>NZ_JOTP01000106.1 GCF_000715205.1 Bacillus zhangzhouensis | reverse complement strand
CTACGTCTTTAATGAACCTCTGAACAGCCCACTTGTGCTTCTTTCCTGCTTTTATTTCCCCTGTTTGTATCTTTTCGCAATATGACCATACACACTCAATTAAAAGCTCTGCGGTCATTTCCTGCGTTACCATTACATGCGTCCTCCAAAGCGTTCTTCTTCTTTTGACTTCGGTTTCCCATCATCTTTTTTCGGAATGACAAGTTT
>NZ_JOTP01000105.1 GCF_000715205.1 Bacillus zhangzhouensis | reverse complement strand
AGGAGCAACCGGAGCGACGGGAGATACAGGTGCAACGGGAGCAACCGGAGCCACAGGAGCAACCGGAGCCACGGGAGTTGCAGGAGCCACGGGCGCCACGGGAGCCGCAGGAGCAACAGGCGTAACGGGAGCCACGGGAGCAACCGGAGATCCAGGAGTAACAGGAGCCACGGGAGCAACCGGAGCCACAGGAGCAACCGGAGCCACGGG
>NZ_JOTP01000104.1 GCF_000715205.1 Bacillus zhangzhouensis | reverse complement strand
CTTGATCATATTGAGGCGAATTGCTTCGTCGATGATGTGCAGCTCTGCGCCGGCAATCCACGTTGGGAACATCTCCCAAATGGAGGCGTCAAAGCCAAAGCCGGCATATTTTGCGGTTCGATCTTCATTCGTCACCTGGAAGGCATCATTATGCCAGAAAGCAAGATTCACAAGTGACTGGTGCTCGACCATGACACCCTTCGGCTGTCCAGT
>NZ_JOTP01000103.1 GCF_000715205.1 Bacillus zhangzhouensis | reverse complement strand
ATAAAAAAAAAAAAATACTTAAGAACAAGAAAAAGTCATCGGCATTCGGAGTTTGACTGAATTCGGTAACCCGGTAGGGGCCCCTAGTCCAATCAGTGCTCTACCTCCGAGACTCTTACCTTGAGGCTAGCCCTAAAGCTATTTCGGAGAGAACCAGCTATCTCCAGGTTCGATTGGCATTTCACCCCTACCCACACCTCATCCCCGCACTTTTCAACGTGCGTGGGTTCGGG
>NZ_JOTP01000102.1 GCF_000715205.1 Bacillus zhangzhouensis | reverse complement strand
AGTAGCCTTAAAGGAGATCTTGTAATTTAACACTTTCTCCCATATTTTGATACATGGCCCTAGCAAAAGCATTCATCACTGCTGCAGCTGGATCTATTCTTTGTGGCGACTTTGCTTTGTCTAGCATGATATTTTCTTGAGCATCTTGTTTAATGATCGCGTTATTATATGCAAAAGTAAGAAGAGGATCGTTCCCATGAATGACCTTGCCCTCGTATACCTTTTGTCTGTAATCCTTTGTCGGTAAAGAA
>NZ_JOTP01000101.1 GCF_000715205.1 Bacillus zhangzhouensis | reverse complement strand
TTAAGACCAACAAATGTCGCACCAATCACATCTTGCGAAATGTCGCAAAGAAGGGCTTCGATTTCATCTCTTGGCGCTTCGTATGCTGTTTGATTCGCCTCTATATCGGGAGCTGGCAATGCTTTGAGATCGACTTTTCCATTTGCCGTCATCGGAAATTGATCGAGATGGATGATCCATGATGGCACCATATAGTCTGGTAATGTTAGTTTTAGACATTATTTAAGGGTCGTAGTTTATTTTTATGTTTTGTTATTTTAGTC
>NZ_JOTP01000100.1 GCF_000715205.1 Bacillus zhangzhouensis | reverse complement strand
AGATTGAAGAAAGATAGGATAAGGAGGCAATGAAAGACTTGAGATTACAAGAGATTCCAAGTAAAATTATAGATATTGAGACTTTTGACGCAGGAAAAGAGCCGTTAGTTTTTGTTTTATCTAACGGCATATTGAAATATGCACCGCTGCCGCCACATGGTGAAACAAAAATTGTCACTCACAATAACAAAGTGACTCGATTGCTTTATAACGAAGGCGAATTATTTGAATAAAAACGTTCTACCGGAAAGCCGGGGGACACTGATCAT
>NZ_JOTP01000099.1 GCF_000715205.1 Bacillus zhangzhouensis | reverse complement strand
CTAGCGAGAAATACCGTTTCAGGGGAGTCAGGGCGGCGAGAGTAAGGGGTTTAATATGGTTGAGCTGCCGCAAAGGATTCAGCATCTTTCTTTACCGACAAAGGATTACAGACAAAAGGTATACGAGGGCAAGGTCATTCATGGGAACGATCCTCTTCTTACTTTTGCATATAATTCTTCTAATTGGCAGCCATTGTGTGCGTCCTGCCATAACAGAAAGACCGCCAAAGAAGATGGAGGGTTTGGCAATGGATAATCAAACATGCGTGTGTGA
>NZ_JOTP01000098.1 GCF_000715205.1 Bacillus zhangzhouensis | reverse complement strand
GTTTCATAATTGAAAAAACATAATTTAAAACCGATGGCAGCTATTACTAGTTCAAACCGCCCTGACTCCCCTGAAACGGTATTTCTCGCTAGGGGAAAATCCTCTCGATGGTTAAAAAGTGCAATGACGTTTGATAGATCGGTAGATTCTAAAGCGTTCCTGCTGATAATTTCTTTGAACCATCCCAAACGTTCGGACCATTTTTCAAATTTCAAAGCATAGCCTTCCACATATTCGGATTGTCCTTCTCCATCGGAACGGATCTCAATTGGCGTCGT
>NZ_JOTP01000097.1 GCF_000715205.1 Bacillus zhangzhouensis | reverse complement strand
TCGTTGTAGCAAAAGGGACGCCGCCAAGCTTGTTATCTTTATATCGTCGCGGGGTGGAGCAGTTCGGTAGCTCGTCGGGCTCATAACCCGAAGGTCGCAGGTTCAAATCCTGCCCCCGCAACCAAATTTTTTCGTATCTCTTCTATATGCATCTAAGCATGAAGCCCCCCTCAAGATGAGATTTCCCATTCCGCAAGGAAGTAAGATCCCTGAAAGATGATCAGGTTGATAGGTCTGAGGTGGAAGCGTGGTGACACGTGGAGCTGACAGATACTAATAGATCGAGGA
>NZ_JOTP01000096.1 GCF_000715205.1 Bacillus zhangzhouensis | reverse complement strand
ATCAAAGAACATAACAGAAACGTTGTAAAGTGATTTATATAGCACTTCTCTTTTTACTCCCTGGCCTATTCGGAGCGATTTTTTTAACAAGGAGTATTCGAAAAGATACATTAGGGCTTGAACCACATGAAATTGCATCATTATACCGAGAAAGAGAAGCGATGCTGCTTGCCATTAAGGAGCCACGGGAGCCACGGGAGCAACCGGAGCAACGGGAGCCACGGGAGCAACCGGAGCGACGGGAGACACAGGTGCAACCGGAGCAACCGGAGCAACGGGCGCCGCAGG
>NZ_JOTP01000095.1 GCF_000715205.1 Bacillus zhangzhouensis | reverse complement strand
TAAAGCAATTATATATTTCCTAATCATATAACTCAAAAAAGCCTTACTCTGGAAGGTCAAGGCTTAATAGCTCCAATTCAATTTTTAAAGTTTCATCTGTTGGTGTGCTTCGTTGTTCTTTCATTTCTTCTACTTTCTCTAAACTGCGGGCACCTACCACAGCTTCGGTATCGCTATAAGCTGGTGTCGTTACAAGAGATATGTCATAAATGCGGTGAATGTTGTTTATTCTTCGTTCGTATATGTCTTCATCTTCATTTATGCGCCACTCGTCAGGTTCTTCGCCGTTGTAATCCAACGAAAAG
>NZ_JOTP01000094.1 GCF_000715205.1 Bacillus zhangzhouensis | reverse complement strand
GTCATAGAAGTTAAATTAGATAAATGCATTATTTCCAATCTATGATGAAACCGTTGAAACCTTGTAATGAACCTGGATGTCCTCAACTAACACGAGAAGGATATTGCCAGCAGCACAAGACATCAAAACCTTTATATGATCTGTTCCGTGAATCATCGTCACGCCGTGGGTATAATAGCCGATGGCGTAAAGCGCGTGAAGGTTACCTAGCAAAGCATCCGTTGTGTCAGTCTTGCATGTTACAAGGCAAACGTATTGCGGCTACAGTAGTAGACCATATCAAAACGAATAAGGGAGATAAGAAAATCTTTTTCGTCTTTTATACT
>NZ_JOTP01000093.1 GCF_000715205.1 Bacillus zhangzhouensis | reverse complement strand
TAATCAAACATGCGTGTGTGATCAATGCGGCATCTCTCTTTTTATCCAAGGTAACTCAAAGATTGAGAAGTTGGGGGATGGAGTGAAGAGACATTATATTAAATGTCCTAGATGTCTAACTGAATACACATCTTACTTTACAAACGAAGTGATCAGACGTAAGCAAAGCAGGCTCAGAAAACTGTTCGTTGTCCTTCGGAGTGCGAGATCAGAGAAGTTACTCGAGATGTATAAAAAGAAAATCAAAGAAGCGCAAATGGATTGTCAAAAAGACATGGATCAACTAAGGCGGGAAATAGAAGCCCCCCTACCTTAAATCCCTAGAAACGATTTACCGTAGACCGCGTCTCCCTCAACATTTTGAAAAATTCCCTAAATGAAAATTCGGAAGGAGGTGAGGGGATGGCAAGGCCGAGACAA
>NZ_JOTP01000092.1 GCF_000715205.1 Bacillus zhangzhouensis | reverse complement strand
GAAGGAATCTTTGACTTCTTTTGCTACTTGCCCATCTACTTTTAATGAAGCTGCACCATATGCGAGACCTTTTGGCAGCTTATCTGAAATGACTAGCTCTTTGATGACACTGTCTTCTACACTGTTTTTTGTTTTGATTGTGTAAAGAAGGGTGTCGCCTACCTGTACTTGTTTTTCATCTGTGTTGCCTTCTGCTTTTTGATTAATTTCTGATGTTTTTTCTGATTCAAGCTTTGGATCTCTTGGATCAATTTTTGTTTCAGTCGTTGGTTCGTCTGGCGGCGTATTGTCGCCTGTGACCTTGGCTGTATTTTGAATGGTTTTACCTGCTTGCCCTTTGGAGACCGTTGCTTCAAAGGTCACTGTATGCCAGTCCGTATCTTTGATATCAAAAAATTGACAGCTAAAAGTAAATTTTTTCTTATTCTAGT
>NZ_JOTP01000091.1 GCF_000715205.1 Bacillus zhangzhouensis | reverse complement strand
CAAATTGATTAAAGATTAAGTAAGTCCACTTTTACAAAATAGTGAGGAATCATATCATCCGGCAGTGCCTCCGCAAGCTTTTCTCTAAACATCAGCGTTCCAATATGTTCAGGCGCTGTATAATATAGCGCCAGCTCAGGCAAACGGGACAGGTGAATCACTTTGATGATTGTCCATCGACATAAACTGCTCACATAGCTGGGTCGGTAGGAACGCAATGGTGATGCCTTTTTCATTGAAATACGTATTGAGCTTGATCATATCGAGGCGAATCGCTTCGTCGATGATGTGCAGCTCTGCGCCGGCAATCCATGTCGGGAACATCTCCCAAATGGAGGCGTCAAAGCCAAAGCCAGCATATTTTGCGGTTCGATCTTTATTTGTCACCCGGAAGGCATCCTTATGCCAGAAAGCGAGATTCACAAGTGACTGGTGCTC
>NZ_JOTP01000090.1 GCF_000715205.1 Bacillus zhangzhouensis | reverse complement strand
GGAGCTACCGGACCTACTGGTGCGACAGGTGCAACTGGAGATGCTACCGGAGATACTGGTTCTACTGGCGCTACAGGTGTTACCGGAGATACTGGAGCCACTGGTGTTACTGGAGATGCCGGACCTACTGGTGCTACAGGTGCTACCGGAGATACTGGTTCTACTGGCGCTACAGGTGTTACCGGAGATACTGGTCCTACTGGACCAACAGGTGTTACCGGAGATACCGGGTCTACTGGCGCAACTGGTGTAACTGGAGCTACCGGACCTACTGGACCTACTGGTGCAACTGGTGTTACCGGAGATGCCGGTTCTACTGGCGCAACAGGTGCTACCGGAGATACCGGACCTACTGGTGCAACTGGTGTTACCGGAGATACCGGTTCTACTGGCGACTGGAGCTACCGGTCCTACTGGTGCGACTGGTGCAACTGGAGATACTGGT
>NZ_JOTP01000089.1 GCF_000715205.1 Bacillus zhangzhouensis | reverse complement strand
ACCTGCTTTAAGCCTTTGGTATTCTTCCATAAAGTCAATGAACACATAATTCAAGCTAGATAGATATTTTTCGCCATGTTCAATAGGGTTTCTTTCAATCAAGTCGCGAATCTCATTTTTATTTAAAAGACCCGCTTCACTCATGGTCTTAAAATACTCTGCTTGAGTTTTACTGTCGCCGCGCAGCTCACTATCAACATTGAATTTTACATAATGGCCCGCTTTTTGATCATTGTCAGTAAACAATTTAATATTTAACTCCTGACACTTCCCGTCCCGATGTTTACCGAACGGACCGCTTTTTCAGCAAGCATTTCATGTGTCACGCTTCCTGGTGCAGCTGATCCGCCGCCTCCTAGACTCACTTCCTCGCCGTCTTTGACGATTTTTCCGCCTGCAAATTCTAAAACTAAACCGATGACAGTTAGATCAACGCAATCACTGGTGTCATTTTTTGTTGTATATC
>NZ_JOTP01000088.1 GCF_000715205.1 Bacillus zhangzhouensis | reverse complement strand
AACATAGAAAAGAAATCATATTGAACATAAACGATTATCCCCACAACCACAGCCAATACAATTGCAGTTAAAAAATGCTTCACCGCCATCTCACCCCTTTGTATAAATCATATACATTTTATTACATAAAAGATGGCATTAAAAGACTTTTTTATCTATAATGATAAATGAATTACATTTTTTCCAGAAAGAGGGTTGTTATGAAAATCTTCAAATCTTTGTTTCTTGTCAGTTTGTCTTTGGTATTAGTGTTTTCTGTAAGTACTCCATTGATGGCGCAGCAGAATGAATTGATTCACCGATCTCGCCGGCTGGCGGTCAGTTTATCTAGTTTCTGCCGTCATGATGCTCATCATGACTGGCGTATTGTTCCGAGTACTTCCGCGTGATGAAAGCGAAAGAGAGTCATTATCCTATGCGCAGCTACTTCGTTCAATGTTCACATTATTCATACAAATATACATATATTCAAAAGAAAGAAAATTTAAGAACAATAAAAGACACAACATTATTAGGGAGGTTAT
>NZ_JOTP01000087.1 GCF_000715205.1 Bacillus zhangzhouensis | reverse complement strand
TTCCACACGGAACTGGTCTTTTTTGTGGTGCTTGAAAGAAAGTCTATTTGGATTTCATTTGTTTTATGAACGATGGTAGCTTCACCTCATTTGCAAGCGTGCGAGACGCTTTAAAAGTAAGGAAAAAGCACATTGAACGTGTTGAATAGTCTATGAAAAAACAATAGAGAGATAGAGTAGTAGGTTGTCTAAGACACTGCATACAAATTCATTTTATTACGCCTATCAATGAACTCTAAGGAATATCTATATCATTAAAGTATAAAAAAGATGGGGAGCTGATATTTCAGAAGGAATTGAATGTTTTTAAAGAGAATATAGAGTGGAGGAGTTTAGCTGATAAACGTTGAATTGCAGCAGTTTTGACAGGGGAAATGACTATTGTTTATGAAAAGAAATGCGTAACGAAAAATGAAATAAAATTTTTTTAATATAGCCTTTACAAATGAGTAAAACCTGTATATAATAATCTTTGTCGGATCGAGAGATTCCTACATAGTGGAGGCTTAGATAAGATTTCATAGTATATG
>NZ_JOTP01000086.1 GCF_000715205.1 Bacillus zhangzhouensis | reverse complement strand
TATGTAAAGGATGAACGTGAAAAGTTATTTGCTTATTCATTTCATACAGCTTGTGATTCAAAAGGATTTATTTTAGGATCACTGGTCACTGGTGGAAATGTTCATGATAGTCGTATGTTAGATTCACTCGTATCAAAAGTGACAAAGAAAGTCGGAAAACCAAATGTAGTTGCAGTAGATGCTGGATATAAAACACCTTACATCGCCAAGTTTTTAATGGATCAAGAGATAAGACCTGTCATGCCTTACACTCGTCCGAGAACAAAAGCTGGTTACTTGAAAAAGAATGAATATGTGTATGACGCACATTTTGATTGTTACATTTGCCCAAACGGGCAAATCCTCTCTTATCGTACAACGACTAGAGAAGGCTATAAGCAATATGCGTCCGATTCAGAGGTATGTAAGTCCTGCTCATTTCTAGATAGCTGTACACAAAGTCAAAATCATACCAAACAAATTCATCGGCATATTTGGCAGGACTATCTAGATGAAGCAGACCATCTGAGACTCACACAAATGAATAAGGACATCTATGCAAAACGGAAAGAA
>NZ_JOTP01000085.1 GCF_000715205.1 Bacillus zhangzhouensis | reverse complement strand
GGCTTTGGCTTTGACGCCTCCATTTGGGAGATGTTCCCAACGTGGATTGCCGGCGCAGAGCTGCACATCATCGACGAAGCAATTCGCCTCAATATGATCAAGCTCAATACGTATTTCAATGAAAAAGGCATCACCATTGCTTTCCTACCGACCCAGCTATGTGAGCAGTTTATGTCGATGGACAATCACTCTCTGCGCTACTTACTGACAGGTGGAGACAAGCTGAAACAGGTGAAGCCGGTTCGATACAAACTAGTGAATAACTACGGCCCGACTGAAAATACGGTCGTGGCAACAAGCGGTATCATCGATCCATATCAAGGCACGCTTCCTATCGGAACAGCGATTGCCAATACCCGTTTTTACATTTTGGGTTCGTTATATGACTTCTCGCCGCCAGGTGTACCGGGTGAGCTCGTCATTGCGGGGAAAGGACTGGCCAGAGGCTACTGGAATCTCCCGGAAGAGACGGACAAACGATTTGTCCCAGACCCATTTTATCCAGGCGAGCGTATGTATCGCACAGGAGATTTGGTGAAATGGACAGAGGATGGCGAG
>NZ_JOTP01000084.1 GCF_000715205.1 Bacillus zhangzhouensis | reverse complement strand
GCTTATAAGTTCATTTAGACAACCCAAACTTTCGGACCATTTTTCAAATTTCAAAGCATAGCCTTCCACATATTCGGATTGTCCTTCTCCATCGGAACGGATCTCAATTGGCGTCGTGAGCAGCCTTACTTCTTTTTCTTTACTCATTCTTGCTGTCACCTCCCTTCATGGCAGAACCAGCTTTAAGCCTCTGGTATTCTTCCATAAAGTCAAGGAACACATAATTCAAGCTAGATAGATATTTTTCGCCATGTTCAATAGGGTTTCTTTCAATCAAGTCGCGAATCTCATTTTTATTTAAAAGACCCGCTTCGCTCATGGTCTTAAAATACTCTGCTTGAGTTTTACTGTCGCCGCGCAGCTCACTATCAACATTGAATTTTACATAATGGCCCGCTTTTTGATCATTGTCAGTAAACAGCTTAATATTTAATTCTTGTTCAAAATTCACGATCCACGGTTGCAATGTGTTTTTTACGTATTCCAGGGATTGATGCTCAATGTTTGAAAATCTGGCTTTATCAAGATCTTTGAGTTTATTCAAAGGTAATTTATTATTATTTTCTAT
>NZ_JOTP01000083.1 GCF_000715205.1 Bacillus zhangzhouensis | reverse complement strand
GATAACGTCTCACCTCTATGTAATCGTTTCTTTGCATTGTGTAAGCAGGAACTTCTCTACTAAATTTCGCTCGCCATCACAGCTCAGCCTTTATGGGAAACGGATTTGCCTATTTCCCAGCCTAACTGCTTGGACGCGGATATCCAATACCGCGCTTACCCTATCCTCCTGCGTCCCCCCATTGCTCAAATGGTGAGGAGGTGGTACAGGAATATCAACCTGTTGTCCATCGCCTACGCCTTTCGGCCTCGGCTTAGGTCCCGACTAACCCTGAGCGGACGAGCCTTCCTCAGGAAACCTTAGGCATTCGGTGGACGGGATTCTCACCCGTCTTTCGCTACTCATACCGGCATTCTCACTTCTAAGCGCTCCACCAGTCCTTCCGGTCTGGCTTCACAGCCCTTAGAACGCTCTCCTACCACTGTTCGTCAGAACAGTCCGCAGCTTCGGTGATACGTTTAGCCCCGGTACATTTTCGGCGCAGAGTCACTCGACCAGTGAGCTATTACGCACTCTTTAAATGGTGGCTGCTTCTAAGCAAAAATCCTGGTTGTATAAGAAAATACACATATTTTTAAATTTTTC
>NZ_JOTP01000082.1 GCF_000715205.1 Bacillus zhangzhouensis | reverse complement strand
TGCTCTCCCAGCTGAGCTAATCCTCCATATTGTGTCTTTTCGAATGACTCTCGATCTGACAAATAGTATTATATAACGATAAGATATTGTTTGTAAAGACTTTTTTAAAATAATTTTTGAATTTATTTTAAAGCTGTTTTTTTCACCTTTTCGTTAAGGCACCTAAAGAAGTTTACCACTTGCCTCGTCATTTTAAAAGTCTTTTTTTCATTTTTTTATGTTTTTTTGTTGAAAAGAGCCTCTAATGAGGCTTTATCAACAAAAAAACATCATTTCCAAAGCTTTAATAGGCTTATTTTAATCAGTATATCCTCAGATTCAAATCATCCAGAGATAAATTTCTTTTATTATTTTATTTTTCTGAGAAATCATTTTCGTATAAAAACATGTATAACTGGTAATAATACTCACCGTTTTTCGAAAGATCGGTCGCTCTATTTTCCTTCTGCTACTTCAAATGCTAAACAGTCTTGAACTTTTACTCAGAGAAACAAGCTAGTATTGATTTTTCATGCGTTCCCTCTTATTAGAGTTCAGACTTCAGCAATAGATATGCCCGTGCTCTTTGGGGCCTGAGTGACCAATTACGTCTCTATACCGCAACTATCCTAATCTGGCTGCTAGAACGAGGGCTTGTTATACATTTTCTGTGTTTTTGATGTTGATATAGAAGCAAACCTCTCAAAAACACAAAAAAGAC
>NZ_JOTP01000081.1 GCF_000715205.1 Bacillus zhangzhouensis | reverse complement strand
GTGGAGCCTAGCGGGATCGAACCGCTGACCTCCTGCGTGCAAGGCAGGCGCTCTCCCAGCTGAGCTAAGGCCCCATAAAAGATGGTCGGGAAGACAGGATTCGAACCTGCGACCCCTTGGTCCCAAACCAAGTGCTCTACCAAGCTGCCCTGGACATGGGTAGATCACCTGGTTTCGGGTCTACGACCACGTACTCATGCGCCCTATTCAGACTCGCTTTCGCTGCGGCTCCGCATCTTCTGCTTAACCTTGCACGGGATCGTAACTCGCCGGTTCATTCTACAAAAGGCACGCCATCACCCGTTAACGGGCTCTTCCGCACATAGCTACCCAGCGATGCCCTTGGCAGAACAACTGGTACACCAGCGGTGCGTCCATCCCGGTCCTCTCGTACTAAGGACAGCTCCTCTCAAATTTCCTGCGCCCGCGACGGATAGGGACCGAACTGTCTCACGACGTTCAAAAACAACAAAAAAATTTAAATTTCTATTACTACTATTATTCAGACTGTTTCATGATCTATTTCACTCCCCTTCCGGGGTGCTTTTCACCTTTCCCTCACGGTACTGGTTCACTATCGGTCACTAGGGAGTATTTAGCCTTGGGAGATGGTCCTCCCGGATTCCGACGGAATTTCACGTGTTCCGCCGTACTCAGGATCCACTCTGGAGGGTATGACATTTCAGTTACAGGGCTGTTACCTTCTTTGGCGGGCCTTTCC
>NZ_JOTP01000080.1 GCF_000715205.1 Bacillus zhangzhouensis | reverse complement strand
GAAACCGTTGAAACCTTGTAATGAACCCGGATGTCCTCAACTAACCCGAAAAGGATATTGTGAGCAGCATAAGACATCAAAAGCTTTATATGATCTGTTCCGTGAGTCATCGTCACGCCGTGGGTATAATAGTCGATGGCGTAAATCGCGTGAAGGTTATCTAGCAAAGCATCCTTTGTGTCAGTCTTGCATGCTACAAGGCAAACGGATTGCTGCTACAGTAGTGGACCATATCAAACCGCATAAGGGAGATAAAAAACTATTTTGGGATTCTTCTAATTGGCAGCCATTGTGTGTGTCCTGTCACAGTAGGAAGACCGCTAAAGAAGATGGAGGGTTTGGGAATGGATAATCAAACATGCGTGTGTGATCAATGTGGAACAACATTCATTATTAAAAGTTGTTCTAGGATTAGAAAGATTGGCGAAGGGATTAAACAACATCTTCTAGTTTGTCCGAGGTGTAAAGCTGAGTACACATCTTACTATACAAACGCGGAAATCAGAAAGCAGCAAAGCAGGATCAGTAAGCTATATAATGCTATTCGAATGACGAGGAACAAAAGCCTACTTGATCAACACCAAAAGAAAATAGATTCAATACGAGCAGATTTAGAAAGAGACATGAATCAGCTTCGCATTGAAGTTGAAGGCACCCCCCAGGGTTAAATCCCTAGAAAGGATTTGCTGTAGACCGCGTCTCCCTCAACATCGCGAGAAATTCCCTAAATGAAAATTCGGAAGG
>NZ_JOTP01000079.1 GCF_000715205.1 Bacillus zhangzhouensis | reverse complement strand
AAGGCAGATGCTCTCCCAGCTGAGCTAATCCTCCGAATAAAAATGCTGGTGTATATTCTATGAAAATGGTGACCCGTACGGGATTCGAACCCGTGTTACCGCCGTGAAAGGGCGGTGTCTTAACCGCTTGACCAACGGGCCCTTTATTATGTGAATTGTGGCGGAGAGCAAGGGATTCGAACCCTTGAGACGGGGTTACCGCCTACACGATTTCCAATCGTGCTCCTTCGGCCACTCGGACAGCTCTCCAAATTGGCTCCGCAGGTAGGATTCGAACCTACGACCGATCGGTTAACAGCCGATAGCTCTACCACTGAGCTACTGCGGAATGAAGAAAGCCTGGCGATGTCCTACTCTCACAGGGGGAAACCCCCAAGATGTGAATACCTAGGACCTAATCATTGGCTCCTCTTCAACCACGTGAGTACTTCTCCATTTTGGCTCCGCAGGTAGGACTCGAACCTACGACCGATCGGTTAACAGCCGATAGCTCTACCACTGAGCTACTGCGGAATGATAAAGTAACTTCTTCCATTGGATGGATATAAACAAAAAGCTTGGCGGCGTCCTACGCTCACAGGGGGAAACCCCCAACTACCATCGGCGCTGAAGACTCGAACCTACGACCGATCGGTTACCAGCCGATAGCTCTACCACTGAGCTACTGCGGAATGATAAAGTAACTTCTTCCATTGGAAGGATATAAACAAAAAGCTCGGCGGCGTCCTAATATCAAAGGGGGAAAAACAATAACAATATC
>NZ_JOTP01000078.1 GCF_000715205.1 Bacillus zhangzhouensis | reverse complement strand
TAGCAGAGTCAAAGGGCACGTCTTTAAGTGCGCAAAACTTTTCTAGTGAAAGATGGTTTTCAGGAATGGGCATCCAAAGACGCGACGATCTGCAGTACCGTTTTAAAAACAAAAAACGTTTCAGTGTATTCAATCCGGGCTTACCTATTAATCCCATGCAGCATGATTATAATGTGCTTCTTAATGCAAAGGGAAAAAACATAACGATTATCAATCACACGAATAACGAAAGATTGAAAATAGAAGCCGATCTGAAAAAGTCACAGCAGGTCAGGAACCTGAAACAGTATACCGTTGTCGGTAATAAAAGATTGAAAACGTCGGGAAGGCTACCGTCCTTAGATAAAGGCATGAATGAGTTTGAGATTCAGAATACAAATGATTTTGAAATTGTATTCGATACAAGATTTTATTTTCCGTAAAAGGGGGTTGTCATGGCTGCAGCGGATTTTATAAAAAAACTAGCACCAGGGGCGCAGAAAGTCTATAAGAAATATAATGTGCTTGCTAGCCTTGTAATTGCCCAAGGGTGCTTAGAAAGTGGTTTCGGATCCAGCGGACTTTCTAAACAAGCAAATAATTTGTTTGGAATTAAAGGGACATATAACGGTAAATATGTTCTCATGTGGACAAGCGAACAAGACAAAAAGGGAAACGTCACCAGGATACAAGCTAAGTTTAGAAAGTATCCATCATATGCGGAGAGCTTAGCTGATCTTGGAAGCCTATACACCCGTTTGAGTCGATATAAAGAGGTGGTAGGTGAAAAAGATTATAAGAAGGCTACTGCAGCAGTTTCA
>NZ_JOTP01000077.1 GCF_000715205.1 Bacillus zhangzhouensis | reverse complement strand
CGGCGGTTCGATTCCGTCCCGAGCCACCACTATTTGCCGGTGTAGCTCAATTGGTAGAGCAACTGACTTGTAATCAGTAGGTTGGGGGTTCAAGTCCTCTTGCCGGCACTGCTTTTTCTTTTTTCTATATGTGGAGGGGTAGCGAAGTGGCTAAACGCGGCGGACTGTAAATCCGCTCCCTCCGGGTTCGGCGGTTCGAATCCGCCCCCCTCCACCATTTTTATTTTCATAGGGGCATAGTTTAAAGGTAGAACAGAGGTCTCCAAAACCTCCGGTGTGGGTTCGATTCCTACTGCCCCTGCCAATTATATTATATGATTCATAACATTTATGGCGGTTGTGGCGAAGTGGTTAACGCACCAGATTGTGGCTCTGGCACTCGTGGGTTCGATTCCCATCAATCGCCCCATTTTATTACCAACGATATCTGTGAAGATATAAACAAAAATGAGTACATATGATACCAAAAACATAGAAAGTAGAATGTTCACTGCATTTTTACGTCCAGCAAGGATAGCAAGTGTTTTACGTCCATTTTCCTTGTCGCCGTCTAAATCCCGGATATTGTTCGACAGTAAGATGGCTCCAACTAAAAGGGTTCGATTCCCATCAATCGCCCCATACATATTTTTGCGGGTGTAGTTTAGTGGTAAAACCTCAGCCTTCCAAGCTGATGTCGTGGGTTCGATTCCCATCACCCGCTCCATTTGTATATCGTTCATGGGCCTGTAGCTCAGCTGGTTAGAGCGCACGCCTGATAAGCGTGAGGTCGGTGGTTCGAGTCCACTCAGGCCCACCATGATCTTCCGCAGTAGCTCAGTGGTAGAGCTA
>NZ_JOTP01000076.1 GCF_000715205.1 Bacillus zhangzhouensis | reverse complement strand
GGAAAGGGCGTTTAATAACGCTCTTTTTTATTTTGTAATTAGGAGGAAATAAAACATGGAAGCATTGACAATCACCTTGCATTTAAACGGTAAGAAAAAGAAATTTTCCACACCTAACTTTATAACAGGTGCCTTATTTAGAACCGCGGTAGAAATTGTAGAAGACTTTGAATCAAATGACCCTGACAGATTTCACACGAGTGCTCAAACCGAGTTTATTTGTAACGTGTTCGGAAACAAGTTTACTGCGTACAATCACCTTGCATTTAAACGGTAAGGAAAAGGAATTTTCCACACCTAGCTTTATCACAGGTGCTTTATTTAGAACCGCGGTAGAAATTATAGAAGACTTTGAATCAAATGATCCTGAAAGATTTCATACCAGTGCTCAAACCGAGTTCATTTGTAAAGTGTTCGGAAACAAGTTTACTGCAGAAGAATTTGATAATGGTATTGACGCGCGTCTTTTGACCAAAACCATCTTCGCAACTGCACAGTATGTCATCGGGAATATCGCTGAGGCAAGCAATATATTAAATCCTGAAACCGCAGAGGAAACCAAACCGAGTTCATTTGTAAAGTGTTCGGAAACAAGTTTACTGCAGAAGAATTTGATAATGGTATTGACGCGCGTCTTTTGACCAAAACCATCTTCGCAACTGCACATTATGTGATCGGAAATATCGTTGAAGCAAGCAATATTCTGAATCCAGAATCCGCAGAGGAAGAAGAGCCGGGGGAGTAAGTTTGTCCGATGCTGTTCTTGATATGTATAACGCATTAGAGGACATTGGCTTTACTCAAAATCAGATAGACGAAATGGACATTGTCTATCA
>NZ_JOTP01000075.1 GCF_000715205.1 Bacillus zhangzhouensis | reverse complement strand
CATCTATAAAAACACTCACTTAACCTTACAAGCTGGTGCCGTTATAAGGCGCGGCTTTGTAGGTTCTATGATCGTGAACGGGGATAAAGACGATCAGACAAAAGGTTATAACGGCCACGGAAACATACTGATTGATGGTCAAGGGGTGTTTGATAGCGCAGGTGGTGAAATCAAAGAACAATGTTCAGTCATAGGTTTTGCACATGCTGAGCGTATCATCATCCGGGACATTACAATAAAAGATGTGTGCGGCGGCCATGCGTTTGATTGTGCAGGTAATAAACACGTATTAATAGAGAATGTATGGTTTAAAGGCTTCGCTGATTATAAAGGCGACAGATGGTTTTCTGCTGCGATTCAGCTAGACTTGATGAGATCGGCGGGCAACTTCGGCGCCTTTGGTGCTTATGACCAAACTGTCAGCAAGCATGTTATTATTCGAGACTGCTATTTCAGCAGATCCGAAAGCTTAAAAGGATATGCACGGGGGATAGATTCTCACACCAGCACAGATGGCTTTTGGTATTCTGATATTCGTATCGAAAACAACGATTTTGAAGATACGACCGAGTACGCAATATCAGGAAACAAATGGGAAGACGTTTTAATAAGCCGAAACCGATTTAAGAATTGTGCATCTGGAGTGAGGCTCATGCTTCCAAGGGTTGAGTCGGTCTACACACAAGACGCGAACGGCAATCCTACTAACAGGGTCAACAAGGTAAAGCGTCTTTCAGTCAAAGATAACACTTTCACCAATATCAAAGAGCGTCATGCCATTCAGGTATATGGCCGTAAAGGGATTCAAAAAATTGACGACGTGGATGTTTCCGGCAATAAAATCAATGGCGTAAAGGTCAAGCATGCTATCCATT
>NZ_JOTP01000074.1 GCF_000715205.1 Bacillus zhangzhouensis | reverse complement strand
GAAAGGACGATGAACGGTGATAATAACATCAAAGCGCTGTGTGATTGGTGTCCCTTTTTTTATTTTCAGAAAAGGAGAAACCAAAATGAAAACGTTGAGAGCAGCTTTTATAAAAGCGGGTTATAAATCTATGTCAACAAAAAGAACTGACGTTCCTAAGAACAAATGTACTCGAAATCACACGCAGGAGCTTTCAGAAAAAGAAATAAGAGAGCTTATGGGTGTTTACCGCCCAACATATAAAAGAGGGCGTGGCGGGGCATTTAAAAGCAAATAAAAGGGGGTGGTATTTTGAAAGATTTAATCAAGGAATATAAAGCAGCGTTAGAAGAAACTAAAAGAAATTTGACAGCATCTACAGACGAAGGAGAAAAGAAAACGTACCGCTCAATGATCTATGACTTAGAATATGCGGTCGAGTGGATGGAAACAGAAAGAGAACCAGGGGCAAGGCGTGACGTGGATCGCCGTTCCTATTATCAACGTACAATACTTGCTGAAAACGGGTTGCTTGACGCCTTATCTTCAAAATATCATGTTCCCCAACCCGATCCATTTGCACTAAATGAAAATGAACTAGATTTACTCGATTATGTCTTGTCTACGCTGACGCAGAAGGAGAAAGAGATATTCATAACCGTTGTTGGTCACAATGTATCTTTCAGCAGATGCGCCGCACTTCATGGGATAGCGAAAGGCTCGGTTCAAAAACATATAGAGAGAGCAAGGAAAAAGATAGCCCAGAAGGTAGAGGAATTGAGAGCGGGAGAAAGGGGATATGCTGATGTTGGGTGAACCGCCTGTAATAGATAAAAAAGAAACGAGAAAAAGAGTTGAAAGGATTCTCGACAACTACCGCTTATATCTTCTTCAAGTCCCGGACGATATGCTGCCGAAGATAACAGGAGGATTCAGCATAGTGCCGCCCGCTACTACCAACGCTTTCCGTTCGTCCACTGAAAGCACAGCCATTAAACGTATTGAATGGGAGCAGAA
>NZ_JOTP01000073.1 GCF_000715205.1 Bacillus zhangzhouensis | reverse complement strand
ATGCGACATTCTATAGAAATCCTCTGGAATTAATACCTCAGAAGCGAGCGTTAGCGCAGATGGTTCTAAAAAAACAGCACCTAATAATTTGTGTTTTTAGGAATGGACAATCCTTTGCTAGAAAATAAAGCTTGTAATTGTTCATTCACTTTTTGACGATTGAGTATTTTCTTTTCTACACTTTCTTGCGTAGGATCGTACCGTTTTTCATTACGGAAGATGGCGTCATTAAAGTCATATTGACCTCCTTTATTATTCCTTGCCCAACTCATTTCCATAATGTAAGCAGCTTCTCTCTCCACTGTAGTTAGATCATTTCTGAAATAAGGAGAGTATGGATTTCGATATTTATCATATATATGACCTTGAGGATCTTTGAAACGTTTATTTTGTTCATTTATTTTTTCGTATTTTTCATCTAATATTTTCATCCGTCTCTCAGATTCGATCATCACCTCATTTGTACTTTTAATAGCTGGATGGCTATTGAAGTCGGTAAGGTTCTGATTGTTTAGAACAGCTGTTGCGTTTGATGTATTTATCTTCACTTTGATACTCCGTAATTCACCTTTTGTCCAATGTCATATAAAGACCCGTTTTGATAACCAATAGATAACACCAAATCGGGAATAGAATCAAACCCATTTTTGGCTAGATCAAAGAGCTGTGCTCCGTAATGTGAAGCGGCAATCCAGTATTAAATTTGTGTTTTTAGGAATGGACAATCCATTGCTAGAAAATAAAGCTTGCAGTTGTTCGTTCACCTTTTGACGATTGAATAGTTTCTTTTCTACACTTTCTTGAGTAGGATCGTACCGTTTTTCATTACGAAAGGCGGCATCATTAGAATTATAATGTCCTCCTGTTCCATTATTAGCCCATCCAATTTCAATAGAGTAAGCCGCTTCTCTTTCCGATTTGGTTAAATCATTTCTGAAATAAGGGGAGTGTGGATTTCGATACTTATCAAATATATGACCATGAGGGTCTTTAAAACGTTTATTTTGTTAATTTATTTTTTCGTATTTTTAATAATTTATTCTATTTC
>NZ_JOTP01000072.1 GCF_000715205.1 Bacillus zhangzhouensis | reverse complement strand
GCGTATAGATGGTTTTTAGGTTTGAACATCAATGACTCCGTTCCCCACCACTCGACCATTAGCTGGAATCGTCGTACTCGATTCAAAGATACAACGATTTTTCAAGACATTTTTGATGAAATTGTGCTTCAAGCCATCAATCATGATATGGTAGGAGGCCGCGTTCTTTTTACTGATTCGACTCATCTTAAAGCCAATGCCAATAAACATAAATATACGAGAAAAACGATTGAACAAGATACTCAGAACTATATAAATGATTTAGAAGAAGCGATCCAAGAAGATCGGGTGGCACACGGAAAAAAGCCCTTAAAGGTAAAAGAGGAGGTGAAAACGGAAAAAGACATTCGTCAAAGTAAGACTGCTCCTGAAAGTGGCTATCTTTATCGTGAAAACAAGCCAGAAGGCTTTTTCTACCTAGACCACCGTACAACGGATATGAAGTACAATATCATCACGGATGCCCATGTCACGCCCGGCAATATCCATGACTCTGTTCCGTATCTTGATCGATTGGATCACCAAATCGCCCGATTTAGTTTTCAAGTAGAAGCTGTTGCCCTTGATTCTGGTTATTTGACAACCAGTTAATTTAACAAGGTTACTCAAAGAATAAAAAATTAAATAGTAAAAACAGATACTTGCAACGAATAAAAGCTGGCAATATATCAGGATTAAAAAATTTAATCCTATATTATAGTGGAATAACCTCAACATAGGGATGATTATTGCGAAAACAATTAAAAAGGAACAATAACTTAATAACAGTTTGAAAATAACACTACCAAACCATATACTCCCTTTTTCAAACGCTTTCATCCAACAAGAGGATTATTTGAGAAGTGGAAATTTCAGTATGACTCTGAACATGATCACTACATATGCCCAAATGGTGAGAAGCTATTATATACAACAACTGATCGAAAAGGTTATAGAAATTAATTAAAAAATTACATTACACTCATTCGCAAGTCATATTTGCCTATTTACTTCCAATTTATAAATTTTCGATAAATTTTAAATTTTCCATTGATTATTTCTGATTTTTTCGTTACAGTTGATGGAAGTTCAATTCATTGACATGTTCATATCTGATCGAAAAGGTTATAGGTTCTACAAGTCAGATCCTAAA
>NZ_JOTP01000071.1 GCF_000715205.1 Bacillus zhangzhouensis | reverse complement strand
AGGTTCACTATCATCTGAGTCATCAATATAAAGGTGAGATTGTTGGAAATGGATTTGGCACAATATTTAATGACACAAGAACCCTTTGCGGTGCTTTTTTGTTGGGTGCTGTTTTATGTATTGAACACGACAAAAGAGCGTGAAAACAAGTTAAACGAGCAAATAGACGCTCAAAATGATGTCTTAAATTACATTGATATGGGTTGCCCCGAAAAAGCAAAGCCTCATTTTGAACATGCACTAGAAAAAGCAACGGAAAGCGACGCTAAAAGATTAATAGGATCAGCGTTGTATAACTTAGGATTAAGCTATTTCCACAATGATGAAATAGTTGCTGCAATTAAATATATAAATGATTCTATCAACGCTTTTAAAAAGTTTAGTGAGAAGTATGACGTCGTGATCGAGAAGCTCGATCGCATTGAAAGAAACCAAAAATAACTGAAATGGGGAGTTGAATATGAAGAATTTAGACAAAGGCACAGTGATCCGCACGGTGCTACTTTTTATTGCATTGATCAACCAGGGGTTAATCATGTTTGGCAAACCTGTTTTGCCGATCAGTGAAGACCAGGTAAAAACATTAACTGATACTTTATACCTTGCTGGCTCAATGATTGACAACCCTTGTCGATGGTTCAAAAACAATTATGTGACATCTAAAGGGCAGCAAGAAGAAAAGGATTAACAAAATAAAGGGCTGCCCCAGGCGGCTTTTTTTAATACCAAAAGGCATTGAAATTTGTGAAAATAGTGACAGGAATTTTGAGAAGGCGGTAGAGAATGCTCAATGGTTGATTCGCCAATTAATGACGGATCAAGGCATTCCATTGTCAAACGTTGTTCCTCATAAAAGATGGAGTGGAAAAGAATGTCCCCGCAGGTTGCTTGATCGTTGGGACAGCTTCAAAGCCGGGATCGCAGTTGCTAACACAAATAAAAAGCCGTCTGCTAAACCAACAAAAGTAGAACCATCCAAAACAGCAGCTTCCAAGCCTGCTAAAAAGTCGTATGGTTTGCCAACAGGCATTTTAAAAATTACAAAGCCTCTCACAAAGGGATCAGAAGTAAAAGCCTTACAGCAAGCCCTAGCGACGGTTTACTACTACCCGGACAAAGGAG
>NZ_JOTP01000069.1 GCF_000715205.1 Bacillus zhangzhouensis | reverse complement strand
AGGTACGTCAAAACATTTTTCTAGGAGGAAAACAGATGGGGAAAACAATCTACGGATTAGACATGTTTCATTACGCTGAACTTATTCAGGATGATGACAAAGGACTTGAATATGCAAAGCCTGAAAGACTGCCAGGAGCTGTAAATGTCAAAGTCGACCCTAAATCAGAGCAATCTAAATTTTGGGCTGATAACGGCGTCTATGATTCTTTTAACAACATGGGTGACATTGACCTGTTTCAGTACGCTTAACTTATTCAGGATGATTACAAAGGACTTGAATATACAAAGCCTGAAAGACTGCCAGGAGCTGTAAACGTCAAAGTCGATCCAAAATCAGAGCAGTCTAAATTTTGGGCTGATAACGGCGTGTTTGATTCATTTAACAACATGGGTGACATTGACCTTGAAGCTGAAATAGCGGATTTGCCTATTGAGGTGCAAAACAAGATTTTCGGTCACAAGGTCGAAAATGGGATTTCTTTTGCCAGTTCTGATGACAAGGCTATTTATAACATTCTAAATATTGTTCTTAAAACTTCGTTTTTTATTCATTTAACACCATGGGTGACATTGACCTTGAAGCTGAACTAGCAGATTTACCTATAGAGGTGCAAAACAAGATTTTCGGCCACAAGGTCGAAAATGGGATTTCTTTTGCCAGTTCTGATGACAAGGCTATTTTCTTGGCTTTTGGCTTTAGGGCGAAAACGTCCACAGGCGGTCATAGATTTTACTGGTTCTTAAAGGGACTTCCTGAATTGATGGCTAACGAAAATAAAACGACAGAGGGTAAAGCAGATCCTGAAACAGCAAAATTCAAGGCGGGCTTTATGACTTTACAAAATAAGAAGGGGAAAAACCGTTGGAAGGCTCAAGCTGAGTTCGACGAAGGCATGGGATTTCTTTTGCCAGTTCTGATGATAAGGCTATTTTCTTGGCTTTCGGCTTTCGGGCAAAAACATCCACAGGCGGCCATAGGTTTTATTGGTTTTTAAAGGGACTTCCTGAATTGATGGCCAATGAAAACAAAACTACCGAAGGGAAAGCAGATCCTGAAACAGCAAAGTTTAAAGCAGGTTTCATGACTCTTCAAAATAAGAAAGGGAAAAACCGCTGGAAGGCTCAAGCTGAGTTTGACGAAGGTTTTGACCCGGATGAATGGTTTAAACAAGTTGTATACGACGGTGCGTCGTTTTCAACGGGAAAAGATACAGAGGATTCCACAAGTTCAGTAGACATT
>NZ_JOTP01000068.1 GCF_000715205.1 Bacillus zhangzhouensis | reverse complement strand
GAAAAAATATTTTATGAGAGTTATAAAACGTATAAAAAAAACCCAAAGGCTATACAGATAAACAGCCACCAGATGGGCTATTTATTGCAAAGTATGATCCCAATAAAGAAGAATGGTTTGAGGCGGCAACTAAAGAATACATTGATAGCTTGCAGCCTGATCCACCGCCACCAGATGATGTAACGACGCTAAAAAAACAAGTCGCTCTCCTTACATTACAGCTTTCGCAGTTGCAGAAAGGTGGGGCATCATGATTTATCCAACGGCTGCCGATATAAAAGTATTTTGGGATTGGGGCGTTTACACTCTTGAGATCATGCGGAAATATGTCGCATTAGAAGTAATAACAAAAGAAGAATTTGAGCAGATCACAGGCGTTTCGTTTGATAAGCCAGCTGCTTCTGCGGATTTAGGAACAACAGCATCTTAACAGGTGCTTTTTATTTTGCCTTCGAAAGGAGGTGGACAAAATGAGGGAGTAGGTGAGTGAAATGGAAATGGATTTGGCGCAGTATTTAATGACACAAGGACCGTTTGCGGTGTTGTTTTGTTGGGTGCTGTTTTATGTGCTCAACACAACAAAAGAGCGTGAAAACAAACTTATTGAGCAAATAGATGCTCAAAACCATGTGCTAGAAAAATTCAGTGAGAAATATGACGTTGTCATTGAAAAACTAGATCGTATCGAAAGAAACCAAAAATAAAAGAAATGGGGAATTGAATATGAATAATTTAGACAAAGGCACTGTGATCCGCACGGTGCTTCTTTTAGTGGCTTTGATTAATCAGTTTTTAGTGATGTTCGGAAAGACACCTTTACCATTGGATGAAGAATCAGTAAACAATTTAGCAGACGTTTTATATGTAGCTGTCTCAACACTCTTTACAACGGTTATGACGCTTATCACATGGTTCAAAAACAACTATGTGACCGATAAAGGTAAGCAACAAAAGGAAGTCCTAAAACAAAAAGGATTAACGAAGTAAAGGGCTGCCCTAGGCGGCCTTTTTCTATCCAAAAAATGATTGGAGAGAATTAATATGACAAAGAAAATTATGATTGATCCGGGACACGGCGGGCACGATCCCGGCGCAGTAGCACACGGATTAAAAGAAAAGGATCTTGTACTAAAGGTCGCAAAGAAAACAAAGGCGATTCTCGAAAAGGTTTATGGGGCAGCAGTCAAACTTACGCGATCAACTGATGTTTATATTGATCTATCCCAAAGAGCAAGACTAGCAAATAAT
>NZ_JOTP01000067.1 GCF_000715205.1 Bacillus zhangzhouensis | reverse complement strand
ACTTTTTTGTGCTTTGCTGACCAATTGGGCCTATCATAGACCCATAGCCACCCATCAGCATTCGGCTTCACCACAGCCATTTTAATGCCTTTTGGCGCCGTTTCTTTTTTAGAGCTTGTTTTAGATGATGATGACACCTTTTTTAAACCGACGGCCGCCGCGATAAATTATTTGCTAGTCTTGCTCTTTGGGACAGATCAACGTAAACATCAGTTGATCGTGTGAGCTTGACTGTTGCCCCATAGAGCTTTTCGAGAATCACTTTAGTTTTCTTGGCAATGGTAAGTACAAGGTCTTTTTCTTTCAACCCGTTTGCTACTGCGCCTGGATCGTGCCCGCCGTGTCCCGGATCAATCATAATTTTCTTTGTCATGTTCATCTACTCCTTAATTTGTTTTTATATAGAAAAAAGCCGCCGATTACTCAGCAGCTTTCTTTTCCTCTTCTTCTTTTTGGCTGTCGTTTTCAATGACGTGAAGACGGTCTGTAATGGAAGCCGGAATTTTAACGCCGATCTGTGCAAGGTTTTCTGTGATAGAAAGTCCTTCATTTGCAATATAGAAAAGCACTGTCCCGAAGGTCAGCACCCCGTTAAGTCCCATGATCTGATCAATAATATTGGCTACAATCACCACAACAAAACTAAGCATTTTCCGCACGTAACCGAACCATGCTGTTCGACTCCGTAGTTTGCCAACTTTCCACGCTTTGATGATGCCAGTTAAGATGTCAATGATGCTTAGCAGCAAGAGCAAGTCCAGAAATTTCACTCCGCCGAACAGATAAGTCTTCGCCAAATCCAAAGTTTCAAAGTTAATAAACAATTTTATATCCCCCATTCGTTTGTCACCTCCTTTCGAAGGCAAAATAAAAAGCATCTGTTAAGATGCTGTTGAACCTAAGTCCACTGAGACAGCAGGCTTGTCAAACTTCAAACCTGTGATCTCTTCAAATTCTGTTTTAGTGATAACTTTCAACGAAACGTACTCCCTCATGATTTCAGGCGTATACACGCCCCAATCCCAAAATACTTTTATGTCGGCCGCCGTTGGATAAATCATGATGCCCCGCCTCTCTGCAGCTGCGAAAGCTGCAATGTAAGGAGAGCGACTTGTTTTTTTAGCAGCGCTACATCATCTGGTGGAAGTGGGTCAGGCTGCAAACTATCAATGTATTCTTTAGTTGCTGCCTCAAACCATTCTTCTTTTTGAGGATCATACTTTGCAATAAATAACCCATCTGGTGGCTGTTTATCTGTATA
>NZ_JOTP01000066.1 GCF_000715205.1 Bacillus zhangzhouensis | reverse complement strand
TCTATTTCTTTCGCTATTTCTGTTTCGTCTTTCCGTGTGTCTGCTTTTGAAAATATGCTTAGTTGGAACCGTACCTCACTTGCTGCCGAATGGTTGTCTCTGTACTCCTGGTCCCTATTTGTAATCTCTGAAAATACAACCCTGGGGAATGCGGCCACATCATCGGCCACAAGGTTATGAAAACCACCCGTGACAAGCTGCTTTAACTCTTTGTTTTTTATTAACGCTGCACTCAATTCCTTCTTCGCATCAAGACTCATTTAATAGGCGCCGTGATAATTCTTTCCATGATCTTCACAGCTTGTCCCTCCCCTTCAATTGCGCTTTTTTCAATGAATGGATGCGGCGGCATTTTTGATGTGCCCCACTCTAAAAAACGTCCTCTGTAAGCGACTTTTCTATTTGGTCCAACGGCTACAAATAGCTCACCATCTTTGGATTCTCTTGCAGCTGAAACGGTGATGTTATCGACCATGTGAGGCTGATTTTTTGAACTCTTATTCACGTTTCGTTTTTGATGCTCTGCTATTACTTCTCCGCCCGCTTTAAGGGCAATCTTTTCAGCTTTTTCAACGTCATCACCTATCTTGTTGAAAAATCTCGTCAGATCATCGAATCCATCAATATCCATATCAGCCATTTACGCCAACCTCATTACAAGTAATTTCAAGCTGCTTCTTTAATAACATATAGATTGTTATGCTCTTCTATTACTTCTCCTCCGTCTTTAAGGGCAATCTTTTCAGCTTTTTCAACGTCATCACCTATCTTGTTGAAAAATCTCGTCAGATCATCGAATCCATCAATATCCATATCAGCCATTTACGCCAACCTCATTACAAGTAATTTCAAGCTGCTTCTTTTTATTTTCAATGTCGTTGTAATCCATGACATCAAAAGTGCGGTAGATCGGCTCTCCTGCCTCGTCTGATCCAGTTTGATGAAGAATACGCATATCTTGAGCAACGTCTTCTCTGTATCTAATTGTGATTTTCTTCGGTGACTTAACCCCTAGCGCGCCAGCAACAAGCGTGTCTGACTTTGAGCCGGAAAATCCTTCGATTGAACCCCATGTCTCAAAAACATTTTCATAGGCTTCATTCCAGTTCAGTTCTTCGTCCTGCACCTTATTTTTTTTCTGGAAGATTAACCGCCGATTCAGCTTGCTTATCTTCTTCATCCTCTTCTACCTCCACATAGCGAAGTTGAGTTAGTTGATCCCGAATAGTAAAAGGGATGGATGAGCCGGAAACGCCTGACTCATACACCCCTCGGTTTTCGTACCAATGAGCAACAAGCATGCCTGTTACAAGTGCATACTGCTCGTTACCTTCAATATAACGCCCTATACCATTTTTGATATATC
>NZ_JOTP01000065.1 GCF_000715205.1 Bacillus zhangzhouensis | reverse complement strand
TTTAATCAAGGAATATAAAGCAGCGTTGAAAGAAACTGAAAGGATTTTGGCAGCATCTACAGACGAAGGAGAAATGAAAACGTACCGCTCGATGATTTCTGATTTAGAGTATGCGATTGAGTGGATGGAAACAGAAAGGCAACCAAGCGCAAGACGTGGCATGGATCGCCGTTCCTATTATGAACGCACAATATTCACAACAATAGAAGTCCTTGACTTCCTATATTCAACATACCACGTTCCCGAATCTGACCCGCTAGCAGTAAACGAAAATGAACTAGATTTACTCGAGTATGCTATGTCAACGTTGACGGATAAGGAGAAAGAGATATTCATAACCGTTGTTGGTCATAACCTATCTTTCAGTAAATGCGCCGCACTTCATGGCGTAGCGAAAGGCACGATCCAAAAGAATATAGAGAGAGCACGGAAAAAGATTGCTCAAAAGGTAGCAGAATTGAAATCGGGAGAAAGGGGATACGCTAATGTTGGGTGAACCGCCTGTAATAGATAAAAAAGAAACGAGAAAAAGAGTTGAAAGTATACTAGACAATTATCGTTTGTATCTTCTTCAAGTCCCGGACGATATGCTGCCGAAGATAACAGGAGGATTCAGCATAGTGCCGCCCGCTACTACCAACGCTTTCCGTTCGTCCACTGAAAGCACAGCCATTAAACGTATTGAATGGGAGCAGAAACGAAATGCCTTTCTTGAGAGAGTGCAAAAGGCTGTCAATCGTCTTCCTGCTTATGAAAGACAGATCATTATAAAACGTTACATGCAGCAAGAACCTGTTTTTGACTATCAAGTGTATAACGATATCGGCATGAGTGAGAGATCGTATACACGTTTGAAGGGAAAGACATTCCTAGACCTGGCGTATGCGCTCAATGAAATTGTATTTAAAGCACCCGTTTAGAGGTGTTTTTTTATTTTGGCACAATTTTGGCGTAAAAGTGGCGTATTTTTGGCGCAAAGTTGGCGCAGCATGACGGAAAAAAGGTTGTAATATTGTATTATGCGATAAATTGATAAGGCGGCTTCCATTACGGAGGTCGCTTTTTTATATGGAGGTGTTAGCTGTGGTAGAACTCTTAATCTTAAAAGGCTGTTCAAAACAACGTATAAGGACTTTCATCGTAGGGAAAAACACAAGGCATGCAAGAGCGCTATGGCAAGATTTAAAAAAGAAATTTCCACAATATAAATACGCGCGCTATGTTTCTAGGGATGCAGCAATGTTAGACGGGGTGAATCCTAGCGAAACAATTTTAATTTTGTTACCGGGCTACTCTCAAAATCCAGTAGTCAAACACTTTGAATTCCAATGGTTGAAGGAAAATGCCATTGAAGTAATTCATATCAATGAGGAG
>NZ_JOTP01000064.1 GCF_000715205.1 Bacillus zhangzhouensis | reverse complement strand
CTGAAATCTATTACCACATGAAACAAAACCACATGTCCATGCACCATATAGCCCAAGCAATAGAATGTTATAGAGAAAAAGATACTTATACGGTTAGACAGATACAATGTTCCTTTGTCATTGGATTAAATTACATTGATATGGGTTGCCCCGAAAAAGCAAAGCCTCATTTTGAACATGCACTAGAAAAAGCAACGGAAAGCGACGCTAAAAGATTAATAGGATCAGCGTTGTATAACTTAGGATTAAGCTATTTCCACAATGATGAAATAGTTGCTGCAATTAAATATATAAATGATTCTATCAACGCTTTTAAAGAACGAGGATATGAGCATTTTAACAGAATACTTGACCCTTTAAGTGTGCTTGTAAGGTCATATTTTCATGAGAAGGAAAACGATCTAGGGTTATACGCTCTCAACCAGGGGATAGAACTAGCAGAAAAATTAAAAGATGATGTTATGCTTAAAGTGTTCACTTTTTACAAGGCGCTTTATGTGAAGGAAGATTATGAAAAAGTGTTGAATGATACCGAATATTTAACCGATCGGGGAATGTATGCAATTCTTGAAGAATTATCGAAAGATGCAGCAAGGAGATATAAAACAGTAGGAGATAAAGACAAGGCGTCGAACTTCTATGAGAAGGTTCTTTACTTCCAACAATTAATAAAAAGGAGCGATTGCCTTTATGAAATTTAAGTCAGTAGTAGCAACCCTCATCATTATTGGCACTTTGAGCACGCTTGGTTATTTCGCATTTTCACAAAATCATGAAGAGGCTATTAGAGGACACACTTCTAGTATCGGTTATGATAAATTCCATTAAAAAAAGCCCTTTTCGGGGGCTTCTTTTTATTTGAACCGCCATTCTTTTTTCTCTTTGTCCCAAGCAAGCTCTTTTCGGGATATTAGATTTCTGACGGCTTTTCTTATAGATTGTCCGTCTTTACCTGTTTTTATTTTTAAGTCCTCCATTGTGGGGTTCTTGCGAAACCTGCTCATATTATAAATGATCCTGTATAGCTTCCTCTCAAGATCATTCATGAAATCACCACCGTGAACTATTTTATTTGAATATCTTTTTCATTAGCTTGCCGGACGCTTTACCAGCAGCCCGTCGCATAACTCGTTTTCCTATAGTGCCCTTTTGAATGGCATTGACGTCACCCAGGTATTTTGATGTCTTATAAAGGAATGATCTTATTTTGTTTATGTTCATTTTACGCTCCTTTTACGTCTGTCCATTATAAAAAAACTTCCCCCAAACTTCCCCCAAAAGAATACTATCATATAGTTGACTTTAAGAAGGTAGAATTTTTGTGAAATAGGAGAATGTCAGTCATATCAATACTTTGATTTGTTGGGAATGTATGTTTGGTAACGTGTTGGATTA
>NZ_JOTP01000063.1 GCF_000715205.1 Bacillus zhangzhouensis | reverse complement strand
ATGGCTATTACGGACCTAAAACGGCGGATGCGGTCAAACGATTCCAATTGATGCATGGACTTGCTGCTGATGGCATTTACGGCCCAAAGACTAAAGCAGCCCTCGAAAAGCTATTAAAATAAAAAGGGCAGGCGTTATGCCTGCTCATTTTTTTAAATCATTTTCAAGAAATTCTATATCTTTTTTGTATCTTTCAATTGTTTCCTCAATAGCTGCCTTAATTACCCCGGAATAACCCTTTTCTTCTTCTTGTGATTGTTCCTTTTTCAATTCTTCTATATCTGCATGAAGCAATTTTATTGCATGTTGCTTCTGCTCTCTATTCATATAATTATAGATTTTCCTCATAATAATCATCCTTTTCATTTAATTTAATATACAATTATTTATAAATTTAGTATATAATACCATACAAGGAAGGTGGTGGTAAAATGAATAAATTTATATCTAAGTTACTTATTGTTTCGTTAGCAACTTTACTATTAGTATCAACATTGTTGCCGACTGTATCAAGAGCCGCAACTCCTAATAAGGATAATGAGACTATGGCATCACAGCAAATTCAAGTGAAAATACAGTCATTAAAGAGTTTAGCGGGTGAAACAGAAATAGAAGACCCTATTATCCAAACTCAATCCTTTAGAGGATACTTAGTAAAGTTGGCGGCTGAATTAGTAGCTGAAGGCGTAAGGTACGGAGGGAAAGCAGCTAGTCTTGTTTTAAGAAAAGCTGACGGAAAAGCTGCCAAAGCATTTAAAGAGAATTCTAATTTCATAGCTAAAAAGATTGAAGAATTAGCTAATATCCCTGATGTTACTGCAAACATGATCAAGAATAAGCTATATGCTGCTTTAAAACCGAAAATTGGTGGAGGATCAGCTCAAATTATTGCTGATGGTGTTTACTATGCAATTAACTTTTTCTTGTTTTAAATAAAAAAGCCCTTCCGTTTGGAGGGGCTATTTTTTTGTTCTTATTGCGGTTTCTTTTCGGTGTGGAATTATTCGGAAAATGATAATATATGTCATTATAGGGAATAGCAAGGAAGGGGTAGGGTCTTATGGAGAAAGTTCTATCTTCTCATGTCGGTATGAAAATCAATGAATGGTATTACCATATTCAAAGATTTAACGTACCGGACGCCGAAGCATATAAAGAAGAAATAAAATCTTTGCTTGATGATATGGAAGAAAACCAGGATTTATTATTATATTTCTCACTCATGGAGTTCCGACATAAATTAATGTTGGATTATTTGAACCCATTGGAAAATGGAAAAGAGCGTGCCAACTTTAGAGAGTTAGCAATGAAGATTAAAAAGGATCAAGAGAAATTGACAGGCTTACTTGATTATTATTTTAATTTCTTCTATGGAATGTATGAATTTGAAAATTATGAATACCTCAACGCAATTACCTTCTACAAACGAGCAGAAAAAAAACTGTCTCTTGTAAGTGATGATATTGAACGTGCC
>NZ_JOTP01000062.1 GCF_000715205.1 Bacillus zhangzhouensis | reverse complement strand
AACGTCTTCCCATTTGTTTCCTGATATTGCGTACTCGGTCGTATCTTCAAAATCGTTGTTTTCGATACGAATATCAGAATACCAAAAGCCATCTGTGCTGGTGTGAGAATCTATCACCTATCACCCCACCAGTAATAGATCCCATGATCTCCACCACTCCAAAGGCATCTTTTGAATAACGTAACGTGTGCGGAAATCCATCCGATGATACATATTGCTTCCAACCTTTGGATAGGGAGGGGACCTTCCACGAAGTAACAGTATCAGCGTCTGTGAGGACTCGTTTCCACCCTCGGAAAGTCCCGTCGGTATGAACGGTGCTAAACCACATCGTGTTTTTATAGCTCGCTACAGCTATAATCATTTTTCGTCCCGAATTACTTTCCGATATGTCATAGTTAAACCATCCTGTATCAGTTGGATCGGGGTTGTTAAGAAGTCTGTTGTTAATCCCGTAATACAACCCCGGCGGTAATGTTAATAAGTCAGCACCATCAGGTATCAATTTACGAGTACCTGAATCTTGCGTCATTTTGTATAACTGACCATTATTCCATTTGTTTTTATCTGATTCTGTTACGTGAATCTTTTTGTTTTCAAGGTGCGGATCGACGTATTCTTTTGCTGCTTCCAGTGCTGCCGTTGCTTTATCTTTGGCACCTGCAGGTGTTTCCGCGTGAGCATCCGTGTATTTTTTAGCTGCTGCAAGCGCCGTATCTGCTTTAGACTGCGCGCCTTCCTTTGTTTCGATCTTTTCCAAGTCCTCGAACTTGGCCCTCAGATCATCAATCGTTTGTATAGACTCTTCGTAAAGCTCATTTATCTTTGCTCTTAAATCCTCAAATTCATCAACATAATACTCAGTGATCGGCACAATGTCTTGATCTATAAGAGATTTAGATATATGGAAAGAGAATTGATGCACGGACATAGATTGATCATTTGTATAATACAAATTCAGCTCAGCTTGTACATTTCCATAATGCTTGATCTCTTGATCTGATAAAACGTACTCGGCGTGACCATTCACTCTATCAACTATCGTTACGTCTCTAATGAATCGGCTGCCGTCGGCCATAACTAATACAAGTTTTCCTGTGACAGCTGCTAGAGGCAAAGGTACGCCATCTTTCGTGAGTTTGAAAATGAGCCTTGCCGTCTGACGATCCTGCGTCCAAAAATTTATGCTGGTTGATACGCTCGAACTGGTATATGCGTTTACATCAAAACCAATAGGCCCGTTCTTATGAATCATTTGTTATCACCTCACTCAAATTACATTTTCAAATGATTTAATAGGATCAACGCTGTTGTCTTTTAAAGAACCTTCTGCGCCAGCTCCTTTAAGTCGATTGCCGAAATGCTGAATACGAGAACACTTGCTAGTAAAATACATCGCGTATCTGCATTTTTTTCCGCGCACTTTGTTGAAGCGTACTGCTGAATCTTTGACCCCATCCATCAAGATAATTCCGTAATATGGGTTTGATGAGGAAGTCCTTTTACCAGCATTCTGAATA
>NZ_JOTP01000061.1 GCF_000715205.1 Bacillus zhangzhouensis | reverse complement strand
TACGGCTACCTTGTTACGACTTCACCCCAATCATCTGCCCCACCTTCGGCGGCTGGCTCCATAAAGGTTACCTCACCGACTTCGGGTGTTGCAAACTCTCGTGGTGTGACGGGCGGTGTGTACAAGGCCCGGGAACGTATTCACCGCGGCATGCTGATCCGCGATTACTAGCGATTCCAGCTTCACGCAGTCGAGTTGCAGACTGCGATCCGAACTGAGAACAGATTTATGGGATTCGCTAAACCTTGCGGTCTCGCAGCCCTTTGTTCTGTCCATTGTAGCACGTGTGTAGCCCAGGTCATAAGGGGCATGATGATTTGACGTCATCCCCACCTTCCTCCGGTTTGTCACCGGCAGTCACCTTAGAGTGCCCAACTAAATGCTGGCAACTAAGATCAAGGGTTGCGCTCGTTGCGGGACTTAACCCAACATCTCACGACACGAGCTGACGACAACCATGCACCACCTGTCACTCTGTCCCCGAAGGGAAAGCCCTATCTCTAGGGTTGTCAGAGGATGTCAAGACCTGGTAAGGTTCTTCGCGTTGCTTCGAATTAAACCACATGCTCCACCGCTTGTGCGGGCCCCCGTCAATTCCTTTGAGTTTCAGTCTTGCGACCGTACTCCCCAGGCGGAGTGCTTAATGCGTTAGCTGCAGCACTAAGGGGCGGAAACCCCCTAACACTTAGCACTCATCGTTTACGGCGTGGACTACCAGGGTATCTAATCCTGTTCGCTCCCCACGCTTTCGCTCCTCAGCGTCAGTTACAGACCAGAGAGTCGCCTTCGCCACTGGTGTTCCTCCACATCTCTACGCATTTCACCGCTACACGTGGAATTCCACTCTCCTCTTCTGCACTCAAGTTTCCCAGTTTCCAATGACCCTCCCCGGTTGAGCCGGGGGCTTTCACATCAGACTTAAGAAACCGCCTGCGAGCCCTTTACGCCCAATAATTCCGGACAACGCTTGCCACCTACGTATTACCGCGGCTGCTGGCACGTAGTTAGCCGTGGCTTTCTGGTTAGGTACCGTCAAGGTGCGAGCAGTTACTCTCGCACTTGTTCTTCCCTAACAACAGAGCTTTACGATCCGAAAACCTTCATCACTCACGCGGCGTTGCTCCGTCAGACTTTCGTCCATTGCGGAAGATTCCCTACTGCTGCCTCCCGTAGGAGTCTGGGCCGTGTCTCAGTCCCAGTGTGGCCGATCACCCTCTCAGGTCGGCTACGCATCGTCGCCTTGGTGAGCCATTACCCCACCAACTAGCTAATGCGCCGCGGGTCCATCTGTAAGTGACAGCCGAAACCGTCTTTCATCCTTGAACCATGCGGTTCAAGGAACTATCCGGTATTAGCTCCGGTTTCCCGGAGTTATCCCAGTCTTACAGGCAGGTTACCCACGTGTTACTCACCCGTCCGCCGCTAACATCCGGGAGCAAGCTCCCTTCTGTCCGCTCGACTTGCATGTATTAGGCACGCCGCCAGCGTTCGTCCTGAGCCAGGATCAAACTCTCCGAAAAAGAACAAAACCGAAGTTTTGTTTTTCGCCAGTTTGACTGACTACCTATGATG
>NZ_JOTP01000060.1 GCF_000715205.1 Bacillus zhangzhouensis | reverse complement strand
TATTAAACCCCTTACTCTCAAGCCGTTGTGCAAGGTGCAGCGCATTCCATTTATCGTAAGCAGCTTCAATGACCCTCAATTTGTTGACGTGGGCAAATTCAATGATCCATCTCTCGACAAATTGATAATCCACCGCCTCACCTGGCGTAAACGTCATCCATCCTTGATCGCGCCATAGATCATAAGGCACTTTATCAGTAGCCATTTTCTCTTTTGCCTTTTCCTCTGGAATGAAGGAATGCTGGCCGACATAATAAAAACCATCAAGAACACCAACCCACCCGACAGAAGTCAAATCCGTTGTCATAGATAAATCTAAACCAAGATAGATCGCCATTTCTTTTAGATCAGGTATTTCACCATGACAGGCCCGCCATTTTGACATTTTCATATAGCCATTGTCTTTTTGATCGACCCAGCGATCCATATTTTTTGTAAGAAAACTACGCATTTTTTCAGGGACTTCTAAGGCGACTTGTAATGCGGCTCTTAACGATTCCATTCCCTCGGGATAAGTTGCTACTATTGGATTAGCCTTGATCCAGTTAGACTCATCTTTTATGTCATCGTCAGTATCTAGCTCGCAAATCATCGCAAAATAGCCATCATTCTCCACGTCTATATCAGGATCAAGGATCTTAGATGTGTATTCATATTCTTTAAAGCAGGGACTATTTAGATTAAATCCTGCCGTCGTGATGACAACCATCAAAGGACTACGTCTTGCAACCATACCACTATCAAGCACATCATAAATTTCACTTGTTTCATGTGCATGGTATTCGTCCACAATGCCTAAAGATGGGTTTTTTCCATCCCCCATTTTTCTTGCTTCCCTTGAAAGTGGTTGAATAATGGAATTTGTAGTATATTTCTTCACCTTACCATTAGCTGATGAATATTTCCCTTGAAGTATTGGTGCATGATGAAGCTGTTCAAGAATGGCTTCATTGCTATCTGCGCTTTGTTAAACTTCATGGACTCAACAAATTGAGCCTCTTGCAACGGCATCGCAATGGATTGATATTCTAGTCCATTATCAATAATGGCTATGTTTTCACCTTGGTTGACCCGCTTCCATTCTTTTCTGACGTTTTTTTATAATAATAAGTCGTTTCAATAATTGCTTTATATACTTCATCTGATTGCTCTCTTGACCAACCCGCAATAAACACACGATGTTTTTCTTGGGTTGGGAAAATCTCATACGAAGCCATTATAGCCAGTAGTTGCGATTTTGCGTTTTTCCTGGCTAACTGGATATATACTTTTCTGAATCGTCTAGCGCCATTCTCTTTTTTGTAAAAACCGTAGATATTAGCAGCCATGAATAACTGAAAGTCTGTCAATTCAATCGGCTTACCAGCTAATATCCCTTCGACGTGATTGAACTGCTTTGCCCATTCGTAGAAATCAAGGACTGCTTCTGCGTCAAAATAATACGGGCAATCTTCTGCTGCTAGCCGCTCTACGTCTTTAATGAACCTCTGAACAGCCCACTTGTGCTTCTTTCCTGCTTTTAATTCCCCCGTTTGGATCTTTTCACAATATGACCATACACGCTCAATTAAAAGCTCTGCGGTCATTTC
>NZ_JOTP01000059.1 GCF_000715205.1 Bacillus zhangzhouensis | reverse complement strand
ACCTATCACCCCACCAGTAATAGATCCAATGATTTCCACCACGCCAAAAGCATCTTTTGTGTAGCGTAACGTGTGCGGAAAGCCGTCTGATGATACATATTGCTTCCAACCTTTAGAGAGGGAGGGCGTCTTCCATGCCGTAGCAGCATCAGCGTCTGTGAGAATACGTTTCCACCCCCGAAATGAACCATCTGTATGAATTGTTCCAAACCAATGAGTATTATCGGCACTACGTATGACATGAAAATTCTTCCTTATCCCTGTCGTAAATACATCAACATTAAACCAAGATGTATCATTTGTAGTCGGGAGATTAGTGAAATATTGTCCTGCCCCATAATAGAAACCTGGTGGTAACTCGAATAAATCAGTACCTCCAATCGTTGTTGGAACTGCTTGTCTAAATCCTGAATCTGTCGTCAATTTATAAAACTGTGCTTTTTTAGACAGCTCATCTGCATATGCTTTTGCATCAGTCAAAGCCTTATTCGCTTTAGTTTGAGCGCCAGAAATTGTCTCTTTTGCGTCCCAAGTTTTTTGTTTCTGTTCTGTTACGTGAATTTTTTGGTCTGCTGCATGTTCATCCGTATATTTTTCAGCTGATGCAAGTGCTGCATCTGCTTTAGACTGAGCGCCTTGTTTTGTTTCGATGTTTTCTAAATCCTCAAATTTTGATCGCAACTCGTCAATTGTTTGAATTGTTTCCTCATACAGTTCGTTAATTTTGGTTCTCAACGCCTCGAATTCATCTACATAATACTCTGTTATTGGGACAATATCTTGATCTATAAGCGACTTAGATATATTGAAAGAAAACTGATGCACAGACATAGATTGATCATTTGCATAGTACAAATTAAGTTCGGCTTGTACGTTTCCATAATGCTTGATCTCTTGATCAGACAAGATGTATTCCGCTTGACCTTCCACACGGTCAATAATGTTTATGTCTCGAATGAATCGGCTACCATCTGACATAACTAATACAAGTTTTCCCGTGACAGCTGCTAAAGGCAGTGGTACTCCATCTTTCGTGAGTTTGAAAATGAGCCGCGCTGTCTGACGATCCTGTGTCCAAAAATTTATGCTCGTTGATACACTTGAACTGGTATATGCGTTTACATCAAAATCAATTGGTCCGTTCTTATGAATCATTTGTTATCACCTCTCTCATGTTACATTTTCTATTGATTTAATTGGATCAACGCTGTTGTCTTGCAATGAACCTTCTGCGCCAGCTCCTTTAAGCCTGTTTCCGAAATGCTGAATCCGTGAGCACTTGCTAGTGAAATACATGGCGTATCTGCATTTTTTCCCACGCACTTTGTTGAAACGTACTGCTGAATCGGTGACCCCATCCATCAAGATAATTCCGTAATACGGGCTTGATGAAGAAGTCCTTTTACCAGCATTCTGAATATCGCTGAAATCAACGTTTAAATCTGTTCCCTTCTATCAGAACATCTTCCCATTTGTTGCCTGACACCGCATACTCCATTGTGTCCTCAAAATCATTATTAATAATGCGGATGTCACTATGTGCCTATATAGGTTCGGTGATATTGTGGTACACCAGGTGTCCCCAAACTGGATGCGACACCAATAAAGTGCATGGATTGCAATGGT
>NZ_JOTP01000058.1 GCF_000715205.1 Bacillus zhangzhouensis | reverse complement strand
TTCAGCTCAACATGGAGCTTGAAAAAGTAAAGGAGTATATCGGCATTCTCGACGGGCGAGAAAAAGAAGTCATCGTCGGCCGGTTCGGCCTTGATTTAAAGAAAGAGAAAACGCAGCGGGAAATAGCGAAGGAGCTTGGGATATCGAGAAGCTATGTGTCCCGGATTGAAAAGCGGGCACTGATGAAGATGTTTCATGAGTTTTACCGGGCGGAGAAGGAAAAACGGAAGCGGGAGAAGGGGAAGTGATTTGAAGATTTGAAGTTTTGAAGTTTTGAAGTTTTGAAGAATTCAAGAAAACAACTTCATTTCTGCGTGATAAAAAACAGACTAAATGAGGTCTGTTTTTTATTTCGCTCTAATCTACTTTAGTTTCTTAAAAGTTGAATTCTTAAACATCAGCAGCCGGTACTATGCTGGAACTATTTCTCATTAATACCCGCCTTAGCCCTCAAGAACAGTGGCAAGATTTTGGTCATGAACTTTGTCATGCGCTAAGACATGAAGGAAATCAACTAATTATGCCCCCCACTGTTTAGAGAGCTGCAGGAAATGCAAGCAAAGCGATTTGCATATAAGTTTTGTATTCCCACTTTTATGCTTAGAAAAATAAAAGCTATTCAACCATATAATAATTTCACAAATGAAATAGCATCTCTTTTCAAGGTTTCATATAAATTCGCTACCGAACGTTTCATGACTTTAAAACCATGCCATATGTCATAATTATTTTGTCTAATTTTGTCGAAAATCAACAATTAAAAATTTTTTCCTTTATAATATTGTCTGTGTTTCTAAATTATGTATATAGGATGATGTATCAATCCCATTCCAACGGATTCAATAAATAACCACAACTAAAAAGAATAAAAGGAGAAAAAATCTTGAAAAGAAAATTAACTTTATTTGTAGTTCTTTTATTAACAGTAGCTTTATCAGCTTGTAATGCACAAAGCTCTAACACCAAAGAAGAAGAAAAGGGAAAACAAGATACCAACGCTTCAAGTGAATCGTCTTCAAAACAGGAAAGTAAGAAAGAAGCCGATGGAACAAGATCAGCACCTATTCCTCTAAAAGAACCATTAATGTTTGAAGATTATATAATGACACAGAATAAAGAATATACAGCTACATTAGAGATGATTGTAAAAGAAGTTATTCGAGGCGATAAAGCATTTGATATCTTATATAAAACGAATAGCAATAATTCTAAGCCTAATAAAGGGTATGAATATGCACTTGTAAAAGTTAACGTGAAGATGACAGATTCTGAAACAGATGATGAGCCTATACTATTCAGCCCAATTCTTAACTTTGACTTTTTTAGTAGTGATGGTTCTCCTTATTCTCAGGAAATTGGTATTGTTGTGACCAAAAAATTTGAAGGGGAAGTATATAAAGGTGGTTCACTTGAAGGTTATATAGTGAATCAAGTAAAAAAAGACGATGATTTTTTAATAGCTTATAAAAGTATGTCTACTTCAGGCAAACTATTCTTTAAAACAAAATAGTTGAAGGCCCTTTTCGGGCTTTTCTTTTTCTAAATAAAACAGAACGTATGTTTTCCAATAAAACTTCATATATAAAAGCACCCCCCTCTTGACATTAATAATGAAATCCTTATGCATTTACGCGCGCTC
>NZ_JOTP01000057.1 GCF_000715205.1 Bacillus zhangzhouensis | reverse complement strand
ATAAGTGACAGACACTAGCCTTACATCATCCTCAAACGTGATCCCATTTGCAGTATCCGCAATGACATGGATCGTGTCACCTTTCCAAAAATCATCTTCTATGCCTTGTAGTGCTGGCTCATAGATAAATTGATACTCAGCCTCTACGACCACATCAGGATATGGGTTTACGTGCTTTTTCAAAGCAGATACCATGTTACTTGCTTTTTTTACTGTGTCATCTCTTATCGGCTCGCCCCAGCGCGGCTTTCCCTCGATCAAAAATTTGTCTTCGTCAGGATGAATGTATAGGATAGGCTCGAATTCATATTCAGGCTCTTTTTCCTTTTCATCCTCTTTCGTGTTTGCATCAGTTGATTTAGTGTCACTTTTCTTATCTTTCTTTTCTGCTCCGTAACCCCAAGCTCTTGTGGATGTGTTTTGGTCATTGATTTTTAACTTAAATCCTGGCATATTGTATCGGCTGTCAAGTGTGAAGTCTACCACCTTGCCCATTTTTAAATGTACATAGATGACATAGTTATTTACATCAAGTTCTATTTCATAATCCTCAACAATCTGATCCATTAATTCGACTCTGTTTTTTTCTCCGAAGCCGTCTTGATCTACTTCGTCAAACTCTGATAATTTTGCTTTTAGCACATATTGAAAAGGCGTACCAGCTAGTACAAAGTCTAAAGCTTCATTGATTTTCATTTTCTTTGAAATTTTTTCCTCGACTCTGTCATTTACAAGAAGAACAGTATACACATGATTGGCCGTAACTTTTTTCTGCAGCACGTTTTTCCTGCTCTGATCAAGCTCAATGTCTGTAATATAATACTTTTGATGGTTGTATACTTTCTCAGACGCGGCGTATGCAATGACGTCAGCTGCGTGACCTGCTTCCTCTGCCTGATACGTTAACTTTTGATGAAGTAATACCATCGCTAAATGATTGACCTTTTTCTTGTCCTGCAATTCTAGGGATGCCGTTTTCTTCTCGCAATTTTTGATCCAGTGTTTGTTTAAGGATCGTTCCACTTGCTAACGTGAATACAGTATGTTCCCTGGAACAAGTAGATCAAATTCAGTTCCGTTATCCTCATTCCGTAGAAAGGTGAATGTGAAACTCTTCTTACCTGTTGTATCGTCTTGCATCTCCAATACAGCGCCAACGATTTCCACAAGCTCTTTGCCGTCTTTGGTTGAGACATGCAGTTGCCTAAAATCAATATCAGAAGGTAGTCCGTCGTTTAACTCTACGTCCTTTCCCTGATATTCTTTGCTTGGATATGTCGGTTTAGTTGGTGTTTCTGGTTCACTCGGTTCTTCTGGTAGATCATCCACATTATCATATTGTGTGAGTTTGTAAGTAAAGATGATACTGTTTAATTTTGTTGCATAGTTGATATCCGTGGCGTACCCAGCTTTTGAAACATTCCTGAAAACCATCTTTCACTAGAAAAGTTTTGCGCACTTAAAGACGTGCCCTTTGACTCTGCTAACCCTGTGATATTAGTGAAATCTACTTGGAAAGACACCTGGTTTTTTTGTTTGTCTTTAGGGATCTGAAAGCCCCCATCGCATGTAACCGCAAAACGCCTCCCAGGAAGTAGATCACATGAGATGTAATACCAGAAGGGCTGAACAACGAGATCATAAAACTCATGTCTATACTGATAAAAGTTTGCCG
>NZ_JOTP01000056.1 GCF_000715205.1 Bacillus zhangzhouensis | reverse complement strand
TAAAAAAAAACTAAATCCCATATTTTTATACATGGCCCTAGCAAAAGCATTCATCACCGCTGCAGCTGGATCTATTCTTTGTGGTGACTTCGCTTTGTCTAGCATGATGTTTTCTTGTGCGTCTTGCTTAATAATCGCATTGTTAAATGCAAATGTGAGCAATGGATCGTTTGCATGAATGACTTTACCCTCATACACCTTTTGCCTAAAGTCTTTTGTAGGTAATGATTGATGCTGAATCCTTTGCGGCAGCTCAACCATATTAAATCCCTTACTCTCAAGCCGTTGTGCAAGGTGCAGCGCATTCCATTTGTCGTAAGCTGCTTCAATGATCCTCAATTTGTTGACATGGGCAAATTCAATAATCCACCTTTCAACAAATTGATAATCAACTGCCTCCCCTGGTGTGAATGTCATCCAACCTTGATCACGCCATAAATCATAAGGCACTTTATCAGTAGCCATTTTCTCTTTTGCCTTTTCCTCTGGAATGAAGGAATGCTGACCAACATAATAAAAACCATCAAGAACGCCAACCCACCCGACAGAAGTCAAGTCCGTTGTCATAGATAAATCTAAACCAAGATAGATCGCCATTTCTTTTAGATCAGGTATTTCACCATGACAGGCCCGCCATTTAGACATTTTCATATATCCGTTGTCTTTTTGATCAACCCACCCATTCATGTTTTTTGTAAGGAAACTTCTCATCTTTTCAGGCACATCTAATGCAACTTTTAACGCTGCCCTTAGTGACTCCATCCCCTCTGGGTAAGTTGCGACTATCGGATTTGCCTTGATCCAGTTCGATTCATCCTTTATATCGTCTTGTGGATCAAGCTCACAGATCATAACAAAATAATCATCGTTTTCCATTTCAATGTCGGGATCAAGAATCTTGGAAACATACTGATACTCTTTAAAACACGGCCCGTTTAAGTTGAAACCTGCAGTAGTAATGATAATCATCAAAGGGCTACGACGGGCGACCATACCGCTATCAATAACATCATATATTTCACTTGTTTCATGAGACATATATTCGTCAACTATCCCTAGTGATGGGTTTTTTCCGTCTCCAACCTTTCGGGCTTCACGGGATAATGGTTTGATAATTGAATTTGTCGCGTATTTCGTGACCTGCCCGTTGGCGTCTGTGTATTTTCCCTCTAAAATAGGTGCGTGCTGCAGTTGCTCAAGGATTGCTTGATAGACTTCATCCGACTGCTCCCTTGACCAACCAGCAATAAACACACGATGTTTTTCCTTAGTGGGAAAGATTTCATATGAAGCCATGATAGCCAGCAATTGTGATTTCGCGTTTTTTCTCGCTAACTGAATATAAGCCTTTCTAAAACGCCTGGCACCATTGATCTTTTTGTAAAACCCATAGATATTAGCAGCCATGAATAGCTGAAAGTCTGTAAGCTCAATAGGTTTACCAGCTAATACGCCTTCGACATGGTTAAACTGCTTGGCCCATTCATAAAAATCAAGGACTGCTTCTGCGTCAAAATAATACGGGCAATCTTCATCTGCTAACCGCTCTACGTCTTTAATGAACCTCTGAACAGCCCACTTTAAATTACAAAGGAACGACTATAGTAGATTTTTAACCCTAAATCACTTTATGCTTTTCTGCATTGTTTAAACAGCTTGTCTTGATTTATAAGAAGATCACTATAAGCAGGATTCGCAATTTCAAATTTTTCACCATCTGAATTTTCGGTGAGTGCTGTAATCGGCGTATCCAATATGATTTCTGTTATTTGTAAATATTGTTTTCTTGCAAACAAAAAACGGGCAAGCGCATCTACATCTAAATTTGTCATAATTCCGATGTTTTTGAGCTCGTCCGCTATCTTTTTGAATTCT
>NZ_JOTP01000055.1 GCF_000715205.1 Bacillus zhangzhouensis | reverse complement strand
GCATTAATTAAGTTTTTAAGCAAGTCGTCATCTTGGTCGTTATCAACTTTTAAATGTTCATCTTTCAGCATTTTTAAATCCATAGAAGACCGCCTACTTATTCAGTATTTTCTTTACCCTCAAGCTCATTGACTCGCGTCTGTAAATCGGTGATCATTTCTTTTACTGCAGAATTGAGATTCTCCCACATAACACTGCCAGTGCCTATAGTACGAGAGTTAACAGATTTATCTGCTAAATGGTCGTTTTTAATAGACCCCGTTTCAATTACTGCAGGATCGCCTTTTGGATCCTGGTGCAGCTGATCCGCTGCCTCCTAGACTCACTTCCTCGCCGTCTTTGACGATTTTTCCGCCTGCAAATTCTAAAACACCACCGATGACAGTTCGATCCCCGCCATCAGTGGTGTAATTTTTCGTCACTCGCATGACTCTTCACCTCTTCTAGATTTACTCTTTTATTGATAATTGGCCGTACACTACAGCATCCTTATCCCACAGCACAACGTCTTCGCGTTCAATTGCACGCACCCTTGTTGTATTAGTTTCAAATGCGCCAGCTCCCTCAACTGTAGATGCGATTGATTGCTGCTGACGGTCAAATAAAACGATTGTCTCTTTTAAATCACCAACAATTACAGGCGCTTTGCCTTCCTTCGTCTTCAAAATTTTGTTTGAAATAACCACCACGCGGCGGCCAAAGAGCATTTTATTAGTTGGTTCTGTCGGTATATCTTTTAATAGATATTTTCCGTCTGCATCTTTAAGCTCATCAAGATAATTGAATCCATCTTGGTTTGTCATAATGATTGCACTCGCTGAAATTGCAGGGTCTAGAGTTACATTTAAGGTCTTTTTAATATCATCAAGCCCTTTAAAATTAACCTTTTTCAATTTTTCAAGAATATCAAGAATAAGATTGTTTCTTGTTGTAACAGATTTTTTGACAAACCATTTTGCCACATAAGACATGATTGCTTGGTCTGTATCTTGAAGCAACGTATTTGAGAGAGGTAAAAGGCCCGCATAGTCAGTGATACTATATGATAGTTTTGTAAACTTAGGTTGATCTGTCTCTGGAATTTCGTCCATTTCTTCAAGGACTGCAAATGGTGTAATATCACTATTTTTCTCAAGCATACGGCTGCCAGACCGTGTTGCCACTGGCTCTACTGTGACATATTGCTCAAGTTGATGTAATTGTTCCCGCTTTAGCTCCTTGATGGTTCTTGAAATGTCTTCAGGAATTAATATCCCGCCGTCTTCTTCGGTTTTCCCTGACATTGCTCTAAATTCTGTACTTTCAAATAGATCGCGTTCTTCGTCTGTCAAACGTCTTCCACGAAGAGATTTAATAAAAGCCTTAGCGAACAATTTTTGTCGTTCTTCCTTGTCTTCTTGATCTCGTGATCTTCCTTCTGGTTTGCGCTCTTGCTCCGGCACAAAATGCTCACCGCCAGATAAATCAGGCACGTCAAGTGATCGTCCTTCTACCATCAACTCAATTTGACTTTTCAGCTCTTTCACTTCATTAAGAAGCTGGCGCGCTTCCTCTGTTTTTCCTTCTGCTAGTGCTTTATCAGCATCTTCTTTCTTTCGTGTAAACTGCTGACGTAATTCAATTTCTTTTTTAGACATCTGTATTTTTCCTCCTTATTGAACGCAAAAAAGCCTTATTCGGGAAGATCAAGGCTTAAAAGTTCCAATTCAATTTTTAAAATTTCATCTGTTGGTGCGCTCCGTTGTTCTTTCATTTCTTCTACTTTCTCCATGCTTCGAGCACCTACCACAGCTGCGGTATCGCTATATGCAGGTGTCGTTACTAGAGAAATGTCATAAATGCGGTGAATTCTGTTTATTCTTCGTTCGTATATGTCCTCGTTTTCGTTAATTCTCCATTCGTCGGGTTCGTCTCCGTTGTAATCCAACGAAAAAGCAAAAGAACATTGATTAATAACGCCGCTGCGT
>NZ_JOTP01000054.1 GCF_000715205.1 Bacillus zhangzhouensis | reverse complement strand
CCTACTGGACCAACAGGTGTTACCGGAGATACCGGGTCTACTGGCGCTACAGGTGTTACCGGAGATACCGGACCTACTGGCGCTACAGGTGTTACCGGAGATACTGGAGCCACTGGTGTAACTGGAGCTACCGGTCCTACTGGTGCGACTGGTGCAACTGGAGATACTGGTTCTACTGGTGCGACAGGTGTCACTGGAGCTACCGATCCATCATCATTACGATGAAAACAAAAAAGATTGTAGAAAAACATGAGTTTCTCTACAATCTGAGAACTGCTCTGTGCAGTTCTTTTTTTATACTTATTTTTCTTGTTCCTCTTGAAAGATGTCTGCAATGAGTTCATAAGAGCGCATTCTTTCTTGATGATCAAACATATCAGAATTAATCATCACTTCATCTGCTTGAGTGGCTTCAATAAAGGCTTCCAATTCTTTTTTCACCTTTTGCTTATTCCCAATCATGGTAGAACTTAATTGTTCATCAACCATCGCCTTTTCATATGGACTCCACAGTCCATCCATACTGTCAACAGGGGCCTTGAGTTTTCCTGGTGTATTGCGAATGAGACTCAAAAAGCGCTGATAATGCGAGGTCGCCAAATATTCAGCTCGCTCTGTTTGATCTGCAGCAAAAACCGTCACACCCACCATCGCATAAGGCTCTTTTAACACATCAGAAGGTTTAAATGACTGTCTGTACAATTCTAAAGCAGGTATTGTATTTTTAGGCGAGAAATGAGCAGCAAAGGCAAATGGCAATCCAAGTTCTCCTGCAAGCCTTGCGCTAAAACCACTTGAACCAAGAAGCCAAATCGGAATATCCAATCCTTCTCCCGGAACGGCTCTGACATGTTTTTTGACCTGACCTGTTGGTTTGAAATATTGCCGAAGTTCTTCAAGCTGCTCAGGGAAATCTTCTCCGTTATGAAGGTTTCGTCTGAGAGCTCTTGCCGTTAACTGATCCGTTCCTGGTGCTCTGCCAAGGCCTAAATCAATTCTCCCCGGATACAAAGTCTCAAGTGTCCCAAAATGTTCTGCAATGACAAGCGAAGAGTGGTTTGGAAGCATAATCCCCCCAGATCCAACCCGGATTTTTTCGGTTCCCCCTGCAATATATCCTATTAATACAGACGTTGCGGAGCTCGCAACACCTTCCATATTGTGGTGTTCTGCAAGCCAGTATCTATGATACCCCCACTTCTCCGTCTTTTTTGCTAAATCCATACTATGCTCAAAGGACTCTTTAATTGTGCCGCCTTCTGTCACAGAGGATAAATTTAAAACGGAATAAGCTGTGTGCTTCAAAACTGATTGACTCATAAATGATGTCCCCATTTCTGTCAAAAATCATATTAGTTTCATTCTTTCAACACCATAACATAAAATCATTTAACTTTTAAATCATTTGATTCGATGATTTTCGAAATGTTAAATTTCTATGTTTTACTTCCAGTTTGAACATTTGCACATAGAATGAATTATCAATTAGAGGAGATGGGCAATTTGTACAATCAATTCGATCACAAATGTCCCTTTTGTGGCAAAAATCATGGGCAGCCCCATTATAAAAGATCACGTCATGAACGTGTACAAAACATCGACTGCCCATTATTAAAACATAAACTTCCAAAACAACCTCAAGCAAATCACCCTTGCCACAATGCAAAAGGACAAAACAAATCAAAGCCAAACCAAACCATTGTCAGAAGAGGTCCAGCAGGTCCACCTGGACCTACTGGTGCCACTGGTAGCAATGGTATAACCGGTCCTACTGGTGCAACTGGAATAGGATTAAGTGGAATTGTCGCTTTTGACCCAGCGATAGCGCCAACATATCCAGTAGGTCAAGTCGTAACGTTTGAAGGTGGTACTTATATTGTGAACACTGCACCACCTTCGGGTACGCCAGATACGTCACCAGACTATACCATATTAGCAGCACCAGGATCTACTGGAGATACCGGTGCTACTGGCGCAACTGGTGTTACTGGAGATGCCG
>NZ_JOTP01000053.1 GCF_000715205.1 Bacillus zhangzhouensis | reverse complement strand
AATGTTTTGACGTACCTCATGCCTCTGTGAAAGATTTTTGTATCTGTTTCGTAAAGATCCACTGAATCATATCTTCCGTAACCTAAATCTTTCATAAGACGATCTATTTCTTTCGCTATTTCTGTTTCGTCTTTCCGTGTGTCTGCTTTTGAAAATATGCTTAGTTGGAACCGTACCTCACTTGCTGCCGAATGGTTGTCTCTGTACTCCTGGTCCCTATTTGTAATCTCTGAAAATACAACCCTGGGGAATGCGGCCACATCATCTGCCACAAGGTTATGAAAACCACCCGTGACAAGCTGCTTTAACTCTTTGTTTTTTATTAACGCTGCACTCAATTCTTTCTTTGCATCAAGGCTCATTTAATAGGTTTCAGGGAAACCCTTCTCCGTCTTTAAGTGTATCTAACCAGTTGTATCCGTCTTGGTTTGTCATCATGATAGCTCCTGGGGATACAAGGGGATCAAGTGTGACATTTAAAGCTTTTTTAATTCCATCCAATCCCTCAATCTCTACTTTTTTCAAAGATTCAATCACTTCCAGGCTCATTTAATAGGTGCCGTGATAATTCTTTCCATGATCTTCACAGCTTGTCCCTCCCCTTCAATTGCACTTTTTTCAATGAAAGGATGCGGCGGCATTTTAGACGTGCCCCATTCTAAAAAGCGACCTCTGTAAGCGACTTTTCTATTTGGTCCAACGGTTATAAACAGCTCACCGTCTTTGGATTCTCTTGCAGCTGAAACAGTGATGTTATCGACCATGTGAGGCTGATTTTTTGAACTCTTATTCACGTTACGTTTTTGGTGCTCTGCTATTACTTCTCCACCAGCTTTAAGGGCAATCTTTTCAGCTTTTTCGACGTCGTCACCTATCTTGTTGAAATATCTCGTTAGATCTTCGAACCCTTCTATATCCATATCAGCCATTTATGCCGACCTCATTACAAGTGACTTCAAGTCGTTTCTTTTTGTTTTCTATGTCGTTATAATCCATTACATCGAAAGTGCGGTATGTTGGCTCTCCTGCGTCATCGGTTCCCGTTTGGTGAAGGATTCGCATATCTTGTTTAACGTCTTCACGATATCTAATTGTGATTTTCTTTGGTGACTTTACGCCTAACGCACCAGCCACAAGCGTGTCTGACTTTGAGCCGGAAAATCCTTCAATTGAACCAGAATATTGCTTGCTTCAACGATATTTCCGATCACATAATGTGCAGTTGCGAAGATGGTTTTGGTCAAAAGACGCGCGTCAATACCATTATCAAATTCTTCTGCAGTAAACTTGTTTCCGAACACTTTACAATAAAAAACAGAAACCTGTTCTTACTTTGAGCCGGAGGATCCTTCAATTTCACCCCATGTCTCAAAAACATTTTCATAGGTTTCATTCCAATTCAGCTCGTCATCCTGCACCCTTTTCTTTACTTGGAAGATTAACCTCCGATTCAATTTGCTTATCTTCTTCATTACCTTTCACATCCACATATCGAAGTTGAGTCAGCAAAGCATGAACAGTAAAAGGGATGTTTGAGCCGGAAACACCTGACTCATACATCCCTCTGTTTTCGTACCAATGCTCGACTAACATCCCTACTACAAGTTCAAATTGAGCGTTACCTTCTGTATAACGCCCTATTCCGTTTCTGATATATTCCTTTGCTGCAGTAATTAAGGTTTTAAGCAAGGCGTCATCTTGGTCGGTATCAACTTTTAAATATTCATCTTTCAGCATTTTTAAATCCATAAGACCGCCTACTTATTCTGTATTTTCTTTACCCTCAAGTTGGTCGACTCTCGACTCTAAATCAGTGATCATTTTTTGTACTTCGGAATTGATGTTCTCCCACTTGACACTACCTTTACCGATTGTCCGTGAGTTTACAGAACCATCGCCTAAATGATCGTTCTTGATAGCCCCTGTTTCAATTACTGCGGGATCTCCTTTGTCTCCTTTTGGGCCTTGAGGGCCAGTATCACCTTTAGGACCTTGTTCACCTTGCATCCCTTGAATGAAAAGAGGATTTTCTTTGCTGCTGCAAATTCTAAAACACCACCGATGACAGTTCGATCCCCGCCATCAGTGGTGTAATTTTTTGTTGTATATCCCATCGTGTCCTCCTTATTGGATCGTAATTTGTCCAAATACTACCGCTTCGTCATCCCATTTTCGGACGTCTTCTCGTTCAATTGCTCTGACTTTCGTAGTGTTTGTTTCGAAGGCCCCTGCTCCTACGTCTGTAGAAGCAATTGATTGTTGTTCGCGGTCAAATAGAACGATTGCTTCTTTTAAATTACCGATGATGATTGGTGCTTTACCCTTTTGTGTTTTCAAGACTTTGTTAGAAATACTTACAACAGGTCGGCCATCAAAAAGTTTCTTTGTTGGATCTGTAGGATCTGGCTGCATTAAATATTTACCTTCTCCGTCTTTAAGTGTATCTAACCAGTTGTATCCGTCTTGGTTTGTCATCATGATAGCTCCTGGGGATACAAGGGGATCAAGTGTGACATTTAAAGCTTTTTTAATTCCATCCAATCCCTCAATCTCTACTTTTTTCAAAGATTCAATCACTTCCAAAATCAGGCTATTACGGGTGACAACTGACTTTTTTGCAAACCAGTTAGCGACATATCGCATAATTGCTTGATCAGAGTCGCTTAACATTGAATTTGATAAGGTCATGATGCCTCCAAAATCCTCAATAGCATAATTCATTTTTGTGAATTTTGGCTGATCAGACTCAGGTAATTCCTCTAATTCTTCGAGACGGGCAAACGGCACCATATCAGAATTCTTTTCTAACAAACGTGATCCTGATCGGCCCGTAACAGGTTCAACCGTTACATATTGCTCAAGTGGTTCATATGTTCGTTTAAGTTCATGGATTAGCCTTCCAATGTCTTCAGGAATCAAAATCCCGCCGTCTTCATCATTTTTGCCTGACATTGCTCTGAATTCCTCACTGTCCAAAAGGTCACGCTCTTCATCGGTAAGTCTTTTTCCTCTTAATTTCTTTATAAAAGTCTTACGGTATTGCTGCTGCCTTTCTTCTTTATCTCCTTCGCTTCCCTTCCGTCCCTCCGGGTTGCGTTCTAGCTCCGGCACAAAATTTTCACCGCCAGGTAAATCAGGCACGTTCAGTGAGCGTCCTTCTACCATCAATTCAATTTGATTTTTAAGCTCTCTCACTTCATCAAGAAGCTGACGCGCTTCATCGTTTTTTCCTTCTGCTAGTGCTTTATCTGCTTCTTCTTTCTTTCGCGTAAACTGCTGACGTAATTCAATTTCTTTTTTAGACATTTTTATTTTTCCTCCTCATAGAACGCAAAAAAGCCTTACTCTGGAAGATCAAGGCTTAATAGCTCCAATTCAATTTTTAAAGTTTCATCTGTTGGTGTGCTTCGTTGTTCTTTCATTTCTTCTACTTTCTCTAAACTGCGGGCACCTACCTTTAAGACCTATGCCATCTATTTCGAGTTCAAGCCGCCCTGACTCCCCTGAAACGGTATTTCTCGCTAGGGGAAAATCCTCTCGGTGGTTAAAAAGTGCAATGACGTTTGATAGGTCGGTAGATTCTAAGGCGCTTCTACTGATAATTTCTTTGAACCACCCCAAACGCTCGGACCATTTTTCAAATTTCAAAGCATAGCCTTCCACATATTCGGATTGTCCCTCACAATCGGACC
>NZ_JOTP01000052.1 GCF_000715205.1 Bacillus zhangzhouensis | reverse complement strand
CTGCTGTGCTCTTTTTCACGTCCTGCGCCTTTTCTCCAAGCCCAATGATAAACCCATCGCCAAAGTTCACACCTTCTGCAATGGTCTTTTTTGCAGGTGATTTTGATTGTATGGAATCTTTCAGTGAACGTATTGCAACTTTACCGATAGCCCAAGCAGCTTTCCATATCGTACCTCCGGTGCCGCCCATACTACGAATACCGTTAGCAAAACCTTTAGAAAAATCAGCACCTGTGCCAGTTGTTTTCACGCTTGATAAGCCTTGTTTTCCTGATTGTGCTACGGTGCTACCCGAATTACTAGCGTTTCCGGCTTGGCTACGGATCCCCGATGCAAATTGAGTCCCTGCTTTTTGTCCGCCTCCACCATCGGTTGTTTTGGCAAGCTGGGCTGTTGCTGTCGCACTGACAGAAGATGCTGCAGACGTATTGGCGCCCTTGGTGCTTGTTATGCCCGCACTATGGCTATTCCCTTTTGTCGCCCCTGCTTGAGTGGCTTGAGTCGTATTTTTATTAAGGTTAGATAACGCCGTTTGGTTTACGTCGCTTGCTGCTGTGCTTGTGATGCCGCTTGTTGAACTTATTCCCGCGCTAAATGATTGGCCCTTTTGAGAGCCGGATGTATTAGCCTCTGCATTGCCTTCACTTAGCTTTTGCCTAAGTGCTTGCTGCAGAACTGTTCCACTGTTAGATACGTTAACTTTTGATGAAGTAATACCATCGCTAAATGATTGACCTTTTTCTTGTCCTGCAATTCTAGGGATGCCGTTTTCTTCTCGCAATTTTTGATCCAGTGTTTGTTTAAGGATCGTTCCACTTGCTAACGTGTTAGGCGTGGCAGCTGTTAAGCCGTCTGCGAATTCATCGCCCATTTTCTTTCCCGATTCACGGGCAGATGTTGCGCGGTTGAATTCATTTTCAGCATTTATGATCGCTTCGTTTGCTTTACTTGCTGATTCTTCTGCTGAAAAACCCAAACCCTCGTTGAACTCGATAAGTGCTTGCTTCGTTTTTTCTAACGCTTCTTCTTTGCTGTCTCCAAGTTTTTGGAAGAATGCTACTTGTTTTTCGGCCCAGCGCTCTTGGTATTTCTCGTCGTTTTCTTCCCATTCATTGTAAATACCCATAGAGTTAATGTAGTATTCTTTTTGCTTTTCTAGGGCTTTTCCCGTTTCCAAGTCCAGCAGTTTTCCGTCTTGAGCCATTTGATCAAATAACGCTTTTGAATTGTTTTTACGCATTTCTAGGTTCTTAGCAAGTGCCTTTTGATAATCAGCATTACTTTTAGCTTTTAGTGTTTTGTGTTGCGCAGCTGATATGGCTTCTTTTGCAAGAGCCTCATCTAAAACTTTATTTCTGTAGTCGCGATCTTCTTTTGCTGCTTTCTGTCCCTCTTTATAAATACTGCTGATTTGATCATTGTAGCTTTTGGCATTTTTAAAAGAGAGTTTGTTTTGACTCTCAGAAACCCTCTGCTGCATTGCCATTGCGTCTTTTTGATTAGCCGCAAATTTACTCGTTGACTGCTGGAAAAATGAAATAATTTCTTCAAAAGCTTTCTTTTGAGATGCATTCATTTTAGAGCTGATTAAACCCGTTTCATCTTTCAGCTGTTCTAACTTCCGCATTTTCTCGCGAACTTTTTGAACGTCTTTGTCAATGTCTCCAACCAATTGATCGGACCAATCTTCTCCGATTTTCTTTGTCTCTTTTTCTTGGTCCTCAAAAAGTCCTTTTAGAACGGCGATTGCATCTGTTTTAAATCCTTCTAACTCCTTAATAAGAGAAGTGGACATTTTTTGATAAGTAGACAATAGATTGCTTGCCATCTTCTCGGCTTCTTTTCCTGAAACCTGCGTCAGTTGGAAAAGTTGTGATGTAGCTTTTTCTCGTAGATTCACGTATGCTCCGGCCGCTTTTTGTGTCGCTTTAGAAACACCCTCACCATATAGAAGAGCCGATTCTTTTGCTTCTTCTTGGCGTTTCTTTTGGTTTTTCAGCTGTTCATTGTAAGCGTATGTCGCAACGGCAATGCCGCCTAGTAAAGCCGTTCCGCCAACTATGGCAAGCCCCACTGGACCCGTAAATGCTAAGAGCGCTCCGATACCCATTGTGAGCGTTGCAACTGCTGTTGTGGCACCTAAGACACCCGTAGCAAACAATGCAGTTTTAGCAACCGTTTGAGCTGTGGCAGAATCCATTTTGTTAAACATGGAAACGATGTCTGCTCCTTTTTCAGCCATACCTCCGAAAACAGGAAGTAAACCTTTCGTTAACTTGATTTTTGCTACATCTATAGCAGAATTAAAGGCGACGATGCTGCCTCGTGCATTATCTAACATCGTATCTGACATATCTTTAGCAGCACCATCGGATTCCTTCAATGCCTTGGTAGTCTCCTTTAGCGCTTTGCTGCCTTTTTGCAAAAGGTTAGCCCAGTGCTTGTATGATTCGGCTCCTACAATGGTTTTCAATGCTGCCGCTTGCTGCTCTTTCGTCATACCTTTCAAGCCCCGCTCCATTTCGGCAACAACTTCCGGCATACTCTTCATGTCTCCTGCTGCATCAAAAAACGAGAACCCTAACTTATCAATGACCTTCTGCGCTTTTTTGGCAGGTGTAGCTAACCTAATCAAAGACGTACCAAAGGCTTGTCCTGCGATAGAACCTTGTAAACCTGCGTCACCAAACGCCATGACTGCGGCCGCTGATTCTTCTAGTCCCCAGCCCAATGAATTAGCGTTAGGTGCAAGGAATTTCATGGCTTCACCCATTTGTTCTACGTTGGTATTTGCGTCAGACGCGGCGTATGCAATGACGTCAGCTGCGTGACCTGCTTCCTCTGCCTTCATCGCAAAGGCTTGCATCATGTTGGAAGAGATGTCGGCGGCGGCAGCTAAATCTAGTTGTCCTGCGGCAGCCAAGCTCAGCATTCCTGGCATCGCTGCATAGATGTCATTCGCTTTAAATCCGGCCATCGCTAGAAAGCCTTGCGCATCAGCAGCTTGACTAGCAGTAAAAATTGTTGTTGCCCCAAGATCCATTGCTTGTTTTTCTAGCTTTTTTATTTCCTGGGCAGTACCACCTGAAATAGCTTGAACTTTACTCATTTGCTTTTCAAAGTCCATACCCACTTGTACCGCTTCTTTTAGTGGGAGGGCCAAGCCAGCAAAAGCAACACCTGTAGTCATCGCTACCGAAGCACCTGTGCTTCTCATTTTGTTGCCAACTGTATTCATTCTTTGGCCCATTTTATAAAGCGATGAAGAAGTACGTTTTATTTCAGCTTCCATCTTCTTAATTTTGTTGGTTGTTTGCGTCAAAGCGTTTTGCGTTTTATTCATTTCAGCTGTTGCATAGTTCAGCCTACGGGCAAGATTTTGTGTCTCTCGAGCGTCCTTTCCCTTCTTGATGGCTGAATCTGCATAAGCTCTTTCAAGTGCTTTGACCTTCATCTTATGCTGGTCTCAATGTACAAAGGCTTATCCGATGCTGCAGCGTTCTTACTTGGCTTTTCCTTGCTTGCTTCTTTCCTGCGTGCAAGACGTTTTAGGTGATAGACAATGTCCATTTCGTCTATCTGATTTTGAGTAAAGCCAATGTCCTCTAATGCGTTATACATATCGAGGACAGCATCGGACAAACTTACTCCCCCGGCTCTTCTTCCTCTGCGGATTCTGGATTCAGAATATTGCTTGCTTCAACGATATTTC
>NZ_JOTP01000051.1 GCF_000715205.1 Bacillus zhangzhouensis | reverse complement strand
GCCTGTAGACTTTGTCTACAAGCTGAAAAGCGCTCTAAGAGCGCTTTTTTAAATTGATCACATGACCCAATTAAACATTTTCTCCATTTCATATGTGGAATTATTTGCAGGAAATCACACAAGAACATACGTTCTCTTGTTGTTGTCTTTCCTGCGTTTTATATTATTCTTACATCATACCACTTTATAGTTTGTCATCAATTAGTGGGCATTTAGTGGGCAAGCCCACATAACTCTATATTAATGAAGAAAGTAGGTGCATACCCCATGAACATAAACAAAATAAGATCATTCCTTTATAAGACATCAAAATACCTGGGTGACGTCAACGCCGTTCAAAAAGGTACTATCGGAAAACGTATCATGCGACGTGCTGCGGGTAAAGCATCCGGCAAGCTAATGAAAAAGATATTCAAATAAAATAGTTCACGGTGGTGATTTCATGAATGATCTTGAAAGGAAGCTATACAGGATCATCTATAATATGAGCAGGTTTCGCAAGAACCCCACAATGGACGACTTAAAAATAAAAACAGGTCAAGACGAACAATCTATAAGAAAAGCCGTTAATAATCTTATGTCAAGAAATGAGTTAGCATGGGATAAAGAAAAGAAGGAATGGCGGCTCAAATAAAAAAGAAGCCCCCGAAAAGGGCTTTTTCTTTTATTAATGGAGTCTATTTTTCCTAATACTTAACCAAAGTAGCCGTTTTCTGCGGTTTGAAAATCATTTGAGGAATTTATATGCACAGTAGTTGTAATACCCATTAATAAGGTAAAGCTCAAGATTATTACTTTCAGATGTTTCATTCAATTTCCTCCATCCATGACAATTTTTTGGCTTGTGATTCCAAACCATCATCAAAGTATTTAGATGCCAACTTGTGTTTATCCTGCTTTTTATAAAATCTTGCAGCCATGATTGACAATTCTGCGGCATCTGTCCAAAGATTTTGATTTTTCAGCGCATTTATAGCTGCATCAAGCTGAGTTTCATCATCTGTTATATAAATTGAATGTATGATGTTTAACTTAGCAATATACGCATTGTCAGATAATTCATTCGCTAACATGAGTGACTCATTGTATGACTCCAGCCCTTCAGCTTTTTTATCTAACTGGAAGAGTACACGCGCTAACATGTAATTTGTACGCATATACAGTGTTTTGTGTGGCTTTTTCAATTCAACCGACAAGACATTCTGTAAACATTCTAAAGCTTGCTGAAGCTTTCCTTGGCGCTCATAACATAATCCAAGATTGAAATACCCTAGCGCTTGTGGCAAATCAATTTTAGATTCTGTTGCTAAATTAATAGCATCCTTAAAGGTGGATTCAGCTTGTTCAAATTGGTTTAAATCAAGCTTATTTGATGCAATCACCATTAGTGTAATCGCTACCCGACTCTCTTGTAAATCTGCTGATTTAAAGCTTTCTAAAGCTTTTTTGGCATGGTTAATGGAGAAATGATTTTGTGCAATTTCGTAGTATGCAATCGAAAGTTGATAATTAAATTCAGCACGTTCTAACTCGTCAGGAACGTTTCGAAGGCGTGTCTCTGCAATATGATAATAGTTGATAGCGTCTGAAAATCTCTTTTTATAAAACTCATACATGCCATTGAAGAAGAAATAATAATACTGAATCATATCATCCGTTTTCTGCTTCTCTTCAATGTCTATTTGCTTCAATAAAACTTTTGATCCCTCAAACTCCTGCGCCATCATTTTGTATCTTGAATCAATCAAGTTAAAGTATATTAAGACATTTTGGTCTTCTTCCATGTTTTCGCAAGCTTGTACTATCTCGTTTCTCATTGTTTCAGCTTTTAGGATATCTTGTTTTTTTATAAATCCATACCAATCACCGATCATTTTAGCAACAAATGGGCTTGCTACTTTTTCTGTCAAACAAACCTCCCCCTATCCCTAACTTTATTTTCCCTATAATTACATATATTATCATTTTTGAAATATTTCCACACCGAAAAGAAACCGCAATTTTTCTTCTCATTCATCTAGTTTTTTAAGTCTATTGATAAGAATTTGAGTCGAAGGTATAATTTAAAAGTATATCTATATTTTAGGAGATGATGAATTGAAACAATTTTGGGCTAACCAATCAGACGACCCGTATACTTTAAAAAAAATATCTGAAAAAGATATTCTGAAAACAGAAAAAAAGCTAGGAGTTAAGCTGCCACAAGAATATAAAAACTTAGTCTTGGAGCAAAATGGCGGTTATTTAGAATGTAATGCTTTCCCTACGGATAGACCTACTTCCTGGGCAGAGGATCATATACAATTTGATCATTTGCTAGGGATCGGAAAAAAAGAAGGGATTTTAGAAAGTGACTATTTAATAAAAGAATGGGGGCTTCCTAAAGATATTATTCTTATCTCGGGTGATGGTCATTCCTGGGTCGCACTGGATTACCGAAATACCATAGAGAATCCACCCGTTCATTTTTTCGATTTAGAAACAGAAGAGGACTTTAAAATAGCAGATAGTTTTAATGAATTTATTTCAAAACTCTATATTGATGACTCAGATGATAGTGAACCTGATTTAGAAGGGTTAGATCCCGAGGACTATGAACTTACATACATATCGCCCGACGATCCAGACGCAATTACAAAGGATGAAGTAAATAGGATATTTGAAAAAAATAATGAAGAATTATTTTCTAATCTCAAGCTCTTCCCTATTCAAAATTATGACGATCTCATTTGGTTATTGAAAAAAATAGAAACTCATACTAATTCAACGAATGACGTTGATGGCGCTCTTGAATTGGGGTTAGTGCTAGATACAGTAGCAACATACAAGAAAAATTTAATTTTAGAGAACAAAGAATCACTGGAAACATTTAAAAGTATCATTAGTAACTTAAATAGATTAAATGATTCAGATGTTGAGATTATTGTTAATCAATTGGAAGATTTTATAGAATAGGTATTGTTAACCTCCAATACTTGTATTATACTTGCAATGTTTGTAAATATAATACAAAAGAGGTGCTTTAATTGAAATTAAGGAAGTTTTTATGTGCTGTATTGCCGTTATTGCTCCTAGTATCTTTTATTTTACCGGAGTTTGCCAAAGCGGAATCAGCACAAGTTAGAGAAAGTAATTTAACGGAAGATCAACTAAACGACTACATAGAATCTTCTTACGAAAACTATGACGATTTTCCATATGCTCAAGAATATGAGAATTGGGATAACTATGAAGAGTATCAAGGTTTACTTGAAGATGATGTTACAGATGAGGAACTAGAAAAAGATACAATTTCTGATGATGTTTTTGAAAAAGGGGAATTAGTAGAACCATCGTTTTCTGCTCCAGCCGATGCAATTGGTACAAACGATGACGTTGATATTATTCAAGCTTACCCTTTTTGGTTAGTTCCTCTTGCTTTTCCTGTTGTTATGCGAATCGGTGGGAAACTATATGCAAAACAATATTTGAAAAACTCAACGAAAAAAGTTGTAATCAGAAATGGAAAACTTGCTAAAAAGAAACACCCTAAAACTGGTGTTAAATTCACTGCAAATGGCTTCCCTGTTTTCAATTCAAAATTCAATTACAATCTACCAGGTTTGTTAATAAAGTCATCTAACAAAACTCAATTCGCTAAGGCAAACGCATCTTTAAAAATCGGTATTAAGTCACCTAAACATGCTAAAAAATTTACTAAGAACCAAATCATTGATATAAACCATAACAAAACCCCTAGAGGCTATGTATGGCATCACCATGAAAACACAGGAAGATTACAACTTGTGAACAAAGAAATTCACAAGAAAACAGGACATACAGGCGGAAGAGCTATATGGGGAAGATTAAAATAAACTCTATATAAGTAAAACCCCCCATCCAATAATGGACAGGGGGGTTTCTTGTTTTAAAATTATCTATAGTCGTAAGTCTATAGATTTTTATTTTAATAACTTTTCTAACGCTGCTTTCGTCTTCGGTCCATAAATGCCGTCAGCAACAAGACCATGCATCAATTGGAATCGTTTGACC
>NZ_JOTP01000050.1 GCF_000715205.1 Bacillus zhangzhouensis | reverse complement strand
AAATCAAATTTATATCGTCTTGCTTCGTCACTTTTCGATAACATGTTCATCCCCACCAGAATTGTGTTATTACCCTTATTATATAAAAAAGCCTGTAGACTTTGTCTACAAGCTGAACAGACCTTGAGGGTCTGTTATTTTAAAATGGGGACGGATTGGGGACGAACCCTTTCAGTTTTGTTCAGAATCGAGAGTGACTTTTGTATTTCTCAGTGTGGTTCATTATCCTGTTTTCACAAACAGGAAGCTACATAAAGCAGCTCCCTGGACAAGTAATCAATCTTTCTTTTTTTTGTAGTCTTTTACTAAGCTTGAAACAGTTAAACCCATTACACCGAAAGCGACTACATAAAATAAAATATTTGTTACAGGTGTATCAATTTTTCCTAAAATCAACACAATAGCTATAATAGCGATGGGCAAAGTAATTAACAAACTTTTGGATGCCTTATTTTCTTGTGTCACTAACCAAGCACCTCCTTGTTGTTTCACCATTTAGGTGTGTTTTACTTAATTTTAAAAAACGAACAACATGATGGTTTTAGCAACCCACCACGCTGCATTCTCACTTCCAGTCACTTTAAGAGCGCCTAAATAAATGCCATGTTCAAGAGCGCCTGTATAATGTTCTAGAGTTATTAGAATTGTTTCTAACCCTGTAACACCGCCTATCATTACTTTCAGTTTTGTCGGTAATTGGTCATAAGCTTCTTTTATTGTTTTTATAGCCCATGTGAATTTACCGTGTACAGTAGCTTCTCCGTTTGTTTTTGACTGAGCTTCTTTAATTGCTTTTTTGAACTTTGCAGTTTCTTCTTCATTTAGATTCCAATACTGTGCAATCTCATCTATTGTAAGCTCTTTTGCTTGATCAAAAGAAGGTTTTACAGATGAATAAGAATAGGACTGTTCTTTTTCGAGACCTCTAGCAGCATTTGCTTCTGCAAAAGGTGTGAATATAAAAACAGAAATTCCTGCAACCGTTGATAATATTAAACCTTTAGAAGTACTTAGCTTTTCCATAATGAACTCCTACTTTTGAATATATTTTAGAAATTAGACTTTCAACGAATATTAAGCTTAGTTAGTAATTTAATATTTTGTTTTAGTTGTTAGGAATATTCCTCTTACTCTAATTAATGTTATCATTTGTAAATAAATGAAGTAAATAGGTTATTTGTTATAGAGTTTGAACGGTACAATATGCATGCATATTAATTATGAAAAACATGAACAACAAAGAATTTAAATAAAAAAGAGTAAAACAGGCGTATAAAAAGGTAACATTTTTTGGTTTTTAACAAAACGAAGGAATACCAGAAGATAATATTAAAGGGGGAAAAATATATAGCACTAGAACAGTTCAAGTTTGGGAAGATTACTTATGATTACTTACGAAGAGTTGCTGCAGGCTTTAACGTAGGCAAAGCTCATGGTAGACTTTGAATAGACAGAAACATAACATATTTCTTGAAAGGATGATTGTGGTGGTGAAATCAGATAAAGTCTCCTCCTGAATACATGAAATCACATTCAGGAGGAGATAAAAAATGTTTAAACAAATAGACGAAAATTACCCACGAAAAGAGCACTTTCATCATTATATGACTTTAACCCGATGCTCATATAGTTTGGTAATCAATCTAGACATTACGAAATTGCATGCAATATTAAAAGAAAAAAAGCTAAAAGTATATCCTGTGCAAATTTATTTGTTAGCAAGAGCTGTGCAAAAAATACCGGAATTTCGGATGGATCAAGTAAACGACGAACTTGGTTATTGGGATATTCTTCATCCAAGTTATACTGTTTTCAATAAAGAAACAAAGACATTTTTAAGTATTTGGACGCCTTATGAAGAAAGCTTTGTTAAATTTTATAAAAGTTGTTTAGCGGACATTGAAACATATAACAAAAGTAGCAAATTATTTCCGAAACCTAATATGCCAGAAAACATGTTTAATATTTCAAGTCTGCCTTGGGTTGATTTCACTTCTTTTAATCTTAATATATCTACAGATGAAACTTATTTACTACCAATATTTACATTAGGAAAATTTAAGATGAAAGAAGAAAAAATAATTTTGCCAGTTGCGATTCAAGTACATCATGCTGTTTGTGATGGCTATCACGTCGGTCAATATATCCAATACTTAAGATGGCTTATTGAACATTGTGAAGAGTGGTTAAACGGTTAATTGTATATATATCTTAAATTTCACGGGCATTTTTCCAGAGGTACTGCAAGGAAAGTTTAGAAAAAAGCGTAAGGCAGGCTTATACAAGTCTGCTTTTTTGTTGTGTGAAGAACATGTGAATGTGCTAAGGATATATTAGTGAGAGATTTTTATGAAAGTAGAGATTTATAGGAAGAATTTAGCTTTCATTCAATCTATTGCACCTATAGATTAAGTTTATGAAAATGTAAGTCAAACTAAAATTGTACGGGGGGAGTCTATAGTTAGTTCATACAATTTTAATTCAATACTATAGATTCAATATTAGAGAGGATTTGGAATGATGAAATTAAAAGTAATGTCCCTAGTATTCGCAGTTATTGGTTTTTTGTTTAGCTTAAACTTTCAATCTATGGCTTTAATAAGTGATGTTGTTTTTTGGCAGAAGTTTGGTTTCTACTCAGGAGCAGTTATATCTTACCTATTTGCCGTTGCGTCATTTATCACATTGATGATTAGCCGAAAACATCAGGGAAAAGGCTCGTCTAAACGTATAATTACTCATATAATGATTGTCGTTGTAAGTGTGCTATCTATATTAATCACGTCATTTATTTTACTTGCTTGGTCCGTTGGTATGTAATTTGGTATAGATAAGATATATATTCATTTTTTCTTGAAAAACTGTTAAAGAACAATATGAGAGCGAAAGATTTGCTCTTCAACTTATGTACCTGGCTGAAACTCAGTCAGGACTTTTTATGTTTACTGGTAAATTCTTTATTGGAGCAAGGAATTGAATGGGATTGCAAGGTTTTAAAATGAGCAAATAATTAGTTGGACAATGTTATACTTATATCAATAGATATGGGGAGGCATCCACTTTGAAACCATTCTGGGAGAAAGAAGAAGAGAGTCCTTTCACGTTAGAAAAGATAGATGAGGAAAAAATTCGTGAAGTAGAGGGAAGTCTTGGTGTGACTTTACCTGATACATACGAAAAGCTCATTTTAGAATGGAACGGTGGTTTTACAGTTCGTAATGCGTTTCCAACTGAACGGCCGAATTCATGGGCAGATGATCATATTCAGTTTGACTATCTAATAGGAACCGCCAAAGGGGATGGAATTATGAGTAGTCCTCAGTTAAGTGATGAATTGGGGCTGCCTGAGGGACTTATTTTCATCAGCGGAGAAGAAGATACATGGATCGCAATGGATTATCGACAAACGAAAGAACATCCGCCTATTCACTATTTTGATTTAGAGATGGAAGTAGATTTTAAGCTGGCAGATAGTTTCGATGAATTTATTGAGCAGTTATATACAGCTGAAGATGCGATGGTCGAGGTAGTAGAGATTGATGATGAATCTTCGGAATTGTATATAAGTAGAGAAGAGCTTGAACTCATTTTTGAGAGAGGAGACCTTCGTCAGCAGAACCTCTTTAAAATGACATATTATCCGATGGAAGACATAGAAGAGATGGAATGGTTTTTCGATCGTATGAAGAAATGTATCAAACAGATAAAAGATCAAAATGTTTTGTATGAAGCAGCCACTGCCATTCACTCCATCCTTTTGTTAAATCCAGATATGCCAAGGAATGACCGTATCAATAAAGAGCTGCAAGAAGTTGCTGAGTTTCTAGAAAATAGTGGAGAGTCTCGAACCGCCTTTTTGGGAGAAGACATTCATCCAGTGAAAAAACCATAGTAAAAGAAGAAAAGCCCTTAAAAGGGCTCAGGCTGTCGAGAAAATCTCGACAGCTTTATTTTTTTCCTTAAAGTTTCCATTCCCCCGTTTTATAATAGAGAAAAGCATACTAAAGGAAGGTGTTTTTCTCATGTTCCACAATAGAAATTCTTCTCAGCACGAAGATGAATTTGCATTG
>NZ_JOTP01000049.1 GCF_000715205.1 Bacillus zhangzhouensis | reverse complement strand
TTAATTGAGCGTTCTCATCAATTGATCTATATATCTTTTCTGCTGCTTAATCTGCCGCGCCTGGCTTACTTGATAATCTTGAATATCTTTTCGGAAGTTAGCGAAAGTCATTTTAGGGCTGTCATACGGGTTGAGAGGATTATAAGTGACAGACACTAGCCTTACATCGTCCTCAAACGTGATGCCGTTTGCCGTATCAGCAATGACATGGATCGTGTCACCTTTCCAAAAATCCTCTTCTATACCTTGTAGTGCTGGCTCATAGATATACTGGTACTCTGCCTCAACCACCACGTCAGGATATGGGTTCACGTGCTTTTTCAAAGCAGAAACCATGTTGCTTGGTTTCTTTACTGTGTCGTCTCTTATCGGCTCACCCCAGCGCGGCTTTCCTTCAATAAGAAACTTATCTTCATCAGGATGGATATAAAGAATAGGCTCGAATTCGTATTCAGGCTCTTTCTCCTTTTCATCTTCGTTCGACTTTGTGTCACTTTTCTTAGCTTTCTTTTCTGCACCGTAACCCCATGCACGCGTTGATGTATTTTGATCGTTGATCTTCATCTTAAATCCTGGCATGTTATAACGACTGTCAAAGGTGTAATCTACTACTTTACCCATTTTTAAATGCACATAGATGACGTAGTTATTTACATCAAGCTCTATTTCATAATCCTCAACAATCTGATCCATTAATTCGACTCTGTTCTTTTCTCCGAAGCCGTCCTGATCTACTTCGTCAAACTCCGATAGTTTTGCTTTTAGTACATATTGAAAAGGCGTGCCAGCCAGGGCAAAGTCTAAAGCTTCATTGATTTTCAGTTTCTTTGAAATCTTTTCTTCGACTCTGTCATTTACAAGAAGAACAGTATAAACATGATTGGCGGTTACCTTTTTCTGCAGCACGTTTTTCCTGCTCTGATCAAGCTCAATGTCTGTAATGTAATACTTTTGATGGTTGTAAACTTTTTCGTCTAAATACAGTATGTTCCCTGGAACAAGTAAATCAAATTCTGTTCCGTTATCCTCAGTCCGCATTAGCGTAAAGGTGAAACTCTTTTTACCTGTTGTGTCGTCTTGCAGTTCTAGCACTGCGCCAACGATTTCAACAAGTTCTTTGCCGTCCTTGGTTGAGACATGCAGCTGCCTAAAATCAATATCAGAAGGTAGCCCGTCATTTAACTCTATGTCCTTGCCCTGGTACTCTTTGCTTGGATATGTTGGTTTAGTTGGTGTTTCAGGCTCATACGGTTCTTCTGGTAGATCATCCAAATTATCGTATTGTGTGAGTTTGTAAGTAAAAATGATGCTGTTTAATTTTGTTGCATAGTTTATGTCGGTAGCATAACCAGCTTCTGAAAATGATGAAGTAGAACTTTTTTAAAGACGTGCCCTTTGACTCTGCTAGTCCTGTAATATTGTTAAAATCCACTTGGAATGATACCTGGTTTTTTTGCTTGTCCTTAGGAATCTGAAATCCTCCGTCACACGTAACCGCAAAACGCCTCCCAGGAAGAAGATCACATGAGATGTAATACCAGGAGGGCTGAACGACAAGATCATAAAACTCATGTCTGTACTGATAAAAGTTTGCCGCGATTTTAGCATCAAGCAATATCTTCAAAGCAGAAACCATGTTGCTTGGTTGTAAAACTTAATAAACATTTTTTTCCTTATTGTGCTACGGTGCTACCCGAATTACTAGCATTCCCCGCTTGACTACGAATGCCGGATGCAAATTGACTCCCTGCTTTTTGTCCGCCTCCGCCATCGGTTGTTTTGGCAAGTTGGGCTGTTGCTGTTGCGCTCACCGAAGATGCTGCAGACGTATTGGCGCCCTTTGTGCTTGTTATTCCCGCACTGTGGCTCTTTCCTTTTGTTGCACCTGCTTGAGTGGCTTGAGTGGTATTTTTATTTAGGCTTGATAACGCTGTTTGGTTTACGCTGCTTGCTGCTGTGCTTGTGATGCCGCTTGTTGAACTTATTCCCGCGCTAAATGATTGGCCCTTTTGAGAGCCGAATGTTTTAGCTCCTGCATTAGCCATTGCTGCTGTGCTCTTTTTCACGTCCTGCGCCTTTTCTCCAAGCCCAATGATAAACCCATCGCCAAAGTTCACACCTTCTGCAATGGTCTTTTTTGCAGGTGATTTGGATTGTATGGAATCTTTCAGCGAACGTATTGCAACTTTACCGATGCTCCTAATGTTTTCTCTCCTGCATTACCTTCACTTAGCTTTTGCCTAAGTGCTTGCTGCAGCACTGATCCGCTGTTAGATACGTTAACTTTTGACGAATTAATACCTTCACTAAACGATCGACCTTTTTCTTGTCCTGCAATTCTAGGAATGCCGTTTTCCTCACGTAATTTCAGATCCAATGACTGTTTTAGAATAGAACCACTCGCCAATGTATTTGGTGTAGCATCTATTAGACCATCAGCAAATTCTTTTCCTATTTTCTTTCCTGAATTACGGGCAGATGTTTCGCGGTTCATCTTCTTTTCTACTTTGGCAATTGTTTTGTCTGCCTCGGAGGCAGCTTTATCACTTGCTAGTCCTAATCCTTCGTTAAACTCAATGAGGGATTTTCTTGTTTGCTCTATCGCTTCTTCTTTGCTGCCCCCTAGTTTTTGCAAAAATGCTACCTGTTTTTCAGCCCAGCGCGCTTGATATGCAGTCTCGCTTTCTTCTATTTCTACGAAAATTCCCATTGAGTTACTTGAATACTCTTTTTGTCTTTCCAACGCTTTACCTGTTTCTAAATCTAACAGTTGACCATCTTTAGACATTTGATCAAAAAGAGCTTCTGAGCTTTTCTTATATGTGTTTAGGTTTTGAGCAAGAGACTTTTGATAGTCTGCATTAATTTTGGCTTTTAGAGCCTTATGCTGTTCAGCGTTTATCGCTTCTTTAGCAAGGGCCTCATCCATCACTTGAGACATATAATCTCTATCTTTTTTTGCTGCCTTCTGACCTTCCTTATACAACTCAGTGATCTGATCGTTATAGCCTTTAGCACTTTTAAAAGATAACTTATTTTGACTCTCGGAAACTCTCTGCTGGATAGCCAAAGCGTCCTTTTGATTTGCGGCAAATTTACTTGTAGACTGTTGGAAGAATGTGATGATCTCGTTAAATGTTCTGCGTTGTACTTCGTTCATATTAGACGTGATTAGACCCGTCTCTTCCTTTAACTTCTCAAACTGCTTCATTTTTTTACGAACTGTTTGTACATCTTGATCAATTTTTCCGACAAGTTGATCAGACCATTCCTCGCCCTTTTCTTTCATTTTCCCTTCTTGATCCTCAAAAAGACCATTAAGAACAGCCAATGCATCTGTTTTAAATCCTTCTAATTCTTTAACTAAAGAAGATGACATTTTCTGATAAGTTTTAAGTAACCTATTTGCCATCTTATCTGCTTCTTCACCTGAAACCTGAGTTAATTGAAATAGCTGTGAAGTGGCTTTTTCACGTAGACTGACATACGAGGCTGCAGCCTTTTGCGTCGCTTTAGAAACACCCTCACCGTATAGAAGAGCCGATTCTTTTGCTTCTTCTTGACGTTTCTTTTGGTTTTTCAACTGCTCATTATACGCATAGGTCGCTACGGCAATACCGCCTAATAAAGCAGTCCCACCGACTATCGCAAGCCCTACTGGACCCGTAAATGCTAAAAGCGCTCCGATACCCATCGTAAGCGTTGCGACTGCTGTTGTGGCACCTAGGACACCGGTAGCAAACAGCGCAGTTTTTGCAACCGTTTGAGCTGTGGCAGAATCCATTTTGTTAAACATGGAAACGATGTCTGCGCCTTTTTCAGCTAGGTTACCAAGCGCAGGAAGTAAACTTTTAGTTAGTTTGATTTTTGCTCCTTCTACAGCAGAATTAAAAGCGACAATGCTGCCTCGTGCATTATCTAGCATCGTATCTGCCATATCTTGAGCAGCACCGTCTGATTCCTTCAAAGCCTTTGTGTTCTCTTTTAAAGCCTTGCTGCCTTTTTGTAAGAGAATAGCCCAATGTTTATAAGACTCAGCGCCTACAATGGTTTTAAGGGTTGCGGCTTGCTGCTCTTTCGTCATGCCTTTCATGCCCTTTTCCATTTCTGCAACGACTTCCGGCATGCTTTTCATATCTCCGGCCGCATCAAAAAATGCGAATCCTAAGTTATCAATTACCTTCTGAGCTTTTTTGGCAGGTGTTGCCAGACGAATCAATGATGTACCAAATGCTTGACCTGCTATCGAACCTTGTAAACCTGCGTCACCAAACGCCATGACTGCGGCCGCTGATTCTTCTAGTCCCCAGCCCAATGAATTAGCGTTAGGCGCAAGGAACTTCATCGCCTCTCCCATTTGTTCAACGTTTGTGTTTGCGTTAGCTGCACCGTATGCGATCACGTCCGATGCGTGACCTGCTTCCTCAGCCTTCATCGCAAAGGCTTGCATCATATTGGAGGAGATGTCGGCCGCTGCTGCTAAATCTAATTGACCTGCGGCGGCTAAGTTCAACATACCTGGCATCGCTGCGTATATGTCGTTTGCTTTAAAACCAGCCATCGCAAGAAAGCTTTGTGCGTCAGCTGCTTGACTGGCAGTAAAGACAGTTGTTGCCCCAAGATCCATTGCTTGTTTTTCTAGCTTTTTTATCTCTTGGGCTGTACCACCTGAAATAGCTTGGACTTTACTCATTTGCTTTTCAAAGTCCATACCCACTTGTACTGCATCTTTTAGTGGGAGGGCCAAGCCTGCAAAAGCAACACCTGTAGTCATTGCTACCGAAGCACCCGTACTTCTCATTTTGTTGCCAACTGTACTCATTCTTTGGCCCATTTTATAAAGCGATGAGGATGTTCTTTTTATCTCAGCTTCCATCCTCTGAATTTTGTTGGTCGTTTGTGTTAACGCGTTTTGCGTTTTATTCATTTCAGCTGTTGCATAGTTCAGCCGACGGGCTAGGGTTTGCGTTGATTCCGCATCCTTTCCCTTCTTGATGGCTGAATCTGCATACGCTCTTTCGAGTGCTTTGACCTTCATTTTATGCTGGTCCCAATGTACAAAGGCTTATCCGATGCTGCTGCGTTCTTATTTGGCTCTTCCTTGCTCGCTTCTTTTCTTCGCGCAAGACGTTTCAGATGATAGACAATGTCCATTTCGTCTATCTGATTTTGAGTAAAGCCAATGTCCTCTAATGCGTTATACATATCGAGGAAAGCATAGGAAAAAATTAATCCCCCCGATCTTATT
>NZ_JOTP01000048.1 GCF_000715205.1 Bacillus zhangzhouensis | reverse complement strand
GGGCGGTGTCTTAACCGCTTGACCAACGGGCCAATACATGGTGAGCCATGAAGGACTCGAACCTTCGACCCTCTGATTAAAAGTCAGATGCATTATAAAAATAAGTACTTCACTTTACATTAAAAAGAATGTTAATCGCTCTTGAAGTTGAGAAATCCATGCCTCTGGCAGCTGCTCCTCTAGCATTGGTTCACTACTTGGATCATAGGATTCTGTCTCCATTTCAGAGAGGGAGAACACAATCAGAAATGACATGACTAGCAGGTGAATCACATGCTCTACCAACTGAGCTAATGGCTCTCGGTTTGTGAAAAGTGAATCTGAAGAAGCTGTATTGCGTCAAACCAATCGCTTTAAAAAAGCTGGAACATCGCATCCTAACAAGTTTCAGAGACCTTTGCAACAACGAGATTTATAATATCATAGAGTCATTACATATGGCAATACGTTTTTCGACATTTTTTTTAAAAAAGTGTCGGATTTGATATCCCCTGTCAAATCGCCCATTTCTGCAAACGCCTTCAATTTTGACCCTTCTTTTCAATGGTCACTGCCTCTTCAAGCACATAGAAACGTTTCAAAGCGCCTGAAAATGGTTATAAAAGAGACAAGTAACATTGTGATTGAAAAAGGAGGAAGCAGCATGAGTTCATTCAAATTAGGAGATAAAATGCCCAATTTTTCACTGCCAACGGTGCAGGGCGAACACATTGATTTCTACAAACATTTAGAGGATCATCAAAGCTGGCACCTCATCATTTTCTTTAGAGGATCATGGTGCCCAGTATGCGTAGAGGAATTAAAAGAGCTAGAAAAGCAACAATCATACTTTCAAGACAAGGATATTCACTTAATGGCGATTTCAACGGATAAACCTGATGACTTGAAGGAATTTGCTGATCAAGAGGGACTTTCCTTCCCGATCATGTCTGACCAAGATCTCACTTCATTAAAAGCATATGAAGTGTTCTATCATGGAGAAGATGCCCCATATGAAGATCACGGGGTACACGGAGAACCCGCCTATTTCTTATTAAATGAAAAAGGCCAAGTACTCTATCAGCAAAGACAAACAAGTCCATTTGGAAGACCGCATGCGAATGAATTGCGCAAAATCATCCAATACATTCGTAAAAATTTAAAAGGGCAATATAAAAGCCTGAAATAAGAAAGAAGCTCTCGTGATGAGGGCTTCTCAGATTGTTGACAAAGATGCGAGGGTTTGTCTACACGCTGAGAAGCTCTCGTGATGAGGGCTTCTTTTTTTATGAATATTTTTTGTTGTATAACCAATCTGCGGTGAAAAACACAAGGAGACCCGTCATTAAAATCACAAAAGTGACGGGAAGTCTGTCACCTTGAAAAAAAGCGTACATCGCATGCACTCCTAATGCTAGAAGATAAAAAACAAACGCCGATCCTGCTGCTTTATGTGCATTCACTTGTTCTCTTTTCGTCATTTTTTTAAAAAACATTGTATCTATTCCCCTTTACGATGCTTTCTTCATCGTCACCCGGCGAAGTGCCCGCGATCGGATATATTCCATTGGCCCAATCCGCCACACATTTAAGCAAAATGCCGAAATCGCTATTTGCAGAAGTGAAATGAGCAGCCATGATAATACGATGAGGGGTGCATTGATTTGACCGCCAAGACCCAATCCCCAGCTATAAAAAAGAATCGAGCAGATGACATTTTGCAGGATGTAGCAGCTAAGCGCCATTTTCCCTACATATTCAAACCAAGTCCACATGAACCATGATTCCGTATGTGCCAAGAGCTTCGCAATGACAGCTATATAGAAGATAGAGAGGAATGGGGAAAAGACGTAGCGCACCACGAATTCCACTATTTCATTCGGCACGAAGACGAGTGCATTCAGCGGCAGACCAACCCATAAACCGATTCGGAACAATGTTTTCCGAAGAGATTGCCCGCGTTCATTCGCATAAAAAACACCCGCTCTCATCATTCGAACACCTAATAAAAACAGAAATGTATTCATTGGAATGATAAAAATCGCTTCTTCACGGTACATGAAAAAGTATTGTAATCGCTCTTGAACTTGAGAAATCCATGCCTCTGGCAGCTGCTCCTCTAGCATTGGTTCACTACTTGGATCATAGGATTCTGTCTCCATTTCAGAGAGGGAGAACACAATCAGAAATGACATGACTAGCAGGTGAATCACACCAGAGAAGATCATACCCTTTTTGATGCGCCGGTCCCCTCCACGTACAATGAAAGCCACAAGTAAACCCGTGACGGCGTAACTCATGAGCACATCATATTCCATCACAAGGGCAAAATGGACAAAGCCTTCGATAAATAAAAATAAAAGAATCCATAAATATGTACCCGGCCAAGGTGTGTTTTTTCTTTTCGCCTGCTGATACTTCAGCTCCAATCCAACACCAAACATGATGGTGAGCAACGAGAGCATTTTGCCATAAACGAACATCGAGACAATGCTTTCAAGCAAACTGCCATTTTCATATTCATCTGCAATCTGATCTGTCGCAAAGGTATCCCCTGCGTACGCAAAAAACCAAACATTCGTCCCCAATGTGCCTAGTATGGCAAAGCCTCGTAAAATATCTAATAATCGTATTCTTTCTTTCACTTGAACGCTCCTTCCCCTTTATACAGTTATCATATTTTGGTAATACCGGGAAGTCCGTTCTATTGAATTTAAGGAATATTTAAACAAAAAAACACCAGTAAAATGTGTGATTTTACTGGTGTCTGATCAGTCTATACTTATGGACGGTACACGCTGCGGACAACGTTCGTTTGTGAACGGTCTGGTCCGACTGAGAAAATAGAAAGTGGAATACCTGTTAATTGTGAAATGCGCTCTAAATAGTGGCGGGCATTTTCAGGCAGTTCACTTAAATTCTTCACGCCTGTAATATCCTCTGTCCATCCTGGCATTTCTTCGTAGACAGGCTCACATTTCGCTAATTCTTTTAGACTTGCTGGGAATTCCTCTGTGATTTCTCCGTTCAATTTATAAGCGACACAGATTTTCAATTTCTCAATCCCTGTCAGTACATCGATTGAGTTCAGAGATAAATCTGTAATACCGCTCACACGGCGGGCATGACGGACAACAACACTGTCAAACCACCCAACACGGCGCGGGCGTCCAGTTGTCGTACCGTATTCACGGCCAACTTCACGGATTTGATCGCCAATTTCATCATGAAGTTCTGTCGGGAATGGGCCATCTCCAACACGTGTTGTGTAAGCTTTTGACACGCCGACTACATGTTGAATTTTCGTAGGTCCTACGCCAGAACCAATCGTCACTCCTCCAGCCACTGGGTTAGAGGACGTCACAAATGGATATGTCCCTTGATCGATATCAAGCATAACGCCTTGTGCCCCTTCAAATAGAACACGGCGTCCTTCATCTAGTGCATCATTCAATACAACAGATGTATCCACGACATATTTTTTCACTTGCTGGCCATATTCATAATACTCGTCTAAAATATCTTCAATTTTGAAGCCTTCTGTGTCGTACATTTTCTCTAAAAGACGATTTTTCTCTTCTAGATTACGTGCAAGCTTCTCTTCAAAAACTTCACGATCTAATAGATCTGCGACACGGATTCCGACGCGAGCTGCTTTGTCCATATAAGCTGGTCCGATTCCTTTTTTCGTCGTACCGATCTTATTAGCCCCTTTCCGCTCTTCTTCTACCTCGTCCAATTTTAAATGATAAGGCAGAATCACATGGGCTCTATTGCTGATTCTGAGGTTCTCTGTACTCACATTCCGTTCGTGAAGATACGCAAGCTCAGTGACCAACGCTTTAGGATCAACCACCATTCCATTACCGATGACACAAGTTTTCTCTTTATAAAAAATACCGGACGGAATGAGGTGTAGCTTGTAAGTCACTCCATCAAATTTGATCGTGTGACCTGCATTGTTTCCCCCTTGATAACGGGCAATCACCTCTGCATTTTCTGAAAGGAAATCGGTAATTTTCCCTTTCCCTTCGTCACCCCACTGCGTACCTACTACGACTACTGAAGACATATCGTGCACCTCCGTTAACCTTTCAAAACGTTATCTCTTTCAAACACATTTATTTTATCAATGCAAAACGAAAAAGTCAACGCTAAATCCGAACATTAATATCTCGAAATCAAATTTTGTTCGCTTTAAATGTGAGAAAAAGCGCTTTAATCGCTTCGTCTACGCTTGAAAAAGGAGATTTTGAGCAAAAACAACTGTTTTTATCGATTCCCGCTTTATTCATGATTTTCAATTAATTGAATCATCGAGCTTGCCATGAAGTCAGGTGAATACGGTCTTCCTTTCCTCAGCCACCATTCAGCGGTTCCAACATAAGCAGAAATGACAAATTGCTTCTGCATCTCGAGAGGAACATGATGCGGGTCAGGATTTGAACCCGCGACCTCCTCTAATCCTAAAGAAAAGCTTTCCTCAAAAAAAGCACTGGCTGTCTGATGAATATTAAGCTCTCGCCCTCTTTTCAATAGAATCTGATACTCCTCTTCATGTTCCTGCAAGTGTTGATAAAATCGAAAAATATACACATATGCTGCGTGGTCAGCCTGCCAATCCTCTTCTTGTACAGGAGCAAAAATAGCAGCTTTCATCACATCAAACATCTCATCCATGACCTGCTGGGCAAGATCAAACTTATCTTCATAATGCTGATAGAAGGTGGTGCGATGGATGCCTGCCTTTTTCGTTAAATCTTGTACGGAAATCTTTCCCCATTCCTTCTCTCTTAATAAATGAAATAACGCTTTTCTTAATTGCTGCTTTGAATCAGTTGCGCGCTTATCCCCTCTGTAGCAGTCCGCCACAAGCCGCTCTCCCCTTCCCATTTTCTTCAACAGATTTCGCTTTTCTGTTGGTTGAATCCTCTCGGCTGATGAATTAACTTTAATCTAACACAACGAAAAAAAGGAATCATCTGACAACCAATAAGGAGTGATGATCATGGAAACAACAACACCAAGTGCCGTGCAAAAAGCGTTATTAAGAGGGAAAAACAAGCAGGACCCGTATAACCCATTTGATTGGTATGCCAAAATGCGTAAGGAATCACCTGTTCATTTTGATGAAAGCAGTCAAACTTGGAGTGTATTCACATACGAAGAGGCAAAGCGTGTAACAATCGATAAAGATACCTTTTCTAGTCAACCTCCTAAAGACCAGCGGAAACATTCTCTGATGAAAACAATGGTGATGATGGACCCGCCGAAACACACACGAATCCGCTCCATTGTGAGCAAAGCCTTTATACCTCGAGTGATGAAATCGTGGGAACCACGTATTCAAGAATTGATGGATGAACTCATGGCGCAGATAGATGGGAAAGAAGAAATTGATCTTGTTCAAGACATCTCCTATCCGCTTCCTGTCATTGTCATTGCAGAGCTGTTAGGTGTGCCGTCAGAACATAAACAGTCCTTTAAAGATTGGTCAGATCTTCTGGTTAGTATGCCTAAAAGTGAAAATGAAGAGGATGTAGCTGAATGGCAGAAAACACGAGATCAAGGCGAAGCTGACATGATGGCATTTTTTGCTGACATCATCGAAGAGAAGCGTCAGCATCTCGGTGAAGATTTGATTTCTCTTTTAATTCAAGCTGAAGAGGATGGAGACAAGCTGTCAGCGGATGAATTAATCCCTTTCTGCAATCTTCTCCTTTTAGCAGGCAACGAAACGACCACCAATCTGATCTCCAATATGATCTTTAGCTTGTTGGAAAAACCAGGGGCGTATGAAGCGCTCGCTCAATCACCTGAGCTCATCCCGCGTGCTGTGGAGGAGGCCGTCCGTTTCCGTGCACCAGCGCCTACAATCGTCCGCTATGTCAGAGAGGACACAGAGCTTGGAGGGAAAGCGTTGAAAAAGGGAGACCATGTGATTGTCTTTCTCGCTTCTGCTAACCGGGATGAGCGCCAGTTTTCAAACGCACATGAGTACGATATACACCGCCATCCTAACCCTCATATTGGCTTCGGCCACGGCATCCACTTCTGTCTAGGTGCACCACTTGCCCGTCTTGAAGCATGTACTGCTATCAAGGACTTATTGGACCGATATGAGTCACTAGAACTCCTCTCCTATGTGCCAATGACAAACAGCGGCATGTATGGGCTGAAAGAGCTGAAGCTACGCGTCACAGCCCGTTTATAACAGAAAAGACTCCCACCAAGCATGGGAGTCTTTTTAAACAGGTGTAATTCCTTCTGTGTTCATGAGCACAACTCGATATCCATCTGGATCTTCAATGGTTGCACCTCCTCGATCCCAGTATGGATTCGTAGAGATGACATGCCGTCCACCAAATGAGATCAGTCTTTCTTTCATCTGCCGAAACTCCTGTTCATTAGGAATATAGAAAACAAGCAGCTGTTCTGGATGCGGAACGGGCAGGCTCTCTTCTTCTTCATGTTTGGTGATTTCTAAATGAACATGCTGGTGAGGAAGTCCGAGCATCACACCATCATACCCTTCATGCTGATCAAATGAGCCTATTCTTTTGAGCCCTAAGCCTTCTTCATAAAAGGAAATAACCTCTTTCATGTTGGCTGTTGGGCGTGCGATGCGTAATTGAGCGGCTTCGAACTGTTGAAATTTCATCTGTCATCACTCCTTTTCTCCTTTTAGTATACGATCTCTTTTTTTCTCTCTCCTCCTCATTTCGGCTGTTTTTCAGTCATTCTTTCGATGTAGATGGATCAAAAAAAGCCCAGCTTCTTGAGCTGGGCTTTAAGCACCGGGCGGAACACCCGCATCGTCAAATCTTCTTTCCAGGTTGACGAATTTGTTATATTCTTTGACGAACGCCAGTGATACCGTACCAACTGGACCGTTACGCTGTTTGGCAATAATGATTTCAATAATGTTCTTATTCTCTGATTCTTTGTCGTAGTAATCATCACGATAAAGGAATGCCACGATATCGGCATCCTGCTCAATACTTCCTGATTCACGAATATCAGACATCATCGGACGTTTATCCTGACGCTGCTCTACCCCGCGGGAAAGCTGAGACAGGGCAATGACCGGAACTTCAAGTTCCCTCGCCAGCGATTTTAAAGCCCTAGAGATTTCAGATACCTCTTGCTGACGGTTATCGCTTGATCGTCCGCTCCCTTGGATGAGCTGCAAGTAGTCAATCAGGATCATCCCAAGACCGTTTTCTTGCTTCAAACGGCGGCATTTAGAGCGTATTTCACTTACTCTAATGCCAGGTGTATCGTCAATGAAAATCCCACTGTTTGATAACGAACCCATCGCCATTGTCAGCTTACCCCAGTCCTCTTCTGTTAGATTACCGGTTCTTAGGTTCTGTGCATTGATATTTCCCTCTGCACAAAGCATACGCATGACAAGCTGCTCAGCCCCCATCTCTAAACTAAAGATGGCGACACTTTCATCTGTCTTGGTCGCGACATTTTGTGCAATGTTCAATGCGAAGGCTGTTTTCCCTACTGATGGACGAGCCGCTACAATAATCAAGTCATTTCGCTGGAATCCAGCTGTCATCCGGTCAAGCTCAGAGAATCCCGTTGGAATCCCTGTAATATCGCCCTTTCGGTTATGAAGCTGTTCAATATTATCATATGTCTGAACAAGAACGTCTTTAATGTTTTGGAAAGCTCCTGAGTTTTTACGCTGAGCCACTTCCATAATGGTTTTTTCAGCATCACTCAATAGATCTTCTACTTCATCCTCTCGCGTATACCCATCCTGTGCGATGGTTGTCGCTGTACGGATCAGACGTCTTAAAATCGATTTTTCTTCGACAATTTTTGCATAGTATTCAATGTTTGCGGCAGTTGGGACTGAGTTCGCAATATCCGTTAAATACGAAATCCCCCCTACCTCTTCAAGTAAATCTGTATTGGCAAGTTCTGATGTCACCGTGACAAGATCGACCGGTTCCCCTCTATCTCCAAGTACAAGCATCGCATTGTAAATCTTTTGATGCGACATTCTATAGAAATCCTCTGGAATTAATACCTCAGAAGCGAGCGTTAGCGCAGATGGTTCTAAAAAAACAGCACCTAATACGGCCTGCTCGGCTTCTATATTTTGCGGCGGCAGCCGGTCATCGAGAAGTTCCGTCATTCCAAGCACCGTCCTTTCATAACTTCAACTTCAGAAACTTATTTTGTTCTATATTTTGCGGCGGCAGCCGGTCATCGAGAAGTTCCGTCATGCCAAGCACCGTCCTTTCATAAAAAAATACGCTACTCATCATTTTAACATTTTCATCAATAAAAAAGTGAAAAACATCAACTATAGTCAAAATTACCATGAGGATGTTTCGTTGAACAGTGTGTTTCTGAACAGCAAAACTAGCGCATTTCAATAGAAAAGACTCTGTAACATAAATTGTTATAGAGTCCTTCATTATCGCTAATGGGATTTGTATCTGTTGTCGTTCACGTTTTGTTAATCTATCGTTTTCTTAACTCCATCATTTTCTTTTTGCCCAATGTCTTGTAAGGAGCCATTTTGATAACCAATAGATCAAAAAAAATAGGGATCAGACT
>NZ_JOTP01000047.1 GCF_000715205.1 Bacillus zhangzhouensis | reverse complement strand
ACTCCATAATCCAAATTATACATCGCTTCATAGTTCCAGCTTGTGCCGCAGAAGGTCGCCGCTTTTTGATGAGGCGCTTTGTGCGTTTGAGCCTCAATCAGTGCATGAACAGTTTGACCTGCGGGAACGTCAAGGTTAGGCCCTGACCATTCATTGATCAGTTCTCGTTTTTCCTCTTCAGTTAATATAGATAGCGCTGAAATTGGCTGATTCAACTTAGCCAGCATTTCGTCTATGATTTGTTCAAAGTATCGACTCCAGCGCTGAATGGTACTCTTTTTAAACAGTGCTGCTGCATATTCAAAGCGCAAGCCCACTTGATCTTGTTCTTCAAATATACCGAGTGTTAAATCAAATTTTGCATGTACCGTGTCCTGCTGTTTTTGGGAGAGCTTTAGTCCATTCAGTTTCGGTAACGTCAAGTCACGGTCATCTGTTGTCAGCATGACACTAAACAATGGATTGCGGCTCGTGTCTTTCGGAAGATCTAACTGTGCCACCAATTCCTCAAACGGGAATCCTTGATGTTCATAGGCTGATAGGTTGCGATCTTTCATTTTTTCAAGCAGGTGCTCGGCGGTTTCTTCTAGCTGCAATTCATTTCGAAGGGCCAGTGTATTCACAAACATGCCTGGAATCCGTTCGAGTGAAGCATGTGTACGTCCTGCTGTCACAGCGCCTATCACAATATCTGTCTGCCCAGTTAATTTATGAAGGAAAATGGCAAACGCGGTTTGCATCACCATGTTCAAGCTCACACCTTTTGCAGCCATGAGCGATTTGATGGAATGCGCCTTTTCAGCAGATAACCATCTATCGACTCGGTCTCCTTCAAATGACTGAACACTAGGACGCGGGAAATCAAGCGGAAGCGCCAAATCTTCTGGAGGCTGTGCATATTGCTTCAACCAATAATGCCTTTCTTTTTCAAGCGATGTTAGTTGCTTTTCCTCCTGCTGCCATACTGCATAATCCTTGTAATGCAGCTGAACCGGTGGTAACGCCTTTTTCTCATACAGCTGCGCCAATTCTTGAATGAGCAGACTGCGCGTGACACCATCTGCAATGATATGGTGCATATCCATCATGAACACATGTTTCTCATCAGAAAGCTTTGCCACTTTCGCTCTCATTAATGGTGCCTGATGTAAGGAGAATGGTGTGATGAATTCCTCTACGACAGATTGCTCTTGACCACTCTCTACTTCAACAATCTCTAACGTAAACGGTACTCGGCGATATACTTTTTGAACTGGTACACCGTCAATTTCCACAAAGGCTGTCCGCAAAGATTCATGTCTTTCGATTAAAGCTTGAAGCGCTTCTTCCAGCTGCTGCAGATCAAGGCTTCCTTCCATCATTAAAACGGCTGGCATATGGTAGGTGACTGCTTCTGGATGCAGCTGCTGTAACACATACATACGCTTTTGTGCAGAAGACACTGGATAGAAATCTTGCTTTTCCGCTGGCTGAATGGATGTGACAATTGAAGAATCCGTCTCTTCCAAACATGCCGCCATCGCCCGTATGGTTGGCTTTTCAAAAAGGATCTTGAGCGGCACATGCTTGTTCAGCTTGGCTTGCATTTTCGAAATGAGTACCATGCCTTTGAGGGAGTGACCTCCTAATTCAAAGAAATGGTCATGAATACCGATCTGTTCAACCCCAAGAACATCTGACCAAATGTCACAAAGCGTTTGCTCAAGTGCCGTTTCTGGTGCTACGTGCTTCGCGCGGTTCATATGCATCTCATGTGGAAGCGGCAGAGACTTCGCATCCACCTTTCCGTTTTGTGTAAGCGGAATGTGATCCACTTTGACAAAATAGGTAGGAATCATATAATCCGGCAGTGCCTCCGCAAGCTTTTCTCTAAACATCAGCGTTCCAATATGTTCAGGCGCTGTATAATATAGCGCCAGCTCAGGCAAACGGGACAGGTGAATCACTTTGACATACACTTCTTGAAGGGTTGAAAGTGCACGCGCGGCATGCTCAATTTCTTGTTTTTCAATTCGGTAACCGCGGATTTTCACTTGATCATCTACTCTTCCAAGAAACTCAATGTCTCCATTTGCATGCTGTCTGACCAAATCCCCTGTCCGATACATCTTCTCTTGAGGGAAAAATGGATTTTCAAGAAAACGTTCTGCTGTTAATTCAGGCTGATTCAAATACCCTTTCGACACGCCTTCCCCAGATATATAAAGCTCTCCCGGTGCGCCATAAGGGACAAGGCGCTGCTCTCGATTGCATACGAGCGCTCTTGTGTGAGCAATTGGCTGCCCGATCACAGAGCGATCCTTCAAAGCGCCCAGCTCATGCCGTGTGATCAGCTTGGTCACTGTTCCGATGGTGGTCTCTGTTGGACCGTAATGGTTCATCACTGCCACGCATGGATGCTGCTTCATAAATGTCTCAACATCCTCAGGGACAATGGGTTCTCCTCCAAGTACAACAAGGCGTAAAGCAGCAAATTCATGATTCTTAGTATCTGCCATCATATGAAATAGGGATGGTGTCATTTTGATATAAGTCAATTCTTGCTCATCAATGAAACGCATGAGACGCACAGGATCTGTGTACACGTCTTCACGAGGAACATAGAGTGTACCTCCTGCTTTTAAAACAGGGAAAATGCTTGTGTAACCGAGATCGTATGCATAAGAAGAAAGAAGTGCAGTTCGATCACATTCTTGCAGTGTTACCGCATTCGTCAGCCAGTTGACATAGTGTGATAGATTACGATGCGTAAGCTGTACACCCTTCGGCTTCCCTGTTGTACCAGATGTATAAATCACATAAGCCAGCTGATCAACCGATACATCCGGCAGATCTAACGAATGGTTTTGGTGCACTGCTTTTTCGACATGTACCACTTGAAGAGACTGCTGATCTTTATAGGAATTGATATGCGTCTCATTTGTGACGATGACTTGTGCACCAGAATCTTCTAATGTATAGCGGATACGTTCAGCAGGAAAAGCCGGATCAATTGGTACGAATGCACCTCCTGCTTTCATCACACCGAGCATTGAGACGATGACATAAACAGAGCGATCAAGGATGAGCGCCACTGTACATTCTTTCTCTACGCCTCGAATCTTCAGTTCACTGCTAAGTGCATTTGACATGTCCTCAAGCTCGCGATAGGTGAGCTTCCTTTGATCATCCATGACCGCAATGGCATCTGGCGTTTCCTTTGCCTGACGTAAAAATTGGACATGAAATGGCTCATGACGATTCGTTTGCCCTTCATCTTTTTTCTCTAACCGCTCCATTTGCTCATGCTGGTCCAGTATATTGAGCAAGCCGATCTGTTCATCCGGATGGTGGATCGCCTCACGAATAATCGCCAGAAGATGAGTTCCTAACCGGCGGACGGTCTCCTCTTTAAATAATGCCGTTGCATAGTCAAGGCTCAGTTTTAATTCTCCCTCACGTTCAAATGCCTCTAGAGACAGATCAAATTTGACCGAGCGATGCTGAATGGCATAAGTCGATATGTCAAGATCACCAAGCTTTAAAGCCGGAACCTCCATGTTCTGCATATTAAATGAAACACTAAAGAGTGGGCTCCGAGTTGTATCACGGTCTAGCGGAAGACGCGCAATTAACTCTTCGAGTGGGTAGCTTTGATGTGCGAAAGCCTCGACACTCGTTTCTTTTAATTCTTCAAGCAGCTGTAAAAATGATTTGGTTTGTTCTGGTTTCCCGCGCATCGCAATGGTATTGATGAACATTCCCGGCATGTCCTGTATATCAGGGTGTGTCCGCCCTGCAACAGGGGAACCAACGATGATATCTTCCTGCCCACTATAGGAAGCGAGCAGCACTTGAAATGCAGATAACAAGAACATATACAAGGTCGTATCTGTTTTCTGAAGCAATTCATGAATGCGCTGAGTCGTCACTTGATCACAGCCAAACATTACTCGTTCTCCGGAAAAATCACGTTCGGCTGGACGCGGATAGTCTGTTGGTAAATCTAAAACCGGTAATTCTCCTTCGAATTGCTTCAGCCAATACGCTTCATGCTCCCGCTGTTTCTCCGTCTCTTCTTCACTTAACTGCCAGACAGCGTAATCTTTATAATGAATGGCTCTTTCTGCAAGTGCTTCACCATCATAGGCCTTCGCCAAATCTTGAATGAATGTCTTCATGGAGCTGCCATCTGTAATGAGATGATGTGCTTCCAATACTAGAAGATGACGATTTTCATTGACTTTCAACAGCTGTGCTCGTAAAAGTGGTGCGGATGTCAAATCAAATGGTGATTGACGTTCGGTAAGAAACGCCTCTGCATCTTCTTCCTTTATGTCATGGACAGGAAGGTCAAATGCAGTCCGTTCATGCACCCTTTGTACAATGTCTTCTCCGTTCATATGAAAACTCGTTCTCAAAATTTCATGCGTTTGGATCAACTGATCAAACGCTGAGCTAAGCCGCTGATGATCGAGTACACCTTCAAGTGTTAATACGATCGGAATATGATAGTTCGTGCTGTCAGGTTCGAGTGTCTGTAAAATGTATAAGCGGCGCTGAGCTGGCGACACAGGATATTCTTCTGCCTGCGTTGCTGGCAAAATCGGATGTCCTTGTTCTTCTTGATTGTCCTGCTCGATATATGCCGCAAGTGAACGAATCGTTGGCTTCTCAAAAATCACTTGAATTGGGACTTCCTTTTGAAACACCTCTTGAATCTTCGCTGACATCATCATCGCTTTGAGAGAATGTCCGCCAGCCATGAAGAAATGCTCATCTACTCCAATCGTTTTCCCAAGGAGCTCCTCCCAAATTTGAGCGAGTGCCTTTTCCGTTTCGGTTTCAGGCGGAATGATCTTAATCTCTTCACGTTGCGCTTCGTCTGGCTTTGGTAAGGCTTTTCGATCTACCTTTCCGTTTGATGTAAGTGGAAATGCATCCAACTTCATCACATGGTACGGCACCATATAAGCTGGTAGCTCTTGATTGAATAAAGCCCTCACCTCTTCTTCTGTCATAGTTCCTGTGAAGTAAGCGGTGATTTCCTTTTCATCTGCACAAGACTCATGGACGAGCACAACCGCATCATCTATTCCTGCTTCTTGCTGAAGCACCGTTTCAATTTCACCGAGCTCAATACGGAAGCCGCGAATTTTCACTTGATCATCTGTCCGGCCGAGGAATTCGATCTGGCCATCCGCTCCATACCTAGCCAAATCCCCTGTTCGATACAAACGTCCTGCCGGCTTAAATGGGTCTGCAATAAATACTTGATTAGTCAAATCCGGAAGATGGAGATATCCTCTTGAGACACCATCACCGCCAACATACAGCTCTCCAGGCGCCCCAATTGGCTGAAGTCTTTGATAGTCATCTAAAATGTAGGCTGACGAATGATTGATCGGCTGACCAATTGGGATTGCGCCCATTTCATTCCCTCTCACCTCGTAAATGGTCGAGATCGTTGTATTTTCTGTCGGGCCATATGCATTCAGTAATACAAGTGCTGGATGATTCTTTTTCACAAGCTCTGCACTCTTCACATTGATCACATCGCCGCCTGTGATTAATTTGGTTAATCCTTTGAACATCTGCGGCCGCTGCTGAGCCAGCTGATTAAATAATCCTGTCGTTAAAAAGAGCGCCGAAATCTGATGTGTTTGAATAAATTGTTCGAATCGATTGATATCCAATAAAGTATCACGGTCAACAGGATATAGCGTTGCACCACCCAGCAGCGTGGTGAAGATTTCAAAGGTAATGGCATCAAAACTGACTGCCCCTGTATGCGCCATACGATCCGAAGTGTTCAAACCTAATTTTTCCTGAGAACATGCTAATCTCACAATATGCTGATGCTCAATTTGAACACCTTTTGGTCGTCCAGTTGAGCCCGACGTATACATGATATACGCCAATTGAGAAGGAGACGTCTGAGCTAATATGTCCACGTGTGAGCACTTAGACGTTTCTGTCACATGAACCGCCTTGATGCTTTCATAAACTGGCGGCTGACTGTCAGCATAAATCAAAAGCGATACGCCGCTGTCTTCAAGCATAAATTGGATTCTCTCCTCAGGCTGGGATGGATCAATCGGGACATAAGCAGCCCCTGCATGAAGAACCGCTAAAATGGCGATGACCGCATCTGCTGATCGGTTCATATACACTGCGACAGCATCCTCGGGCTGTACACCATTTTCAACCAGACTGCCAGCTAATCGATGGATTTCTTGTCCAAGCTCCTCGTATGTGAATGCTCGATCTCCTTCGACTAATGCCAAATGGTCAGGCTGCGCCTTGATGCGTTCCTTGAGAAGCTCAGGAATGGACAGGTGCTTCGGATAATCTCGCTCTGTTTTGTTCCACGCTTCAATCTTCTGTTTTTCTTCTTCTGTGATACATGTCACTTCATGAAGGCGTACTTCAGGGTTTTGGATGATTTGCTTCATGAGATTCGTTAGGTGTTTAGATATGTTTTCAATGACCATTTCTTCAAACGCCTTGGCATTGTATTTGATTTTTAATGTCCACGTTTTACCTGGATATACAAGGACATTCAGATCGAAATTCGTTTGTTCAAATCCGTCCTTTACATTAATCGAAAAACCAAGACGTGCAGACATGGTGTCACCAGATAGTTCCTGATCTAAAGGATAATTTTCAAATCCAACCAAGTGATCAAATAGCTGTCCTCCAGCAGCTGTCTTTTGCTGAATGTCATAAAGCGGCATAAAATCATAGTTTTCCGCTTCAAGTGCATGCTGCTGAACCTTTTGAAACAGCTGTTTGAAGGTCTGCTCCTGATCCAACGTCACCCGGACTGGTATCGTATTGATAAACAGCCCTGCCATGCGCTCAATCCCTGACACACTTGGAGGCCTTCCCGATACGACCGTTCCGAATGTGACATCATCTTCCGCATGATATGTGCCTAAAAGAACGGACCAGACAGCTTGAAACAGGTTCGGTGCTGTCACTTGGCATTGTCTTGCTGCATCTTGAATGGCTTGTACCATGTCAGCATCCCATGTGAACGTCCATTCCTGATGATCGTATTGTCCGTTCGCCTCTTTTTGCTGCAACAGCCCTTGATGCTGAACAGCACCGTCTAGACGCTTCTTCCAATAACCTTCCGCTTCTTGTTTGTTTTGCTTTCCAAGCCAATGGATATAGTCTGCATAAGGCTTACCTTGTGAGCGGTCAGGCGTTCGGCCGTTTCGATCAGATTCATAGTAATGAAACAGTTTTTTCATCAAAACACCCATGGACCATCCATCCATGATGATGTGATGGTTGCTCCAAATGAGATGCCAGTTTGTTTCATTTAGTTGAAAAACAGCGACTTTCAACAACAGATCATTCGTTAAGTGAAATCCTTGTTTGCGCACTTGCATTTTATATTGATCTAATACCTTTTGCTGCTCCATCTGATTCAGATGAGATAGATTCTCTCTATACACATCTAGATGACGTTCAGCTAGTACAACCTGACGAGGCTTTTGTAATTGCTGATAGACAAAGGCTGTACGGAGAATGTCATATGTTCGTATAAGCTCATTGAGACTCTTTTCAAAAAGATCGAGATCAAACTCTCCGCTTATTCCCAGCTCAAGCTGTGTGAAATAAGAGGAGGAATTCGGGTCTAGCATGGCATGATACAGCATGCCTTCTTGCATTGGTGTTAAAGGATATACCTTTTGAATTTTCTGTTTGCTCATAGTCCACCTCTTCGTTTGCTTAAAATATATCCATTAGCTTTTCAAGTTCATCCATCGTGAGATCATCATCCCCTACATCACTAGGTGTGATCTGGGTCTCATCCTGTGATACACAATGAGAGATCAGGGCCTTCACATTCTTTTCTAGGAGATCCTTGAACTGTTCCATCGTATGTTCTTCAAATTCAAGGTGATGATATGAAATCGTCACATAGAGCATGCTTTGTTCAACAAAACCAACAATATCTAGCGCATGAGGTTTCTCTGATTCAAGACTAAGCGATTGACCTGCATGCCATGCGGATCGATTCAGTTCACCGCCGCCGATCTGTTCATCAAACTGGCCAAGGTAGTTAAAGCTGATGTCCGGTGTGACATCAAAGGCGATATCCCCCTTCATTTTGTCAGGTGTTAAATATTTTAAAATGCCATAACCGATCCCTTTGTTCGGAATGTGCCTGAGTTCCTCTTTTAAATGCTTGATTTGATAAGAAAGATCGTCTGCATGCGACATATCCAGTAACACAGGATACATGCTTGTAAACCAGCCAATAGTCCGCGACACATTGACCGCCGGAAGGATTTCTTCTCTTCCGTGCCCTTCCAGGTGAATAAAGTGTCTGTCATCACCTGTCCACTCTTTCATTGATAACCCTAATGCTGTCAGCAAAATATCGTTTATATCTGTGTGATAGGCCTCGTGTACACCCGTCAGGAGGCTGTGCGTTTCCTCTTCAGACAATGTAAATCGAATTGTCTGCGTATGAAGCATTCGTTGATCCTCCGTGACATGATCCTTCTGAAGCGGCGTGACTGAATGTGCAAGGAGCTTTTTCCAATAGGCTCTTTCCGCTAGCAGGTCATCTGACACAGCGTATTCTGTCAGCTTCTGGGCATATTCTTGGAAGGAATGAGTTTTTTCAGGAAGTGTAAGGACCTCCCCGCGCTTCGACTGTTCATAAAGAGCCATGAAGTCTTCAAGGAAAATACGCCATGACACACCATCGATGACAAGGTGGTGTACGGCGAGCAATAGGTGATCTCCCTGCTCCGTTCGGAAAATAGCAGGTTTCACTAATGGTCCCTCTGTTAAAGAAATACTCGCCTGCACTTCATTTGCCAGCTTTTCTACCTGCTGCATTTGTTGCGTGAGCTCTCCTTGTACTTCAATCAAATCAACTGTCACAACGTTTTCCTCGACTCCACGATGACGCTGGATGATGCGTCCTTCTTCCAATGGATAAACCATTCGCAAGGCATCATGATGGATCATCAGCTGCTCCAACACTTGCTTGACGATTGCTTCATTCAAACCATTTGGCGCATGAAGCATAACGGATTGATTCCAATGATGCTGGCTGCTAAAGTTTCGTTCAAAGAACCAGCGCTGAATTGGCGTTAAAATGGCTTCCCCTTCGCCATTTGAATGCCTTTAATGGAATCTCCGCCAAGGAAGAAGAAGTGATCATGAA
>NZ_JOTP01000046.1 GCF_000715205.1 Bacillus zhangzhouensis | reverse complement strand
AAAACATGAGTTTCTCTACAATCTGACTGGACATGAGTCCTCATGTCCAGTTTTTCCATAATACCCTTATTTATCATCATTCTTTTTTCAGCATCTTCATTATGGAATATAATATGATTGATCCATCAGCAGTAAAAGGGAACAAATTCACAAGATTTAATATGCAAATAAATGCAAATGCATTCCAGTATATGCTGATATCGTAGGATAATAAGATCCCGCCGCTTATCGGTAAAATAATATTAGGCGCTACTGAAATTATGAAGATATCAAGATATTTATTATCATTTAGATAAGTAACACTAGCTCCAAATAAATTAAACTTCATGCTTAAAATCTTTTTTCCTAGTTTTCTTATAAACAGCAAATGAATAGCTTCATGGATTAAAAGCACACTCATAAATATAAGATAAAAAAGCATAAACCCTTTTGTAAATAAAATCAAATTTTCCATAATTTATTTAGTTGTTTTTTTAAACTTTACAATAGCAAATAGTGCAATAATAAAGAGAATATATATTATATATATAATTAAAATTTGAGATGTAAATGAAAAATTCGTGTACAATTCTTCTTCATTCATTGTCATGTCAATTTTTAGTCCTAATTTAGACATATATACGCCAGACTTATCAATAGAAAAAAGAGTCGTTATATAATCTATTAAAAACGCAACTAAATACAAAATTGTACCTAAAAAAATCCACCTAGGCAGCCTCATCTAAATAACTCCTTTCCAATAAATAGTATTTAACTGAAAATAGCAACAAGTATACAGAGATAAAAATAAGCATACTATTTGATATTAGGTAAAGCCCTACAGCCATAACAATACATAATACAGAAGCAGAAAACTCATTTAAAGAACTCTTATTTTTCGGAAATATAATACTCATTATCAGCCCTGCTTCAAATAAAATGACACCATAATAGAGACTTTTTACGAAATCACCTGATAACAGTAGTGATGTGATTACAAGTGGGAAATTGATTATGAAATTCATAAATGTTGTAATAAAAGTTTCTTTTAAAGAAGTTAACCCCAAAAAAGAATTCATTTTACGATATGATACAGTTGTATTAAAATACCTAATAGATGAAAATGAAATAAGGGGATATATGTATACAAGTGTAGTCAATGAAATGAGAATATTTTTAGTATCAAAAAGAGATAATAAAAAGACTAGAATTACTACACCCAAAAGCCTTATGGTCAACTTACTCCTAATAGTTCCAAGTATTATTAAATTTAATTGATTCATTTTCATATTAAACGGCAGTTTGAAAATATAAAAATCATTAGAAGTATATACATCATTATCAATCTTTGTGTGTAGATAATTGATACATATCACAAATGATGTTATTAAAATGCATAAAATAAGCATTAACTTAACCACCAAGGCATGATCAACAGTAATATTAAATGTCTGAAATTTCATGTCAATACTAAAACGAAAAGAGAAATAATAGAGGAAAAGAAACAACACTAGTAACCCATTATTAATATTAAAAAAAGTTAATTTAACAAGGTTACTCAAAGAATAAAAAATTAAATAGTAAAAACAGATACTTGCAACGAATAAAAGCTGGCAATATATCAGGATTAAAAAATTTAATCCTATATTATAGTGGAATAACCTCAACATAGGGATGATTATTGCGAAAACAATTAAAAAGGAACAATAACTTAATAACAGTTTGAAAATAACACTACCAAACCATATACTCCCTTTTTCAAACGGAAGAATCTTTAGTAAATATTGCATTTTTTTGGTTAGTGTGAAGGATAGTGTTACAATTAAATAAATAACTCCAGTGATAATAATGATCATATTAGTTAGACTAGAGAACAGAGAGTTTCTCAATTCGTTAGAAACTTCATCCCTATTTATAAAAATTTTATTTAATTCAGACATATTTAAATAGAAATACAAGATATACAAAGCTACGATAATACATAATAAAAGATATCTATTATGTTTTTTTTCGAAAATATTATTAGATAACAAGTTATGACAAATCTCATTAAGTAAGACTTTTGTTACGAGAAATGAATCCATCAATTTTTTCATAGTATTTTTGTAGTTCTCCATTATTTATTACTATCCCTTCAATATCTCCAACATTCTTAATAGTACTCAAGATGCCTTTGCTAAGTAAATAGATATTAGCCTGTTCATTACGCATAATAAAATCCATATTATGTGAAATTAATATGAACTTTCTGAGTGCAGAGTATTTTTTTATTAAATACTCTGTCAATAGATAGCTTTCATAATCAAGTCCATTAAATACCTCATCTGCCAATACATATTCAACTTCTAAAGCTAAAGCAATACCTATTTGTAATTTCTTTTTCATTCCATAAGAATAATTGCTAATTTTTTCGTCTAAAAATGTTGTCAGATGATACATTTCGGTAATAAATTCAAATAATTTCTTGTTTACATCCTTATATCTCTTAAAAATAAAATCAGCATATTCGTTACCAGACAAATATTCAGGCAAATAAAAATCAGATGGTATATAGAACATTTTAAGTTTTGCTTCTTTTTCTTTTCTACTAACAGAATTAATTTTTATATCTCCTTTTTGAAAGGACGTTATATCGCATATACAATTTAGAAGTGTAGTTTTCCCCGATCCATTTACTCCAACAATGATGTCGATTCCTTTAGAATCAAACGTTATATTTAAGTTATTCAGAACAGGGTTACCATTATAGTTTTTTTCTAAGTCATTTATAGTGATCATTTTTATCATTCCTATATTTAAATAATAGAGATTTTGAAGAACAGCATATATACTAATTTATTTTGCGTTACAACCTATCCCGATATCCCAAACTCTTGGCCAATTCCACTTTACTTTACCTGAGAAACTGTAGCCTTTACTTGTACAATAAAATGCATAGGCAATGCCTGAAAGTAATGCTATTAAAATAATAACCCATACTATCCATTTATTTTGAATAACGTTCTTATGCTTTTCATTTAAATAAGATCCCATTTTATATAGACTAGACATTAATTTATTCTCAATTTTACTAATGACAAACACTTTATTCTCCCCTAACTGCTGTTCTCCAAAATACAAACTAATACTAATTTGTTTAAATGGAAAAAACATGTTTATTTTACAATTTTAAGGTTATTTTAATCCATTACTCTTAAAATCACCGTTTTATCATCCTATTATTTTAATAATTATTAAGTTCATTAGATTGTGATTGAACTAACTTCAGTTGAATATGAAACTTTACCGAATGATTCTCATGAAAAAACACCTTCTGATTTATATCAGAGGTGTTCTTAAATATCCCATACTCATATATTTAGTGCTTCTTTTTGATCTTAAAACCGGATCTCATCATCTCCATGAATTTGCAGCTTAAGCGGTTCACTTTTCGCTTGATGCTTTTTCACATAGCGGTGATAGACGACATACCCAATGATCATGAGAGGGACGCCGACATATAATCCGATGCGCTGCTCCTGATCAAAGGCAAGGCTGATCAACACAATGGTGTTGAGAGTAATCGCAATAATCGGCAGCACCGGATAGAGAGGGGTTTTAAATTTTAAGTTTTCCAACTTTCCGCCTGCTTTAAGATATCTTCTGCGGAAAAGCATCTGTGATAATGTAATGGTGATCCAGCCAGTCTGGGCACTCATGCCGGCAATGGACACGATCCAGGCAAAAACTGTTTTCTCTGCAAAGAAACCGGATAATAGCGAAATCCCTGTAAACAGGAACGTGAGCAGTAAGGCATTCATCGGAATACCGCGCTGATTCACGCGTCTAAATGCTTTTCCTGCCATTCCTTCTTTCGATAAGGAATAGAGCATTCTCGTCGATGCATACAAGCCAGAGTTGGCAACAGATAATAAAGCGATGATAATGACAAAGTTCATGATATCTGCCGCAAAAGGAATGCCCGTTCTCTCAAATACAGTAACAAACGGACTTTGTAGCACACTCGCTTCCTTCCAAGGCACCATACCTGCTAAGACAAAGATAGATAATACGAAAAAGACGAGTGTACGCCAAACAGTTTGGTGAATGGAGCGAGGAACGGTTTTCTCAGGGTTTTCACTTTCTCCTGCCGCAATCCCGATCAGCTCTGTTCCTTGGAATGAAAAGTTCACGGTAATCATCGTGACCACAACGGCGAGCAATCCATTTGGAAACAGCCCATCACTCACAAAATGACTGAAGTAAGGAGCAGGTTCACCGCTCGTCGTTTCAATAAAACCAAACATCGCCGCTCCGCCTACACCTATAAAGAGTAAAATCGCAATGATCTTAATGGTTGAAAAGAAAAACTCCGACTCCCCGAACGCTTTCGCCGACCGGGCATTTAATAAGAAAAGACACAGTCCAAATATGAGACACCAAATCCACACATCCACTTGCGGGAGCCAGCGCCTCATCAGCTGTCCTGCTGATAAAAATTCAAGGGCGACCGTTGCTGCCCAGCCAAGCCAATAAATCCAGCCGACCGCAAAACCCGCTGCAGGGCTGACAAATTTCGTCGCATACGTATGAAACGACCCAGACACAGGAAGTGCGACCGACAGCTCTCCAAGACACAGCATGGTTAAATACATAATCAATCCGCCCACAATATAAGAAAGAACGGCTCCGACTGGACCTGCTTGTCCAATCGTATAGCCCGTTCCTAAGAAAAAGCCTGTCCCAATGACGCCGCCAAGTGAAATCATAAATAAATGACGGGAGGTCATCGCCCTTTTCAATTGTTCGGGCTGATTTTGTCCAACATCCACAATGATGCCCTCCTTCTTCTAAGATGTTCTGTTATCAAAACATGTCTCCATGTGATTCATTCCATTTTCAAAACAACCTATTAATTATACATCTTTTATAATAAATATGCTTCCTTCTATGGTCACTGTTACAAAGTCTTTATTTTAGTAATGTTCGCACAACTATGTGGTGGATCAAACCATTTGATAGGATGCCATATATCTAAAATATTGCACAAAAAAACCAGCATGAAACTTTATGGTTGCACACTGGTTTCGTTTCATTCTTTTCGAGTCTCATTTTAGACAGTTCTTATGATCACTTTAGTCACAAGTCATTCTGCATTTAGCAAACACACTTTGATAAATTCATCTATTTCCTGAAAGCAGCGATTTTTAGATTCAGCGTGAAAAGCCGCAGAATATGGATTGGCGAATCCATGCTCTCCCTCTACTATTGTCACGCAAAGCTTTTCCTTTTTCTCCAAAACACTCGCAATCTCCCTGGGATTAAAGGATGCTTCGATCTTCGGGAAAAATAACAGCGTTTTGCATGCGGGCGCAAGATCGACGTCATCTCTGATTCTTGAACCATAAAATCCAATGACTCCGGTAAACAGCTGATCATTTTGGCTGCATCGCCAGGCAATTGTTGCCCCCACACTAAAACCTAGTAGAAATATGTCTATCGCGGCATTCTTCGTTTTCAACTCTTTTGCCAGATTCAGTACACTCTTTACCGACTTATCAAAACCAACTTTATTCATAAAGTAGTCGTAAGCCTCATTTTCACTGACATAAGGGAAGTGCTTCGCCTGTCCCAATAAATGAGGACAATAAACCTCAAAACCAGCTTTATCAAAATAATGGATCATACTCTTCATATGATCATTTATTCCGTATATTTCGTGTATTAAGATCATGACAGGTTTTTGTTTCGATATATGCAAATGTTCACACTTCCCTTTTGTTTCTTAGAAGTCAACTGAATCGATTGGAAAAATTCGTTGTGATGATCATAGCATATTTTACCATCGAATCGTTTATCTGACGTTCCACCAATCAAATCATCTTAATCATCGTTTGAACTTGCGTTTGGTTTTATTCACCTTTTAATTTGGGTATAGTTCTATCGTTTGTCCGTTCGACTGTTTGCAGGCATAAAGTTGGTGAGATTCGCTCAAGCTAGTTTCAAATGCTTTACTTTTAGGTTGCTTCTCTGTAAGATCATATGTTGTAAATACCAACAAGAAAAGTGGGGAATAAAATGAAAAAAATGTTCTTTGCCATTATGTTAGGCGTTTGTGTTGCATTGATCACTGCATGTGGATCAGGTGCAAACGACAACGCGAATAAACAATCTGGGTCTAAGGAATCAGGTGACCTTTGGAAATCCATTCAGGATAAAGGCGTATTAACGATCGGTACAGAAGGTACTTATGCTCCTTTCACATTCCATGACAAAAAGACAGATAAATTAACTGGCTATGATGTAGAGGTCATCACAGAAGTAGCAAAACGCCTTGACTTAAAACCTGAATTCAAGGAAACACAATGGGACAGCATGTTTGCTGGACTGAATTCAAAACGTTTTGACGTGGTAGCGAACCAAGTTGGTAAAACTGGACGTGAAAATCAATACGATTTCTCTGATAAATACACAACATCTCAAGCCATTGTTGTGACAAAATCAGATAACAATGACATCAAGAAACTATCTGATGTCAAAGGAAAAAAAGCAGCACAATCGTTAACAAGTAACTACAATAAGCTGGCTACAGATGCTGGCGCTAAGATTGAAGGCGTTGAAGGTCTTGCACAATCCATTCAATTGATTCAGCAAGGACGTGCTGATCTGACGTTCAATGACAAGCTGGCTGTATTGAATTACTTGAAAACAAGCGGGAACAAAAACCTAAAAGTAGCATTTGAAACAGGAGATCCTCAAGAAACTTACTTTGCATTCAGAAAAGGCAGCGGCGAAGTCGTTGACAAAGTGAATGGCGCATTAAAAGAAATGAAAAAAGACGGTACACTTGCTAAGATTTCTAAGAAATGGTTTGGTGAAGATGTTACAAAGTAATACCCTAGGAGTCGTCATTCCTTGGGATCTTCTTCAGCAATCTTTTTGGCCAATGGTGATGCAGGGGATTTATTATACAATCCCCCTCGCCATCATTGCCTTCATTATTGGTATTTTTATCGCGCTTGTGACAGCTCTTGCTAGAATGTCTAAAATCAAAGCCCTCAGATGGATTTTTTCCATCTATGTGTCGGCCGTTCGCGGAACGCCGCTTTTTGTGCAATTGTTTATTATTTTCTATTTCTTTCCGACATTTAATATCACACTGGATCCATATCCAAGTGCCATTATCGCTTTTTCATTAAACGTAGGTGCGTATGCGTCTGAAATTATCCGTGCATCCGTCCTATCTGTTCCTAAAGGACAATGGGAAGCTGGTTATTCCATTGGCATGACTCATCGCAAAACGCTCGTCCGTGTCATTTTACCGCAGGCTGTGCGTGTATCGATTCCACCACTATCTAATTCATTTATTAGCTTAGTGAAGGATACGTCCCTTGCATCCCAAATCCTCGTGGCAGAGCTTTTTCGGAAGTCGCAGGAAATTGCTGCGGCCAACTTGGATCAGATTTTGTTCATTTATATGGAAGCAGCCCTGATCTATTGGGTATTCTGCTTCATTCTATCGCTCGTTCAGCACCAAATTGAAAAACGACTTGATCGATATGTCGCAAGGTAAGGAGGAAATGACATGCTAACAGTCAAAGGTCTTAAGAAATCCTTTGGTGAAAATGAGATTCTAAAGTCAATAGATTTTACGATCAACAAAGGGCAGGTTATCGCCATCCTTGGCCCATCAGGTTCAGGAAAAACAACGATGCTTCGCTGTTTAAATGCACTTGAAACACCAAATGGCGGCTCCTTAACCTTCGATGATTTCTCGATTGATTTTTCGAAAAAGAATAAATCAGCTGACCTGCTGAAGCTTCGCCGGAAGTCGGGCATGGTGTTTCAGGATTATCACCTGTTTCCACATCGCACCGTGCTTGAGAACGTGATGGAAGGTCCTGTTCAAGTGCAGCGCCGGCCAAAGGAAACCGTTCGAAAAGAAGCCATTCAGCTCTTGCAAAAGGTAGGGCTTGAAGATAAAAAAGATCTTTACCCATTCCAGCTCTCAGGCGGTCAAAAGCAGCGTGTCGGCATTGCCCGTGCACTTGCTATTCAGCCAGAGCTCATGCTTTTTGATGAACCAACCTCTGCGCTTGACCCTGAGCTTGTCGGTGAAGTATTAAAGGTCATGAAGGATTTGGCGAAAGAAGGCTGGACCATGGCGGTTGTCACACATGAAATCAAGTTTGCCCAAGAAGTGGCGGACGAAGTGATTTTTATTGATGGCGGCGTCATTGTCGAACAAGGTCCTCCAGAAGAAATCTTTAAACGACCGAAAGAAGAACGAACAAAGCAATTCTTAAACCGGATTTTGAATCCAGTATGATAGAAAAAGGCTGTTCTCACGTGATGAGAACAGCCTTTTTTATATTTCTTTTTGTAAGCGTAGCGCCAGTAAATCCTGCAAAAGCAATCTCGCTCCCTCAGGGCTGACGATCAACCCTCCTGATAGTACCTTGTTGGAGCATGTCACTTGCCCCGTCACTATACAAGGTTTGTCCTGCCAATAAGGCTTTAACACAATTTGACCTTCTTCCTGATAGATCTCTATAAAATCTTGCGGGCGTATTTTCAATCGTTTTCTAATATCTGTTGGAAGGACAACTCTCCCGAATTTATCTATATGCCTTACATAGTCTTCGTTTATCAAATTGACCCCCCCTGCATCTATAGATACTATATGAACTATCATCCTCTTATCTGCGATATGCTCTGTCGGTTGAAAAATTTAAAGGAGGAGTGGCAGGCTAGTTCAGTGACTAAACACGCTTTCCATATATAATATATCTGTTTGGTGCAGGACCGATATAAGAAAAAGGATAACATGTCGTTAGGACAAGTTCTTCTTTTTCTTGTTGCAGTGTAATAATACTTTTATCATCTTTTTTTACAATCTTTGTTTTCTCAATTTCATAGACAAATCGACCATATGAAAGCTCAATGACAAGCTGATCACCTTTAAGAAGTTCTCCTGTTCGTCTGAACACGGTATCCCGGTGTCCAGATAAAACGATTTGTCCCTGTTCATTAGGAAAATAGCTCTCTTGATAATGTCCAACACCTTTTGCCAAGTCATCCGCATCTGTTCCTTCTACAATGGGTAACTTAGCATTTAATTTTGGAATGTGCAAAAGCCCAATTGTTTCACCAGCCTGCGGCGCAAAAGAAGAATCCTTTTGCACCTTATGCTGGATGACTGCTTGAGCAGCCTGAAACGATGTCTCTACTTCCCTTTGTCCATCAATGATACTCAAGTACCCGCCAACCACCAAACAAAAACCCACTGTGATCAATACGGCAGAGATGATTTTTTGAAACATGACCGTTTATCCGTTTCTTTTTCTTCTTTTCCACACAATAAGGGATGCACCAATGAGAACAAGTGCAAATCCTGCAAGAAGAAGATTGTACATCGCTGTTGCCGTATTCGGGAGGTGATGACCAGGTGTTTCATCTTGTGGCTCAGATGGCTGATCTGGAACAGTTGGCACCTCTGGCACGCGAGGCGGTTCAACCGTTGTTGAGTTTTCAGGTTTGTCTGGTTCGTCTACATTCTCACCTTTCACAACTGCGATATTCATGATTGTCTGACCTTCAGAACCTTTGGTAACCTTCGCCTCAAATGTAACCGTATGCCAATCCGTATCCTTGATATCACCAAATTGACCGGTCACAGTACCTTTTGCGTAATAAC
>NZ_JOTP01000045.1 GCF_000715205.1 Bacillus zhangzhouensis | reverse complement strand
TTTTCTATCACGCTTAAAATAATACAAAAGGCTAAAATAAAGATCATTTTAGCCTTTTGTCAACAATCTGAAATCCTGTCCCTCCGAGGGACAGGATTTTTCATATTATTTTCCGATGAATTGCTGCGTCCAGTAGTTGCCAGCTTTCACATAACCAACACCGATATGTGTATAGTTTTTGTTTAAAATGTTCGCTCTGTGACCTTCACTGTTCATCCATGCTGTTACAACTTCTTGAGGTGATCTTTGACCTTGGGCAATGTTTTCACCTGCTGTTTTGTAAGTGATACCGAATTTCTTCATTTGATCAAAAGGAGATCCGTAAGTTGGGCTTGTATGAGAGAAATAGTTTTTATCTTTCATATCTTGAGATTTTGCGCGCGCAGATTTGCTTAATTTTGAATCAACAGAAAGTGCCTTTAATCCTTGTTTTGCACGCTCTTTATTTGTTAGCTCAACCACTTCTTTTTCGAATGCATTTAAGCTGCTGTCCGCTTTTGTTGCAGTTGTGTCTTTTTGGTCAGCTTTTGTGTTGTTATTGTTTTGTTTTGCTGGAGTGCTTGGTTTAGAAGCAGTTGGTTTTTTCACTGATTCTTGTTTTTGTTCATTTTTAGCTTTGTTTACTTCTTTCACTACTTTTGTACCAGTAACAGGTTGACCACTTTTGATCAGCTTGTTTAATAGAGCTTCGATTTCTTTTTGATTCGATTTGCTTAGCTTGTTTACATCTGATGAGATATGTAATTTTGCAGCTAATGTATGAAGATCAATGGCTTGATGCTGTACGGGTACGACTTGTTTCAGGTTAAGCTCCTTTGCATCAGCTGAATGCCCTCCAGTGAACGTGATCAATGCAGCAGCTGTTAGCGCTGAAAAAAAGAATGATTTCTTCTTCATCATGTAACTCCTCCTAAAATCTTTGTTTTGTTTTCTCACAGAAAATCATAACATGGACTTTTTGTTATAAACATACCAGCATCCTCCATTGACAAAGTGTGTTTGTCATTTTTGTTAAAGTCATAGAAAGAGCCTCTTCACATCAAAGGATAGGGAATTCTTCCATTTAAAGAAAACGACATAAACATACCAATATTTTAAAGTGTTAGTATATTTTTTTTTATAATAGGGATTGACAGCTTTTTTTCACTTGTTTCGCTGTAACAACTATTACAAAAGTGTTACAATAATGAGTGATAATTGTAAAAGATTGAAAGGATGAGAGGAGCTACATAAGTGGGAGAGAAACAGCATCAAGGTGCTGCCGAGCAGAAAAAAATTAAGCGCCGGAACGCCTGGAGGATTAATCTCTTTTTCTTCGCTGTATTTAGTTTATTCGCTGTACTTGTGATCAAGCTCGGTGTGCTGCAAATCGTCAATGGTGAGGATTATAAAAAGCAAGCAAACCGAACAGAGGTCAAAACAGCATCATACCCGTCTCCAAGAGGAAAAATGTATGACGCGAGAGGAAGAGTCGTCGTTGATAACGAAAGTGTACCTGCTATCGTTTATACATCAGAAAGCGGTGTGAAAGCGGAGGATAAGATTAAGGTAGCAAGAAAACTTGCGACTTATATAAAAATGGATACTGATTTTTTGAGAGAGCGAGACATTCGAGATTTCTGGCTGGCCAGCCACCCGGAAGAAGCCGATAAGCTGATTTCAAAAGCAGAAAAAAAGGACATCAATGCGAAAGATGTCTATCCGCTTCAAGTGGAGCGTGTGCCAAAGAAAGAAGTAAAGGCCATTGAAAACGATGCAACCGAAAAAGCAGTTGCTGCTATCTATCGAAGATTTACAGGCGGCTATGCCTTTGAGCCTCAAATTGTGAAAGCAATGGACCCAAACGAAGAGAAAAAAGGGGACGAAAAAGTTGCTTTACTCGATGAAACAAAAGAATCAAAACAGACATCATCAGAGAGCTTGACATACGAAGAAATTTCACTTGTGTCAGAGCACCTTGATGAACTGCCTGGCGTGAATGTCATCAATGACTGGACAAGAAAATATCCGTATGAAAAGACCCTTTATAATGTACTTGGCGGTGTGACCACACCAGAGCAAGGGATTATTAAAGAACGTGAAGATTACTATATGGCAAGAGGCTACTCGCGAAATGACCGAGTAGGGAAAAGCTATTTAGAATATCAATACGAGGATTTTCTAAATCCAGAGAAAGCGACCGTTCAATATACACAAGTTGGCGGGAAGCTGCTTGATGAAATCAAGCGGACAGAGGGACGAAGAGGACTTGACCTTGCGCTGACATTTGATATGGAACTGCAAAAAGAAGTCGACAAGATCGTCGAATCAGAGCTTAGATCCGCCAGTGCAAGAAACTATATGATGGACCGCGCCTTTGTTGTCATGATGGATCCTAACACAGGCGACATTCTCGCCATGTCAGGAAAGAAGATGGACGGCAGAGATGTCACAGATTATGCCATTGGAAACTTTACAACGCAATATGAGATGGGCTCTGTCGTAAAAGGAGCCACTGTACTATCTGGTTATCAAGACGGAATGTCACACAATCAATCCTATATGGATACACCGCTCTACTTTGCAGGGAGTGGAGGAAAGGCGAAAAAGTCTTACAGTAACTTAGGATGGGTTAACGATCTTCGGGCGCTCCAAAAGAGTTCAAACGTCTATATGTTCCATGTGGCGATGAGAATGGCAGGTATCACCTACCAAAAGAATGGGCCATTACCAGCAAGACCTGAGCACTTACAAAAAATGAGAAACTACTATGCGCAATTCGGTCTTGGCGTGAAAACAGGGATCGACCTGCCGCAGGAATCAAGTGGAATGCAGACGCATCCTAAGACGGTCGGCGGGCTCTTGCTTGATGAAGCAATTGGGCAGTATGACACGTATACACCGCTTCAAGTCGCACAATACATGTCGACAATCGCCAATGGAGGCCACCGTGTTCAGCCAAGAGTGGTGAAAAGTGTTCACCTTCCAACGAATAAGGAAGAAGTAGGCCCGGTTGTGAAAAAATATGAGCCGAAGGTGCTGAATACCATTAACAACTCGAAAGCTGATATTGACCGCGTGAAAATGGGGCTGAAAATGGTCACATCAACAGGCGGAACTGCCGCTGGCCGGTTCGGTCAGCATGATGTAGCGGGGAAAACAGGCACAGCCCAAACCTTTTACTATGGCGCCAACCGCAGCTGGTGGGGAAATGCCACATACAATTTAACGTTTGGAGGATATTATCCTTCTTCTAATCCAAAGGTGGCTTTTAGTGTCGTGACTCCTTATGTCTCAGATAAAGATTCTGTCATTAAAACGATCCCGAGTAAAATTGTTGATACGTACGTTGAATTACAAAAAAAATACGAAAAGCAATAAACAGCAGAGAGCACAGCAAGAGAATGTGCTCTTTTTTGCTGAAAATATGGACGTTTCACTCGATTATGGGAGGAAAATACGGGTTTTCTAGCGAATCTTTTTTATACATCAATCTAAGGACAACCCTAAAAAAATAAAAGGAGGGTCGGACGACGATGGAACAAAAAATGAAAGATTCGAATCAGCTGTATTCGAATATTGATTTACATGCCGTTCTTTCTTCTAATGGCCGCTTTCTCTACATTTCTTCCAACTGTAAGCAGCTTTTGCTCTATGAACAAAAGGATGTACTAGGGTGTTTTTTGAAGGACTTTGTTCATAACGAAGATCAATTTCTCGTCGAAAGTTATTTCTACAATCAGCACATGCTAGAGATTTGCCACTTTAGACTGCTAAGAAGTGATCTTACAGCTGTTTGGATTGAAGCAAGCATTGATTTTGTTGCTTGTGATGGTTTAGACAACGAATTAGGTAGAGAAATGATCCTGAAAATGAGGGTGCTGGACTCTGAGCCTCAAAAAGCAGCATTTCAAACAACATCAGACGTGTCAGAACAGTCGTTAGGCAGTCTACCGGCTTTCCAAAATGTCAGTGAAGCTGAAAAATTGATTGCCATGCTGCCAAATCCGTTATGTATTACGGCGCTTGGGAAAATTGTTTATGCGAACGATGCGATGCTGCAATTAATGGGAGTATGCACAAGAGATGAAATGATCGGCAAGTCCGCGTTTGATTTTATTGCCGAGGAATACCACGACATTGTCAGAAACCGAATTACAAGGCTGCAGCAAGGCCTTCCGGTCGGAATGATTGAGCAAGAATGGAAGAGGAAAGATGGAAGCAGCATTCACATTGAAGTAAAGTCATCGCCTACAATCTATCAAAATCAGAGGGCAGAGCTTTTGCTCTTAGTGGACATCTCATCCCGTAAAAAATTCCAAACCGTCCTTCAAAAAAGCCGAGAGCGGTATCAGCTGCTTATCCAAAATTCAATTGATACGATTGCGGTCATCCATGATCATAAATGGGTGTTTATGAATGAATCGGGCATTAAATTATTTGAAGCCGAACATTACGATAAATTAATAGGAAAGGATATCTTTCATCAAATCCATTCTTGTGATCAGCAAAAAGTCAAAAAGAGCTTGTCGCGTATTATTGAAAGATCATCAGATTCTGAGATTGTCACGATGAGCTGCCATACGTTTAAGCACAAGCTGATTTATACAGAAATGGTTTGTATCCCAACAACATTCTTTGGAGAAACAGCCGTTCAAATTATTTTAAGAGATATATCCGAACGAAAGCAGACAGAAGAACTGATGCTGCGCTCTGAAAAATTATCGATTGCAGGACAATTGGCGGCGGGTATTGCACATGAAATAAGGAATCCATTGACGGCCATCAAAGGCTTTTTGCAGCTCATTAAACCGAAAACAAAAGATCGTGATCAATATTTTGACATTGTTTTCTCTGAGCTGAGCCGGATTGAAATTATATTAAGTGAGTTGTTAATGCTCGCGAAGCCGCAGCAAACTGCATCGATGCAGACCCTTGATTTGAAAAAAATCATCAGCGAAGTCACGGCTTTGTTAGAAACACAGGCCAACTTAAATGGAATATTAATGAACACAAGTGACATTGAGGAGGATCTCCTGATGAACGGGGATCAAAATCAGCTCAAGCAGGTGTTTATCAATTTAATCAAAAATGCTGTAGAATCCATGCCGGACGGAGGAAAGGTAGACATTACGGCCAAGGCAGAAAGAGATGGGATACTTGTCACCATTAGAGACGAAGGAGTCGGCATTCCTGAATCAGTCATGAAGCGAATAGGAGAGCCCTTTTTAACCACAAAAGAAAAGGGCACTGGACTCGGCCTCATGGTGACATTTAATATTTTAGAAAATCACAACGGGACGATCCGTGTCGACAGTCAGCCTGAGAAGGGCACCGTGTTTCACATCATGTTTCCTGCAAAATAAAAACAACGGCAAGAGAGCCGTTGTTTCATCCGTCTGTTGAATGTATAGAACGTTTTTCAAGTATAAATTGTTCTAGGCGGTCAAGTCCTTCTTTCAGCGTTTCAAGTGAATATGCATAGGAAAGGCGCACATACCCCTCGCCTAATGGAGAGAAAGCAGAGCCAGGTACGACAGCAAGTCTTGTACTTTCTAACAGCTCCATGCAAAAATCAAATGAACTCATCCCAAACGATTCAATGGATGGAAAAATATAAAAAGCGCCAGAAGGTTTAATGACCGGAAGCCCCATAGAAATGAGCCGATCATATACATAATCGAGTCTCTTCTTATATTGCTCTCTCATGATGAGTGCATCATCCACACCATTTGTCACGGCTTCAAGTGCCGCCTTTTGTGAGATAGCCGAGGCACAAGACACGTTATATTGATGTACTTTTAATACATGTTTAGCAATTGGAGCTGAAGCAAATAAAAAGCCAATTCTCCATCCGGTCATGCTATGAGATTTTGACAGTCCGTTGATCACAATGGTCTGTTCCTTTAGGAAAGAGGCAATTGAATGATGCGGGCGATCAAATGTCAGCTCACTATAAATTTCGTCGGATAAAATAAAGATGTCCTTTCCTTCAAGCAGCTGGGCAATTTCTTTCAATTCTTCATCTGAAAGTGTGACACCTGTTGGGTTTGAAGGGTAAGGGAGGACAACACACTTTGTCTTTTCCGTTAATGCATCCTCAATCAGCTTGGCATTTAATTTAAAGCCAGCATTCGTTGTGTCGATATGTACGGGCGTCCCGCCACACATTCGAATGATCGGTTCATAGCCAGGGTAAACAGGTCCAGGTAAAATGACCTCATCACCCTCAGTCAAAATGGTTCGAAACGCAGCATCAATTGCTTGACTTGCACCTGTTGTGACAATGATTTCTGACGCTGCATCATAATCAAGATTCACTTTCTTCTTGATGTAATGCTGGATCGCTTGTCTTAACTCTAGGAAACCAGCATTATGAGTATATGAGGTGAAATTCTCGTCAATGGCTGCTTTAGCAGCTGTTTTGACATGATGCGGCGTATAAAAATCGGGCTGACCTATAGTCAATGAAACGACATCCTCATATGACGATACGAGATTTGAAAATGTTCGAATGCCTGAAATTTCAATATCCTTTACTCTTGGATTCAGCAAATGCTCCATTTCTCATCACCTTAAAAATTTATGTTTTTATCCTATTTTACCATTCACTGCATAAATGTCACCTGCGGAAGGGCATTGGATATCATTATATGTAGTCTATTCTCCTATACATCACAGCATGTGTGATATATGAAGAAAGAGCAACATTTATTATAGCGTAACCAGCTCGGAAAATACAGGCTGTGATGAAGATGATTAGAAAACGTCAAAACTGCGTAAAATGAAAGAACGTGAGAATCAAGTCATGGAATTTGCTTTCACAGACATACGATCTCCTGAAGGAGGACGATAGATGGAACAATCAGCGAAGACATCGAAAATAGCGTTTCTATCCGTGATGAGTAACACATTTGTTGTCATCCTAAAAATCATTGTAGGGCTGTTAACTGGATCTGTTGCTGTTTTATCAGAGGCCATTCATTCCTTTCTCGATTTAATGGCATCTTTTATTGCATTTATTTCTGTTCGTATTTCAAGAAAGCCAGCAGATTCAAAACATCCTTATGGACATGGAAAAGTCGAAAATATTTCTGGAACCATTGAGACCCTGTTGATTTTTGTTGCTGGCATTTGGATTATATACGAATGTGTTCACAAATTAATGCATCCAGAGCCCGTCAAGCTGCCTGTTCTTGGCATTGTGGTCATGCTGTTAGGCGCGCTTATCAATTTTGTTGTATCGAGAGTCGTGAATAAAGAGGCAGAGCGAGTACATTCTGTCGCCATGAAATCGAATGCGCTGCATCTTTTAACAGATGTTTATACGTCATTAGGGGTGGCATTTAGTTTATTACTTGTGGCATTAACAGATTGGTATTTCCTTGATCCGATCATTGGTATGGTTCTGGCCCTCTTTATTATGCGTGAAGCGTTTAAACTCATGAAGGAAGCCTTCCCTCCACTTGTAGACGCTCGGTTAACACCGGAGGAAGAACAATCAATTGAAGCCATCATTCAAGCATTCAGCCAAGAATTTATTGAATACCATGATTTTCGAACAAGACGGTCTGGTGCAGAAGAATATATTGATTTCCATTTGATTGTGGATGGAAAAACAACCATTGAAGATGTTCACCAATTATGTGATCGAATTGAAGAGAGGATTCAGCATGAATTTCCGCATGCGCAAATCTTTATTCATGTGGAACCTGAAAGTGAAAGAAGTTCACAAACGTAAAAAAGGCGGTCAACCTACCTACAGGTTGTATCGCCTTTTTTTACGCTTCATCTATGAAATGAAATCAATATCCATAAGCAGTATCGTAATCTTCATACCAAGAGATATAAGCTGCGTCTTCATTTGACAAACCATGCTTCATGTCTAAAAAATCAGCTTCGCAAATATCTTCAATCACAGTCATTTCGTTGTTCTTTAATAGTACGACAGTTCCCATCATGAACACCTTTCTTTAAAAAATCCTTGACTATTGTACCATGTGAAGCCCGATTGTCAACAGAAGAATCGAGACAAGACAAAAATATCACAAAATGTTAAAAAATCAGGAGGTAAAAGAACTAGAAGTGCCATGATTTTCACAAATTTTCAGTATTTATTCACATAAATCCTTCAGGACAAACTGATCTAAAATATATGTAAAAGTGTAAAGCTCCATTGATCTTGCTATATTCATAAGATATAATTACGAATGATTATAAGAAATTTATAGAAAACATACATAATAAAGGAGAAATAGGATGGAAACAAACATAACAGAACCACACATTCAAGAAAAGAAGCATCCTGAGCTAGCAGGAGTGGGCTATCGTTTTCTTGCACACCTTTTGGACGGTGTCATTATCGGTGTTCCTTATTCCTTCATCATGTTTATTTTGGGGACACTCTTTTTTGTCTCAAGCCCAGAGGCAGCATTGATGTTAGACGATGACAGCTATTACTATTCCACAACCGTTATGACGGATGAAGAATGGGCTGTCATTATGGGACTTATTTTTTTCTACGTAGCAACGATCTTAATTGGTATCGTGGTGACATGGCTTTATTACGCCATTATGGAATCATCAAAACTGCAAGGAACTCTTGGTAAGATGGCTCTTGGGATCAAAGTCACAAAAGTAACGGGCGAAAAAGTGACATTCGGAAGAGCAACAGGCCGCTTTTTTGCAAAAGGCTTTTTGTCTCCAATCTTATGTATTGGCTACATCATTGCCTTTTTCACAGAGAAAAAACAAGCACTTCACGATTTGATTGCAAGTACCATTGTTGTGAAGAAATAATGAAAAAAAGCACCTCTGCTATATAGTAAGGGGTGCTTTTTGCATAGATAGCTTGTATGGAAGAGGGGAACGTCACATAAAGTAGATTGATAGTGAAAAATAAGGCAGGGAAGGGAGACAATATAGTGAGAACAGGAAAAAAGACCGTTCAGAAAAAAGGGGCAGGCTTCGGGCTGTTTTTGACAGCACCTGTTTTGGCCTGGGCACTATATGATTTCGCAAATACGATATTTTCATCAAATATGATCACCATCTTCTTCCCGTTCTATTTGCAGGAAACGATAGGGGACAGTGCGAGAATGGACCAGATCGCCAGTACCTTTATTTCTTATGCGAACGCACTAGCCAGCTTTTTCCTCGTGATTTTTACGCCTTTATACGGTGTGCTAATCGATCGTACAGGGAAAAAAAAGCGCTACATCACGGTGTTCACCCTGATTTGTATTGCTTGTACGTTGATGATGGGGATCTTTGCTGGGATTGATTTCTCAAACGAATGGTTTGGGCTGCCAGTCTCCTTATTAGTGGTCGTCACCTTGTTTGTGATAGCGAAATTTTTCTATCACTCTAGTCTTGTTTTTTATGACACGATATTACCTGACCTTGGGACAAAGGATGAAATACCTCTTATTTCTGGATTTAGCATTGCTGTCGGCTATTTAGGGACACTTGTCGGCCTCTCTGTTTATTTACTTGTTGGAAATGACCAGTTTCATGAAGCCTTTATCCCAACAGCTCTTTTATTCTTTCTCTTTTTTCTCCCCTTTCTCTTTTTTGTGAAAGACCCTCATCCGCTGCCACAGCAAGTGAAAAAAGCGTCTTTTTTCAGCGGGTATAAAGAGATTATTCGCACGTTTAAAGATATGAAGCAATACAAGCCAGCTTTTATGTTTATGATCGCCTTCTTTTTTATGAATGATGCCTTACAGACAGCGATTGCGATGATGGCTGTTTATGCCAAAATTATCATTGGCTTTACCGCTGGGCAATTTATTTTGCTTTATCTTGTGTCCACGATTTCAAGTATCATTGGCTCCTTTCTATTTGGATATATCACAAAAGCGATTGGGGCAAAGCGCTCGATTACAGTCGTTTATGTCATTTTAATCGTTGCGCTTATCCTAGCTGTGACAGCTTCAACCGAATGGGTTTTCTGGGTAGCGGGCAGTTTATTTGGGATCTCACTTGGCGCGAGCTGGGGGGCATCACGGATATTGATAATTGAGCTAACACCTAAGGAAAAACGAGGACAATTTTTTGGTCTCTTTGCATTTTCAGGGAAGGTGTCTTCAATTGTCGGACCGATCATTTATGGTTCAGTCACACTGCTATTTGCAGAGCACGGAAATTTCGCAAGCCGTCTTGCACTAGGGTCTTTACTCATCCTTGCAGCGATAGGACTTGTAATTCATCAATTCGTACGAGAGAAAGCGTAAAGAAACGTCAACTTTTTACCCATGCTGCCGATATAAAAAGTACAATCTTATATTGAAGAATAGAGGGATTTCCGTGGCTTTAAACAAACAAGAAATTTTACTTGACTCTGGTACAAATGAATTGGAAATTGTGAAGTTTGAAATTGGTTCAAATCAATTCGGCATTAACGTGATGAAAGTAAGAGAAATCATTCAGCCAGTTGAGGTGACGGTTGTACCGCACTCTCACCAAGACGTAGAAGGTATGATTAGTTTACGAGGCGAGATTTTACCAGTCATCAATCTATTTTCCTTTTTTAATGTCGAGTCAGATCAGTCCGAACAAGAGAAGTATATCGTGACTGAATTCAACCAACGGAAATTTGTGTTCCATACAGGAACGGTTTCACAAATTCACCGCGTCAGCTGGGAAGAGATTGAAAAGCCAACTGCACTCAATCAAGGCATGGACCGTCATTTAACAGGCATTATTAAGCTTGATGGGAAAATGATTTTCCTTCCAGATTACGAAAAAATCATTTATGATATTGAATCCGCTTCTGGAGTAGAAACGTATCATATGTTTGACGGTGAGAAAGACGAGAGAAGAACAGGGAAGAAGCTGTATGTCGTTGAAGATTCTCCGCTTCTCATGCGTCTATTAACGAATGAATTAACTGAAGCAGGCTATAAAAACATTGTGACCTTTGAAGATGGCAAACAGGCATATGACCACGTCATGGATCTTGTCAGCAAAGGAATCAGTGTGACTGACGAAATTGATATGATTATTACAGATATTGAAATGCCAAAAATGGATGGTCATCGATTAACAAAACTGCTAAAGGAAAACCCTTTAACAGGTTCCATTCCGATTCTTATCTTCTCTTCGTTAATCACTGAAGATTTGCGGCATAAAGGAGAAACAATCGGTGCAGATGATCAAATTAGTAAACCAGAAATTCATCAGCTCATTGAAAAGGTTGATCACTTTATTATCTAAAGAAAAAACCACTCGGCCTGAGTGGTTTTTTTCTGTTTAAAAATAACTTTCCCCGAGTCGTTTAAAGACGGGTTTCGTATAATGTGATTTTTGTTTTGTAGCGGCAGGTTTTTCTTTTAAACCGACATACGTTTGAAGGATGTGCTTTGCTCGGTTTAATGACATATTCGCTTTCGGATTGCGATATGATTGATTTAAATTTCCTAAGTGTGGCAAAAATTCGAAGTCTTCTTTGGTTGGTGGCAGGTGAAAATAATAATCTCCAATTTCAATCAGCACGTCTGACTGTTGTTGACTATATTTGGGATTGTTAGAGAAATGTAGGCCCACTTTTTTTCCTTTACCTTCTTGCAATATTTTTTGCAGCGCACGTTTTTTCAAAAGATAAAGAAACTTGGGATTTGGTGCGGTTTTAGCATGGCGGTTAACAGTATAAATGGCTTTTGCGATGTTTTCTGCTGTAGGTTCTATGTCTTTAGTATGAGCATAATCGTCCATTTTTTCTCTCCTTTGTCTTTCGTCTTCCTGTGCTTAGTATAAATTATACGTTTTTATTAGTAAATTGCAAATAGAGTTATTGTAAAAAGAAAACCTTTGGTATAAAGGGATTAGGGAGGGTTAGAAATTTAATGTTTTAGAATCCCCCCCAAAACATCCCCCAAATTATAAATTCATAGCCTCTTCAAAAACTTCAACTGATTCTATTTCTAATTCTTCGAAAGTATGGATATATATGTCATTGATCATTTGAGGGGAATTTCCAAGACGATCAGGCAATTACTTTGACTGGTATTCTTTTGCTTATCAGTATAGTCGCATGCGTATGTCTTAAACCATGAACGGTAATTTTCTCTAGTTTTTGATTATCGGCAACTGTATTGACAGCATAATTAAGTGAGTTAGGTGATATAGGTTTTGCGTTTGTCCGACTAATTAATATGAAATCTTCTTCTTTTAAAGGATGACCAAAGGAAAGCTTTAACGTCTGAAATAGAGATCATGCAGAAGGAAATAGCCGAGCTTTATTACTTGCTTGCGGTAGGCGGTGAATCATCATGACTGATTGGTTTAGCATAATCAAAAGTTTTTATGATAGAGAATTATGGTCAAAAGAAATGGTGTATAACACCGTTGCGGCTGGGAGAATTAAACCGGAACAATATGAGGAAACCACAGGTGAGCCATACGAGGTATAGGCTTATTTTTTACGTTTATGGCGGG
>NZ_JOTP01000044.1 GCF_000715205.1 Bacillus zhangzhouensis | reverse complement strand
CAAATTCAAAATAAATGTTACCGTCATTGTCATTTGCGAAATGGTAATTAAAATGAAGAGTTGATTATCGATGCGTATGATTCTTTATTGAAAGATCAAGCATTACAGCAGCATCTATTGCCTGATATGGTGATTCGTTTTGGACCGATGCCTGTGTCTAAGCCTTTATTCAAGTGGTTGGAAAAGCATGCAGAAGTGAAGCAGATTGTCGTAGATGCTGATTGCTCATTGTCCAACCCGCGAACATAGTCAAAATACTCATTAAACATGTTCGTTGCGATTTGGATAAACATAGATGCAAATAGCATAGCTAAAAATAGCCACGGGTTCGAATCCCGTACGGGTCATTTTGAAAAGAGATCTATGAAAGATCTCTTTTTTCTTTTTATCAAAACGAAAGACCGCCATTATCGCGGTCTTTTTTTACATATTCATGGAATAGATCATATAAGACAAATATGTCGCAAAGAATCCCCATAAGACATAAGGGATCATTAATATAGAAACGACTTTACTGAGCTTTCGTGAGACGATGACAAGTGCGAGTGCTGTCAGTGCAACAAGCAGACAGTCAATGGTAGCGGCAAACAAATCTTTTTGTGTAAATTGAAAAAAGCTAAAGGCTTGATTGAACACGTAATTTAAAAGAAAAAGAATCCAAAACGGTAAAGTGATTTTTTGAAATCCGTACTTCCCATAAATAATCGCTGCAGACAACGAGATGAGAGCAAATAAGACAGCCCAGACAGCTCCAATCACGCCCCCACTAGGTGTCCATTCCGGTTTGTTTAATGCATCATACCATTCTCTGTCGATAGGGAACAAGAACCCTGCAATAGAGAATAGAGCATATGTAATAAAGAAGACGATAATCGCCCAAATGATACTTTTTCTAGCCATCAAGAATCTCCTCCAATCAAATTCACTCTTAAAGTGATTTCCCAATTATTACATGATATAAACATAAAGCCCCCAATATGAGGGGACTATTGATTTTTTTCTGTATAAGGTTCTTCTTCGTATGGCTTCAAGTCACCAAACACCGTCATGACGCCTTCTTCATCTAATGCATCTTCATAAGCTTCGTGTGCTTTATTTGGATACACCTTGCTTGCTTTGCCTTCGATATCAGCAGCCGCGAATCCTTCATAGTCTTCAACATAATCTTCATCTTCTGATTGTGTATACACATCATCGTAAGTTTGCGGAGGAAATTCCATATCGGACGGGGTATCAGAGTTGCCGTAGCGTTCTACGTCTTGATATGCATCTTCTCCATCGTAGGCAGCACTTTCTTCATTTTCAAATTGTCCTGATGGCGGATTTAATAAATCCTCTTCAATGGGACGATTTTGTGAAACGGTCTGCTCTTTTGAATGCTCTAGGCATGTGACGGCGGTAGGCAAGGCTTCTAATCGTTCTTTAGGAATAGGGGCTTTACATACCTTACACACACCATATGAGCCGTCTGCGATTGCTTGGAGTGCTTCATTGATGTCTGACAAATGTTCATGTGCCAAACTGTTTAAGGCAATATCTTTTCCGCGCTCGAACAGTTCTGTTCCTTGGTCACCAGGATGGTTGTCATAGGCAGACAGTTCTCCGACTGCATCATAAGGAAATGATACTTTCTGTTCTTCGTCATGGCTATTGGCTTCAATTTCTTGTTTTTCATCGAGAAGTCGCTGCTTCAAATGATGTAATTCGTCTTTAGACAACAAAGCGATCATCCTTTCATATCAAACATATTGTTAGTATGAGCAATTTTGCATGTAAGACTAGTTCCAATTTGAAGCAATTCCTCATAAAAAAACGCCTGCGGCTGCAGGCGTTGGATATTACGCAATATAATATTGTAGTATTAATGCGATCGTTAACAGGAAACCGAAAAAAGTATTGGTTTGAGCTGTAGATTTCATCGCATTCATTAATTCAATTGGCTTTTCTTTTTGCTTAAACTCTTTAATGGCTGTATATGCTTTTGGCACACTGAGTAAAACAAGCAGACTCCAAAGACCAACGATATCTGTGAAGATATAAACAAAAATGAGTACATATGATACCAAAAACATAGAAAGTAGAATGTTCACTGCATTTTTACGTCCAGCAAGGATAGCAAGTGTTTTACGTCCATTTTCCTTGTCGCCGTCTAAATCCCGGATATTGTTCGACAGTAAGATGGCTCCAACTAAAATAGAAATCGGCAATGACACGAGAATAGCTTTTGACGTCAATGTGCCTGTTTGGATATAGAAACTAATGAGGATAATCCCTAATCCCATAAAAGCACCTGATACAAGTTCTCCAAATGGTGTATAAGCAATTGGTACAGGTCCACCGGTATAGAAATAACCTGCTGCCATACAAATAAGTCCTATAAGTGCAATCCACCAGCTAGACATCATGCAAATATAAACCCCAAGTAATAAAGAAAGCGCGAATAATGCATAGGCGAGGCTGAGAACTGTTTTTGGTTTCACACCATTTCTAACAATGGCGCCGCCGATGCCGACAGATTGCTCATTGTCCAACCCGCGAACATAGTCAAAATACTCATTAAACATGTTCGTTGCGATTTGGATAAACATAGATGCAAATAGCATAGCTAAAAATAGCCCAACATGTATTTGACCACTCGGAAGTGCTAGAACAGTTCCTAAAGTAACGGGAATAAATGCCGCTGTTAATGTATGCGGCCGTAGTAAATTCCACCAAATTCGCCAGTTTTTATCAGGCTTAATCGGTGAAAGCTGATCTGTTATCGATTGATGCTGCATAAAATATACTCCTTTAAATAAAAAAATACGTACACGTCCAAATTCCAGTTTAGCAAAGTTCAAAAGGGTGTCAATATATTGATGCGATGAAACCTGAAAAAGATGTTTGCTAATCGTTGCCATATAGAGAGAAGCTTGATCTTAGAACAGGTCCTGCCATTTTTCTTTAGATGCTCTCGTTTCGATAAGCGGGAGCGAAAAAATCTTGAAAGCGTGATATAATAAGGATTCGAGGTTTTAAAAGCTGTTTTCTTTACTAAGTTCATCTGTTAAGGTTTATAATAGAAAAACAGGTCATTCGACATACTCGAATGTTCATGTATTTTTTACATGATGGTTTTATTTTTTATGTTATTTCATGGATTTTGGAGGAATGTATCATGGTGACAACAGTGCAAAGTACTTTCCGGCAGGAAGCGCTTGCGACATTAGAAGAAGCGAATAACGTCAACCATGCTGTTTTGATAAGCTACTCCAGAAGAGTTGACGATCTAGATCCTCTTGCCTTTTTCCAAAGTGGCGAAGCGGATTTTTTAGGCGAGCGGTTTTTTTGGTCTGATCCAGAAAGCCAAATGATATTTTCTGGACTTGGCAGAGCGGCCGTCATTAAATCATCTGAGCAAGGCAAGGAACGATTCGATACAGTTCATCATGAATGGGAACAGCTAAAACAGCACATGTTCCATTTTCATGATGAGAAGGAGCTAAAGCAAGCAGCTGTTGGTCCGCTTTTATTTGGAGGATTTTCATTTGATCCGTATGAAAAGAAGGCGCGTCACTGGGAAGCGTTTGGCGAGGCTCATTTTTTTGTGCCATCTATGATGCTGACTGTCTCCAAAGAAGGCACGTTTCTTACGATCAATGAATGGAAGCAGGTGGACGGGAATGTTCATCAGCTCATTCAAGAGGTAGAACAGAAAGCCTCTCGTTTCGAGACATTACCGGTACGAACTGATGGACAAGCTGAGCTAGTTCATATGGAAGAACTGGATGTGACGGAATGGATGAAGGCAATCCTTGAAGCGACAGAACACATTCGTGCGAACGAATATGAAAAGGTTGTTTTAGCAAGAGAAGTCTTGCTTCACTATAAAAATCAAATTGAACTTGCTCCACTATTAGCAGAATTATTAAAGCACCAAACGACGAGTTACGTATTTGCTATAGAACAGGGAAGACAAGCGTTTGTCGGAGCTACGCCGGAACGTTTAGTCAAAAAAAGCGGTGAAGAAGTCTTTTCATCTTGCTTAGCAGGTTCTATTGTACGTGGGAAAGATGAAACCGAAGATCAAGCATTGGGTGAGGAACTGCTTCACGATGAGAAAAATTTGATTGAACATCAAATTGTCGTCAATATGATTGAGCAAGCATTTGAGGCAAACTGCCATCACGTGCATAAACCTAATCAACCAAGTCTTTATAAAACAAAAAACATTCAGCATTTATTTACACCGATTGTAGGAGAAATCAAAAGCAGCTGTTCCCTCTTTTCATTAATAGAGCAGCTCCATCCAACGCCGGCATTAGGAGGATATCCGAAGGAAAAGGCGGTTGAGGTGATCCGTGAAATCGAACCGTTGAAACGTGGTTGGTATGCCGCACCGGTTGGCTGGATTGATTCTCAGGACAATGGAGAATTTGCTGTGGCGATTCGGTCAGGTCTTATTGAGGAAGACCATGTTCGTTTGTTCGCAGGCTGCGGAATTGTCGAGGATTCCCTTGCAAAGCAGGAGTACGAGGAAACGCAAGTGAAATTAAGACCAATGCTGTCTGCTCTTGGAGGTCGTCCTATTGAATAATCAAATCATGACAACATATATTGGCAGATTGATGGATGAATTTGTACAAGGTGGTGTGAAGGAGGCGGTTGTCTGTCCTGGTTCTCGTTCAACCCCGCTTGCGATGCTGGCTCTTGCCCATCAAGACATCAATGTCCATGTGTTAGTGGATGAACGATCTGCTGCTTTTTATGCGCTTGGTCTTGCGAAAGCGAGTCAAAAACCAGTGCTGCTCATTTGTACATCAGGTACGGCAGCTGCTAACTTTTACCCAGCCATTGTAGAGGCGCATTATTCAAGGGTACCACTCATTGTTTTAACTGCTGATCGGCCGCACGAATTGAGGGAAGTTGGGGCACCTCAAGCGATTGATCAGCAATTCTTATTCGGTAAGTTTGTTAAATGGTTCACAGACTTAGCATTGCCTGAAGAAAGTCAAACGATGCTTCGGTATGTACAGACTGCTGCCGCTAGAGCAAGTCACATCTCAATGCAGGAGCCAAAGGGACCTGTTCAGGTCAATGTGCCACTGAGAGAACCGTTGCTTCCTGATCTGGCCATTGATCCTTTTCATAGAGAAGCAACAGACACGAAAAAGGTATTATCAGCAGGTCACGCTTTCCCAAATGATCATGTCATGTCTGAATTAGTGACAATCATGAACCAATCTACAAGAGGGCTGATTGTTGCTGGTGAACTTCATACGAAGGAAGAGCAAGAGGCAGTGTTACGTCTTTCGAAAGCCTTGCATGTTCCCATTTTAGCTGACCCGCTTTCTCATTTGCGAAATGGGCATGAAAATGAAGAGTTGATTATCGATGCGTATGATTCTTTATTGAAAGATCAAGCATTACAGCAGCATCTATTGCCTGATATGGTGATTCGTTTTGGACCGATGCCTGTGTCTAAGCCTTTATTCAAGTGGTTGGAAAAGCATGCAGAAGTGAAGCAGATTGTCGTAGATGCTGGCGGAGGTTTTCGAGATCCTGGATTAAGTGCATCATACGTGATTGAAAGTCATGTGGCTACTTTTGTAGATGAAGTCTTAAATAGAGCGGATCAACGTGAGGATACAAATTACTTAAACTGCTGGCAGAGTGTCAATTCTTCTTTTAGAACGCATGCAGCCCAATATTCTGATGAGGACCTGACATTCGAGGGAAATGTGTATCGTCAGCTTCAGCACCTCTTGCCAAAGGAGAGTGTGCTTTTTATCGGAAATAGTATGCCGATTCGTGATGTGGATACATTTTTTGAAACTCAGTCGAAATCTTTTCGTATGCTGGCGAATCGCGGGGCAAATGGCATTGATGGCGTTGTGTCCACAGCACTCGGAACGTATGCGGCTCTGAAACAACCGATTACCTTGGTCATTGGAGACTTGTCTTTTTACCATGATATGAATGGGCTTCTTGCTGCTAAGTTGATGGAAATTCCACTGACGGTTGTTTTGTTAAACAATGATGGTGGAGGAATCTTTTCTTTCCTTCCGCAGGCATCTGATGAGCCGTATTATGAGAAACTCTTCGGTACGCCGACTGGGCTGAATTTTGAGTATGCATCGAAGCTGTATGGGGGAACCTATTCGAAGCCAACAACGAAGCAAGAATTACACGATGTGTACATGTCGCATATCCATGAGCCTGGGCTTCATTTAATTGAAATTGAAACAGACCGGCATTCCCGTGTAGGCAAGCACCGCCAGATGATGGATGAGATTTTAGGAGAAGTGAAAAAAGAATGTCTTCTCTCATAATACGAATGCGTGATGGTGTTGCGTATGAGGTGGTGGATCAAAACCGATCGGCTGAGAATGCCACGTTATGTTTACATGGATTTACAGGTAGTGCCGCCTCTTGGCAGTTTCTGAATGCTTATACGGAGAATACAAGATTGATTCAGGTCAGCTTGCTTGGGCATGGCCGCACGGACTCACCAAAAAGCGTGAGAAGATATGCGATGTCGCAGCAGCTGACAGATCTTGCTGAAATTTTAGATCAATTAAAGCTTCACAAAGTGAATATTCTCGGATATTCTATGGGAGGGCGTATTGCTTTATCGTTTACCTCCCGTTATCCAGAACGTGTAAACAAACTGATCCTTGAGAGTGCGTCTCCAGGGCTTCGTTCTTTCAAGGAGCGGATGACAAGGCTAAAGCATGATCATCAGCTGGCTCAAAAGATTAGACATGAAGGCTTAACTCAGTTTGTGGATTTTTGGGAGAACATTCCGCTGTTTGCTTCGCAGAAATCCTTACCAGCAGGCAGACTGGCTCAACTGAGAGAGGGAAGGCTAAAATCCAATCCCCTTGGGCTAGCTCGCAGCCTAGAAGGCATAGGAACAGGTTCACAGCCGTCTATGTGGCAGGCACTAAAGCATATTAAACTGCCTGTTTTGTTCATATGCGGAACGCTTGATGAAAAGTTCTGTCATATCGCCAAATGTATGCAGCAGGAGCTTGAAGGTAGTCAATTAACATTGGCAGAGCATGCTGGGCATACAGTTCATGTGGAACAGCCACATTTTTTTGGTAAAATAGTAAGTGAGTTTATTTTAGCGCAAGATTAAAGGAGGAAATATTGATGGCTATTGAATGGCAAACTGAGCGTCAGTATGACGAAATTTTATATGAAACGTATCATGGGATTGCAAAGATCACCATTAACCGTCCACATGTACATAACGCGTTTACACCAAAGACCGTCAGTGAATTAATTGATGCATTTTCACGCGCTCGTGATAATTCTGATGTTGGCGTGATCGTACTTGCAGGTGCTGGAGGTAAAGCATTCTGTTCTGGTGGAGACCAAAAAGTACGCGGCCATGGCGGCTATGTAGGAGACGATCAAATTCCGCGTCTCAACGTATTAGACTTACAGCGTTTGATTCGTGTCATTCCAAAACCAGTCATTGCGATGGTTGCAGGTTATGCGATTGGCGGGGGACATGTTCTTCATATCGTTTGTGATCTGACCATTGCAGCAGACAATGCCATTTTTGGACAAACAGGACCAAAAGTAGGCAGCTTTGATGCTGGTTATGGCTCAGGCTATCTTGCACGTATTGTTGGTCATAAGAAAGCGAGAGAAATCTGGTACTTATGCCGTCAATACAATGCACAAGAAGCGCTTGATATGGGACTTGTCAACACAGTTGTACCATTAGAGCAGCTTGAAGAAGAAACAGTGAAGTGGTGTGGGGAAATGCTAGAAAAGAGCCCGACTGCTTTACGATTCTTGAAGGCTGCATTTAATGCAGATACGGATGGATTAGCTGGGATTCAGCAATTTGCAGGGGATGCGACACTTCTTTATTACACAACAGATGAAGCAAAAGAAGGACGCGATTCCTTTAAGGAAAAACGCAAGCCGGATTTCGGTCAGTTCCCGCGTTTCCCTTGATTCAATGATATGAATGAAAACAGCTTAGTGCATCAGACTAAGCTGTTTTCTTTTACGAAAAGGAGGTGTCATGATGAAGCAACCCAATTGGCTGCTGCACCGTGCCTATTTAACGCCAGACCGAGTCGCGCTCATTTATCAAGATAAAAAGTGGACATTTCGCGAATTAGCCTTTGAAGTAGATGAGCTTTCAAATAGACTTGCACGTACATCACTGAAAAAAGGGGAGACGGTTGCGCTTTTGATGAACAATCATCCTCAAATGGTGATGCTTGTTCATGCTTGTTTTTTATTAGGATTAAAAATCGTGCTATTGAACAATAAGTTAACAAAAGTTGAAAGGCTCTATCAGCTTGAAGATGCAAAAACAGCGGCTTTATTAACAGAACCTGTTTATGCAAATGATCATGATGGTGATTTACCTGTTTATACAATTGAAACTTTGCCTGAAGCTGATCAAGATCATAAAAAGAAAATCGAGAAAGACTTTGATTTGAATGAAACAGCGACCATCATGTATACATCTGGAACGACAGGGCGTCCAAAAGGGGTGGAGCAAACGTTTGGCAATCATTTTCATAGTGCAGTTTCCTCTGCACTGAATGTAGGCCTCAGAGAGGACGACCGCTGGCTTATTGCGCTGCCCCTTTTTCATATAAGCGGCTTATCAGCTCTATTTAAATCTGTTATATACGGCATGACCGTCGTGCTTCATCAAAAATTTGATGTCGATGAGGTAAAGGCTTCAATTGAACAGCATCGTGTGACGATGATTTCAGTTGTTCAAACGATGTTATCCTGTTTATTAAGTAGGTTAGAAGAATGTCCGTCTTCTTTACGCTGTCTTTTATTAGGCGGAGGGCCCGCGCCTTATGCCATGCTTCAAGAGAGCAAAGAGAAGGGCTTTCCTGTGTTTCAATCGTACGGTATGACGGAAACCTGCTCACAAATTGTGACACTTGCGCCTGAATTTAGTGTAGAAAAGCTTGGATCGGCGGGAAAACCTCTATTTGGGTGTGAACTGAAGATTCAAGATGGTCAACGCACTTGTCGACCTTTTGAGCATGGTGAAATCATGGTTAAAGGTGCAAATGTAATGAAAGGATACCTACACCGTGAAGAAGAAACCGCTGCTGCCTTTGATCAAGGCTGGCTGAAAACAGGTGATATTGGATATGTGGATGAGGAAGGGTTTTTATTTGTGCTCGACCGACGTTCAGATTTAATTATTTCTGGTGGAGAGAATATTTATCCTGCAGAAATTGAAGCGGTTCTCTTAACACATCCGTATGTAAAGGAAGCCGGAGTGACGGGTATGTATGATGATAGATGGGGAGAGGTACCTGCTGCCTTTCTTGTGACAGACCATAAGATACCTGAGAATGAGCTCTATGCTTTATGTCAGTCGCATTTAGCCAAGTATAAATGGCCAGCTGTTTTTCAATTTGTGGACGAGCTGCCAAGAAATGCGTCGAATAAATTGCAGAGGCACAGACTCAAGTCAAAGGGGTTTTTGAGATGATTCAAATTGAACGAGTGATATTATATCATGTCACGATGAAGCTCAAGCAGCCATTTACAACAAGTTTAGGAACAATCTCAGAGCGTGAGTTTATTATTGTCGAGGTAAAAGATCAAACAGGATTGACTGGGTGGGGAGAGGTGTCTGCCTTCTCTTCCCCGTGGTATACAGAAGAAACAATCGAAACCTGTTATCACATGCTAAGGGCTTTCTTTATTCCGAATGTGCTGACGCGTTCTTTTACACATCCTTCAGAAATTCCAGATAGCCTATATCACTTTAAAGGCAATAGAATGGCCAAAGCGGGAATTGAAGCGGCTGTTTGGGATATTTATGCGAAGCGTGAGAATAAGTCCTTACGCGACGTATTAGGCGGCAAAAAAGAGAGAATTCCATCTGGTGTTGTGGCGGGTTTAGGACCCATTGATGAAATGCTTCAGCAAATTCAGCAATATGTTGACCAAGGCTACCAGCGTGTGAAGGTGAAGATTAAGCCGGGACAAGATATTGGACTTCTTCAAAAGATACGAGAGTCTTTTCCTGATCTTCCGTTAATGGCGGATGCAAACTCTGCCTATGAATTAAAGGATATTAGCAAACTGAAGCAGCTCGATGACATTCGTTTATTAATGATTGAACAGCCTTTAGCTGCTGATGATATTGTGGATCATCGTCATTTGCAAAAGCATTTAAAAACACCTATTTGCTTGGACGAAAGTATTTGTTCTTTAGACGATGCCCGAAAGGCTATAGAACTAGGCAGCTGTCAAATTATTAATGTGAAGCCTTCACGAGTTGGCGGGCTGACAGAAGCACTTAAAATTCATGCGTTTTGTAAGGAGCATCAAGTTCCTTTATGGTGTGGGGGGATGATTGAAACAGGCATTTCTCGCGCGCAGAACGTGGCACTTGCTTCGCTTCCGCAATTTACAATCCCAGGTGATATTTCAGCTTCGTCAAAATACTGGGAGCAGGATATCATTTTTCCTGAAATCAAAGTTGAAAATGGGTTTATTGAGGTGCCTCGTTCTCCAGGAATGGGTGTGGAAGTTGATTATCAAGCGCTCCGTTCTTTTTCAGATAAAATTGACGTATTTACAAAACATGATTTTGTGAAATGAAAACGAGATTATCACCTTTTGCACATCCAATAGAAAATATGTATAGTGGGGGAAAGTTTTTCCTTCCTGTCTGAACAAAAAAGAAAGAGCGGTGATCCGCTCTTTCTTACTCTTCTACCAGCTCGCTGTCGTAAGCAAGCTGTCCAATATACTGATGCATCTCATGAGGCATGTTTGTTACATGACCATATTCATCATCCCAAAGGTTTAAAAAGGAGTGAGCTGCCTGATAAAATGTGGCTTCGTCCGCGTCATGAATATCGTCAAAAAACGTTTGAAGCAGCCGATCGTGTTTCAAAGTGAAGCGCCTCCTTTAATGAGACTTAAAGATCTTGAGGTTTAAACGTTTTACAGTCAGTTTCTTCACTTTTCTCAGCCGTATTTCCTGTATGGCTGACGACATAGATTGCATCTGCACCACAGCGATTTCCAGCATTCCAATAGGAACAGTTGTTTACTTCACAAAGGATTTTTTGACTCATACAGATGACCTCCTTTTGAGTATGTCTTTCTTTCTTTTATAATGTAACCGAAATGAACGTCGTCCATTCATGTTAATCTTCCTGACGTATATAACGCTTATCCTTCATAAATAATTTCCAGAAGAAATAGAACCCAGGAAATAAGATGATAAAACCTACAATATACGTAATAAATAATGCCCTAAATGTGACAGGGTCTGTAAATCCAGACATGATTGTAATATCTGGATAAGCCATATAGGGCAAATGTGCACGTCCATACACATAGCTTGCTAAGAAATATTGAATGGTAATCGCAATGACGGCTAAACGTGGTCTCCCTCTCCGATGCTTAAATCGGCTGTTTGGTATAAATAGGGCCAATCCTGCAAGCAAAAACATGAGCAGGGAAACAATCAGAATGGGGATGTTCTCCATCATTTTTGAAAACAGCCAATTGGCCTCGCTTCGAAGAGTCAGCATGATAAAGAAGGCCATCATGAGAGAAAGCGGACCAGTAATGAGAGCACCTCTTCTATAAATGCTGTAGGCTTCATCTTCATCTGCCACATTAGAGAAATCAGCTAAAAGCAAAGACGAGAGAAAAAGGGTGCTGAAAATCGCAAAGCCCACGAAGGAATAGACATTTGCACTTGTAAAGACCAGTCCTAAATCTAACGAGTAGATGTTGTTCTCCTGAAAGATAAACCCACCATGGGTAATCGGAAGAACCATGATGAGGATGGACGGAATGATAAAGCCGCTAATCCCTGAAATGTATGTGACGGCTTTCCGGTATTTTTTAGGCAGTGAATGAGAAAATACGAGAAACCCGCTTCGCAGTGCAAGAAGCAATAAAATGATGCTGCCTGGTATTAATAAAACGGTGCCAAGTACAAAGGTCGCACCTGGAAACAGGCTAAACAAAGCGACGACGATGGCCACAATGAATACGTTTGTCACTTCCCATGTTGGAGAGAGATACTTATTTGCGATATTAGCAGCCTTTGTTTGCTCTCTATTCATATAAATCATCGACCAAAATCCTGCGCCGAAATCCATTGATGCCATCACTGCGTAGATAAAAACGAATCCCCATAAGATGGTGATTGCAATGAGCGCATCAGTTGTAACATCCATTTGCATCAAGATCGCTCCCTTTTTAAGATTCTGTTAACCGTAGGTCTTCTTCAATTGAATGTTTTCTAAAGTAGTACGTCAGTACAATAACGGTTGCTATGCCTAAAATGAGATAGACAATGGCAAAAAGAATGAAGAGTGTCCCAATAGAGCCTGATGACGTGACAACCTCTGAAGTTTTAAGCATTCGATAAATGACCCATGGCTGGCGGCCTGTACATGCAAAAATCCAGCCGAATTCAATGGCCAAGAGACTTAGTGGTCCGCCGAATAAGTAAAGAAAAAGGAGCCACTTCGGATAATGTTCACGTTTTAAAATTTTACGATAGAACAGTGCTAACATAGCAAATAGAATGAGCACTGATCCAATAATGACCATGCCGTTAAATAACGTGTGAATAAATAAAGGCGGCCACTCGTCACGAGGAAAATCATTTAAGCCTTTGACCACCGTATCAAAGCTATTTCCTGCCAGAAAACTAAGGGCCCATGGGATTTCAATCGCACCTTTAATTTCCTGCGAATCGGCATCAGTAAAACCACCTATTGCAAGAGGCGCATGTGATTGCGTTTCAAATAAACCTTCTGCACCCGCTAACTTTTCAGGCTGATATTCATACAGGAGCTGAGCGGATTCGTGACCGTTTAAGGCTGTAAGAAAAGAGAAAAGTCCACCTACAATGAGTCCAAGAAAAAGGGCTTTTCGATGAAACGAATAGAGCTTCTCGTTTTTTCTTGTTTTGAGCATTTTAAAAGCAGCCACTGAAGCAATCACAAAAGCACCTGTTGTAAAAGCAGACAGCACGACATGTGTAGCGGTCACAACAAAACTTGGATTGAAAAAGGCCTTCCAGGGCTCGATATTCGTGATTTCTCCATTGACCATCTGAAAGCCAGCAGGTGTTCCTTCAAAAGCATGTACGTTTGTAATCAGAATCGCTGAAGCGGCTGCGCCAATCACGACAAAAATTACGGTAATGATGCGCATAGCAGGTGAGAGGCGATCCGCTGCGTACACATAAATAGACATAAATAATGCTTCAATAAAGAAAGCATAGATTTCAATCTGAAATGGAAGTGACATGACCTTTCCGATAACCTCCATAAAACCTGGCCATAGTAGGGCAAGCTGCGTACCGGCAATGGTACCTGTTGGAATGGCAACGCCTAATAGGACAGCCTGTGCCTTTGTCCATCGCTTGGCCATGACGGCATAATGCGGGTCTTTCGTTTTTTGAAAGATGAGTTCAGCTAATAAAATCATTAGCGGGATGCCGACACCAAGCGAGGCATAAATAATATGAAAGCCCATTGTTGTGCCGAACAGGCTTCTAGCTAAAACGAGATCAGTCAATTTTTTCTCCGCCTTTCTTATCACTTCTCTTTTTCATGATGCTTATTATTCTCCACCATTTTTAGATTATTCTTCCTGGCTAAGAAAGCTTGTTTTTTGACAAGTTGTAAAAGAGGGAGTAGAATATAATCATAAAGCGTAATAATTACGTTTTGTTGCGAAAGGAGTTTTTGACATTGAAAAGAGATATTCATCCAACCTCACATGAAGTTGTATTTATGGACGTAAACAGCGGTTATCGCTTCTTGAGTAGATCAACAAAGACATCAAACGAAACTGTAGAGTGGGATGATGGGAAAACGTATCCTGTCATTAAGGTAGAAACAAGCTCTGATACGCATCCATTTTATACAGGACGCCAGAAATTCGGAGAAAGAGGCGGTAGAGCCGAACTATTTAAGAAAAAATACCAAATGTAAAAAAGAAGCACACCCTATAAAGGTGTGCTCAGGCTGTCGAGAAAATCTCGACAGCTTTATTTTTTTCCTTAAAGTTTCCATTCCCCCGTTTTATAATAGAGAAAAGCATACTAA
>NZ_JOTP01000043.1 GCF_000715205.1 Bacillus zhangzhouensis | reverse complement strand
AAATTTAGAAATATATAGAAATACTAAAATTCAAAAGGTCTTTCACAAAAATTGGGGATTTTAGGGTCTGTTTCAACAAGAACCCAAAAATCATATTCTAGATCACTGAACAAACGAACATTCCTTTTTAATTTAGGACTGTAGGCTTCCCAATAATTATTTCCGAATTTGCTGCTTCTTTTAATGTTAATGGGCGAATACATGTATACACCTCTTTTAACAAGATATTCTATAAAGATTCGACAATGTTCTACAATACCCTTCTATAAATATTCAAAATATCTCAGTAGTAGTGGTTCAGTCGTTCAGAATGGATCTATGTTTACTTCCCTAAATAATAATGGATCCACTTTTACTTCCTGTAAAAGGAACATAAAAGTGGATCCATTGTTGTACAGGGACATGAATAAGGGTCCATTCAGGACGTGAACAAGGGTTCATGCTGAACCCCCTTCCTGTCCTCGAGTTAAAAATGGATCCATTGTTTATTAAATCTTCAACTTTCCCTACGTGTAATTTAATTTGTTCTTTTTCATAACTGTTAGCCAGTGATACTTGTTACCATGATTCCTACAAAATTTAAGAGCAAAACAAAAATTTATTAAATCTCCTGTTCACTAACTGGTTGTTCTGACTCTAAGAAAAATTCTACAAAATCACGTCCAAACTTGGAGATCTCAAAATTGTCTTTTGACTTAAATTTTGGCTCTTTTAATTTTGGTAATGAACGTTTAAACTTCGGATTTGTCAACTTGTCTAAAAAGGAGTGTAGTTCTTTAAATGCTTTTGAAATTTCCTCAAGATCATCCGTGATTTCCAAGTCGGTTCTTGTTGTTAACACTCCTATCCTAAGTAGATTTCTACGAACTGCTTTATACTGCTCATAGCTTATACCATGTCTGTCCATAATTTCCTGAAACGTTTCTTTTGATTCTTGATCAATTGCAAAACGAGAAACATACATAAGTCTAAGGACAGATATATCCACCATTCTAAGTTCTTTTAAGACGTCGTAATAGGTTAGGATAAAGTCATTCGAAACATGGTGATGTTCAGTAATATTCACGAATCCATTTACCATATATTGGATTTTTTCTTCCTGCTGTTCGTCTATAACGTAATCCAGCACATATTGAAATAACTGATCAATCTGTTCTTTTTGTTCAAATGTTTTTAATTCTAGATTTAAACGAATTTCCTCTATTTTAGATTGCAATTCTTCTGTGAATGTTTTGATGTTTCTTTCAAAACGGGTACGTTTATAACTTTGAACCGCACCTGAGATCCCAGGAATGAGTGAACTTGCTGCATCAACAAGAATATCACCTGTCATGCTTGTTAAAGATTCCTTTGCAATATCAGCAGCTGTGTCACTACTAACATTTAAAAAAGTATCAAGAGCTAACTCACGCCCTGTTTGTTGGATATCTTTCCTTCTACTGTCATTCAAAAATAACCTCTCCTTTTGACTTAGATAGAACAATGTGATTTATGTACTAGAAGGTAAAAGTGGATCCATTGTTGTACACTCCCTCTTATCCATCTCCAACTACCTTTTTGTATGTAATATGAAAAATCAAAAACCTCTATGTCCAATAAATTAAATCAGTCATAAAAGTTTTTGAATTTAATTATTGACTAAATGAATTACCTATAGGACTTGAATAAAGTCCCCATAATATATTAACATCGATAAAAATGATACGAACCTGCAGCGATTTTTGAATTAACCATAAAATCTTTGTCCTCTAAAGCCTGTTTAATTAGGTGTTTTTTGTATGGAATATGAATAGTTGGTACCTTTAACATAGAGTCATTAAAAATAGGGACTCTACTCCATAAGTTTACCACTTCGGATCTGATAGTCTTTGTAGTGCAGTCGATGATGTCACTCTTTTCGGAAAGTTCAGGGTATACAACGATAACTGGTAGCCCCTTCACATTAATTCCGTAATCAATTTCTTCTCGCAAAGCTTTGCTGTTTTCAGTATGCTTACTTAAGAAGTAGATTATATTTTTTGATTGATCTAATCTTTTTCTTAATCTTGGCTTTAATGTTTTATCCCAGTCACTTCCGTCCCGTACATTGTACGTCTTATCATGGGAGTCATTAAATGGGTAGTTACTATCTTTGCCTTTCCATGCTCTTAACATGTTATATGACACAAAATCCTTTGTCGCATTAGCCCCTAAACTACTTTCATTAAACGGTTCACTGACATAGAATGCTGCATAATTTCCATTTCTATAACCCATTCTTCTCAAACTCCTTTAACTTATAAAAATTAATCTTCTTGTGATCATCTTTGTATAAAAGAATTGTAACTTTGGCTGGTTCTCTAAACTTTAATTTACTGATTTGAAATGTCCACAACATTATATGTAATAGTTCATTGACTCCAACATCAGAATCCACATGTCTTGTTATCCCAGAACCTAATAAGGGAATAAACACTTCTTTGCTTGCATGTAAAGTATTGACTTCATTCCATACATTTAGCATGCAACTCGCATATTCATTAAGCTTTAAATGGGCACGATTCTCCCTATCGAACTTCGAAAAAGCGACAAGAAAAAAATCCATATCTTTAAAGACTGATCCCAATGTGTAACGTGTTGTTTTTCCCCCAAGAGGTCTTTCAACATTCTTTTCTTCAATTTTAAGTTTCACGTCATCTTTAATTTCCTGATCTAACTTTGAGATATCTTGATCTGAATAATATCGATTTATATACTGACCATTTAATGTTTCGCGGGCAATTATTACATCATCTACCTGAGTGTCAAAAAACTCATTAAATGCTATAACTTTATAATTATTTCGTGGCACTTCAAAAATATTACCTTTTTTAATTTCAACTTCGGAACCATTGAGGTTAAGAGTGATGTTACTCAGAAAAAGTAATCTAATGAAACGAAAAATTATTATGACTAGTGATAATGCTACTACCATAAGCAAAATAATCAATCTACTACGAGCATCAAAGTCTAGAAATGAAATGATCGTACCCACACAACTTGGTATAGTTATAAGAAGGATGCCTATAGCCCAAGTTAAAAATTGTTTATCTGTTATTAATTCTTTAAATTTCCACATAAAACCTCCAATATTAGTATTTTAAACATTACCTATTATATGATTATTTTCAATTTATTACAATAAAAATATAAATTTAGAACTATGACATAAATCTTATGAACGATTATGTCTTATCTATTAATTAATGCAAAAAAAGAGAGCCAGTGACTTGGCCCTCTTCATTATTAGATTTTCAATGGAATTCGCCTTAAAGTCAGCACCTATTCTCCAGTCTCAGCAAACTGTTTCAATCGATCTCCAATTTCATCTCTTACCCTTTGGAAAAATGCCCACTTCTCTTCTTCTGTTCCTTCTGCTTTTGCTGGATCATCAAAGCCCCAATGGACACGTTTGACATGAGGTGGAGTCATCGGGCATTTATCAGCTGCGTCCCCGCATAGTGTTACGACTAAGTCAGCGTGATGCAATATTTTCTGATCAATCAGGTCAGACGTTTGATTAGAAATATCAATCCCTATTTCTTTCATTGCTTTTACAGCATTCGGATTTAACCCATGAGCTTCGATACCAGCACTATAGACCTTCCACTCATCTCCAAGATGTTTTTTAGCCCAACCTTCAGCCATTTGACTGCGGCAAGAATTACCGGTACATAAAAAGTATATTGTTTTCTTTGACATGTTGATCGTCTCCTTTAATGTATAATCATTAGCCAGAAATACAATGCTAAAAGTGTGATGAATAGCGTTGGTACAGTTAAAATGACCCCTATTTTGAAATATGTCCCCCAGGAAATCTTCACACCTTTTTGAGAAAGGACGTGGAGCCATAGTAGTGTTGCTAAGGAGCCAATGGGCGTAATTTTTGGTCCTAAATCAGAACCAATGACATTTGCGTATATTAACGCTTCTCTCATCATTCCTTGTGTATCGGTGCCGGATATGGCCAATGCATCGATCATGACCGTTGGCATATTATTCATGACAGATGAAAGAATCGCTGCTATAAATCCCATACCAAGAGTCCCTGTTAATAAACCTTGATCTGCTACAGCTTGAATCACGCTTGAAAGAGCATCAGTAAGCCCTGCATTTCGCATGCCATAGACAACAACGTACATACCAATGGAAAAGAAAACGATCGCCCAGGGAGCTTCTTTTAGAACGCTTTTTGTTTGAACAGCAGGGCTTTTTTGTGCAATGACCAAGAATAAAATGGCAATCACACCAGCTATGACAGATACAGGTATAGATAAGAATTCGCTTGCAAAATAACCAATCAATAAAAAAGCTAATATATACCAAGATAATCTAAACATCTTTGGATCTTTTATTGCTTCACTCGGGTGTTTTAAATCATTCATATCATAGCGTTTAGGTATACTCTTTCTAAAGAAAAGGTACAGTACAGTGATACTCGCAAGCAACGAAAAAAGGTTTGGAACAACCATTCTGGATGCATATTCAATAAACGTAATGTTAAAATAGTCGGCTGTTACAATGTTCACTAAATTACTAACGACAAGGGGCAGTGAAGTTGTGTCTGCAATAAACCCACTCGCGATAATAAAAGGGAATACTATTTTTTCATTGAAGTTTAATGCTCTGACCATGGCTAAAACAATGGGTGTCAAAATAAGCGCTGCACCATCGTTTGCAAATAGAGCAGCGACGATTGCACCAAGGATGGTCACATACACAAACATACGTAGCCCACTGCCTTTTGCAGCCTTTGCCATATGCAATGCTGCCCATTCAAAAAAGCCGATTCGATCAAGTATGAGTGAAATGACGATAATAGCGACAAAAGCTAAAGTCGCATTCCAAACAATGCCTGTCACGGTGATCACATCGTCAATATTCACAACACCTACGATTAATGCTAAAATAGCTCCTCCACAAGCGGACCACCCTATGGATAAATTTTTTGGCTGCCAAATAACCAATACCAAAGTTAACAAAAATATGATTAATGATAAAACAGCAAAACTCAAACCCATCCCTCCTTACGAACAAGAAATGTTTGTTGCTTTATGTTGTATACTTTTTAAAAGGTCATCTTCTTTATCAATTTGATTTAAGATGGTACGAATCGTCTCAAATTCTGGAGACAGTTTATTGATTGAATAATAACGCCACTGCCCTTTTCTGTTCTCATGAACAAATCCAGCTTTTTTTAATTTTCGTAAATGCTGACTAATAGCTGGTTGACTCATTTCGAACATATCTACCAGTTCACACACACAATATTCTTTCTCCAAAAACAATTTCATCATGATTAGTCTTGTTTGATCACTGAGTGTTTTTAAACAATTCGACATATTTGTCACACCAATTGAAACATCTGCAGTCACAATGATTCCCCCCCTTTTCAAAAGTGACGGTCCTTGTTATCAACTCCTTCAACATTATATAACCGAAAACTTATATAATCAATTGATTATATGAATTTAAACAAAAATTTATTCTCGTAAAAATTATCGATTGATTTTCTTTTTAATTTATTTTATGATTTATTCATCAAAAAAAATTGATTAATGAAAAAGGAGAATTCTATGTCCCTTTCCTTTCCCTTAGAAAATAAACAGCTAGTGGATACATTTGAGCATTACGAACTGAAGTTCAAAGCATTATCTGATAAAAAAAGGCTGCATTTATTAAACGTTCTTTGCGAAAACGGCCCTACTTGTGTTTGTGATCTAATTGAGCAATTTCAGATGACACAATCTAAATTGTCATATCATTTAAAAATCTTATTAGATGCAGATTTAATCACAAAAGAAACAAGAGGTACATGGAGCTATTATTCCTTAAATGAAAAAGAAGTGAATCATTTACTTTCACCAGAGCTATGTTGCTTATTTCGCCCTTCTTGCTAGGAAGGGATTATTTTTAACTAATTAATCAAAAAAAATTGATTTATAAGGAGTTACATAAAATGAAAAAAAACTTATCAGTAGTTATTATTGGCGGCGGCCCAGTTGGTATTGCCACAGCTGCACATCTTATTAAAAGAAATGAATCATTCCTCTTATTTGAATCAGGCAAACAAATTGGGAATCATTTTTTAGATTATGGACATGTACGCCTGTTTTCATCATGGGAGTTTAATATTGATCAAGCTGCAAGGGAATTGCTAGAAAAACACCAGATCCCCCTTCCTTGTAAAGATGAACTCCCATTAGGAAAAGAAATTGTTACCCAATATCTAAAACCATTAACTGAACTACCAGAAATGAAACCACATATTTATTTAAATAGCCCAGTTCTCCATATTGGCAAAAAAGGTGTTGATAAAGTCAAAACAAAAGATAGAGATCTAGTACCTTTTATCATTCGAGTGAAATTAAATAATCAAGAAGAAAAAACTTACGAGGCAAAGGCGGTTATTGATGCCACTGGTACGTGGCAAAACCCTAATCCAATAAATGCTGAAGGGATTATGACTGAAAATGAAAAAAGAGTTGCTGATCGGATTTATTATGGCATTCCTGATGTTTTAAATCGTGATCTGATTCGGTATCAGAATAAAACAGTTGCAGTGGTTGGTAGTGGTCATTCTGCTGTAAACACTTTGCTTGAGCTGGCAGAGCTAAAAAAGACATCAAAAAACACAGAAATTATATGGATTTTAAGAAAGCATGATATTAGTGAGGTATTCGGAGGAGAAAGCAATGATCAATTGCCTGCAAGAGGTCAATTAGGCATTAGATTGAGACAAATTTTAGATAAAGGGTTAGTAAGAGTCTTCCCTTCAATGTTGATTCAAAATATTGAACAAACTTTTAATAGCAAGTTAAAAATCATTGGCCTCCAGAAAAAAGAAGAAATAACAATTGATAATATAGACGAAGTGATTGCGAATACTGGGGCAAGACCTGACTTTAAGTTCCTAAAAGAAATTCGCCATACATTTGATTCAGCATTAGAGTGCGTGCCGGATCTAGCTGACCTTATTGATCCTAACATACACAGTTGTGGCACTGTACGACCACATGGTGAAAAAGAACTGAGACAACCAGAAACAAACTTTTATATCATTGGTTCCAAAAGTTATGGAAGAGCACCTACTTTTTTATTAGCCACCGGTTATGAGCAGGCTCGATCTGTCGTTGCTTATATGACTGGTGATAAAGAGTCTGCTGAACGTATAGAACTTAAGTTACCTGAAACGGGAGTTTGTAAAGTTGCTTTAAAACCTAAAGTTGAGAAAACGTCTTGTTGTATTGATGAATAAATAAAAAGCAGGCCTCTTTTGGGGTCTGCTTAATTAGTTAGTATTTTTTCCATAGCCATTACATCAACATAATCATTATCGATTTTCCCGTGTTCTTTGAATATGCCTACTTCCCTATACCCCATTGATTTATATAAACCTTCTTTGATTACGACGGATATATATAGATAAAACAGCAACACCTTGATAAGTAAACACCTTGATAAGTACATCGATGAGAGTATGGGTTAAGTGCACCCACCCTACTACCTGTGAATTTAATTCAGCAACAAGAATTTTATACTTTTCAGACCGATCATTGAACCATTTTTAGAATGTATGGAAAGATCAAAAGAGTTTAATCTTTTGGTCTTTTCAACGCATCTATAAAATCAAGTATGTTAATTTCGACTCCCTTATTTCTCATCCAACAGACTAAGTAGTTCTTTAGCTAAAGTCTTTGAACCAGATATGCCTTTCAAATATTTCATTTCCCCTTGAATAGACCAATCAATTTTTTCAAGCTTGTACAAGAATGAATTTAAAATTTTTAAGTCTATTTGCATGGATTCATTATTTAAACTTTTAGGCAAGATTTCTGAACCTATTATCGACAACGCATTTATCCCAACGATATGAGTTAGTTTTGATTCTTTATAGTTACCCCAATCATCAGGAAACAGCTTTTTGATGGCGTCAAAATAAATTAAAGATACTCTTAATAATTTTTCTTTTGACAACTCAGATAGTTTGTTCTGTTTTGTTAAATAGACGAGAGTATTATAAATGTTTTGTAAAGTAACCCGTTTAGAAGTTGTTCTCAGACCTACAATTGTTCCTAATTCATGAAATGGACTATCTGGTTGGATAATAAGTTGTGCTGCCACCCAACTCAAATCTTCTGAGTCCCTTTTTAGGTATCGGCTTAAAGAAGACCCTATACCTTTAGCTTTAGTGTTGATAGTATCAAATAAACTGATCTCCTCTTCATCTTCTAAATAATGAAAAGCTAAAAAAGGTACATTAATAAATGCATTTGTTTCTTCTAAATATAACTTAATTCCACCTAATCGATGCTGACCATCCATAAGTGATCCTCTCTTTTTGCATATCAAGCGTCCGAAAGAAGGTCTTAGACTATCGTATGCTGTAAACTGCCAATTCCCTCCTGCATTAATTAAAATAGGTGTGAAAAGAGCATTTTCCCCTGTAGATAAGTAATCAACAAAGTCCTTGCATCTTTTGGAACTGACAGGTCGTTGATATCCTTTACCAGAGGGATCATTAAATGGTTTTACAAATACCATTTTTAATGCTTCTGTAGCTGAAACACTACTTTGATAAACTACCTTCCCTCTTAATTTTGCTTGAATTACATTTTCTATGACAATGGAGTTAGATAGTTCCTTCTTAGTTGTCAAATTCTAAACCTCCGAACTTATTCAAAAATATGAATTCAATATAGTACTTATAAGTTTATTTTTCAATGGTAATTTTACACTTTAGTTATCTGTAAAGAGGTTAGCCACCTCTCTAGGCTTAAAGAGAGGTGATTACGTTGGATGAATTAATTAATTTCGTAGGGCAACGTCTTCGAGGTTTGAGAAAAGCTAAAGGATGGACACAAGAAAAGTTTGCTGAAGAATCTGGTCATCAAGCATCTTATATTGCAGGTGTTGAACGTGGTGAAAGAAATATTACACTCGACACATTAGAAAAATTGTTACTGGTACTAGAAGTTAAACCAGCTACTTTTTTTTCTGTTAGTGAAGAAGATAATTTGCTTGAAAATTTAAAAGCTCATGTTAGTTTACTCTCTACTCGATCTCACTCTGAAGTAGAGCTTATAAATAAAATATCTCAGGAAATTTTTGAAACGATTGATTCACAGACCGAAAAGTGAAATTAAGGAAAAACGAATTTTCCTTGGAAAAATACAGACGAATTTCAAAAGCGGGGTTGGAAATATTAACCACGCTTTTTCGTGTATCAAAAACGATGGTTTTTGATAATGTTGTTTTTAAAACAAAAATTTTTGTATTAAGGTTGCAATTCTATATCAAAACTTATCTCAATATCTATATGTCAATAATGCACCTTTTTGATATAATTTAATTGAATATTCACAAAAAAGAGGTGATTTTTTGATAATAGGATATGCAAGAGTTAGTACAGTTGATCAATCATTAAACTTGCAGATAGATTCCCTCTCAGAATTTGGGTGTGATGAAATTTTCCAAGAAAAGGTTTCAGGTGCGCGAGATGATAGAACTGAACTAATGAATGCTTTAAGAATGCTAAGAGCTGGTGATAAATTTGTTGTTTATAAATTAGATCGCTTAGCCAGGTCAACAAAAAGTTTAATAGAGATCGCCGAAAATCTTCGTAATAAAAATGTTGAATTTATTAGTATACAAGATAATTTAGATACAAGTACGGCAGCTGGTAAAGCGATGTTTGGTATGTTATCGGTTTTGGCCGAGTTTGAACGGGACATCATTCGAGAACGAACATTGTCTGGGCTTAAGGCAGCTAGAGCTAGAGGAAGAAAAGGTGGAAGACCGAAAGTTAATAAGCAGAAATTAAATCAAGCATTGGCATTATATCATTCCAAAAGAATGACTGTTCGAGAAATACAGGAAATTACGGGTATTTCACCAGCAACCTTGTACAGAGCAATTAAAGAAGAGTAAAACAAGTTTACTCTTCTTTAGAATGAATTATTAAGTATGGTTCTCTTTCTTCTTCCCAAAAATGAAATTCTAAAGGTAAACTTTTATCTTTAGGGATTAAAATTAAATAAAATGGTAAGCCTTCAAGCTTAAATGGAGGCTCGTAATAAAAGCGTCTTTCATTTGATCCGCCTATACTTATTCGTGTCCAATTGTTGAAATGATTCATCTTTAAATGAATAAGCACTCTTTTCAATACCCAGTTTATTTCTGAAGGTTTACAATCACAATGATTATCTAACCACCAATATAAATCTCTTATATAAGTTATATCTTGGGAGTGTGTGAAGTCGTAATTAGAATGATACAACCCAAGGTTATACCTTCTCCTTTCATCATTGGTACAAATAAATTTTAATTCTGCTTTTATAAATACTTGCCAAAAAACATATGCATAGGCTGCGGGACAAATCCAATTAATTTTTGGTGAATGGAAAAAATAAAGAGATGTGCAATCTTTAATACATTTTTTATGTTTATACATACTTTTTTCTAGATGTCTATTGATTGAGTTTAACGTTGCTTTTGATAAACGATAGATCTCTTTCGTATTATCATATGTGCTGGTTTCTTCAATTGATTTTGTTTGATCTCTTTTAATAAACCTATAGTGCTGTTCCTCTCGTAATGTTCGAATTAAGGGTGTTGATTTAATTATGTTGTGAGTAGTTCCTTGTTCGGTATTTGTTGAGAGGTCAGCAGCTTCTAAAATCTTTGTCATAGCATCCTGGTAATTGGTTAAGTCTATTTCTGGATGATAGTTAATATGAAATTTGTTAGCTATACTTGATGAATTCAATTTTTCCCATCTCATCAAAATTTCTAAGGTTACTTTGAGTTTTTTATTTTTCTTCCAAATTGCTGAGTAACTCTTCCCTTTCTTAGGTGAAAATAAATAATAACCACAATCACATCTAAAGGGTTCAAGAGTAAATGAATCTGTGATTTCATAAAGAAAAGCCATTTTGCATTTCGGGCATTCTGAAGTTAATGGGACCATATGAAATGGGCAAACATGCATTAATTTAAATTGGTGATAAATGCTGTGATATCCTTGTTTTATACACTTTGGACAGAATCTTAAATGTTTATGAAAGTAGATAGATTGATTGCCAGGTAATACGTTAGTAAGTTTCGAAATAATATGTTCATTATGCCTCTTTAATTGAAAATTCAAAATTTTAATAAGAGACGTATTATCTAGTCCTTCAAGTGTAATTAAATTACGTGCCGATTTATTTTTTGTAGTGGACTTTAATTTGTTTAAGTGTTGAGTACCGAACAAGTTGAAGATATCTTGACTTTTTATACGATTAGCATATTTAAATTTCTCGAATATCCCCCATGGGGATTCGAAAGGTACAATCCAATCATTATTCCAAGAGAATTTTTTTATTAGAGGGCTTGGTTCTAAAAAGTGTATTTGATTCTTCATTCGGAATTTTTTCACTCCTAATTTATATAATGTCTAAATAAATTTCTGACTCAACATAGCCTGATCTTGTGATTGCTTCTTCCCAGTGAGCTTTTGATAACCACTCTAGGTTCTCTCCGTTCGCTCCAAATTTTCTGAGGGCATATTCAATGGTAAGCGTTAAATATTGCATTGGAATTTCCACAGGCTTAGTTAAACCGGCTTTTCTTCGCAATTCAGTAAATACCTCCATCAAATCCTCAGCACATTGGTTTAATCTATAGCCTTCATCAAAAGCTGTTGGAAAAAAGTATCTTGCATATGACCAGCCACTACCTATTGGATATTCAGAATCATTATCATATCCTGATAAACAGGGTTTTAGATCTTTTAAATCTTTTATTCCTGTGAATTCATATTCATGAACCATGAATCTCCCAATTAATTGAGCTTTTTTTGCCCGTATAAAAGCTGTTCTTTGATAAAGTAATTCATTTTGACCAACTAATATAACAGTAAGGTGGACACCTGCAAAATCTAATTCATTATATATATCCATTAACCAACCATAATGTAATTCTTGTAACCTGTGGGCTTCATCTAAGAATAAAATGACTCTGTGTTGCCTAGACTTTTCCCCTTGCTCAATTAAAAATCTTGAGAGCCTATCACGTTTTATATTTGCCTTACCATTGAAGGGCAAATTGTGCCCTATATCTTTTAGAATATCTTCAAAGAAGATACCTTCATTTGCATTTTTGTAGTGTCGACATATTATTTTGTAAACTGGCAACATCATATCAAATTCTGAAGTTAATATTTTTCGGATATATTCAATGGCCTTGCTTTTTCCTAATCTAGGTCTTCCATAGACGATAGCCCCAGGTGCACGATTATTTATCCAATGACAAATAGAGTCGTATAATCGATCGATTTCATTAGTCGCAATTAAATATCTTCCATTTTCAACTGGATGACTTCCCTTTGAAACATAAGGTCTATCCATGAACTCCATAGTTGATCTCTCTTCGTTCGTATTCAAGTAAACACCCCCTAATTAATACATGATTGTTTTAGTAAGTCTTCGTGATGTAACATCTGAAGGCTTATTCTTGTTGTAAGGTAAGGTATTGTTGTTCTTATTTTGCTCAAATTCAACTTTTGCTATTGGTTCATTTAAAACATCGTTTGTACTTTGATGAGTTTCGATATATCGGTTTAGTGTAGCAAGTGTATTTCTTGAGCTTTTGTTTTTTCTTGCTTCTTTTTCTAAATGTTTTGTGAGAACATCTATTGGATCGTCTTCTTGTAATAGATGGATCATTTTTCTTTTCCGCAGCTTATTAATCGTTTTTCTGGTTTTTAAATCATGAGGGCTAATCCCCCATTTACCAAATGCAGTAAGCATCCCAAATTCGCTGCCGTCAGGTAAAAAAGCTTTCACAATTCGCAAATCTTCTGTATTCACTAAAATCGTCAATTTTGTTCCAATCAGTTCAAAGGATCGTGATAAAATTTCGTTGTAATATTTTACCCCTTCATAGTTAATGTGTGGTCGTTGGCCATTTTCTTTATTTCCTTGAATAGTTCGTTCGGCTTTCATATAAAAAAATATCACCTCACTTCTTTTTTCTTCAGGTATTTGACGTATATACATACCTCTTGCGAGCCTTTGTTCTATAGCTTCTAATGGTGTCAAATTATTCACACCTTCGTTTGGGGTGCCATTATAATTTGCAATTAAAACTTCTGTTATTTCTTCTAAGTGTGCAGCCGAAACACGGTATTTAATTGCTTTTTGTTCAGGATCCCTTCGTATTGGATCTTTAGGATGGCTTCCAGTTGTTGTTGAAAGTTTATGATATCCGTTTTCCTCAAGAGTTCTAAAGAATCTTTCAATAATTCCCCGACGTTCAGGTGTTCTAACTGGTCCAGCATTAATTGAGCATCCAATTACTTGTGTTAAACGATCTCTCACAATATTTGATAAGTTTGCTTTAGCATTATCATAGTGAAATTCATCCCATAATCCCCATTGAGTTGATTTGATATTTTCCGAAGGAAAGTTGCCACTTGAGGAGAGCTTTAATCCAGGAATGGTAAGTGTTTTTGGCTCGTGTGGTACGATTGAATTTTTAATACAATGTAATACATCATTTGCTGAATACTCTTTATTAAGGCAGAGGTGATAACCTAAAATCGCACGAGTAGCTACGTCGATAACTACGAGCAACCATATTCGATTCAATACTTCTACAATTTCGTCTCCTTCTGGAGTTTTAAAAGTGATAGCAATAACGCTGTCGATCCTATGGCCATCAAATTGAACTCTTTGAAATGGCCTGCTAATTATGGAGTGTTGAGAATAAACTTGTTGTTTTTTAAAATTTCTATTTTTGATTGTTTTAGTATATTTTTGGAGAGTTCTTAATCCATTTGATTCGGTATTAAAGGGGTAATCTTTAATAGTTAAACCTACGCTTCGGCAAGCATCTAGGAATTTTTTGTGGAGGACTTTATTATTAATACGGTTATTTTTTTTACAGTAGTCATGGATGATGTCATCTATCGATGGATAAGTATCAAGAAGTTGTTGAAATACACCAGCGAAACTTTCAGATTTAAAATTTTTCCGTTGATGTGATCTCGTTTTTTTGAAGGGAATTAAAGCACGAAAACCCCATATTTCATTGTTCTTATCTGTTTCTAAACAACGTTTTGTATATTTACGGACATTTGCTCGAGTAATTCCGGTAAGATCACGAATTTCATTCAATGTTTTCTCATTCTTCAAATAAAGCTCAACAGCTTGTTTTCTAGTTAAAAATACTGTTTTCGATGATTCATCTAATTGATCAACTAACACTTTTGGCCACAAAGAAGTATCTAAAAGCTCTGAAGGAATACTTTCACTCTCATAAAAACGGTTTCTACTCATTAATCCACACCTCCAAATTACGTCCAAAAGGAATGCATTGCAGATTAGCGTCGATTATCCCTTTACTATAGAGATGAAATATTGCCTCTTTTATTCTAGAAGAACCAATACTTAAACGATCTTCTAAATAACCAACTGAATGTTTGTTTCTTTGAATTTCTTGTTTTATTACATAAAGGTCTGTGTCAATGGGATGACTCCTATTACTAAGATAAGGTAATAATAATTTCATGTTTTCTAGTAGGACAGTATTGC
>NZ_JOTP01000042.1 GCF_000715205.1 Bacillus zhangzhouensis | reverse complement strand
AAGTGCCGCCGAACCCGGAGGGAGCGGATTTACAGTCCGCCGCGTTTAGCCACTTCGCTACCCCTCCACATATGGAATTGATAAAGAAAAAACAGTGCCGGCAAGAGGACTTGAACGTGGAGGATGACGGGCTCGAACCGCCGACCCTCTGCTTGTAAGGCAGATGCTCTCCCAGCTGAGCTAATCCTCCACATCATGGTGACCCGTACGGGATTCGAACCCGTGTTACCGCCGTGAAAGGGCGGTGTCTTAACCGCTTGACCAACGGGCCAGTTTGTCAAGTTTGCTGTTTCCGTGAAGCTGACAAAAATTATTATATACAGGTTGTCCCCCTTTTGTAAAGGGGAATTTTATTTTTTTTATTTTCTAACTATTAACCACCTTTCAGCACGACATTTTGATTGAAATATAATTTCAGTATTTAAATATAATGTTGAAATTTTATATCATACTCAATATACTGAAAATGAAGAAATAAGGAGGTATGTCACATGCAGCCATCTCAACTGCGTTCTTTGACAACAGAATCAAGAAACCCTAACACAATGGGAATTTCTCAAGCAGATCCGCTCGAAATGCTCAAGATGATCAATGAAGAAGATATGAAAGTCGCTCAAGCGGTCAATCGTGTACTCCCACATGTCAAAACAGCAAGTGACTTTGCCTATGAATCCATCTCGAATGGAGGCAGACTCATTTATTTAGGCGCTGGAACTAGCGGCAGAATTGGCGTGATGGACGCTGTTGAATGTCCACCAACCTATAGCGTCTCCCCTGATGTCATTGTAGGCATCATGGCAGGTGGTGACTCCGCTTTTTCACATGCTGCCGAAGATGTGGAAGACAGTGAAGAAGCCGGCAAACAGGATTTAAAACACATCCACCTCACGTCAAAAGATACTGTCGTCGGCATTGCCGCTAGCGGTCGGACACCCTATATCATCGGCGCTTTAAATTACGCAAGATCCATTGGAGCAAAAACTGTAGCCCTCAGCTGTAATGAACAAGCAGAAATTAGCGAGCTGGCAGACTGCGCCATTGAAGTCATCGTTGGACCTGAAGCCATCACCGGGTCAACACGAATGAAAGCCGCATCCGCTCATAAAATGATTTTAAATATGCTTTCCACCTCAGCCATGATCAGACAAGGAAAAGTATATGAAAACCTGATGGTTGATGTAAAAGTAAGCAATCACAAACTAAAAGAGCGCGCCATCACCATCATTCAACATGTGACAAACGCTTCCTACGAACAAGCCGTGAAAACACTTGAAGCGGCAGATTTAGAAGTCAAAACCGCCATCGTCATGCTCCAAACAAACACAGACAAGAAGACAGCACAGGATTTACTCAACAGAACGAATGGCCATATCGACAAAGCCATCTTACGTCATCAAGGATAAAGGAGGCAGAGCTCATGTCAGCAGGTGGACTCACCCTACTACACACGATGAAATCAAAGCTTCCCCAATCAGAAAAAATCATTGCAGACTATATCCTTGCCCATCCTGACAAAGTCATTAAAAGCACAGTGCATGAAATCAGTCAGGCTGCCGGTGCAAGCAGCTCTGCAGTGATTCGCCTTTGTAAATCTCTCGGGCTGGATGGCTATCACGATTTGAAAATGCGGATCGCTGGAGACTTAATGCATGACGATAAACAAGGCTACCGAGATATCGAACAAGATGAACCACTTCAATCCATTATTCAAAAAACAGCAGGAAACTCAATTCAATCGATTAAGGATACGGCTTCTATTTTAAATGCAGATGCTTTAGAAAAGGCCGTTCAATTGCTGCTACATGCAAATCAAATCCATTTTATCGGTGTTGGTGCATCTGGCATCGTCGCAGCTGATGCACAGCAGAAATTTCTCAGAATCAATTATGCAGCCACAGCCTTCACTGACATGCATATCGCATCCACAGTCATCGCAAATGCAGGAAAGAACGATATTGTTTTCGGAATATCCTTTTCTGGAGAAACGTTAGACATCATCCAAGCCCTTCAGCTCGCAAAAGAAAATCAAGTGAAAACCATTGCCTTAACGCATCCAGGCCATACAAGCGTTTCTGCTTTATGTGACGTTCACCTATCGACGTCCGGTTCCAATGAAGCACCTTTTCGCAGTGCTGCCACTTCCTCTAGAATGGCACAGCTCTACTTAATTGATGTCTTGTTCCTCAGCTTAGCTTCCCGTCAATATGAAGAGACAGCGCAATATATTGACAAGACAAGACATGCCATCCGCTCCATGAAACGAAAACCAAAGGGGGATTCAACATGAGTCATCAAAAGAAATATCAGCAGTTAGCGAAAGATATTCTTTCGCTCTGTGGTGGTTCTGAAAACATCTCTTCCCATACACATTGTATGACACGTCTCCGAATTACACCGATCGATGATGAAAAAGTTCAAATCACAGCGATCAAAGAACTTGATGGCGTCATTGGTGTCGTCGAGGCAGAAACGCTTCAAATCATTTTAGGCACTGGCGTTGTCAACCAAGTATCAAGTGCGTTTGACCATCTGCTAAAAGCCTCTAGTTCATATGACTTGAACAACGAAGCACAAAAAAACAAGCAAGCCATTTCACAAAAGAACCGCACACCGTTCAAGCTGTTCTTACGGCGAATTGCCAGCATTTTTATCCCTATCATTCCGGCACTGGTTGCGTCAGGTCTCATTACAGGTATTACAAAAGCGATCGTGCAAGCGGGATGGCTCGATGAAAAATCTCAAGCCGCGATCATTTTAACTGTTATTGGTTCAGGCTTGTTCGCTTATCTTGGGATATTGGTCGGAACAAATGCCGCAAAGGAATTTGGAGGCTCTCCTGCATTAGGCGCATTGGCTGGTATCCTCATTATTAACCCAGCCTCCGCAGATATTATGTTATTTGGCACAAATATTCTACCAGGCAGAGGCGGACTCATCGGTGTTCTTCTTGCCGCCATCTTTATGGCCTTTGTTGAAACCCGAATTAGACGCTTTGTCCCGCAGTCACTCGATATCATCGTCACACCAACTATCACATTACTCATTACTGGAATTTTTACCTACGTCGTCTTCATGCCAGTCGGCGGATTTATATCTGATGCCATCACCTCAGGACTCACTTATCTATTAAACATTGGCGGTATTTTCGCTGGATTTGTTCTTGGTGCGACCTTCCTTCCTCTTGTTGTAACAGGTCTTCACCAAGGACTGACACCTATTCATATGGAACTCATCAATTCAATTGGAGACGATCCGCTTCTGCCAATTCTCGCTATGGGAGGCGCAGGACAGGTAGGCGCTGCCTTTGCGATTTATATGAAAACAAAAAAGAAAAAGCTCAAAAGAGCCATTGCAGGTGGACTTCCTTCAGGAATGCTTGGTATTGGTGAACCACTCATTTTCGGTGTCACACTACCACTAGGAAGACCATTTCTCACTGCTTGTCTCGGTGCTGGAATCGGCGGAGCATTTCAAGCCTACTTCCAAATCGCCACTAAAGCCATTGGGGTATCAGGTCTCCCATTAACCTTTATCGTTCACACGCATCAAATGCTTCTTTACTTAATTGGACTATTCATTGCATATGTCGCTGGATTTATCTTCACATACTTATTTGGCTTTCATGATGATATGGCAGTTGAATTCGAGGAAACCAATCAATAAGGAGGTCTAGCTCTTGAAGAAATGTTTTCTTTTGATGACATGTCTGTTTATACTCCTTGGGCTACCAGTACAAACATTTGCAACTAGCTCCCATCCTGTATCGTCTTTGTCTAAAACAGCACCTGAAGAATATCCCGTCTTAAAAAAAGCAAAACGACCGGAACAAGTAGGTTTTTCTTCCAGGCAGCTTAGGAAGGTTGATCAAATGATTCAAAACGATATCAAAGCAGGATTTCCAGGAGCCGCGCTCATCATCATCAAGGATGGTAAAATCGTCCATCAAAAAGCCTATGGCTACAGGCAAAAATACGACGGTACGACTGAACTCAAATCGTATAAAAAAATGAAAAAGAACACACTGTTCGATCTCGCATCCAATACAAAAATGTATGCCACCAACTATGCCCTGCAAAAGCTTGTTTATGAACAAAAACTAGATGTGAACGAAAAAATACAATCCATCCTGCCAGACTTTCAGGATGAACCAGATGCAAAGGTAACCGGCAAAGATCAGCTTCGAGTAAAGGATCTTCTCACCCATTCTGCCGGACTCCCATCCAGTGTCTTATTTTATAGCAAAGAATCAGCGGGCTCTTTTTTCTCTCAAGATAGACAAACAACCATGAAATGGCTGCCTAAGGTGCCTCTACAATACGAGCCAGGTACCCAGCATATTTATAGTGATATTGATTACATGCTTTTAGGCATGATCATCGAGAAAAAAACAGGGATGCCTCTTGATCAATATGTAGAGTCTACAATCTATCGGCCGCTAGGTCTCAAGCACACAATGTTCAATCCGCTACAAAAAGGATTCAAGCCGAAGCATTTTGCAGCAACCGAACGTTTAGGCAATACGCGAGATGGTGTAATCAACTTTGAAAACATTCGACGATACACCCTTCTAGGTGAAGTACACGATGAGAAAGCATATTACTCAATGGCAGGTGTCTCAGGTCATGCTGGGCTTTTCTCTAACACCTCTGATATGGCGGTGCTACTCCAGCTGATGCTCAATAAAGGAGGCTATGGGAAAACAACCATCTTTGACCAAGCTTCTATCGATCTCTTTACAACATCCTCTGACACGAACCCAACATACGGGCTAGGCTGGCGGAAAAACGGCAATACTGACATGGAATGGATGTTTGGAAAATATGCAAGTAACGAAGCATATGGACATACAGGCTGGACCGGAACGATGACGTTGATTGATCCAAAACACAATCTAGGTATCGCTTTGCTGACGAATAAGAAACATTCACCTGTCGTTTCACCTGAAACCAACCCTAATCAATTTGAAGGTGACCTTTTCCCAACTGGCACTTATGGAAGCATCATGACCGCAATCTACGAATCTTTTAAGTAAAAGGAGGAATTCGATGTTAAAATCTCTCTTCCCCGTTGCTCTGGTTTTGGCCCTGCTAACCTCTTCCATTCCAACGGAAAAGGTTAGCTCTGCCTCTCTTCCAACCGCAAAAAAAATGGTGCAAAACATGTCCCTGGATGAAAAGATTGGCCAAATGCTCATGCCAGACTTTCGCAATTGGCAAACTAAAGATGAATCCACGCCTACAGGCTTAACAAAGATGAATAAAGAAGTTTCTCATCTTGTAGAGAAATATCATCTAGGCGGTGTCATCTTATTCGCAGAGAATGTCGTTGATACGAAACAAACCGTCAAACTCACTCATGAATTTCAAAAAGCATCGCCAAATATTCCTTTACTCATTTCAATTGATCAAGAAGGCGGAATCGTCACAAGACTACAAAAGGGAACACATTTCCCAGGAAATATGTCGATTGGTGCCTCTAGAAGCAAGAAAAATGCATACGACACAGGAAAAATCATCGGAAAAGAATTAAACGCCTTAGGTATCAATACAAACTTCTCTCCTGTTCTTGATGTGAATAATAACCCAAACAACCCCGTCATTGGTGTACGTTCCTTTAGCTCTGACCCTGCACTTGTCACTAGACTCGGCCTTCAAACAATGAAAGGCCTTCAAAAGGAAAAGACCATTTCCACACTAAAGCATTTCCCGGGACATGGTGATACAGCCGTCGATAGTCACTACGGCTTGCCGCTCGTAGAACATGACCTAGATCGCTTAAAAAAGGTTGAGCTGTATCCATTTCAACAAGCAATCAACGCAGGTGCGGATATGGTCATGACCGCTCATGTTCAATTTCCTGCTATTGATGATACGACCTATCAAAGTAAAAAAGATGGCGAGGACATCATGGTTCCAGCTACTTTATCTAAAAAAGTGATCACACACTTATTAAAAGAAGAGATGGGCTTTCAAGGAGTTGTTGTGACTGACGCTCTAAATATGAAAGCGATTGCAGATAATTTCGGACAGGAAGAAGCCGTGGTGATGGCCATTAAAGCAGGAGTCGACATTGCTCTCATGCCAGCACCTGTTACGTCCTTAAAAACAGAGAGAAACCTAGAAAATGTGTTTAATGCTTTAAAACGAGCCGTTCTATCAAACGAAATTCAGATGTCTCAGATCAACCAATCTGTCGAAAAAATCCTTCAATTGAAGATCAAACGCGGCATCATTTCAACCAAAAAACCAGTAAGCCTTGAGAAAAAAATCAAAAAGGCTACTCAACTCGTTGGTAAAAAGTCGCACCGAAAAGCAGAACAAAAAATGGCTCGTGAAGGAATCACTCTACTTAAAAACAACGACAAGACCTTACCTTTTCAGCCTAAAAAGAATGACCAAATCGTGCTCATGGCACCCTACGAAGATCAAACAAAAGCAATGTCTGTCACCATAGAATCTCTGATCAAACAAAAAAAGATCAAATCTGTGCGTATCCAACCTTACGCTTTTGCAGATAAGACCTTCTCGAAAGAAACAGCCAAACTGATTCAAGATGCTGACTATGTCATTACCGGCTCTTACGTTGTCCAAAATGACCCAGCTGTGAATGATGGCGTGATTGATGATAATGTACAGGACCCGAAGAAATGGGCTACTGCCTTCCCTCGCGCTGTCATGAAAGAAGCAAAATCACAAAACAAAAAAATGGTCATCATGAGTCTTAGAAACCCTTATGATGCTGCCAATTTCGAGGAAGCCGATGCCTTACTGGCTGTTTACGGTTTTAAAGGCTACTCAAATGGACAATTCAACCAACCAAATATTCCTGCTGGACTAGAAGTGATTTTTGGAGCGGCATCACCTAAAGGGAAATTGCCAGTCGCTATCCCATCAGTCACTCATCCGAATCAAACCCTTTACCCCTTTGGCTATGGGCTCAATTTGAAGGGGAAACAGATCAAATAGGAGGGATTCTCTTGAAAAAGACAGCAAGCTTGATACTCGCTAGCATTCTCATGATAAGCACATTGACCGCCGCCTCCCCCGCAGATCAAGGACGAACAGACACAAAAGGAAAAAAAGCCGCAGTCAAAACAGGTATCGAAACATTACTCTCAAGCAATCTCTCATGGCTAAAAGGGAAAAAGGTAGGACTCATTACCAACCCGACTGGCATTGATGCAAACATGAAAAGCAGTGTCGATCTCCTATTTGAACATCCAAATATTAAGCTCACTGCTCTATATGGACCTGAACATGGCGTGCGCGGCGATGCACAAGCAGGAGAAGGCGTCGAATCCTATACCGATGAAAAAACAGGCCTGCCTGTTTACTCTCTCTATGGAAAAACAAGAAAACCAACTCCTGATATGCTCAAAAATGTAGATGTGCTGCTATTTGATATTCAAGACGTTGGCGCTCGATATTACACCTATATTTACACGATGGCCTACGCGATGGAAGCCGCTAAGGAAAACAATATCCCATTTGTTGTCCTAGACCGTCCAAATCCCATAGGCGGGCTAAAAGTAGAAGGACCTGTATTAGAACCCGAACACGCCTCATTTGTGGGTCTCTATCCAATACCTTTGAGACATGGAATGACCACTGGGGAACTCGCAAACATGTTTAACAAAGAGTTTCATATCAATGCTGATGTAACAGTCATCAAAATGAAAAATTGGAAGCGATCCATGACGTTCGATGACACGAAGCTGCCGTTCGTCCTTCCTTCACCTAACATGCCGACAGTTGATAGTACCTTTGTATATCCAGCCACAGGATTAATTGAAGGCACAAACGTCTCTGAAGGCAGAGGAACGACAAAACCTTTCGAGCTCATGGGCGCTCCATATATCAATAGCAACGAGCTAGCGGATCACTTAAATAAGCTAAAACTAAAAGGCGTTCAATTTAGACCCGTTTCATTCACCCCTACCTTTTCAAAACATGCCGGGACTCTATCTCACGGAGTGCAGCTATACGTCACAGACCGCTCTTCCTTTGAAGCTGTGAAAACGGGGTTATCCATCATCAAAGCAATACATGATTTGTATCCTAATGACTTTCAGTTCCTTCAAACAGGCAGCTTTGATAAACTGATCGGAAATGGTTGGGTCAAAGAGGAAATCAATAAAGGCACTTCAGTCAAACACATCATGAAACGCTATCATCATGATCTCAAAACATTCGAAAAGAAACGGAAAAAATATCTTATCTATTAACTCACAAAAAACCTCCACCCTTTGAGATGGAGGTTTTTTCATGATAAAGATTTAGTCATAGCAGGTGTTTTCAGCTCAAAACGATTGAGTAAAAAGCCAAACAAGGCAGCAAGTACTTGCTGAAACAGCATGCCAATCACAACAGGGACAGCGACAGCAGGCGGGAAAAAGCTAGTGGCAAGCACAGCTCCCGCACTAATATTTCGCATGCCACCTGTATACACAATGGCCACAATCTCCCCTTGAGTACATTTCATCGCCTTTCCAATCAACCACGCAAAGGCATATCCACTCATCGCAATAAGAAACACAATCGCTGCTTTACTAAAAATGGCGGCATCCAGTTCACGCAAGTATGGAGCGACAACAGAGCTGTTAATCGAGACCACAACAAACAAGCCTATTTTTGAAAAAGGGGATAGCGTCTGACTGATCGTTTTCGTCATCGCTGGCTTTGCATACTGATGAACGAGCATTCCTAAAATAGATGGAAGCACCACCATACCAAACAGCCCTTTCATGATGGCCACAATGTCCATATGGACCTGTGTACCGACGAAGAGTGACAGGCTGGCTGGCACAATAAATGGCGACAGCAGTGTATCAATTAAAATGATGGATAAGGTTAACCCAACATTCCCTTTATACATCGCCGCCCAAATTAAACTAGAAACACCTGTCGGAATCACCATCGCAAGTGTCAAGCCGGTAATCGTCATGGAATCACCCGTAAATATCAGATGCCCCGCTGACCAAGCATAAAGGGGCATCAACACATGCAAAATCATAAACGTTAAAATCAAAGGCAATGGATGCATCACCGTATGCTTTAAGGCTGAAAAACTAGCAGACAAGCTCCCTGCAAATGTCATAAGGGCAAACACCCACGGTACCAAAAACGTAAAATCCTTTAAATAGGCCGCCAATAATACACCAATTAACACACTCATAGGCGTAATGAGCGGCATCATCCGGCCGAGCATTTGATTCAAACGGACAAGCATGCCGGCCACCTCCATTCTTCTCTTACAAATCACTTCACTCAGTGTATCAAATCTAAAGAAAAAAAACATAATGTTCATAAAATGAAATGAGAGGATTTTTCATATAGTGATAGCAGTGTGAGCTTCAAATTCATTTCGGACTGCATCAATATGTATACCAGTTGCTCGATGTTTTTCTGTCATTCATTAATTCGCGTTTTTAATAAATCGCAACTAACCGATCGTGACCTATTGGGAAGTATTCACAAAATTAGTGACAGAATGATTTGATGTAATATGTAGCTTAGAAATTTTCACAACAAAAAAGCCGCCCACTCTACTTGAATGAACTGCTCTTTTTTTCTTCTTCATCTCTTACCCCTGCAATTCCAATCGTTTAATATCTCCTACAATCAGCAAGTAGCTTAACATAGCAACAATTGCATTGACGCCTACGAAAACTAGAGCCCCATGAAATGAACCAGTTGCATTAATGATAAAACCAATAATGATAGGTGTTGTAATGCCTGAAATATTGCCAAATGTATTAAATAAGCCACCACTTAACCCTCCAATTTCTTTTGGAGAACTATCGGCCATTACCGCCCAGCCTAATTGCCCAAATCCTTTTCCAAAGAAAGCTAATGCCATAATTCCAACTACAAGCCATTCTGCATTTGTATAATTACATGCAATCATACTGCTTGACAAAATCATCCCAATAATAATTGGTGTCTTTCGAGCAAACGTGAGCGATTTCCCCTTTTTCAGCAAATAATCTGAATAGATTCCTCCTAATACACCACCTATAAAACCACTAAGTCCAGGCAAAACAGCTACAAATCCCGCTTCTAGTATGGACATCCCTCGTTCTTGTATCAAGTAGACAGGAAACCATGTCATAAAAAAATAAGTGAGTGTTGAAATGCAGTATTGTCCAATATAAACACCAACTAACATACGACTTTTCAAAATTTGCTTAATATAAGACCATTTCATTCCGTTTTTATGTGCAGACCCTTTATTGGCATTTGAATCCATCATATCTAAAAGACCGCCACCATCTTCAATATAATCTAACTCTGCTTGATTCACACGAGGATGATCTTTTGGATTATGAATTATCTTTAACCAGATAAAAGAGATAACGATCCCCAATGCACCCATGATAGTAAAGACATGTTCCCATCCCAAGTACGCTGTGATCCATGACATAAATGGTGTAAATACAATAATCGCTAAAAAGGCGGACGCACTAAAAATAGCGGATGCAGTTCCACGCTCATGATCAGGAAACCACGAAGCTGCCACCTGACTATTCCCTGGGAACGATGGGGCTTCTGCAAGACCTACAATAAATCTAAGAACAAAAAGCAAAATAATAGCTGTAGAAGCATTAAAGAAACCAACAAATCCTTGTAATAACGTAAAGAATGACCAAAGAAAAAGACTCCAAAACAATACTCTCTTCGTTCCAAATCGATCTAATAACCAACCACCAGGAATTTGACCAAGTGCATAGGACCAGCTAAAAGCTGAAAAAATAAACCCCATCGTTATCGCACTGATCCCTAAATCACTTTGTAAAGGCGTTGCCGCAACTGAAATAGTGGCACGATCTGCATAGTTAATTGTCGTCACAATGAATAAAAAACTGACAATGAACCAACGAACTTTCGTTTTCTTTACTTGCAACGGAACTGCCTTGTTTTCAGGAATTGGATTGCTGTCTACCCTCATCATATTCGCCCCTTTGTTTGTATTTCTCTTACACATGTAAGTCAGATGCACATAACGAAAACGCTTTCAAAAAATGAAGGGAATCCACTCATCATGATGTATTTTCAGTGCCCCCTCTTTTTATCATTCACGGAGGCACACCTTAAATCGCTGTTCATCATCGTCCAAGCCAGCCACCATCAACAGCTAGTAAGTGACCATTCACATAGTTGGCAGCATCTGATGCTAAGAAAATCGCCGCACCTTTAAAGTCTTCTGGATTTCCCCAACGACCTGCAGGAATTCGTTCTAAGATTTGCCTACTACGAACAGGATCTTCAATCAGCGCAGTGTTCATTTCCGTCGCGATATAACCTGGCACTATCGCATTTACATTAATTCCAGCGGAAGACCATTCATTTGCAAGTGCTTTGGTCAGTTGACCGACTGCCCCCTTTGCAGATGCATATGCAGGAACATATAACCCTCCTTGGAATGTAGCAATCGAAGCGATATTGATGATCTTTCCACCCTTTTTTTCAAGCATATGTCTTCCCGCTTGCTGACATAGAACCCATACAGCTTTTAAATTCACTTTGATCACATCGTCCCAATCCTGTTCAGTAAACTCAACAGCTGGCGCCCTTCTTTGAATACCTGCATTATTCACTAGAATCTCAACTGAGCCCATCATCTCGATTGCCTTTGGAATCGCCTGTTTTACTTCATCTAAATTCTCCATATCACAGCGAACGATTTCACAACGGACACCTAAAGCTCTCATCTGTTCTTGTGCCGAAGTATCATCCGATCGTTGAAGCAAAACAATATCTGCTCCCGATTCAGCTAGACCTAGAGCAATTGCTTTACCAATTCCACGTGTTCCCCCAGTTATCACAGCAGTTTTACCTTGTAAATTAAATGCCTGATTCATAAACACCACTCCTATAGTTCAAATAAAATTTTCAATGCTTGATCGGGATTTTCCATCAAATCAAAGCCAGTCTGTATTTCTTCTAATGGAAGGGTGTGAGACACCAATACATCAAGTTGAATCTTTTGTTGTTCAAGTAATTCAATCGCTTTTGAAAAATCACTCGAATGATAACAACGTGTCGTTGTTAATGAAATTTCTCGAAAATGCATCGCTGCAAGTTGTATCGTTGGAGATTTTTTATAGACACTAACCACCACAACTTCACCTTGATATTTCACACATTCAATCATTTGGTTAGCTGTCGCCTGATTGCCTGCTACTTCAAAGACGACATCAGCCCCTACACCGTCTGTATATTTTTTAATGACATGTGAAATATCCGTATGACGAGCATCAATTGCTTCAAATCCCATCTCGTTAGCCGTTTCTAAACGCATTGAACTTACATCAGAAATAACAATCCTTCCAGCACCTGCCTGTCTTGCTATTAAACCTATCAAAAGCCCAATAGGACCTGCCCCAAGAATCACAACTGTATCACCAATCTTTAGCTTCGATCGTCGAACGGTATGAACAGCTACAGCCAGAGGTTCAATCATTGCCCCCTCTTTTTCCGTAACGGATTCTGGCAAGACCCTAAGCCTATGAACAGGGATGGCAACATACTCAGCAAAACCACCATGCTGGTCAATGCCTATGTATCTCAAATCCTTGCAAACTTGCGCTTGTCCTTGTTGACAGGCTGAACAAACCCCACAGTGTAAAAGCGGTTCTATCACAACCTTATCTCCCTTTTTAACATGATGATTTTCATCAGCTTCTATCACAATTCCACTAAATTCATGTCCAAGAATAAGGGGTGCTTCTGCCCTCGGGTGTACCCCATGATAAATCATCATATCTGTGCCACATATCCCTGCATAAGAAACTTTAATTAAAGCTTCATCCATTTTTGGTACTGGAATTTCTTTTTCCGTCATTGCTACACATTTTGGTGACAGATATGCCCCTGCCTTCATACAACCCGCTCCTTCTACAAGAATATTTTTGTTTTTTAGCAATAAACTTTATCATCTTTTCATTCTTAAGGTCGAACGGCAGTCCCGTCTGGTGTACGAGCAAGTGTCCATGAAGGAATTCCGCCTAAAGGTGGATATTGTTTCGCTTTCTCTTCATCAATGTCAACACCTAAACCAGATTTGTCATTCACATAAGCGAATCCTTGATCAACGCTTGGGCAGCCCGGGAACACTTCCTGTAACGCCTCATTAAACACTGTCCATTCTTGAATTCCAAAATTCGGAGAAGATAGGTCTAAATGAAGATTAGCAGCCACACCGACTGGAGAAATATCTCCTGGGCCATGCCAAGCTGTTCTTACTCCAAATAATTCACTGAATACAGCCAATTTCTTCGCTGGCGTAATTCCTCCGATTGTACTGACATGACACCTAATAAAATCTATTTGTTGATTGATAATCAAGCTTTTCCATTCATTTACGTTCGTAAATAACTCTCCTATCCCAATCGGTGTTGAGCTTTGCTGTCTAATCGTTTGAAGCCATTCGATATTTTCTGGAGCAACAGGATCTTCTAAGAAAAACAAGTGATATGGCTCTAAATTTTTGGCTAGTCTTACAGCTTCGATTGGTGGAATCCGTTCATGAACATCATGAATGAACTCCATATTAAAACCTATCTTAGATCGAAGATAATCAAATAGTTTATCAACGCTCTTTACATAAGCTTCAGGATCAAAATAGCAGCCAGGTAAAGCACCTTTAGGGGAACGTTTAGGTATAATGCGATTCGATTTCTCATAAACCGTTGCAATTAGACGTGTATCCGTCGTCCCACTCCCACCATACATTCCCATTTGACACCTTGCATATTGATAGCCCTCTTCCATTAATGCCAAAACATTTTCTTCAACAGCCTTTTCATCTGCACCATCAGCATGGCGGTAAAGAGGAATACCATCCCGACATTTTCCTCCTAATAATTCATACACAGGCAAGTTAGCTAATTTACCTTTAATATCCCAGAGTGCCATATCAATGCCAGATAAGGCATTATTCATGATGGGTCCGTTCCTCCAGTAACCGCTTACATTTGAAGACTGCCAAATGTCTTCAATTCTTCTCGGATCTTTCCCAATAAGAAATGGGTTCAAATAATCCTCAATTGCCGATTTCACAGCAAATATCCGCTGTGTAAAAGTAGCACATCCTAAACCATATAAGCCTGGTTCATTTGTTTCAACTTTTACAACGACTAAGTCAATATTTCCAGGTGCTGTTAAAATCACTTTGACATCACGAATTTCTAAATTCATCACGGTAATTCTCCTTCCCTTTGAAAACATATGGTTAATGTTGTCAGTTGTCCTACAAGTTTATGAAAAAATACTACCTCTTCATGAAGAGGTAAGATTTAATCCTTGATCATATTGATTTTTTCTATATTATCTTCCATCGCCTGATTTAATATCTCCTTGGCTTTCTCAGCATCCCTGCTCTGAATGGCCCTAAATAATTGCAAATGAACTTCAATACTCTCCAGCGTAACACCGATCACCCGATTAAGTTCTTCTAAATAACGATAGTACAGATCTCGTATAGAGTGGATGACACTATAAAACACCTTATTGTTCGAAGCCTTAGCAATCGCTAAATGGAAGTTAAAATCAGCCTCTGAATATTTCTTATAATCATCACGATATCGAAACATCGCATTGAGTGCATTCTCCATATTTTCAAAATCCTCAGCTGTTGCATGCTTTACAGCCAAATCAATGCATTTATATTCAATTGTCTGCCGAAAATCCATCATATCCAAAAATTCTTTCTCACTTAAATGCAATATCATTTGAATATCATGTATATCAAATTGACCAACCTTCTCTGACACAAAGGATCCTTTGCCATGATGAGTAACAACGATTCCCTGATCCCTTAGTCGTTGAATAGCACTTCGAACACTTACCCGGCTCACATTAAACATTTTCTGTAACTGCGGTTCAGATGGCAGTTTACTTCCAGGAGTCCAGTTACCATTTGCGATATTGTCTTTAAGCTGTTCATATACCATATTCACAATGTTTTGTTTGTCTATAGAGTCAAATTCCAAAATTATTCCCTCTCTTGTAACATGTCATACAAGTTATAAAATGATCATACCATAAACCAGCCTCCCAAGTAAACGCTTTCTTTACTTTTCAAAAATTAATAACGAAGTCTACGGAAGTTCAACTAAATGCCTCTTCTAAATTTAGCATTTTCTCATAGAGAGGAGGATTCAACAGCATTTAACCCTAACAGCATGATTGAAACAACCACAGAAGCTGATGCTTTCACAGACATAGTTATATCATTCCGACCTCAAATCGTCCCTAACTTTAAAAATCTAAACAAAAAAAGCCTTCTCATCATTGAGAAACCTTAACGTTTATCACTATCATATTATATATAGAGGAAAGCTTCCAAGCGGGCTCGAACCGCTGACCTCTTCCTTACCATGGAAGTGCTCTACCTACTGAGCTATGGAAGCAGAACTGCTCCACCCCGCGACGATATAAAAGTAACAAGCTTGGCGGCGTCCTACTCTCACAGGGGGAAACCCCCAACTACCATCGGCGCTGAAGAGCTTAACTTCCGTGTTCGGTATGGGAA
>NZ_JOTP01000041.1 GCF_000715205.1 Bacillus zhangzhouensis | reverse complement strand
ACACCTTCCTTTATTATGCTTTTCTATATTATAAAACGGGGGAAAGGAAACTTTAAGGAAAAAAATAAAGCTGTCGAGATTTTCTCGACAGCCTGAGTCCCATTTAGGGACTTTTTTTGTTAGCAGCTACGGTTGATGAGTCGAGGATTTAAGCACTCGATTGCGCAGAAGCAGTCAAGATCCACTTCGATGCAATACTTCGATTTTTCTAATCGGAACACATCACATACTGAATCTTTATCTGTAAAATCTAAAATATGACGGTCTTTGTCAAATGCAATAAGCAAGCTGAGTGTTGCGCAGTGATCAGAGATGTGTTCGACTCTGAAAAATGCAGTGCTGAAGCAAGGTCCTGCATCTACTTCTCCGACGTTTCCGAATGCGACAAATGGTTTTGATTTGGATGTAAATAGAACAAACGGGACAGTGTCACCTAATGAATGTGATGGAGAAAGAAGATTGCTGTAACAGCTAGTCGGGCATTCTTCTTCGACGGCATTTTGTAAGTCGTTAATGTTTTCAACAGCCTCTGCTACACAGTTCCATGAATGTTTGCGGCTCATATTCAACCCTCCTATACAAGGAATTTTGTTTGAGTATTTGAGCACTGTCATCATCTACAAGCGATATGTTGTGTTACGCCTGTTGAAGCCTTTTGGTTCAATCAATGCGGAAGCGGCAGCTCTTTTGCTGACTCCTCCGCATGATTGGTTGTCATTCGTAAGGAAGGGGATGCTTTGACTCATGACAAGTTAGGTCAACGGACGATTTGTTTAGCCGTGGTGATGATGTTTTTTATCTTTCGTTGGCATGACTCTGTCTACAAGTTCTGGGTTTAAACATTGGATCGCGCAGAAGCAGTTCAAATCAACCTCAATACAAAAGTCCGTTTTTTCTAGACCAAAGAAGTCAGGGTCACAAGGGTGACACACGCTCAGCGTATGTCCGTGTACATCAACAGGTCTTAATACAGATAACGTAGCACAGCAGTCGTGTAATTTTTCAACCCGGAAGAAGATGGATTCGAAGCATTGGCAATCGTCAACAAATCCTCCAATGTTTCCGAAAGTAGAAAACAATCCGCCCTTTTTATCAAAAAGTAAAAACGGAATTGTATCTTTTCCAGAAACTGTCGGGCTTAATAAATTACTGTAGCAGCTCGTAGGACATTTATCTTCTACAGCTTCCTGCTCTGCTAAAATCTTATCAACCGCATCGCATACACAGTTTTCATCATGTCGGCCATGGTGTTTTCCGCAGCTCATGGATTTCAGCTCCTTTAACAAGGTATTTGACTTTAGTCCTTAACAACATATGTATGCGCCCTCTAGTTGGTGTGGGTAAATGACTATTTATATTTGTTGTATTTTTGATAAAAAGAAAAGCAGAGCTTTTCGCTCTGCTTTTGTACATTAGAGGATACCAATTGCAACGATTGTCGCAACAAGTGTTTGTGTAAGTGTTTGGATTGCGATTGAGATGTCCGCATCGATTGTAGATACTGTAACGTTTCTTGAATTTTCGATGACGAGTTTTTGACGGTTTGTTTGTTTGTGAGTAGCGGCTTGTAAGAGATCTTGAGTAACGCGGTCAGCCAAATCACCATCAGCGATTGAGATGTTTGTAATTGTGATAATTGCTGTTTGAACAGCTACTTGGATAGATGCTGCGACTTGTGCGTCAACAGAAGATACGTTAATGTCACAGGAGTCTCTAACGATAATGACTTCCTCAGATGTCTGCTTTGTTACACTCACTTGATCAAAGTCTTGTAAGACATCTTCATCATCAAAAAAGTGGCCGTCACAAACTGCTCTTCTTTCATAGTTGTGCTCCTCGCCGTGATGGGTACAGTTACGATCTAGAGCGACCCAAGAGTATGGTTTAGAATCCATTTCTATTCCTCCTTCCGTTTACTTTATTAAATGCTGGAATGAATGGTTTTGTCTCGGGCATTTACCCTAGCAGGCAACCCATTTTTATTTAATCGTTATTTTGCTGCGCTTGACGGCGCTGTTGAATACGATCTCGAAGCGAATTTCGTTTTGTGCGGACTTGTGGTTCAGGTTCGACGTCTTCAACATGTTTTACTGCTTCAGCCTGCCTTTTTTTCTCCTGTTGCTGTTCTACGAAATCATTCGCCTTCTTTTGTAGGTCCTCAACTAATTTCAGAATCATTCTTCTCTGATCATCTGAGATATTTGCTTTCTGATCATCGGTGATATTGTTTTTGTTTAAAATATCACTCACAAGAAGACTTGTTAATGGGTCAACATCTGTATTGATTTGAAATTCCTTTTTTTCGTTCTCTTCAGCCACGATTATTTCACCTCTTTCATACGTAATGTTAGAAAAAGAAAGGGTCAAAGAATGCCGGCTTCAACTAAGAGTACATTCAGTGTTTGAGTGAGAATTTGTACAGAGTTTAGAATGGATGCATCAGATAATGTAATCGTGACGTTATAACAATTGATGATTTGAATCACAGTTTTCTTTTGGACTGTCACTTGTTGTGTGGATAAAAGCTGCTCTGTGATGTCTGTAGCCAATTCATCGTCTGGTACAAGAATTTGAATTAAAAGAGTAATGATTGTCGTTACGGTCGCTTGAAGGGAGAGTGCAGCTGTTACATCTGTTTTATGAATCGTGACATTTTCGGAATCCTTGATTTCGATGAAATCATCATAATTGCTGATTAATTCGTTTAACAGTTGTGTGTATAATAAATCAGCACTTTCTTCAATAGACAATACTTTCACTCCTTTCTTATCTATACATTATTTAATGCAGCAGGGTCTCAAGGTGGAATCAGAAAGCATGAAAAAGTACAACCCAATTTTATTTCCACTCGATTCATCATGGTGGTCTTTCTTTTTGCATATATAAAGAAAGGACGGAAAAAGAAAAAAGAAGGAGGTGGAGGTTCCTGAGCGGTACTTTGTCATTTGCTATATTTGCCCTCGCATCCTTTAGATTGACGAGGTTAATTGTGTTTGATACCATTACGGCCCCTTTCCGCCGTCTATTTCATGAAGAACAGGAAGAGGTCAACGAACAAGGTGAAGTCGAGACATATATCATCATTAAAGGAAAAGGGCTGCGGTCTTGGGTAGGTGAGCTGTTAAGCTGTTATTGGTGTACTGGCATATGGTGCACTGCTGCTTTACTTGTGATTTACATACTTTTTCCTGTCATCAGCATGTGGCTAAATTTACTATTAGCGATTGCCGCAGCAGCAGGCATGATTGAAGCAGTCGTGTCGAGGCTTGTGAAATAAACAGGCATTCTGATCAGACACGCTTTAAAAAAATGCATATACTAACATGGAATAGGAAAGGAAGGGTTGCGATGAAACCAACTGAAACGCCGTCACATATGCTTCAAGGTTATCCAGCGCAGTCAAATCAACAATCTGTTTATACGAAGAAAATCAAGAAGACTGGCTGCGGCTGTGGAAAGAAAAAGAAATATCAATAGGAGAAAAAACAAAAGCCGGATTTATCCGGTTTTTTTGTTGCCCTTTTTTTGAGTTCAGCATATGAAAGAGAGAAGGGGTGACCAGAATGGACGCATTCGAACAATTAATCGGCTCTTTGTTCACTAAACCGCATGATGGGAAAGAACAAGCGCACGAAAAGGCTGAAATGGATCTAGCTGATAAGGCGAATGATCTTGAGCAGCACTTAAAAGCTTTTGGCGTGAAGATGGATGCTTTTGCGAAAGAAACAGAAGCATTCATGATACGTCATGGAGAGGCAGATTACGTCTTTAAACAGCAGAAATAAAAATTCCGCACTTTTTTATGTGATCGTCCAAACCATTTCTTTCATTTTTCATACTTTGTAAGGGAGAAGAGGAGGTGCTTAAATATGAGTTGTTACGGTTACGGTGGCGGTTCTTGCGGAGGTTATGGCGGCGGCTACGGCGGCGGTTATGGTTCAACATTCGTTCTTGTTGTCGTGTTGTTCATCCTTCTAATCATCGTTGGTGCTTCTTTCTTTAACTAAACAGTAAGAAGGTGAGGGAAGCAATGGGGGAGCCTTTTGCTTTCCTTTCTCTTTGGTCTAACAAGGTAGTAGGATAGGCACATATCTCGCCTATTTTCATATAGTAAGGTGATTACTCCACAAAGAGGAGGCAAATGAATGGATAATAAATTCTTTAAAAGCGTTGAAAATAAAACAGGTGTGAATATGAATGATGTCTTTAAGCTTGCAGGTTCTTTGCAAAATGCCAATTTTAAAGATGAGAATACCGTTCGAGGTGTCATTAAAAAAGTAGCGCAGCTTGCAAACAAACGTGTACCTAAAGAAATGGAAGACAAAATCGTTCAATCGATTACAAGTGGGAAAGAAAAGCTTGATTTCAATACAATCGCTAAAATGATGAATAACAAAAAATAAACAACAGGCTCTCCGCTCAAAGGGGGGCCTGTTGTTTTTGTTTGAATCATTCACGATTTTTCTTTAGAAGAGGGTACAAAAAGCGAGAACGATGAGCGGTTTTCCCTCTTCTACATGATGGAACAGATAAATAGAGAGATTGTTCTGCTCTTGTCATAGCAACATATAATAAGCGCCGCTCTTCTTCAAGGGCTTCTTCATCACCGTTTCTCAGTTCATCAAGTGAGAAATCATGAGGCAGTGCCCCGTCAACCACACAAGTGATGTACACCGTTTGGAATTCAAGTCCTTTTGCACGGTGAATCGTCATGAGCTGAACGCCTGGCTCATCTGTTTTTTCCTTTTCAGCAGATTTCATGTGTTCGGCATGTGCGAGAAAGGCTTCAATTGTTTCAAAGCGTTTTGCAGCTGTTTTCACATCACGTACATCATCTGACCCTTTTTCAAGCACATTCGTATCGTTCACACGTTTTTTTAAGTAATCACCAAGTCCCATCTTTTGTTCAATAAACACCACAGCGTCAGACGGCTTTAACGTTCGTAAGGTTCGGAACAGAGGAACGATCGATTGCAGCTTTTTACGCTGAAACGGCTGAATGTCTGTTAGTTTTCCAAGGGCGTCTACCATTGAACAATCCTCCGTGATGGTCAGCGCCTTCAGTGTGTTCAGTGTTTGCTGCTTTAAAAAGAAGACCGGCAGCAGCTGTTTCATTGCAGCCACATCATCTGCATCCTGACTTAAAGAAAGAAAGGCAAGCAGCACTCGAACAATTCGTCTGCTATAGAAGGCTTTCACGCCAGCATCTGTCTCATACGGAATCGCCGATTGATGCAGCCGTTCATAAATGGCTCGTCCTCCCGTATTGGTTCTAAACAGCACACAGACATCATTCGGCTTTGCTCCATTTTTAATTTTCTCCTGAATATCTGCCACAATCATGGTCGCTTCCTCTTCCTCGTCATACGGATAAAAGAGAGTGGGAGGGATTTTCTCCGCACGAACCGCTTTTAACGACTTCGCATAGCGATGCTGGTTCTTTTTAATAATGGCATCTGCACTTGCGACAATCGTATGGTGAGAACGGTAATTCGCATGTAATTGGACGACCTGAGCGGAAGGGTAGTCCTGTTTGAATTCAAGAATGAAAGCAGGGTTGCTGCCCCTAAAGGCATAAATGGCTTGATCATCATCACCTACACAAAATAGCTGCTCTGATTCCCCGGCTAAAAGTTGAATCAATTCATATTGAACCGGATTAATATCCTGAAATTCATCAACTAAAATATACTTGAATCGTTCTTGATATCGTTTGAGCAGTTCAGGCTGTTCCGTCAGCATGTGTAAGCAGGCAATGGCCATGTCATCAAAGTCAAATTGCTGATGGTCTCGTTTCTGCTGTTCATACGATTGATAGATCGTCCAGATTTTTTTGTCTTTTTCATCTTTCAGCTCAGGAAGTTCGCCGGGTAAAAAGGCATTTTTCCAATAGCCGATCGATTGTAACACTTGATCAGTAGGATAGTCTTTCTCATCAAGTCCTTCATTCATGATTGCTTTCCGAAGGTACTGTTCCTTTTGCCAGTCGAACTTGATCAGGTGCTGGCCGTTCCATTTGTTCGGATCATCGTGAAGCAGCATTTTATAAAAAAGACTGTGGAAGGTGCCCGTTACGACTTGGTTCGCCTGTGATGGCTGAAGCTGGTATTGCTTGCGCAGTCGTTCTTTCATTTCACTGCTGGCTTTTGTAGTGAAGGTCACGAGTAATATGTGGTGAGCAGGAATTTGATGGTGTGAGATCAGATAGGCCGCTCTAGCCGTCAGCACCCTTGTTTTCCCGCTTCCGGCACCAGCCAGAACAAGCATTGGCCCATCTTTATGTGTGACAGCTTGAAGCTGCGGCGCGCTAAAGGTGATTTGAGGAAAAAGGTCGATGGTATGTACTTGTTCATTCTCTTCTAAATGTAAGACTTCGCTGAATTGAATCGACCTTGGTTCCTGCCAATCATACGATTCCTTTGTTTGCGAGATGACCTGTTTGCCAGTTGGAAAACGGAAGCCGCCAAGTTCTTTGTAGGAAGCACTTTCCTCTGGTTCTTTCTTTTTTTTCATGTCTTCTTGTTCTTCTGCTTTTTCGCATATCTCTTGCTGAGATGTTTGCTTATGAATAAAGGCAGGCTCTTCATGTATATTTAATCTGAAAAAGACTGGTTGTCCGCAATATGGGCAAGATAAGTGCCCTTTTTTTCCCTCATCATGGAGGAATTGATAATGTTCTCTCGAATATGTATGTAATGAGATCGTTCGATCATGTCGTCGTGCGCATTTCAAAGCTAGTCCTCCAATAGTCAATCAATCTTAAAAAGAAACAAATCTAATCATATCAAATGAAGTGTGTTTCAAACAGTCATAATTAGGGAATAGTAGAATAGAAGAGAAGCTAAGGAGGCGTTCTTGATGGGATATATAGCCCCGATTCAGCCGGATCTGTATTTTCAATATATCAATCGTCCTGCTCCTCAGGATAAAGAAGACTATGCGAAAGTGACAAAGGTTACTCGCACCTTTCATGACAAGGTATACAGAGAGCTGGAGAAAAAAGAGGACTTAGTGACAGAAGCAGAAACGAAAGTACAGCAAAAAAAGCGGGAACGCTTTGTGCGAGATATGTTTATGGAGGAAGGCAAGGGCATTCACATCAATGCTTATATATAAATGATTGCGCTTTCTTACCTAGACGAACGATAATGAATAATGAAAAAGCCAGAGCATCCATGATGCCCTGGCTTTTCTCTTTGATCAAACAGATAGCGTTTTTGTCATTTTGACATGTGTGATACCCGCTTCTTCAAATGGTTCAGAAACGGCTTTGTAGCCTTTCTTTTCGTAGAAAGGAAGAGCTTGGACTTGTGCATGCATAACAGCTTCCTTCGCTCCCTTGGAAGTGGCTTCTGTTTCTAGCGCCTCTAATAGTTTGTGACCAAGACCAAAAGAGCGCGCCTCTTTTAACACACAAATCCGTTCAAGCTTTGCCTTGGGACCTTCAATAATACGCAGTCTAGCGGCAGCCTGTGGCTTTTTGTCATCGTTATAAATGACAAAATGGATGGCTTCGTCTTCTAGTTCATCAATTTCGATCTCAAATGGGACTTCTTGTTCTTTTACGAACACTTCTTTTCGAACGTAATATGCATCTTCTCGTTGTGTTTGTGTTTTTGCGATAACTGTTTTCAAATGTCTTTATCCCTCTCCTAAAATAAATGTTTCATAAACGGTCCAAGATCCATTCTCTAATTGATATAAAAGGTGGAAGCGGTCAACCGTTTCCTCATGATCAATCTTTCTCAGCTTTAATGTGCCAAGTACGTCTGAATGCTCATCATCTGATAATTTTTGAGCCACTGTTACATGCGGAACAAATGCATATTCAGGTGTGCCAGCAAGTGGATCAGTGTACAATTTTTCATTTAGAGTCATTAATTCCTCGTTCGGATCTACTTTCATATAAATGACGTTGTTTACAGGAGCGAATGAACTGAATTTTTTAATACGTAAGGTAATAGGAGAAGCATTCTTTGCATACTCTCGCAAGGTTGAGACGACCTCTGCTGCTTCTAGATCCGTTAATTCAAAAGGTGTTCTTAATGTTAAATGAGGCGGTATGAGTGCATAGTTCGGATCATAACGTTTCCGATAAGAGTTCGCAACATCTTGCAATTTTTTTGATGGAAATATAACAACTCCGTATTTCATCATGTTCCCTCCTGATTAAGAAAGTATTTATTATTGTTTATTATAACAAAATTCAGTTGATTAACGAATATGGGAGCATTCTTTTTAACGAAGGGGCAATGAGTGGCTGCCAAAACGTCCATTTATGATCCCCTGCGAATGTCTCAAATAAATAATCCGCACCAGACTGTTCAAGAAGGGCCTTTAAGTCTTCATTCGGTTTGATAAAATCAAGCACTTGGCCATCTGTTGTTTTCACAGCCGTTTCTTCCAATCCAATTTGATGGATAATGGCATAATGAGAAAGTGCTGTTGTCTGTTTGACGGCTTCTAAGACCGACTTATCAACATATGGAGACTGCAAAATCAGCCCACCAAATAAAGAAGGATAATCAATAGCTGTCATGAGTGAGATCGTAGCGCCTAGTGAATCCCCAATAAATGTACGTCCTGACCCAATTTGATACGTTGGATAGTGTTCATCAATATAAGGAACGAGTTCATTTGCCAAAAAGCGTTTATACGCCTCAAACTTTGTGCCATCTGGGTGATACGTATTTCGCCTTTCAGTGACATTTTCATAAGGAACACCAATGATAATCGAGCGTTCCATTTCTTTGTTTTGCATCAATTCTTCCGCCTGTCTGCCTATTTTACCTAAGCGGAAATAATCATGACCATCTTGTGCAATGATGACATGATATGTATAAAGAGGGGAGTAATTGACTGGCAAATAGATTAAAACGGTCATGTCCGTTCCGAGTTCTTTTGATTGTAAGATTTCCTCTTGTATGATTCCTGTTTTCTTCACCATAATCCATTCCTCCAGCTAACCAAATTCATCACAAGTGAAACGTTTCCATTCATTGTAACATGAAAAACATCGTTGTTCCTATATGCTAACATGCAATCAAATCGACTGACATCCATTCTGTTATAAAATACAGAAAATTTTAATTAATCATGACATTTCCCCTTGAAAAATGAGTTTTAATGCGTTACAGTATTAGGAATTAGAACAGACAGACAACACATTCTTATCGTGAGAGGTGGAGGGACTGGCCCTTTGAAACCTCAGCAACCGGTATGCATCACTTCATGTGATGTACCAAGGTGCTAAATCCAGCAAGCAGCTTTTTTGCTTGGAAGATAAGAGGAAGCGATTAAACCCCTTCTTCTTATGAAGAAGGGGTTTTCTGTTTTGAAATCAGATTTTTACTTAGGATGGTGTCATATGAAAGAACATGTGGAAACGAAATTAGCGCAAATTGGAAACCGTAGCGAAGAGGCGACTGGCACTGTCAGTCCTCCCATTTATCTTTCAACAGCATACAGACATAGAGGCATAGGTGAATCAACAGGTTTTGATTACATTCGAACGAAAAACCCAACTAGACAGCTTGTAGAGGATGCGATTGCTTCACTAGAAGAAGGGACGGCCGGTTTTGCTTTCAGTTCGGGAATGGCAGCGATCCAAACGATCATGGCTCTATTTGAGAGCGGAGATGAACTCATTGTCTCATCAGACTTATATGGCGGAACATACCGTTTGTTTGAAAACGAATGGAAAAAATACGGTTTGCGTTTTCTTTACGATGATTTTTCAGATGAAGACTGTTTACGCTCTAAAATCTCGCCAAACACAAAAGCCGTCTTTATTGAAACGCCGACAAATCCACTCATGCAGGAAGCAGATATTCAAAAAATAGCGCAGATTGCAAAAGAGCATGACGCTTTGGTGATTGTCGATAACACCTTTTACACACCAGTCTTGCAAAAGCCGATTACGCTTGGAGCGGACATTGTCATTCATAGCGCAACCAAATATTTAGGCGGACATAACGACGTCCTTGCCGGGCTCGTTGTCACAAAAGGGGAGCAGCTATCTGAAGACATGTTCCAGCATCAAAATGCCATCGGAGCGGTTCTATCTCCATTTGATTCATGGCTTTTAATGAGAGGGATGAAAACATTGGCTCTTAGAATGCGCCAGCACGAGGCAAATGCGAAGGAGTTAGCAGAGTTTTTAGAGAAGCAGCCTGAAATTCAAGATGTTCTTTACCCAGGAAAGGGAGGGATGCTGTCATTCCGAGTAGCCAAAGAGGACTGGGTCAATCCATTTTTAAAGCAGCTGAAAACGATTTGTTTTGCTGAAAGTCTTGGCGGAATCGAAAGCTTCATTACGTATCCTGCCACGCAAACGCACATGGACATTCCAGAAGAAATTCGCATTGCAAACGGTGTGTGTAACAAACTGCTTCGTTTCTCTGTTGGCATTGAGCATGTGGATGACCTAAAAGCAGATTTGAAACAGGCACTATCACAAGTAAAAGAGGAGGTACACGCAAAATGACCACACACGATTGGACTCTCGAAACACAACTTGTTCATAATGCGTTTAAAACAGACCGGTCAACAGGTGCAGTCAGTGTGCCGATTCAGCATGCGTCCACATTTCATCAAAGCAGCTTTGATGAATTTGGCCAATATGACTACTCCAGATCAGGGACACCTACACGTCAAGCATTAGAGGATACCATTGCAGCGTTAGAAGGAGGAACAAGAGGGCTTGCCTTTGCATCAGGCATGGCAGCCATTTCGACCGCTTTTCTTCTTTTATCAAAAGGAGATCACGTCCTTGTCACAAGAGATGTGTATGGCGGAACATTCCGTATGATCACGCAAGTCCTTTCGAGATTTGGAATTGAGCACACCTTTGTGGATATGACAGATTTAAATGAAGTCAAACAAGGCATTCAATCGAATACGAAGGTCATTTATATGGAAACACCGTCAAACCCTACACTAGGCATTACGGATATTGAAGGCGTCGTCCAGCTTGCAAAAGAGCATGACTGTTTGACCTTCTTAGATAATACGTTTTTAACGCCTGCTCTTCAGCGGCCGCTAGACCTTGGCGTTGATATTGTGCTGCACAGCGCAACGAAATTTTTAAGCGGCCACAGTGATGTGCTGTCAGGCTTAGCAGTGGTTAAAGATGAGAAGCTGGGAGATGACCTATATTCGCTGCAAAACTCCTTCGGTGCGGTCCTTGGCGTGCAGGATTGCTGGCTTGTGTTAAGAGGGCTAAAAACCCTTCAGGTCAGATTAGAAAAAGCAAGCCAAACGGCATTCGAACTGGCTTCATTTCTAAAAGAACATCCTGCGGTGAAAAAAGTATACTACCCAGGCTTAGATGACCATCCAGGTGCAGACATTCAGCGTAAGCAAGCAAGCGGAGCAGGAGCTGTTCTCTCATTTGAACTAGAAAACCAAGCGGCAGTCAAAGAATTAGTGGATGCGGTCACATTACCTGTATTCGCCGTCAGCCTTGGTGCTGTCGAATCCATTCTTTCCTACCCGGCAAAAATGTCCCACGCGGCTATGCCAAAAGAAGAAAGAGAAAAAAGAGGGATTACAGATGGGCTGCTTCGATTAAGTGTGGGAGTCGAAAACGGAGAAGACCTCAAACGCGACTTCAAACAAGCACTCGATCAACTAAAGCCCGTCCTTGTCAACCAATCATAAGGAAAGAATAAAGCCGGCATGGCCGCCGGCTTTTTGACCTTTTTAAACAAAACCATTGACGACTTATCATGATGGTTATATAATAGAGACTGTCAGTAACAGAAAGCCCAGAACTGATACATAACCCGATTCCGTAGCTCAGCTGGGAGAGCGCTACCTTGACAGGGTAGAGGTCGCTGGTTCGAGCCCAGTCGGAATCATCGTTGAAACCCTTGCATAGCAAGGGTTTTTTGTTTTTTGACAACGAATATTCGTTCTGTTTCTTTTGATTGGGGACGAATTGGGGACGAACTTTATCCGCCAGATTGTTTCTCAGTATTTTTAGGATCAAAACGATTAAAGTGTTCTGCAGTGTTAAATTCTAATTTGTTTGTGACATGACTATAAATATCTGAGGTTGTTTTAGCACTAGCATGTCCCGCTCTTTTTTGAATAGATGTACCCCCACCTGTTTGGGATGGGGTACTGCATCAATACATTCAATATTTGTCTGGTGTAATTTAAATAAATAAAGTTCGTTTATCTTAATATTTAATAATGGTTCTTCCTAAATGTTGACCATTTTTAATGGCTTCAATTTTTTCAGGTAACGTATCGAGAGTAATCTCATTGACTAGGGTCGTTTGGGAGATATTCCATTCGTTTGCTATCTCGTTCCAAATTACTTTGCGTTTATTGATTGGTACATTTACAGAATCGATCCCTAGAAGGTTGATTCCTCTCAGAATAAAAGGTAACACAGTTGTTGTTAATTTAATTCCGCCTGCATTCCCGCACATGCTCATGCTTCCACCATAAGAAATTTGAGGAATGATCACAGAAGCCACATCTCCTCCTACGGTATCTAAAACGAAGTCAAATTTTTGCTTGTTTAATGGTTTTTTTAGCTCTCCTAACTCGTTTGCAAAAATGACATCAGTTGCTCCTAAAGATTTTGCTATATCAGCTTGATTATCTTTACGCACTAAAGCAAAAATATTTTTGTACCCAATTTTAGATAATAATTGTATAGCAATGCTACCAACTCCACCAGTTGACCCCGTAACGAGTATATTAGGTTGATTTTTCGTACTCATACCATTTTCCTGTAAAGCCATGATAGAAAGAGCTGCGGTAAAGCCTGCTGTTCCAAAAATCATTGCTTCTTTTAAAGTCAAGTTATTTGGCAAAGGAACAATCCAATCCGCAGGTACTCTAGCATATTCAGAAAAACCTCCAGTGTGGCTCATGCCCATAGCGAAACCTGTGACAATAACTTGTTGACCCTCTATGAAACGATTATCTGTTGTATGAACGATAGTTCCACTTAGATCAATTCCAGGAATCATTGGATAGTTACGAATAATCCCTCCATTTTTTTGAACAGCCAGCATATCTTTATAATTGATTGAAGAATATGCTACTTTAATTAATACTTCTCCTTCAGATAAATCATTAACACTTACATTTTGAAGATCATAACTAACTTGATCATTTTTTTCTGTAACTAGAATCGCTTTAAATGAATCCATTGTTTATCTTCCCCTCTAAAAATATATCATAACAAAATATTTCTGGTGCAAAAGTATTTCAATTAAAAAACTACCATGATATTATAGGTGAAGTCAATGTGGGGGAGATAAAATGGAATTATCAGAGTGCATAAATTTTTTACTAAGTGTTAGTCAAAATAAAGTGTTTAAGTACTTTAGTAAGCTTTTAGAGGAATGTGATTTGACACCCGCTCAATATGGTGTGTTGAACTGTCTGTGGAGAGAGGGCCAGCTATCTCCTAAACAAATTGGAGAACTTGTATATTTAGAAGCGTCAACAGTTTCTGGAATTTTAGATAAAATGCAAAAAGCTGACTTAATTGAACGCACAATAGATCCAAACAATCGAAGAAATATTTTAGTAGAGGCTACTCAAAAATCTTTAGTCATTAGAGATCAAGTTGAAGCAGCAACAATTGAGCTGAACAAGACAGCGCTTCAAAACTTGTCAAATGATGATAAGGTTGTACTAAAGAAAGCATTAAGTACAATTATAAATAATTTTCAATGATGTATTTTTTATAGACAAGTTTTATATTAAACCGATAACTATCACAAGCTCCTTTACAGGAGCTTTTTTTTTGGCGCTTTGTAAATTCCTGGATGTGATAATGAATATAAGAGATAGGTGTTTTATGTGAATTAGGTAAGGGATGGACAAAATTCTTTCTTCACGTGTTGGTTTGAAAATACCGGAACCAATTTAACCGGCTTTGAAGGGTCATGAAGAATCCTGGATTTCGACATGGCTCACTTTGAAAACATCTAACGACCAAGTGTTCATTAATATACCTTTAAAGTGAATAGTTACGTCTGTTAAGGTTCAAGTCAGCAATTAAAGGTACTATACCGACAGGAGAAAGTTAATTCCAGCTGGAAATCGAGCTTTTTGTTCAAAGTCGGTATATAATTGAGCAATAATAAAACCACTAGGTAAAAAAACAGTAGGAGATGATATTGATGGAGAGTTTTCCGTCCATTCGGATGAGAAGAAATCGAAACAATGACTGGAGCCGCAGATTGGTCGCTGAAAATCGATTGTCTGCTGATGATTTCATTTGGCCAGTTTTTGTTCGGGAACAACCGGGAGAGGAAGAAATTGTTTCGCTGCCAGGGCAGTTGCGAGTCGGACTGGATCGACTTATTGAACACGTGGGACAGGCAGTAGAATTGGGAATTCCAGCAGTTGCGCTATTTCCTGTTATCGATCCAGAAAAAAAAGATGCAGATGGGAGTGAGGCGACAAATCCGGATAATTTGATTTGTCGGGCAGCCCGCGAGCTTAAGAGAGCATTCCCGGAACTCGGATTAATCGGTGATGTTGCATTAGATCCTTACACCACTCATGGGCAAGATGGAATTTTACGTAATGGCTATGTCGTAAACGATGAAAGTGTAAGTAGATTATCCGAACAAGCCATCATACTTGCGGAAGCTGGTTTTGATGTTGTAGCTCCATCCGACATGATGGATGGGCGTATAGGTGCTATACGGAGTGCTTTAGAGGAAAAGGAACTGGTCAATACAAGAATTCTATCGTATGCGGTGAAATATGCATCCGGCTTCTATGGTCCTTTCCGTCAAGCTCTGGGGAATGTATTATCTGGGGATAAAAAAAGCTATCAAATGGATTCTGCCAATAGCGATGAAGCCCTTCGAGAGGTAGCGCTTGATTTGAATGAAGGCGCAGACATGGTCATGGTAAAACCAGGGCTGCCGTATTTAGATGTCATACATAGGGTGAAATCGGAATTTAAAGTTCCTACTTTTGCTTACCAGGTTAGTGGAGAATATTCAATGTTGATGGCAGCTATTCAGAATGGTTGGCTTGATGCAAATGTTGTAATTGAAGAATCATTAATGTCGTTCAAACGCGCCGGATGCGATGGCATTTTGACTTATTTTGCTTTAGATATGGCTCGGCGACTGAGAGATGGAGAATCTCAAAACATATAGGCAAAATGAAAACAGACCATGCAGGGTCTGTTTTTTTATGAGGACGATTTGAGGACCTTCAGAAAAAGTATTGATGGAAGAAAATCCTTTTTCATACCGATCACACACCTTTTAATAGTATCAGCATATCCAGTTTAAGAGGTTACTTACAAAATATTTAGAATTCTTTGTAAGAATCCTCCTAAATGTAATATGGACTTTAAATATTTTCATTTATAATTCTCTATTTGTCTATACTTTTCATATCGCTGTTGTATAAGCTCTTCCGAGGATAATGGTATCAATTTTTTTAGAGATGATTCGATCACAGATTCAATCATTTTTGCCTGTGATTTTATATCATTTTGTGCTCCACCTTTAATTTCAGGAATGATTTCATCAATAATTCCTAAATGTTTTAAATCTTTTGCTGAAATTTTCATATGTTCAGCAGCTTCTGGAGCATACTTAGCATCCTTCCATAGGATAGATGCTGCTCCTTCTGGCGAAATTACCGAGTACCATGAATACTCTAACATATGGATATGGTTACCGACACTAATGCCAAGAGCTCCACCACTTGATGCCTCTCCAATTACAATACAAACAATCGGGACCTTAAGCGTAGCCATTTCCAAAAGATTTCGAGCTATCGCTTCAGAAATTCCACGTTCTTCAGACCCTTTCCCTGGATAGGCGCCTATTGTATCAATAAATGTAATAATAGGGCGATTAAATTTATCAGCTTGTTTCATAAGTCTTAGCGCTTTTCTATATCCTTCTGGATGTGACATTCCAAAATTTCTTTCTATATTTTCCTTTGTACTTCTACCTCTTTGATGACCAATAACCGTAACGGGCATCTCTTTAAATTTTGCAATACCACCTATCATTGCTTTATCATCACCATATAATCGATCACCATGAAGTTCGAAAAAGTTTGTAAACAATAAAGGTATATAATCCAATGTCGTGGGCCGGTTACGTAGCCTTGCAATTTGAACTCGTTGAAAAGGTGTAAGATTAGAATAAATTTCATCTTGCATTTTATTTAAACGTTTTTCTAATAAATGAATTTCTGACGATAAATCTACATTATTTTCTTTCATCATTTTCTTTAATTCATCAAATTTCTCTTTTAGTTCAATAATAGGACGTTCAAAATCCAAACTCATTTTATCCTCCAAAGGTTATGATTTACCTCACTCTAATCAAAAGACTTAGAAATAGAATCAATAAATAATTCAAAACCATCCACAACTATTTTTTGTTCTGATTCTGATAAATTATTGAGGATACGTTGATAAAATGTAAGGGATTGTTCTCTTAAGCGATTAACAGTAATGTGACCTTTTTCTGTGAGGTGCAGAAAAAGTTCTCTTCTATTTTTTTCATTTACTTCACGATAAACAAGCCCCTTTTTTACTAACTTATCTACCAATCTACTTACAGTTGAAGTATCTAATCTAAGTTTATTGGATAGTTGCCAAACAGTTAATCTTTCCACCTCTAATTCCTCTAACGCCATCATTTGAGAAGTTGGTAGAGGTTTTTCAAATGGTCCATTGGGCAAATTTTGAGATTCAAAAACCCCAGTTATTATAATCATTTTCTTAATATCTGTTCTTAGTTTTAAGGCATCTTCTCTTTTCAAAAAGGTCACCCTCCTACAATTCGTGCATCATACATCAATTGTATTATACATCAATATGATTTTTTCACAAGCTTAACATAAGCCAATATGACAACATGGACGAGATATTTCTTCTTGTTAAAATGGTTTAAGTGGATTGTTTTCTACAAATGGCAGAACATCAATTATGTATCAGGGACCTTTATGGGGTACCGCTCATCGCAATCAAGCTAAGAAAATAAAACTACCCCAAAAACGAAAATCTAAATTCTTAAGTTGATGGGCATGTGAGGAAGCCCCTAACAAGCTTTATGAAAATCTTAGAAGCGATTTAGGTTAATAATATAAATGAGGAGCAGCTTGCCGAGGTGTTTCAGTATTTAGCGCAGAAACAGCTATTCGCTTCTGCTGTGAAGCAAGTTATATAGTATATCCAGATGAGTAGGGGGAAACAAGGTCGATTTGAAGAAGCTACGGTTGCTGATCAAAAGATATTAGAAACACAACTCAAAATTCAGAGAGAGGATTGTTTGTATGACTTTTAAGAAGGATTTTACGATGATTGCTCTTACGGTGATTTCAACTGCAGGAATGTACAGTATTGCAGCAGATCGAAACACAACGATGATCGATCCAAACTCAACATTTGAAAACTAATAGGCAAAATGAAAACAGACCTTGAGGGTCTGTGATTTTATATCATTTTGTGCTCCACCTTTAATTTCAGGAATGATTTCATCAATAATTCCTAAATGTTTTAAATCTTTTGCTGAAATTTTCATATGTTCAGCAGCTTCTGGAG
>NZ_JOTP01000040.1 GCF_000715205.1 Bacillus zhangzhouensis | reverse complement strand
ACACGGAACTGGTCTTTTTTGTTTTTTCTTCTAACAGCATCATGATATAAGCTGGAAACTTTTCTTCTGCAATCTCCATGTAGCGTTCAATCATGACGTAATCATCACTAATGTATTGAGACAGCAGCTCATACCACCATTCTGTCTCATAGCGGGCAATCATACTAAGGTTATACATTAACAAGTAATGACTGATGATCTCGGGGATCCCCAGAAACGCATCTCGTGTTGATGGAATAAACCATTGATCCATTTCTAAATCATAATGAAGATGAGTAGCGAAAGCAGGATTTTCTTCAAGAAATACATTAAACGTCAGCTTTTTGGCTTCTCTCTGTTTGAGCTTCCAACTTGTATGAAACTCAAAGTACTCGATAAATCGTTCAGCCGACATGTTATAAAGCAATGGAATATGATCTTGAATCAACATACCATTGGCATGTTCGACTTTAACTAATGCCGAGGGCTGTTTTTGAAACTCAAGAATATGGCTCATTTCAGGTATTTTCGAAAGAAGATTGATCATGGTAAATCGCTCATCTTCAAGACCGTTTAAATGAAATAGGTGTTTTAACACATGCATACATAGTCCATTTCGTTGGATTTTCACTTCATCTTCGCTAAAACGGTAATGCTGTTTTTTTCTTTTTCTTGATGTTACGCCATGAGCTAAGACAGAGGTTTGAGAAGGATAATGAGGATCAACTGTCAGCAAACAAGCTTTTAGCAATTGCGCCATTCCATAAAATAATAAAATTGGTTTAAGTTCTAGTGGAGCGATGGCGGCCTGTTCATAGAATGTATGACCATGTTTTAAAAAGTAAATAAATCGCTCACAGTTTTTATAGGCTTGCTGGTTTGCCTCCTGAATGTTCCGTTTCTCATATTGTTGAAGTAGAAACTTTTGGGAAGTTTCGAGTGAGTAAAAACGTTTTAAATCCTTCCATCCTGAACTTTTCATCTTCTTCCTCAACTCTCTTTATATTTTCTAAAAATTGCAACTGTTTGTTGCTTCCTTGACATGCTGTTTCCTAGTTGATAATCTACATATAATATTTTGCCGAAAAGAGGGGGATTTACTAATGTGGGAAAGTAAATTTTCAAAAGAAGGTTTGACGTTTGACGATGTTTTGCTTGTTCCAGCAAAGTCTGAGGTACTTCCGCGTGATGTCGATTTATCAGTTGACTTAACAAGCACATTAAAGCTAAACATTCCAATTATTAGTGCAGGAATGGACACTGTGACAGAATCACAAATGGCGATTGCAATGGCACGTCAAGGCGGTCTTGGTATCATTCATAAGAACATGTCCATTGAACAGCAAGCAGAACAAGTGGACAAAGTAAAACGCTCAGAGCGTGGCGTTATTACAAATCCATTCTTCTTAACACCAGAGCATCAAGTATTCGATGCAGAGCATTTAATGGGTAAATACCGTATTTCAGGTGTTCCGATTGTAAACAACGAACAAGATCAAAAGCTTGTTGGTATTATTACGAACCGTGACCTTCGTTTTATTTCGGATTATTCAATGAAGATTTGTGACGTGATGACAAAAGAGGAACTTGTTACAGCTTCTGTTGGAACAACATTAGAAGAAGCTGAAAAAATCCTACAGCAATACAAAATTGAAAAATTACCTCTTTTAGATGACGAAGGAACGTTAAAAGGTCTCATCACAATCAAAGATATTGAAAAAGTGATTGAATTCCCTAACTCCTCTAAAGATGCACATGGCCGTTTAATTGTTGGTGCCGCTGTTGGTGTCACTGGCGATACAATGACTCGTGTGAAAAAATTAGTAGAAGCCAATGTCGATGTCGTTGTCATTGATACAGCACACGGGCATTCTCAAGGTGTTCTAAACACTGTATCAAAAATCCGTGAAACATATCCTTCTCTTAACATCATTGCTGGTAATGTTGCAACAGCTGAAGCAACGAAAGCATTGTTTGAAGCAGGAGCAGATATTGTGAAAGTCGGTATCGGACCAGGATCCATTTGTACAACACGTGTTGTTGCAGGTGTCGGTGTACCACAAATCACAGCGATCTATGACTGTGCAACAGAAGCAAGAAAACATGGTAAATCTATTATTGCAGATGGTGGAATTAAATATTCAGGTGATATCGTGAAAGCACTAGCATCTGGTGGACATGCAGTTATGCTCGGAAGCCTTCTAGCTGGTACATCTGAAAGCCCAGGAGAAACAGAAATTTTCCAAGGTAGACGCTTCAAAGTTTATCGCGGTATGGGTTCTGTTGCTGCAATGGAAAAAGGAAGTAAAGATCGTTACTTCCAAGAAGATAATAAAAAATTCGTTCCAGAAGGTATCGAAGGCCGTACACCATACAAAGGACCAGTCGTTGATACAGTGTACCAACTAGTTGGTGGCATTCGTTCTGGTATGGGCTATTGTGGAACACAAGACTTACGTGCACTTAGAGAAGAAGCTCAGTTCATTCGCATGACTGGTGCAGGTCTTCGTGAGAGTCATCCACATGATGTACAAATTACAAAAGAATCACCAAACTACACAATTTCTTGATAAATTGTGACAATCAAATTACATTTGACAGGGTCTATGACTCTGTCTATTTTTTTTGTCTTTATTGTGATAAAATTTATACTGTTGTGTTGAAATAAGCCCTTGTGGATTAAATATATATGAAAAACGTCGAAAAAAGATGAATACGGAGGTATGACGATTGAACAGCAAGATGTTGAAACAGCTTATGGTCTCTATCCTTGCACTGGCATTGATTGTTACAGCTTTTACACCAATGTCCAAAGCAAAAGCGGCTGAAGATCCATTCAATGTGAATGCGAAAGCAGCCATCCTTATTGAAGCTTCTACAGGTAAAATTCTTTATAGTAAAAACGCAGAACAAAGACTGCCTATTGCAAGTATGGCAAAGATGATGACAGAGTATCTATTGCTAGAGGCTATTTCTGAAGGCAAAGTGAAATGGGATCAAACGTATACGCCAGATGATTATGTATACGAAATTTCTCAGGACCGCAGTTTATCCAACGTTCCTTTGAGAAAAGATGGCTCGTATACAGTCAAAGAACTATATCAAGCAACGGCTATTTATTCAGCAAATGCAGCAGCGATTGGCCTAGCAGAGGTGATCGCTGGATCAGAATCGAAGTTCGTTGAAAAAATGAACGCAAAAGCAAAAGAACTAGGTTTAACAAACTACAAATTCGTCAATGCAACTGGACTAGAAAATAAAGACTTACATGGCAAACAGCCAAAGGGTACGGGTCCTGATGAAGAAAGTGAAGTATCTGCGAAGGATATGGCATTGCTTGCACAGCATCTCATCAAAGACCATCCAGAAATTCTTGAAACAGCAAGTATCGCGAAAACAAAGTTCAGAGAAGGCACAGACGATGAAATGGACATGCCAAACTGGAACTTCATGCTTAAAGGACTTGTGAAAGAATATGAAGGAGTAGACGGTTTAAAAACGGGGTCTACTGATTCAGCTGGTTCTAGCTTCACAGGTACAGCAAAACGTGGTGACATGCGTGTGATTGCAGTCATCTTAAATGCAAAAGGAAATATTCATACTGCACGTTTCGACGTGGCGAAAAAACTGTTCGACTATGCTTTTAAAAACTTTACGATGAAAGAAATGTACAAAAAAGGTCAGCAAATCAAGGGACATGAAAACATCGAAGTCGATAAAGGAAAAGATAAAGAAGTACCTGTTGTAACAAAAGAAGCTTTCTCTGTGCCAGTAAAAAATGGCGATGAGAAGAGCTATAAAGCAAAAGTAAATATCGAGAAAAAGAACCTAGAAGCTCCTATTAAAAAAGGAACGAAGGTTGGCATGTTGACGACTTCTTATTCTGGTGATGAGAAGGACTACGGCTATTTGAATAAAGACCAATCAGGTGTTGAGCTTGTGACGAAAACAGGCGATGAAAAAGCAAACTGGTTTATCCTTGCAATGCGCGGTGTAGGTGGATTCTTCGCTGGCATTTGGGGCGGAATCGTTGATACAGTAAAAGGTTGGTTCTAATAAAAAACTGCTCTCATGCATAGAGAGCAGTTTTTTTATCGTTAAAAGAAAAGTGATTGTTTATGATTTTGAGGTGTGGACAAAGCCTGCTGAAATATACCACATAACTTTTCCATGCCTTCGGTCAGTGCCTTTTCATTCACATAAGAAAAGCTGAGGCGGATATAATTCTGTTTCGGCTCCCCAGGATAGCAGACAGAGCCTGGCAGAAAGGTGATTTGCTGCTTACGCGCCTCATGTAGGAGTGCACGTGTATCGACCCAGGAAGGAAAGCTGAGCCATAAATTGAGCCCGCCCTGTGGTATTTGCCACGTGACATCTTTTGGTGCATGCTTCGTTAAAACATCCATCATTAAATCGCGCCTAACCTTCAAGGCAGTTCTTAACTTCTTCGTATGATCAATCATTTTCTTCGATGTCAGAAACGGTAATATGGCCTTTTGTGTGAGAAGAGGGCTGCCTAAATCATTATTGGCTTTTGCCGCTAACAAACGGTTAAATATAGAGCCTGACGCTGTAATAATTCCAATTCTGCATCCTGGAGCCAGTGTTTTACTTAATCCTCGTAAATAAATGACATGTCCATCGTGGTCTAAACTTTTGATAGGTGCTGGCGGTTTCTTTTCAAAATAAAGCTCACGATAGGGATCATCTTCTACAATGAGACAATCAATGCTTTGTGCCAGTGAGAGAAGCTGTTTTCTGCGTTTCATCGACATACTAGCGCCTGTCGGACTGTGAAAAGTAGGAATCGTATAGATGAGCTTTGGTTTATATTTATCACAAATGCTTTGAAGTTGCTTCATGTTCATTCCTTCATGATCGACAGGGACCGTAATAATTCTTGCCCCTCTGCCCATAAAGACATCAATCGCACCTGGATAGGTCGGTGCCTCCATGACGATTACATCATCCGGCCCGATAAATGTACGAGCCACCAGATCAAGACCTTGCTGAGAACCACTTGTCACTAGGATATTTTCAGGAGTAGAAGGCACATCTAATTTTTCTAAAAAAGACTGAATGACCTGACGAAGCTGAAGGTCACCTTGTATTTCTCCGTACTTCGACATAATTTGAGGATGCCTGGCTAATACATGCTGCATTTCTTTTTCTAAATACCGGTTAGGTAAAAGTCCTGGGTCGATCATAGAGGAAGAAAGGTTAATGGCTTCTTCTACATAATGATACTGAGCGAATTGAGACCTTGGTAAATAATCTGGAATGGACAATTGCCAATCGAAAGAGGTAGATGATTGAACCGGAATGTCAGTTTGCTCATGCTTCTCATCCACAAAAGTTCCTTTACCTTGCACAGTTGTTAAATATCCGTCGTTCTTAAGCCGTGTGTATGCCTTTGCTGCTGTTACAAGACTCACATTGAGCTGCTTCGCTAAATCACGTACAGTTGGCAGCTTTTCCCCCTGCTGAAGCAGACCCGATTGAATGTGATCAACGATAGAAAAGTAAATTTGATTTGAAAGAGATGTATCTGAATGTCGATGGATATCAATATGCATGAGAATCCTCCAATGAATGCAAAATTGTTATACACTGTTTCGGATTGTTATAGTTGCATTATAGCATGTAAATCACACTTAAAAGGGGAAATGGCAATTTTTTAGCCGGAAATCCTTTGTATATAAGGGTTTATCCTTTTTCATCAGCTGATTGAATTGTTATACTATTCTCTTTATTGTTATACTGTCTCGCTTGTATGATAGAGATGTTGAATCAATCGAATAGACAAATGGGAGGAAACAATTGTGAGCAATAAGGGAACTGAACGAGTAAAACGTGGAATGGCAGAAATGCAAAAGGGTGGCGTCATTATGGATGTCGTCAATGCTGAGCAGGCAAAAATCGCAGAAGAAGCAGGTGCGGTGGCAGTTATGGCACTAGAACGCGTACCAGCTGATATCCGCGCGGCAGGCGGTGTTGCCCGAATGGCAGACCCAAGAATCGTGGAAGAAGTACAAAATGCAGTAACGATTCCAGTCATGGCAAAAGCGCGTATCGGCCACATTGTGGAGGCTCGTGTTCTTGAAGCGCTTGGTGTTGATTATATCGATGAGAGTGAAGTGCTAACGCCCGCAGATGAGGAATTCCATTTAAATAAAAATGAATACACAGTACCTTTTGTATGTGGATGTCGTGACCTAGGTGAGGCAACCCGCCGTATTGCAGAAGGGGCATCCATGTTGCGGACAAAAGGTGAACCTGGGACAGGCAACATTGTAGAAGCCGTCCGTCATATGAGAAAAGTTAATGCTCAGATTCGAAAAGTAGCAGCGATGAGTGAAGACGAAATCATGACAGAAGCGAAAAATTTAGGAGCACCTTATGAATTATTGCTTCAAATTAAAAAAGACGGCAAGCTGCCGGTTGTTAACTTTGCAGCTGGAGGCGTTGCGACACCAGCAGATGCTGCGTTAATGATGCAGCTTGGAGCAGACGGCGTATTTGTAGGATCTGGTATTTTCAAATCAGAAAATCCTGCTAAATTTGCAAAAGCCATTGTAGAAGCAACGACTCATTTCACAGATTACCGTCTCATTGCAGAGCTTTCTAAAGAGCTTGGAACAGCCATGAAGGGAATTGAAATTTCAAATCTACTGCCAGAAGAGCGTATGCAAGAGCGTGGCTGGTAAGTAAGGGAGCGCAAACGAACATGCTAACAATTGGTGTACTAGGGCTTCAAGGAGCAGTGAGAGAGCATATTCAATCGATTGAAGCTTGTGGCGCAGAAGGAAAGATCATCAAACGAGTAGAAGAATTAGAAGCTGTTGACGGTCTGATTATTCCTGGTGGAGAAAGTACGACGATGAGAAGACTCATGGATACGTACCAATTTATTGACCCGATCAAAGCGTTTGCTGCTCAAGGGAAACCAATTTTCGGGACATGTGCCGGTTTGATTATGCTGGCAAAGCATATAGAAGATCGAGAAGATGCTCATCTTGGACTGTTAAATGTATCTGTTGCACGTAATTCTTTTGGCAGACAGGTAGACAGCTTTGAAGCTGATGTAGAAGTGAAAGGACTGGATGCGCCGTTTACAGGGGTGTTCATCCGTGCGCCTCATATCATCAGCGCTGATGATAGCGTAGAGGTCTTGGCTGAATATGATGGCAGGATTGTGATGGCGAAAGAAAACAATATCTTAGGTTGTTCTTTTCATCCGGAGTTGACAGACGACCACCGGTTAACACAGCTGTTTGTTGAGATGGTGAAGTCCTACAAAACGAAGCTCACTGTATAAAACGGTTGAAAAGAGATAAAACTTATAGTACATTAAAATCACAATCAAATGATCGAAAAAGCGTTGACGGGAAATAGTAAGAAGCCCCTCTTTCTCAGAGAGCCGATGGTTGGTGAGAATCGGTGAAAGATGCATTCTGAATCCATCCTTGAGCGAAATGCTGAAACACGAGAAGTAAGCATTTACGGTGATGCCGTTACAGAGGAAAGAGGAAAGCATGATTTTTTATGTTTTCAATCAGGGTGGCAACGCGAGAGCTCTCGTCCCTTTCATGGGATGAGGGCTCTTTTTATTTTTCGATAAAAAAAGGAGTGTAACATATGCTGGATATTAAACAACTGCGCACGGACTTTGATCAAATCAAAGAAAAGTTAGCACATCGAGGTGAAGATTTAGCTGATTTTGATAAGTTTGGTGAACTAGATCAAAAAAGAAGAGAATTAATCGGTAAAACAGAAGAATTAAAGAGCCGAAGAAATGAAGTATCCCAGCAAGTAGCCGTTCTAAAAAGAGAAAAGAAAGACGCCGATCACATTATTCAAGAAATGCGTGAGGTCGGAGATGAGATTAAGAAGCTGGATGATGAGTTGAGAACAGTAGAAGAAAGCCTGCAAAGCATCCTGTTCTCAATTCCAAATATCCCTCATGACTCTGTACCGGTTGGTGAAACAGAAGATGACAACATTGAAGTGAGAAAATGGGGCGAACAGCCAGCCTTTTCATTTGAGCCAAAACCGCATTGGGACGTAGCGGATGAGTTAGATATTCTAGATTTTGAACGTGCAGGAAAAGTGACAGGAAGCCGTTTCGTTTTTTATAAAGGGCTTGGCGCACGCTTAGAGCGCGCACTGTATAACTTCATGCTCGATTTACATGTGGATGAGTTTGGTTTTACTGAAGTGATTCCACCTTATATGGTCAACAGAGCAAGCATGACAGGAACTGGTCAGCTTCCAAAGTTCGAAGAGGATGCCTTTAAAATTCGAGAAGAAGATTACTTCCTCATTCCAACGGCTGAAGTGCCAATCACCAACATGCACCGTGACGAAATCCTTGAAGGTGAACAGCTGCCAATCAATTATGCAGCATTCAGTGCTTGCTTTAGATCAGAAGCTGGATCTGCCGGCAGAGATACACGCGGACTCATCCGTCAGCATCAATTCAACAAGGTAGAGCTTGTGAAATTTGTCAGACCAGAAGATTCTTATGAAGAATTAGAGAAACTAACAAATCAAGCAGAAAAAGTTCTTCAGCTATTGAACCTGCCATATCGTGTCATGAGCATGTGTACGGGAGATTTAGGTTTCACAGCTGCGAAGAAATACGATATCGAAGTTTGGATTCCGAGCCAAAATACGTATCGTGAAATTTCTTCTTGCAGTAACTTTGAAGCATTCCAAGCAAGACGAGCAAACATTCGTTTCCGCCCAGAACCTAAAGCGAAGCCAGAACACGTCCACACTTTAAATGGCTCTGGTTTAGCAGTAGGAAGAACAGTAGCAGCTATTTTAGAAAACTACCAACAAGAGGACGGCACAGTAATTATTCCTGAAGTACTGCGTCCTTATATGGGAAATAAAGAAGTGATGAAATAAGATGCCGATATGGCATCTTATTCTTTTTACCTAAAGTTCTACAGCTTTTCTAAAATAAGCCGATAAAAGAACTAAAAGCATATAGGAAAGAAGGAATAACCTTGAATAGGCTTGACTATTATGTTGAAATGGCTCATTTACTCAGAAAAGTTCTAGATGAAAGTATCCTTTTCGGCATCACTGATAGAGAAAAGGTGCTTTGTTATTACCCGTCTAACACAATAGATTTTGGCATTAAAGTAGGGGACGCATTGAACCCAGATGACCAAAACGCGGCGACGACATTAAAAGGACAAGAATACGACGGTCATTTACCAGAGTCTTTATACGGCTATGAAGTTGCTGTAAAAGGTTACCCGATTTTTGATGAAGATAGAAAAGTGATTGGCTCTTTTTTAGTTGCCTTTTCACATCATCGCGAAAAGAAATTAAGCGGCTATATGGAGCATATTAATAAAGTAGCGAAAGAACTACAAGGTGGAATTGAGCAAATTGCTGCGCATTCACAAGAGCTAGCGGCTACAAGCCTAGAAATAAGCGAGCAGGCAGGAAGAGCGGAAGAGAAGTCTGCGAACATTGAAGAAGTCGTCAAAACCATAGGCGGGATCGCTAGACAAACAAATCTGCTTGGTCTAAATGCTGCAATTGAAGCGGCAAGGGCAGGTGAAAATGGAAAAGGGTTTGCTGTCGTTGCAGATGAGGTACGTAAATTATCAGATGGTTCGAAGGAAGCGGCTGAAACCATTAATATATTCTTAAAAGAAATCCAAGACAGCATTGGCACTTTGTCTGAAAATATCTCACAGGTCAGCAGTTCAACAAACGAACAAGCCAAACAAGTGACAGACTTTACAAAGATTATCGAATCATTAAATGAGTTTAAAGAAGAGATGAATCAGTTTATTGAGGAAATTAAACAGGATACAAAATAGATCAAGAGCAGCCGTCATTTGGCTGCTTTTTTATAGGTAGATCATTATAACAAAACAGCATGTTAAATTTTTTTGCGAAAAGATGTTGACTTCAAATGAAATGATATGATATATTAATTCTTGTCGATACGGAGGAATACCCAAGTCCGGCTGAAGGGATCGGTCTTGAAAACCGACAGGGGTGTCAAAGCCCGCGGGGGTTCGAATCCCTCTTCCTCCGCCATATTGATTTTTACCTTAGTTGAATTGAAACGCAAGCATAAAAATTGGAAATTGTCAAACCGCTGCATTCGGAATGCAGCGGTTTTTTTTATTTTGTTTTAGAACGATTTTTTTGAATAACAGAAGCAATCTCATGAAGAATGGGATCAAGCGAGCTTTCGTCATGAAGCAAGTCATAATCTTCAATATTAATTTTAATTACTGGACACAGATCAAATTGTTCGATCCATTCAGTATATCGAGTGTACATTTCTTCCCAATAAGCTCGATCTGTTTGAGTTTCCATCTCTCTGCCGCGCTCTTCAATGCGATGTAAAATATGATCTAAATCCCCGTGTAAGTAAATTAGGACGTCAGGGTGAGGAAAGTAAGGTGTCATCACCATTGCCTCAAATAGACTTGTATACGTTTCATAATCTACCTCAGACATCGTGCCTTTGTCTGCATGCATTTTAGCAAAAATGCCAGTGTCCTCATAGATTGAACGATCTTGCACATATCCTCCACCAGATTCAAAAATTCGCTTTTGCTCCTTAAAACGCTCAGCCAGGAAATAGACCTGTAAATGAAAGCTCCATCTTTGAAAATCTGAATAGAAAGGCTCTAAGTATGGGTTGTCATCCACTTTTTCAAGAGAGGTTTGAAACCCTAGCTTGTCCGCTATTGTTTTAGTCATGGTTGATTTTCCCACACCGACAGTCCCGGCAATTGTGATGACTGCGTCCTTTGGTATTTCGAAATTGTTCATAGCACTTGCTCCTTTATGTTCTGTACAATTTGCTGGTAATCTTGCTGTGAGGAAACGAAGTCTTTATGATCTCCTTCAATTGTAATGATAGGAAGCCCTGGATGAGTCTGTTTTAAATGTTCAATGGCCAGCTCATAATCTTCAATTAAGTTTTTTAAATAAGACGGGTCGATGTCTTCTTCAAAAGAGCGTCCTCGCATCTGTATTCTATTAAGTAAGGTGGGAAGGCTGGCTTTTATATAGATCATGGCATTTGGTTTAGGAAGATCATCTGTGAGCAGGTGATAGATCTTTCTGTATTTATCCATATGTTTTTTTGATAATGTTCTTTCTGCAAATATCATATTTTTATAGACATGATAATCAGTAACAATCGGCTGTTGTTTTTTCACATAGTTTTCTTCAATAGATTCTAACTGTTTGAACCGATTGCATAAAAAGAACATCTCAAGCTGAAAGCTCCATTGTTCCATATCTTCATAAAATTTATCTAGGAATGGATTTTCTTCTACAATCTCTTTTACTAAAGGAAATTGAAATTCCTTCGCAAGCATTGTAGCCAAAGTTGTTTTTCCGGCTCCAATTGGGCCTTCCACTGCAATAAAAGGGGCAGGATACATAGGCGTTCTCCTCTATCTATAAAGTTGTCAAACCAATGTATATTGTACCATACCCCTTCCTGGAGATAGAGCGAATGAATTACGATGTCGTTCTTTTTTCAATATTAAATTGATCTGATAATAAGAGCCAATTTTGTGGGAAGGATAGACCTAGTTTCCAGTAAGCAATTCCGTTCAAGTTTAACTCTTTAATGAGATTAAATTTGGCTTGAATCGATCTTGCGTCTTCGAACCATACCTCATGCTCTTTGTTATTAGCATCTGTATAACGAAAATAGGGAGCCTGTGCTGTTTCATCGTATAGAATGGATACATTATTCTCTCTAGCAATTGCGATCGCTTGTTGAGGACTGATGGCTTTGGCTATAGGTCCACCCTGAACATAAGGAAGCGTCCAATCATAGCCATATAAATTTTGACCCATCACAATTTTATTGGCCGGCATAACAGTCAGTGCATATTCAATGACTTGGCGGACAGGTCCAATCGGAGAGACGGCTTGTGCAGGCCCGCCGCTATATCCCCATTCGTAGGTCATCAACACAACATGATCGACGATCTTACCGATCGCTTCATAGTCATGAGCTTCATACCATTTTCCTTTTTGTTCACTACTTGTTTTAGGGGCAAGCGCAACGGAAATGGTCCATCCTTGTTGATGGAAACGAGTAGTTGCCTCTCTTAAAAATTGAAGGTAGGCATCTTTATCAGCAGGGCGTAAATATTCAAAATCAAAATGAATTTCTTTTAATTGATACTTTTGAGCAACGCGGACGATTTCATTTAAAAATGTCGTTTTGACAGATTGATTTGTTAAAAGGATTCGTCCAAGTTCATCACTAAATTTTTCATTCTCTAGATTTGTGACCACCATGGATAATACAGTTCTGCTTTGAGCGGCAATCTGAGGTAGTTGATCTAACGGTGGTTCTCGAAGTGTTCCGTCTCTTTGCGCTTGAAAACTAAAGGCGCCTAGATGGGTTAAGTATGGAGAGGCCTCTCTAACTGCTTGCTTTAAATTCTCGCTAACTTGATTTCCGCGTGGTTCAATATAAGCATTAGAATTAATGTTTCTTTTCGGTCTTTGTGGAATATAGAGCAAGAAGCGAATAGGAAGTATTGCTTCAGGCCGAATCCGATTCACACGTGCCAATTCTTCCACTGAAATTTGAAATCGTCTCCCAATTTGATAAAGTGTGTCATTTTGTTTGACCTCATAAAATTGACCTCTAATTGGAATGACAATTGTTTGTCCGACGACGAGTTGATTTGGTGTTTCGATGTCGTTGGTGCGGATGATTTCATTGACTGTTGTTTTAAAGCGCATGGCAATTTCACTTAAAGTATCTCCTCTTTTGACAACATAAATTTGAATAGTCAACGCCCCCTTTGTTATTACTAACAATTTATGAGGGCTATGGATAAATCATGTTTGATTTTCACTGGTGATCTCCTTAGCAGTTGTGATTTTTGCAAAAAGAACATTCTCCATCATTGTTAATGCGTACTCGTTATCTCTATCGTCGTTAGAAGCTATACAATCTTTAGGTATAATCAAATTGTACTCTCGCATGTATGCGTCATTTGCAGTGAAAAGAACGCAGATGTTTCCTGCAATTCCAGTTAAAATAAGATCTTGAACACCTAGTTCATTTAGAAGTGTCTCTAGTGCTGTTCCATAGAAGGCAGAGTGCTTAGGTTTAATTAAGAAGTAATCATCGTATGATGGTGTCATTTGCTCTAAAATAGGGGCGCTTCTTTCGTTTTTGCATGTTTGTATGACAGCTTGAATGTCAGCCTTCCAGAGTCCGTAGTGGTCGTTGATATAGATGATTGGCCAATTTTCCTTGAAAGCGTGTTGTTTAAGGGCTAAAATTTTATTGGTCATTTGCTCTGTTTTTTCAGCGAGCACATGTCCCATTTCAAAATCAAAATTATTAATCATGTCGATAATAAGCAGTGCCTTTTGGTGCTTTGACAATGTAAGCCCCCCTTTAAAAGATTGTGCTAATATGTTAACCTCAATATCCTTTTAAAAAACATGAAAAGAGAGCCGTGCTATGACGAGAGATGAACAGTTTATGCAAGAAGCTATTTCTGAAGCCTTAAAAGCAGAACAAATAGGAGAAGTACCAATCGGTGCCATTATCGTTGTTGGTGACCAAATTGTGAGCCGAGCTCATAATTTAAGGGAAACAGAGCAGCGTTCAATTGCACATGCAGAATTACTTGCTATTGATGAAGCGTGTAAAACGACTGGAAGCTGGCGTTTAGAAGATGCTGTACTTTATGTGACGCTTGAACCATGCTCTATGTGTGCGGGAGCGATTGTCCTTTCTAGAGTGAAAAAGGTCGTTTTTGGTGCATACGATCCAAAAGGTGGATGTGCGGGTACTTTAATGAATTTACTGGATGATGAACGGTTCAATCATCAGTCTGAAGTCATTGGTGGTGTACTTGAAAATGAGTGCGGTGAGCTGTTAAGTCAGTTCTTCAGAAATCTACGTCAACGAAAGAAACAAGCCAAAAGTAAATGAATGGATGTCGTTTGCAATTTCAGCTATAAGAAGGTATACTTATGTCTGCGTCACTAACAATTTAATATTCATTTTGCCGTGCTAAGCGGGGAGGTAGCGGTGCCCTGTACTCGCAATCCGCTCTAGCGAGGCCGAATCCCTTCTCAAGGTTCGTTTACTTCAAGGTCTGCCTTAAATAAGTGGTGTTGACGTCTGGGTCCTGCGCAATGGGAATTCATGAACCATGTCAGGTCCGGAAGGAAGCAGCATTAAGTGAAACCTCTCATGTGCCGCAGGGTTGCCTGGGCCGAGCTAACTGTTTAAGTAACGCTTGGGGTAGCGAATCGACAGAAGGTGCACGGTAAATCAATATTAAATCTAACTCATCTAGTTTATCTAGGTGAGTTTTTTGTTGCTGTTTAAAGAATAGCTCAGTTGTTAGGTTGATACAAATAGTGAAAAAGTCTTTTTGAGGTAAATTGTTTTTAAAACAATTTACAACAAGAACTAATGTTCTGCTTGGGCTGACAGATCATTTTGCAAAGCTAGAAAATTTGTTTTTAATTCATGAAAAGTAAAAAATCTTCATATGAAAACGCCATTTTCACTTATTAGAAAATAAAGGTGTGCTTTTGAATTGATCGTTGCATCATGTATAATGAGAATGATGATAAATGGAGGAGGGCGTATTTGTGAGTTATCAAGCTTTATACCGAGTGTTCAGGCCTCAAGTTTTTGAGGATGTTGTTGGACAAGAACACATCACAAAAACGTTGCAAAATGCCCTTTTGCAGAAAAAGTTTTCTCATGCTTACTTATTTTCAGGTCCTAGAGGAACAGGTAAAACAAGTGCTGCCAAGATTTTTGCAAAGGCAGTGAACTGTGAAAAGTCACCTGTTAGTGAACCGTGTAATGAATGTGATGCCTGTAAGGGGATTACAAACGGTTCGATTTCAGACGTGATTGAAATAGATGCTGCCTCGAATAACGGGGTAGATGAAATCCGAGATATACGTGATAAAGTTAAATTTGCTCCTTCGGTGGTTACATATAAGGTTTATATTATAGATGAAGTACATATGCTCTCTATCGGGGCATTTAATGCACTCCTTAAAACGCTAGAGGAACCGCCTGCTCATTGTATCTTTATTTTGGCTACCACAGAGCCTCATAAGATTCCTCTTACCATCATATCCCGGTGTCAGCGATTTGATTTTAAACGGATCACGACAAAAGATATTGTTGGAAGAATGGAGAAAATTGTAGATGCAGAAAGCCTAAATGTACAAGAGGGCTCGCTTGAGATTATTGCTAGTGCAGCAGATGGCGGTATGCGTGATGCGCTAAGCCTGTTGGATCAAGCAATCTCATTTAGTGGTGAACAACTGACAATTGATGATGCGCTGCTCATTACAGGTGCTGTATCTCAGCATTTCATTAGTCAGCTTGCCGAAGCTATTTTTGATCAAAATATTGCTGTAGCGTTAGATACATTAAATGAATTGCTCCAGCAGGGGAAAGATGCTGCTAAATTAATAGAGGACATGATCTTTTACTTTAGAGATATGTTGCTTTATAAAACAGCACCAGACCTTGAAGGAGTACTTGAAAAGGTAAAAGTCGATGAAAAGTTCGTGACGCTCTCTGATCGTGTGACGCCCCAGTTTCTGTATGAGACGATTGAAGTGCTTAATAAAAGCCATCAAGAAATGAAATGGACGAATCATCCAAGAATTTTCTTTGAAGTAGCCGTTGTTAAGCTTTGTCAGTCAACGGCCGGAATGACACAATCTCATGCTAACTCTGATTTAACGGCGTTAACGGATAAAATAGACAGGCTGGAACAGGAGCTATCAAGACTAAGAGCTGAGGGTGTACCGATGTCTCAGTCTCATAGTCCTCAAGAAAAAAAGGAAGCACCTCGACCACAAACGAGTAACAAAAATGGCTATCGTGCACCTGTTGGCCGAATTCACGAGATCCTAAAAGAAGCGAAGCGGCCAGAGCTAGAAAAATTAAAAGGCAAATGGGGAGAGCTTCTTGCCCAGTTGAAACAGCAAAATAAGGTGTCTCACGCTGCGCTATTAACGGATAGTGAACCAGTTGCAGCTGCATCTCACGCCTTTGTTTTAAAATTCAAGTTTGAAATACATTGTAAGATGGTGGCTGAAGATAAAAGTGGTGTTCGAACCAACCTGGAGCACCTGCTAGAGTCTATGCTAGGAAAAAGAGTGGAATTAGTTGGCGTTCCTGACGCTCAATGGGGTAAAATAAGAGAAGAATTTTTAAAGGATCATCAGCCGGATGAACAGGCAGATGGTCAGGCAACTTCTGCTGAAGAGGATCCATTGATTGCGGAAGCAAAGAAGTTAGTAGGAAATGATTTGATTGAAATTAAAGATTAATTAAAAGAAAGAGAGTGGTGTTCATATGCGCGGTGGAATGGGAAACATGCAAAAAATGATGAAACAAATGCAAAAAATGCAAAAGGATATGGCTAAGGCTCAAGAAGAGCTTGCGGAAAAAGTCCTTGAAGGTACAGCAGGTGGCGGTATGGTCACTGTAAAAGTAAATGGACAAAAAGAGGTCGTTGATGTAGCAATTAATGAAGAAGTTGTTGATCCTGAAGACATCGATATGCTTCAAGACCTTGTGCTTGCAGCGACAAATGATGCATTGAAAAAAGTCGATGAGCTAACAAATGAAACAATGGGTCAATTCACAAAAGGAATGAACATGCCAGGTTTATTCTAGGGGGAATAACTGAAGATGCAATATCCTGAACCAATATCAAAGCTGATTGATAGCTTTATGAAATTGCCAGGAATCGGACCAAAAACTGCGGTCCGTCTGGCTTTTTTTGTTCTTAGTATGCAGGAAGATGTCGTACTAGACTTTGCGAAGGCGCTTGTAAATGCAAAGCGTAATTTAACTTATTGTTCGGTTTGCGGCCATATCACTGATCAGGATCCCTGCTATATTTGTGAAGATACAAGAAGGGATCAATCTGTTATCTGTGTAGTACAAGATCCAAAAGATGTGATTGCAATGGAAAAGATGAAAGAATATAACGGCTTATATCATGTGCTTCATGGTGCCATTTCGCCAATGGACGGAATTGGACCGGAGGATATTAAAATTCCTGACTTATTAAAAAGATTGCAAGACGATCAAGTGACAGAGGTGATTCTTGCAACTAATCCAAACATTGAAGGAGAAGCTACAGCCATGTACATCTCCAGATTGTTGAAACCGTCAGGAATTAAACTCTCTCGTATTGCTCACGGACTCCCAGTAGGTGGAGATTTAGAGTATGCAGATGAAGTCACACTTTCTAAGGCTCTAGAAGGCAGACGTGAGATGTAGGAAGGAGAAGTACGGTACATGGGTTTTCTTCGCAGAAAATCAATTCGAAAAGAATTCGATGAGAAACTAATTCAACAGCTTTTTAAGCAAAAGGAAGAATGGAACAGACAAAAAAAGCTTGTCGCAAATAGCGTTGAGCCTTCACCGGACATTCTATTCGAATTAAAGCTTGCTCAAGCGAAGTACTTTTTCTATCTAAGAGAAGCGAAAAAGAGGAATTTACGTTTAAACAAATGGAGGTAGCAGGTCTATTTTACATAGTCCTCTCATATGCTTGTACTATTCATATGAAGAGGAGATGAGAGGATTATGGAACCTGTTATTGTGATCGGTTCAATTTTGCTTGCTGTATTATTATTGTTTATGTCAGGTGTTCAAGCGAATCCATTCAAATGGTTAGGACTTATCGGAGTTAAGTTTGTGGCAGGCGCTCTTTTTTTATTTTGCCTGAATTTATTCGGTGAGAGTTTAGGACTTCATGTCTCCATTAACCCTGTAACGAGTGGAATTAGTGGTTTATTGGGCATTCCAGGCGTAGCGGCTTTAGTAGTAATAGAAAAATTTATTATTTAATGAAAAATATTGTTGACTTTAATTCTGTATGGTGGTAAATTAATATACGTCGCTGATGACGAAGAAACGAAAAACATAACATTAAAAAAGTTGTTGACACTAACAACTTGGTTGTGATAAGATATTCTAGTCGCTTCTGAAGCGGTAAACAAGTTCTTTGAAAACTAAACAAG
>NZ_JOTP01000039.1 GCF_000715205.1 Bacillus zhangzhouensis | reverse complement strand
TCATGGGGAATGTGAAAAAATCATTGCTCCAATGCTCTCAGATATTTTAGAAGAACAAATTTTAGTAAAAGCAGAGCAGTGCGCAGAGCATCCAACAGGCTATTGTCCGGGGGTTCGATCCCCTCCGCCGCTATCCTTTTAAGTAGAACATCAAGCAAGGCCCGTTGGTCAAGCGGTTAAGATCATGGGGAATGTGAAAAAATCATTGCTCCAATGCTCTCAGATATTTTAGAAGAACAAATTTTAGTAAAAGCAGAGCAGTGCGCAGAGCATCCAACAGGCTATTGTCATGTTGTATTTGGTTCCACGGGTTCGAATCCCGTACGGGTCATCTTCGGAACAGCTTTCTATAGGAAAGCTGTTTTTTTGTGCCTTCGTAAAATTCTGATGAAAGAAATCGACTTTCATGAAAGTATGCCTCTTTGACGAATAAAGAGTCGAACGTTTTATGGAAACGACAACTTCTTTTGACAAAATTTCTTTTTCACCTTCGCTATAATGACAACCAACGAATACCAGGTGGGGGATGAGAAGATGGAAAAACTAGAAAGAAGAACTGATTTAACAGGAGTGGGGTTTGAAAGAATCAGTGCAGGTTTGAAAAAGATGAAAAACCTGTTTCTTCATCATACGCATTCTCTTTTTTTCTATAAAGGGTTTATTTATGTTGTTCTCGGTTTTTTATTAGGACGAGCCTTTATTTTATCTGAAATTATGCCGTTTGCTTTGCCTTTCTTTGGTTCCATGCTGCTCATTAAAAGAGATAAGGCGATGCTTGCTTGTCTTGCTTTACTCGCTGGGGCGATGACCATATCACCTCAAAACGCATTATTTGTCTTTGCGTCATTGATCATGTTTCTCCTCGTGTCAAAAGTTGTTTCTTTCATCATCAAAGATCCAGTGAAAACATTGCCGGTTGTGATTGTTCTTTCCATGTTAATTACCCGAGGAGCTTTTGTTTACCTAGAGCAAGGCGCTGTGCAAAGCTACGATTACGTCATGGCAGGCGTTGAAGCAGGACTTGCCTTCATATTGACATTGATTTTTCTTCAAAGCTTACCGATTTTTACAGTCAGGAAAATCAAACACTCCTTAAAGGTTGAAGAAATCATTTGTTTTATGATTTTAATTGCGTCAGTTTTAACAGGCTTAGCGGGCATTACCTTCCAAGGGATGCAAGCAGAGCATATTTTGTCACGTTATGTAGTGCTTACATTTGCGTTTATTGGCGGAGCCAGTATTGGTTGTACGGTGGGTGTCGTGACAGGCTTAATTCTCGGTCTCGCCAACATCGGTAATCTTTATCAGATGAGTCTTCTTGCCTTTTCAGGCTTATTAGGTGGGTTGTTAAAAGAGGGGAAGAAAGCAGGAGCGGCCATCGGTTTAATTGTGGGTTCCTTACTCATTTCATTGTACGGGGAAGGATCAGCAGGTCTTATAACCACGCTATATGAATCACTCATTGCTGTTGCACTGTTTTTGCTCACACCACATGCAGTGACCTCTAAGGTGGCAAAATATATCCCTGGTACGGCAGAGCATGTACAGGAACAACAGCAATATGCCCGTAAAGTACGAGATGTGACAGCAAAAAAAGTAGATCAATTCTCTAATGTATTTCATGCGCTGTCTGAGAGTTTTGCGACATTTTACGATTCCATTCCTGAAGAGAAGAAGCAGGAAGAGGATGTAGATCTTTTTTTAAGTACGATCACAGAACGATCCTGTCAAACGTGCTATAAGAAAAATAAATGCTGGGTGCAGAACTTTGATACAACCTATGAACTGATGAAACAAGTTATGCATGAATCGGATGAAAAAACGTATGAGCATAACCGGAAATTAAAAAAGAAATTTAGCCAGCACTGCTCAAAATCAAAACATGTCGAGGAATTGATCGAAGAGGAGATTGCTTACTACAAAGCAAATCAGACCCTTAAGAAAAAGGTCCAAGACAGCAGGCGCCTTGTGGCAGAACAGCTGATGGGCGTCTCACAAGTGATGGAGGATTTTTCCCGGGAAATAAAACGAGAAAGAGAACAGCATTTTATTCAGGAAGAGCAGATGATAGAAGCGCTTCAGCACTTTGGAATTGAAATTCAGCAAGTAGAGATCTATAGCTTGGAGCAGGGGAATGTCGACATAGAAATGAGAATTCCCTATTGCCAAGGTCATGGGGAATGTGAAAAAATCATTGCTCCAATGCTCTCAGATATTTTAGAAGAACAAATTTTAGTAAAAGCAGAGCAGTGCGCAGAGCATCCAACAGGCTATTGTCATGTTGTATTTGGTTCTGCAAAATCGTATCGAGTAACTACGGGCGTAGCGCATGCAGCGAAAGGCGGAGGCTTAGTATCTGGTGACAGCTACAGCATGATGGAGCTGGGTGCGGGTAAATATGCCGCAGCAATTAGTGATGGGATGGGAAATGGAGCAAGGGCTCATTTTGAAAGCAATGAAACGATTAAGCTGTTAGAAAAAATATTGGCGTCTGGTATCAATGAAAAAGTTGCGATCAAGACCATTAATAGTATTTTATCTTTACGGACGACTGATGAAATCTACTCAACATTAGATTTATCAATCATTGATTTACAGGATGCAAGCTGTAAGTTCCTAAAGATTGGTTCAACCCCTAGTTTTATTAAACGGGGTGATCAGGTGATGAAGGTACAAGCTAGCAACTTGCCGATTGGGATTATTGATGAGTTCGAAGTGGAAGTTGTGAGTGAACAGATGAAGGCAGGAGATCTGCTCATTATGATGAGCGATGGCATTTTTGAGGGACCAAAGCATATCGAAAATCATGATTTATGGGTGAAACGGAAAATGAAAAGCTTTAAAACAGAAGATCCGCAAGAGATTGCTGATTTATTAATGGAAGAGGTCATTCGAACAAGATCGGGTCAAATTGACGACGATATGACGGTTGTCGTCATTAGGCTCGACCACAACACGCCAAAATGGGCATCCATTCCGACTGGTACATTCTATCTTGAGAAACAAGAGATTTCTTAAAATATCGTATAATATGAATTTCTTCTGGCGATGATGGGGGATATAAGCATTCAGTTACAATCCCAGGAGGAATGAAGATGCGAAAAGGTCACGTAAACCAAATCTTATTGATTACAGATGGCTGCTCAAATCACGGGGAAGATCCACTTGCGATTGCCTCATTGGCAAAGGAACAAGGGATTACAGTCAATGTCATTGGCATTATGGAAGAAAACAGACATGATCATGAAGCGATGAAAGAAGTAGAGGGGATTGCTCTCGCAGGCGGAGGCATCCATCAGGTTGTCTACGTCCAGCAATTGTCTCAAACGGTACAAATGGTCACAAAAAAGGCGATGACACAAACATTGCAAGGTGTCGTAAATAAAGAATTGCAGCAAATACTCGGCAAAGATACAGAAATTGAAGAGCTTCCGCCTGATAAGCGTGGAGAAGTGATGGAAGTTGTCGATGAGTTAGGGGAGACTGTTCACCTTCAAGTGCTAGTGCTTGTTGATACAAGTGCAAGCATGAAACCGAAGCTACCGACTGTCAAAGAAGCACTCATCGATCTCTCCATTAGTTTAAATTCAAGAATTGGCGAAAATCAGTTTGGGATGTGTGTATTTCCCGGGAAAAACTCAGATGCAGAAATTGTGTTGAATTGGACGCCTCGATTCGATTCGTTATCATCTATTTTCCCAAAGCTGACCACTGGAGGAATTACTCCGACTGGACCAGCACTCCGAGAAGCACTCCAGCATTTTAAATCAGTTCGTTCACGTAAAGGGCTGCTTGAAGCAAAGGAAGAGCATGATGATGAATTCGGCTTCTAACATCCCGCTAGGCACGGTGATTAAAGGGAAATGGCACCACCATCATTACCGCATTGTAAAAGAGCTGGGAAAAGGGGCGAACGGCGTTGTCTATTTGGCCGAATCGCCAAACGGGCAAGTGGCCCTTAAAGTGAGTGATGACAGTATGCTCATTGCATCTGAAGTCAATGTATTAAAATCCTTTTCAAAGGCTCCTGTGAAAACCATGGGGCCTTCTTTTTATGATATGGATGATGCTATTTATCCTGACATGTCTCAAAAGCGTTCATTTTATGTGATGGAGTATGTCAGAGGCCCGCTGCTGCTCGAATTCGTTAAGCAAAAAGGTGATGAGTGGATCGTCGTCTTAATGATTCAGCTTTTGTCTAACTTGGCTCATTTACATAAGGAAGGCTGGATATTTGGGGACTTGAAGCCGGATAATCTCATCATTTCGGGTCCTCCAGCCACTATTCGATGTATCGATGTTGGAGGAACGACGAAGGCAGGTAGGGCAATCAAGGAGTATACCGAGTTTTTTGATCGAGGCTACTGGGGATTTGGTACAAGAAAGGCAGAACCATCTTATGATTTATTTGCTTTAAGTATGGTCATGGTGAACTGTGCGTATAAAAAAGAATTCAAAAAAGGGGCAGAACCAGACAAGCAGCTTTATCGAGCGATTGAAGGGCATCCTTTATTAAAGCGATATGAGCGTGTGTTGAAGGCAGCCCTTCAAGGTAAGTACCAATCAGCAGGAGATATGAAAAGTGCCATGCTGAAAGAAGGACAGCTGCATGCTTCAAGAAAAACACCTCAAAGGAAACAAGCACAAAAAAACAGGCCAAAGCCTGCTGTTAGTCAAAATCAACAGGTAATGTCACGATCGCGAGTTGCTGCGGGGAAAAGAACGCCAGTACGTAAAAAAGCAGGCGGGCTTTTTGAAACCATTCTCATCTTGTGCAGTGTACTCGCTCTTTACTGTGCATATGTGGTTTTATTCCTGCTGTAGAGCTGTAAAAAAGCAGGCTTCTTCTTTGCTTGGAGCTACTGAAAGTGATAGGATATGTATATCTTTAAATTACCTGCTCTTTGTGAGGAGGAAGTTGTGAATAGAATTGAATCTTTTTTGAAAAAACATGATGTTTTCCTTGAAAATACGACAGTCATTGTCGGGGTTTCCGGCGGACCGGATTCCATGCTCTTACTGCATGAACTAAACAAGCGTCGAAAAGGTTCCTTTCAGCTGATTGCAGCCCATGTAGATCACATGTTCAGAGGAGAAGAATCCTTTGCTGATTTGGCATTTGTTGAGGCTTACTGCAAGGAGCAAGAAATTCCTTTTGAATCGGCCCGTATACAGGTGACCCAATATGTAAAAGAAAATCGCTTAAACAAACAGGCAGCTGCAAGAGAGTGCAGATATGCTTTCTTTCGTCAATTGATGGAGCGGTATAACGCTCAATTTATAGCGCTTGCACATCATGGAGACGACCAAGTAGAAACAATGATGATGAGGCTGGCGAGAGGGACTGTTGGATTAGGACTCGCAGGTATTCAAGCAAAACGCCCTTTTCAAGAAGGGTGGCTGATTCGTCCGCTGATTGCATATTCTAAGGACGACGTGCTAAAAGCCTGTGAAAAAGAACATGTTCCCTATGTCATTGATCAAAGCAATCACACAGATGACTACTTGAGAAACCGGGTAAGAAGACACATTCTTCCCGTGTTAAAAGAAGAGGCGCCTCATGTACATGAAAGCTTTCAGTTTGTAAGTGAGATGCTGACTGAGGATGAGCAATACTTGCAGGCATTAACAAAGGAACAAATGAACCAAGTGATGATCAGTCACACGCCTAAGAACATCGAGATCAAAACGAAGCCTTTGCTTGACCTGCCTTTGCCTTTACAAAGAAGAGGCATTCAACTAATATTAAACTATCTTTATGAAAACACTCGATCAGCGTTTTCAAATCAGCATATTCTAGGGACTTTGGACTGGTTATCTCATACGGAACAACCATCTGGATCATTAGATTTGCCAAAGGGTTTACAAGCTGTCAAGTCTTATGATCACTGTATGTTTACCTTTGAACGATCGCTCGGATTAGATCAGTCCTATGCTCATCACTTAAAGGTTGAGCTGGGAGAGGAGCTTTTTCTCCCGAATGGACAGTCTATTGTGGTATCAAATCATGTTCCGAAGGATGCACGGAACGGAAACCATTTTTTCTTGCTTCAAAAAGATCATGTTCGTCTCCCTTTGATCATTCGCTCACGAAAAAATGGTGATCGAATTAAACTTAAAGGGATGAATGGATCAAAAAAGGTGAAGGATATATTTATTGATAAAAAAGTGCCTCTTGCAGAAAGAGACAGCTGGCCGATCGTCACTGACTCGGATCATCAAATCCTCTGGATCCCAGGTCTGAAAAAATCTGTTTTTGAAGAAATTGATATGACAAACAGCGATCTCATTGTATTACAATATAGACAGCACGAAAATTTGTAGGGGGCAAGCAAAAGCATGAAACAAGATATTGAAAAGATTTTGATCTCAGAAGAAGAGATCCAGCAAAAAGTGAAGGAACTGGGTGCAACATTAACCAGCGATTATGATGGTAAATTTCCCCTGGCTATTGGTGTTTTGAAAGGGGCTCTTCCATTCATGGCAGACCTGATCAAACACATTGATACATATTTAGAGCTTGATTTTATGGATGTATCTAGCTATGGCAAGTCTACCGTATCTTCTGGAGAAGTGAAGATCATTAAGGATCTAGATACTTCTGTTGAAGGAAGAGATATTCTAATTATGGAAGATATCATCGACAGTGGGTTAACTTTGAGTTATCTGGTAGAGCTTTTCCGATACCGTAAAGCAAACTCCATTAAAATTGTGACATTGCTTGATAAACCGAGCGGTCGCAAAGCAGACATCAAAGCAGATTATGTTGGATTTGAAGTGCCAGATGCATTTGTTGTCGGCTATGGATTGGATTTCGCTGAACGTTACCGAAACCTCCCGTATATTGGAGTGTTAAAACCATCTGTTTACGAAGGCTAATGAGCATACGTATACATGAGGTTATTGGTTGTATTGGAATGATTTTCTATGATACTATTGAACATAGTTGTGCTTACTGTGGGAGGAGGTAAGGAATGAATCGGGTTTTTCGTAATACGATTTTTTATATACTTATTTTATTACTTGTAATAGGGGTTGTTAGTTGGTTAGGATCCCCCAATCAAAAGCCTGAGAACATGTCTTACAGCAAATTTTCGCAAAATCTAAGTGCGGGAAAAGTGGAGAGTATCTCCATCCAGCCTGTAAGAGGGGTTTATGAAATTCGTGGTCAATTAGATGGCGCGAAGAAAGATGAATACTTCATTACCCATGTTCCAGATGGTCAAGGTGTTGACCAAATTTACAGTGCACTGAAGAATACAGATGTAAAAGTAGAACCAGCACCTGAGACAAATGGATGGTTGCAAGTTCTGACAACCATCATTCCGTTTATCATCATCTTTATTCTGTTCTTTTTCTTATTGAACCAAGCTCAGGGCGGCGGAAGCCGAGTCATGAACTTTGGTAAAAGTAAGGCAAAGCTTTACACAGAAGAGAAGAAGCGTGTGAAATTTAAAGATGTTGCCGGTGCGGATGAAGAAAAGCAAGAGCTTGTAGAAGTGGTAGAATTCCTGAAGGATCCGCGTAAATTTGCGGAGCTTGGCGCAAGAATCCCTAAAGGGGTTTTACTAGTAGGACCTCCAGGTACAGGTAAAACATTGCTTGCGAGAGCATCTGCAGGAGAAGCAGGCGTTCCTTTCTTCAGCATTAGTGGTTCTGACTTCGTCGAGATGTTCGTCGGTGTCGGTGCATCACGTGTACGTGATTTGTTCGAAAATGCGAAAAAGAATGCACCTTGCTTAATCTTTATTGATGAGATTGATGCAGTTGGTCGTCAGCGTGGAGCAGGTCTTGGCGGCGGTCATGATGAGCGCGAACAAACGCTTAACCAGCTTCTTGTTGAAATGGATGGTTTTAGTGCCAACGAAGGAATTATTATCATCGCTGCGACGAACCGTGCAGATATTTTAGACCCTGCATTGCTGCGTCCGGGACGTTTTGACCGTCAAATTACGGTGGATCGCCCAGATGTCATTGGCCGTGAAGAAGTACTGAAGGTTCATGCGAAAAACAAACCGCTTGATGATACAGTCAACTTGAAAGCCATTGCGAGCAGAACACCAGGGTTCTCTGGAGCAGATCTTGAGAACTTACTAAACGAAGCAGCGCTAGTTGCTGCTCGTCATAACAAAAAGAAAATCGATATGCGTGATATCGACGAAGCGACTGACCGTGTTATCGCTGGACCGGCGAAGAAAAGCCGCGTCATTTCGAAGAAAGAACGTAATATCGTGGCTTACCATGAAGCAGGTCATACTGTGATTGGACTTATCCTAGATGAAGCGGATATGGTGCATAAAGTAACAATCGTTCCTCGTGGTCAGGCAGGCGGATATGCGGTCATGCTTCCAAGAGAGGATCGTTATTTCCAAACGAAGCCAGAGCTTCTTGATAAAATTGTCGGCTTACTCGGCGGTCGTGTTGCAGAGGAAATTACGTTTGGTGAAGTAAGCACAGGCGCTCACAACGACTTCCAGCGTGCAACAGGCATTGCAAGAAAAATGGTTACTGAGTTCGGTATGTCTGATAAGCTTGGTCCGCTTCAGTTCGGTCAAGCACAAGGTGGTCAAGTGTTCCTTGGTCGTGATTTTAACAACGAGCCGAATTATAGTGAAGCCATTGCTTACGAGATTGACCAAGAAATTCAGCGTTTCATCAAGGACAGCTACGAACGTGCGAAACAAATTCTCACTGAGAACAAAGATAAGCTAGAAATTATCGCACAAGCCCTTCTAGAAGTTGAAACATTAGATGCTGAGCAAATTAAATCTCTTTACGAAACTGGAAAGCTTCCAGAGCGTATATACGCGGATGACGAAGAGAAAAACGATGATGTGAAAGTGAACATCAAGAAAAAAGAAGATGAGGAGATCTAATCTCCTTCTGTGAAAGCTGCCGGGATCACCGGCAGCTTTTTTTATTTCGATTCATGAATGGATCGGTTCCGAATTGTTTACAAATGGAACTAGATTCGTGTATGGTATGATAGAAAGTCGAAAAATGATCTTTTTGAGAAACTATTCAAAGTGGTGATGAAGTTGTTACTCGTGATAGATGTAGGAAACACAAATACCGTTTTAGGTGTTTATCATAACGGCGATCTAAATTACCATTGGCGAATTGAAACAAGCCGTCATAAAACAGAAGATGAATTTGGCATGTCTATCCGGTCTTTATTTGACTATGTAGGGCTAATGTTTGACCAAATAGAAGGTATTATCATCTCCTCTGTGGTTCCGCCAATGATGTTTGCACTTGAAAGAATGTGCGAAAAGTACTTTCACATTACACCCCAAATTGTAGGGCCTGGGATGAAGACCGGACTAAACATTATGTGCGACAATCCAAAGGAAGTCGGCGCTGATCGAATTGTCAATGCGGTGGCGGCCATTCATCTATATGGGGCGCCTCTCATTGTGGTAGACTTTGGAACAGCGACAACCTACTGCTATATCAATGAACAAAAACAATACATGGGTGGAGCCATTGCACCGGGTATTACCATCTCAACGGAGGCTTTATATACAAGAGCGGCTAAGCTGCCGAGAATTGAAATCGTCCGCCCGGATCACATCGTTGGAAAAAACACCATCAGTGCGATGCAATCAGGTATCCTTTATGGATATGTTGGACAAGTCGAGGGAATAGTGAAACGGATGAAGCAGCAAGCCAAACAAACACCGAAAGTCATTGCAACAGGCGGCTTGTCTACATTGATTGGAAATGAATCAGATTGTATTGATATTGTCGATCCGTTCTTAACATTAAAAGGACTCCAATTAATTTATGAACGTAATCGTGTCGGTGTACTATAGGAGGTTTAAATCAAATGGATTACTTAGTTAAAGCGTTAGCATATGACGGTAAAGTTCGCGCATATGCTGCAAACACAACAGATACAATCAACGAAGCACAAAGAAGACACCATACGTGGCCAACTGCCTCTGCAGCGATTGGGAGAACCATGACGGCTACAGTCATGATGGGAGCTATGCTCAAAGGCGAGAATAAGTTAACTGTCAAAATTGAAGGTGGTGGACCAATCGGAGCCATCATCGCTGATGGAAATGCAAAAGGTCACGTTCGCGGATATGTATCGAACCCACAAGTTCACTTTGACTTAAATGAACATGGCAAGCTGGATGTCAGACGTGCAGTTGGAACAACAGGAACATTAAGTGTTGTGAAAGATATTGGGCTGAAAGATCACTTTACAGGACAAACAGAAATCGTCTCAGGGGAAATTGGAGATGACTTCACGTATTATCTCGTCTCTTCTGAGCAAGTGCCTTCCTCTGTAGGCGTAGGTGTCCTTGTAAATCCAGACAACTCTATCCTTGCGGCAGGTGGTTTTATCATTCAATTGCTGCCTGGAACAGAAGATGCAGTCATTGAAAGACTAGAAAAACGTTTATCAACTATTGAACCGATATCTAAACTCATTGAAAAAGGAATGACACCAGAAGAAATTTTAGAAGAAGTTCTCGGTGAAAAACCTCAAATTTTAGAAACTGTACCTGTCGAATTCTCTTGTAACTGCTCAAAAGAACGGTTTGCTAATGGCATTATCAGCCTAGGAACAGCCGAAATTGAAGATATGATCGAACAAGACGGACAAGCAGAAGCTCAATGCCATTTTTGTAACGAAACGTATGTATTTACAAAAGAAGAGCTAGAAGAGCTACGTGAAGAAATAACCCGCTAAGCTCTCAGCAGCGGGTTTTCTTTTTAGCATGGAAAGGAGACGAAAGATGAGACTAAAAGCAAGAGTGGTATGGACATTTATCCTCGTTTTGCTCATGATCAATGCTGTTGTTATTGCATATGTACTAACAAAATCGCAAATGTCGCAGGCTTCCTCAAACGGGAAGAACAGTGAAGACATTGCGTCCATTGGAAAAGAGAAGGTTACGCGTCAAGAATGGTTAAAGAAGATGGAAGACCGCTACGGAAAGGCAACACTTGAACAAATGATCAATCAGAAGGTAGTCAATCAGCTTGCGAAGGAAAACAAGCTAGAGGTGTCTTCAAAAGAGATCAATCGTGAATTACTGATGATTAAAGCGGTTTCTAATAATTTCTACGAAGATGGTCATACAAGTGAAAAGGAATGGAAAGAGCAGATTCGTTATCAAATTTTATTAGAACAGCTCTTAACAAGAGATGCCGTTGTTTCTGAAAAAGAAGCCAAAGCCTTTTATGAAAAAAACAAGGACTTATATCAATATGATGATTCATACCGTATTCGTCATATCGTCGTGAAGACAAAGGACGAGGCTGAAAACGTGTTGAAAGATTTAAAAGGCGGATCTAGCTTCGAAGCCGTGGCAGCTGAACGCTCCATCGACCGCTACACCTCACCATACGGCGGAGATCTTGGTTTTGTGACAGAAGAGCAAGAGAGTATCCCAGCCTTATACATACAAGAAGCCCAAAAGCTTCAGCCAGATGAATGGACGAAAGAGCCGATTGAGACCAAAAACGGGTATGCCATCATCCAATTAAAAGAAAAATTAAATGGCCGCTCCTTCTCTTACGAAGAAGTCAAAGATCAGATCAAAAGACAGATCGCAATGGAAGATCTAGGTGAAAAGGCGAATGTCAAAACCCTGTGGAAAGAAGCAAAAGTCACATGGTTTTACGATGGAGAGCAGGACTAAAAGCATTGACAAAATTTTTTGAAATTGATAATTTAATATTAATACAATAAAATTACTCGGAGATAGAGGTGTTAGTGATGGCTCGTATTGCAAATTCAGTTTTTGAACTAATAGGAAATACACCAGTCGTTAAATTAAACCGTTTAGTAGAAGAAGACAGTGCGGATGTCTACTTGAAACTTGAATATATGAACCCAGGCAGCAGTGTGAAAGATCGTATTGCGTTAGCAATGATCGAAGATGCTGAAGCGAAAGGTACATTAAAAGCTGGCGACACACTTATTGAACCAACAAGCGGAAACACAGGAATCGGCCTTGCGATGGTAGCGGCAGCTAAAGGAATCAACGCCATTTTGGTTATGCCGGACACAATGAGTCAGGAACGCCGCAACCTTTTACGCGCTTATGGTGCAGAGCTTGTCTTAACACCAGGTGCAGAAGGAATGAAAGGCGCCATCAAAAAAGCAGAAGAATTGGCAGAAGAGCATGGTTACTTCATGCCTCAGCAATTTAACAACGAAGCCAATGCGGAGATTCACCGCCGTACAACTGGGAAAGAAATTCTTGAACAGTTTGATGGCGAGCTTGATGCGTTTATTGCAGGTGTTGGTACGGGCGGTACGATTACAGGAGCTGGTGAAGTCCTAAAAGAAGCCATCCCAACTATTCAGCTGTATGCGGTAGAGCCAACAGATTCTCCAGTATTATCAGGAGGAAAGCCAGGTCCGCATAAAATTCAAGGAATTGGAGCAGGGTTTGTCCCATCCATCTTGAATACGGAAGTATATGATGGCATTATCCAAGTGAAAAACGAAGATGCATTTGAGCTTGCAAGAAAGGCGGCAAAAGAGGAAGGTATCCTTGGTGGTATTTCTTCAGGAGCAGCCATTTACGCAGCTCTTCAAACAGCGAAGAAGCTTGGTAAAGGGAAGAAAGTGTTAGCGATCATCCCAAGTAATGGTGAGCGTTACCTCAGTACACCTCTTTATCAGTTCGATTAAACCATAAGCCCCAGCATTTGCTGGGGTTTTTTCATGAATTCTGAAGATGGAAAGCAAATACTATTTTCTAAATAAAATGGATTGCATTACAATAAGATTAATGAAAATGAAAAAGGATGATAACATGACACAACGAAGGCCGATTGGCATCAAAATTCCTTTTACGAAAGATGCATTCTTAAAAAGATACGAACAACTAGCTGCACGTGAAACTCACCATGTCCTTCTTGAAAGTGCACGCGGCGGAACATATAGCATTGCTGGAATTCACCCGATCGCTAAAGCGAAAGGGAAAGACGGGATAACAACCATCCATTATCAAGATGAGGTTTTGTTCAAAGAAGGCGATCCATTCAGAGCATTTGCTGATTGGTTTCAAACACTCCAAACCGAAACGAACGAGGAGTACCCTGATTTTCAAGGCGGAGCGATTGGGTTTTTAAGCTATGACTATGCGAGATATATCGAGCATTTTAAAATGCTGTCAATCGATGATCTCAAGACGCCTGACCTGTATTTCCTCGTGTTTAATGATGTCGCGGTCTTTGATCATGAAGAAAATATGCTATGGCTCATCACCCACACAGAGGGAGAGGAGCCTGTGAATGAAGCTCATCAAAGGCTTGAGGAATTGAAGCTAAGCTGGACAAGCTTTTCAGAAGAATCAACACACTCACCTGTCAGCGTATCTTCTTCAGAATTTGTGCCAGCTACGCCTTTTACTGAAGAAACCTTTGCGGAAGCAGTAGAGAAAATTAAGCAATATATCGCAAACGGGGATGTGTTCCAAGTGAACCTATCCATCAGACAAGATGAACAGCTTCAGACTCACCCATATGATTTTTACAAAACATTACGTCAAGTGAACCCATCTCCTTATATGTCTTATCTGCACACGCCAGATTTCCAGATTGTTTGTGGGTCTCCTGAGCTGCTTATTAAGAAAAAAGGCACTCAACTAGAAACAAGACCGATTGCTGGCACAAGGTCACGAGGCAAGGACGACGCTGAGGATCAAGCGCTGGCAAAAGAGCTCATTGAAAATGAAAAAGAGCGCGCGGAGCATGTGATGCTCGTGGATCTTGAGCGGAATGACCTTGGACGCGTGTCCACTTATGGCTCAGTAAGAGTGAACGAATTTATGGCGATTGAGAAATATTCACACGTGATGCACATTGTATCCAATGTACAAGGGGAGCTGCGTGCTGAATGTGATGCAGTAGATGTCATGCATGCTGTATTCCCGGGTGGAACGATCACAGGTGCTCCAAAAGTGAGAACGATGGAAATCATAGAAGAACTTGAGCCAACAAGACGTGGGCTTTATACTGGATCTATAGGCTGGTTTGGATTCAATCAAGATATGCATTTTAATATCGTCATTCGTACGGCGTACTGTACAGAAGGCAAAGCCTTTATGCAGTCAGGTGCTGGGATCGTCATCGATTCTGTACCAAAGCACGAATACAAAGAATCGATTAAAAAAGCCTATGCAGTAAAAAAAGCATTACAGCTGAGCGAAGAAGAGACTATTTTGAGTTAGAGGTGAGCAGAGTATGATATTAATGATTGATAATTATGATTCATTTACGTACAACCTGGTCCAGTATTTAGGTGAGCTTGGAGAAGAATTAATTGTGAAACGGAATGACCAAGTAACCATTCAAGAAATCGAGGAACTCAAGCCAGACTTTCTGATGATTTCTCCAGGACCATGCAGTCCTGATGAAGCGGGAATTAGTATGGAGGCGATCAAGCATTTTGCCGGAAAAATACCGATCTTCGGTGTGTGTTTAGGTCATCAATCCATCGCACAAGTCTTTGGTGGAGATGTGATTCGCGCAGAGCGGTTAATGCATGGTAAAACGTCAGAGATCGAACATGACGGCAAAGGTGTCTTCACTGGACTCCAAAATCCGCTCGTCGCAACGAGGTATCATTCATTAATTGTCAAAAACGAGACGCTGCCAGAGTGCTTTGTCGCAACAGCTAGCACTAAGGAAGGCGAGCTCATGGCCATTCGCCATAAAGAACTGCCAATTGAGAGTGTTCAGTTCCATCCTGAATCGATTATGACTTCCTTCGGAAAAGAAATGCTCAAGAATTTCATTGAAACCTATCGTACAAAGGGGCATGAAGTAAACGCATGATCATTTATCTGAACGGTCAGTATATAGAGGAGAAAGACGCGACTCTTTCTCCTTTTGATCATGGTTTTCTATATGGCATCGGTGTATTCGAAACATTTACCAGCCTGGCAGGACAAGTCTTCCTGTTAGATTGGCATCTTGAAAGGCTCAATCAATCGTTACGTGACCTTTGCATCGAATCCACAATAGAGAAACCATTTGTACTCGACATCATTCATACCTTACTGAATCAAAACCATATAACCGATGGTCATGCGAGGATTCGCTTCAATGTCTCTGCGGGCAGAGGCAATGGATTTTCTGCAGACCCTTATGAAGAGCCGATCATTTTTGTGATGATCTCTCCATTCCGGCCTGAGTCTCTATTAGATGAAAAGCAGGGAGTCATTCTTCATACGAGGAGAAACACACCAGAAGGTCCGAGACGGCTCAAGTCTCATCATTATATGAACAACCTGCTGGCTAAAAGAGAAGTAGGGAACGACCCATCGATAGAAGGCATCTTTTTAACAAAAGAAGATGATGTGGCAGAAGGAATTACCTCGAATGTATTTTGGCGAAAAGAAGATATGATCTATACACCGTCACTTGATACAGGTATTTTAAATGGGATAACCCGTCGATATTGTATAGAAACGCTTTGCGCTCTGCGGGTCTCGCTGATAGAAGGACGATACCCAGTCTCACATCTGCTCTCAGCTGATGAGGCATGGATGACCAATTCTGTACAGGGAATTGTGCCTTTCAGGCGTATAGGAGAAATCGCCTTGCCCAAAAATAACCGAACGATCTCAACAAAGTTGAGAACGCAATATACAAAAGAACGTCTAGAACATAAAGAGTAGGTGGACACAGTGACACAACAAGTGATAAAACAGCCTAAAATCATACAAGCCAAGCGCCACACCCTTAGTTATGAAGAAAAGACATTGGTCATGGGCATTTTAAATGTCACACCTGACTCTTTTTCAGATGGAGGAAAGTTTAATCAAATGGATAAAGCGCTGGCTCATGCAGCGCAGCTCATGGAAGACGGTGCGCATATCATCGACATTGGCGGAGAATCGACTCGTCCGGGAGCGGCACTTGTCTCAGAGCAAGAGGAACTTTCAAGAGTGATCCCTGTGATTGAGAAGATCACAAAAGAATTGGATGTGCCTATTTCCATTGATACGTATAAAGCCCATGTCGCAGACGAGGCGGTAAAAGCTGGAGCCTCCATCATTAATGATGTATGGGGAGCAAAAGCCGATCCTCAAATGGCACATGTAGCAGCGAAGCACGATGTGCCAATCATCTTAATGCACAATCGACCAGAGCGAAACTACACACATCTGATTCCAGATATGATTGCTGATTTGAAAGAAAGTGTTCAAATTGTCAAACAAGCGGGTGTCCGTGATGACATGATTGTATTAGATCCAGGTGTAGGATTTGCAAAAAATAAAACAGACAACCTGATGGTGATGAATGAACTTGAACATTTTTGCCGCCTCGGCTATCCGCTGCTTCTTGCTACATCTCGAAAACGATTCATCGGCGCTGTCTTAGATCTGCCACCTGAAGAACGTACAGAAGGAACGGGTGCCACGGTTTGCTTAGGGATTCAAAAGGGTAGTGCGATGGTCCGTGTGCATGATGTAAAAGAAATAGCAAGAATGGCAAAAATGATGGATGCCATGCTGAATAAGGGAGGCGCTTATCATCGATAAAGTATATGTAAACGGAATGGAATTTTACGGCTATCACGGAGTATTTGCAGAAGAGAATAAATTAGGACAGCGATTCCGTGTGGACTTAACAGCTTCACTTGATTTAAGCAAAGCAGGACAAACAGACGACCTAAACGAGACCATCAATTACGCAGAGCTCTACCAAATCTGCAAAAGCATTGTAGAAGGGGAGCCGGTTAACCTTGTTGAAACGCTGACAGAAAGAATTGCAAACCAAGTGTTAAAGGACTTTCCGACAGTTCAGGAATGTACAGTGAAGGTGATCAAGCCAGACCCGCCAATTCCAGGACACTATCAGTCCGTTGCAATTGAAATGACGAGATCACGCACATGAACAATACAGCATATATCGCTTTAGGTTCAAACATAGGTAAAAAGGAAACCTATTTAAAAGAAGCAGTCAAAAAACTGCACGAACACCCAGATGTTCAAGTGGAGTCAATCTCATCTATATATGAAACAACACCCGTAGGGTACGAGAACCAAGATGACTTTTTGAATATGGCCGTGAAGATTTCCACCTCGCTCCGTCCAGAGGAACTGCTCGCACTTACTCAGAAAATCGAACAAGAGTTAGGCAGAACAAGAGAAGTGAGATGGGGTCCGCGAACGGCTGACCTTGACATTTTACTTTATAATCGTGAAAATATTGAAACAGAACAACTTGTAGTGCCGCATCCTAGAATGTACGAACGTTTATTCGTTCTTGTTCCGATGAGTGAGATTTGCCCAGAAATCGGCGAAGTACAAATAAATGCCGTAACAGACCAAGAAGGTGTTAGCATATGGAAAAAGACATGTGGGGTAGAAGAATTCGTGCATACCGAAAGCTAAAAGGGTATACTCAGGAAGGGTTCGCCAAAAGACTGGGCATCTCTGTCTCTGTCTTAGGAGAAATTGAGCGAGGCAATCGATTACCAACAAACCAAATGGTTGGTCAAATAGCAGATGCTTTAAATATAACGGTGGAAGAACTTTCACCAATACTCGAGGAAGAAAGGAGGGGGAAAGATGTTTAAAATCGGAGATATCGAGATTAAAAACAAAGTGGTGCTCGCACCAATGGCCGGTGTATGTAACTCTGCCTTCAGACTCACAGTCAAGGAGTTTGGAGCGGGCTTAGTCTGCGCTGAAATGGTCAGTGACAAAGCGATCCTAATCAATAATGCCAGAACGATGGGAATGCTATACATTGATGAACGGGAAAAGCCTTTGAGTCTTCAGATATTTGGAGGAGAAAAGGACACACTCGTAGAAGCGGCAAAGTTTGTAGATCAGCATACAACGGCGGATATTATTGATATCAACATGGGCTGTCCTGTACCGAAGATTACAAAATGTGATGCAGGAGCGAAATGGCTGCTTGATCCAAACAAAATCTATGAAATGGTCTCCGCTGTTGTAGGAGCTGTAGATAAACCTGTTACGGTAAAAATGAGAATGGGCTGGGACGAAGACCATATCTTTGCTATTGAAAATGCCCGTGCTGTTGAACGAGCAGGTGGACAAGCAGTTGCACTTCACGGCCGGACCCGTGTGCAGATGTACGAAGGAACAGCGAATTGGGATATCATTAAAGAGGTAAAACAATCTGTTTCCATTCCTGTCATCGGAAATGGCGATGTCAAAACCCCTCAAGATGCAAAACGTATGCTTGATGAAACTGGTGTGGATGCTGTAATGATCGGAAGGGCCGCACTAGGTAACCCGTGGATGATTTATCGTACGGTTCATTATTTAGAAACGGGAGAACTGAAAGAAGAACCAAACGTGCGTGAAAAAATGACTGTGTGCAAACTTCACTTAGACAGACTCATTGACCTGAAAGGCGAACACGTGGCTGTCAGAGAAATGAGAAAGCATGCAGCATGGTATTTAAAAGGTGTCCGAGGCAACGCAGACGTTAGAAACCGAATCAATCAAAGTGAAACGAGAGCCGGGCTCGTACAAGTTCTTGATGACTTTACGATCGAAGCCGAGGCAAAAGAGCTTCAAAGTATAAAAGTAGGATAAGACTATCTTTCTTTTTGTAGCTCACTGCTAGTGCATGTACTGGCAGTTTTTCTGCTTTTCTCTGCAAAATACATTATTGGAGTGATATAAATGAGTAATGAAGGGCTTAATAACGAAGAATTAAATGACCAATTCCAAGTCAGACGCGACAAAATGAACAAAATGAGAGAAGAGGGTATCGATCCATTCGGTGAACGATATGACCGAACTCATCAATCTGCACAAATTATTGCAGAATATGACGAGTTTTCAAAAGAAGACTTAGAAGAAAAAGATGCCCAAGTGACAATCGCTGGCCGTATGATGACAAAGCGTGGAAAAGGAAAAGCTGGCTTTGCGCACATTCAAGATTTAGAAGGACAAATTCAAATCTATGTTCGTAAAGATAGTGTAGGAGAAGAAGCTTACGAATTATTCAAAAGCTCAGATCTAGGTGACATCATTGGTGTGATAGGAACAGTATTTAAAACGAATGTGGGAGAACTTTCAATTAAAGCGACAGGCTTTGAGGTTCTTACAAAAGCACTTCGCCCGCTTCCTGATAAATATCACGGACTAAAAGATGTGGAACAACGCTATCGTCAGCGCTACCTCGACCTGATTGTAAATCCAGAAAGTAAGCAGACGTTCATCATGCGAAGTAAAATCATTCAATCAATGAGAAGATACTTAGATTCTAAGGGATACTTAGAAGTTGAAACACCAACAATGCATAGCATCCCTGGTGGTGCATCAGCTCGTCCTTTCATTACTCATCACAATGCACTTGATATGCCGCTTTATATGCGTATTGCGATCGAGCTGCACTTAAAACGTCTCATTGTCGGTGGTCTAGAGAAAGTATACGAGATCGGCCGCGTATTCCGTAACGAAGGTGTATCTACTCGTCATAACCCAGAGTTCACAATGATCGAGCTATACGAAGCATACGCAGACTACAAAGACATCATGAACCTGACTGAAAATCTGATTGCTCATATTGCCCAAGAGGTACTAGGAACAACAACGATTCAATATGGAGAAGATGAAATTGATCTAAAACCTGAATGGAAGAGACTGCACATGGTTGAAGCAGTCAAAGAAGCCACAGGTGTAGACTTCTGGCAGGAGATGTCTGTAGAGGAAGCGAAACAGCATGCTGCTGATCACGGTATTGAAATTGCGAAAAACATGACAGTGGGTCATATTATCAATGAGTTCTTCGAGCAAAAAGTAGAAGAAACATTGGTTCAGCCTACTTTTATTTACGGACATCCAGTGGAGATTTCTCCATTAGCTAAGAAAAACCCAGAAGACCCTCGCTTCACAGATCGCTTTGAGCTATTTATCGTACGCCGTGAGCACGCAAATGCATTCACAGAGCTGAACGATCCAATCGATCAAAGAGAACGCTTCGAAGCTCAGTTAAAAGAACGTGAAGAAGGAAATGACGAAGCGCATCTAATGGATGACGATTTTGTTGAAGCATTAGAATATGGAATGCCGCCAACAGGTGGACTAGGAATCGGTATCGACCGATTGATCATGCTATTAACAAATTCTCCATCAATCAGAGATGTACTGCTTTTCCCACAAATGAGAAATCGTTAATATAACAATAAAAGCGCCGTTTTATGAATGGCGCTTTTTATTTTTCATAAAATAAAACTTTTTTTAAAAAAACTATTGCAAGAAGGATTTCAAGGTGGTATATTATTATTCGTTGCCGCAAAACAGCAGCGGGGTTAAAAAAAGAAATTGAAAAAAGTTCTTGACTTTAACCGACATGAAATGTTAAGATATTAAAGTCGCTTACAAGCGATAACGAAAATGATCTTTGAAAACTAAACAAGACAA
>NZ_JOTP01000038.1 GCF_000715205.1 Bacillus zhangzhouensis | reverse complement strand
CCCTCGCATTCGGTGTCAGTCCTGCGTGCCGGTGCTCACGAATCTCAAATTCGCTCCGCGCCGGTACTCGTCCTTCCTAGTTTGCAACAGGCTCGTCTACCGGTAGATCAGCGCCGATTGCAGCTGCGACAGGTTCTTCAATTAAATGAACATGCTTTGCCCCGCAATTCTTTACCGCGTCACTGATCGCGCGGCGCTCGACAGCTGTTGAACCAGAAGGTGTACATACAACGACGGTCGGCTTTCTAAAGGTAAACCCAATATTCTTTCCATCATTTTAGCCCTTTGTCAACAATCTGAGACATCCAATTGTGGATGTCTTTTTTTAAATTAAAAAGCCCAATTCCCGTTACGGAAGATCGGTTCACGCTTCCCGTCTTTTGTGATCCCATCAATATTCATTTCTTTTGAACCAATCATGAAATCAACGTGTGTAATGCTGCTGTTGACACCAGCTGCGTCTAATTCCTCTCGTTTCATCTCTTTTCCGCCTTCGATATTAAACGCATAACCGCTGCCGATGGCAAGGTGGTTCGATGCATTTTCATCGTAAAGTGTATTGTAATAGAGGATATTCGAGTTTGAAATCGGTGAATCATCTGGTACGAGGGCAACCTCACCTAAATAATGAGAACCTTCATCTGTTTCAACCAGTGATGTTAAAATGTCTTCGCCTTCTTTTGCTTTGACATCCACAATCCGGCCATTTTCAAAGGTCAGTGTGAATTCATCAATGATATTTCCGGCATAGCTGAGCGGCTTTGTACTTGAAACAGTACCGTTCACACCCTCTTTTTTAGGCACGGTAAATACTTCTTCTGTCGGCATATTGGCCATGAAAGATACACCGCGCTCACTCACGCTACCAGCACCTACCCATATATGCTGCTCTGGGAGCTCGATCGTTAAATCTGTACCTGGTGCTTCATAGTGCAGCTTGTGATAGTGGCGCTCATTTAATACTTTTACTTTTTCATTAAGTGACTCATCATGCTTTTTCCACGCATCAACAGGATCTGCTTGATCAGCACGAGCAACTTTAAAGATTTGATCCCATAATAAAGCGACAGCCTCTTCATCTGTCTTGTCAGGGAAAATCTTTTTCGCCCAGTCTTTTGATGCAGCACCTACGACCGTCCAAGCGACTTTGTCAGATTGAACGTATTGACGATATGTATGAAGTGCTGAACCAGCGGCCTTTTGCTGTGCAGCGATTTTTTTCGAGTCAATGCCTCGCAGAAGGTCAGGGCTTTCTGACAAGATGGTAATAAAAGCACCCCCGCGTTTTGCAATGGTTTCCATCATCTGTGCTTCCCATTCTGGGAATTGCTCAAACACATCCTGTGGTGCATGTTCGTATTTTAGACGAGTGAGAACACCATCACTCCAGCGGATATGTACGTTTTTCGCTCCGCGCTCATACGCGTGTTTTGCCACAAGACGAACAAGGTCTACAGATTCAGTAAACGCAGATACGACCACTTCTTGTCCTTTTTGAACATTCACACCGACTTCAACGATGGTCTTTGCATATTGATCTAGTTGTTTTTTGAATGAACTCATAAAAAACCCTCCTTTAGTCATGTTCATCATATCAGATTTATGACCGAAAAGGAAAATGGGGAGCCGCTTTGAAGTCAAAATAAAAAAGCCGCTTTCGTGCGGCTTTTTAGCGGTTCAGTTGTTTCACAGGCTGTGCATTAGAAGGCGGCATATGTGAAAACGACAGGCTCATTCCTCCTAAAATAATACCCGTTAAAATGACTGTGACAACGACCCGTTTACCTAAATCAAGCAACATGTTCTTCCTCCTTCACGTTTATCCATTTCTCACGATATGATCAAAATGATGAAAAAAGAAGTAGAACAGGAAGATTATTTTAATGTTTTTTGCAATTTGTCGATGACTTCTAATGAACGACCCGTTCCAATCGCTACACATTCCAGCGGATTTGCCGCAATATGAACTGGAACGACAATCTCTTGAGAGAGCCATTCTTGAATTCCATTTAAAAGAGCACCACCGCCAGTTAAAATCACGCCGCGGTCTACAATATCACCACTTAGCTCTGGAGGGCTATCCTCTAAAGTGGCACGAATCGCTTCTAAAATATGAAGAAGTGATTCTCGTAGGGCGCCCTGAATTTCATGAGAATCAAGCGTGATCGTTTTTGGGAGACCTGTGACAAGATCGCGTCCACGCACTTCTAAAGACTGAGGCTCATGCTCAATGAGTCCATACCCAATTTCCATTTTCACCTGCTCCGCTGTCCGCTCTCCGATCAGTAGATTGTATTTCTTTCTTACAAACGTAATGATATCTTCATCCAGCTGATCTCCGCCAATTCGAATCGAATGACAAGAGACAACGCCGCCAAATGAAATGATCGCCACTTCGGTTGTTCCTCCGCCAATATCTACGACGACGTTTGCAACAGGCTCGTCTACCGGTAGATCAGCGCCGATTGCAGCTGCGACAGGTTCTTCAATTAAATGAACATGCTTTGCCCCGCAATTCTTTACCGCGTCACTGATCGCGCGGCGCTCGACAGCTGTTGAACCAGAAGGTGTACATACAACGACGGTCGGCTTTCTAAAGGTAAACCCAATATTCTTTCCTGCTTTTTTCATAATTTGTTTGAGTAAATCTGTTGTCATATCATAATCAGCGATGACACCGTCTTTCATCGGGCGGATCGCCACAATTTTCCCAGGTGTTTTCCCAATCATCTCTTTTGCTTCTGATCCGACTGCAAGTACAGTTTTTGTTTCTGTATCTACTGCCACGACGGACGGTTCATTTAAAATAATTCCCTTGTTTTTACTATAAACCAATATGTTAGCTGTTCCTAAGTCAATTCCAATTTCGGCGTTTTGAAACATGTTTTCACCCAATCTCTATTTTTGCTATTTAAATAATTTTACATTTAAAAGTTCAGAGGGCTACTGTCATTTCTGGGGGTTTGTGATGACCTTGAAATGAATCTGTAAAATTTAAGTCTCATTTTGACAATCACAATAAATTTTCCCTTTGTTTTTTCTTTTATGAAAAAAATTTTCGATTTGGAGAAACCTTTCGTGAATCTCTTACGTCTACGATATATCAATTGGTGAATAACAGATTGATCTTGAGCTAATGAAAGAAAGAGGGAACGAAATTGAAATCTATCGGAGTCGTAAGAAAAGTAGATGAACTAGGGCGTATTGTTATGCCAATCGAATTGAGAAGAGCACTGGATATCGCAATTAAAGACAGTATGGAATTTTTTATAGATGGAGATAAAATCGTCTTGAAAAAATATCAGCCTCAAGGTGTTTGTCTCATGACTGGTGAGATTACTTCTGAGAATCATGAATATGGAAATGGTAAAATTAATTTAAGCGCTGAAGGCGCAGAACTACTGCTAAAAGAGCTGCAAGAAGCCCTTCAGCAGTAAATAAAGATAGCCTGCTCTCTTGCTTCGTGCTGAGAACAGGCTATTTTTTATGAAAAAAGTTCCTTAAAAATGCCCCATCTCCCTCAAAAAATAAGTGGAAAATGGTACAATTGACAAAGAATCTCAGGGCGGAAGGTGGAATCATTTGAACAAAACATATCAAGTGCGGATCGTGTTATCTGTTCTTGCATTTATAATACTCTTAAGCTGGGATTTCTTTTATTATCTAGGCGGCTATCAAATTAATTGGCCGCTCGATCTAGCCTTTACAGTCGTTGTTTTAGCTGGTATTTGGGTCGTCTCAGGCTATGTGGACCGGTTAAATTTACTTGTGTCAGATTTAAACAAACGAGAAAAAGAAGCACACGAACTGACAGAGCGTCTGAATCGAATAACAGATAACTTGCAAGAAATCGTCTTTGAAACAAATGAAAAGGGTCAAATCATTTTTTTAAATCAAGCATGGAAACAAATGACGGGCTACGACATAGATGAATGTTTAGGCACGATGTACAACCAGTACTTTGATCAAGAAGAGCGTGTTGTCCAGCATTTGTTATCTGTAGTAAAAGAACATAAGGATGAGGGCCGAGTTGAACTGCAGCTCCTCCATAAAGAGGGAAAGAAGGTATGGGGAGACGTTCATTACAAGCTCTACTTTGATGAGCAGCACCAGTTTACTGGAGGTATTGGGACGGTTGCTGATATCACGAAACAAAAGCAGGCAAAGCTTGAGCTTGAAAGATCCAATCAGCAATTGCAAATGCAGGCGCAAAAGCTCGCTGTTGCAGGACAAATAGCCGCTGGAATTGCTCATGAAGTCAGAAATCCACTGACATCCGTAAACGGCTTTTTGCAGTTGATGAAAACACAATATCCCGAAAGAACCGATTATTTTGACATTATCTTTTCCGAAATTAAACGGATTGATTTTGTTTTAAGCGAGCTGCTTGTGTTAGCAAAGCCTCAATCGGTTAATTTTCAAGAAGTCCAGCTTCATGAGCTGTTAGAACAGGTGATTACCCTGCTCAAAACAAATGCAGTTCTTTCAAATATTGACCTCAAGCAGCCATTTAAAAAGCAGGATGCTGGGGTCATCTTAGCAGATGCCAATCAAATGAAGCAGCTGTTCATTAATTTAATCAAAAATGCCATTGAGGCAATGCCTGAAGGCGGCAGCATATACATATCAACAGAGAAAGTGATGAATGAATGGGAAATCATCATTCAAGATGAAGGAAAAGGAATGTCTGAAGAGGATATTCAGAAAATATATGACCCTTTCTTCTCAACTAAAAAAGAAGGGACAGGGCTTGGTCTGACCATCTGTGCGACGATTTTAAAAGATCATCACGGTAGAATGGAAGTATCCAGTGAGCTGGGAAAAGGCACAGCTTTTCAGATTTATTTACCTGTGTGTCAAAAAAGGACGTGATTTCATGACGATGAAAACTTTATTTGTATATGGGACGCTTCTAAAACATGAAGAGCACCACGAGGCGTACATGAAAGAAAGCAGCCCATTAGCTAAATCAGCTTGGATAAATGGAAGGTTATACGATACAGGTGCAGGATACCCTGCGTGTATTCTCGCGGGAAAAAGCACAGTGTATGGAGAATTGTATGAGGTGACCGCTGAAACATTGAATAAGTTAGACGCGCTAGAGGAAGGGTATGACAAGCAGGAAATGGATGTCATGACAGATCAAGGACCAAAGGCGGCTGTTGCATACACATTATCAGAGCAGAAGGCATCAGGGCTGAAAGAAATTGAGAGCGGCAGCTGGAAAGAATACAGACTGTGGCAGCGTAAGCCGTTATCCTTCTATTATTTTGCCTATGGCTCCTGTATGGATGATGCAAGGTTTAAGCTAGCTAAAGTCGATCATTACTTCAAACGAATCGTCGGCGGTGGTGCACTTGACCGTTTTACAACTAGATTTACATTGGTGCGGCCTGATGGTTCAAGAGCCGATATGGTAGAAGATGGCGGAGAAACAGAGGGTGTTTTATATGAGGTGCCTTTTGATGCCATTCGTTATTTATACAAACGAGAGGGTGTATATGAGGGCACTTATCGTCCAGCTTTTGTCGATGTCAAAATGGGTGATCAAGTATATGAGGATTGTTTAACCTTTCTCGTCCTTCAAAAGAGCGAAGAAATCGCTCCACCAGGTCATTATCGAAGTGAAATCGAAAAAGGAGCAGACCTTTACTTAAGTGAAGCGTTCCGCAAAAAAATTCGTTCGCATATGGATTCATTAATCAAACCGTAGTAAAATGCATGGTAAGTGACATAAAAGGAGTCTGAACATGAAAAAGGAATATGCAGTCATTGGTCTTGGACGCTTTGGCGGAAGTATTTGCAAGGCGCTGAGCGAAGAAGGACTTGAAGTGATGGCCATGGATATGAACGAAGATCGAGTGAACGAATACGCTAAAATTGCTTCACATGCGGTGATCGGTGATTCGACGGACGAATCTGTTTTAAAAAATCTCGGCATTCGCAATTTTGATCATGTCATCGTCGCGATTGGAGAAAACATTCAGGCAAGTATTTTAACAACGATTATGCTGAAAGAGCTTGGCGTCAAAATGGTTACAGTGAAAGCGCAAAATGACTACCATGAAAAAGTACTCAACAAAATTGGAGCGGATCGTATTGTTCATCCAGAGCGAGACATGGGCAGGCGGATTGCACATAAAATCATTTCCAACAACGTGTTGGATTATCTCGAGCTGTCAGATGAGTATAGCCTCATTGAAATCGTTGCAAACAGTAGGCTTGCCGGGCATTCTCTTTTAGATCTCGATATTAGAGCAAGATACGGCATCAATATTGTAGCAATTAAGCGCGGAAAAGAAGTCATCGTTTCCCCGCTTGCAGATGAAATGATCCAAAAAGAAGATATCCTCATCGTCATTGGGGCGGTAGCAGATATTGGCCGGTTTGAAAAAAGAGAAATGCAGAACGACTATTAAACACTCCGAGGGCGGGGTGTTTTTTTATATCGTTGTGTACACGTCAAGCGGACAGTTCAGAGAGGAAAAGAATTTGAAAAGTGCTCATTTTGCTATGAATAACAGCAAAAATGTTCGACTATATTTTTCATGCAATTATCACTATTCAGAAATAAAAGTCAGTCCTTTCATATGGTTGATTTTCTCTAAATGTCATTGACTGGGCAAACAGATTCGTTTACGATAAGTAACATTATATTGTTTACTTGGAGGAGGCAGTGTCGTTGGATAAGGAGCTTTTCAGACATCAAATTGAGGTAGCTGCAAAGAGAAAAAAAGCAGCCCTAGTGATTAAACATGCGAAGGTTATGGACGTGTTTAACCAGGAATGGATAGACGCTGATGTCGCTGTTGAAAATGGAAAAATAGTAGGAATTGGAGAATACGAGGGAGAAAAGGAGCTAGATGCAGCTGGTCAAATGCTTGTACCTGGTTTTATAGACGGTCACGTTCATATCGAGTCCTCCATGGTGACCCCTGCTGAATTCTCCAAAGCTGTCGTTCCACGCGGTGTGACAACTGTCGTAACAGACCCGCATGAAATTGCCAATGTTTCGGGTATAACAGGCATCCGTTTTATGATGGAAGAAGCGAGAAAAGCTGCCTTAAATATATATTTTATGCTGCCATCCTGTGTGCCGGCTGTCAGCTTTGAACGATCAGGTGCTACACTAAAAGCGAAAGATTTAAAGCCTCTTTATCAAGAGAAAGAGGTTCTTGGTCTTGCTGAGGTGATGGACTATGTCGGTGTAGAGCAGGCAGAAGAAGATATGCTTCAAAAACTGCTCGATGCTCAAAACGAGAATAAATTAATTGATGGCCACCTAGCAGGCTTAACGGACCGATTAATAAACGTCTACCGGACTGCGAATGTCCAAACAGATCATGAGGTGACAACAGCTCAGGAAGCCCTTGATCGTGTAAAACGAGGTATGTATGTCATGCTGAGAGAAGGATCTGTTGCCAAAAACGTGAAAAATGTTTTACCAGCTGTCAACGAGAAGAATGCGAGACGCTTTTTCTTTTGTACCGATGATAAACATTTAGATGATTTAATGGCTCAAGGAAGTATTGATGAACAAATACGTATGTCCATCAAAGAAGGATTGGACCCCTTTTTAGCGTATCAAATGGGGAGTTTAAACGCCGCAGAGTGTTTTGGCCTCAATACAAAGGGAGCTATTGCACCAGGCTTTGATGCTGATTTTATGCTAGTTTCTGACCTTCATCAAGTAGACATCTCAAGCGTATTTATTGCTGGTGAGTTGGTCTCCCAGCATGGAGATTACCAGCCAAGTGTTGGAAAGATCGCACCGAATCCTTCATTATTGCAATCTGTGCATGCAGTGGATGTTCAAGATAAAGATATTTCACTGCCTATCACAGACCATCAAAAGATGAATGTCATTCGCATTATTCCAAATCAGCTTGAAACGAAATTAGAACAAGTATCTCCTTCAGAAATCAATGGACAATTTACTAGTGATACAGAAAGAGATGTATTAAAAATGGTGCTTGTCGAACGTCATCAAGGTCTATCTGAAATTGGGGTAGGGGTTGTCAGTGGCTTTGGCTTAAAAAAGGGAGCTATTGCAACAACTGTGGCGCATGATTCTCATAACTTAATTGCCGTTGGCACAAATGATGCTGATATGATCAAAGCCATTGAGACGTTAAAAGAAGCAGGCGGCGGATTGACCGTTGTGAGGGACGGCCAGCCTCTCCATACGCTTCCATTACCGATCTCTGGTTTATTATCAGATCAGCCAGCACATCTGGTAAATGAAAGTCTTCATGCACTCCATGAAGCGTTGAAAGAAACAGGTTTTGCCTTAGATTTTAATCCATTTTTGACGTTATCCTTCTTGGCACTCCCAGTCATTCCTGATGTAAAAATGACGACAAAGGGATTGTTTGATGTCAGAAGCTTTCAGCATCTCCCGATTCAATCATAAAAGAATGAATGAGAAACCGCATGTATATTTGTATATATGCGGTTTTTTCATGCTGGACGAAAAAAAGAGACACAAGCCATTGGCTTGTGTCTCTTTGTCTGATTAAACTTCCATAATAATTGGTAAGATCATTGGGCGGCGTCTTGTTTTTTCATAAAGGAAAGGTGCAAGTGTGTCAGTAATTTCGTTCTTAATTTCTGACCATTGTGTTGTCTTGCGTTCCATCACTTTTTCAAGATGCTTTGAAATCAAATCCTGTGCGTCATTGATGAGGTCTCCAGATTCTCTCATGTAGACAAAACCTCTTGAGATCAAATCAGGACCAGCAGAGATTTTGAATTCTTTCATGTCCATGCTGACAACAACAATGACAAGACCTTCTTCTGAAAGAATGCGGCGGTCTCTTAATACGATGTTTCCGATATCACCAATGCCGCTTCCGTCGATATACACGTTACCTGATGGAATTTTGCCAGCGACACTTGCTTCGTCACCTTTCAGTGCAAGAACTTCACCGTTATCCATGATAAAGCAGTTTTCCTCAGGAATTCCGCAATCATTCGCAAGTTTAATATGCGTTTTTTGCATGCGGTATTCACCGTGAATTGGCATGAAGAATTTTGGTTTAATTAAACGGAGCATCAGTTTTTGTTCTTCTTGTCCGCCGTGACCAGATGTATGAATATTATTTAGTGAGCCATGAATGACCTCAGCGCCAGCACGGTAAAGCTGGTTGATGGTACGGCTTACGCTAATATTGTTACCTGGGATCGGTGAAGATGAGAAGACAACAGTGTCTCCAGGATTAATGGAAATCTGGCGGTGAGTACCGTTCGCAATACGAGAAAGTGCTGCCATCGGTTCACCCTGGCTGCCAGTACAAAGAATGGTGACTTTGTTTGCTGGAAGTCGGTTGATTTCATTATGTTCAATGAACGTGTTTTTTGGACATTTAATATAGCCAAGATCTTGTCCAATATCAATTGCAGACTCCATACTACGCCCAAACACAGCGACTTTTCGGCCGTTGGCAACAGCGGACTCAATGACTTGCTGAAGTCTGTGAATGTTTGAAGCAAACGTTGCAAAGATAATTCGTCCATCTACTTTTCTAAAGATGTCATCAATGCTTTCACCTACGCGTCTTTCAGACATCGTAAATTCTGGGATTTCACTGTTTGTACTGTCAGATAGAAGACAAAGGACGCCTTCTTTACCGATCTCAGCCATTTTCGTTAAATTGGCAGGCTCGCCAACAGGGGTAAAGTCAAACTTGAAATCACCTGTATGTACGATGTTACCAGGAGGTGTCTTCACGACAATTCCGTAAGAATCTGGAATACTGTGCGTTGTTCTAAAGAAAGACACAGCCGTTTTTCTAAATTTAATGGTATCTTCTTCTTCATAAATGTGAAGTTTCGTCTGTCTCAAGAGACCATGCTCTTCCAATTTATTACGAAGTAGGCCGATTGCGAGTTTGCCTCCGTAAACTGGAATATTCACTTGCTTGAGAAGGTAAGGGATACCGCCGATGTGGTCTTCATGTCCGTGAGTGATGAATAGACCTTTGATTTTATCTTCGTTTTTAACTAAGTACGTATAGTCAGGGATGACGTAATCAATTCCGAGAAGCTCATCTTCAGGGAACTTAATACCAGCATCAATTAAAATGATTTCATCTTGAAATTGAACGCCATACGTGTTTTTACCGATCTCGCCTAATCCGCCGAGCGCAAAAACTGCCGCCTGATCGTTTTTAACAAATTTCATTCCTCTCATAGCTCCAATACTTTAAAATTTTCACTTTCTCGTTCATAGTCTAAAAAAGCACCGTCTACAGGCTGAATGAATTCAATATTGTAGTTATGTTTTTTCAACTTATCGCGTACGTCTCTTTCAGAAACCGCTTCAACGTATAGTGAATCTGTGTGTTCTCTTACAGGTACCTCAGTAGTACTTGCCTGAAAAAATACCTTATATATCATCCAAATCTCTCCTTAAATACCGTATGTTACACTCGCTTATTCTATTATATTAAAAAAACGCGCATAAGAAAAGGCTCTGAGAAAAAAGGACCTTCAGCAAATGTGCGGAAGATCCTTTTAAGCAATCGATTTTTTACGAAGCATGTCCTTCCATTGTCTTCGAATTTTCTTGCGTAGACGACGAAGCATCACGGCTCGCCCTCCTTTCGTTTAGGATAGCAAGTTCCGTTCTCTCTTTATACTTGTATTATATGATGTTTCCATTGAATGTTACATGGTTATATGTGGGAAATGGGCGTTTTAAAAGGAATTGGTTTCGAAAGCGGACATCTTTCTGTATGATGAAGGGGAGAGTGTGTACATAACGAGAGACAGGAGACGAGATATGAATAAAAAAGTCATCTTCTTTGATATCGACGGTACTTTATATGATCATGATAAAAAAATACCTGAATCAACGAAGCGAGCTGTTCGTTTATTAAAAGAAAAAGGACATCATCTATTCATTGCATCTGGCCGTTCACCTTTTTTGATTCAACCTATTTTACAAGAATTGGCACTTGACTCATTTATTGCTTATAACGGTCAGTATGTCATGTATGAGGGAGAAGTCATTTACGGCAATCCGCTCAAACAGGAGCTGATGGAGCAAATTTATGAAACAGCGGATCGTCATGATCACCCGCTTGTTTTCATGGGGGAAGAAACAATGAAGGCTTCTGTGCCGAACCATCCGTTTATCCATGAAGGAATTGGAACGTTAAAAACAGAGCACCCCGAGCATGATTTGTCTTTCTTTAAAGAAAACGACATTTATCAAATGCTGCTATTTTGTAAGGCAGAAGAGGAAGTCCAATATGAGGCGTTCCGCGAGAAAATTGACCTTGTCAGATGGCACGAGCTGTCAACCGACGTCTTGCCAAAGGGCGGATCAAAAGCTGAAGGAATGAAACGAGTCATCGAAAGGCTGCCTTACGATCAAAAGGATACAGTTGCCTTTGGAGACGGTCTGAACGATAGAGAAATGATTTCGTTCGCTGGAACAGGCGTTGCCATGGGAAATGCTGTGAGTGAATTAAAAGCATTGGCTGATTTTGTGACAAAGCCGGTAGATGAGGACGGTATATTCCATGCAGTGACCCATTTAGGCCTTATTGAAGAATAAAAAAAGAAGACCCTTAAGTTGCTGGGTCTTCTTTTTATTTTATGATCTACCGATCGCAACAGAGTTGTCTGGCTCGGCGAATGGCTGATCCTTTTGAATATGATCATAAAACATGATGCCGTTCAGGTGGTCAATTTCATGCTGAAAGACGATGGCAGGGAACCCTTTTAAGCGGATATCAATGTCGTCCCCTTCAAGCGTTGTAGCCCTTACCCTGATTTTTTCATAACGGGGGACGAATCCAGGGATGGCTTCATCAACAGATAAGCAGCCTTCTCCAGTAGCCAAATAAGCTCTTTTGACTGAATGACTGACAATTCGAGGGTTGAACAGGGCATAGCTGTATTGCTGCCCATCCTCATCCTCGCAGTGAACAGCAATCATACGTTTACTAATATTGATCTGCGGAGCTGCTAGTCCTACACCGGGTCTCAGTCCATATTTTTCAGCAATGTCTTCATCCTGACTATTTTTAACGAATTCGATCATATCAGCTAATTGCTGTTTTTCTTCTTCTGTTGGCGGGAGTTCGACCGCTTCAGCTGTTTGCCTTAAGACGGGATGTCCGTCCCTTACGATATCATCCATGGTAATCACAAAACTTCACTCCTATTTCCTTTGTATGTAAAGTATATAAAATGATACACAACATATGCAATGAAATAAAGAAGACCGGTCGTATGAGACCGGTCAGAGGCTTAAACAGCCATTAACAGCAACCGCCGCCGCCTAAGAATGCTGCGCCTACAATGATTAATAGGATGAATAGGACGACGATTAAAGCGAATGTACGTCCGCCACCGTATCCGCAACCACCACCACCATAACCATAACTTGGGTAACAACAGCCGCCGCCGTATCCACCACCGTATCCATACCCGTAACCGCCGTATCCACCATACATACTTCCATGACTATAATTAGACATATTTTTGACCTCCTTTGGAAATACACTTGGCCTCTCAGAAGTGAAGGCGAAGCGTGTAATATAAACTATGTATGAATGCACTATTTGTATAGTCATGAGCCTATAGGTTGAAAAAAATCTTCTTTCCCCTAAAAAGGCTAACCTCTTTCCTTGTCACAAACGCCTATAAAAATTATAGTGGTATGTGGAGATATAAAGGGGGACCTTGTGATGAGACAGAGGAAAAGAAGCATGAAAGCAAGTGCTGCTTTAGCGGCGATATGTACCCTCTTGCTTGCGGGATGCGGAGGTCAAAGTCCGTTCAATGAGATGCAAGATGCGATGACGAAAATGAGCGAAAAAGAGGCGTCCTTTGAAAAAGAGCAGGGCACACTAGAAAACTATGAGAAAAAAGAGCAGCAGCTGTATACGAAAATGATTCAAACAACAAAGGATCATACAAAAACAGTGTCAAGCCTTTCTGATCAGGCGTTAGCATCAGCTGCGAAGCGAGAAGAACATTTAAAAACAGAAAAAGACAGCATGGATGAATCGAAAAAAGAATTGCAAACTGTAAAAGAATCTGCCGGACGGATAAAAGATGCGGAATTAAAAGACAAAGCGGAACAAACGGTGAAATCAATTGAGAAGAGATATGCGTCGTACGATCAGCTTTACAGTGAGTATCAACAGGCGTTGAAACAAGACCAGCATTTGTATCAATCTTTAAAGAAGAAAGACTTAGGATACAGGGAGCTAAAATCCAAGCTGAAGACAGTGAATCGTTCTTACAGCAAGGTCAGAAAAGAAAGCAAGAAGTTCAATCAATATACAGACCAATTGAACGAACATAAACAGGCTTTATACAAAGCGGCAGATAAAGAGTCAAAAAGGAGCTGAAAAACAGCTCTTTTCTTATTTTTCGACAAAAACAAACATTTGCTATTGTAGTACAGTAGTACACTCTATACTAGTACAGTTCGTGCTGTTCGTTAAACAGATTGATACAGATCACCATAAAAAGTAAAGCGAATACATTTATTTAAATAAAGCCGTTAAATCAATTGACGGACTATTTTTCTTGTTGTAAACTAATCCTTGTTAACAGAAGTTGTATTAGTTTTTTGTGAACTATCGTTAATACAGTTAGAAGGGCTCAAAAGTAAGCGATCATCCAATGTTTCGACAACCCTCTTTGTGGCTATTATAAACAGGAGTCATATGAGTATTTTGGGTTATCCTATATCTGTATGTATAAATGGATTCACGACAAATTGACTGTTAAAAGAAAGGAAGAGGTGACTTTAGAATGGCTGCAAAAACAAAAAAAGCAATTGTTGATAGCAAAAAGCAATTTGATGCCATCAAAAAGCAGTTTGAAACGTTTCAAATTTTAAACGAAAAAGGCGAAGTCGTAAACGAAGCGGCAATGCCGGATCTTTCAGATGACCAATTAAAAGAATTAATGCGCCGTATGGTGTTTACACGTGTATTAGATCAACGTTCAATTTCATTGAACCGTCAAGGACGTCTTGGCTTCTATGCGCCAACAGCTGGACAAGAAGCTTCTCAGCTTGCAACTCACTTTGCACTTGAGAAAGAAGATTTCATTCTTCCAGGATATCGTGATGTACCTCAATTAATCTGGCATGGTCTGCCACTAACAAAAGCATTCTTGTTCTCTCGTGGACATTTTGTTGGTAACCAAATGCCTGAAGATGTGAATGCACTTTCTCCGCAAATCATTATCGGTGCACAAATCATTCAAGCTGCTGGTGTAGCTCTTGGTTTGAAAAAGCGCGGTAAAAAAGCTGTTGCAATTACTTACACAGGTGATGGCGGAGCTTCACAAGGTGATTTCTACGAAGGTATTAACTTTGCAGGGGCTTACAAAGCGCCAGCGATTTTTGTTGTCCAAAACAACAGATATGCAATTTCTACACCTGTTGAAAAGCAATCTGCTGCACAAACGATTGCACAAAAAGCAGCTGCAGCTGGTATCGTAGGCGTACAAGTTGACGGTATGGATGCATTAGCTGTATATGCAGCGACTGCTGAAGCTCGTGAGCGTGCTGTAAATGGTGAAGGTCCAACATTAATCGAAACTCTTACATTCCGTTACGGCCCACATACAATGGCTGGTGACGATCCAACTAGATATCGTACAAAAGAAGATGAAAACGAGTGGGAGCAAAAAGATCCATTGGTACGCTACCGCAAATTCTTGGAAAACAAAGGCCTATGGTCTGAAGAAGAAGAGAATAAAGTCATCGAAGATGCAAAAGAACAAATCAAACAAGCAATCAAAGAAGCTGACGAACAGCCTAAGCAAAAGGTCACTGACTTGATTGAAAACATGTACGATGTGAAACCATTCAACCTAGTTGAACAGCTTGAAATTTACAAACAGAAGGAGTCGAAGTAAGCCATGGCGCAAATGACAATGATTCAAGCGATCACTGATGCGTTACGCACAGAACTGAAAAATGACGAAAACGTTCTCGTTTTCGGAGAAGACGTTGGTAAAAACGGCGGCGTATTCCGTGCGACTGAAGGATTGCAAAAAGAGTTTGGTGAGGATCGTGTATTCGATACTCCACTTGCTGAATCTGGTATTGGCGGTCTTGCAATTGGCCTTGGACTACAAGAATTCCGCCCAGTAATGGAAATTCAATTCTTCGGATTCGTTTTCGAAGTATTAGATTCTGTTTCTGGACAAATGGCTCGTATGCGTTACCGTTCTGGCGGACGCTGGCATTCTCCAGTGACAATCCGTTCTCCATTCGGTGGAGGGGTTCATACACCTGAGCTTCACGCTGACAGCTTAGAAGGTCTTGTAGCACAACAGCCTGGTATCAAGGTTGTTATTCCTTCAACACCTTACGATGCAAAAGGACTATTAATTTCTGCAATTCGCGACAACGATCCAGTTGTATTCCTTGAGCATATGAAACTTTATCGCTCTTTCCGTCAGGAAGTTCCTGAAGAAGAGTACACAATTGAAATCGGTAAAGCTGACGTGAAACGTGAAGGTTCTGACCTTTCTATCATTACTTACGGTGCAATGGTTCACGAATCACTTAAAGCTGCTGAAGAACTTGAAAAAGAAGGCATTTCTGCTGAAGTGATCGACCTTCGTACAGTAAGCCCGCTTGATATTGAAACAATCATCGCTTCTGTTGAAAAAACAGGCCGTGCAATCGTTGTACAAGAAGCACAAAAACAAGCTGGTATTGCTGCAAACGTAGTAGCTGAAATCAATGACAGAGCAATCCTTAGCCTAGAAGCACCAGTACTTCGTGTAGCTGCACCTGATACTGTATTTGCTTTCTCTCAAGCTGAAACTGTATGGCTTCCAAACCATAAAGACGTGCTTGAAACAGCTAAAAAAGTTCTTGAATTTTAATTAAATGACAGGGGGGAAAAGAATTTATTTCTCTTCCCCTTTATCAATTACATGATCGTGTAATGTTTACACAACAAGGGTTCAACAAAATCTAGGAGGCGAAAAACAGTGGCATTTGAATTTAAACTTCCGGACATCGGAGAAGGTATCCACGAAGGTGAGATCGTTAAGTGGTTTGTAAAGCCTAACGACGAAATCAATGAAGATGACGTTTTAGCAGAGGTACAAAACGATAAAGCAGTTGTAGAAATTCCTTCACCTGTTAAAGGAAAAGTATTAGAATTAAAAGTTGAAGAGGGAACAGTTGCAACTGTAGGACAAACAATCATTACGTTTGATGCACCTGGTTACGAAAATCTTCAATTTAAAGGCAGCGAAGAAGAAGGCGAAGCAAAAACTGAAGCTCAAGTACAAGGTACTGCTGAAGCTGGTAACGAGCCAGAGAAGAAAGAAGTAGCACAAGAAGAAGCGACAGCAACAACTGGCGCAGGCGCACAAGAGCAAGTAGATGCTGATCCAAACAAGCGCGTAATTGCTATGCCATCTGTACGTAAATACGCTCGTGAAAAAGGCGTTGAAATTTACAAAGTTGCAGGTACTGGTAAAAATGGGCGCGTGCTAAAAGAAGATATCGACAGCTTCGTTAATGGTGGTTCTGTAACTCAAGAAGCAGCACCTCAAGCAGCTGAAAGTGCGAAAGAAGAAGCAGCTCCAAAAGCGGCAGCAGCTCCAGTTCTAGAAGGAGAATTCCCAGAAACTCGCGAGAAAATGAGCGGAATCCGCAAAGCGATCGCGAAAGCAATGGTGAACTCTAAGCATACAGCTCCTCACGTAACATTAATGGATGAAGTTGATGTAACAAACCTTGTTGCACATCGTAAACAATTCAAACAAGTTGCAGCTGATCAAGGAATCAAGTTAACTTACTTGCCTTACGTTGTAAAAGCTCTAACTTCTGCTTTGAAAAAGTACCCAGTACTTAACACTTCTATCGATGATAAAACAGATGAAGTTGTTCAAAAGCATTACTACAACATCGGAATTGCAGCTGACACTGAAAAAGGCTTGCTTGTTCCAGTTGTGAAAAATGCAGATCGCAAAGCGATTTTCGAAGTGTCTAACGAAATCAATGAGCTTGCAACAAAAGCACGTGATGGTAAATTGGCTCCAGCTGAAATGAAAGGTGCATCTTGCACAATCACAAACATCGGTTCTGCTGGTGGACAATGGTTTACTCCAGTCATCAACCACCCAGAAGTAGCGATCCTTGGTATTGGCCGTATCGCTGAAAAAGCGGTTGTTCGTGATGGCGAAATCGTTGCAGCTCCAGTCTTAGCTCTTTCCCTAAGCTTTGACCACCGTATGATTGACGGAGCGACTGCGCAAAATGCCCTTAACCACATCAAGCGTTTGTTGAATGATCCACAATTAATTTTAATGGAGGCGTAATGTCATGGTAGTAGGAGATTTCCCAATCGAAACAGATACTCTTGTCATCGGTGCAGGTCCTGGTGGATATGTAGCTGCTATTCGCGCTGCACAGCTTGGACAAAAAGTAACAATCGTTGAAAAAGGAACGCTTGGCGGCGTATGCCTAAACGTCGGCTGTATCCCTTCAAAAGCATTAATCAATGCTGGTCATCGTTTCGAGAATGCAAAGCATTCTGAAGACATGGGTATCAAAGCTGAAAACGTAACAGTTGATTTCACAAAAGTTCAAGAGTGGAAAGCTTCTGTTGTGGACAAATTAACAGGTGGAGTTCAAGGCCTTCTAAAAGGAAATAAAGTAGACATCGTCAAAGGTGAAGCTTATTTCGTAGACGCTAACTCTGTACGTGTAATGGATGAAAATTCAGCACAGACTTACACTTTCAAAAACGCAATTATTGCAACTGGATCTCGTCCAATTGAATTGCCAACATTTAAATACACGGACCGTGTGATCAACTCAACTGGTGCTTTAGCGCTTAAAGAAGTACCTAAAAAGTTAGTTGTTATCGGTGGTGGATACATCGGTACTGAGCTTGGAACTGCTTATGCAAACTTTGGAACAGAAGTTGTCATCCTTGAAGGTGGAGACGAAATCCTTCCAGGTTTCGAAAAGCAAATGAGCTCTTTGGTTAAACGTAACCTGAAGAAAAAAGGAAACGTTGAAATCCATACAAACGCTCTTGCAAAAGGCGTGAAAGAAACATCAGAGGGTGTCACTGTTACTTTCGAAGTAAAAGGTGAAGAAAAAACAGTTGATGCTGATTACGTACTTGTAACAGTTGGCCGTCGTCCAAACACTGATGAGCTTGGTCTTGAACAAGTTGGTGTTGAATTGACAGACCGCGGAGTTGTCAAAACTGACAAACAATGCCGTACAAGCGTATCTAACATCTATGCAATTGGTGACATCGTTGATGGACCACCACTTGCACACAAAGCTTCTTACGAAGGTAAAATTGCAGCTGAAGCAATCGCTGGAGAGCCAGCTGAAATTGATTACCTTGGTATTCCTGCTGTTGTATTCTCTGAGCCAGAACTTGCAACTGTTGGATACACTGAAGCAGAAGCTAAAGCAGAAGGAATCGAAATCGTTGCAGCGAAATTCCCATTCGCAGCTAACGGACGTGCACTTTCTCTTGACGCAACTGATGGCTTCATGAAAATGATCACTCGTAAAGAGGATGGTCTAGTCATCGGTGCACAAATTGCAGGTGTTGGCGCTTCTGATATGATTTCAGAGCTTAGCCTTGCAATTGAAGCTGGAGTGACTGCTGAAGATATCGCAATGACAATTCATGCTCACCCAACATTAGGTGAAATCACAATGGAAACGGCTGAAGTAGCAATTGGAAGCCCAATCCATATCGTAAAATAATGAACCTAAAAAGCCCTCTTCGACATGGAGAGGGCTTTTTAAAACGTTTGAGAAGGCTGTACAAATCTCTCTATATGAAAAAACCCCTCATGAGGTGAGGGGCTTTTTCATATGGTTATCTATAAGTGCAAGGTTGAATCGTTAATTTGTATTCACGCGGTCTAATGCATGACATAAGGGTGATAAGATATCCTCTTTACTGCGGACATTTCCTTCAACCTTCACAATGACTTTTTCATCATTGACAAGCAAAATAGCCGGTAATTCATCTACTTCATTTTTCCAGCCCTTACGATCTTCTTTTACGATCATCTTTGACATTTCCTTTGGGTACTCATTTTTTAAATCGAGTACTGCATCATAATAAGGACTTTCTTTATCAAGATTTTCTGCATCAGTAAAAAAGAGAATTCTTGGTTTTTGAATATGACTGACTTGGTCTGTCTGATTCGGTATGATATAAGCAAATGAGCATGAACTAAGTACAAAGAGCATGGGGAATATAATGAGAAGTGTCCTCATAAAATTCAATCTATTCACCTCAAAATCCTTTGGGGTTATACCAACATTTTTAGGAGCCGGTTCCCTGTTAGTCACTCTAGTGTATCATGTCCTTTTTGACAATTTTCGATTGTTACTCAATTGTTACAGAATTGATATGAAGCAAAATACAATTGAAACGTTCCCTCAATATGATGAGTAAAAAGCATATATCTATAAAAATGATTAAATGTGTCATACAATTAACTGTTGACAACTTAAATGTGACATCATATTATAGAGGTAAGAAATAAATTAAACGCTTCCAAACTATAAGGTGAAGAAAAGGGGAATGTACGTGGGTACAATTATTTGTCAAGATTGCAATGAAACCATTGATCAATTTGAGAATGAAAAAGTGACAACGCTGTATGGAACGTGTGGTCACTGTCATTGCGGTGATGAAGCCTCTGAATAAATAAAAAAGCATGCAGCTCCAATTGGGGCTGCATGCTTCTTTTTTATAAAATTGGTTTTTGTTCCTTAATGACACGGATCATCTCTAGCGTTGAATCTTCAGGTCCTTGGACAGGGAGACCAATTTCAATATTTTTAAAGATATATGAGACATTTTCGTCTGTGATAATTTCGCCTGGGATAAAAATCGGAATGCCCGGCGGATATACCATGACAAACTCTGCAATGATGCGGCCGGCCGCTTCTTTAAATGGAATCACTTCTGTTGTTGCATAAAAGGCGTCACGCGGCGTCATAGCAAGCGATGGGATCTCAGGCAGTAACACTTCCGTCACCGCTTGTTTGCCGGCCTCACATGTCGAGGTTGCGGCAATTTCTTTCATAGCCGTCACAAGTGTATCGATCGTCTCATCAGAATCTCCAGGGGTTACGATACATAAAATGTTGTATAGGTCAGAGAGTTCCACTTCAATTCGGTAGCTTTCTCTCAGCCATTTTTCGACATCATGTCCATTTAGCCCAAGGTCTTTAATCGAGATAATTAATTTCGTTGGGTCATAATCGTAAGTAGAAGCTGAACCGAGTATTTCCTGACCAATACAGGTAATGCCGTCAATTTGATTCAGGCGGTTTCTCGCTAATTCAGACAAACGAATCGCTTCATCTGCGAGTGCCTTTCCTTCAGTGGCTAATCGCTTTCTAGCGACATCAAGTGAAGCTAAGAGCAAATAAGAAGTGGATGTTGTCGTTAGCATGCTCAAAATCGACTGCACGCGGTCCTTTGAAACAAGTCCTTCCTTCATATTTAAAATAGAGCTTTGGGTGAGGGACCCGCCGAGTTTATGGACACTTGTTGCTGCCATGTCGGCACCTGCCTGCATCGCAGACAGCGGAAGCTCATCGTGAAAATGAATATGCACACCGTGCGCTTCATCCACAAGGACAGGCACATTAAATGAATGGGCAATCTCTACGATCGTTTTTAAGTCAGCAGAAATGCCAAAATATGTTGGGTTAATCACAAGCAAGCCTTTTGCATCTGGGTGCTCGGTCAGTGCTTTTTTGGCTGAGTCTGGTGTAATGCCGTGTGAGATACCAAGCTCTTTATCGATTTCTGGGTGAATAAAAACAGGCACTGCGCCAGAAAATACAATAGCGGACATAATGGATTTATGGACGTTACGAGGAACAATGATTTTATCTCCAGGTCCACACACCGTCATCACCATTGTCATGATCGCGCCGCTTGTTCCTTGAATGGAGAAAAACGTATGGTCAGCACCGAATGCTTCAGCAGCTAACTCTTGTGCTTCTTTTATCATCCCTCGAGGCGAATGTAAATCATCGAGAGGTTCTATATTAATGAGGTCAATGCTTAATGCATTATCACCAATGAATGCTCTAAATTCAGGATCCATTCCGGCACCTTTTTTATGGCCTGGAATGTGAAATTGGACTGGATTGGTTGCAGCGTGTTTTTTTAGTCCAGTGTATAAGGGTGTATCATGTTGTGACAATTGCTTTCCCACCTTCATCGAAATACCTGCTATTATTGTGCCAATAACGGCAGATTTCATTGCATAAAACAAAAGAATTATATTATGAACTGAACGGAATGTAAAGCATAAAATCGGTCGGTTTCTGATAGATCAAATGCTATAATGTAAGTTCAAATAAGAAATGAGTGTTAAAGTGAGGGACAAGTAAATGGAATATCAATATCCAATGGATGTCGACTGGACAACAGAGGAAAAGATTGCGGTCATTTCGTTTTTTCAAGCCGTTGAAAAGGCGTATGAAAAAGGAATTGCCAAGCAGGAATTATTAAATGCTTATAAACGATTTAAAGAAGTTGTGCCATCGAAAGCAGAGGAAAAGACGCACTCTGCGGCGTTTGAAAAGGGAAGCGGGTATTCCCCTTATCGCACAGTGAAAAGTGCTAGAGAGGCAGAAGAAACAGCGATCATCCGTATGTAAAAAAACGAGCCATGATAGGCTCGTAAGATTGTAGAGAAACTAATGTTTT
>NZ_JOTP01000037.1 GCF_000715205.1 Bacillus zhangzhouensis | reverse complement strand
ATCAGATTAAAAATCCTTACTATATTCTGCCTAAGATAACAGGAGGATTCAGCATAGTGCCGCCCGCCACAACCAATTCTTTCCGCTCATCCACTGAAAGCACAGCAATTAAACGGATTGAGTGGGAACAGAAACGAAATGCCTTTCTTGAGAAGGTACAAAGAGCGGTCAATCGTCTTCCCTATAATGAGAGGCAAATAATCATTAAACGTTACATGCAGCAAGAACCTGTTTTCGATTACCAGGTTTACAACGAGATCGGCATGAGCGAAAGATCGTATACACGCCTGAAAGGAAAGACGTTTCTTGATCTCGCTTATGCTCTCAATGAAGTTGTATTTAAAGCACCCGTTTAGAGGTGTTTTTTATTTTGAAATAAAAAACGACTCCCTAAACAGGAAGTCGTCTTAAAAACTATTAAGATTGGACCCAACATTTACCATCAGTTAACTCTTTGCATTCAACAAGGAAATAACTGTTACTACTTGTCCAAACTTGAGTGTAATTCTTACCATTTACTTTGACTAATACATAATTCCACGCATTAGGATAAGCATCTCTGACCCACACTAATGCATCGATGCTTGCTGCACTTGCGGTATTCATGGAAAATAACATTGATGTAGAAAAGGCAACGGCTAATAAAGCTTTTTTGATTGGTGATTTTTTCATAATAATCCTCTCCTTAATTTGTATTTTAACCCATTAAATGTTAATGGGTTGATTTAATAGTATCAAAGAGAAAAAACAATTTGTGTCGGAAAATGTAAAAAAACCTTAAAATTACCTATTTTCACAGGTGATAATTTTCATATTTTTTAAAAAGAGTGCCTAACACCGATTAACGGTGTTTATATCTTTGGCGTTTTATTGGCGGAAAACTGGCGTGTTTTTGGCGTAATGTTGGCGCAGCATGACAGAAAAAAGGTTGTAATATTGTATTATGCGATAGATTGAGAGGTAGATATTTCATCTCAAAGTTTATGTAATTCCAAATAGTGTTTTAGCTTATGAATACTAGGAAAAAATTGCATTTTTTAAAAAGGATGATTATAATTTTCCTATGAAACATAATGTTTCAAATCCTATTTGGAGAGCAGGGATTTTCAGATGTTTGTTGGTATTGAAAAAAATGAAAGTAATGAAAGAACAGTAACTTATTTAGAAAATTTGGTAATTAGCAAAGAGCTAAAAAGAGTAATTTTATTTAGTGCTGAAATGGATAAATCTCGGAGGGGAATGCAAGATTTTTTAACAGCACTCAATGCCAATAGGTTTAAAACTGCGATTTTCACATATGAAGATGTAATCAATGAATCATATGAAGTTTATCAAAATAAATATGATTTGATTGTGGTTGATGGATTTTTAAATAATGTAGACTTGTCTGATGATGAAGGTAGAGCACTACATCTTTTTTTAAATGCCAATCAGCATAATACTATTTTTTTTCATTGTCCTTTAACTCCAAAAGAAATATTCTCATTAAAGGGAAATTTATTAGATGAAACTACTTTTTCAAGAACTGTTTTTGGAAGTAAACAGCTATTTTGGGATGATTCAGATAGGGAAAACTTTCTCGAACACTTATCTCATTACCGAGAAATGAGTGTGGATCATCGTATTACACAATCAATAGATTTTTTAGAAAATGAGATAGTTCCGTATGATGAATTGAAGTTCTTAAGCAAAGAGAAAATAAAAAGTTTGTTATTAAATGGTGATGATAATGTTAATTCAGTTATCATTATTACAAAAGACTCGAAACTGAAATTAGTGCCTTTTGAAAGTTTTAAATCTTATGATGTTGCTGTAAGACTAGAGTCTTTTGCTGCTGGTAATGGTTATGTTGGTAAAGATCCATCTAAGAGTAGAGTCGATGAATACTTCAGAACCTTATTAGAAGGATTTTATGAGTTTCTCAAAACGGGTAAAGAACAATATCTAGACTATGTTGTTTATTCTCCTATTTCTGATGTAGATCTAATTTTAAAAATCAAACAAGAAATGAATAAAATAGAAATTTAAACTGGCGCCCATTGAGGTGCTTTTTTTATTTTATGTAAAGCGCCCTGTCTGTTTACAAAATCAATGGCGGCTAACAAACAGGGGCGGCTTAGATCAAATAAAAAAGGGAGAGTGTAGATTCATGAAATCGGTCTATGTAGTCTTAACGGATTATGATTGCGATCCTTACCTAGAGTTTTATGAAGATTATTCAGGGGCTAAAAAAGAATTTGATCGAAGAATTAAGGACGAAATTCAAAGCAGCTTTAATATACATCTTTGTCAAACGCTTGAGTCTTTTACAAGTGAAGGTAATAAGTGATGCCCTTGAAACGTTGTAACGTTCCCGCCTGCCGAGAATATATAGACTGGACCAAACGCTATTGTATGAAGCACCAGGGTTATGCTGATAAGCAATACAACAAAGATGTGAGGTACAGCAGGGAGAACGAAGCGCATTACAAATACTATCAAAGCAGAGAATGGAAATCACTTCGAGAAGCAAAGAAGCGTGAGAGTCATTACAGATGCGCTGTATGTGCCGCAGAAGGACGTGTAAACATGTCCAATAGGTTAGTGGTCCATCATAAGTATAAAGAGCTTAGAGAGGTATTTCATGACGATATAGAGCGTAATGATTTAAACAACCTTGAAGTGCTTTGTCAGTTTCATCATAATCAGATTACTTTCGAGAAGGGGAAAAGATGAAACAAAATATAGTTGTGAGCCTATGGAGTGAAGAGAAAAAAGAATTTGTGGAAGTATACGTGACTAACAAAAAGCAAGAATCATTATTAGATGGACATACCTATGAATCAGCGAAGAAAATGTACAGAAAGTATTTTAAGTCCCCCCGACCTTGAACGGGGTGGGCTTTTTTGATTCCTGGAAATCGGCGTCCCCTCAACTTTAAAAAAAGTGTTGAAATGGAGTTTTGATTTTTCCCGTTTTTTGCGGTTTTTCACTCATTCATAAAATGGCTTGGTCCTTTACAGGCGTTGAGATAGAGCAGTATTTCTCATTTGTTTATTTGCCTAAAATTAATAGGTTGGATTTGCTGAAAGGTGGTGGTTTTTATTGGCGAGAAGAAAACAAATGACGGACACATTAAAAGGGCAAATATCAAACGAAGAACGAGAGCAGCGGCAGCAGCATGAAGAAAAATTGAAAGGCATTTCGCCATTGAAAGAGAACCCGCCTTATTGGCTGTCAACAATGGCAAAAAACGAATGGGTAAGAATTTACCCTCATATTATCGAGCTGCCAATATCGGAACTGGATCGCACTTTGTTGGCTATGTACTGTAATAGTTATGCACAGTATCGACAGGCGCTAGAAGATGTGGCAGCAGAGGGACAAGTCGTTTTTGAAGTGAATAGTAAAGGGTTTGAAGTGAAAAAGAAAAACCCGTCTATTGAAATCATGATGCAAATGTCGAAAGAGATTCGAGCCATTGCGGGACAACTTGGTCTTGCGCTTGATGCTCGATTACGTCTAGTTGGTTTAGGTGAAGAGAGCGAGGATGACGATATATTTGAGGCAATGAGGCAGGATGACGACGATTAAAAAAGACCCCGGTACTCTTTACGCTGAAAAAGTAGTAAACGGGGAAATTGTAGCAAGTAAAAAAGTCATCCAGGCGTGCAAACGACATTTGCGGGATCTTGAAAAATCAAAAGACCCTGACTATCCATACGAGTACAAGCCATCAAAAGGGGCGAAGGTTGTAAAGTTTCTTGAAATACTGCCGGATATTTCAACGGGTAAACCTACGACATTAGCACTCTTTCAAAAGTTTATTGTTTATATGATATTTGCCTGGCGAGACAAAGAAACAGGATATAGACGATTTACAAAAGCATATATCAGCATGGCACGTAAAGGCGGTAAATCCGTTCTTGTTGCCGGGATCGCTTTATATGAATTACTTTTCGGTGATGCGCCTAAATACGATAGGCAGATTTACACGACGGCAAATTCTCGTAAACAAGCAAAAGCGGTTTTTAACATGATCGTCATGCAGCTCAGAAAGTTGCGTGCAAAATCAAAACAAATTAAAAAATTCACTAAGATTATTCAAAACGAGATACGTTTTTTACATGCGGATAGCATCATCATGCCGTTATCTCGTGATACAGATAACCTTGACGGCTTAAATGTCTTGATTGGCATTCTTGACGAGTTTCACACGGCTACAAATACAAAAATGATTGAGGTTTTAGAGTCCTCACAAGGTCAGCAAGACCAGGGGCTTATCTTGATCATTAGTACAGCGGGTTTTAAGCTCAACGGTCCTATGTATGCACAAGAATATCCATATGTAACGGATATATTGAGCGGGAAGAAAGAGAACGAAAATTATTTTGCCGTTGTCTATGAGCAGGATGACGAAAAAGAGATAAGCGACGAAAGCACTTGGATAAAAAGTAACCCATTACTTGAAGTTGAAGGTATGAAAAAGAAATTGCTCAAGAACTTACGCAAAAAATTGAAAGAAGCCCAGGAAAAAGACGATTTGAACGGAACGCTTGTTAAAAACTTTAATTTGTGGCGTTCTGCTTCGTCAGATAGTTTATTGAACGGTGACGATTGGAAAGATTGCGCCGTTGAGGAGAAGCCGGATATATACGGGAAGCCTGTTTATATCGGTGTGGATTTATCCAGGTCAGAAGATTTATCTTCACTAGGCTTTATTTATCCTTTAGAGGACGCCGAGGAAAATTTTTATGTTGATAGTCATTCGTTTGTCGGGCGAAAAGGCGGTTTAGAAAACAAGATACAGCGTGACAAAATTGATTATAGAAGGCTTGAGCAAGAAGGGTATTGCACAATAACAGACAAAGAGTCCGGCATCATTAATTTACAACAAGTAATTGATTACATGGTCGATCACATAACGAAATATGATTTGCAAGTAAAGGGCATCTTTTATGATCCATATAACATTTCGTTATTCCTCAATGAAATTGAAAAATATGGCTACCCTGCTTTTGAAGTAAGGCAAGGGGTAAGGACGTTATCAGAGCCAACGAAAAACTTTAGACTCAATGTCATGGATCAGCGTCTCCTCCATACAAACAACCCATTACTCAACCTGGCAATTAACAACGCCATTTTGAAAAAGGTCAATGATACGGTGCAGATCGACAAGGATTTGAACAGGGAAAAAATTGACCCGATCGCTGCATTAATGAATGCATATACAGAAGCAATGTACCATTACGAGCAAAACGAAACAGATTGGGACGCCTACTATCAAAGTGAAGATTTTGGAATATAGAAGGAGGGGAAAGAGTGCCGAAACAATTTAATCATCTAATTTTAGGAGTATGGCGGTACTTCATATCGAACCTTCATACTCTTTTGTTTTTGTTAGGGCTAATCCTTATCAATACCGCCGTTTATATGGTCGGGATGATTTTGGGGATTGCGGCTAGTGGTATTTTGTTAGTCTTTGTTGCCATTCTTCTCAACCATGAAACAGAAAGGGGGTAGAGGAAATTGGCGTTCTTTAGATCAATCAATCAACAAAGCGCAGGACGAAGGGAATTTAACGAAATTTTGGTGGGCTTAGATGGTTTAAGTTATGTCCCGGCAACAGCCATTAAAAATAGTGATGTGTTCACAGCGGTTCACGTCTTAGCGTCAGACATAGCAGCAAGTCCGATCATGATAAGAAACGACGGAATAGAAGAAAAGGATAGTGACCTGTTTCAGCTTATCAACGAGCGCCCTAACGAATATTACTCCGGGTACTCATTCAAATATATTCTTGTCGCCAATGCGCTTTTAAACGGTCAATCGTTTGCTTTTATCAAACGGGATAAACACGGCACGCCCTGGGAGCTTATTCACATGTTAAATAGTGAAGTCTCGGTCGATCAGATAAAGGGACGAAACGATATTGTGTACCGTTATTATCCTTCTGACGGAAAAGAAACTATTTTGAAACCATCTGACGTGCTGCATATCAAGTTTTCCTCACTGGATGGGGTAAACGGAAAGAGCCTCTTATCATGTCTCAAGCATGAACTTGAAAGCCAGGAAGCGGGTAAAAGGCTTGTAACGGACTTTTTTAGACGTGGCACAAATTTGAGCGGCATTGTAACGCTTAAAAAAGGCGTACCATCGCCCGAAGCAAGGGAAAACTTGCGTAATGAATTTGAGAAAGTTAATTCGGGTGTGAGAAATCAACAAAGAATAGCGGTCTTGAGCGAAAACGAAGATTTTAAGCAGCTTGAAATCAGTACAAAGGTTCTTGAGATCGTCAATAACTACACGCATTCAACCAAACAAATTGCGAAAGTGTTCGGGTTGCCGCCTCATAAGTTGGGGATCGAGCAAGTGAACACTTCACTAGAACAAGCGAACCTGGATTATTTGACAAACACGCTTTCAAATTACTTTGCTGCCATTACAGCGGAGTTAAATTTCAAAATGCTTTTTTACCCGGAAAGCAGGACCAAACGTTTTCAGTTTGATGCAAGACGGTTCAAGGAAACGGACGCTAAAACAAAGCGGGAAAATGTCATTGCTTTATTGCAAAACGGCATTTACTCACAGAATGATGCGTTAGCAGAATACGGGATTGCGCCTATTGAAAATGGAGATAGGCGCTTTATGAGTTTGAATTTTGTGGATGTTGACATTATGGACGAAATCCAAAAAGCAAAGGCGAAGGGGCTTCCCATTCCTTCACTTGATAAAGGGGGTGATGATATTGGAAAAGGAGATTAGAGCCATTCAAGAGGGTTCGCTAAAGGCGACAGAAGAAACCGATAAAGGCAGGATGATCACAGGTTATGCATTGAAATTTGGTACACGCAGCCAAAACCTGGGCGGCTTTATCGAAACCATTGAAAAACGAGCGCTGCAAAATGCTGATATGTCAGATGTAAGGGCGCTTATTGATCATGATCCTTCTAAAATTTTGGGAAGGACCAAAGCCGGAACATTGAAACTATCTGTGGATGACATTGGCTTGCGGTTTGAATTGTCTTTACCGAACACGCAATACGCAAACGATCTATATGAAAACTTGAGACTTGGCAACGTTTCAAATTGTTCATTCGGCTTTCATCTTGCCAAAAATGGCGACAGCTTTAAACGAGATGAAAAATCGGGGCTGCCGTTGAGGAGCTTAAACAACATTTCAAGGATTACTGATGTTTCTATCGTCACTTATCCGGCTTATGAAGACACAGATGTTTCGATCGCCCAGCGGCATTTAAAGCAGCATCAAAGCAGCCATTTAGAAAAAGAAAAAATCAAGTTAGAGCTTGATCTAATTGAATTAAGTCTTTAGAAAGCACTCGTACATTGCGGGTGCTTATTTTATTTGGAAAAGGAGCATGTACACATGTTAAAAGAGAAAATCCAGGAATTACGTTCAGAGATTACAAAAAGACAAACGGCTATCAATACAAAAATCAAAGAAGCTCATCAAAGAGCGGAAGAAGACAAGCTAGAAGAAGCAAAAACGATTAAAGATGAGATCACTTCTTTAAAAGCAGAGATTGAGACAATGACAGAAAAGCTAAAAGAATTAGAAGAATTGGCAGGAATGAAAGCGGAAGAAATCACGGAAGCGGGACAAGCCGGAACAGATGAACAAAGATCACTTCCATTAGTCACGCCGCATGTGCGCTTGGATAAAGGAATTGAGGAACAACGCCGCAGCTTTGAAACATTCTTGCGTACTAGAGGTGAAGTCCGAGACGGTTTGACAACAGAAGGAGCAGCGGCAATTATTCCGATTGAAGTCATTACGACACCGCAGAAAACGCCCGAAGATATTGTTGATCTAGTTGAATTTGTGAATAAAGTCAATGTGACAGCACCATCCGGTTCATATCCAGTTTTAGAAAATACAGAAACTGAACTTGTTTCAGTTGCGGAGCTTGAGAAAAACCCCGACCTAGCAAACCCAAAATTCAATAACATTGAATGGAAAGTTGAAACGTATCGTGGTCAATTGGCTATTTCTCAAGAATCAATTGATGACGCTGGCGTAGATTTGACGGCACTTGTAGCGGACCATTTGCAACAAGTTAAACGAAATACAAGAAATACAAAAATTGCGGGTGTCTTAAAAACGTTTACAGCTAAAACAGTTACAGGAACGGACGACATTAAAAAGATTTTAAATGTTGATTTAAAGCAAGCCTATGCCCGTAATGTTCTTTCGACGTCATCCGCATTTCAATTCCTAGACACGCTAAAAGACAAAAACGGTCAATACATCTTGCAAAGTAACATTTCTTCACCATCCGGCAAAACGCTTTTCGGAAGCCCGATCAAAGTTGTTGATGATACATTACTCGGCAAAAAAGTCGGTGATATGAACATGTTTATCGGTGACTTAAAACGAGCTGCCTTCTTTGCCAATCGTGTAGACGTTGTTGCGAAGTGGGTTGAAAATGCGGTGTATGGTCAAGTCCTTTCCCTTGCTATTCGTTTCGACGTAAAGCAAGCGGACAAAAATGCGGGCTTTTATGTAACAATCAAGCCGCCAGTTGAAACAGGCGCTACAGAATAGGAGTGAAGAAATATGACCCTTGAAGAATTAAAACATGCTTTAAGGATCACTCATGACCTGGATGACAAAATGCTAGAAACCATAAAAGCGGCTTCTGAAAAGTTTATTAAAGATAGCGTCACCTTATCGAAAGAGAGGGACGCTTTTTTTATTGATAACCCTTGTTTTGATGATGCGGTCATGATGCTTTGCGGTCACAGGTACGAGAACCGATCAGCGGTATCAAACAAGAATTTACAAGAAGTGCCGTTCGGCGTTATGTCGTACATTCAACAATTTAAAGGGGAGTATCCTTCATGGACTACGGACGATTAAATACGCCGATATCTTTCGTTAAAAAGGGAAACCAAAAGGACCCTATATCCAGGGAGAACACGACCACATTAGAAAGACTTTTCACCACCTGGGCGGAACGGCGAGACCAAAAATTAAGAGAAAAGCTATCAACAGCCGGAACGGTTTTAGAGGATAGTTTGACGTATGTTATTCGCTATCAACAAGTATCGACCATTTCAAACGCTATGCACGTACAGGACCACTTGACCAACGAGCTTTATCAAGTCATTGATATTCTGCCAAACGAGCAGGACAAAGACTTGATCAATGTCTTTGTAAAGAAGGTGAGTTGATGGCGCTAGAGGCTACTGGTTTAGAAGAAACATATAAAGCCGTTGAAAAGATGGCTCGTCAAAATGTAAAAGCGGAAAAGGCTGCCGTTCTTGCAGGAGCAAAGCTGATGGCGGATGGCTTGGAAAAGAACACGCCATTTGATAGCGATAGCGGCAATAAGAAGCATTTAAAATCAGATGTTTTCTATTCCAAACCAAGAGAGGACGGGGAAATATTTTCAACCGTTGGCTATGGTAAGGAAACGGCTTATAGGCTGCATTTTACTAACTTCGGAACGATCAAGCAGCGCCCGCAAAGTTTTATCGAGCGAACGATCAATGAATATGAACAACTCGTTTTATCAAAAATGCAAAGTGTTTATAGGGGGTTGCTCGGGCTATGATGATGCTGCCAATCCAAGAAGTCGAAATGATTTTGACGGGATCAGCCGATCTGACAAGCTACGTGCCGGATGAAAAAGTCTTTCTTGTGGACGTGCCGGAGTTAGATCAAAAGGTAGATCAAGCCCCAATGATCCGTATTAATGAGCTTGAAAGCTATCGTAATGCGTATGAGGATGATCAAGCGACATGCATTAGCGTTGATATACAAATAGATTTATGGACCGGGACAATCAAGGAAGCGCAAGAAATACAACCGATTATTGATCGTTTGATGGCTTCGGCTGACTATCAACAATACGCTTCCGCATTTGATAAAGACCCGGATATACAACTGTACAGATATGCAAGGCGATACAGAGCAAACAAAGAAATAGAAATCACTTTTAAATAGAGAGGATGAAATAAATGGCTACAACAGGATTGAGAGATATTAGAGTCGGCGTTTTTGAGGATGACGCCGCCACAGAAGCAACCGAAGTAATAAATGTACCTGGGGCAATTGAATCAAAATTAGAACCAAGCTCGGAAATTGCCGTTCTTTACGGGGATGATGGGGTATTTGATCAAGAAGGCTCGGGAGTTGGCGAAGCAAAGCTAGAAATTGGCGTGGCTGATCTTACAACCGAAATGAAAAACAAATTGCTAGGTGCTGAAACAATCGGCGGTTGGCTTGAGACATATGGAAAAGATACTGACCCGCCTTTCGTTGCTGTCACATTCCGGCAGAAAACAAAGGGCGGTTTTTGGTATGTTGCGCTTTTAAGAGGAAAATTCGGTATTCCGTCCACAGAAGGCAAAACAAAAGAGGATAAAGTCGAATTTATCACGCCAACTATTGAGGGACAATTCATGCCCCGTAAATCTGATGGTTTAACCTATGTCATGGCGCATAGTGCAAGCGATGGATTCACTGAAAAGGGATTTTATGATTTTGTCTTTAAAGGGATCGCCCCTAGCACTGATGGCGACAACGGAACAGCGGAAGCGCCATCAAGCACCACAACAAAAAAATAGTGTTTTCTGATAGCCAGGTAATTTATTTTACCTGGTTAAACTGGAGTCATTAAAAAATATACGAGGTGTTTAATATGTTGAAATTAACAATGATTGATTCACAAACAAAAGAAGAAAAAACGTACACAAAGGATATGCCGTCAGCTCGTCAATTAAGACGTGCGCTTGAAATACAAGCTCAAGCAGAACAGGGGGAAATGGAAGGTGCTGCAATGCTTGATGAAATGGTCACTTATGTAGTGGGTGTATTCGGGGATCAATTTTCATATGATGACTTTTTAGACAACATTCCGTCTGACAAGGCATTTGAAACCATTGCGGATGTATTGATGCAAGTGACAGGACAAAAAAAGGGAAACGACGGCTCGAAAAAGAAAGCGGTGAAAGCACAGAAATAGAGCATTTAGAAACGTGGCAAGATTACCTAGATTCATTAGATGATATTTACGAAGATTTGATGAAAGAAGGGTACAAGTATCATGAAATAGACAACATGGACTTGAACGGATTTTTGCGTCTTGCGAATCGAAAAGGGCAAAGCGAGGGCAGTGTTCCAATAGATCAGATTTTAAGACCAGGGGGCTTTTAAGCCTTCTTTTATTTTTGAGGAAAGGAGGTAAACCATATGGCAACAGAAGGGCGTCCGATAGGTTCTTTAGTCGTTAATACGACATTAGATAGTACAGGGTTTGACAAAGGCGTCACAGCCTTGAGGCAGCAGCTTAAAACGGCACAGTCCGCAACCAAAGCAACCGCAGCCGAATTTAAAGCATTGGATGACAAGCTCGGTGAAAGTAAAAGTAAGGTGTCGGGATTGTCGGATCAATTGAAGATTCAAGAAAGAATTGTAGATTCCTATAGACAAGCATATGAAAAGCAAGTTGAGCAATATGGAGAGGGATCAACCCAGGCGCAGAAATACGCACAACGCTTAAACTCTCAAATAACAAGCTATCGCAACATGCAAAATGCTTTAAGGCTTGCACAAAGCCAGGTTGAACGGCTTGAGCGTGCGGAATCAGAAGCAGCAAACAGCGCCGACGATTTAGCAACAAGTCATCAAAATGTATCTAATGATGTAACGGCAGCGGGTAAAGAGGTATCCAAACTTTCAAGCATTTTAAAGGGCGGATTTGCTACGGCAGCGGTGGCGGGTACGGCAGCCATTGGAGCATTAACGGCAGCCGTTGGCACGCTTGGTGCAAAAATGACGGCTGATATACAAGCCTCACAAGGGCGTTTAAGAGCGCAGCTAGGCTTGACGGGTGATGAAGCCAAAAGGCTCACAGGCATAGCAAAAGACGTGTGGTCGCAGGGATTCGGAGAGAATTTGGATGATGCAAGAAATGGTTTGTTTCAAATTAAACAAAATATCCGAAGCATTGCAGACAAGGACCTCACGGACGTAACTAAAAAAGCCCTGGTGCTTGCTGATGCTTTTGATTCAGAAGTAAACGAAGTTGCGAGAGCGGGCAACAACCTTATGAAAGGGTTTGGCGTGTCTGTAAGTGATGCGTTTGACCTCATGACTTATGGAGCGCAAAACGGATTGAATTTTTCAAATGAGATGTTCGATAACCTGTCCGAGTATTCAACATTATTCGGAAAAATGGGTTATTCAGCGCAAGAATATTTTCAATTACTCGTCAATGGAACAAAAGCAGGCGTTTACAACCTAGATTACGTCAACGACGTCATGAAAGAGTTTCAAATTCGAGTCAAAGACGGTTCAAAATCAACGAATGAAGCAATGGCTGGAATGTCAAAACCGACACAAAAAGTATGGCAAGACTTTTTAAAAGGTAAAGGGACCGTCAAGGATGTATCAAACACCGTTTTAAAAGAGCTTAAAGGAATGAAAGACCAGGTGGACGCCAACAACATTGGCGTGGCTCTTTTCGGCACAAAATGGGAGGACCTAGAGGCTGACGCCATGTATGCCCTGGGCGGCATTGATGGAAAAATCGGCGACGTAAAGGGCAAAGCTAACGAAGCAGGGGCGGCATTGCAAGACAATCTAGGCACACGCTTTAAAAAGATCGGGCGTCAAACACTGTCAGCGCTAGAGCCGTTAGGAGGCGCGGCGGCTACAATGCTTGAAAAAGCCTTTAATGTTGCTGATCCGATCATGAAACAAATGTCCAGCGCTGGCAATACAGTAAAACAGGCAATGGCGGGCATTTGGGGCATATTGCAAGGCGAGGGAAGCGCTGAACGCTTAGAGGGTTATGGTATATTATCGCAGCTATTCCCGCCTGGCGTGGTTGATATGATTGCCAGCACTACTGATACCGTGAAAGGCGTAATAGATACTATTAAAAATTCATTTAAGAGTATGCAGCCGACTTTCCAGGCAATAGGCGGCATTTTGATGAATGTATTTGTTACAATGGCGCCGATTGTAAAACAAGCCCTGGGCGGCATTTTGTCATTTATCGGACAGCTTGCCACAGTGTGGGGAACGTTTTGGAAAGAAAACGGCGGTGTGATCACAGAAGCCTTGCAAAATATTTGGTCCGTTGTCCAATTTGTCATGCCCGCCATTATGGCTATTATCAAAAGCGTTTGGGGCAACATTAAAGGTGTTGTCATGGGCGCAATGCAAGTGATACAAGGTGTTATAAAATTATTCTCGGGCTTGCTAACGGGAGACTTCGGCAAGATGTGGGAAGGCATCAAAGACGTGTTTTTCGGCTCGATTAAAGCAATATGGAATTTTGTGCAATTGTCCTTTTTCGGAAAGATTCTCGGGATTGCGAAATCATTAGGAAAAGGGCTATTAGGCATCTTCCCGAAAATGTGGTCTAGCATTGTCGGTTTCTTTAAAAATGGCGCTGCAAACACCGGGAAAATGGTCACTTGGCTTAAAGACAAAGCCGTTTCAATTGCAACAAGCATGAAGGACGGCATGGTCAAGCGTTTTTGGGACATTGTAGACGCAGCTAAAAAATTACCGGGTAAAATCGGTAATGGAATTAAAAACATGGCAGGGGAGGCGTTAAAAGGTGTCAAGGCATTAGCAAATAAAATGAATGACAAACTATCCTTTGTTGTGAATGGTGTTATAGGTGGCGTTAACTGGGTTCTTGGTAAAGTGGGCGTACCCGAGGAAAATCAAATACCGAAATGGACGCCGCCGAAATACGCAAAAGGGACGGGCGGACACCCAGGAGGACCCGCCATTTTAGGTGATGGCGGAATGCAAGAGTTGTTTATCACGCCTGGCGGTCAAATGGGGCTATCTCCTTCAACCGACACAATGATGAACCTTCCAAAAGGAACCGAGGTATTGTCAGGACCTAAAACGAAAGCATTGTTTGATGACGTGCCATTTTACAAAGATGGTACAGGGAAGGGCGGCAACTTCATTTCTAGTCTTTTCGGTAAGGTGAAAGACCTGGTACTTGATGTGTCTGACTTCATTACGAAGCCTAGCAAGCTAATGAATACATTGCTTCAAAAAATGGGGATCACGACCCCGAGCATGGCAGGCGGCTTTGGTCAGATCGTAAAAGGTAGCTTTTCTTTTATCAAGGACAAAGCGGTTTCCTTTATTAAAAACAAGATCAAAGACTTTGGTTTTGTTCCTGGTGAGGGAGGCAGCGCAGCCGTAAAGAAATGGGTTGCTCAAGCAATTGCGATTAAGGGCATTTCCCCATCTTTTTCAAAAGCACTTGAAACGATCGCCATGAAAGAGTCGGGCGGAAACCCTACAGTCGTTAACAATTGGGACAGCAACGCTAAAGCGGGGCATCCGTCCCAGGGGCTTATGCAATTCATTCCGTCTACCTTTGCAGCAAACAAAGAACCTGGTTACGGAAATATCAAAAACCCCGTACACCAGGTTATTGCGGCCATCAACTATTTGAATAGTCGGTATGGCGGAATTAACAAGCACCCGGGCTTGGTCAACATGAGAAAAGGCGGCAAGTACATTGGCTATGATAAAGGCGGTATCATTACCCGAAATCATACGGCAGAGGTCCACAAAGGGGAAATGATTTTACCTTTAAGGCAATTCAGAAGAAACCGAGCCATGCAGGTACTTGCTCAAGCTAATCGAATGGTAGGCTATCAGCCCGAGCAGCCGGGACAAGGTTCAACAAATGTAATTGTTCAAAATGATAGTGCCGATGCTATTAAGCAACTAGAAAACAAGTTTGATCAAATGATCGGTTTGTTGACACAGATCGCCATGAAAGACACCACGATAAATGTTGAGGGACTAAACAAGTATAATATGGATTTACTTAAAAATAGGCAGCGTAGGGGAGGGCTTGCGACTTGAGCTATGAATTTTATACGGATTACGGGGAAGGACTTCAATTGATCAGCGAGCACCTTCCCTTTTTACGTTGCGTAAAATTTACGCCTGTGTCGGCTTCAATCGAACGTCAAACGGCAGTTGTGGCAAATAGACCTGGATTAAAACAAACGTCGAAAAAAGTAAGGTTTAAAGAAAGAAAAATCAAAGCCCGATTTTATATTAAAGCAAAAAGCACGGATCAGTTTAATAGATACAGAGCGGCGCTCACAAGGGAGCTTGTAAGAGAAGAACCCTATTACATTAGTTGTTCTTTTTCACCCGGTATACGCTACCTGGTGACGTGTGATGATGAAATCGAAATCGAAAAAGATGACGGGAAAAATTATAAAGAAGTTGATGTGGAATTCACCGCAGCGCTTGGACTTGGCGAAACCGTTTTTAATACTGAAAAGCCCTTGAATTTGAGCGGAGAGTATTTTTATCTCGGGATGAATTTGCCAAGCCAAGACGATCTAAAATATCGCTTTTCATCCAATACGTTCAAAGTCTACAACGCTTCTGATGTGACAATTGATCCTATTGACTTTGATTATAGCGTCACCATGTATTTAACAGGTAAGGACGTGAAGATACGCAATGATGCCACGAAAGAGGCGTTAACGATAAGGGGATCAGTTTCTAAAAAGCAAAAAATCGTTATCACACGTCAATATGTCATGATTGATGGGAAAATGGCGGACACGTCCGGGCGCTTTCCGAGCTTGCGCCCTGGCTTTAATCCATTTGAGATCGAAGGCGCATCCAGTATTGATATACGATTTGTCTTGCGCTTTTACTATAAGTAGGTGAAATGATGAATCAATTATTTGTACAGTCAAAGCACGATCCAACAAATAAAGTACCGTTGGAATATGTAGAACCCGAAGTCTCGGACAAATTAGACGGCACAAAGCAATTATCATTTCAGTGTTTACAAATACCCGAGACTGAACTTGCTTTCGATATGCTTGTAAATGACAACATTTTGCTCATAGATGAGATCGAGCATAAAGCGCAACGGTACGTTATTGTCGAAGATGAAAAGAAAACAGAAAACGGGGTGTCATTCCGTAATGTGACGGCTGACCATATGTATATTGTTCGTCTGACATTTAACCAGGTGGACGAAGAAATCAGCGGAGAAATAGACATAGACACAGCGCTTAAACACGCTTTAAAAGGGAGCGGCTTTTCATATACCATCATGCCGGATGCTAAAGGCTTGAAAGCCAAACTAGAAGGATTCGGCAAGAAAAAGTCGTTAGAGCTGATGAACGATCTTATATCGGCTTTTGTCGTGGAACTTGATGTAAACAATGATCATATTTACGTGTATAAAGAAATCAAAAAGCGGATCAATTATAAATTAGATACCAGGGCGAATATGAATACGATTAGTGTTAAAAGCAGCTTGTCCGAGTCTTACACACGAATAAAGGGTTATGGAAAGGTGAAGGAAGAAAAGGACACAGCAAGCGAGGAAACAAAAGGCTATGATAGTAAATCGGCGAAATGGAAAATAAACAGTGATTTAAATGCCATGTATGCGGAGGACGTTGGACAAACGTTCTCTTTTACGTTTAAAGGAACAGGCTTCAGCGTGAAGCTGATCAAAGAAAAATTAGGCGGGAAAATCACGTTCAACATAGATAAAAAGACAAACAAAACATTCAGCACGTACAAAGACACAGGCAAAGAAAGTCATGTTGTTGAAACGGTTGACGTGATTCGAGGTCTTGAGGATAAAGAGCATACGGTCGTTGCAACGTTTAAGGGAAAGGACAGCAAAAACCCGAACACGAAAAAAATGAAAACGGGTTTTCGGGTGAGCGTGCCTAACGGGAATTTTATTGGACTTTATCGGACCTTTAAAAATGATGAAAAGTACATGTTCCCACCTGTGACATACATTCACCCGGACGAAAAACTTTTTCTTGTAGATGGTCGCCCGAGAGTAGCAGAAACAGTTTACGAGGATTCCATTTCAAAAAAAGAGGACATGGAAAAACTTCTAAAAGAGAAAGTTGACCCTTATCCGAAATTGACTATCGAATTGGATTTTGAAAAAGTGTATGATCCGAAGCTCGAAGCGATTGAGGACAACATTTGTAAAGGCGCTATTGTTCCAGTCATTGCAGATACAGCATACGGCATCCTGTTTGAAGGAGAGGTAAGGGTACAGGAGATCAAATATAACCCTCTCAATTTGGATATGAAGCCGTCTGTCACACTGACGAATTATCGTAAAGACATTATTGACTATCAACTAGAGCAGACCGTCGCAATGAAGAAGCAGCGGGATTTAATCAAGAAAGAAATAGCCGAAATGCTTGAGGCTCAAAAGAGTATAGCAAGCAGCACACAAAATCAATTAAATAATATCAATACAAAGGTTTCCCAAGATTTGAGCTTGTCATATTCAAGCGTTACGAAAACCTGGTCAATTGATGATAGCAGCATAGACGGAGCTGAAATTGACGAGATAGGGAACACCATAGATATTGATATAGGTTTCGACATAAAACCGAAAAGCCCGAGGGCGGGCGTTGATTTTGATTTAAGTCTAAAGGGGATCACGGCAGGCGCAACCGTTGATACGACAAACCCAAGCGGCATGAATATTATGCTTGCTAAAGACGGTCAAAGGATCAGCCCAACGGCTGCCGATCTTCCAAACGGCGCACAAATTAATATTTCATTTTACTTAGATAGCTGACGGGAAAACGTCGGCTATTTTTTATGAAAGGAGCTGATAGCATGGGAAGATTCAGCTTGTTAAAAGTATTCAAGATCGGAAAAAATGCAGAGTTTGAAGATAATCTATCGCAAAATGCACGTTCCACAGAAAACGCATTGAATCAACTAGATATTGAAATTAAGGAACACAAAGCAAGCGAAAAAGCTCACGAAGCGGCAAGCATCATCCACAGAGGGAAAAGCGTGGCGCATTGGCTTAATAGTTATTGGTCACGGCTTGTAAATCTGATCGTCAATCATGACGGCAACGATATAAAAGAGGTTGTGGACGGAAGGGTTTCGCTTGATGCGACCATTCATCCAACCTTAAACGACCGACTTGAATATGACTTCGATCAATTTGAAAAGAAGGTCAATGACATGCTTTCGATCGTGTCTTTGCAGCCGTTTTTAAACAAATACGGCAATTTCACAAAGGCTTTACAAGCAGCGCTAGAATTATCAAAAGATCGCCCGATTTGGCTTTATATTCCCCCAGGAGGCTATACGCTGCGTGAACGGGTGAGGATTTATAAAAATACTCATATCACTTTACAGGCAGGGGCAACGATCAAGCGTGGCTTTGTTGGCAGCATGTTTGTAAATGGTGATTCAAATGAGAGTTTCACCGAGTACAACGGGCACGGGAACTTGATCATTGACGGACAAGGAACAATTGACAGCATGGGGCATGAGATCAAACAGCAGTGTTCTATTTTCAGCTTTGCCCATGCATCCGGCATTATCATGCGAGATATTACCTTGCGAAATGTATGTGGTGGTCACGCCCTTGATTGTGCTGGAAATGAAAATGTGCTGATCGACAATGTGACATTCGAAGGGTTTGCGGACTATGTAGGAGACAGATGGTTTTCCGCAGCGGTTCAAGCTGATTTGATGCGTTCATCTAGTAACTTTGGTGCGTTTGGAGCTTATGATCACACACCAACACGAAACCTTACGATGCAAAATTGTACGGTTAGAAAATCCGCAGAGCTTGGCGGCTATCCTAGAGCCATTGATTCACATACAAGCACTGACGGCGTTCTTTATTCGGGCATTCGATTTCTCAATAACAAGGTCTATGATTGCACAGAATGGGCGGTATCGGGCAACAAATGGCAAGATGTGTTCATTGACGGCAATTCCTTTGAAAGTTGTTCCGGCGGCGTTAGAACGTTATTACCGAGCGTCAGCAGCGTCTATACGCAAGACAAAAACGGAAACCAAACGGGAAGAGTCAATAAGACAAAGCGTCACACAATTACAAATAACAAATTTAAAAATATGTCGGTTGATCATGCAATCCAGGTTTTCGGTCGCAAAGGGTATCAAACCATTGATCACGTAGTCATTTCAAAAAATCAAATTGACGGCACAACCAGGCACGGTATTCATGTGTCTGACGTCAAACACTTTATGATTCACGATAACAATATGGAGAACATTGGACACCACGGCGTACTAGTTACACGCAGCACCCGGGGAAAAGTTCACCATAATACAGGAAGTGACATCCAGGGTAACGGTGTGCGAGTAGAGGAAGGAAGTTGTGATTATGTATCGGTTGATGATAACACGCTAGAAGAGATCGGCTTCTCGGGTATATCTGTCTCGGGTGAATCTGAATATGTATCGGTCGATGATAACACGATCATGAATGCGGGCAAGCGTGGGGATGAATACGACTTTATTTTACTTATGGATGGTGTCAAAAATAGCGCCGTCCGTAACAACACTGCAAACGGAAAGACTGGAAGACACGGTTTGTATTTAACAAGCAAATGTTCATCCATACAACACTATGGAAACCGACTAAAAGGCGCCGGAAAAGTATCAGCATTAAACGATAATAGCGTTGATCCAATACGTACAGTTGAAAATATAACTTGATTTGAGGGGGGATAACATGACGAATCAACTTTTTAAAAATGGCGTGCTGCCTTTCGTGGTTGATGCCTATGATCAAAGCGTGTACGATTCAAAAATTGTTTTTTCTACACAAGATATAGGCACGGCAAAGCTAATTTTCAAATTGCGTAAAGATGGCGTGCCTTTGCCTCTTTCAGCGGTTGACGGAAAACTCATACTATCATTCAACAATGGATCCAAGAACGTTCGGAATATCACTCTTATAGACAAGGTTGAGGGCATAGCTGAATACGTCTTAGATAATGACGAAATCAAGCTATATGGCAAGGTTCAAGCGTCCTTAAATTTGTATTACCGAAATGGACAAGCCTTGTCAGTTCACGAATTTACATTTGAGATTGATCGAAATTTAATAGATCAGGACATTGCCCCGGCAGCGGAATTTTATATTGATGATTTTCAATCTCTTAAAATCGAAATAGAACGTAAAGCAGCGCAGCTTGAAGCGGATATAAAAAAGCGAACTGACGATATGCAAGGAAACATTGATAAGATCACCAAAGAGCTTCAAGAGCAGCTTGACAGGATGAAAGAGAAACTTGACGATCTCGAAGCGCTTGAAACCAAACAAGGCGCACAAGATAAAGTAGACGCAGCGCTTGTAGCAGCTAAAAAATATACGGACGATCATGCAACAGATCAAAAAATACATGTGACCGAAGACAAACAAAAAGCGTGGGACGCAAAAGAAACAACTTCCGGCGCTCAAACTAAAGCTAATAAGGCTTTGAGTGACGCAAAATCATACACAGACGAGTTATCCCAAAAAGCACAGATGTATAAATTGACGACAGATTCAGGATTTAGACAAGCAGTGCCAACCACAATCGGAGGAACTAATTTGTTTGAATTACCGCCTGGCTTCTATTATGGCGCAGGTCAATATTTCACTAATCTTCCGACCACAAATGATACATCTTGGTTTAACGTTGATGTATTTACAACAGGTATTAGGAAAAACTTTCACGTCATCCGTAGCGCTGATAATACACATTGGTTTGGGACAATTCATACTGATGGATCATTTAAAGGATGGAAACGTATCGTTACTGATGCTGATGCAAACAGCAAATGGGAATACCCTACTATTGTAAACGGTTGGAAAACATATAAGAGTGAAGTCAATAATGATTATAGGGTTCGTTATACAAAGGATGCGTTAGGATGGGTACACATTACCGGAGCGATAACAGGGGGAACGCTTGGCGATGTGGCGGCATTTGTACTAGATGAAGGGTATAGACCATCAACGCCTCTATATAACGTAGGTTTAGCATCAAGTACAGGCGGTGCAAGTGGTCCGCAAATATGTCGCCAGTACATTGCAACTGATGGACGCTTTTGTATTCAGACAACTTCTAGTAACACCGAGTTTATCGTCGTTAACTTTTCATTTAAGGTTTAAGGAGGCGTTTTATATGAACACTATTTTTCAATATGATGAGAATTTCATTTATGTTATAGGGGGTGATTTGAAAATAACAGAAGATGAAGAAATTCCGAGTGGTTATACTGACGTGCCGCCGGAAGAAGGACTATATAAAGCGAAATTTGATCCAAAGAAAAAGATGTGGTTTGAATCAGCTTCTAAAGAGTATATAGAGAGCTTGCAGCCAAAGCCGCAGCCGTCAGAAATGGAGATCATGCAGAAGGAAATAGCCGAGCTTTATTACTTGTTTGCGGTAGGCGGTGAATCTTCATGACTGATTGGTTTAGTAGAATCAAAAGTTTTTATGATAGAGAATTATGGTCAAAAGAAATGGTTTATAACACAGTAGCAGCGGGGAGAATCACCCCCGAACAATATGAGGAAATCACAGGTGAGCCATACGAGGTATAGGCTTATTTTTTATGCTTATGGCGGGAGAAGGTGAGATTGTTGGAAATGGATTTGGCGCAATATTTAATGACACAAGGACCGTTTGCGGTTCTTTTTTGTTGGGTGTTATTTTATGTCTTGAACACGACCAAAGAGCGTGAAAACAAGCTGAATGAACAAATTGACGCACAAAATGACGTCTTAGCAAAATTCAGTGAAAAATATGACGTTGTCATTGAAAAATTAGATCGAATCGAAAGAAACCAAAAATAAAAACGAAAAGAGGAATTTTTGATATGAAAAACTTTGACAAAGGCACGGTCGTTCGCACGGTGCTTCTTTTTATTGCACTAATCAACCAGGCGCTAATCATGTTTGGCAAACCTGTTTTGCCGATCAGTGAGGACCAAGTAAACACATTAACAGAAACTTTATACCTTGCTTTCTCAATGGTCTTCACGTTAGTGACAACACTTGTTGCATGGTTCAAAAACAACTATGTGACTGATAAAGGCAAGTTGCAAAAAGAAGTCCTAAAACAAAAAGGATTAACAAAATAAAAGGGCTGCCCCAGGTGGCTTTTTTTAATACTAATACAATTTTAAGGAGTAGATGAACAATG
>NZ_JOTP01000036.1 GCF_000715205.1 Bacillus zhangzhouensis | reverse complement strand
GAAAAAAATAAAGCTGTCGAGATTTTCTCGACAGCCTGAGGACTGCATCCGCAGTCCTTTTTATGTGGAAGTAAATCGATACTCCGTCCATACCCTTGAACGCCACCGCCTATACATGAAGATGCCTCTTACCCATTCATCCACGATAAAAGATATCCAAACTCCAATCAGGCCCAACTCAAGCTGAATGCCTAATATATAAGCAATCGGAAGCCCGATTCCCCACATTGAAATCATCGCCATATACACTGGGAACTTCGCGTCACCAGCAGCCCGCAAGGAGTTAATGATGACCATATTAAAAGAACGTCCGGGTTCTAAAATGATCGTCAATAGGAGGAGTAGGCTGGCAATTTGAATAATCTCGCTGTTGCTTGTGAAAAAAGCAAGCAAATGTGTCGATGATAAAGATAAAACAGTGGAAGAAAGAAGGGAGATGGCAATGGCCCAGTATAGGCTTTTCATGCATCTGCGATAGGCAGCATCGAATTCTTTCGCCCCAATATGACGGCCGATTAAAATTTGTGTCCCTTGGCTAATGGCTGCACCAAACAACATAATGAACATCATCAAGTTTTGAGTATATACTTTTGCTGCTAGTGCCTGCGTTCCCATAAATGTAATAAACAGCGTAATGACCATCTGAGAACCGTTATAAGAGAGCTGCTCTCCAGCAGAAGGAATTCCGATTTTTAGCAGCTTTTTTAAATGCGTCCGCTGGATGTGAAACATGTTCTTCATTGAAAACCGTAACCCAATTCGGCGGCGAACAATCAGGATCATCGCAATTAATCCGATGAACCGAGCTAGTGATGTTGAAAGGGCAACACCCGTCACACCTAGTACTGGGAAGCCAAACGGACCGAAAATGACCAAATAATTACCGGCAACGTTTAATACATTCATTCCGATGGTGACATACATCGTGTCTCTTGTATATCCATAGCTTTTTAAAATAGCACTATAGGTCATAATGAGCGCTTGAATAAAAGAAAGCAGGCCGACAATTTGTAAAAACACCGTCGCATCTGGCATCAGCTCACTTGATAATCCCATCATGTGTAAGATTGGAACAGCTAACACAAACATGAGGAGACTAATGACAAAGCTAATCAGAAAGTTTGTTCCTAGTGAAACATAAGCGACTTGAGTCGCTTCCTGCTCGCGATTGCCTCCTAAAAGCTGAGCAATCACAATCGTCGTCCCTGTTGTAATAAAGCTGAACATGACAATCAATAAATTAAGAAGCTGGTTGCTTACACCTACTGCGGCAACGCTGTTATCGGAGTATTGGCTGAGCATGAGTGTATCCGCACTTCCCATGAGCATATATAAAGAGATTTCGATAAAAATAGGCCAAGTTAACGCAAATAATGAAGGATGGGATCTTTCATTTTTAGCTTGAACCTTTTGAAATGGCAGTGTTTGAGGTTTCATCATATAGCCTCCTTTTGTATAAATCCGATTTATAGTGTACCTTGCATCGACTATAATAAGAAGAGATGAAACCGAAATTTATTGGAGAAATCCGACTTCATAAGGGGATGAATATGAATCCATTTATTACATTTACTGTACCGCCGTTTCCAGATTATATTGCTTCAGGCAAAGGCGTATTTCGTCAAGGAGAAAGACATATTTCTAGAATCTTCACTGTATTTGATCTTCTCTATGTCACAAAGGGTGAACTGTGGATAACTGAGGACGAGGCGGCTCATCACGTAAAAGAAGGAGAATATATCATTCTATCACCAGGCCTGTCTCACGGCGGACATCTGCCATGCGAAGAAGAAACCCATTATGAGTGGCTGCATTTCTCAATTGATCCATTTGAGTTTACGAATCGGCCGAGAGAACACTGGTTTGATATGAAACAAAATCAAGCCACCTTTGAAAAACCCGCAAAATATGAGTTTAGCCTTCCCCGTCAAGGAAAAGTAAAAGGAAGAAGTGTGTTAGAGAAGCACCTTTCAGCGATGAGAGCATTGAATGATGATGCGTCTGAACTTCCGCTAAAAAAACAGCTTCAATTTGAAGAGCTGCTCATTCATTTACAAAAAGAAGCATTTCATATTCCAAATGCAAAGGAGACCGTCGCATCAGAAGTGGTTCACTATCTCGAGCGCCATTTCATGAAAAAAATACAAATGGAGCAGCTAGCAGAGAAGCTTCATTATCATCCTGATTACATCACAAGATGCATGCAGACGGTGTATGGACTGACTCCAACCCAGTACATCAATCGTCTCAAAATCGAAAAAGCCAAAAGCCTGCTTGCCTCAACGAATGAAAAAATAGCGGCCATTGCAGAACGTGTAGGTATTGACGACCCTACTTATTTTTCTAAGCTGTTTCGGCAAAATGAAGGCATGCCGCCTATCCAATACCGCCATCTAGCAAGAAGGACGACAAAGTAAAGGAACGTGAAATGATGAAAGGGAAAAAAGAGCATGTGAGCATACGTCCATTAGACGAAACTGATCTAGAGGTTGTGTGGCATTTAAAGTTTAAAGCATCAGACCAGTCCTATCGAAAGTGGAATGCACCTTATTTTCATGAACATGAGATCCCGCTTGCTGCATTTAAGAAACGATATGTACAGGATGACGCCATTCCGCCAAAGCTATATGGCATTGTCATAGGTGGCGAATTGAAGGGCACCGTTTCTTATTATTGGGAGAATGAACGAACACGCTGGCTTGAATGCGGGATTCTTATTTATGACTCACGTTTTTGGAATGGAGGAGTTGGAACAAAGGCGTTAAGCCTATGGATAGATGAGTTATTTTCACACATTGATATTCCGCGAATCGGTCTCACCACCTGGTCTGGGAATGAACGGATGATGAGGTGTGCGGAGAAATGCGGGTTTACCCTTGAGGGAAGACTGCGAAAGGTCCGTTACTACCAAGGAAAGTATTATGATTCTATGCGTTACGGGATGCTGAGAGAGGAATGGCAAAGCCTCCTGCAACATTCAACTGAATAATTCCTTTTCTTTTTAGTACAAAAGTAGCGTATGATTGAATAAACTAAAAAAGAAGGGTGGCGAATGAGTTGCGCTGGATTACCGGATGGTTTGTGTCGATTATAGTGTCCGTTTACCTATTTGTAGATGCACCTAAACATGGGAAGAATAAATGGCTGTGGGCGATTTTAGGCCTTTTATTCGGGCTCTTTACATTTGGAATATACCTCATCAAAACAGGGAGAAAAGGATTGGGCTGGACGGTTCTGATCGTGTCCATTATCATCTATTCTATTTTCATTCTAGTCTATGTCTTTTACTTCTTATTGCTGATGATCGGATACTCAAACGTATAGAAAGCATGCGTGTACATAAGGGGGAGTTTGATCTTGAGAATCACGGGTTTATTCGTTTCACTTGCTGTTGCCATTTATTTATGGTTTGATGCTCCAAAGCATGACAAAGACAAATGGCTGTGGGCGATTTTAGGCGTGCTATTTAGTACAATCGTTCTTGGTATTTACTTGATCAAGACAGAGAGGAAGGGGCTCGGCTGGACAATTCTCATTTTAACAATCTTGTTTTATCTCATGCTGCTGATCTCTGTTTTGATCGGTGTACTTCTTTTTTATCAGAGTCCTTCATGAAGAAGGGCTTTTTTCTTTTACCTTTTGAGCAGGCACACCTGCAATGACAATCTGCTCTTCATGAAAGGAACGATTCACCACTGCATTTGCTCCGATTGAAATATGATTCGCAATATAGATGTTTCCAAACAGCTTAGCACCAGGACCAATCCATACATGATCCCCTATGGTTGGTACATCATTTTCATGATGGTTTTGACCGATATTCACCCCTTGATGAATATCACAAAATGCCCCGATTTTTGCAAGCTTGTTCACAATTAAAAGACCAGTATGATTGATTCTGAGCCCAGGGCCAAAGACGCCAATCGGAATATCAAAGCCAAGCTGCATGCCTTTCTTTTTATGTGAATAGCGGTAAAACCATTTACATAACGTGGCACCGCGATTTGTATAGTATTCATATTTTCGTAAATACCTTTGATATTTCCATATATCATCACCAAACCACTTTGGTCTTCTGCGCGTGATGGCTAATGCTTTCTTATCCTGTGCCAAGTAGTGGTGAAGATCATGCTTCGTTACAATCATCAAATCTCCCTCGATTCCCTTTCGTTTCAGAGAAATTATACCATTATAACCATTTATTTCAATAAAAATGACGATATCTCTTTGTTTTTCTACATTCATTTCATCCGGCTTTCTATATAAAATAAGCACTCAGTGAGAAGTAGAACAAAAGAACCAGGAAGAATGATTTGTAATTTTTTTCAACCTGTTTCACGATCAAGCGTTTCATCTCTTTACAGCAGTAGATATTTGTAAAAAATACACGAAAATACTCGTAGAAAAGAGAAAATTGCATTCATATGATTTTCGAATCATCTTTTTGAATACAATTGACTTTCATATCGCATATCCTCTAGTCTAGTAAATGAAAATGATAATCTTTATCAATTGGAGGAGTGTTTTATTATGTCCATCAAAACCGTTTCTAAAAATCAGCAGTTTTTAGAGCAGCAAAATCAAAGAGAATCTAATGCAAGATCTTACCCGAGACGGTTCCCATTAGCCATGCAAAAAGCCGAAGGTATGATCGTGACAGATGCGGATGGCAGAGAGTTTTATGACTGTCTAGCAGGCGCAGGAACACTTGCACTTGGGCACAATCATCCCGTTGTTATAGAAGCTATTGAACGTATGCTTCATGAAAAAAGACCATTGCATACGTTGGACATAACCTCAGAAATTAAAGAAGAATTTGTGAATGAGATTTTTTCTCACTTGCCAGAGGAGTTTGCAAAAAGAGCAAAAATTCAATTTTGTGGACCAACTGGTGGTGATGCGATAGAAGCAGCCATTAAACTAGTCAAGACCGCGACGGGAAATCGTTCGATTCTCTCATTCCACGGGGCTTATCATGGTGCGACACATGGCACGATGTCATTAAGCGGCAACTTATCTCCAAAGGAAAGAGTGCAAGGTTTAATGCCAGACGTTCATTTCCTGCCTTATCCATATGAATACCGCTGCCCATTTGGGATTGGTGGTAAAGATTCGCACCGTATTTCCAGCTCTTATATTGAGCGTATATTAAATGATCCTGAAAGTGGTATTCTTCCGCCAGCAGGCATGATCTTTGAAGCCGTGCAAGGCGAGGGCGGCTCCATACCAGCATCCATTGAATGGATAAAAGAAATGAGACGAATCACAAAAGAAAAAGGAATTCCGCTCATCATCGATGAGGTTCAATCAGGCATTGGCCGAACAGGGAAGATGTTTGCCTTTGAACATGCAGGGATAGTGCCAGATGTCATTGTATTATCAAAAGCAATTGGTGGAAGTCTGCCGCTTTCAGTTGTGATTTATGATAAAGACTTGGATCAATGGAATCCAGGAGCACATATTGGCACATTTAGAGGAAATCAAATGGCGATGGCTGCTGGAACCGCTACGCTTAAATTTATAAAAGAATCCAACCTGCTTGATCATGTAGACCAATTAGGTGATCGTATGCAGGCTCATCTAAAAGATATCCAAAAACAAGTACCAGCTCTTGGTGATGTACGTGGAAGAGGTTTAATGATTGGCGTTGAAGTCGTCAATACAAATGAGAAACAGGATGTGGATGGAAGCTATCCAGCCAATCCAGAGCTAGCCAGTCTCATTCAAAAGAATTGCTTCGATAAAGGCTTAATTGTGGAGACAGGAGGCCGTTTCGGAAGTGTGATTCGATTCTTACCACCGTTGGTCATGACAGAAGAACAGCTTGAAAAAGTCATCGCTATTTTTAAAGAGGCAGTTTACGATGCAATCAACTAAGCCTTCTGTTGATTCATTATTTATTAATCAAAGCCGGCTTGGGAGAGAGTCCTTCCAAGCGGCTCTCCATACATCAATCGACAGCTTACTGGCCCAGTGGCAAAAAGACAATGGACCGTACAGCGGAATATTGCCTGGGAAATTAGCGGCTAGTGTCGAATCGTTATTTCAATTTCAACCGTCTAGAGAATCAATTGATTCTGTCTTTCGAGATATAAAAGAGCACCTTTTGCCGCACTTGGTTGATGTGTCACATCCAAAATGCTTGGCACATCTTCATTGCCCGCCCCTCATTCCTGCACTTGCAGCAGAGGTGATGGTCAGTTCCTTTAACCAATCAATGGATTCCTTCGATCAAAGCGGCATTGCTTCTTTGGTCGAGGAGAAAATCCTAAAGTGGCTATGTGTGAAGTTTTCTTATGGAGATCTAGCAGATGGGACATTTACGAGCGGTGGAACCCAATCTAACTATATGGGACTGCTACTTGCGAGAGATGCATTTTGCGAAAGCACATGGCAATGGAATGTTCAGCAGAAAGGTTTACCGAGCGAAGCTCACCGTATGCGGATTCTCTGCTCTAAGAATGCGCATTTCACTGTGAAAAAGTCAGCATCCCAGCTAGGTTTAGGAGAGCAGGCAGTCGTACTAGTAGAGACAGATGAGCATCACCGAATGGATCTCAATGATTTGAAGCAGAAGCTTGTTGAGTTAAAGGAGCATGATCTGCTGCCATTTGCGGTAGTGGCGACTTGCGGGACAACTGATTTTGGCAGTATTGATCCGGTTCGAAACGTGTATGACATCGTCAAGCCATACGGCCTATGGATTCATGCAGATGCTGCATATGGCGGAGCACTTGTGTTAAGCGAAACCTACCGAAGTAAATTAGACGGTATTGAGCTTGCAGATTCGATCACGATCGACTTTCATAAACAATTTTATCAGCCGATCTCCTGCGGGGCATTTTTGCTAAAGGATAAAAGGCATTTTGGTTTGATTGATTATCATGCAGATTATCTCAATCCGAAGGAAGATGAGCTGGAAGGAATTCTACATCTCGTTAATAAATCTGTCCAAACAACGCGCCGATTTGACGCACTGAAATTACTTCTATCACTTCGTATTATTGGAGAAGAAGGGTTTGGCGATATCATAGACCATACGATCCATTTTGCGAAGGATGTGGCTGCGCTTATTGAAAAAAATGCTCACCTTGAAGTGATCAATCCTGAGCCAGAAATCAATGCGGTTGTGTTTCGATTTATAGATGAGAATCGATCGGATGACATCAATAAGGTCATTCATCGCACATTATTCCAAACAGGAACTGCTGTCGTTGCAAAAACAGTAGTGGATGGTCAAACTTGCTTAAAATTCACTTTGTTAAATCCGAGAACGACAATCACACATATCGAGGAAATCCTTTCTGACATCGTTGATATCGGGATCGCTCATATTCAATCCGGGAGGGTACTACGTTGAGTCCATATAAACAAATGGCTGAAAATGCAACCATGCAAAGCTTTTTAAACTGTTTTTTACGTGAAACAGGAATCGATCGATCTGCAAAAAAAGAGACAAAAGCAGATGGCTCACATGTATTCGTGGCAAAACTAGCGAAGCAAGATCTTGAGCTTGTGATTCCGATCAAATATTTTTCACCTGTAGGTCGTCATCTATTTGATTTTCCGATTCGCTTTCGCCCGCAAGGCAGTGAACAAGAGGGGACGATCGTCGATTACACGACACTCGTTGCTTTATGTTCAAAGGAGCTTCTCATTGAATATGGTCGCACAGATGCAGAGGATGAGTTCATGCTTCGCATCATTTTAAGCTGTCGGAATATTGAACGATTCTTAAAGGAGAGAGAAAGTGATCGAACGGCTCTTTCTCAAGCTGATTTTGAGTATATCGAGGCGGAGCAGTCACTTCTCCTTGGACATTTAACGCATCCTACACCAAAGAGCAGACAGGGAATGACAGAAGAGGAGGAAGCGATTTATTCTCCTGAGCTGAAAGGGTCTTTCCAGCTTCATTACTTTAAAGCGCACCATTCTATTGTGCTTCAGGATTCTTCTATTTCACAGTCTGCCGCAAACCTCATGCTAGAGGAGCTCTCGCGCCAGATGCCAGAAGAAAAAGAGAGTCTGCATACATTAACAGAAGACGGAGAATATGTCCTTATTCCGATCCACCCGCTACAAGTCAAAGTGGTCATGGAGAAAGCGTTCGTGAAGCGTTATGTGGAGGAAGGAAAACTGACTTATTTAGGGCCGATAGGGTCTGAATATACAGCGACTTCTTCCTTTAGAACCGTTTACCAAAAGGATTCTGCTTACATGCTTAAATTCTCTGTCCCTGTGAAAATTACGAACTCCTTACGTGTGAACAAACAAAAGGAACTTGACCGCGGAGTTGAGATGTCTCGCATTTTAAAAACTGAATTGGGCGTTTCTTTATATGACCAATTCTCTGGATTCCGGGTGATTGAAGATCCAGCGTATCTATCCATTCAAGGAGATGAGGCGGAATCTGGCTTTGAAGTGGTCATTCGTCAAAATCCATTTTTACATCGTGAAAAAGGGGCAAGCTTAATTGCTGGGTTATGTCAGGACCATGCGTATGGAGGAAAATCGCGATTAGCAGGGATCATTCATGACCTTGCAGACGCAGAAGGCCGATCAACTGAGGCTGTCAGCAAAGATTGGTTTAGACAATATTTAACCATTTCGTTAGAGCCGATGCTCTGGCTGTTTGAAACGTATGGTCTTGCACTGGAAGCCCATCAGCAAAATGCCGTGGTGCAGCTGAAGAATGGTTATCCAGACACATTCTATTATCGTGACAACCAAGGCTACTATTATAGTGAATCGAAAAAGGATAAACTCGCAAATCTTGTCCAAAACTTGAGCGTCAGAAGTGAAACCATTTGTGCTGATGATGTAGCCGTTGAGAGACTGCGTTATTATTTCTTCTTTAATCATTTATTTGGTCTTATTAATGGCTTTGGCACAGAGAGGCTGGCAAAGGAAGAGGATTTGCTGGCACTCGTTAGAGACACATTGCTCGCTCATGAAGGGAAATATGGTGCATCAGACCTGACAAACAGCCTTCTCCGCTCAAAGGAACTGCCTTCAAAAGCGAATTTGCTGACAAGGTTTGAAGATATGGATGAGCTGACGGGGTCTCTGGAAACACAGTCTCGTTACACGTCTGTATTGAATCCGCTCTTTTTACATAAGGAGGCACTGATTGGATGAGGCATCGTATTAAGTTCATTCGTGCTGAATATGAAAGGGACGTCCGGCTTGTCCACAAGTGGATGCAAGAAGAGTACGTTCACCCGTTTTGGCATTTGAATATTCCGTTTCCTGCTTTTGAAAAACATTTTTATCAGGCGATTCATGATCCGCATCAGACCCTTTATTTAGGAACAATTGACGGGACGCCGATGAGTTATTTTGAGGCATACAACGTCAAAGGTGATGTGATTGAATCCTACTATCAGCCTTCTCCGCATGATCAAGGAATTCATCTGTTAATAGGGGAGCCAGATTATGTGGGAAAAGGATTTGCTGCGCCGCTGCTTCAGGCGATGATAGCATTTCAATTGGAGCAGAACAAAAGAACAGAAAAAATTGTTGCTGAACCGGATATTCGCAATGAAAAAATGATTCATGTGTTTGAAAAATGCGGCTTCGAACGTGTAAAACCAGTTGCTTTACCAGATAAAACAGGGCTTTTGATGTTTTGTGATCGAGATCGATTTGAAAGGAAGTATAACCATGACATGGTTCAACAAGCAAAATAATGTAGTGGATGTAATTGGGATTGGCATTGGTCCATTTAACCTAGGGCTTGCCGCACTATCTGAAGAAGTAAATGAAATTGACGCTTTGTTTTTTGAAAGAAGTGAAGCCTTTCACTGGCACCCAGGCATGCTCATTGAAGGGACGACACTTCAAGTCCCATTTTTAGCGGACCTTGTCAGCATGGCAGATGTGAAAAGTAAATATAGCTTTCTCAACTATTTGCAGGAGCAAAACCGTTTGTATTCATTTTACTTTCTCGAGGACTTCCATATCCCGCGCAAGGAATATAGCCATTATTGCCGCTGGGTCGCTGACCAATTAGACTCTTGCCGATTTGGTATGAATGTCGAATCTGTCTCATTGATCGAGAAGGCAGGAGAAAAGCGATATGAAGTGCATGTCCGTGATGTGAAAGATCAAACCATAGAGGTGTTTGAAAGTAAGCATCTCGTCTTAGGAATTGGCACACAGCCGGCGATACCAGTCTCGCTCCAGCCAGCTTTAGGAGATAGGGTGTTTCATTCTGCTGACTATTTAAAACGCAAGAAAGAAGGCTGTTTCAAAGGAAAGTCTGTGACGGTCATCGGTTCTGGTCAAAGTGCGGCAGAAGTGTTTTATGACATTTTATCAGATGATGAGGCGAAGGATATTCACTGGTTCACTCGGTCTAAAGGGTTTTTCCCAATGGAATACTCAAACCTTGGTCTTGAGTATTTCTCTCCAGACTACATTGATTTCTTTTATGAACTTCCGCAAACAAAAAAAGATGCCTTATTAAAACAGCAAGACTTGCTGTATAAAGGCATCAGTTCTGCGATGATACGCGATATTTATCACTTGCTTTATGAACGTTCTGCTTGCGGAGAACAGTTGAACACGGTGCTACAAGCGATGACCGAGGTCAACTTGATTGAGGAAACATCGGGTGGCTTGTCGCTTTCCTGTTCTCAATGGGTAAAAGAGGAATCCTTTACACATGAGACAGATATCGTCGTCTTAGCGACGGGCTATCAATCGGTATTGCCGCCGTTTATCGATCCGATTGCCCATCACATTGAGTGGGATGATCAAGGACGATTCCAAGTCGAACGTGAATATCGCCTGAAAACAAACACAATGGGTGAAAATGATATTTTTGTGCAAAATGCAGAGCTTCATACACACGGGGTCGGCGCACCAGATTTAGGGCTTGGGGCTTACCGAAACAGTGTGATTATCAATGAACTTGCCCGTCAAACCGTGTATCCACTATATCAAAAGCACGTCTTCCAGACATTTGGTACACATAAGAACGCAAACACATTTGAAGAAATCAAAGGTTAAGGAGGATGAAGCGATGAATGTACAAGATGAATTGAAAAAAGCGGTGAATCCATCTGCTTGGAAAAAGGCGAACCAGCGAATGGTGGCAAAAATGCTGTCTGAATACATGTATGAGGACATGCTTCATCCCGTTCAGCTAGATCGTAAGGATGGCATCGCTCAATATGAATTAATCATTCATGAACATAAGAAATATCGCTATCTTGCAAAACCGCGTTTGTTTGATAGCTATGATACGATCGCTGAATCGATCGAGTGCTGTCAAAACGGAAAATGGACAAAGGATGTTAGTGCCATTGTGTTTTTACTAGACATCCAGCCGATCATTCCAATGTCTTCTGACACAACAGGCCATCTCATCAAAGAGCTTCATCATACCCTGCTCGCAGATGTTCATTTGCTGTCGAAGAAGGCACTTCGTGCGGATGAACTGACAGATACAGATTACGCTTGGATTGAAGGAGAAATGACAGGGCATCCTTGGATTGTGTATAACAAAGGGCGCATTGGATTCAGTTACGATGATTACTTAGCCTATGCACCTGAAAGGCAAGAAAGTGTGCAGCTGTCTTGGATTGCTGTTCACAAAGAACTTGCGTCATTCCATGCGGTTGAACATGAAAACTATGAACAAGTGATCGCAAAAGAATTAGATGAAGTGACCATTCGTCAATTTCACCGCGTTTTAAAGGATGAAGGGCTGAATGTAGCTGATTATTATTTGATGCCTGTTCATAAGTGGCAGTGGACTCATATGATTATTCAGCATTTCCCTGAAGATTTGGCCTTACGCCGCATTGTGTATGTAGGAGAGGGTCTTGATCAATATATTCCGCAGCAGTCGATCAGAACCTTTACAAACATCTCAAATAAAGGGAAGCATCATATTAAACTGCCAATGAGTATTTTAAACACACTTGTGTACCGAGGACTCCCGTCAGAACGTACAGTCATCGCCCCTCGTATTACAGCACATATTAAAGGGATTGCCGATCAAGACTCATTTTTATCTGACGTATGCCGCGTGATTTTACCAGGCGAGAATGCAAGTATCAATGTTGATCATCCATACTACAGCAAACTGCCTGGTGCGCCGTATCAATATCTTGAAATGCTCGGTGTGATTTTCAGAGAAAGTATTTATACGTACTTAGATGAAGGGGAGAGCCCGGTTACACTGGCGGCACTCACTTATGAGGATCATGAAGGAGAGCCGTATATTAAACAGCTCATTGAAAAATCGGGTCTCTCAGCAAAAGAATGGATGGCGAAATTCTTCCATGTCGTGATGCCACCGCTGCTTCACTTTATGTATCAATACGGTACAGTCTTTTCACCGCACGGGCAAAATACGATTCTTGTGTTAAAAGATCATCAGCCGCATCGTTTGGCGATCAAAGATTTTGTTGATGATGTGAACATTAGTGATCAGCCGCTGCCGGAATTAGCTTCACTAGAAGAAGATTTAAAAGAAGTGCTACGCAGTGAGCCGCCGGAAGGTCTCGTGCAATTTATCTTTACAGGACTGTTTATTTGTAACCTGCGTTACGTATCAAACGTATTAGACAATCATCAGTTGTTAGATGAAACGACTCTTTGGCGCTTGCTTGCAGAAGAAATTCAGCATTATCAAGAGCAATTTCCGCAGTTAAAGGACCGTTTTGAATTATTTGATCTATTCCAGCCTCAGCTGACAAAGCTTTGCTTAAACCGTAATCGAATGATTGATTATGGCTATGGAGATGGAGACGACCGGCCACATGCATCAGAGCATGGGAAGGTCACGAATGCACTCGCTCATATTCTTTCATCCGTTGCCGAGAAGTAAAAAGAAAAGCTGTAGACATCCTCTGTCTACAGCTTTTTGTTTTTTTAAGAAAATGCTTGAGAGGCAAGGAAATAGAGAAGCGCTGGATCGTTCTGCTTTTCTTTTCCGCGAATCATCATAAAATGCGCTTTGTTTGTTTTCGTAAATCCTGCTTCTACAAGTGATGTATGCAGACGCTCAGCTGTTTCCTCCTGCATATCTAAACGAATGGCACCAGAATAAGACGAGATGAGCGATTGGATCAATGAGAGGGCCGTTTGTTCATTGTTTGCTGCAAGCGGACCAATCATCAGATTGGCTGGGGTTTCGACGCCAAATGCAAAGCCGGTTGTTTCATGATGTTCATTCTTTGCGATGAAACGGAAGGCTGCCCGGCTCATTCGGTTTATTAAAAAGCTTGAACGATTGGTGCCTGCGCCTTTTTCGTCAAGTGCTTCAATAGATGAAAGGTGCGTTTCATCAGCAGGAGAAAGGCGAATCTCACCTGAAACGCGAAGTGCCGAAGGGTTTGTTTTCTGTGCTTTGTATGTATGAATGTAACCGGCCGTGTGAAAACCGATCTTTTCATAAACCGGCTGCCCCTGTGTAGTAGCAGTTAAAACGACAGGAACGCGCTGATCACTTTGACGAAGCAAGGTGTCAATCATTTTACGTGCAAGGCCCAAGCCGCGATGTGTCTCAGATACAATGACAGCACCAATTGATGCAACTCTGTCATATTGGAAAAGTCCTGCACATGAGATCACTTGTCCGTCAGTTGTTGTAAAACCTGTAAAATATCCGTTTGTTAAAAGAGATGTGAGTTCTTCCGCATTGTAATCAGGCCAGTCTACCTCTTTTGACAATGCGATGAGATCTGGTATGTCATTAAGTGTTAATGATCGTTGAATAACGTTTGGCAATACACGCAACTCCTTCTTAGCTGAATTGATCTATCTGTATCGTACCATAAGAAGTCATAAGAAAAAGGAAAAGGGGAATCCTTTTCCTTCCAGCATGTAGACAAACCCTCGCATTCGTTGTCAGTCCTGCGTGCCGGTGCTCACGAATATTTCATTCGCTCCGGTACTCGTCCTTTCTAGAATGCAAAGGTTTTCTATGACGCTGAAAAGAAGACAAAGGGCTAAAATAAAGATCATTTTAGCCCTTTGTCAACAATCTGAAAGGAAAAGAAAGGAAAAGGGAAATCCTTTTCCTTCTTGTCAAATTAATAATTCAGGTCACGGTTGTATTCATATTCAAAGGTGAGCTGCAAGTTTTTAATCGACACAACGCCCACTTTGATTAATCGTCCACCGATAAACTGAGGGACCTCTGTCGCATTGAAAGAAACATAAAAACGATCTTTTGCCGGAACCTGACTTGTTTTATAGGAAGAGATGTCGACCTTTTGTCCGTTCCAAGGTACGTTCACTGACCCGCCTTTTAAGGAAGAAACGGTGAATACATAATTGTGTGCGTTTGTACTGCCTTTATCAGCTTCTAATGAAACACCAGTCACGACGGCATCCTGCGGTAAGCTGCTTAAATCAAAAGAAGAATTTGGAGAACCAGCTTCATTGAAGCTGTTGAGTGTGGCAGGTGACCCATATCGTTTGGTTGTGACTTTTTCAATGCTTTTATCAAACACAATACGATACATTTTATCTTCTTCATTTAATAATCGTTTTGGCTTAACGGCTATGTAGTAATCAGTGCTCGCGTCAATTTTCGGCATATGAATGATCTCGTTTTGGTTGTTTGTCCGCACAGAGGAAGATACAAGCGACCCGTTCTTATTGTAAAGGTAAAGGTCGAAATCATTTCCAGGTTTCACATTCACGAGTTTAATAGAAAAGCGGCCATCTGCTCCATCAAACTTGGAGCTGGTGAAACGGTAAAAATCGATGTCATCCAAAGAAGAAATACTGCCCTCATGATATAAATACGTTTTGCTCAGATGAAGGGAATGCTGTAAGAATTGAGCTTTTTCCATCGTATCATTGTTTGCATAATCACTTTCAGGATACAGGTGCTCTAATTCTTCCGTATAATATTTTGTTTGTTTCGTAGAGGCTTCACTTGCTTGTGCAGGTGATTGAAAGAGAGGTGTAGCGATGAAGAGGCCGGTAAGCAGTAAAATACCCATTTTCTTTTTGAACATGACAAACATCTCCTTTTAAGTAAATGACTTTCATTTGTAATATCGGTAAATAAGAGTGAAAATTGATATTTACTCCATTTTTTATCAAAAAAGAACCTCCAATCACGGAGGTCCTGCATTAATGAACATTAAAATATCGAGCTTCAGGATGAGAAACGACGATCGCTGAAACAGATGCTTCAGGTTCCATCATGAAGCCTTCTGTCAGGTGGATGCCGATTTTTTCAGGCTGAAGCAGGTGGAACAGCTTTTCTTGGTCTTCAAGATTTGGACACGCTGGATAGCCGAAGGAATAGCGCTGTCCTTGATATTTGGCCTGAAACCGCTTTTCCATTGTGAAATCGACTGGATCAGGAAAGCCCCATTTGTCACGAATCACTTGATGAGTTTTTTCAGCTAACCCTTCTGCAAGTTCAAGCGCCAGAGCCTGGACAGCATGCATTTTTAAATAATCACCTTCTTGCTTAAATTGCTGCGCAACCTCACGTATACGTGCACCAGCTGTGACGGCAAATAAGGCAATATAATCTTTCTCCTTTTCTTCGCTTTTCCGCACATAATCAGAAATGGAGCGGTACGGAAGCTTTTCCTGTCTTGGAAATTGGAACGTTTCAATGATGCGATCAGGCGCTTCCGGATCATAAATATGCAGATCATTCCCATTTGAACTGGCAGGGAAGAATTGATATACAAATGCCGGTGCAAACCAGTTTTTCTCTCTGCCTTCCTGAAGAAGATCTGTGACAAGCTGTTTTAACTCCAATGCTTTTGGATGCTGTTCAGCTAATAATGTTTTGACCTTTCCTTTTAAGCCGAGGTGATGACCAATAAGCATTTGTTCATTTACATAAGGCATAATATGATGCAAATCAATGTTACGCACATAATGGCGTTTTGTATTTTCTGGTGTGAAAATGGGTGCCTGCGGGAGTGTCGCGCGTTTTTCTAGTAATTCAATGACGGCTTTCGGCTGTTTCACTTCTTTCTCCTTGATGACAGCCTCTTGTTCCGCTGAGGGCTTTGTTTGAAATTGAAGAGGATCCGCTTTTAACTCATTGGCTAATGACAGGCCGTCCATTGCATCTTTGGCATAAAGAACGGGTCCATCATAATGAGGCGAAATTTTCATCTTCGTAAATTTCCGTGAAAGAGCAGCACCGCCCACCAAAATGGGAACGGAGATGTTTGCTTTTTGTAGATCTTGAGCGGTTAGTACCATTTGCTGTGCTGACTTAACAAGCAATCCGGATAATCCGATCATGTCTGGTTTTTCCTTTTGCACGGCTTCAATCAATGTTTGAGGTGTGACCTTGATTCCGAGATCGATCACTTGAAATCCATTATTGCTCAAAATGATATCGACAAGGTTTTTCCCGATATCATGGACATCTCCTTTCACGGTGGCAAGAAGAATTTTTCCTTTCCCACTTGCATGCTGCTTTTCCATATATTGCTCAAGGTATGAAACAGATGCTTTCATGACCTCTGCTGATTGAAGCACTTCAGCTACAATCAGTTCGTTTTGATTAAAAAGACGTCCAACCTCAGCCATTCCCTGCATCAAGGGTCCATTGATGATATGAAGAGGCGATTCGAATTTGTCCAAAGCAAGGGCCAGATCATCAATCAGTCCTTCTTTCGTACCTTCGACGACATAGAGCGCCAGCCTTTCATCAAGCGATAAGGAGACCTTTGGTTTTTTCTCCGTTTTCTTTTTCCCGCGGTAAAATTGGGTGAATTCGGCAAGGGTTTGATCATTTGTTTCATATAGTAATGTTTCAGCTAGCTTGATTTCTTCCTTTGGAATTGAAGCGAAGCGCTCAAGCTTTTCAGTATTCACGATCGCATAATCAAGTCCTGCTTGAACGCAGTGATACAAATAGACGGCATTCAAGATTTCTCTGCCAACAGGCGGGAGTCCGAAAGACACGTTACTAATGCCTAAAATCGTGAGACACTGAGGCAGTGTTTCCTTGATCATTTTGATGCCTTTGATCGTTTCTTCAGCAGCACCAATATACTGCGCGTCTCCAGTGCCTACTGGAAAGACAAGAGGATCAAAAATAATGTCACTTGCAGGAATTCCATATTTCTTCGTTAGCAATTCATGGGAACGTACGGCAATCTCGAGCTTTCGTTCTGCTGTCACTGCCATCCCTGTTTCATCGATTGTTCCAACAACAAGTGCGCCACCATATAGTTTCACAAGCGGAAGAATCTCTTCAAACCGCTCTTCGCCATCCTCTAAATTAATGGAATTGATGATGGCTTTCCCTTGAGAATAAGTGAGTGCTTTTTCAATCACGTGTTTATCTGTTGAATCAATGACAAAAGGGGCTTTGACCTTTTTCATGGCTTCTTGTAAAAAGCCTTCCATGTCTGCTGCTTCATCACGGTCTGGATCTGCTAGACACACATCAATGACGTGAGCGCCATTTTTCACCTGAGCACGAGCAACTTCTGCCGCCTCTTCAAACTTTTGTTCAGCAATCAGTCGTTTGAATTTGCGGGAACCAATGACATTTGTCCGCTCACCTACAAAAAGCGGACGCATGGCTTCTTCATATATAAGGGGGTCAATTCCTGATACGGTATGCTGTGACGATTCATGCGCCATGCTGCGCGGCTGAAGCGAGCGCACTTCATCAGACAATGCCTGAATATGTGCAGGTGTTGTTCCGCAGCAGCCCCCGACGATATTTAACCAGCCTTCCTGTGCGAAGGCGGCGATTTTTTTAGCAAGAGAAGCAGGGGATTCGTGATATTGTCCTTCTTCATCTGGGAGACCTGCGTTTGGATAGCAGCTAACAGCTGACTTTGCGATGGAGGAGAGTGTGCGGATATGGTCTGTCATAAATTCTGGACCAGTTGCACAGTTTAGGCCAACGCTGATTGGTTTCATATGCTCAAGAGAGATATAAAAGGCTTCAATATCTTGACCAGCAAGGGTAGTGCCCATTGGTTCAATCGTACCTGATACCATTAGTGGTAATTGAATGCCGGTCGCGTTAAAGGCTTCCTGAATGCCCTTGAATCCAGCTTTTACATTCAGCATGTCTTGGCTTGTTTCTAAAAGAAGGGCATCACATTTGCCATCAATGAGTGCGCGGGCCTGCTCCTCATAGTTTGCGACGAGCTCTTCAAAGGTTGTGCCGCCTGTCACAGATAATGTTTTAGTTGTAGGTCCCATTGCGCCTACAACAAAACGAGGCCACTCAGGTGTGGAGAAACGGTCTGCTTCATCCTTTGCCAGCTGAGCAGCTCGTACGTTGAGCTCATAGGCGAGATGGCCAAGCCCGTATTCATCGAGAACAAGTTTCGTAGCGCCGAATGTATTCGTTTCAATGAAATCCACACTTGCCTCAAGGTATTCCCTGTGGATCGTGGAGATGATGTGAGGGGCTGTCAGGTTCAAATACTCGTTACAGCCCTCATACTCTTCTCCGCCAAAGTCCTCTGCTGTGAGATTGGCGTTTTGAATCATTGTGCCCATTGCACCATCAAGGACGAGGATGCGTTTCTTGAGTTGTTCAGTGATAGTTGACATTTACGTTTGGCTCCTTTTCTTTCTGATGGATGTAGGTTGTCAGTTCTGCTGTTAAATCTGATCGAAGGAAAGGGGTAATTAAATAAATGCCATTAAACAATTCGCAGGCCGTATCTAATAAAGACCGGGCAATCGCTAAGCCTTCTGTTCGCTGCTTTTCCTTATCCTCGCCTGCCTTGGCCATAATCTCACGAATCGAATCAGACAATTTGATGCCCGGAATTTCATGATGAATAAACTCTGCATTTCGACTGCTTGTTAACGGCATAATGCCGATGTAAATCGGTTTATCCAAATGACGGCTTTCCTCATGAATTTTCACTAGCTGTTCCTCTGAGTAAACAGGCTGTGAGATGAAATAATCAGCCCCGTATTCGATTTTTTTCTCAAGCCGTTTTACTGCTTTATCAATATGACGTACATTTGGATTAAACGCGCCAGCCACTGAAAAATTGGTCTTTTTGCCAAGCGGCTTCCCAGAGAAAGAAAGTCCTTCGTTAAACTGTTTGATCAGACGGATCAAATCAAAGGAGGTTAAATCATAAACAGATGTTGCACCTGGGAAATCACCAATTTTAGACGGATCGCCAGTGATGGCTAAAATATCGGTTAATCCGAGAGTGTCGAGTCCCATCAAATGGGATTGTAGCCCAATCAAATTACGATCACGACACGTGATATGGACAAGTGAACGCATATCAAGCTGCTGTTTCAATAATGCGCCGCAAGCCACATTACTAATGCGCGGGGTCGCAAGGGAATTATCGGCTAACGTCAAGGCATCGATGCCTGCACTCTTTAATTCATTTGCTGCGACAAGGAATTTTTCAAAGTTCAGCTTCTTTGGCGGGTCCAGCTCTACGATAATCGATCGTTTTTTAACAGCCAGCTCGTCAAGTCCAGGTTCAGTGCGCTGGTCTTGGATCGAAATGATTTCTTCTTTTAATACTTTCACTTCTTTTTCAGTGATCGGTGCTAAATCTATAACAGCTTCAGCCATTGCGCTAATATGCTGAGGCGTCGTTCCGCAGCAGCCGCCGATAATGCGTGCGCCTTGATTTCTAAACTCTAGCGCACTTTTTCGGAAATAATCATTATCTGTATCATAGACGAGTCTGCCTTCTTCAAGAGACGGGAGACTGCTGTTAGGATAGACAGATAAATAAGAATTTTCCAAAATCGGAACACCTTCAAGTGCCTGAATCATATGATAAGGGCCTAGCCTGCAGTTGATCCCAACGACATCAGCACCGAGAGAGGATAATTCTGATAAACCGTCCTTCAGCGGTGTACCGTCCTGCAAAACACCTTGCTCGTGCATGGATACGTTCATGACAATCGGGAGAGTCGTTTCTTTGCGTGCAATTTCTAGAACGGACTTCGCCTCTTCCATATCATAATACGTTTCAAGCAATAATCCGTCAGGCTGTTCATTTAATAGGATGTACAGCTGTTCTCTAAAGCTTCGTTTGATCTCGTCTATCGAGTAGGCATTTTTGTTAAACGTTCGAATGCCGCCAATCGTTCCGAGTACATAAGCTGAGCCAGCGGCAGCTTTTGCAATTTGTACTGCTTTTGTATTGATGCGTTTTGTTTCTTCTTCTAAGCCGTAGCGGGATAGTTTAATATAATTCGCACCGTACGTGTTCGTTTGAATGATGTCAGCTCCAGCCTGCACATACGCCTCATGCACTCTTTTCACTTCATCTTCTTTTGATAAATTTAGTTCTTCAAAGCACCGGTCAATGCCGTAAGAGTATAAAAGTGTTCCCATTGCTCCGTCAGCAATCAATACGCGATTTTGTAAGTCTTGTAATAGGCCCATTGTATTCCTCCTTATTTCTATGTAACAAAAAAAGCCTTCTGATAAGAAGAAGACTTTTTGGCTGTATCGTAATTCTTCTCCTTATCTTCCAAGCAGTTGCTTGCTGGATTTAGCACCTTGGTCATAGAAAATACATTTCTACTACACCGGTTGCTGAGGCTTCACAGGGCCAGTCCCTCTGCCTCTCTTGATAAGAAAGCGATATGAACATGTCAATGAATTGAACTTCCATCAACTGTAACGAAAAAATCAGAAATAATCAATGGAAAATTTAAAATTTATCGAAAATTTATAAATTGGACGTCAATCGGCAAATCTGCTTTGCGCATGAGTGAAATGACCTCTTGTAAATCATCTTTATTTTTCCCTGTTACACGCACTTGGTCATCCTGAAACTGCGACTTCACTTTGATGCCAGATTGCTTAATGAGTGCGTTGATCTTTTTGGCATTGTCTTTATCGATACCACTAATCAGCTTGGCACGCTGGCGTACTGTTCCGCCTAGAGCATGTTCAGTTTTTCCGTAGTCGATGTTTTTAGTCGGCACATTTCGTTTAATCAGCTTAGTCACAAGCACATCTTTTAGCTGTTCAAGCTTGAAGTCATCATCTGAGATGAGAACGAGTTCTTCTTTTTCGAGTGAAATATCACTTTTACTTCCTTTAAAATCATAACGGTTTTTAATTTCTTTTAGCGCTGCTTGAATGGCGTTTTGCACCTCTGGCAGTTCCACCTTCGATACAATATCAAATGAACTTTCTTTTGCCATAACACATGACCTCCAAGTATAGATATTGCGTCTATTTTATCATGCAAACAGGGGAAGAAGAAACTTTATCATATAGACAAATCAAAGAGTTCAGCCGCTTGCAGTATAAATCAAGTGCAGTTTGTCCACTTTAGCTAACAGAACTAGAGATGTTCATGTTGAAAGAAGTATAGTAGAATAAAGTGAATCAAAAGATGAACGAACGCTCTTTTATGGGCAGATAGGAAGGAAGAGAACATGAGACCAGGTGAGCAATTGACCTTGCAAATAGAGAACGAGATGGAATACGGCTACTTTTTGACAGATGGTGAAGATTCTGTCCTCTTGCACCGCAGTGAGATGACAGAGGATATTGATGACCGAGATGAAGTAGAGGTCTACTTATATGTAGATCATGAAGAAAGACTAGCCGCTACGATGAAAATGCCTACAATCAATGCACATACATACGGCTGGGTAGAAGTCGTAGACATTGTAGAAGACATGGGCGCATTTGTCGATGTCGGGCTATCAAAGGATGCACTTGTTGCAACAGAACACCTCCCGCCTTTTGAGGAAGCATGGCCGAAAAAAGGAGACAAACTCTACTGTATGCTGAAAGTCACAAGCTACGGTAGAATGTTCGCAAAGCCAGCCACTGAAGACGTGATCAGTGAATTGTTTACTGAGGCGCCAGAAACCTTAATGAACAAAGAAATCACTGGGACAATTTATCGCTTAATTGCGACAGGCTCCTTTATGCTGACAGATACAGGAGTGAGAGGATTTATCCACCGCACAGAACGAAAGGAAGAACCAAGATTAGGTTCGACCGTTACAGGCCGCGTTATTGCGGTGAAAGAGGATGGAACCGTGAACGTTTCTTTGCTTCCTAGAAAGCAGGACGCGTTATCTGTTGATGCAGAAGAAATTCTAACTTATATGAGAACCCGAAATGGTGCCATGCCTTACTGGGACAAAAGTGATCCAGAAGATATTCGTGAACGATTTCAAATGAGCAAGGCGGCCTTTAAACGAGCACTAGGTCATCTGATGAAAAATGACCTAGTCTTCCAAAAAGAAGGCTGGACATATGAAAAAAAGTGAGCATTTGCTCACTTTTCAGATTGTAGTGAAACTCATGTTTTTCTAAAATCTTTTTTATTTTAATCGTTACTATCATGGTTGA
>NZ_JOTP01000035.1 GCF_000715205.1 Bacillus zhangzhouensis | reverse complement strand
AGGGCTAAAATAAAGATCATTTTAGCCCTTTGTCAACAATCTGAAAGGAAGCCGCTGGCTTCCTTTTTTATTTCGCTTTTTTCTCAATCGGTAAAATAAGTACTTCTACGCGTCTGTTTTTACTTCTGCCTTCCGCTGTATCGTTTGAGGCAATCGGTTTGAATTCACCGAAGCCTTTTGTACTAAAGTTCTCTTGGTCTAGGTTGCTGTTCTCAAGTAGAATACTTAAAAAGTTTACAGCACGAATCGCGCTTAAATACCAGTTGGATTCAAATTCTGAATTTCTAATGGGTACATTATCTGTATGTCCGCTAATGACAATGTCACGAGCAGGGTTAATGACAAGCAGTTTTGAAATTTCTCTTGCTAACGGGACATCCTGCGGGCGGATAATCGCTCGGCCGGAATCAAAGAAGATACTGTCTTCAATCGTAATGAGCAGACCTTCATCTGTAAGCTTTGTTTCGAGCTTGGAACCGAGCTTTTTATTTGCAATGAATGAATCTACTTGTTTTTTGACCTTTGTCAGAACCGCTTGGTCTCGCGCTTTTGCTTTGGCTTCTTCCTCATCTTCTTCTGCTGATTTTTTGATTTGATCGCTGTTTTCGGTTTCCTCTGTGCTTTGCATGCTGGATTGATCCATGACACCAGTGCCGCCAGTAAAAACAACATTAAAAGACTTGGCCATCTGTTCATATTTCGCAACATCAATGGAACTAGATGCAAACAGCACAATGAAGAGGGCGACGAGAAGTGTCAGAAGATCGGCATATGGAAGCAGCCAAGACTCATCTACATGCTCATCGTGATCATGTTTTTTCCGTTTCCTAGCCATTTTGCTTTTCTCCTTCTTCAATGACAAGATTTGCACGTTCTTTTGCTGGTAAGTACATAAGAAGTTTTTGTTCAATGACCTTTGGAGATTGACCTTCAAGAACCGAAAGAATACCTTCAATCATAATCAGACGAAGCTTTACTTCTTCCTTTGATTTACGCTTCAGTTTATTGGCAAAAGGATGCCATAACACATACCCTGTAAAAATCCCAAGCAATGTAGCAACGAAGGCAGCACTAATGGCATGTCCAAGCTGTTCGATATCTCCCATGTTTGCAAGTGCGGCAATGAGCCCGACAACGGCGCCAAGTACACCAAGCGATGGAGCGTAGGTACCTGCTTGTGTAAAGATTAATGCGCCTGCCTGATGTCTTTCCGACATTGCGTCGACTTCTTCTGTTAATATGTCTCGAATAAATTCAGCACTTTGGCCGTCTACTGCCATGCTTAAGCCGTTCTTTAGAAAATCATCATCGACTTCCTCAAGATTTGCTTCTAATGCCAAAAGACCTTCACGACGAGCAATTTGTGCCCAGTTTGAAAAAAGAGGGATCATTTCTTGAATCGTTGGAAGCTGGTTTTCTTTGAAGATTTTGCCGAACAATTTTGGTGTTTTTTTAATTTCACTAGATGGGAATGCAATAACAACAGCTGAAATTGTCCCAGCAATAATGATTAATATAGCCGCCGGGTTGATAAGAGCGGTTAGACTCACACCTTTCAAAACCATACCGACACCCAGTGCAATTAATGCTAAAATAATACCAATTAACGATGTTTTGTCCATTATCTCACCAAATCCTTTAACTATCTTTTTCTATAGTTAATATCGGTGTGTTCCAGAAGGGTTTTAGCCTGAAAACAAAATTAAGACAGTTTCTGTGAAGAAATTTTGACGAAAGCGCTTTCTATTTACCTTAAAAAAAGAAACTCCCTTATAGATGGAGGGAGTTTCTTTTTTTATTTTGTGCTGTTTCATTCATAAGCAGTTCTTTTAATTTTTCTTCATGTATGATTTTGATCAGATCGTAGTTCCAATTTATCATGTGATCCACCTCTTTTTCTTTTATCATAAAGGAAAAGAGGCGGGGGAGCGTCAGCGTTCAGTTGGAACTTAGCCACCATCACATGATGGATCTGTTCATCCTCCTTAGGATGTACTTATCCCTTTTTCACAACGATTTCGTCATGTTCCACATCGACGGTAAATCCAGAAAGATGTTCTTCTTCAAGCAAAATCTCTGTCAATTGATCCTCGACGTGCTCTTGAATGGTTCTTCGTAATGGACGAGCACCGAATGCAGGATGATATCCAAGCGCTGCGATTTTTTCTTTCGCTTCGTTTGTGACGTGGACCGTTAAATTTTGCTCTTTTAACTGTTCTGACAGTTCATTCAGCAGAAGATCAACAATCTTCACTAGGTCGTCTTTGTCTAATGAGTCAAATTGAATGATGCTGTCAAAACGATTCAAGAATTCTGGTTTGAAATAGGCGCTGAGTGAATCAATCAGTGATTGTTCCTCAATTGCTTCTTCCTGATCAGACTGGAAGCCGACTTTGACCGTTTTATCTGTGCTGCCTGCGTTACTTGTCATAATGATGACCGTGTCTTTAAAGCTGACGGTTCTGCCTTGGCTGTCTGTTAACCGGCCATCTTCCATGATTTGAAGGAACATGTGCTGGACATCAGGATGTGCTTTTTCGATTTCATCCAGCAAAATGATGCTATATGGCTTTCTGCGAACCTTTTCAGTAAGCTGACCAGCTTCATCATGTCCAACGTAACCAGGAGGAGATCCGATGATTTTGGACACGGAGTGTTTCTCCATATACTCACTCATATCTAAACGAATGATCGCATCTTTTGAGCCAAATAATTCTTCGGCTAACGTTTTAGACAATTCGGTTTTCCCGACACCTGTTGGTCCAACGAAAAGGAAGGAGCCAGTCGGTCTATGTTTCGATTTTAAGCCAGCTCTGCTTCTTTTCACGGCTTTCGCCACTTTTTCTACGGCATGTTCTTGACCAATCACTCGTGCTTTTAAACGAACATCAATTTCTTTCATTTTTGTTTGTTCGTCTGCTTGCAGTTTGCCGACAGGGATGCCTGTTTTTTGTTCCACAATGCCCTCGATATCCTCTGCTGTGACGACATGTTCTTTGTGATCTGTTTTGTGCTTAAGTCTTGCTTCAATCGCTTCTTCTTCATCTCGAAGCTTCGCTGCTCTTTCATATTGTTCTTCTTTTAAAGCAGCTTGTTTTTCAGCAGCGATTTGTGCAAGACGGTTTGTTAATTCATCTTCACTTGCTACATCAAGAGAAAGATTCGCTTTTGAACCAGCTTCGTCCATTAAATCAATGGCTTTATCCGGCAAGTGACGGTCTTGAATATACCGTGAAGATAATTGAACGCACGCTTTAATGGCTTCATCAGAATAGGTGACACCATGATAGGCTTCATACTTATCTTGAATGCCTTTTAAGATGTCGATCGCTTCATCCTGTGTTGGCTCGTCTACGATGACGGGCTGGAAGCGGCGTTCAAGTGCGGCGTCTTTTTCAATTTGGCGATACTCTTTTAATGTGGTCGCACCTACTAGCTGAAGCTCGCCTCGTGCAAGGGCTGGTTTTAAGATGTTTCCAGCATCCATTGATCCTTCGGCAGACCCTGCCCCTACAAGAAGATGGATTTCATCAACAAATAGGATAATATTTTTACGATTTTGCAATTCTTTGATTAACTGCTTCATTCGTTCCTCAAATTGACCACGTACACCTGTGTTCGCCACAAGTGAGGAGACATCTAATAAATAGATTTGTTTGTTCTTTAATTTATTTGGTACATCGCCACTCGCAATTTTTAGTGCAAGTCCTTCGGCGATCGCTGTTTTACCAACGCCTGGTTCACCAATCAGAACAGGGTTGTTTTTATTTCTTCTATTTAAAATCTCAATGACTCTTGTGACTTCTTCATCACGGCCAATGACTGGATCAATCAAACCAGCATTTGCGCCATCAGATAAGTTCCGGCCAAGCTCATCGAGTAAGCCTTTTTGTTTAGGCTGTTCCCCACTTGGGGCATGTCCTGTTGACTCGGAGAAGAATGAACTTCCTCCGAACAATTGAGGTCCCATTTTCATTTTTGACTGCTCCATCAAAGAGGTGTAGCAGTCTTCACATAAAACCATTTGGCTGCGGGACGAATTCACTTGCATATTCAGGCGAATAGTTGCTTCATTTACTTGACAATGTTGACAACGCATTTGCCATGACCTCCTTAAAATAAAGTTTGACTTTATTTGACCAATGAATGTTAAATAAAATGGTCTATTGTTTGACCATCTTTGAATATAGTATACTCTGACCTATTTTGACTTTCAACTGTTTTGCTCAAAGGCGGATGAAAAATCCTTTTTTGCATTTAATCATGGTTTGTCCTTCTTTTCAAGGAATTTGTCTCATAGGATAAAAAAGAGACAAACGAAAGTGATGGGTGCGGAGGGGTCACATGAAACGTTCAAATGAATCCGCTTTTCAGCTTGCCTTTGTATATGTAGGAACTGTGGTTGGAGCTGGGTTTGCGACAGGAAAAGAAATTGTAGAATTTTTTGTTCGTTTTGGTTGGATTGGATTACTGGGAATCCTGATTAGCGGTGCTATTTTTACTTTCCTTGGCGCAAAAATGATGCTTATTTCTAAGCGAATTCAAGCAGAGTCTTATCAAGATATGAATCGTTTTTTATTTGGAGCAGCTGCGAGTCGATATATTAATGTCGTCATGTTTTTTATTTTACTTGGTGTCACCTCAGTGATGATTTCTGGCGCAGGTGCTATTTTTGAGGAGCAGCTTGGTGTATCAAAGGAATATGGCATTTTATTGACGATCATTCTGAGCATCATTGTGCTTTTTAAAGGATCAAAAGGATTATTCGGTGTCAACGTACTCGTTGTCCCGATGCTTATTTTCTTTTCATTGATCGTGTTTCTTGATTCATTTGTTTTTAGCAGCAGTGCAAGTCACGTTCTTGCGCTGCAAATGGGAGAGGGCGAATGGATGTTGTCTGCTGTCTCATATGGTGCCTTTAATTTAGCGCTATCTCAAGCTGTGTTAGTGCCGGTCGCAAATGAAATGACATCAGAAGCTGTGATTAAAAAGGGAGCGGTTCTTGGGGGCGTCATGCTTACACTCATTTTGCTTGCTTGCTTTTTATCTCTTTCTTCATTAGATATGCTCGAGGCGTATGATATTCCAATGGCCCAAGTGGTGTATCAAGTAGCAAACTCCATTCATCTCATTTATTTATTCGTGATTTTCGGTGAAGTCTTTACATCCGTCATAGGCAATTTATATGGGCTGGAAAGACAGGTGAGGGCGTATATCCGACTGAAAAGCATCTATACGATATCTCTTATCCTCGTATGCTGTTATGTGATCAGTAAAATTGGATACGGTACACTGATTTCAACGGTTTACCCTATTTTCGGTTATGTCAGTATTTTTTTTATCCTCTTTCTTTGTCTGAAAAAAGTGCCTAAATCGCTAAATAGATAAAGAAGGGATAGCCTGCATGAAAAATATGTGGTACACTATGCTCTGTGAAAATTGAACAAAAATCCGTGAAAACGGGAGAGGTTCTAGCAAAACCCTCTATAAAAAACTAAGGACTTGCCGTATCCTTGGATGTGGCATTTTTTATTTTTTATGGCTAGGACACCTCATATACATGTGAAGGTGTCTTTTCTTTTGAGAAAATAGGGGTTTTCATGAGCCTTTCAGATGCAGCTTTGTACGGTTGTACTCATCTGCAAAAGGAGGAGAACAGGAAATGAAAAATGAAAAAGCAGTTGTTGTCTTTAGCGGGGGACAGGACAGTACGACTTGTTTATTATGGGCACTTCAACAATTTGAAGAGGTAGAAACAGTGACCTTTCATTATAATCAGCGCCATCAAGAAGAAATTGATGTAGCCAAAAGAATCGCTGACAAATTAGGTGTGAAGAATCATCTATTAGATATGTCTCTTTTGAATCAGCTGGCACCAAATGCTTTAACAAGAGATGACATTGATATTGTGGAAAAAGAAGGAGAACTGCCTTCCACATTTGTTCCAGGGAGAAACTTAGTCTTCTTATCCTTTGCCTCTATTCTTGCGTATCAAATCGGAGCAAGACATATTATCACAGGTGTTTGTGAGACAGACTTTAGCGGCTATCCAGATTGCCGAGATGAGTTTGTGAAATCTTGCAACGTCACAGTGAATCTGGCGATGGAAAAACCATTTGTCATCCATACACCACTGATGTGGCTGAATAAAGCAGAAACATGGAAGCTGGCCGATGAGCTGGATGCGCTAGACTTTGTGAAAAATGAAACGCTCACTTGCTATAATGGCATCATTTCTGATGGCTGCGGGGAATGTCCTGCATGTAAGCTTCGGAAAAACGGCTATGACACTTATATGGAAATGAAGGAGGCGAAATAAATGCTTTCTCAAATCTATCCACAAACGGATCATCCATTTTCGTTTGAATTGAACAAAGATATGCATGTATCGGCTGCCCATTTTATCCCGCGAGAAGATGCCGGTGCATGCAGCCGCGTACATGGTCATACGTACACCATTAATATCACCATTGCGGGAGACGATCTAGATGAATCGGGGTTCCTTGTCAATTTCAGTACATTGAAGAAGCTTATTCATGGGCAGTACGACCACACGTTGCTTAACGACCATGAAGAATTTTCATCAAACGATCCATACGCGATGCCAACCACTGAGGTTGTGGCAAAGACAGTACATGACAAAGTCGCAGCGTATTTATCGACTTTAGCGAACAAACCGACATGTGTTCAGGTCTTTGTTAGAGAGACACCAACAAGCTACTGCATCTACCGTCCGAAACGAGTTGAGATCAATGGCTAAAGCGATTCCCGTATTAGAAATCTTTGGTCCAACCATTCAAGGAGAAGGAATGGTCATTGGACAAAAAACAATGTTTGTCAGAACGGCTGGCTGTGACTATTCTTGTAGCTGGTGTGATTCCTCCTTTACATGGGATGGCTCAGCAAAGCATGACATTCAGTGGCTTCAGGCAGAGGACATTGTCCAAGAGCTGAAAAGAATAGGCGGACAGGCTTTTTCTCATGTCACCATTTCCGGAGGGAATCCTGCGCTTTTAAAGCAAATGGAATCACTCATTGATTTGCTGCATGAAGAAGGGATCGATACTGCGCTTGAAACACAAGGAACGATGTATCAGGATTGGTTTTTAAAAATTGATGATTTAACCATTTCTCCAAAGCCGCCAAGCTCGAATATGAAAACAGATTTTACAAAACTGACACGCATTATAGATGAATTGAAAAATGGAAACAGATTGCAACATGCAAGCCTGAAGGTTGTGATCTTTGATGATCGTGATTTAGCCTATGCGAAGGATGTTCATGCGAAATACCCAGAGCTTCCTTTTTATTTACAGGTAGGAAATGATGACACGACGACAGGTGATGATGCGTACTTATTGACGCATTTATTAAAGAAATATGAAGCGCTTGTAGATCAAGTCGCGCAGGATTCAGATTTAAACCGCGTAAGAGTGCTGCCGCAGCTGCACACATTATTGTGGGGAAATAAACGAGGCGTATAGAAAGGAAGAGACGACATGACGACAAGAAAACCAGAAGAATTAGAAGGTGTCACTTTATTAGGAAACCAAGGGACCAATTATTTGTTTGAATATGCACCACAAGTGCTTGAAACGTTCCCGAATAAACATCCAAATAGAGATTATTTCGTAAAATTCAATTGCCCAGAGTTTACATCACTTTGTCCGCAAACAGGGCAGCCAGATTTTGCGACGATTTATATCAGCTATATTCCAAATGAAATCATGGTCGAGAGTAAATCGTTAAAATTATATTTGTTCAGCTTCCGTAACCACGGTGACTTCCATGAGGATTGTATGAATATTATCATGAACGACCTCATTGAATTGATGGACCCAAGGTATATTGAAGTATGGGGCAAATTCACACCAAGAGGCGGCATCTCAATTGACCCGTATACAAACTACGGAAAACCTGGAACAAAGTATGAAGAAATGGCATCGTATCGTATGATGAATCATGATATGTATCCAGAAACGATTGATAATCGCTAATAATAGGAAAAGACATGCCGGATGACATGTCTTTTTTTATGGAATCAAGGCGGAAATATAAGGCTGAAACTAAAAAAAGAGAAGAGTCATGTCACTCTTCTCATACCAATAGGAATAGAACTCGCTAGGACGGCTGGGGGCTACCAGCTCGTAAAATTATTATACATGACAGAACGTATGTTTGTAAAGATTGATCGTGCTTTTTTTGCTTATCACGTTTGCTTTGAGATAAAATAGGGGCAATGAGTGGAAAACGGAGGCGTTTGTGTTGGAAAACAAAGAAGAGAAAACAGAGAAGCTGCTGTTGGAGCTAAGAGAAGAGCTTCAGATGCTTGAACACCAAAACAAAGAACGATATAAATGGAGTGCTTCCACATTGCTTGGAGTGATTGCGCTTTTAATTGATAAAGGCGTTATAACACCTGAGGAAGTAGAGATGTACAAGACCAAGGCAGAAATGCAGACCTTTCATACGCAAAAAGACTGACCTCCCTTCAAAAGGTGTCAGTCTTTTTCATATGTGATTTTCAAAAGAGAGCAAAGCTCTCTGACAGCTTTGCTTCGTATATATTTATGTAATGATAGTCTGAATTGAGGATTGCAAATTAATGTGCGGAGTCTTTGATGATTTTATAGTTTTTATGATTAACGACTGTTAGTGAATCCAGTTCTAAATCTCTATAGTTGTCCATGATGGTGACATCCACAATGACAGAGTTTTCATTCACTTTTTCAACTACACCTGTTAAACCATTTCTAAATTCGATCACATTTCCAATTTTTGCAATCTTCAACCGATCCCTCTCCTTTAAAAACAGATTTCATTCCCTATTAAAAAGTATTTTGCAATATTTTCATACTAATGTAAAGGATAAAGACGTTTTTGTTTCGTTTTCGTTGTACGCTCCTCAAACGAATGATATATTTAATATTTGATCATGGCAGAAAAGGAGCGGTTTTTTTGACTGAAGAACAAATCCTCACAATACTCGAATCATTACGGAATGGGACGGAGAAGCAAGTGACCATTCAAAAAGATGATTTTTTAACTTTTCGTTCTATTTTGGTAAAGCAAGATGATTTTAAATATTTTCGCGGAATTGCCAAACATCGTGGAGATGTTATTTTTGAATATCTTAAAGAAGCAAGAAGCTAAAGCTTTTTCTCACTAATGAGAGAAAGCTTTTTTATTTTGGTTCTTTTGTCATACTTCAAACCAGCTTGATACATATGAAAAGAAAATGTAATAACCCATAATCAGGAGCATAAGGATGATTATAGGCGGAAAAGGGACCTTTTTAAGCGCTAACAATTCCAGTTCATGTGCATTCCAACTAGGACATGCCATTTTATGACGGAATTTGGACAGGCATGCAAATCTTTGTGCGTGAAAATAAAAGAAGCTCTTGTTAGAGTGGACAAGTATCTTACGGCCTACTTTGATTAAAGGAGGAATGAGGCGAATGATCAAAATTCACACAGCTCTTTTTGTCATCCTTATGCTGGTAGCAGCAATGAAGATGGACAATATACAAGAGCAGCAAGGCACATTAAGTCACGAACTTTCACAAGCACCTGTTAAGCATCAGTTTTCATATATAGATCAAGATGATCACGATCAAGTCATCCCAGCATTTTCAGAGGAGAAGCGTCAGCCAAAAGTCAAAATGCTAAGTACGTCAACAGAAAAACAGTCTTCAAAACCGAAGCAAAAGAAACAAGTGAAGTCTGAAACGACGAAAGAGGCAAGCTCAAAAAAACAAACGCGTTATTCTAATGAAGAAATGGACTTGCTCTCTCGATTGGTACATGCTGAAGCGAAAGGTGAATCTTACGCAGGGAAAAAAGCTGTGGCAAGCGTTGTCTTAAATAGGGTAGAGCATGGATCTTTTCCTGACAGCGTCAGAGCGGTTATTTATCAGCGAAATGCCTTCCAGCCAGTATCGAATGGAAGTATTAATGATAAGGCAGATCAAGATTCTGTGAAGGCTGTGAAGCAAGTTGTGAAAGAACATGACAGAACGACAAAGGCCATTTATTTTTATAATCCGAAAACGGCGACAGATAACTGGATTCGTTCCCGTAAAATTGTAGAACGGATCGGACGTCATGTATTTGCCGTCTAAAGAAAAGCAGCGACCAACAGGTCGCCTTTTTTTTGTCTTCAATTATCAAAATATTTTCAGGACTTGTCTCATAGAATGGGAAAAGAATTTGCTTTTAGACAAGGGGAGGCTACATGAATCGATTTGTAAAAGGGGTCATTCTGCTATCTGTTGCAGCTTTCATTGCGGAGTGTATAGAGTTCTTAGTCAATATGATTTTAGCGAGAGAGCTTGGAGAACATGGAATGGGTCTATATATGAGTATCCTGCCAATCATCATGCTTGTACTTGTGATCGCTAGCTTAGAGCTTCCAGTCTCCATTTCTAAATTCATTGCAGAATCGCATGAGCGCCTTCACAAAAGTATGCTCCGCCATGCCTTTAAAATGACGCTTGTGGTGACATGTACAACCACAGGAGCAGCAGCGATCGTACTGCCTTTCATTCCTGTGTTTCAGTCGTACCATCCGCTCATGAAAGGCTTGGTGCTGTCTCTTATTCCGATTATTGCGTTTACCTCCATTGCACGCGGTTATTTTATGGGGAAGCAGCAAATGGGCAGAATCGCCCTAGCCAATATGCTGAAAAAAACGATCCAGCTCATCTGTTTGTTTTTATTTTTCCATTGGTATTCCTTTGATATTGAAACAGCGGTGCTCATCGCCATTGGGGTCATTGTTGCGAGTGATCTTGTTGTCTTTATTTATTTATACTCCCAATACGTCATGGCGAAAAATGCTGTGAATGTGAGGTCTGTTGAACTAAGAGGGATTGACGTGAGAAAGCGCTTGTTGGCTGTCTCGATTCCGACAACTGGCATGCGCATCTTTCATGCCATCGCCAATGCCATTGAACCCTTTTTAATCAAAGGAGCTCTCGTGGCAGCAGGCATCTCTGGAACACAGGCTGTTGATCATTACGGCATGCTTGCTGGTGTAGCGATGTCGATTGGTTTTTTCCCCGCGTTTATCGCCCATTCGATCATGATTGTGATGATTCCGAATGTATCTGAAGCCTATGCTTTAGGGCAGTATGATCTCGTGAAAAAACGTGTCAGGCAAGCGATTCTCATTACGTTTGGGTATGGGGTGCCGGCAGTGATGGTGATGTATTATTTCGCTTATCCGCTCACGCAGCTCTTTTTTGACTCACCCCAAGCTGCCGTCTATCTGCAGCTTCTCTGGCCGTACTTTTTATGCCATCTGTTTGTGATGCCATTTCAAGCGTGTTTAATCGGTATGGGGCTGATTAAAGATGTGTTCCTACATAATATATGGGTACATGTCGTCTCATTTTCTATGGTGTATTTCCTTGGGTCAATCGAAAGCCTGAACATGATGGGCGTTATATTAGGAATGAACACGGGCATGCTGCTGCTGACTGCGCTGCATTATGCAACCATTTGTAAGGAGCTTGGTGTTTCGGTGTTTCTTAGAATGAAAAAAGCTTGAATGTCATCTTCATCGAGAGGGCAAGCTATAAGAAAACTGGGAAGGAAGATCTTGATGAAACGTAAATATCTACCCGCCAGTCTTCTGATCATGGCCCTCCTTCTATTTCTGATGAACATAGAGGCAGAAGCGAAAGCACCTGTTATGGCGCCGAGGATAGAGGTTCCTACATTAACTGGTGAAACGCAAATCGTTCCGCCGAAAGGGAAACGAACGATCCTGCATTTTTGGACAACATGGTGTCCGTCCTGCAAAATGGAGCTGCCAGCCTTTGAGCAGATCGTGAAAGAAAATCAAAGTGATGTTGATATTCTGACCGTTAATTTACTAGGTGCTGAACAAAGTAAAAACGCTGTCGCCCAATTTGTGAAAGACAGAAAGTTTACGTTCCCGATCGTTCTTGATGAGCACGGAGAAATGATGAAGAAATATCAAATCATCACGATCCCGACCACCTTTTTAATTAATGAAAAAGGAGAAGTGGTGAAAAACCATGTAGGTCCACTGACGAAAAAACAAATCAAAGAGTGGACGAATTCGTAAAACAAATGCTTTCTATGAAGAACCAAGGGTCATTCCTTTGGTTCTTTTTTAGTGTTCAATTGCTTTTTATTTGAATAAACTGTGCTCAGAAGAGGATGGAATGATCTACATCAATAATGATAATTATTATCAAAAAGAAATTATAATAATTATTAATTGAAAATTGATCAGAACCTGTTATAATGAATTACAGACCAATAAAGAGCTTGAAATAGCAGAAAATATAGATGGAAAACGGAACGGGTAACGATTGATGATGTGAAAAACATTATCAATTAGAGAGGAGAAAACAATCATGAATGAGAATACAGCACTTTATCAAACGACAAAACAAAAGGAATCGAAATGGTCCTTTCACAAATGGGCACAGCACGGAGAATTAATAGCAGCAGGCATCTCGGGAATTCTCATCTTGATTGGGTGGGTTCTAAAGGATGAAAGCATGTGGAGTATCCCTCTTTTCATCCTTGCTTTTGTTATTGGAGGTTTTGCAAAGGCGAAAGAAGGGATCGAAGAAACGATTTCGTCTAAGACACTGAATGTAGAACTTTTAATGATTTTTGCAGCGATAGGGTCAGCTATTATTGGATATTGGGCAGAGGGCGCTATCTTAATTTTTATTTTTTCATTGAGTGGTGCGCTTGAAACGTATACGTCAAATAAAAGCAAGAAAGATTTAACAGCTTTAATGAGTATCGCACCAAATGAAGCGACTTTAATTGAAGACGATGGCACAACCATTCAAATCGCTGCTTCATCATTAACACCGGGTGACCGTATTATGATCAAAGCTGGAGAGCGTATTGCGGCAGATGGTGTGATCCTAAGCGGGAGAACAAGTGTAGACGAATCTGCACTGACTGGTGAATCGGTTCCTCAGGAAAAAGGGCAAGGGGAAGACGTGTTTGCAGGAACAGTGAACTTAAATGGTTCATTAACAGTAGAAGTAACGAAATATAATGAAGAGACGCTTTTTCATAAGATTATTAAGCTTGTTGAATCCGCTCAAGAAAGTGTTTCGCCAAGCCAAGCATTCATTGAAAAATTTGAAGGTGCATATGTAAAAGGTGTGTTAATCACCGTCGCTATTTTAATGTTCCTGCCTCATTTTGTGCTTGGCTGGAGCATGAGTGAAACCTTTTATCGGGCGATGGTGTTTATGGTGGTTGCTTCACCTTGTGCGCTTGTTGCATCCATTATGCCAGCCGCTCTTTCACTTATCTCAAACGGCGCAAGAAATGGAATGCTTGTAAAAGGAAGCGTCTTTTTAGAAAAATTAGGCACAAGCACCATGATTGCTTTTGATAAAACGGGGACGATTACAAGCGGGAAGCCAGCTGTAGAAAAGGTTGTGATGGCCAATGGCCAAGATGCACCTGCTTTTTATCAGGCGCTCTATCAAATCGAAAGTCAATCAAACCACCCATTAGCTAAAGCAATTTCTGATATGGCTAAAGAGCATCAAGCGGAACGATCTGCACATGTCACCATTGAAGAAACCTCTGGTTTTGGTGTAAAAGCACAACTAAATGGAGAAACGTGGCGTATTGGGAAGAAAGACTTTGCCGGCAAGGCTTCAATGGACCGCGAGATTGAAGAGATTGGTGACGATCTTTCATCACAAGGATATACAGTGGTATATGTTCAAAAGGATCAAGAAGTCGTCGGGTGCCTTGGTCTTAAGGATCAAATCAGACCAGAAGCCAAAAAGATAATTCAAGAGCTGAATGATTTAGGCATTCAAACGGTCATGCTGACAGGGGACCAGCAAAAAACAGCTGAAGCCATTGCGGAGGAAGCCGGCATCCAAACCGTTGTTGCTGAATGCCTTCCAGATGAAAAGGTAAACGAAGTCAATCAATTAAAAAAACAAGGTGATTCGATCATTATGGTAGGAGACGGGATCAATGATGCACCTGCACTCGCCACAGCAGATGTTGGCGTTGCGATGGGCGGTGGCACAGACGTTGCCTTAGAAACAGCGGATCTCATCTTAATGAAGAACAATTTAAATAACCTAACAAAGATGATTCGCCTTTCAAGAAAGATGAATAGAATCATTAAGCAAAACATCATTTTCTCGTTAACTGTGATTTGTCTGTTAATTTGTGCGAATTTCTTACAAGTTCTTGATTTGCCTTTTGGCGTCATTGGGCATGAAGGAAGTACGATTTTGGTCATTTTAAATGGACTGCGTCTGCTCCGTGCATCTTAACCAAATCAACTAAGCGCACTTGGCTTCATGCCAGTGCGCTTTTGTGCGAAATATAGCAAAAACTGATACAATAGATCAGTAGTAAAACGTGTGAGGAGGATCACGATGAACCGAATGAAGAGCTTGTCTTCTTGGCTAAAGAAAAAAGACATTCAAGGTGCATTTATACATACAAAGGAGAATGTGTTTTATCTATCTGGATACTTCACAGAACCGCATGAAAGAGTGATGGGGCTGTTTGTGTTTCAAGAGGCAGATCCATTTTTTATTTTGCCTAAGATGGAAGTCGAGCAGGCGAAAAATGCTGGATGGTCGGGCGATATCATTGGATACGAAGACCACGAAAACCCATTTGATTTTATTAAAACCGCAATAGAAAAACGAGGTGTACGAGCGACTCGTCTTGCGATTGAAAAAGAGTCGATTCCGCTTCAAAGAGCAGAGCAGCTGCAAGCTGTCACCGGGGCAGAAACATTCGTCCGGGCAGAAGAGGAGTTGAACCAGCTAAGACTGATTAAGGACGAGACAGAGATTGCTACACTAAAAAAAGCCGCTCAATTGGCTGATGAAGGTGTGAAAATTGGGGTCAACGCCTTAAAAGAAGGTGTCACAGAAACAGAAGTACTCGCTGTCATTGAATATGAACTAAAGAAACAAGGCATCCAAGGCATGTCCTTTTCAACAATGGTTCTCTTTGGAGAAAAATCAGGCGAGCCTCACGGCAATCCAGGGCAGGCAGCCTTAAAAAAAGGCGATTTTGTGTTATTTGACCTTGGTGTGATTGTGGATGGATATTGTTCAGATATTACAAGAACATTCATCTACCAAGAAGCATCTGAAAAGCAAAAGGATATCTATGAAACCGTCTTAAAAGCAGAAATGGCAGCACTTGAAATGAGCCAGCCAGGCGTGAGAATCGGTGACCTTGACTTGAAGGCAAGAGGGCTGATCGCAGAAGCGGGATATGGTGAATATTTCGCTCACCGCCTTGGACATGGATTAGGGGTTTCAGTTCATGAGTTTCCTTCCATGAGTCAAGCAAATGACGACCTTCTGAAAGAAGGCATGGTGTATACGATCGAGCCGGGTATTTATGTCCCAGGAGTCGGCGGAGTTAGAATTGAAGATGATGTTCTGATTACAGCAGATGGTCCAGTCACCTTAACCAATTATCCAAAAGAGCTGACGATCATCAAGTAATGAAAAAAATCACGATGAACGTCCAAGTATTGGAAGTGTCATCGTGATTTTTTGTCACTCTTTTCGATCCTTATCAACAAAAAAATCATCAATTGATTCAAACGGTTTGATTTTATGTTCTTTTCCTAAAGGATGTAGTGCGAAGCGAGCAGAAAACAAAACAGTCATACATAATATAATCCATATGATAATACCCATCTTGAATTCCCCTTTCCATCCAGTGATTTGTTCAGCTCACATACATCTTAAAGTATGAAACGCTTACCATATCAAGAGAAAGTAGGAGAAAAAATGCCAAACATAAGGGAGATTGCGAAAAGAGCGGGCGTATCTGTAACAACTGTATCACGTGTGTTGAATCATCATCCTTATGTGAAAGAAGAAAAACGAGAACGTGTACTGAATGCGATGAAAGAGCTCAAATATACGAGAAACATTCAGGCTGTGCATTTAGCAAAGGGCTACTCTAATATGTTTGGAATCGTACTTCCAACGATTGATCATTCCTATTTCAGCGGACTTGTCACAGGCATTGCTGAGAAAGCCCAGGCGTGCGGGATGCACTTTGCCTTGTTTCAAACGGGATATGATCCATTAAAGGAAAAAGAAGCTTTGATGAGTTTAAATGAGCGACGTGTGGACGGTTTAATCTTTTGCTCAAATGCGTTAAGTGATCGAGACATTTTAAAGTGGCAGGAATCTGGCCCCATTATTTTTTGTCATCCTACTCCACATGATGACTGTTCAGCGGTGTCGATTGCACATGATCAAGCGTTGAAAGAAGGGCTTCATCATTTAGCAGCATGCGGGCACGAGCGAATTGCGATCGTTCTTGCCAGAACAGAGGGAGCGAATAGCCAAACACGCCTTCAAGCTTATCAAGATATGATGCAATCGCTTGGGCAGGACATTGATGAGAAATGGATCATCGAAGGGAAGTTAACACTTTTTGATGGAAAGCAATTATTTACAGAATGGCAGGGGATGAAAAATCGTCCCACGGCATTGCTGATCACAAATGACAACGTGTCAGCAGGTTTTTTATTAGAAGCGCAACGTCACCATATAAAAGTAGGAGAATCACCAGCCATACTCAGCTTTCAAAATGAACAATTGAGTGAGGCTCTAGGGATTTCCAGCATTGAAATTCCACTCAAACAAATGGGGCAGGAAGCATTTGACTTGTACGACCGGGCGTTAAAGGGAGACGCACCAGAAAAAAGAGTGCTGCCATTTCGCCTCATTGAGCGAGCAACCACTGTTTTGCAAAACAATCGTTGACGCACGTTTCATCTGTTTTGTACGATAAGAGGGATTGAATAAGAAGGAGGTGGGGATGTTCATGGAATCCTTCACCGTTGATAAAGCGTTAAATAATAATGTCATCATCGCAAGACACCCTTCTTTGGGCGAAGTGGTTCTGATTGGAAAAGGGATCGGCTTTGGAAAAAAATCGGGTGATGTTCTCGATCAAGCGGCATTTGAAAAGATGTTTGTGTTAAAAAACACGAAGGAACAAACAGAATATAAACAGCTGCTTCATCACATTGATGAGAACATGATCGAGCTTGCCAATGACGTCATTTATCATATACGAGAAAAAATGGGTCATCGCTTGAATGAGCACATTCATATCGCACTGACCGACCATATTGCCTTTAGTTTTAAGCGGGTGCAGCAAGGTTATGATATTACCAATCCTTTTATGCTTGAGACACAATCGCTGTACCCGAAAGAATACGAGGTCGCAAAGGAAGTCGTTGAACTGATTAACGAGCGGCCAGATGTTGAAACAAAGCTGCCAGAAGGAGAGATTGGTTTTATTGCGCTCCATATTCATTCGGCTTTAACGAATCGGCCCTTATCTGAGGTGAACCGTCATTCGCAGCTCATCACGCAAATGGTTCAGGTCATAGAAGATTCATTTCATATGAAAGTAGATAGAGAAAGTATTCATTATTTACGCTTATTGCGCCATATTACGTTTTCGATTGAGCGTATTAAACGGGAAGAATCATTAGAGGAACCAGAAAAGTTGCTTCATCTATTGAAAAATGAATATCCTTTATGCTATAATACTGCTTGGAAAATGATCAAAATTTTGCAACATGCATTGAAAAAGCCTGTACATGATGCAGAAGCTGTCTACCTGACACTTCACCTGTACAGATTGACTAATAAAATTTCATAGTTTCCTTGAAACGTGTAACTGATTCGATCAGGCATGAGTGACTTAAGGTAAATACAGGATAAGATCCTGTTATTTGCGTAACCTTATATCACCATGCCTTTTTTTGTGTTTGAAAATGAAATGTAAACGGTTAATTATGAAATGTACGTCAGAGGGCGATTGAAATGTATGTTGTAAGCGAAAACAAAAGGAGGTTCAACCAGTGTTTAAATCACTTTTTGGGGTATTGCAAAAAATTGGACGAGCACTTATGCTTCCAGTTGCGATCCTTCCTGCTGCTGGTATTTTACTAGCACTTGGAAATGCGATGCAAAATCCTCAGCTGATTGATGTAGCTCAATTTTTAAGCAATGATACAATTCAGCTTGTGGCAAGTGTTATGGAAAATGCAGGGAACATTGTCTTCTCTAATCTTCCGCTCTTATTTGCTGTAGGGGTTGCCATCGGTCTTGCCAATGGGGACGGAGTGGCAGGAATTGCCGCGATCATCGGTTATCTTGTCATGAACGTTACGATGAGTGCCGTATTAATGGCCAATGGATCGATTCCGTCAGATTCTATCAAACTGGCCCAGTTCTTTAAGGAAAGCCATCCAGCGTATATTAATATGCTCGGCATTCCGACCTTGTCTACCGGCGTTTTTGGCGGGATCATTGTTGGGGTATTAGCAGCTTATATGTATAATAAATTTTACAAAATTGAGCTCCCGCAATATCTCGGTTTCTTTGCTGGTAAACGTTTTGTTCCAATCGTTACATCCATTTCAGCACTTATTTTAGGGCTTTTGATGCTAGTTATTTGGCCGCCAATCCAAGGTGCACTGAACTCGTTTTCAACAGGACTGCTTGCAGCGAACGAGCCGCTTGCTGCCTTCGTATTCGGTGTGATTGAACGCTCACTTATTCCGTTTGGTCTGCACCACATTTTCTACTCGCCATTCTGGTATGAGTTCTTTAGCTATAAGAGCTTATCAGGAGAGCTTGTCCGTGGTGACCAGCGTATCTTCATGGCACAAATCAAAGATGGTGTTCAGCTGACAGCCGGAACATTCATGACAGGGAAATATCCGTTCATGATGTTTGGACTTCCAGCCGCAGCACTTGCGATTTACCATGAAGCAAAACCTAAGAATAAAAAGCTTGTAGCTGGAATTATGGGTTCAGCGGCACTTACTTCTTTCTTAACAGGGATTACAGAACCGCTTGAATTCTCATTCTTGTTCGTTGCCCCATTATTATTTGCAATTCACTGTGTATTTGCTGGATTATCCTTTATGATAATGGATATTCTAAACGTGAAAATCGGCATGACATTCTCAGGAGGGTTGATCGACTTCTTCTTATTCGGTATTTTGCCAAACAGAACGGCTTGGTGGCTTGTGATTCCAGTAGGTCTCGTACTTGCTGTCATTTATTACTTCGGATTTAGATTCGCAATTCGCAAATTTAATCTGAAAACGCCAGGTCGCGAGGATGAAGCAGCAGATGGTGCAAGCGGGGCTAAGGCTGGAAAAGCTGATGACTTGCCGTATGAAATCCTTGAAGCAATGGGTGACCAAGAAAACATTAAACACCTAGATGCTTGTATTACGCGTTTGCGTGTCACAGTAAATGATCAGAAGAAAGTGGACAAAGACCGCTTGAAAAAGCTTGGCGCATCAGGTGTCCTCGAAGTAGGGAACAACATCCAGGCAATCTTTGGTCCGCGCTCTGATAATTTAAAAACACAAATGCAAGACATCATTGCAGGCCGTACGCCACGTCCAGCTAAAGACCCTTCTGCAAAAGAAGAAGTCAGCCAGCAGGTCGAAGAAGTCATTGCAAAACCGCTTCAAAACGAGCAAGGGGAAGAAATCTTTGCTTCACCAATTACAGGGGAGCTTCATCCGATTACAGATGTACCAGATCAAGTATTCTCAGGGAAAATGATGGGTGACGGTTTCGCCATCTTGCCAAAAGATGGAACGGTGATTTCGCCGGTGAAAGGGAGAATCTTAAATGTTTTCCCAACGAAACACGCAATTGGCCTGCAATCTGATGGTGGACTTGAAATTTTGATCCACTTCGGTATTGATACGGTCAGCCTCAAAGGAGAAGGATTTGAAGCATTTGTAAAAGAGGGAGATCAAGTAGAAATCGGTCAAAAACTCTTAGAGGTTGATATTGATAAAATTAAGTCAGAAGTACCATCTTTGATGACACCAATTATATTTACAAACTTAGGTGAAGGACAATTTATTGACCTTCAAGAATCCGGTGAAATCAAGGCTGGTCAAGAAAACATCATGAAAATTTCAAAATAATTTTCATAACTGCCGTTCTTGTTAGATGACAAGCTCGGCAGTATGATATAATATTGTGGATGTATTAATTGTATAAAAAGGAGATTGATAAAAATGGCTCAACAAACATTCAAAGTAACTGCAGATTCTGGAATTCACGCACGTCCTGCAACAGTTCTTGTACAAACTGCTAGTAAATATGATGCTGATATCAACTTAGAATATAATGGTAAAACAGTGAACCTTAAATCTATTATGGGTGTAATGTCTCTAGGAATCGCGAAAGGTGCTACGATCACGATCTCTGCTTCTGGTTCTGATGAAAATGATGCACTTGCTGCGCTAAAAGACACAATGAAAAGTGAAGGCCTAGGCGAGTAATGCAACAACTGAAAGGAATCGGTGCTTCAGCAGGCGTTGCGATTGCAAAAGCATATCGTCTCGAAGAACCAGATTTAACAGTTCACCAAAAAGACATCAACGATCCAGAGACAGAAGTGAAACGTTTTGAAGAAGCAATTCATGTTTCAAAACAAGAGCTTGAAGCAATTAAAGAACATGCGCTAAAAGAGCTTGGCCAAGACAAAGCAGATATCTTTTCTGCGCACCTTCTTGTGTTAAGTGATCCAGAGCTGCTAAACCCAGTGATGGATAAAATCAAATCTGATAAAGTAAATGCTGAATTTGCTTTAAAAGAAACAGCAACAATGTTTGTCACGATGTTCGAAGCAATGGACAATGAATACATGAAGGAACGTGCAGCGGATATTCGCGACGTAACAAAACGTGTTACTGGACATTTGCTAGGCGTTGATATTCCAAACCCAAGTATGATTTCTGAAGAAGTCATTATCATTGCAGAAGATTTAACACCTTCTGATACTGCTCAGCTAAACAGACAATTCGTCAAAGGTTTTGCGACAGATATCGGTGGTCGTACTTCTCACTCAGCTATCATGGCAAGATCAATGGAGATTCCAGCAGTTGTTGGAACAAAAGAAGCAACAAAAACGGTGAAAAACGATGATCTCATCATTGTTGATGGTATTACTGGAGACGTCATCATTCAGCCTTCTGAAGATGAAGTGAAAGCGTATCAAAAAAAGCATGAAGACTTCTTAGCTCAAAAAGCGGAATGGGCGAAACTTGTTGACCAACCAACGGTCACAAAAGACGGCGTTCACGTAGAGTTAGCTGCAAATATCGGAACACCTGAAGATGTAAAAGGTGTACTTGAAAATGGCGGCGAAGCAGTCGGATTGTACCGTACAGAGTTTTTATACATGGGCAGAGATCAGCTTCCAACAGAAGAAGAACAGTTCAATGCTTATAAAACAGTGTTAGAGAAGATGGAAGGTAAAGCAGTTGTTGTCCGCACACTTGATATTGGTGGCGATAAAGAACTCCCTTACTTGCAGCTTCCAAAAGAAATGAACCCGTTCCTTGGCTTTAGAGCGATCCGCCTTTGCTTAGAAGAGCAGGAGATTTTCAGAACACAACTACGCGCCTTACTTCGTGCAAGTACATATGGAAACTTGAAAATCATGTTCCCTATGATCGCGACGTTACCTGAATTTAGAGAAGCAAAAGCCATTTTACTTGAAGAAAAAGAAGCGTTGGTTGCCGCTGGTACAGACGTATCTGATTCCATTGAAATCGGTATAATGGTGGAAATTCCATCAACAGCTGTCATAGCAGACCAATTTGCAAAAGAAGTGGATTTCTTTAGTATTGGAACAAATGATTTGATTCAATACACAATGGCTGCTGATCGAATGAACGAACGAGTGTCTTATCTTTATCAGCCATACAACCCAGCCATTTTACGTCTTATTACGCTTGTTATTGAAGCAGCGCATAAAGAAGGTAAATGGGTTGGCATGTGCGGTGAGATGGCAGGAGATGAAATCGCAATCCCACTTCTACTTGGATTAGGATTAGATGAATTCTCAATGAGTGCAACATCCATTCTTCCAGCAAGAACACAGCTAAGCAAGCTTTCTAAGGAAGAAGCTGCATCATTTAAAGAGCATATTTTATCACTTAGCACCACAGAAGAAGTGGTTGAATTCGTCAAGAAAACGTTTCAACATAACTAAGTGAATCAAACCAGACAGGTTTAACTGTCTGGTTTTTTTGTCGAATTTTATCATATTGAGTCATATCGAGCAGAGAGAAGGGTAACCTATAATTAAAAAATGGAGGTGACCAGATTGCCTTTCTCTGACTATAAGCCGGGTGATCAAGTATATGTGATTTATCGAAATCCACATGCAGCAAACGTAGCACAAATTAAAGAAGCGGAAATCGTTTCACATCCATACCACGAAGAGGAGCTTGCGCTATTTTTACTGGAAACGTATCATCCATTAGCACCTGATGATGCCGTATTTCCAACATACGAAGAAGCAGAAGCCCTTTATCAAGATTTGTTTGAATAAGGGAGATTTTAGAAAGGATAAAAGCCATCCTGAGCGGTTAAAGTAACGGTATGAAACCTTAAAGGGAAGGATGTGCTAAATATGATCAAACCTTTCGTCCCCCAGCTTGTTTATATTGAACCTCGGGCGTTAGAATACCCGTTAGGACAAGAGCTGAAGGAAAAGTTCGAGGGTATGGGAATTGAAATAAGAGAAACGACTTCACATAACCAGGTGAGAAATATCCCAGGGAAAAATGACTTGCAAAAGTATCGCAATGCAAAATCGACGCTTGTCATAGGTGTGCGGAAAACATTGAAGTTTGATACCTCTAAACCATCTGCGGAGTATGCGATCCCTTTTGCGACGGGATGTATGGGGCATTGTCATTATTGCTATCTGCAAACGACAATGGGAAGTAAGCCGTACATTCGTACGTACGTGAATGTAGAAGAAATATTAGATCAGGCTGAGCAGTACATGAACGAGCGTGCACCGGATATCACAAGATTTGAAGCCTCTTGTACTTCTGACATCGTAGGAATTGACCATTTGACACATACACTAAAGCGAGCGATTGAATATTTTGGGCAAACCGACCTTGGCAAGCTTCGCTTCGTTACTAAATTTCATCATGTCGATCATCTATTAGATGCAAAGCACAACGGTCGAACAAGATTCCGCTTTAGTATCAATGCTGATTATGTGATTAAATATTTCGAACCTGGGACATCACCGCTCGATCAGCGGATTGAAGCAGCTGTCAAAGTGGCAAAAGCAGGCTATCCTCTTGGCTTTATTATAGCCCCTATTTACATTCACGAAGGCTGGCAGGAAGGGTATAAAGTTCTTTTTGAAAAGCTCGATGCCGCCCTTCCTGAAGATGTGAGACACGATATCACCTTTGAAATGATTCAGCACCGCTTTACAAAACCAGCGAAGCGTGTGATCCAAAAAAACTATCCAAAATCAAAATTAGAATTAGATGAAGAAAAAAGAAGATACAAATGGGGTAGATATGGAATCGGGAAATATATCTACCAAAAAGATGAGGAACAAGAACTAAGGCAGACGTTAGAATCATATATCGATCAGTACTTTCCGTCTGCAAAAATTGAATATTTTACTTAAAACAAGCCTTTATGGCTTGTTTTTTCTATTTAAATTTTCTTACAACTATTGAATGCGGTACCAATTTTGCCGATATACAAAATAAGATGCGAAAGTAGGATGTAGGGGTGATGAGATGTTTAAGAAACTTCAAATGAAGATAGCTGTTTTTATCTCAGTTATTTTAATTTTAACCGTCGTGGCGGTTCAAGTGGGTTCCAACTTGGTATTAAAACCACTCATTGAACGAGATGCAAAAACCACCACAGCAGCAACAGCAGAAAGCATGAAAGACATTATTGCATTAAGACTTGATGGTTACAGTGATACAATTAACAAACTAGCAACAAGTACACTTACTGAAGATTTTGCACAAAAACAAACAAAACAAACATTGGCATTTGAAAGCGATGAACTAAAAGGCTTACAGGAGCAGGATGAACTCATCTCGCTTGCCTATATTGGAACAAGTGATGGCAAAATGTTCGCTTTCCCAGAGTCCGATTTTGGTGAAGGATATGATCCTTCTAAACGAGATTGGTATATTCAAGCGGCTGAAAAGCCGGATGAGGTCCTGTGGACAGACCCATATATTGATAAAGCAACGAATGAAATGGTCGTCTCAGCCACTAAGGCGATTGTACGAAATGGAAAAGTCATTGGAGTCGCTGGGCTTGATTTGAAGCTGTCCTCCATTCAATCCTATATAAAGGAACAAAAGATTCCTTATATGGGAACCGCTTTCTTAGTTGACGGCACAGGAACCATTTTGGCGCATCCAACAGAGCAAGGAAAGAACATATCAAAAGTCGCTTCTGTGAAAAAAGCGATCGACAATTCTGGAATTGATGATAATAAACAGCTGACCGTCATATCTAAAATTAAAGAAACTAATTGGACGATAGGGGTCAGCTTTGAGAAAAAGAAACTGCTTTGGATCACAGAACAAATGAATCAAACAAGCATCATTATATCCGTCATTGCCATTATTCTTGCGATGATCCTCAGCTTCTTATTAGCAAGAAGCATTACAACGCCAATCAAGCGTCTGATAGAGCATGTTCGTAAAGTGACTGAAGGCGATTTAACCAGCTCGCTTGAAACGAAGTCCCAAGATGAAATAGGTTTCCTCACGAAAAGCTTTAATCAAATGACAGAGGGCATTAGGGAGTTAATTGAAAAAGTGAAAGGGGCTTCAGACCAGGTTGTGAAATCAACGGATGAAGTCACGCAAATTTCAAATGAGACCTTGCTATCAAGCGAACAGATTGCAACTGCCATTCAAGAGGTGGCAACAGGGGCGTCTAAACAAGCAATAGATGCTGAAACAATTAATGAAAAATCAGAGCATTTGTATGAAAAAGTACGTCATATGGGTGAGCTTGCCACGCAAATGCAAGTCAACTCAAAATCATCTGAAGATGCAGGCTACAGAGGGCTCGATGCTCTTGGTTTGCTCGTCCAAAAATCAACACAAGCGAATGAAGAATCGAAGAAGGTAGAGCAAATGCTGCTTGACCTTGAGCATAAAACGAAAAATATTGAAAACGTTGTGACGGCGATCTCTGAAATCTCTGATCAAACGAATTTACTTGCACTGAATGCAAGCATCGAAGCAGCGAGAGCAGGAGAAAGTGGACGAGGGTTTGCCGTCGTCGCAGAAGAAGTAAGAAAGCTTGCTGAACAATCTGCGCAATCAACAAAACACATTAGTGAAACCGTCAAACTTATTCAAGATGAATCGAAGAAGGCGGCTGAAGCGATGACAGCAGCAAGTAAAATGAATGAGGAACAAGGTGACGCCATCAATGCAACAGGTGAGGCACTCAGCAGCATCACAATGGAAATGCAGGCACTTGTCGGCTCCATTGACAGCATTCATACACAGATCAATGAAATGACAGAAGAACAGCAGAAAATGAATGATTCCATTCAAAGCATTGCTGCCATTTCAGAAGAATCTGCGGCTTCAGCTGAGGAAGTGCATGCTTCTACCGATGAACAAGTACAAGCTTTAGAAAGAACGAAAACCTCGACTGAAATGCTGAACGAATCAAGCCAGGCGTTAAGTCAGGCGGTTGACCGGTTTAAGCTGTAATAGAATGGAAAGGGACCTTGCGACGTGAGCAAGGTCCTTTTTGTATGCTAAAATAAGAGCAGAGGAGGTGTTGACATGGATGTCAATCTAATTGGAAAAAAAGCATTGGTAGCTGCAAGCAGTCAAGGTATTGGAAAAGCAATAGCCTTTGCTCTAGCAAAAGAGGGCGCAGATGTGATGCTCTCAGGAAGACATGAGCAGACGCTGAAAGAAACAGTCAAAGAATTGTCCCCGCTTGTCAAAGGACAGCTGACTTATCAAGTATGTGATGTATCTGACGCTGAGCAAATCAAGGCGCTTGTCGTAGCAGCTGCTGGTGATGAAAAGCGTCTTGACATTCTTGTGAACAATACAGGCGGTCCTCAAACAGGGACGCTCGAAACCTTAACGGATCAAGATTGGATGGAATCATTTCAGCTTCATTTACTCAGCTATATCCGGTTATTAAAAGAGACCTTGCCTTATTTAAAAAAACGCGGCGCACGCGTGTTAAATATTGCGTCTATGTCGGTGAAAGAACCGATTCCAGGCTTGATGCTGTCGAATACATTTAGACCGGCGATTGTTGGATGGACAAAAACAGCTGCTCAGGAACTTGCAAAAGATGGCATTTTGATCAATACGTTAGCCCCGGGAAAAATTGAAACAGAGCGCGTCAAACAGTTGGACAAGCACCGCGCACAAACAGAGCATCAATCAGTTAAAGAAATCAAAGCACAGGCAGAACGAGCGATCCCACTTGGCCGGTACGGACAGCCACAGGAATTTGCGACATATGCTGCTTTTCTTTTATCTGAAGCCAATACATATATGACAGGTCAAACACTGATCATTGATGGTGGATTGACAAAGTCACTTTAAGGAGGAACACATGATGGCACAAATCAAAACAGTTGGTTTCATTGGAATCGGTGTAATGGGACATAGTATGGCAGGACATGTAATAGATGCCGGATATGAGGTTCTCGTGTATACAAGAACGAAGGCGAAGGCAGACGCATTGATTGAAAAAGGCGCTTCATGGAAGTCGACAGTGAAGGAAATCGCAGAAAGTGCGGATGCTGTCATCACTATGGTCGGGTATCCATCAGATGTGGAAGAGGTCTATTTAGGGGAAGAAGGGCTCGTGACACATGCTTCTTCTGGTACTTATCTCATTGATATGACCACATCGAAGCCTCAGCTTGCAAAAGAAATTGAAATGAAAGCGAAGGAAAGAGGCCTATTTGCGTTAGATGCACCGGTATCAGGTGGTGACGTAGGGGCGAAGAATGGTACGCTGGCCATTATGATTGGCGGAGAAAGGGAAGCCTATGAAGCGTGTCTGCCTCTATTTGAGCAAATGGGTGAAAACATTCAATATCAAGGACCGGCAGGAAGCGGTCAGCATACAAAAATGTGTAACCAAATTGCGATCGCAGCAGGCATGGTAGGTGTCGCAGAGGCAATGGCCTATGCCGAAAAATCAGGTCTTGATCCAGAGCAGGTGCTTAAAAGTATCACAACAGGAGCTGCAGGTAGCTGGTCCTTGTCAAACCTTGCGCCAAGAATGCTGAAAGGTGATTTTGAGCCAGGATTTTATGTGAAGCATTTTATCAAGGATATGGGCATTGCACTTGAAGAAGCAGAGCTGATGGGAGAAGAGATGCCGGGCCTCTCACTTGCGAAGTCACTTTATGAGAAGCTCAGTGAGCAGGGCGAAGCAAACAGTGGCACACAAAGTATCTATAAATTATGGGTAAAATAAAAATCCTGTCCCACCGAGGACAGGATTTCAGCGTGTAGGCAAACCCTCGCATTCGTTGTCAGTCCTGCGCGCTGGTGCTCACGAATGTTCAATTCGCTCCGCACCAGTGCTCTTCTTTCCTAGACTTCAAGGGTTTTCTATCACGCTGAAAAGAAGACAAAAGGCTAAAATAAAGATCATTTTAGCCTTTTGTCAAAAACCTGAAATCCTGTCCCACCGAGGGCAGGATTTCAGCGTGTAGGCAACCCCTCGCATTCGTTGTCAGTCCTGCGCGCTGGTGCTCACGAATGTTCAATTCGCTCCGCACCAGTGCTCGTCTTTCCTAGACTTCAAGGGTTTTCTATCACGCTGAAAAGAAGACAAAAGG
>NZ_JOTP01000034.1 GCF_000715205.1 Bacillus zhangzhouensis | reverse complement strand
ATTGGTAATGACTATACATTTCATATCTACTTTTGCACCAAATTTCTCAAATGCTTCACGCAGGGCAAAAGATTCTAGCTCACTATTTGGTCCTGCTGCTAATGTGATGCGCACGGCCTGTTGTTTCACTTGTATCTCCTCCAAACGATGATCAGAATAAAACCATTTTTTCCTCATCTGTATATGTTTTTCTTCTACAGCATACGACTCAAATCCAAAGGAGCATCATCTAAGATGCGAATCCACTAAGATTCGCATCATCATCACGTATTCGATTCACCTTTCTTCGCCCGTTCTTCCTTCCACTGATCAAGCTCCGATACTGTCAATAATTGATATCCTTGTTTGGTCAATTCCTTATAAAGAAGGCAACGAAATTTCATTAATTGATGTCTTAAAATGAGAAAGTGAAGATATGATTCATACCATTCAGCTCAACATGGAGCTTGAAAAAGCTAGTTAAAACCGACCAAGCTAGGTCTGTTTTTATTTTGTCATTATAATCTAAGAAGGCAACGAAATTTCATTAATTGATGTCTTAAAATGAGAAAGTGAAGCTATGATTCATACCATTCAGCTCAACATGGAGCTTGAAAAAGCTAGTTAAAACAGACCAAGCTAGGTCTGTTTTTATTTTGTCATTATAATCTTTCCCCTATCCTTTGTTTCATATTTGATAAGAGAAAGGAGACAATTAATAAAAGAAACAAGCATTAAATTTCAATTTAAATAAAAAACATCACCTAGAAAAATAGCTAAGTAATGTTTACATTCTCCATTTATTTCACTATGCTGTTTTCTTTTAAAAAACGCTCAAATAGTTTATGACCTTCATCCTCAATATCGTCATCTTCAATAGGATACTCCCCTATCAACAGCCCTAAATTATCGTATTTATCATAGCGCTTCAAAAGCGTTATTCCGTAACTTTTATAATCAAAAAATAATAGCCATCTTCCTGATTCTAAACTTTTATAAAACACCCCTTCATAATCAAAACCATGTTCATAATACCCTACATGTAAATGCATGGTATCGTCTAAACTAAGCATTCTCCCCGCTCTCCTTAATACGCTTCGATATTAGATTTTCTCAAAAAAGTCTATCTTCTAACTTTACAGATCATGCTGAAAATCAATATTCCTCAACTCTACCCATTCAACAAAATCAGGCATCGTTTTTGTCTTTAGAAAATGTTGAACGATTTGATAGGCTTCATCTCGATTTACATAGCTACATGATGGCACATACAATGGCGCTCCAGCCACAAAATGCTCAATTGTTTCTATATGTTCAACCTTTTTAAAAGGGACCAAAAAATCTGGATATCTCAATATAAAAAAACCATAAGGTGCATTGTAAAAGAAAACAAGACTTTCATATTCCCCTTCTTCTTCAATCTCAATCGAAGATTCGCCATTCCCTTGTTTCCAATAATCTTCACCCTTTTGAAAGAAGATACTTTTCATTAATGCTTCTCCCGGATTTTCCACTGGAGCACCGGTTGGTCCATAATACAAAAACATAAAATCTCTCCTTCATACCTATTCATCAACAACTTAACCGATTGTTCTATTTCCTTCAAATTCATAAAATGCATGTGTTTGTTGTTTTAATTTCAGCATGCTGAATAGCTTGGGGTTTAGCTTTTGAAAAGTTTGCTTGCTGACCCATTTTACTTCTTCAATATCATGATCCGGATCGAGAATACTCATTTGTCCTCCGGTGATTTCAGCAAAGAAGGTGATCATCAGCGCATGATGCTTTTTATCTTGAAAAAACGCTTCTCGAATCGAATGAAGTTCATTTACTTTGCAAACATACCCTGTCTCTTCTTTCACCTCACGGACCACGGCCTGCTTCAGGTGTTCTCCTTTTTCTACAGCACCACCAGGAAGTCCCCAATATCCCTTTACATTTTTAACCATTAACATATTTTCTTCCTCATCATAAATAATAGCTGATACTACGTCTACTCGTTTCAAATGAATCCCCCTCAATCATTCTCTGTTCACATCTATTATCGAATAAATAGCACGAACTGTTCATTTCAATACAGTCATTATACTGTATCCTTGACAAGGTAATGGATAAGGAAGCAAAACAGCATTCGTGAGCAGATAGGAGGCCATAGCATGTGGATCATCATCATTTTACTTATTGTCCTCATTGGGTTTACTGGGAATATCGTTTCTTTATTAAGACAAATGAAAGAGTCAAACGAGAAAATCATACAACTGTTAGAACATCAAAAACCGAAAAAATAAAAACTCCTCTCATTTAGAGGGAAGTTTTTTAGAGAAAGCAATTAGAGAATTCTTACCGTTTTTCATGAAGCAACATATATCTGATTCGACGAATATAATGCAGCGCAATATGAACGAGGCATAAAATGAGCCCGATCATCGCAAGAATATAAATGGGCAGCATCAAACCAGGTACATAATTGATGATAATACCCAAACAAAACGCTGTCAGCATATATAGGCTGATCAACCTCATCAATACCATCCGAAGCCCTCCCTTTCCACACTCACTTTAACATCATTTCCCTTTATTTTCATAATTGGCTTTAAAAAAAGATGCGAATCCACTAAGATTCGCATCATCATCACGTATTCGATTCACCTTTCTTCGCCCGTTCTTCCTTCCACTGATCAAGCTCCGATACTGTCAATAATTGATATCCTTGTTTGGTCAATTCCTTGATAATCGTGACAGCTGCGTTTGCTGAGGTGTCATAGATATCGTGCATTAAGACCGTTTCACCGCTCGATGCATGCGCTAAAATGTAGTTGGCGACGTATTGGCTGTTGCGATATTTCCAGTCTTCAGGATCTACGTCCCAAAGTGTGACTTTCATGTTGACTGCTTCGTTGATTTGTTCGTTTGTTCCACCATATGGCGGTCTAAAGTGAGTCGGTGTGAACCCGCCTGCTTTTTCAATGATTTGCTGCGTCTCTTCTACTTGTTTGATGGCTTGTTTTAATGGCAGTCTTGTGAGTAAAGGGTGGTTATAGGAATGATTTCCGATTTCATTTCCACCCTTTCGGATTTCATTCAGCATATATGGATAATACTGCACCCTGCTTCCTAATACAAAAAATGTCGCATGTCCTTTGTTTTGTTTTAAAGCTGTTAATATTTTTGAGGTCGTCGATGGATTTGGACCATCATCAAATGTAAGGGCAATGGCTTTTTGATTTGGATGAAAAGTTGCCTGTTTTGGCAATGTTACGATCTTTCTTTTTGGAATCGGTTCTTTTTTCTCGTTTTTGTTCTTTTCTTTATTGATATATTCTGGCTTTAACATTCCCTTAAGCAGTGTTTTCTTAATCGCCAGCACTTGAGGGCCTTTTTTGTCTGGTGCGATTTGCCCTGCTGGAAAGTAGAATTCAATAAAACGATCCTTGATGGCAAAATACTGATAATGCTCTGCCGCAGGAGACGTTCCTTGTTTGAGCAAATGCCTATTTTCAGCAAGAGAGCGATCTTTTTTTAACGCCTCAAATGTCATATGAGACAGTTTTTGCAGACTTTCTCTTTTTGATAAAAATAGATCATCTATCGATAAAAAATGCTGTTTCTTGAAATCAAAGTTGAACATCTTCGTTTGATGTGCACCTTTTACTCCGCCTTTCAATTCATATGTATTGAATTTGACCGCAACGGTTTGCTTGGCATAATGAGTGATCTCGTAATCTATGTTTAATTCGTATCGATTCTCTTCATCGACATCACTTGCTTCGCTAAATGATGTTTTGAACCTGTCCAGCGCTGTTTCTGCAAATCTTTTCATCTCTTGATCTAGCTTTTTTTGATGAAACACTGGATAGTTGACAGCATATCGCATGTATCTCCCGTCATTCACGAGGGTGACAATTTCAACTTCTTTATAGCTCGCATCTGGTTCTATTTTCTTCTTCTCTGTCCCGCTTGCCTGCTGATTATGATAAAACGCAGCGATCCCAATGACGATCGCAAGTCCGCATAGGACGAGGCTGACCTTCCCTTTTACTGACACAATGATTCTCCTCTCGTGATGCCGCCATGCCTGGATGACGTGTGTTTGTAGGATAGACTTTGCGTCACCCCTTTTTAGTTTGTAAAAAACAAACTTGTCACATTTTCGACACAATTAAGAGCAGATGAAAAAAGGGCTTGATCTCTCAGTCCTTTGATTATTTTTGCATATATAGTTGAAATAATTTCGTTTCTTCATCAATAGAGCTCGCTCGATCAAAAGCTGCTCTAACCGTCTTCGTATTGTTCATGAGCTCATACAGCATTGTCAGGACAAAGATAAATGCCGCATCTCCATCAATGTAATCATCAGGCGCTGTATAGGACAAAGCACCTGCTTCTAAAAAGGCATCTGCAAGTTTCTTCTCACCTAGTGTGCAGCCGGTTGATATGACGTGAATCCCTTTTAACGAAGCATACCGCTTGATTTCATTCGCTCCAAAAGTTGTACCTCTAGGCTCCCCATCTTCGTATACATCTTCCCCTAACTCCGGCATGAGAAACGCCTCTTCCTCCCCGTGAAAAGATAAAAGAAAGTAGTCAGTCTCCCTTCTGTTTCTCCCAGATAACACATCAATCAGATCATTGGGTCTGCCTATCCAGTGCATATCGACTTTTGCACCAAAGTTCTCAAATGCTGCACGCAGGGCAAAAGATTCTAGCTCACTATTTGGTCCTGCTGCTAATGTGATGCGCACGGCCTGTTGTTTCACTTGTATCTCCTCCAAACGATGATCAGAATAAAACCATTTTTTCCTCATCTGTATATGTTTTTCTTCTACAGCATACGACTCAAATCCAAAGGAGCATCATCTAATGTTAACAATCGAATATTCAGAAAATCGCCTTCAAAAGAATGATTGTTACTTCCAATTTTATCTTGAAAATAACGTTTGATCAAAATTTTACTCATAAAAATAAAAAGGCATCCCATAAAAGGATGCCCCTCTTCCTCCTCAAAATCACATTACCACTTACAGCGTTTTACCGGACGGCAGCAAGGGTTCTTGATATCCCTACCACAATCGTATTCTTCCACAATATACTCGTTATGAGTCGATTCAGTGACAGGATAGTAGTTTTCAATTCTTTTGATGTTTTTATTCACGTTTGTGATATGAGTTGGATGAATTTTTCTAATCGTTTGTTCGTTCGTTGTCGTATTGACAATTTGACGCGTGGGGAAAACAACCGTTTCATCTTTTCCATGGTTCCCCCTACGAGGCCCAAAGAAAAAATTGTCTAATCGATTCCGGCTCATCTTAAAACCCCCTTCAAGTTGTCTTTCACTTACACTCTATCGTATGCAAGAGGTGTCTTCAGTGATTAGATGCTTGTCTATTTTTTAAAAATCCAGCATCCATCTCGTTTTCTCTTTCTTTACAAAAGGTCAATTTTAACATATTATACAAATGATATATTGCGCAGAAAGGACATCCATGAAAACAAAACATAAGTTCTTTTTATTCATTACATTCATCGTCATCATCATTGCTCTTCCACTGCTGTCACCTATGATCTTTACAAATGCGACGGAAAGAGGCGCCATCCGGCAGGCCATCTATCAAAAAGGGTATCCTTATCAAAGCTATTTTGCTATTTTGAAAAAAACGAAGCATGTAGATCCTGAGTATGGCCAGCTTTATGATGTGTATTGGCAGTCATGGAAAAGTGAAACAGGAATGACGCCATTCGTCTGTTATTCAAAAAAGGTAGAAGAAAAAGAATATGAGGTCAGCTGCGGAACTGCGCCATAACCTGTCCTCTCATCATGAAATAAGAGGTGAACCAAATGATCAATACGACACAAACCATCGAGCGTAACAAGCTAGACATTGCCCTTGAACTCACTCAATTGCATTTGAATCGATATGAAACGAATCATCCTGATCAGCTGAGTGAAATTTACGCGAAATATTATGCGCTGCTTGAAGTGCTGGATTTGTCTTCCTATGATCAATTGATTGATTTACTGCCAGATGGGCTCAAACAGACGCTTGAGTAAAAAAACCATCTATCCACGTGGGATAGATGGTTTTCTTTATACACGTGCAGCCATATCGGTTTCGATTTGCTCTAAGCTTCTTCCTTTTGTTTCGACTAAAACAAAACGGGTGAACAATAGTCCGATTAAGCAGATAACCCCAAATGAGGAGAAGATGACCCCAAAGCTGAATTGATCAGCCAAGATGGGGAAAACGAGTCCAACAGCTAATGATCCCGTCCAGTTAAAGGCAGATGAAATGCCTGCTCCAATGCCCCTGACAGAGAGCGGGAAGATTTCGCCGATGATGATCCAAGTGATCGGCGCCCACGAGAAGGCATAGCACAAAATAAAGCAGCAAAGTGAAATCAATGTGACCCAGTTTAAAATCCCTTCACTGACTCCCAGTGCACCTAATGCCGCTGGTGCAAAGAAGGAAAGTGCCATTCCTGTTCCCCCCACGGTGAGGATCGTTCGGCGGTCAAACCGGTCAACAAATTGTAAAAAGATAACAGTCGTCACGACGAAAATGACACCAACGATGACTGTAAAACCTGCTGCGACCTGTGGAGCAAGACCGACATTTCTAGCGATACTCGTTGCATAATACACAATGGAGTTGGCGCCCTGTATTTGCTGAAGGGTGGCCATCCCAACCCCAATGAAGAGAGCCATTCGGAATTTCTTTTGGAACAATTCCCGAATGCCTGAGCGTTCTTCTTTTGCGACTTCTAAAATTTCTTGCATTTCTGCTTCGATTTCTTCACGTGAAGAGCGTAGTGATCCTAATACTTCCCGTGCTTTATGAGCCATTCCGTGTTTAATTAAATATCTCGGAGATTCAGGGAGCCTCAGCATACCAATATAAAGCACAATCGCAAATAAAGCGGCACTTCCCAGCATCCAGCGCCAGCTGTCTGGGATGGGCTCAAACACAAACGCGACAATGTAGCTGAGCAATAGTCCGCTCACAATCATGAGCTGATTGAGCCCGGACAATTTCCCGCGGATTTTAGCAGGAGCGATTTCAGACATGTAAGCCGGCACCAAAGATGAGGCTGTTCCTACTGCTGTCCCTAAAAAAATACGAGCAATGGTTAATGTAATCTCTTCTGGTGCGATGGCTGATCCGATCGCTCCGACAAAAAAGATGATCGATGAGACCAAAATGAGCTTTCTGCGGCCGAACTTATCCCCCATAAGACCGCTTAAAATCGAACCAATGATTGCTCCGCCCATTAATGAAGAGACGACAATCCCAAGCCATAAGGGACTGAGCTGAAATTCTTGTTGAATATGTCCTTCCGCCCCTGCAATAATGCCAATATCATATCCGAATAAGATTCCTGCAAAGGACCCGAAAAAGAAGATAAATTTACTTGACACTTTTTTCTCCAAGTGGATAACCCCCTCACTTAATAAACCGCTTTCATTTCACCCAGCCCTTCTACTGTAAACAGTAGAAGGCATTTCACCCTTCTTCTATAAAACCACATATTCTGCATTTACAAGCTTTGCAAAATGAACAATTTGATCAACCGTTAAATCGAGAGACACGACTGTATGATGACCGCCGCCTTGTTCGACCCATGCTTTGACTCCGTCCTGAAAGTTCGGTTTGATTTTCCAAAGCACACGAGCAACTGGTAAATGAGGCGCAGCTTCTTCCGGCTCAAAGGCTTCGACTTCTTGAATCAGCCATTTGAAATGCGTTCCAAAATCAGCGATGGAGACAACAATGCCCTCTCCTGCTTTTCCATCAAACACAAGACGCGCTGGATCTTCCCGATTTCCAATGCCAAGTGGAGACACAACAATAACTGGTTTCGTATTTGCAAGTGCTGGATCTACTTCTAACATATGAGATTGCAGCACCGCTTCCTGCCCAGAGGTCATTTCATACGTATAGTCCTCCATAAAGCCAGTTGATTGATGATGACTCATCACCTTTAATAAACGGTCAAGCGCAGCAGTTTTCCAATCGCCTTCACCAGCAAAACCGTATCCCTTTCCCATCAGCCGCTGAACCGCAAGGCCAGGCAGCTGCTTCATGCCATGTAAATCCTCAAAGTTTGTCGTAAAGGCATTGTAGCCACCTTCATCTAAGAAACGTTTGATGGCGATTTCATAACGCGCTTGCACCTTCACACTTCTTTCCCATTCTTCAACCGAATAACTCCCATAATGAACGTCATATTGCGTCAAATAATCGGCAAATAGTGCATCCACTTCTGCTTCTTCTACTGCGTTTACATATTCGACGAGATCACCTATCCCAAAGTAATCAACAGTCCATCCAAGTTGAATCTGCGCTTCAATTTTATCTCCTTCTGTCACAGCAACATGGCGCATATTGTCACCAAACCGAGCCACTTTGATGTGAAAGCTCTCTTGATAGGCAGCAGCAACGTCCATCCAATCAGCGATTTGCTGCTTCACCTCTGGTTTAGACCAATGACCGGCGACAATTTGGTTTTGCTTATTTAAGCGGGCATTGATATAGCCATATTCTCTGTCTCCATGTGCAGATTGATGGAGATTCATATAGTCCATATCAATCGTGTCCCACGGAATTTTTTCATAATATTGAGTGACGAGATGCAGGAGAGGCTTTTGCAAAAGAGAAGTACCGCGGATCCACATTTTCGCTGGAGAAAATGTGTGCATCCAAGTTATCACACCGATCACCTCATCACGATAGTTGATCTCTTTCATCAGCTGTGTGATTTGATCTGCGCTGACAGCCAGCTCCTGCAGTATAATTGGATAAGGTAATAAACCGCTTTCATTTAAGGCATCCGTCATCCTTTGTGCGTCTGCTTTTACTTGTTGCAGTGCTTCATCTCCATATAAATGCTGTGACCCGACGACAAACCAACATTCTTTTTTCTGACTTGTTAACATAGAAATCCCTCTTTTCTTTATCTTGAAGGTTTTTGTCCGTAATACGCATGTGCACCATGTTTTCTTAAATAGTGTTTATCTAAAATTCGTTGCGGAAGAGGCTCCGCATATTCGTTCAATTGCTTTGCAAAAAGATTCATTTTGGCTACTTCATCTAAAATCACACTGTTCGTCACCGCACTTTTTGCATCTTTTCCCCACGTAAATGGACCATGACCTTGAAGCAAAACACCAGGCACCGCCATCACATCTATCTTTCTTTTCTCAAACGTTTCAATGATCAGCCGGCCCGTTTCCACCTCATATCCGCGATTTACTTCTTCTTCTGTAAGAAATCGAGCGCACGGAACAGGGCCGTAAAATGTATCCGCATGAGTTGTGCCCATTGCGGGTAAATCAAGACCAGCTTGCGCCCATATGGTTGCCCACATGGAATGGCTATGTGAAATGCCGCCAATTTCCTCATAGTGTTTGTAAAGAACAGCATGTGTGGCTGTATCTGAAGAAGGACTGAATTCCCCTTCCACCACTTGCCCGTCAAAATCAACAACGACCATGTCTTCCGCTGATAATTGGTCATACGCTATGCCGCTCGGCTTAATGACAAACAGACCGCTGTCACGATCGCACGCACTGACATTTCCCCATGTGAACTTCACAAGTCCGTATTTTGGCAGATCTAAATTCGCTTGAAACACTTCTTCTTTTAACCGCTCTAACATACCGTTGTCACTCCTCTCTTTGGCGTCAGATACGCTACTGCCGCTTCTTCAATCGGGAGTCCCTCTTGATAGCGCTTTAAAAATTCCTCAAAGCCTTTGACATCGAGTGGGTCGGGTTCGATGAGCTCTTCTGATGTACTCGCAAACACTTGATATGTCAGAAAATCAGCCAACGTTTGCTGCTTTTGATTGACCATATATGAAGCAAGGACAGCCATCCCAAACGCACCGCCTTCTCCGGCTGTTGAAACCACTGATACAGGTGTATCAAGTGCAGCAGCAACCATTTTTTGACCAACGAGTGGTGTTTTAAATAAACCGCCATGTCCTAGTAAACGATCAATCACGACATTCTCATGTTCTTTTAAGCGATCCATCCCTATTTTCATTGCACCAAATGCCGAAAAAAGGTGGGTACGCATGAAGTTGGCGAGGTTAAAGCGGCTTTCAGCGGACCTGACAAAAAGCGGCCTTCCTTCTGGCAATCTTGTAATATTTTCACCAGAATAATAGCCATAGCTTAAGAGCCCGCCGCCATCACGGTCTGCTTCTAAGGATTGCTGTAATAAGGCTCCGTATAATCTTTCTGACTCCACTGGCTGACCCATTGCTTCAAATGCTTCACGAAATATATTCATCCAAGCGTTTAGGTCACTTGTACAGTTATTCGCATGAACCATTGCTACTGGCAGTCCATCTGGTGTCGTGACCATATCCACTTCTGGATACACACCTGTCAGATGCTGCTCTAACACAATCATGGCAAAAACAGAGGTCCCAACTGAAATATTTCCTGTTCGCCTTTCCACACTGTTTGTCGCCACCATCCCTGTTCCCGCATCACCTTCTGGCGGACAAAATGGAATACCTGGCTGCAAATGTTTGCCTTGATCTAAAATTGATGCTCCTGCTTGCGTTAACACGCCAGCTTCTTCACCCGCTAAATAGATACGCGGCAAAAGATGACGCAGCTTCCACGGGTAGCCTTTTTCTGCAATCAATGCATCAAATTGATGGAGCATCTCTTCGTTATAATCCTTCGTTTTTTCATCAATTGGAAACATTCCCGACGCATCGCCAATCCCAATGGCCTGCTTCCCGGTTAACAGCCAGTGAATGTATCCTGACAGAGTCGTCACATATTCTAAGCGGGAAAGATGTTTTTCCTCTCCTAATATCGCTTGATATAAATGGGCAATACTCCATCTTTCTGGAATATGAAATTGGAATAAATCCGTTAGTTTTTGACTCGCCTCGATCGTCGTTGCATTCCGCCACGTTCGGAACGGGACGAGGAGCTCTCCTGTATGATCACATGCGACATAGCCATGCATCATCGCTGATATCCCGATTGAGCCAATGGTTTGAATGGTCACACCATACATTTGCTCAGCTTGCTCCTTCATCTGACGATATGCCACTTGAAGACCTGTAATGATATCAATTAAATTGTACGTCCAAATTCCTTCCTGGAGAGAACTTTCCCATTCAAATGTACCTTGTGCAATTGGCTGAAACGCTTCATCTATTAAAATGGCTTTAATTCGTGTTGAACCAAATTCAATGCCTAAAGATGTCCTTCCTTCTTTCATGGCTTTGGCCGTCTCTTCATGATTCATTCTACGTTCACCTCCATGTTGATAGCGGTTTCAAATTTCTTTTTCTAGATTCATTGATTTTCTCTGTGCACAAACATAATATCATATTTGTACGTACATATGTCAATAATAAATATAGTTGTACATACATAATCAGACAAAAAACAGCATATTCTTTGAAGATGATATGGCAAAAAGTGAAAGCGCCTGTTTTTGATTCGACAACCATGTTAAAATATGTCCATACAATTTCTTCTCAATCCGAGTAGATGAACAACTGGGAAAGAAGTGAAACGATGAAAAAGAAGTACCAGATCATTATCGATGATATAAAAAGCAAAATACTCACAGGGGATTACCGGATCGGGGAGCGTATTCCAACCGAATCAAGCTTACAGGACATGTATCAAGTGAGCAGGCATACGGTTCGAAAAGCCATCTTGGAATTGTCAAGCGAAGGATTTTTGCGAAGTGAAAAAGGCTCAGGCACATTTGTGACCAATCAATATCAAACAAAGCCTGCTGGACATGCTCATATGAAAACGATTGGGGTCATCACCACATACATATCCGATTACATTTTCCCATCTATCATTCGGGGCATTGAAAGCCGCTTAAATGAAGAGAACTATTCTCTGTTATTAGCTAGTACAAATAACGATGTCGACCAAGAGAAAAAAGCGCTAGAAATGATGCTGTCTTTTGGTGTGGATGGGCTGATTGTCGAGCCGACAAAAAGCAACTTATATAACCCGAACATTTCGTACTACCTATCCTTTAAAGAACAGGACGTACCGCTCATTATGATCAATGCCTATTATGAGCAATTAGAGGTTCCTTTTCTCTGTTTGGATGATGTAAAGTCCAGCTATCTAGCCACAAAAGAGCTGATTACCTCTGGACATCAACAAATCGGACTGATTTCAAAGACAGATGATTTACAGGGTAAATACCGGATGAAGGGCTATATTCAGGCACTAGGTGAAGCCAAGCTTAATTTCCTGCCTGAGCATGTGCTCTTTTTCGATACAGAATCGAAGCAGCATTTGGGGGATCATATTAAAACATTCTTAATGGCGCACCAGCATGAGCTGACCGCCCTCGTTTGCTATAACGATGAGGTTGGGTTAGAGGTGGCTAATGTATGCAGCGAAATCGGTCTATCCATTCCAGATGATCTCTCGATTATTGGACAGGATAATTCGTATATTGCCCAAAAAAATGCCCATGTGAAGCTGACAACGCTGACACATCCTCAGGAGCAAATGGGCCGAGATGCAGCAGACTGGATGATAAAAAAAGTCCAAGGAAAAAAGAATCTGCCTGATCAAACCTTTTATGAGCCTGAACTCGTTCCTGGTGAAACGATCAAACAAATGAAGACATGAAAAAAATGAGCCCTTTTCACAGAAGGCTCATTTTTTTATATGATTAAATCTCTTCTTTTGAAGAAGGCACTGCACACACGCCATCTGCACATGCGGCTTCAAAAGAGGTGTCGCCCGTCTTCTCAGCTTGAGCTGCTTCTTCTGTCCAAGCCGTTTCAAGTGCACGAAGGAAGGTATCGGCTGGCTGTGCACCTGCAACCGAATATTTGTCGTTTATTAAGAAAAACGGAACAGCAGAAATTCCGAGCTGTCTCGCTTCTTTTTCATCTTTTCGTACATCATCAGCAAACGTTTGATCATCTAAAATTTTCTGAACTTCTTTCTGATCAAGACCTACTTTTTCTGCAATGTCTAAAAGTGTTTTGCGATCGCCAACATGCTTTCCATCTGTAAAATATGCTTGAAACAGCTCTCCCATGACGAGATCACCTTTCCCTATTTTACCAGCATATTGCGCCAATCGATGTGCATCAAAGGTGTTTGTCAAAACGAGCGGATCGAATTGAAAATCAATTCCTTTCTCTTTACCGGCTTGCTTCACCTGTTCATTCATCGCCATTGCTTGGCTGCGGCTCATTCCATATTTTTTGACGAGCATATCATGCACATCATAATCCACTTGTACAGGTGCATGCGGATCGAGCTCAAAGCTTTTAAACTCTACTTCTATCTGTTCCTTCTGCGGGAATTGCTCAAGCGCTGTTTCCAGCTGTTTTTTTCCTATATAACAAAAAGGACAGGCGATATCTGACCAAATTTGCACTTTCATCTTCATCTTCCTTCCACTGCTTACGTTTTTTCTTTAAAGATGTAACTATTATAGTTACACTAAATCACTTATGTCAAGCCACATTCATTTTGTTCTCCATTTATCAGAAAAAGCCTCTCCTTCTAATAGAGGAAAGGCTTTGAAAAACACTATTCTAAATTTGCATGGTGTCCATACATAGTATGTGTGTCGAGCTCTTTCATTTCCATCAACCGCAAAATGACCGCATCATACATGAGAAGTAACGATTGCTCAAATAGCGAGCCCATCGGCTGAATGGTATGATGGCTTCCTTCATGTTGATCCTTCGGCGCACCTGACAGTAAGATGGCTTCATCCGATAGATCAGCCATCGGTGATTCAGCTGAAAGCGTGAAAGACGCAACACTTCCGCCAATTGCCCTTGCCTTTTTCGCAAGCACAAGCAATGTCTCTGTTCGACCAGAACCACTCCCCACAATCAAGAGATCCTCTTCTGTAAAGGAAGGCGTATTCGTTTCGCCGATTACATACGCCTCGATGCCAATATGAGTGAGTCTCATCGCAAACGATTTCCCCATCAAACCGGACCTGCCTGCACCTGCCACAAAAACCTTTCGTGCAGCTAAAATGCTTGTGACAAGCCGCTCTGCTTGTTCGTCTTGAAGGGCTAACGAGTGCTCAGAAAGCTCATTCAAAATGGCTTTCACATAGTCACTTGTTTTCATGATTGCGAGATCAGCTGCTTCATTTGTGCGGCCACTTCTGCTTTATTGTCCTGGCTTGCAATACCGCCGCCGACAATGATCAAATCAGGGTTTAATTTCACAACTTCAGGTAACGTATCAAGCTTAATACCGCCTGCAATCGCAGTTTTCGCCTGTTTGACGACTTGTTTAATGGTCATGAGGTCAGCAAATGAGTTTTGACCAACCGCTTGCAGGTCATAGCCTGTGTGCACACAAATATAATCTACTCCAAGCTCATCCAGTTCTTTTGCCCGGCCCGCGATATCTTTAATACCAATCATGTCCACTAAAATTTGTTTCCCTCTTGCTTTCGCTTCTTTCACCGCTCCTTGAATGGACATATCTTCTGCCGCTGCAAGAATGGTGACGATATCTGCTCCAGCTTCGGATGCCTGCTGCACTTCATAGCCGGCAGCATCCATAATTTTCAGATCAGCGAGTACACGTAAATTCGGAAAAGCCTGCTTGACTTCTTTTACAGCACGAAGCCCTTCGTTGATCACAACCGGTGTCCCAATTTCGACCACATCAATGGATGCTTCTACTTCTTTTATCAACTCAATGGCTTCTGGTATATTCACTAAATCTAATGCTAATTGTAATTTCATCAATATTCACTCCTGTTCATTTATATCATCTTCAAAAGCTCCGCGGATGATACCTCTTGAATATTTCTTGCATGAAACGAGTATAACAACAGGAATGAAGCAATCCTAGTACGCACTTTTTTTTTACATACTATACTTTTTTGCATATGGTTACAAAAAAGATACTGTCTTTCGACCAGTATCTCAGCGTGTAGACAAACCTTCGCATTCGTTGTCAGTCCTGCGTGCCAGTGCTCGTCCTTCCTAGACTTCAAAGGTTTTCTATCACGCTGAAAAGAAGACAAAGGGCTAAAATAAAGTCATTTTAGCCCTTTGTCTATCGTAGGTATTTCTATTTATCACCCTTTAAAAAATTGCTGTCGAGATATTGTTTGCCCCAATCATACATCGCCTCTAAAATCGGCATTAAGCTTTCTCCTAGTTCTGTGAGAGAGTACTCAACCTTTGGAGGAACGACGGGATAAACCTCCCGGTGCACAATGTGATCTTCCTCTAATTCTCTTAGCTGATTGACAAGCATTCTTTGCGTAATCCCAGGCATTAACGACTTTAACTCACCAAAACGTTTTGTCCCTTCTCTGCCAAGGTGCCATAAAATCAGCATTTTCCACTTACCGCCGATAATATTCAGTGTCAGCTCTTTTTCGCAGTTGAACACTTTATTTTCCATTCGTGATGACAACAACATACACTCCTTTAATAACAAACCATGTACGCATTATCATATACTGCGGCAAATTTAGATTGCCCTAGCATACGGTCTTCGTTATTGATTCTGTTTATTCACAAAAGACATGACGGCTTTTGTCATTTCTTGCGCTTCTTTTGGCGCCCTGTCTGATCCAAACCACTTATTCAGGTCACTGTGGCTCAACGTATGAACCCGAAAAACAAACCGAGAACCTTTATCATGATTCAGCTTTTCAGCAAAGCGGTACACCTCAGGATTTTCCCAGCGCGTGACCAAATAGACAGGCGGTAAATTCGATTGATTCATATAAGTGACAGGTGATGCCTTTGTCCAGTTTTCCTCTTGTTTGCCAAACACTTTTTTGTACGATGGTATGGCTTGGATAAATTGATTGATGTTTAACGGTCCGTCTAGAACAACGATGGATTTGATCGTTTTTGGAGACAGCCCCACACGATTTAGGTAAGTCGAATCTGTGGCTACCAATGCAGTCAAATGACCGCCCGCAGAGTGACCCATGACATTGATTTTTGATGGATCTATTTGATACTGATTCGCATGATCCTTGACCCACTTAATGGCGTTTGCCGTATCATCCGCCATCTGTTCAAATTGGGCATCAGGGTGCAGCCGGTAATTCATCGAGACAAACACATACCCCTGATTAGTAAAATAATCAGCCTTTGAAGCGACTCTGTTCTTATCACCGCCTGTCCACCCGCCACCATGAAGATAGATCATCACTGGATGCTTCTTCTTTTTGTCTTCATCTTTTCCCTTCGCCATATACATATCGAGTGTTTGCTGTTTGTTTTGTGTGTCTGCATAATGGATGTTCGTCGTTGGCTTAGGCTGGTTTAAACGGAACACAAAGAATGCGCATACCAATAAGCCAACGATGACCGCCGCAAATAAGAGCCATTTCATGATTCGATTCAAAGTCATTGCACCTTTCTATGTTGGGATGGAGATGAATAAATGTCGAGAAAAGACTAGTCTGTTAAATTCAAATCTTTATTTGAACAGAAGATACATTGGTGAATTTTAGATGGATGGCTGCTTGATGGGCCGCAGATTCATATGGGATGTGCTGGGCACTACAATTGATCAAGTCGTCATGTTCATTATACTCTTTAAAGTAATGAAATTCATTGATTTGATTTAGATAGTTAACATCAAAATCAGGATTTTGATTCTGGATACTTTCATCTAAAAACCAAAACATAATTCCCCTTATAGTGATACAGCTTAAAATAATTCCCAATTAAATAATAAGAAAAGCTGCCAAGTTTCCTTGACAGCTAACAATGGTTTTTTTCAAAAAAAGTTTCTCAACAAATTGTCAAATAAAAAACAGTTACTTCTCTCGGATTCCCCCAATTTTTATATAATCAAGAGCTAATTCAGGAATAATTACTGGTTAACTCCCCCCAAAACTCGTCAAATTTTTCTCCATCACTAAATAATAACTCTAACCACTCTTTCAAAATACTATTCAGAGGTTTCCAACCATCTTCTGATAATAAATTTTGTATAGAATAGTTTTTAGATTTTGTGGCTAAAATACAAATTTCTAAATCCCTATCTCCCCAAATTGCCCAATCCAAAGAATTAGATAACCAAACAACGTTATTTGAGTTAGTGAAAATATCATCAGCCATAGAATCTTCTGGGCTAGTCCAAAGTGCATTTGCATAATCCTTACCGGAAATTTCAACACTCGTTCTCAGCCAATTATAATAACCAAATTCCTTCAAATAGTATTCTACTGGATCCGGCTTAAGGACTGCCGTTAAAAATTCCTTATCTTGTGTTAAACCTGATAGCGTTTTTATTGTTGTTAAAATCTCATCACTCAAAGCCCAATCAAACTCTTGAAACAAAAAACAATTAAAATTCTCTCGAAATACTTGATGAGGCAAATGTTTATTTGTATAAAAAACTTTTTCAATCAAGACTTTATATTCCTTGAATTCATTACCTGAATGAATAAATAAAGCTTTACTGTTAACCAATAAAAAACACCTACTTCTTTAATCTTATTTTAAGAGAAGGGCGCTTGGCCCCTTTTGGAATGTAATCAGCAGAAGGGCCATCATAATCTCTTGACTTATTTCTCAATGTATATCTTGAACCTTTTTTACTCATAATGATTACTTGCCTATCTTTACTTATAGACTTTTTCCATCCTTGTCTTCTAAGATTTTTCTCGAAATTCCTTTTTGTTACATTAGTAGCCCTGTTATTAACTATAGCTGTTTTCTTTTTTACATTTCTATAACTAGAATATGTTCTTTTTGCTTTAACTTTCTTCCTTGAAAGTTTATAAGACTTCTTCCCAGCACTAAATACCTTTTTTGCACCCTTTAACTTTCCACCACCCAAAAATCCTGATACGGTTGCAGCCGCCACACCTTTCCAATTTTTCCCTGATTTATGTGCTTTATATCCATCATATACCGCAAATCCTGCATTGACAACAAACCATACCCAATGGCCGTCTGGGTCCACATTCATGACCGGGTTGTTGTTTCCATAGGTATATCCATTTTGATCTAGTGAATCTCCATCACTTCCTGGGTCTGGGTCAAGTGATAGGAATACGCCGTTTCTCGGTTCATAGTAGCGGGCGATTAAATAGTAAAGTCCTGTTTCTTCATCGAAGCGGTAGCCAGCATAGCGATATGGGTTTCCTTTTACTTCTTCATCTTCTTTCACCTTTGTTGGAACGCCCCATGTATCGTATTCGTACTCAGCGACGATTTTTCCTGCACTATTTGTGATGGCCATGACATCACTGTGTGCATTGTAGTGATAGAAATATTTGTTTCCATTTTGCGTGAATGCAAGGAGTTGTCCACTGTCACCGTATGTGTATGCTTTTGTGACTACGTTGTCCTTATCTGTTTCGTATAAAACATTCAGACTATCACCGTCATAAAAATAATTGGTGACTTTCCCATTCACTGTTTTTTGAATTCTATATCCACGCTCATCATATTTGTAAGTGACAAATGGCTTGTCTGCCCCTTTTTTCGTAATGGCCGTTATGTTATCTTCTGCATCCCATTCATAAAGGAATTGCCTGTCAGACGTTCGGTTGCCATTTTTGTCATAAGTTAAAGTCTCATCATTTACCTTTGTCAGTTGGTTCATGATGTTGAATGATGCGTTGATTATTTTTTTAGTGCCATTTTTTTCAGTCGTGACGTTTTTTCTGTTTCCAAACCCATCATATGTGTACTCAATAACCGTGCCATCTGGATGAGTTTCTTTGATCAATTGATCTAATTTTCCATATTCATAACGAATCTTCCCGTTGCTTCCTTGATCAACCGTTATTCTGTTTCCATTTTGATCATATTCGTAGGCTTCGTTTAAGATCGTCGCGCCTTGGCTTGTTCCAATATGCAGATCGTTGATTAAATTGCGCTCATCATAAGCAAAGCTAGCACCACTGCCGTTACCTGTTATAAATGACTGGACATTTCCATTTTCATCATAATCAAACGAATACGTAGAACTCGCATCCTTCATCTGCGTCATTTGATCAAGCTTATTGTAACTGAATTGGTTCGTCCCTTTTTGATTTCCGTGTGTCCACTCAAAAGATTTCAGTTTATCTGAATCGGCTGGATACGTCCAAGTTTGGCTGCTGCCACGCTCTGTTAACTTTGTGATGCGGTTTTGTTGGTCAAATGTTCGATTTTTGGTTGTGTTTTGTTCTTTGTTGACAACCGTTGTTTCGTTCCCATTTTTATCATAGCTAAAGTGATATTTTTCTGTTCCATAATTTTCTAAAAATATATCATTCTTTCAAACCAATCCATATATCATTAATTTATCAATACATACCCTTTTTACTCATAAAAAAAGCACCCTATAAGGATGCTTCAATCAAATGATATTTTTTGAATATTCGATAGGTAATAGCTTTCGCTTCTATTCCCGTGCCTTCAATGTTTGTAGCGAAGATGTAGGTTTTACTTTTATATTTGATAAATCCTACGTACCAGCCGATGCCTGAGCCGGAGCCTGTTTTTCCGTATAGGGTGGCATTTTCCTCTTCTTCTTGTATCATCATTCGTTTGACGGTTTTCATGACGGAACGGTCAAATGGGAGTCTTTCTTCATATAGCTGTTTGAGAAAACGGACTTGTTCTAATGGGGAAATACGTAATGTACTGCTTAACCAAAATTGATCGATTCCGCCAGATATGTCTTGATTCCCATAATGAATGGCCTTCACCCACTGACTCATGCGCTCTTCCCCGATGTCACGCGCCATGGCTTGATAGTACCAGACGACTGAATCTCTCATCCCAGATCCTAATGTATGATCCCTATTCCAGCTGTCAATCTCTCTTTTCACCCCATCCCAATATTTAATATCGTATTCATCTCTCACTGCGCCTGTTTGAAGTCCGATTAGGGCATTTGCCACCTTAAACGTTGATTGAGGCGCAAAGCGCTTGTTCGCTCTTTTTTTGTTATACACCCGAGGCGACTTTTCGTTTACTTCTTGGATCACAAACGTGCCTTCCCGATCTTTCATGATGTCATCTACTGACCATGTTGGAGCTGTTCCCTCACTTGATAAAGGCTGGCTCATACAAAGCGCCATAAGCATGACGCCGGAAAACAGCCATTTCATGTGCTTTTTCTTCAAAACAATCTCTCCTTTTCCCATGATTTTCATCGATTGTAGCATGTTGAACGATGAGAAATAAGGGACGCTTGTCCTCTTTTCTTTCAAACAAAAAAGCCGGTTTCACCCGGCTTTCTGTTTAATATGAGCTCTCTTTTTTTTCTTCAATGGCCTGCTTCGCTATTTTCGAAATCGTCATATCGTCCATTGGCGGGTTATGAAGTCCAGCACGAATATCTCGATAGTAACGCTGAAGCGGACAACCAAGGCTTAAGCTTTTCGCGCCGACTAAACGCATGGCTTTATCGACAATTTGCAGACTATGATTGACGACTGTATGCTTCACAGCGCCGAATTCATTGGATAAAAGCGCTCTTTTTTCTGGCTGTTCATACAATTTAGTCGTTGAATAAATGACGTGACGTGCTTGTTTTAAAAGTAAATCGATTTCACCAATGAGATTTTGGACATTGGGCAGATCACTAATCGTTCCGCTGATGCTGTTCGGTGAATGTGTGATCGCATACTGAACAGCATAGTCTCTTGCCGCTTGCGCAATTCCTAAATAACAGGAAGGGATATGGGCGATCCAAGGATTTAACGTACCGCCACGAGGCCCTTTTTGCACTTCAACGAGCATATCGTCTGAAACCTCAACCTGATCCAAAATCAAATCATGGCTTTCTGTTCCTCTCATGCCCACAACATCCCACGTTTCTTCTATAGAAACACCTTTTGTATCACGATGAATTAAAAAGAAGCCTAGCGCTTCTTTTTCTTCGATCCACACGCCGACTAAAAAGTATGTGAGCGCTGGTGACATTGTTGTGAAAATTTTGCGTCCATTGATCACCCATTGATCACCTGATCTAGTCGCAGTTGTCCCGGGTTTGCCCCCTCTTGTTGGACTGCCTGTCTGCGCCTCACTCACGGCCCGGTTGACAAGGGCACCTTTCTTCACTTCTTCAGCAAAAAAATTCAGCTGCTTTTCACTCCATTGTTTCTTTTCATAAATTTCACCTACCACCCCTTGGTGCCAGCCGATCGATAAGGCAGTCGCTCCATCCATGCTGCCGAGCGTCTCTTGAAATAGAACCATATCCGTCACAGATTGACCTCCGCCTCCATATTCAACAGGCAGAGACAAGGTCGTATACCCCATGTCTACTAATGATTTTATATTCTTTTTAGGAAAATAAGCGCCTTCATCATGTTCTTTTGCGGATTGTTCGATCGTTTCACGAAGAGACTCTAGTTGATGAAGCCATGTTCTTTGAAAATCTGTATTGACAAATAATGCTTTAGACAAAACGTATCCAACTCCTCTGTTTCTCGCAATCTATGATCATGCTGATTATTCCAATTGGAATGAATAAAACATACTTTACTTATAGGATTTAATGTGTTAAATTTTATCAATATTAAGTACATATGTCAAAGGAACGTGATGCTTTTATGATCTCAGCTACTAATCTACATAAATCTTATGGGCAGACCCCTGTGTTAAAAGGCATTGATTTCACCGTACAAGAAGGTGAAGTGGTCGCAATTATCGGACCGAGCGGATCAGGAAAAACAACACTTCTTCGCAGTTTAAACAGCCTCGATATTCCAGACAAAGGAGAGCTGACGGTTGGAGAAGCCACGATTCAATTTGAACGATATCATAAAAAAGACCTTTTAAAACTCAGACAGCAATCTTCCATGGTGTTTCAGCATTATCACTTGTTTCAAAATAAACGAGCACTTGAAAATATTACAGAAGGATTGATTGTGTCTCAAAACATGTCTAAAAAAGAAGCAGAAAAGGTCGGAGAGCAATTTTTAACGCGCATTGGACTGCTTCATAAAAAAGATGCGTTTCCGAGTGAATTATCCGGAGGTCAGCAGCAGCGAATTGGGATTGCCCGTGCTCTTGCGATGAATCCTGCGGTGCTTTTGTTTGATGAGCCTACGTCAGCACTGGATCCAGAGATGGTAGGAGAAATTCTTGAAATGATCAAAGATATTGCGAGCCAAGGGATGACGATGGTCATTGTGACTCATGAGATTTCTTTTGCAAAGGACGTAGCGGATACGGTGATCTTTATGGCGGATGGCGAAATTGTTGAGCAGGGATCCCCGGAAGACGTCCTAATCAAGCCACAGCATGAACGGACGAAGCAATTTTTATCACGAATTCATCGCGGGATGTGGCAAGGATCGGAGGAAGACAGATGAAGCGAAAGAGAGCATTCACTACCGCTAGTGTCCTTTTGTTTCTCCTCTCGCTCATTGGCTGCAGCAGTGTGAAAACAACGACAGAGGATGGCAGACAGATTGTGAAAGTTGCACTAAGTGCAGAAGTCAATCCGCCTTTTTTAGCCACAAATGACCGAAACGAGCCAATCGGTTATAATATCGACTATTTAAATGAAGTGGAGAAACGATTGCCTCACGTTCATTTTGACTTTATCTTTGGCGAGGAAGAATCCAATTTAATTGGTGTAGGCGCCGGGAAATTTGAAATGGCGGCTAATTGGTTTTTCAGTAATCCTGAGCGCGAGAAGCGTTTCATTTATCCTAAGGTGCCGTACGGCTATTCGATGACGGGTTTAATTGTGAATGAATCAGAGCAAGATATTCAATCGCTTGACGATATGACATCTAAAAAGCTGGCTCCCGTCAGTCCTAGCGGCGGGCTGCGTTCCATATTAAATCAATATAATGAAGAACATGATCCAAAAATTCCACTGACAACTATTGAAAGCCCTTCAAATGAACTTAACTTAAAGCGAGTAGAAAGCGGGCGGTCCGATGCGGCTTTTATGAACATTTCGACCTTTGATACGATTCAAAAGCATCTACACCTTAAGGTCAAAGTTGGCGGCATTGTGTCAAAGGAACCCATCTATCTTGTCTTACAGCCTAGCCAAAAGCAACTTGCAGGAGAATTGGATCGGGTCACACAGGAGATGATTGATGATGGAACATTACCTGCTCTTTCCAAAAAGTGGTTCGGAGTTGATTTCTTTCAAGATATTGACTACATATCAGAGCAAGGCTATCAATATGAAGAAAGGAAGGAAGCGTCATGACGTTTACAGCAGGAGATTGGCTGCGTATCTTTTTACAGGTGCTTGAACGCCTGCCACTCACTTTTCTTATTATTGTGGTGTCATTGTTTTTTGCCATCATCATCGGCCTGTTATTTGCATGCATTCGAATTAAACAAATCCCAGTGCTGAAACAATTGGCTGTTATCTATCTATCTTTTACACGAAGTACGCCTTTAATTGTTCAGCTATTCTTGATTTATTTTGGACTGCCTCAGCTTTTGCTGGTGGCGGGGATTCAAATCAATCATTGGGATCGTGTGTTATTTGTGATGATCACATTCTCTTTGCATACGGGCGCTTATTTATCTGAAGTCTTCCGCAGTGCGTATTCGTCTGTTGGGAAAGATCAGCTTGAAGCGGCCTACATTGTTGGGATGACAGATACTCAGGCATTGATAAGGATCATTATCCCTCAGGCCTTCCTCATTGCACTTCCAAACCTCGGAAATTACACCATTGATCTCGTGAAAGACACCGCCATTGCGTTTACAATCGGACTTATTGATATCATGGGGCAGGTCAAGATCATCTTAGGGAATAACTACGGAATCGGCATGTTTGAAGTGTACGTGATCATTGCGATTGTGTATTGGCTTATCTGCATGAGCATTGAACTGATCACCATGCTGCTTGAAAAGAAATTTGTGAAAGGCCGTACCAGCCTGTCACGTTAAGGAGGCGATTTGATGCAAACCATTGATATTCCATTTGCGATTGACCAAGTACCGCATATTCTGAAAGGCGTTCCTTTTACTTTATTGATTGCACTCGTTTCCATGGCTGTGAGCCTTTTGATTGGATCTGTTTTTGCTTTCATTCGTCTCTTTCGTATTCCTGTGCTTCGGCAGTTTGTCACGCTCTACGTCTCATTTTTTAGAGGCACCCCTCTCATTGTTCAGCTGTTTGCTTTCTTTTATGGTCTCCCTTTTGTTTTGACCAACATGAGCGGCACATTCGGGTTAACCTTTCATCCAGATATGGTCTCCCCCTTGGCTGTTGCCCTCATTACTTTCAGCCTGCATTCAGCCGCACATTTAACAGAGGTGGTGCGCAGTGCACTCCTGACTGTAGATAGAGGACAGCTTGAAGCAGCGAAAATTGTTGGCATGACCACAAGACAGGCGATGCTGCGCATTATATTGCCGCAGGCATTTGTGGTTGCCTTACCTAATCTAGGAAATCAGCTCATTCAGTTATTAAAAGCCACATCCCTTTCGTTTACAATTGGTGTACTGGAAATCATGGGAATCTCTCGCATCATTGCAAATGATGGCTATCAGTTTTTAGAAACATACCTCGTATCTGCTTTGATCTATTGGCTGCTTAGCATTTTCTTTGAACTAGCTTTTGCTTTATTAGAGAAACGAGTCAGCGTGTACGGAAGATCTCTTGGACGATAAAAAAGTCGATCAGGCACGAGAACCTGATCGACTTTTTTTAAGTATATTAAAGGAATTTGTCCTGCTCTTTCCATTGATCACTATGAATAGAAAAGAGAATGGCTTTTGCCATTCCCCTTCGTTGTCTTACTATTCAGCACTGACTAAAATTTTCACTTGATCTTTTTCATTGATTAAAGCATGGAAGCCATCCTCAATCACATCGTCCAGCTTGATTTTTTTTGTGACGAGAGTATCTGCGGAGAAATAGCCTTTTCTCATTAAGTTTAATACAGAAGGGAATACGTCTCTATAGCCGATAATTCCTTTAACTGTACGTTCTTTAATGACAATATCATTTGGCATGATTTCTGCGCCCTTTTCCCAAATGCTTACAATGACAGTTTCTCCTGAAATTCTAGTTGATTGGATTGCTTGCTTCAATACAACAGGTACACCTGTCACTTCAAAAGAAACATCGACGCCACCGTTTGTACGGCGTGCAATTTCTTGAACAACATCTTCATACTGAGAAGGATCAACAATGATCGCTCCAAGCTCTTTTGCTTTTTCTTGGCGTTCTTTCGATAATTCAACTGCGTAAATATCTGTAGCGCCAGCTGCTTTTAAAGCTTCAATGACAAGTAAACCAATTGGTCCGCAGCCAAACACAGCCGCTGTGTCGCCAGCTTGTACTTTACTAGAACGAACAGCATATAAAGCAACTGCAGAAGGCTCTACAAGCGCCCCTTGCTCATATGAAATTTCGTCTGGTAATAAATGAAGTAATTCTTCATCGACAGATACATATTCAGAGAATCCACCGCCGCCTCCGGCAAGTCCTAAAAAGCCCATGTTTTCATCTAAGTTATAAGCACCTTGGTGCCCATGAGTCGCAAAAATAGGCTCTACAACTACTCGATCGCCTACTTTGTAATGGCTCACGCCTTCTCCTACTTCAACAACCTCACCAGAAAATTCGTGTCCCAGTGTGACAGGTGCCTTTTCTTTTGTCAGTGGATGAGGTTCATTCACAGGAATGAAGATAGGTCCTCCTAGATATTCATGTAAATCACTACCACAAATGCCGCACCATTTCACTTTTAGTTTCACTTTTCCTGGAGCAACTGTTGGTTCGTCAATTTCCTCTAGTCGAATGTCCTTTTGATCGTGCCAGCGTAGTGCTTTCATTTATAAGACTCCTTTTCTCATCAATTTAATTAACTTACTTAAATAATTGTAACATAATTTTTTTAATTTTCTAAGTAAGACGCACTATTTTTTTGTCAGTCAATGGACGAAAGATGACAAAACATAGAAATAGACAGACAAGAAGCATACATATACACCCCGTGATGACGGATGTTCGTATAGATAAAACATGTGCAACTCCGCCAGAGATTCCTGTCATACCAATCGTCAGAATAGCTTCACATAAAGCATAAAAGCTCGTCACTCTCCCCATCACTTCTACCGGGATATTCGTTTGATAGAACGTCATAAAACCTGTGTTAGCAAATGCTAAAAAGAATGCTAGAACAAAAAAGCCAACAGCCGCTACCAATAATGTGCTAGAAAAAGCATAGATCAAATAACCAAAAGCAACAAACAAACTGCCCACCCCAAGCATGATGGAAACAGGCAGCCTTTCGACAATGACCGAATTGAGACATGCGCCTAAGATGATCCCCGCTCCAGCCATACTGACAAGAAGACCATATTCTGTATTGGTCAGCATCAGCACTTCTTTTGCAAAGGCTGTTTCAAGTGAGTCAATGGCAGTAGGCAGTACCGTCATGGCGGCACTAAATAATAAATACACCGCCATCACCTGGCGTGACGTCAGACTAAATCGAAGAACAAGCTTCGCATCCTCCATTAACATTGAAAGGGAAAAGCCTTTTTGGCTTTCAGCTGATCTTGACAAAATCGGTAAACACAGCGTCAAAAGAGCAGATATAAATAGGCAGATTGCATTTACATACATTGAAAAGACAGGTGTACCGATCAAAAAAAGTAGCCCTGCTACTGCGGGTCCAAGTAAAAATCCACCCGATTGTAATAAAGACCGAATGGCATTAAACCGTTTTCGGTTACCCGCCGGGATAAGCCCTGTCATGTACACCATCGACGCTGGATGAAACATCGCTTGTGCCATCTGAATGAGAAACACCATCACATATAGGATCAGCAGGTGTCCTGAAAATAAGGCAAAGGGGATACAGGCAATCAGAATCGCGCGGGTTATATCTAAACTGATCATCACATTCCGCTGATTCAGCCTGTCAATCAAACTGCCAGACCAGCTATTTGTCAAAAGAGCAGCAGCCGGTCTTAGCATATAGATAGCTGTTACAGCAAGCACAGAGCCTGTTTCTTGAAAAATGAGCAGATGGAGGGCAATCATATAAATCCATTCTCCTATGTTCGCAATGCCGATGGCTCCAAGTAAAATACTCATATCCCGCCAATGTTTTTTCATCATTGTCCCCCCTATTTGTCATCAAAAAAATCCCGCCCCCAAGACATTTCTGTCTTGAGGACGGGATTTACTCCGCGTTGCCACCTCAGTTCATTCATCTGTTGCCAGATGAACCTTAGCAGGTCATTCATTAACCCTTCTCTGTAACGGGAGAATTTCGCTACACCACCATCCGAAGGAATCCGGTGCAGAGCTAAGAGGCTTGGTTCCATAACGCTTCCCAGCTCCTTCTCAGCTCAACGGAGTTCTCTGTGTGAGGCAGCGACTATGTACTCTTCTCTATTTGCGCTTTGTTTTCTTTTTTTACTCGATCTTCAGCTGAATTGTTACATATTGTACTGCGGATGAATCAAAGCGTCAATATTTTTTATATTAATCAGCATAAATCATCTTTCTTGTCATCCCGCCATCAACGACTAAATCTGAGCCCGTCACAAATTGATTGTCTTCATCTGTTAAATAAAAACAAGCTTTGACAATATCCTTTGGCGTACCGACTCGATTGGAAAGATGCTGCTGATGGTCGATCTCTCGAAGACTATTCTCATATTTCGTTTCAATCCATCCAGGTGAAATGCTATTCACCGTTATGTGATCCTGACTAAAGGAAGCCGCCAGGGCATGAGTAAGCGCTGATATCCCGCCTTTTGATGCCGCATACGCTTCTGTATCAGGTTCTGACATTGTCGCGCGAGTGGATGAGATGTTCACAATGGAACCTCCTTTTTGATTCTCTTTTATATAACGTGCCGCTTCTCTAGCACATAAAAAAGTTCCTCTTAGGTTTGTATGCAGCACATGATCAAACTCATCAACCGTTAACTCATAAGGCGATGCTGTGCACATGACGCCGGCATTATTGATGAGGATATCAATCGTTTGACAGTGCTCCGCTGCAAACGTCATCAAGCGCTGGATATCCTTCTCTTGTTTCACATCCGTTTTAATAAAATAAACTTCAAAGGACTCTTTTCTGAGCTCCTCCTCCAAACGCTTGCCCTTCTCTTCATCAATATCCGCAAGCACGACACGCGCCCCTTTTTTTGCATAGCCGTAGGCGATTGCTTCACCAATTCCATTTGCTGCGCCTGTGATGATGACGGTTTTCCCTTCAAAATGGATCATATAATTAATTCCTTTCTATATCTGGTATGAATTAAGCACTTTTATTCTTTCCTGAAAAGAACGTTCCAGTCATCCACCTCTATCGATTCTATTTTATCTTCTTTCATCTTTAATCTATAATATTGCTTTATTTTCTTATTAGCATCTAACATATATTCTATAACTCTCTTTTCTTCATTTAAAGATTTTGTTGTTCTCTTTACCCATTCTTGAAACGGATAACGTTTTTTTCGTTCCACTGTTTCTGCATCTGCTAGTACATAAAAAATGTGAGAATACGCTTTTAAATGAAGTGATGTATTTGAAAGCATCTCTTTCGTTAAATCCGTCGCAAACACTTGATACACATATGGAGCTAGTGCTTTTGCCGTATAACCGCCACCAGTTGCTATGTCGAGTACGACCCAGCTTTCTTCTGGAGCTGTCCATTCAACTATTAGATCGAGATCTGCTCCCTTTGCATGAGCTTGACTCGTCACATACTTTTCTGCATTTCTCCCAAATTGTTCTACAACTTTTCTTTTCGCCTGATCTGAATTCATCCTTTTCCTCCCCTTTGATCATGTGTTGTGTATTCTATATGTTCTTCTCAAAATAAAGAGCCGTCCTATTTTATGAACGGCCCCTTTCATTTAAAAAATTATCGTGCAATCATCCCATGCGGATCTATCACAAATTTCTTCGCCACACCCGAATCAAAATCACTGTATCCTTTAGGGGCTTGATCGAGGTCAATAACGGTCGCATTGACGGCTTTGGCGATTTGTGCCCTTCCGCTTAAGATGGATTTCATGAGACTGCGATGATATTGCATGACAGGGGTTTGACCTGTCACAAAAGTATGCGCTTTGGCCCAGCCAAGTCCAATTCGTACTTTAAGAGAACCGACTTTTGCATCCTCGTCTACTGCACCTGGATCTTCAGTGACGTAAAGCCCAGGAATTCCAAGTTTACCGCCAACTTTTGTAATATCCATAATTGTATTTAAAACGGTCGCAGGTGCTTCTCCCTGATCTCCATGACCTGAAGCTTCAAAGCCGACACAATCGACGGCACAGTCAACTTCTGGCTCTCCTAAGATATTCGTGATTTGTTCGCCGATTCGATCATGCTTTCGTAAATTGATCGTCTCGCAGCCGAAGCTTCTGGCCTGCTCCAGCCTTTGCTCATTCAGATCACCAACGATCACAGCAGAGGCGCCAAGGAGCTGAGCGGAATGTGCTGCTGCAAGACCTACTGGCCCTGCCCCAGCAATATATACGGTAGAGCCCGGCTTTACTCCAGCCGTATAAGCACCATGAAAACCTGTCGGGAAAATATCTGAAAGCATCGTCAAATCCAGTATTTTTTCCATTGCCTGATCTTTGTCCGGAAATTTGAGTAGCTGGAAATCTGCATATGGAACCATGACGTACTCGGATTGACCGCCAACCCATCCGCCCATATCCACATATCCATAGGCGGAGCCAGGACGATCTGGGTTTACATTTAAGCACACATGGGTTTTTTGTTCCTTACACATGACGCAGCGTCCGCAAGCAATATTAAACGGAACAGACACGAGGTCTCCTTTTTGAATAAACTCTACATCTCGTCCAACCTCAACGACTTCACCTGTAATTTCATGACCAAGGACAAGTCCCTCAGGTGCAGTCGTACGCCCTCTCACCATGTGCTGGTCACTTCCGCAAATGTTTGTGGTCACCACTTTTAAAATAACGCCATGCTCACATTTGCGCCCAACATTGGCTTTAGGTACACCTGGGCCATCCTTTAAGACCAAATCAGGGTATCCAATATCCTCAACTGCTACATTTCCTGCCCCTTTATAAACGACACCTTTGTTTCCCGACATGTCTCCATTCCTCCCTTTTTGTTTAAAAATGAAGTCTCTACAATTTTCTCTATCTTTCGACGTTTCCCTTCTTCAAACCGCACATTGTCACAAAAAGACATGAATGATTGTCTATCAGTTAGAGAAAAATGTATCTCCCAGTCAAATAAAAAAGAAAATATTGAAAAAAAAGCTAAACTTTTGTAAAAGGGTGTCGATATAAAAAATAAGCCAGACAGGTATCCTTAATCGACAAACAAATTCCTTATATATACTATCATTCCTTACACACCTGGCTGGCCCCTATATATGAAATGAATGCAAAAGGCTCTTCTCATGAAGAGATGCGAGGGTTTGTCTACACGCTGAAAGGCTCATCTCATAAAGAGCCTTTATTTGTTGACACTGTCGCTTTACATGCAAAGAGGCTCCTCTGAGAAGAGCCCCTTTTTTGAGTGCTTGTTCATTACCTGGGAAATATTTTCATCATTTTAAGGCTTTGATACAGATGTATGTATCATAGTGATAAACCGAGACGTCTCTAAAGTGATACGCTGAAAATAGTCGGCTGATCTCTTGTTCACTGTACGATGATAAAGACTGTGAACGTTTATGTTTCTTCATCAGCTCCTGCTTTTGAAAAGATAAGAATACTTCTCCATCCACTTGAAGGACGCGGTACACTTCCTTCATCACCTGTTCGATATCTGGCAAATAATAAATGGTCTGCACCGTAAATAATTTATTGAATGATCTGTCTTCAAAAGGTAACTGTTCAGCCTTTCCAAGAGTAATGATGGCTTTGTCCTGTTCCACTAGCTTCTTATTTTTTCTTTTTGCATATTTGATCATATGACGAGAGGCATCCACTCCATACACTTTTCCTCGATCGAGTTTTTCTGCTACTTTTGATAATGTCATGCCTCTTCCAGTGCCAATTTCTAAAATTCGGTCATTTTCTTGTATATTTAAGAGTTGAATCGTCCATTGATTGATATTATGATGATTTTTTTCCATATAGCGGGCAACCCATTTTGAGAACAAGCCTTTTGGTTCCCTCATTTGTTTTCCAATCCAGCTTTGAATCAATGTTAACACCTGCTTTGCACGAGTAAATAAAACTATTTACGAATTTTCTTACTTTTCATATCGGCTCTCACCTAACAAAGGTTAAGACCTAGTCCTAATTTAATTGTCCTTAATTAGACGGCACCTTTTCAGAAAATGTTTCGCAGAACTTTTAAAAATTTTTGATCGAATAGGCGTTTTCATTAATTGTGCTCAGATTGATTTCGTTTTCTGCAGGTGCTGCATATTTTATGAATGTATCTTGATTAGATAAAGGTGGTGCTAGATTATGGGCTTTGGCGGTTATTCTGGAGGCTACTGCGGTGGCTACGGTGGCGGTTTTGCAGGCGGATTCGCATTGCTTGTTGTACTGTTCATTTTGTTGATCATCATCGGTGCAAGCTGGATTTGCTAATGTAAAAGGAGCAGGAAACTATGACGTTTCCTGCTCCTTTTCTTTAATACCAATAAGTTGGGTAATTGTAATTGTACATAGTACGTCTGAGAATTTCTTGCTGCTATATTTCAATTTGTTCTTTATTGAC
>NZ_JOTP01000033.1 GCF_000715205.1 Bacillus zhangzhouensis | reverse complement strand
CTTGAAGTAAAGGTGGGGTTTGTCTACAGTCTGAGAACTGCCATTAGGCAGTTCTTTTTTTAGTTTCGCAATCTTGATACGATATTCTCTTGTGACAGTTCTTTCTTCATGCGTTTTGTGATAATGTAGCGCACAAACCATTTATTCAGTAGAACCAAGACAAGAAGAAGTCCAACTGCTGTACCGCCAATCCATAAAATGATCTCTCCTGGTAATCGACCGAGCAAGAAAGCACCCAAGACGGCAATGAATAGTAACGCTACAATATACACTTTTAGGTTCATCTTATCTATACTGCGGTAGAATTGCTTGATCATATCCTTTGGTGACATCCCATTTAAATACAGGGACAACAAATCACGGTTCAAAATGCTAATCAGTGTATGCATCTGACCTCGATAAATAAAAGCAATCACCACAAATAAAATGATCTGAAATACGACAAGCAACAAAAATGACAATTTTGAATTAGCGACTAATTTCTCTAGCCCTTGCGCTTGGTAGTATACAAAAACATCCTCTTCATCAAACATCCGATCAAACTGGTTCACAAACTCATAAATATCTTCTGTTTTATTTAAATTAACAATGAGTGTTCTAACGCCATCGTAGTTCTCACCAATCTTAATTTGACTACTCATTTTTTTGTACAGATCTGGTGATAGGTAACTGTAATCTTTTAAGAAATAGTTCCCTTCACCTTTATAGTACTCAATATTCGCTTCTAATGGTTCCACTTCACCATCATATGCTTTGATTTTTTTACCTTTGAACCTTTCTGGAAGCAAGATGGTGTTTTCTTTTAGATCACCCTCATAACTCACAGCCTCTTTTGTTGTCGGATTGAATGATAGAGCTGATAATATATCCGTTTCTCCATCTGCTTCAATAGATAACGAGACGTCATATTCGTAGACAATGTCTTTGACATTCGGCATACGCTTAATTTTATCTGTATCGTACTCGTACTCACCGGTTTTCGAATACCCATTAATTAAAACCATTGAAAGGCGCTCGTTAGTCAATACGTTTTTGTAAATATTATCAGCAGAAATCAGGATAGTAAATATAGAGAAAAAGATCAACATCAGCAAAACAAAATTCAAAACAGCCAATTTTCTCAGGGTCGATCGATGTTTCTTTTTTAAATAGTCAAAGACGAATAATGTTTTCATATGGATTGGTTCCTTTTATTCAAGTCTTCAAAACGAAGAACGACATCAGCTTGTTGCACAACGGTATCAGAGTGTGTAACGACTAAAATTGTCTTCGTTTTCTTCAAATCAGATAACATACCAAGCATCATCTGAATGTTATCTTTATCAAGGTTATTTGTTGGTTCGTCTAATAGAATCAGTGAATAATTAAACAGCATGATTTTCAAAAAAGCCGCGCGCTGCCTTTCTCCACCTGAAAGGTTACTAACTGTTACATCAAGTTTCTCGCTCATTTTGAGCTTCTTAGCCTGTTCTGCTAATCTTTCATTTGAGATTTCTTGTTCATTAATTAACGAGATGACATCCAAATTCTCTCTCACAGTTAAAGACTCAATCAAGTTCAAATCTTGAAAGAAATAGGCGATTTTTTTGCGGTATTCATCAATCTGTTCTTGATTTGTAAAATCAATGGACTGATTGAACAACGTCATTTTCCCAGTACTCGGTTTTTGAATCAATGCAATAATGTTAATAAATGTCGTCTTTCCACTACCACTTTCCCCATGAAGGGCATAAAGGCCAGAGCCTTGAATATGTAAAGACAAATCTTTTAATATGGTTGCATTCCCATATCGAAAGCCAAGGTTGTCGATCTTTAGAATCGACGTATCTCCTTTATTATCTAAGTTCACTAGCCATCTCAATCCCCTCTAACAAATTAAGTGTGTGATTACCATAAACACCTAATTCGAAATCGTAACTTCCTTTAGATGTGCAATAACCTAAGCCACAATGAGAGGCTTTAATTTTTTTCTTAATTTGATTTTTTGGCACATCAAAGTTATAGCGTAATAAAAGATCCGTATATAAATTGAGAATAATGTAATGATTATCTCCATGATATGAAATAACTTCATTAAACATATCTACCAATTTATTCTTATCTTCTTGATTTATGTCTACAATATCATATTTCATAAGTGTTGTTAATAAATCATCCGAATCGCTCCACTTCACAATACTCTTATCGGCTTTTTCCCCTTTAAGTTTAAAACAATAGTACATTTCACTACTGTTCTCTATGTTTTGACATGTGCCATCAGGAATCGATGTTTCGTCAAACGGCAAACCTAATTCACTCGTGATTTGCTTTGCGAAAAACTGATTTTGATAACTGCTTAATTGATGTTCGTCTTCAAGTAAACCTTCGTATCGATTAGTTAAAATCTGTCTATATTCTTCTGCTTGGTCAAGATCAGCACTAGAAAAAATGTTTGACATTAAATAAAGATTCCTTAAAGAATCTAATGAGTAAAATAATGAAGGAAAAGGCATATAATTTGAAGGAATGTTAAAAGTAAGCCCGCTCTCTTTTTGATGATTCATATCCTGTAATAACTGAATGATTTGAAAGTGGAACCAATATGTAATTTCATCTCTAAACAAAATGGTTTTTTGGTTATCTTCATTAAAATAAATCTTCGTTAAATGTTTCACATTTGGTTCTATCTCTAACATATTCGCCAATATAAGTGATGCGTAAAGAATAATAGGCTCGTCATAATCAAAAAGAGATAAACTTGTATATTGTTCCAAGTTAGATTGAATCTCTTTTTCTAAAAAGGTAGGTACCTTATGATGAAAATATGATGTCAATATTAGATAATAATGGTACTCTATTTTATCTTGCGGAGACGGCTTTTCCAATTTGGAGAAAGTTTCATTGACTAGTTTAACACCGTTAGAATCCTTTATTTTAATAAATACATCATATAATAAGAAAAGGTTTAAATAGGAATCCATACCGGTGATATCTTTCTTTGAAAATTGATTTTTATTCACACTGTGAGAAAGTGCCACCTTACAGAAAAATTGATTTTTTTCTTCCCTACATTCTACTTGTTTACGATCGTGACCACGATTTTTTTGGTAAAGTGCTAGCGTGTTTTGAATTAATTCGGATGGTTGCTCTTGTTGGCTGTTGACCTCAAAGACTTGACCTCCTGACTCACTCTTCATATAAGAGTGGATAGTACGTAAAAAATCTTTGTTATAAATCTTTCGTTGCATAGATATTTTTTCATTTTGACTACATCCCGTTACAATCAAGATCATTGAGACTATAAATATTAGTATTCTATACATGATGTATTCTCCTAATATTAATTGAAATAAGTGCGGAATAACTGAATCAATAGACTTTTAGATTTTAGCTGTAGCTGTGTAAGTTCTGCTGCTATTTTGATCTACTTCAGTTGTCGTATACATACCAAGATAAATAGCTAATCCACCTGCACAAACGTTACCTGAAGTAGTGTAAATTTTACCTTTCGTTGACTTACTATAAGACTTACTTGAAGCACTTCCTGTAGCTCCCGTTCCTGGAGCAGAAACACTTCCACCAACAGTGTAGAAACTGACATCGTGGTGAAGTTTCTTAAAGCCTGTACGTGTTGTTTGACTTTGAGCTTTAAATTTGCCGCAACCTTTAAGATCAGACCAATATGGTAAATCCGCTTTAGCCGTTACCTTAGAAATTGTTTTTACTGCTCTATAAGCTTGAGCATCTTGAACATAAAATAATGATGATGCAACTACAAAAATAATAGCTAGATATAAAAATTTGAATTTAGACATATTTTCCCCCGATTTCTCGATACAGTTATTCCGCAATCGGGATAATTATCCTATATTACCAAATTTATATCAACTACTATCGATCGACACATTACGACAATTCTCAAAAGTATTTAATATAATTGATATGTATTTGTTATATTGCAAAAAAACCACTCATGGCATTGAGTGGTTTTTTTGACCTTAATTTTTTATGCGTCTAAATGCTCACCATTCGTGGCAATCACTTGTTTATACCAATCGAAGCTTTTCTTTTTCTTTCTATCTAATGTACCGTTTCCTTCATTATCACGGTCGACATAAATGAAACCGTAGCGCTTTTTCATTTCAGCAGTTGATGCACTGATAAGGTCAATTGGACCCCAGCTTGTATAACCGATCAGATCTACTCCGTCTGCGATGGCTTCTCTCGCCTCTAGCAAATGGCTTCTGAGGTAATCAATTCGGTAATCGTCTTGAATGGACCCGTCTTCTTCTACTTGATCGACAGCTCCCAGTCCATTTTCTACGATAAACAATGGTTTTTGGTAGCGGTCATATAGCTGGTTTAGTGTTGTACGAAGTCCTTTTGGATCAATTTGCCAGCCCCAATCACTTGCTTCTAGATAAGGGTTTTTCACGCCTTCGAATAGGTTACCACCAGTAACTTGTCCAAGAACCTCTGGATCTGTACTTGTCACAAAGCTCATATAATAACTGAAGCCAATATAGTCCACTGTATGGTTTCTTAGGATGTCTTCATCACCATCTTGGATCTCAATATGAATTCCATTTTCGCGGAAGTATCGTTTCATGTAACCTGGGTAGTAGCCTCTTGCCTGTACATCTGAGAAGAACAATGTTTTACGGTCCTGATCAATCGCAGCAAACATATCTTCTGGTCTTGAGCTATACGGATATGTGGTCATCGCTGCAATCATACAGCCGATTTTCGCATCAGGAATGATTTCGTGTCCTGCTTTGACAGCTAAAGCACTTGCAACAAATTGGTGATGCGCTGCTTGATATTGAATGCTTTTCTCGTCATCACCCTCTTCAAATACAAGTCCGCCGCCAGTGAAAGGTGCATGTAACACGACGTTGATTTCATTAAAGGTCATCCAATATTTCACTTTGTCTTTATAGCGAGTAAACAACGTTTTCGCATATGTTTCATACAGATCGACAAGCTTACGGTTTCTCCAACCGCCGTAGTTTTTCACAAGTGCAAGCGGCATTTCATAATGAGAAATCGTGACAACTGGTTCAATTCCATGCTTATGGAGTTCATCAAATACTCTGTCATAAAAAGCAAGACCTGCTTCATTTGGTTCAGCATCGTCGCCATTTGGGAAAATACGCGGCCAAGAAATGGATAGTCTGAAGCATTTGAATCCCATTTCTGCAAAGAGTGCAATATCTTCTTTATAGCGATGGTAGAAGTCAATCGCATCATGATATAAGTTCAAGTCTTTCATTGATTCATCGAATGGATGCATAATACCGTGCGGTGATACATCAGCTGTCGATAAGCCTTTTCCATCTTTATTATAAGCACCTTCAATTTGGTTGCCCGCAACAGCGCCGCCCCATAAGAAACCTTTAGGAAATGTTTTTTCTAACTTGTTCATGTTGAATGCCCTCCTCGTTTTCTTCTACACTGACTGTGAGCAGTGTCTCTTGTACTGAAATCGTGCCTTCTGTTTTCGCATCAACTTGTGCAAAATCGTTTGTGTTGGTCACAATAATTGGTGTGGTGACATCATAGCCTTCTTGCTGAATGCCCTCGATATCAAATTCAACGAGCACATCTCCTGCTTGAACAAGATCACCTGACTCTACATGACTTGTAAAATGCTTTCCGCCGAGCTTCACCGTATCAATTCCAACATGGATGAGGAGCTCAGTGCCTTGGTCACTCTTTAAGCCAATGGCATGTTTTGTTTGAAAAATGGTTTCAACCTTGCCGTTGAACGGTGCAACAACACGTCCAACTGTTGGGACAATGGCAGTGCCTTTACCCATGATTTCATTTGAGAATGTTGCATCATTTACTTGATTTAGCGGCTTTAGTTGTCCTTCAAGCGGGCTTTGTACCACTTCATTTTGAAGTGCTACTGTGTCTTTTTTTTCTTCTGGTTTGTCTGCTTTTGTATCATCTTTCACTGGTACATCTTTGAATCCTAGAACAAGTGTCATGATGGTTGCTACAACAAAACCGATGACCAATCCAATGATGGAGTAGACAAATGTTGGACCAATGAATGTTGGGAGACCCGGGAGACCTGCTGATCCAGATATCACATATGATTTTACTTTAAAGATCGACATGAACACGCCACCTGCTGCTGCACCAATGAGGGCTGCAAGGAACGGTTTTTTCAATCGCATGTTCACACCATACATAGCAGGTTCAGTAATACCCATTAATGCAGTGATACTTGTAGACATCGCCAATGATTTGAATGTTTTGTTTTTTGATCTTAAGAAGACACCGAATGCTGCGCCTGCTTGTGCCATATTCGCTACAAACATCATTGGAAGAATGTAGTCAAAACCGTTTAACGTAATGTTGTTGATCATGATTGGAAGTAGTGCATAGTGCATGCCCGTAATGATCAATGGTGACATGAAGCCGCCGATCAAGAGTCCGGCCAAAATACCTGCATGTTTGAACAATAAATCAATTCCACCTGAAAGGCCATTTCCGATAATCCCACCAAGCGGTCCAACCGCAATGAGCATAATTGGTACAACGACGAGAAGTGTGACCGTTGGAACAAGGATGATCTTTAATGATTTCGGGCTGTATTTTTCTGCGAATTTTTCAACATATGAGCCGAGCCAGATAGTAAGTAGAATTGGAATGACCGATGAAGAGTACACAACGGCAACCACTGGTAAGCCTAGAAATTCTGTATTTCCTGCGCCTAGTAAAGCCGTTAACTGCGGGTGCAGTGCGGCGGCTGCAATGGCAGCGGCGATATACTGATTTGTGCCAATTTTTTTGGCGACGCTTACAGCAAGCAGAATCGGTAAGAAGTAAAAGGCTCCGTCGCCGATAGCTGTTAAAATTGCATATGTGCTGCTTTTATCCGATATCCACTGGAACGTCAGCATGAGTGCCAATATCCCCTTGATCATACCGGCTCCAGCGATGGCTGGAAGAATCGGTGTGAAGACACCAGAGATAAAATCGAAAAGCTTTGAAATCACATTTTGTTTTGAAGCCTCTTCTGTGCTGCCTGACTTTACATCTGTTGACAGGCCTGAGTCAGCAATCATCGCTTGATAGACATTTGAAACATCATTGCCAATAATGACATGATATTGACCCCCACTTTGATTCACACCCATGACCCCGTCTGTTGATTGCAGCTTCTCTTTATCCGCTTTGCCTTCATCGTATAAGTTGAAGCGAAGTCTTGTCATACAATGCGTGACTTGCTTAACATTCTTTTCACCGCCGACAAGCTCTAGAACTTCTTTTGCTGTTTGTTTGTGGTTCATTGTATTACCCTCCAATCGTTGATTACATCTTGATATAGAAAAAACCTAAACATCCATTAATGTCCGAAAAATAGCGATTCAGACATTAATCGATATTTAGGTTTTGCCTGCTTGACCAGTAACAATCCTTCATAGCGATTGATCATTATTTAATTTTATATGTCTTTAGATATAAAAAAACCTAAATCACGCCTTATCAAAGATAGGGAGAATGATTTAGGTTTTGCCTGCTTGACCAGTAACAATCCTTCATAGCGATTGATCATTATTTAATTTTATATGTCTTTAGATATAAAAAAACCTAAATCACGCCTTATCAAAGATAGGGACAATGATTTAGGTTTTGCCTGCTTGACCAGTAACAATCCTTAATAGCGATTGATCATTATTTAATTTTATATGTCTTTAGATATAAAAAAACCTAAATCACGCCTTATCAAAGATAGGGAAAATGATTTAGGTTTTGCCTGCTTGACCAGTAACAATCCTAAAAGATTGTGGGTTATTTAGTTTATAGTTATAAATTATCATGTTAATTTAGTGATGTCAACGCTTTCTTTTTAAATTTATTTTCTTTTTACCACTCTGTCGATATGCAAAGTTAAGTATAACATCTCATCTTCTATGAGACTTCGGTTGTATTCTTTTTGAACATAATCGTTAATTTTTTCGGCGCATTGGAAAGCTGCTGTATTTTTTTCTTTTACCACTTCATACAGAAATTCATTTTGATTTTCCATTTGTGTTTCGTTAAACAGACGCTGCCCAAAAAACTTTAAATGCGTGACAAAACGGAAATAATTTAATGATTCCTCATCCAAATCAATTTGAAAGTGATACTTGACGATATTCAAAATATCTTGAATGAGCTTCGTGATTTGAATCACATTCGGCATTTCCTCATTGAGCTCTGCATTGACAATATGCATGGCAATAAAGCCTGCTTCATCCTCAGGAAGATGGATGTTGAGTTTGTCCTGTATGATCCGAACCGCTTCTACACCGCACATGAACTCATCTTTGTACAACCGTTTAATTTCCCAGAGCAAAGCATTTTTGATGTCCATTCCTTTTTGATGACGTTCGATGGCAAAGGTGATATGATCCGTCAACGTCACATAGATGCTGTCATTTAAATTTTTGTTCAGGGTCGTTCTCGCATGATCAATAATCGCCTCACACACTTGCATATACTCGATTGGAATATCATAAAGCAGGGTTTTAAATTTTTCTGATATATCTTTATTTTGAATGGAAAATACTTTTTCGATACGTTCTTCGTCAATCGGGTCTCCGCTTTTCTTTTGAAACGCGATCCCTCTGCCCATAATGACCAGCTCATGCTGCTCGTCATCATACGCACTGACCACATTATTATTGATTACTTTCGAAATGATCAATTGATACCCCCCAGTACATTCCGCTTTTTCGAGCATTTATTGTTGATTGATATGTCATTTTATTATTATTATCAAAAAAGAGGACTTTAAGATGATTTTACATTTTTTTTTGATACGGTCAACTAGAAAGAATGACATATTACCTCTCAAACATGACGAAATAGGGGCAAAAAGTCTAAAAACATACACAAAAACACTCTATAAAGAGTGTTTAAAGAGTGTTTTTTACAAAATCAGGAGCAATCCCAATTATAGACGACATTCTCGAAATTTTTTCGTTTGAGGTCTTCTGGTTTGATAAAAAAGTTGGCGATCCCGCAATCTCCCCACAACATATCCACTTCATCATCTGAGTCGATTTGTAATAACAGAACGGTATGTTCCTGGTCTTCGTAGGTACGCGGGTCCTCTTGTGTAAAGCCTGGATACCCACCCAATTTGTGACCAAAACCACTCTCTGTCTCATAAAATTCATCTAGCAAGGCATCCGCTTCATCTCCATCAATACCTTCTACACCTTCGAATAGGTCCCAGCTTTGTTTGCCTGTGACTTTTTCAAATCGAAAATCTCCTACACTGATCGTTTCGCTTGATAATTCACCTGTTATCGCGCCTTCTTTCGTCACAGGAAAATAAAAATCATCTGGAATTTTCACAAAAGAAAAATCAGTTAATAACTCTTCTTCTGCTACAAAAGGTTCTTCAATGAATTTAATCCGAAAATCTTTTTGCTCTGTTTTATGGTCAATATTCATCCCATAAAGATCATCATGAACAGAAATAAAAATTTGCAGAAGTCCTGTTTCTGGATAATCTTTCAGCTTCGGCAGCTGTCCAAAATTAACTTGTGCCAAAAGCTTCATAGGATGTCCTTCACCGTCAACTGGATATTCGTCGTTTTTTGGGAAGTAAGGGTCCCCTGCTATTTTGCTGTCGTATGGTCCTGTTTTTCCTTGTTTCATCTGTAATTGAATCATTGGTTTTTCAGTTTGATCTAACAATGTTCGGTAAGGTGCGAGTATTTCTTGCAGCTTCGCTGATTGTGTCACGATGGTCTTCCTCCTTATGAATAGGTCTAATGACCAAGCTAGTCTCTCTTTTTCTATCATACAGAAGTGTACCCTGCCTGTCAGCGATCAATCGGTCAATATCCTAACAAGTTCCTCACCTTAAAACGTTAAAAAAACCTCCGCTTCAGCTGGAGGTTTTGATCAGAATTTTTTATTTCACTTGATAGTTAACTAAGTCGTCTGCCAATGCTTTCATCGTTTCATTAGTTTCGTGAAGTCCTTCAATAATTTTAGTAAAAGTGCCTACAAGCTCTGCTTGATGCTCAGAGGAAGCCACGATTTGTGCAATTTCTTCTTCCATTCCTTTAATAGATCCCTGTACATCTTTTAGCGCTGTTTCAATATCAGTCGTCGCTTGCTTCGCATGAGTGGATAGCTTCCTCACTTCTGTTGCGACCACTCCAAAGCCTGCACCCGCTTCACCTACTCTTGCAGCTTCTATTGATGCGTTGAGTCCGAGTAAGTTCGTTTGATCAGAGATACCTTTGATGAGATTGGACACTTGATTGATTTTAGAGGAATTTTCGACAGTGGTTTTCGTATTTTGCAGTATTTGTTCACTTGTCGCTTGTAGTTCCTCTGAATGTGCGGCAACTTGCTGTACCATCGCGACTAGTTTTTCAGATGCTTGGTTGCTCTCTGTCATGATGTGATCTAATCGATGTTGATTGGTTTGGTCATATGCAACACAAAAGGCAGCGACAACCTGACCATTCTCATCTGTAATCGGGACGGCTACGATATCCATTGGAATCCCGTACACCTCTTTCGGGATTTGAATAAAAGATGGCTCTCTCCCATTTTTCAGCATCGCAAAGTTTTGAAATCCATTAGCCACTGTATCACCAGCTTTAAACCCTAAGTCAATGTTCCCATGTTGCTGATAATAAAGAACCTTCTCTTTCCCTAAAACAGAAAAGGTTAGTTGCTCTCTCATAGCTAGTCCAATGATTGGTAAAGCGTCTATTATGTTATCAATTCTCTGTGACATTCGCTCACGTTCATCCTCTCTTTTTCTCAGTACATCCTCTTTATCGGTTCTTTATATGATCTATTACAGCCTGCAATGTGTACTAATATCAATCAAATGACCTAAGACATATAAAACACCCACATTCTATCAAGAGAATGTGGGTGTTTTTAAAAAAAGAAAATGCACACGAAGACACTGATACCTATGAAAAAAAGGTACATGTAGTCAATCCAAGATGTGCTGATGACATGATAATACGTTCGCTCCCTCGTCCCTGTGAAGCCTCTTGCTTCCATCGCAATCGCTAGGCGTTCAGATTTTCGTACGCCCTGCGTGAAAAGGGGAAGTGCATAACGTATAAAGGCTTTCCAGCTGTTTTTTTGCTTGTAGCCCCTGATTTTATGCGCAGCCTTCATTTGCTTTAATTCACTCTGAAACAACGGGATAAATCGGAAGCCGGCAAGCATCCCATACGCCCATTTAGGTGACATTCGGCATTGATGTATTAAGCTCATCATAAAGGCTGTCAAATCTGTTGTAGAGGTAAAAAGAAGACCAAAGGTCACAAAGCCAAGCATTCTGAAAGATATGGTGAGGCCATTTCTTAAACTCTCCTCTGTGACATGAAACCACGCCCACTTCCAAACAGTATGATCCCCCTTGCCGAAGGCCGCCATCATCCAAAACACGAGAATAAAAAAGATCAGATAAGGGACAAATCTTGTGATAAGATACTTGATATTCCAACCGCCTAGGACAAGCCCGATACCAAGAGCAAACAGCCAGATGATGAAGGTTGTTTTGGGATCGGAAATCGCCATAAGACAACACATTGCAAGAAGATGAGCGAGTAATTTCATGACTGGATTCACAGTGGATAGAAAGGAGTGATTACTTTGCAATCGTCAGCACGTCCTTTCTTTCAGCCACATAGCGATAATGCAAAGGCACTCTCAGCTGATAGGAATCAACGAGTTTCTGATTTGAAAATAAATCATAAGGCGTGCCATCATACACATGCTCCCCTTGGTGAAAAAGCAGCACCTGATCTGCGCATTTATCGACGAGCTCCATATCATGTGTGACCATCATAATGGTAGTGCCTTGGCGTTGCCGCTCTTTCAAACGTCTGATTAATTCCTTCGCCGTTTTTTCGTCCTGTCCAAAAGTCGGTTCATCTAACAGTAATACATCCTGATCAAAAAGAAGCATTGTGGCGACACTTAATCTTCTTTTTTGCCCTAAACTTAAGGTGAAAGGATGCGCTTCCGCATGCTTCTCTAAGCCGAACTCTTCCAATAGCTGATACGTTTTTTCTTGTACCACTGATTCTGGCCAATTTCGCTGTCTTCCGCCAAATGCGATTTCATCAAACACCGTGTCTTGTATAAATTGCAGCTCTGGATTTTGAAAAACAAAGCCTGCTTTTTCATATAGTAATCGGTCAGACCACTTTTTGAGATGTTTTTCTTTTAAGAAAATATCGCCTTTTTTGATTGGCTCTAATCGGATCAAATGTTTAAGACATGTACTTTTTCCGCTACCATTTTCCCCGATGATCGCCACCCAATCTCCTGTTTTTATATCCAACTGCAGGTCATTCATAATCCTTTTTTTTCCGTAGCTTAATTGAAGATCATCTGTGCGAATGATTGTCTCTCGATCGATTGATGACACCTTCTCACGCCGCTCTTTTCTTGCTTTAAAGGTTTGCATAAGTGTTTGACTCAGTGGGTGAAATGGATCTTGAATGATAGTGGACCATTTCTCGGGAAATATTTTTGGGCGCCAAATTCCTGCCTCTTTCATTTCTCCCTCATATGCTGTCATCACATCTTTCGGAGATCCATCTGCTAAGATGCTGCCTTGATCATCTAATAAAATAACCCGGTCCATCCATTCGATGACACCGTCTAGCACATGCTCCACAAAAATCATGGTTTGATGCTGATCAGCTGCAAGCTGCTGAAGTAGCTGAAATATCTCCATTCTGCCTGCTGGATCAAGCTGTGCAGTCGGTTCATCAAAGAACAGAACATCCGGCTCTAACGCTAGTAAGCAAGCAAGCGCCAATCGCTGCTTCATGCCGCCTGATAATGTGTGAATATCTGTATTCGGATCGACATCCAGTTGTACTTTTTGCATGAGATGCTGAATGATGTCATCCATCTCTTCACGAGGGACAGAACGGTTCTCTAAGCTAAATGCAATTTCTTCATTGACCCGGTGCATACAAAACTGGGAATCAGGGTCTTGAAACATGACACCTGTATGTCTTTGTAACATCACTTCTCCCTGCACGTCAGCTTCCATATGTTCTGGAATGATACCAGAAAGCACCGACATGAGCGTGGATTTTCCGCTTCCGCTTGGTCCTAAAATAAGCACCTTTTCTCCCTTTTGAATAGAAATAGATACTTGATGCAGAACAGGCTTAGGCTGTTCATAAAAACGGACAGTGAGGTTACTGCACGCGAGAAATGAATCCATGCTGTTCACCTTTGTTTCGTTTTTCTTTCATGATGGCATATTGATTCAGTACACCGGTCTTGGATAATGCATCCACTACAACCTTCGCTAAGCATCCCCCCAGTATCATACCGCTGATAATTTGAGTCACAAGTGTCATGAGTAAAACTTGAGGCGTATAATAACCAAATCCATTGGCAACCAGGCTATATGCCATCGCTCCTACAGCTGCAAAGGCACCAGACAGCATAAGTGTCCACATGCGATATCGTTTATAACCAAAAAGAGCGAAGGCGATTTCTGCCCCAAGTCCTTGGCATACACCAATCAGCAGAGCTGAAAGACCGAAGTGGCTGCCTGTCAGTAATTCCACGGCGGCTGCGGCTGTTTCTGCAATGAGGGCAGCTCCGGGCTTTTGGATGATATAAGCGACGATCGGACTGGCAATCACCCAAATTCCAAACATGATATTGCCTCCAGCTGGACCAACAAGTGCTGTAATCGGTAAATAAAGAGTGGACCACCCTAAATAGATCACACCGCACGCCACAGATAGGATCACAGCAAGGACGACTTCTTTCATCTTCCACGTCATGATGAATGCACCTCCAGCTTGACTGGCCACTCTTCCACAGTGAACGCCATTTCCCAGAATTTGTACTCAAGCTGACAGCTTAAGAAGAAGTGCTGTTTCATTTTTTCCTTTTCTTTCTCACTTGCTCCTTCCGCCCACTGATCAAGCCTTTTGCAAAGCTCAACTGTAACTGAGTCAGTTAACCCGCCATAAAATGTGATCCACTCATAAAATGGATGCGCCGGGTCAGGCTGCACATCTGAAAGCATTCGTTTGCCTATTTCCCAATATGTCCAAGGACATGGGAGCAAAACAGCAATAATTTCTCCAAGCGTGCCTTCCTGTGCGACTTGCAGCATGTGATGAATATAGTGGTGAGCACTCGGAGCCAATGTAGCACCTTGCAGCTCATCATATGCTACACCTGCCACTCGGCAAAGGTTTTGATGCGGATGTGTCTCACTATCTAGTACAAACGCGATCTGCTGATGGAAAAAGGCAATATCCTCTCTATCTGTACATCTACTAATCGCTGCCGCATAAATTTTAATGAATGCATTTAAGTATTCTGCATCTTGTTTGACGTAATGAATGATCTGTTTCTTTTCAAGCTTTCCTGCTGCCAGCCCTCTGACAAACGGATGCTGATAAATGGCTTCAAATAATGGTTCTGCTTCTTTCCTTAATTGCGTTGAAAATGTCATAAAAAAAGCCTCCTCTTCTTCAGTTGAATAAATGAAAAAGCCACCCCAAATGGAGCGGCCTTCTTATCGATTCAATCATGAATAAGACAAGGTCCAGCTCCACTTCCCTCCGCTAGTACGAACTAGATCAGGTTCAAAGGGTCCAAGATTTCCTCTTGTCTCAGTCATACATGACTCCCCTAGTGGACTTTTGTCATTTAATTATCTTTACTGTACACATGTGGCGATTTGATGTCAACCGCCTTTCTTAATTCAATGTATTAATCGTTGGCAGCTTCTCGATTCCTGCAGCATAGTAGAAATTAAGAACACTGAAGAAATCAATTGGCTTACCTGTTTTTAAATCAACAGCCAAAATATGATCGCCGGAATTTGTCAGATCATCAAGGTCTAAGCGTCTTGGTGTTGTCTTCCCAAGCGTATCAACAAAGCTACTATGGTAGTATTGTCCGCTTGCATACGATGATTGATGGTACATAAACAATGTCTCCACATCTAAATAGACGAGAATGGCCTCAGATGAACTCGCATAAGGAGCAGAGTACGATACTGGTGCCGAAATACTTTTCACTTTCACACTTTCAACAGAATGGGTTCTCTGTTCATATTTTCCATCATATGAGAAATAAAACACACGCTCCCATTTATAATCGGCGGTCTTCGATTGTTTGTTATACACTTTTGTACCATTTGCGAAAACATCCCCATTGGCATACGCAGCGACAAAGTATTGCAAGGTTGATGACAGGGATTCAGCACCTGTGAAATTGGGTGGGTTTTTTGCATTCACCTGTAATGTATATGAGTCTCCGAAGTCTCCACCACTTGTGATCCCAAACGCATAATCACCCGCTGGTAAATTGCTTACCCCAAGCAGACTGCCTGCCGGTTGAATAAGATCCGTTGGATAAGCTTGTCCTGCCTCAAAATCAACAACAAATAATTGAACGAAATAATCAGCATTTGGAGATGTAATCCGACTGATGAGTGCCTGAGGTGAAGACGTGCTTAAAAACCATAAATCAACTGGATCCTCCTCTGTTAAGACAGCGGATTGATTGATTGCTAGTCCATCAATGGAACGGACAGCAGACGTGCGCAACTTTCCATCTTTAGCTGCTTTTCGTTTGATACTGATTCCATTTTTCTTATCTACTTTAAATGATTTTTTCACTTGCTTCTGTTGAATAGCGGTTCCTTTATCCTGCTTCAAAAATGACTCTTGCACTTGCTGGATGGCTTTTTCCGACAATGGCAACACTTTTCCATCTGACTTTGGTGCGTCTTCTGCTTTTAATGCTGGTGAAAATAAACCTGCTGTCACTAGTAAAACAGCCAGCAAAGCTACGGTGATTTTTACGTAAAATGCTCTCACAGGAACATCCCCTTTTCCCTAATTTGGGTTTTTTACCCTGTGATCATTTTACCATTTTTCCAATACTTGTTTTGGTCTTTTTCAGGAAATTTTTATAACAAAAAAACCAGCCGTATGAGTCACGACTGGTTTTTTGACGATTTATGCAATGGTTTTGACAAATAAGCGTGCTGTTTCTGCACTTGATCCTGGGTTTTGTCCAGTAATGATTTGTCCATCTACAACAGCGAATGGCGCAAAGGCATCTCCTTTTTCAAACACTGCTCCTTGCTCACGAAGCTTTGTTTCCAATAAAAATGGAACCTTTGATGTCAGCTGAACGGCATCCTCTTCCTCGTTCGTGAACCCTGTTATTTTTTTGCCTTCAATAAATGATTTTCCATCTCGATCCTTCACATCAACAAATGCTGAAACGCCGTGGCAAACAGCTCCGACAGCACCATTTTTTTCTGAAATTGCTAAGATCGCATCGGCTACCAGTTGATTGGACGCAAAGTCGATCATTGGGCCATGTCCTCCCGCAAAGAAGATCCCATCATAATCAGCTGGATTCACATCTGTTAGCGCCTTTGTATCTTGAAGTAATTCATACACATCCTGATATTGCGCTGGAACACCTTCAGGAATTGAATTTTTATCTATTGGTACAGTTCCACCTTGAATGGAGACAATTTGTACATCTAGTTCATTTTCTTTAAAGTTGTGAAAAGGCTCCGCCAATTCTTCTAGCCATAGGCCTGTTGGGTGTCCGTTCATTTCCGGGCTACTTGTCGATACTAATAAAACTTTCTTACTCAACTTGATCATCCTTTCGATTCTTCATGTGGTCATTTTATATTTTGCGCAATTAAATATCAAGCAATTAGACTTCGATGCAACTCTTTATGGTATACCCGATTTTCTAAAAAATATGGCATCACTTCAAATCTAATCATTATGTCACATTCTATCGGTAGGGAATTTCATGTAAAATTGTCATTGAGTGATGATATAATATGAAGAAAGATTGACAGACCTCTCGTGCTGGAGGGGACTTTTTAAAGGAGTGGAAAAGAGATGAAAACCTATTCGATTGTGATGATCATCATCACGCTCTGTATCATATTGGCGGTCTTCTTAATGAACCTAACAGGGGTCATGTACGGAAAAATCATTTTGGCTGTTGCCGTTGCTCTTTGTTTGACATCCATTATTCGTTTGATGGGTCTTCGAAAAAGATAAAAGCTGCCCTTTTATCGGGGCAGCTTTATTTAAGATTACATAGCCAGCATAAGCGCAATTAATGCGAGCAAGGCTGGTATTCCTTGTTTGATGATAATGGATTTATTGGATGTCACACCGCCAAATACTGCTGCGATGATCACACAAAGAATGAAAAATAGCTGAATCATATATCCAACGGTATTTGATCCGAGAATGAGCCCCCAAACGAGCCCTGCAGCTAGAAACCCGTTATAAAGCCCTTGATTGGCAAACATCACTTTCACATTTGGATCTTTTTGTAAGTGTTCAGGCAGTCGGAAAGATCTTTTAGCCATCTTTGATTCCATAAAAAACATTTCTAATAACATGATGACAATGTGTTCTAACGCGACAATTCCTACTAAAATCATTGCTAAAATATTCAATTTAGTTAATTCCTTTCTGATAGACGATCATGAATCTCTATTTTGTCCGTGTATAAATCAAAGTCTTGTATTAATTCTAGCGCTTCAGTAAACCGACTTTGTGGAATGTCTCTCATTTTCCTTACACCGAATTCCTTTTTAATAAAAGCCATGATGGTATTGATATGAAGCTTACCGTGGCCATCATACTCCAAATGGCTGCAAAAAGTCTGCATCGTCCCTCGAATCACCTTTAATTGCTTGTCAGTGACACAACTCATTGGTAACGCTCATCCTTTCCTGTTTTTTAACAGCTAAAAAGAACCGTGAATGAAAGAAAAACCTTCCAGTCTCTATTATATAATGGTTTCATTCGGATATCAAAATAAAAAAGAACAGACATTCGATCAAAAAACGATCATATGATAAAAATCCTTGTCTCAACACATCAAAAAGCCGGATTCAATGGTAGAATCCGGCTTTCTGTTTAGTTACTTTTAGAAATTAATACCTTTCCAACAGAACGATCCTTACTTTGTCCAACGACTTTAAAGGATAGACCATATGTCGGCACATCGCGTCCTGCGTCTGGGTTATTTGGATTCACATAATTCTTTTGATCACTAAATGTACGAGTCGGACGAATATAGCGATCTTCCAAGGTTAAGCCTGTTGTCGCTGTATAATCAATATTCAGCTTCGTACTTGGATTCAAAGAAAATGCTGCATCATGTACTTGGAATCCTGTGGCCGCAACAGAGCCGTCACTCCATTTCAATACTTGCTGATCGGCATCTACGACACCAAGGAAGCCGTTTCCTGGGTGCTTCCCTACCCAGTTATCACTATAAGATTGATCGACATACCACACGACCAAACCGTTATTATAGCTCATCAGACTTGCCCCACGTTTGATATGCTTTAAGCCTTTATCGACATCAGCATAAGAGCGCCACTCTAGTAAATAGTATTGCGCTGCATATTGTTTTCCGTTAGATTGAGAGAATCCATTGAAGGTAAAAGTGGACGTTCCCTCAGCATCATCAGACCATACCTTCGTTCCATCTGCTGTTACGTTTAGATCATCTACGAACAAGCCTGGTAGCGAATAGCCTGCATCGGTTGTGTATCGGAATTGCAGATCGATTTTCTTCCCTGCATAATCAGAAAGATCAAAGGTTGCATCTACCCAGCCGTCTGATTTTCCGTCGATGCCATTGCCTTCGTTAGCACCTGCTTCATTTCGATCATTCGTGATGTTACCAGCAATGGTTTTCCATTGATCGGTCCCAGTCTCACGAACTTCTACATACGCATAATCATAATCTTCTTCGATATCGTACCATGCTTTAAATGTAAGCTCTGCTTTGCTTCCTTTTGACAAATCAATACCTGTTGTCGTCATGGTTGCATTCAAATTGTCACCCGTCCCACTGAAGTACGCGTATTTTCCTTGAGCAGGCTTTGTGACCACAATCTCTTTATCTGGTAAATCGACTCGAACAGCATCATGGTTGGTTCCTTTTGTTGCTGCTTCATCAATTAATACTGTTTTGCTTTTCTTTAATGCTTTACCATCAATGGTTTGTCCTGAAAGCCAGTTGCCACCATGCAGATTTTGAAGCATTTCTTTTGCATATGGACTAAAGCCTGTTGGTTCCGTACCAGGTACTTTACCTGCCCAGCTCCCACTTGACATGATAGACCAGTAAGAAACGGGCTCTCCTTTACCTGTGTATTGTGTATCGTACTCATCAGGAAGACCAAGATCATGCCCGAATTCATGTGTGAAAACGCCTGCTGCGCCATCTTCAGGCTCAATGGTGTAATCTAATGCGCCTAATTTTCCGCCTTGACCCGCTTCAGATTCAGTATTCGGAATTTCAAATACATCACCAAGTGACCAGCGGTGCGACCAAATGGCGTCAGAGCCTAGCTGTCCGCCGCCTGCTTCTTCACCTACGCCAGCGTGAACGACCATGAGATGGTCAATAATGCCGTCTGGCTCGTTATAAACGCCGTCTCCATCAATATCATAGCGGTCCCATTGATCATATTCACCGAGGTCAATATTCGGATCTTTTGCGGCTGCTTCAAGTGCTTCTTTCACCAATTCACGCGGTTTACCGTCACTGCCTGATTCGTCTGGTACGTTTCCACCGTAATAAGCTGCTTCATGCTTAGCTGTATACCATCCTGCAACTGTTCCACTGATTGTGTAACTACCGCCGGACTGCTTTTCATAATATTGCTTCATGGATACTTTGCGTTTACCATCTGGACCGATGTAGCCATTTTTTCCGAAAAGCATATCTTGATAGTGCTGTTGATCGTACTTGTCATAGTACATATCAGTCTCTTCTTTTTTAATACTATTATGCTTATAATCTTTAAAATCTACTAATAAAACCAACACTTTATCATTGCGAACGTCGCCTTTATACTTTTCCTTTTTGACCGGCTTTACTTGATTGCCTTCTTTTCCTTTATGCTGCTTCAACTTTTTCTTTTTGGCTAGTTTGTTATGTACTTCTTGTTTGTATTCTTTTAGGAATTCAGGCTCTTCTGTTAAGGTGCTGGCACTTTGTTTCATGGCAGCTTCTTCTTTTTTCTTTAAATAGTTCTTTAATGCTTTTTGGGTTTCTGCTTCATTGGCATTCTTTTTGATCTTTCCTTGTTTTTTCAAGGCTTTGATGAGACGGTCTTCATTCACAACACTTGCATCGAATGGAATACCTGAATAATGACCGCCGTCTGAGGATGTTGACTTTTCTGTAGTGTGGGCAGATAGAGGGGTGCTGAAAGCTGTCAATGTGCCTAAACCGAGGACAGCTGTTAGTGCTATGCTCGTCCATTTCCCTTTTTTCATATTGGTTCCTCCCTAATTTGGTAATAAATAATATCTAATTCTAGCATATTCCAATATACTTAAGTCGAAAAACATTTTATTTTCAGAAACTTTGTGGAAAATGCACAATACGGGAATGAAATGGCCGAAACCAGGTGTCGAAAATAAAAGAACCCCCGGTGATGAACAGGGGACTGAAACCCGTTTTTGATACAGGGATCAAAACACCTTCATGAAACAGCCCGTTGCCAAAACTCTTTCGGTGACTTTCTGAGTTCAAACTGGGTGGAAGGATTCGATCGGGCATTATCAGCGGGCATACCCTTATGAGACATGCTTATGATCATGCCTTTTTCCTTAATATCGTTTTGATCAGCATATGAAGTGAGATTGCTCCTTGAACACTATGAAGGATGCAGCCTCCTGACAATTGCCTGTATAGCTGATTCAAAGTATCTAGAACTGGAGAAACGTCTTGTTTATCAACAATCGTTTAAGTGACTAAACCTTTTATGGTGGGTAGATAAAGCATTTTTTGAACAAATGACAAATACGTAATATCAGTCACTCATTTTAATGGCTTTGTTGTAGAAAAATCCCATTTCAATTGATTTTCTGCATGTAAAACGGATCGTTAAAAAGGCATATTAGGGTGAATTTTGTTGAAACTCTCATATTTATTTCTATTGACATCAACCTATAGATGTAACTATAATGGTTACATCTTATCTGGGTGTAACCATTATAGTTGCATCTTTTTTTAAGGCTATCAGCATGAATCAACTATTCACTTTGTTTCGGGGAGGTTAATGATTGAACAATATCCAATGAATTCGCTAAAGAAATATTTGTTTATGTATTGGCTACACTTATACATAAGACCTTTGTTTTTAGTCATTAATAAAATATAGGGTCTTCTTAAAAAATGAAAAAGGAGAATCATCTAATGTTTAAATTAAAATCAGTCATAGGATTTACTTTGGGTCTTTGTTTCGTGTTATTGCTAAGCGCATGTGCTAGCAATGAAGATACAAAAAATACAGCAACCGATAACAAAAACACAGCGGACAAACAAGCTGTAAATCTTAAAATCACAACATTCAACCCTGGAGATAAAGGAGTTTTTGCTGTCACTTCTAGCTTGATTGAAGGACCGAAAGAAGTCATTCTTGTCGATGCCCAGTTTGAAAAGGATAATGCAGAGAAGTTAGTAAAAATGATTCGCGATACAGGAAAGAAACTGACAACTGTTTATGTCAGTCATAAAGACCCAGATTATTACTTTGGTCTCTCTGCCATTCGTGAAGCATTCCCTGATGTGAAAATTGTGGCAACGCCTGAAACTGTTAAGGGGATTAAAAAAACGATTCAGGCCAAAAATGATTACTGGAATCCAATATTGAAGAAAAATGCACCAACAGCACAGATTATTCCAGATGTTTTAAAGGGAGATAAACTGACAGTTGATGGAAAAAACATCAACATCATTGGACTTGACGGACCAGATCCATCTCACACTTTTCTATGGGTTCCATCAAAAAAGACAGTTCTAGGTGGAGTACCTGTTTATGAGAATGAATATGTTTGGACAGCAGACAATCAATCTCAAAAAAGTCGTGATCAATGGCGTGAAATTCTAAATCATATTCTTGATCTGAAGCCAGAACGTGTGATTCCAGGTCATTATCTAGGTAAGAGTGCTGAAGATACATCTGCAGTTGTGTTTACCCGTGATTATATTGCAAAATTTGAAGCAGCTGCTAAGAAGGCAGACAATTCCGCTCAATTGATTGCTAAAATGAAGAAAGAGTATCCGAACTTTACGAACACTGGAGACTTAGAATTGAGTGCTAAAGTCATGAAAGGCGAACAACAGTGGCCGTGATATCATAAATATGATTGACCATTCAGTGTGTTCTCATTTTAGATGGGAGCACTCTGAATGATTAGATGAAATATTTTGCCTTGATTATTTCACCTCCTAAATTGATTTCATCTTCACTTCAATTGAATAACTAACTCTTGAACCCATAGAAAAACACCTTCAAATTGATTTCAGGTACTCTATACCTGATTTTCAACTGAAAGGTGTTTTTTATTTGTCTCACTTTATAGGGTCCAGTCCTGAACGCCTAGGGTGTTTATTGTTTTTCTATGAAAGCTGCTCACCATGAAATGCAACTACATCAAGTGGAGCGGCTAAAAATTCTTTTGCCTTCGCTACGAAAGCTTGGAAATGTGCACTTGCATTATGGCTCTGAACCGCTGCTTCATCTTTCCACACTTCCACCATTAAAAAGGTATTTTCTTTTTCCGTATCCTTGAACAGTTTGTAGGATACGTTGCCTTCTTCAGCCTGTGAAGCTTTCATTAATCCGTTGATTTCTTCTAAAAATACGTTTTCTTTTTTTGGATGAATGGTCATCCCTGCATGAATAATAATCATGTGATCGTCTCCTTTTTAAAAGATATTATTTCCAATCTGCAATACGATCGATTGGTAAGCGGTAAGATGGATAGCCTTCGTCAGCCGCTTTCCCAATGGATAGAAGCATCACTGGTACATAACGTTCTTTATCCCAGCCAAACGTTTCAGCAATGACGTCTTTGTCATATCCGCCAATTGGGTTTGTGTCATAACCGTGCGCACGTGCAGCAAGCATGAGTTGCATAGACACAATTCCACCGTCAATTAAGATCGTTTCACGATTCACTTGCTCTGGAAGAGCGTCAAAATGTGCAGTTAATGCAGCAATTTGTCTTTCTTTCACTTCTTGTGGCATGTAGCCATTCTCTACCGCTTTTGAATAAATTTCTTCTAAGTATTCATTGTTTTTCATATCTGCAAATACAGCAATAACAGCTGCTGATGTTGACACTTGTGTTTGGTTGAATTTTGCTAGTGGTGCCAGCTTTTCTTTTCCTTCTGGGCTGTCAATGACCATGAAGCGCCAAGGCTGTGCATTCACTGATGATGGTGCAGTTGTTGCCTCTTCTAAAATCTCTGTCATTTCTTCTTTGCTAATTTTCACAGCTGGATCATAGTTACGAATAGAGCGGCGCCCTTTCATAATTTCCATAAAATCGTTTGTTTTTACTGTTGTAGCCATGTGTAACACTCCTTTAGGTTGTTTGAATCTTTTCGATGTTTTGTTGTATACGGATGAGCACATCAGTGAGAAGCTTTCGTTCTTCATCACTTACGTTTTCAAGCATTTCTGAGATAAATCGTTCTTTTTCTTTTTTAGAAGCTTCGATTCTTGTTCTGCCTTCCTCTGTCAGACGGACAAGCGTGACTCGATTATCTTCCGGCTTTCTTCTGCGCGTGACCATTCCTTTTGCTTCTAGCTGTTTTAAGTGACGCGTCACAGCCGCACTATCAATATTTACTTTTTTCTGTAAATCTGATTGGCTGATTTCATCGGCTTGAAATAACAGTGATAGCAACTCCAGTCTTGATTGGCTGATGCCCGTGCATGCTTCGAACTTCACACCCATCATACGGTTCACGCACTGCAAACGATATAATATCTCTGCTTCTTCAGAGCAAAATGCAGTCAATGCCATCCCCTCATTTCTATTCAGATCAATTAGTTGATATATCAATCATTGACTCATCAACTAATATACACCCGTTGTTTGATGATTGCAAGAGGTTTGTTTCATAAAGTGAAATTTTTTATCTCAATAGAAAAAGACGAGCTGCACACGCCCGCCTTATGTTATGTTGTCGATGTTGACCCTGCATAGTAACTAATTCCAATGATCATCAATACAGCAAAAATGAAGAGAATCAGTTTGAGCATTCTCATGGATTATCCTCTCCCACCTTTCTAACTTACCATATATCGGGGATTCACCCCCTAAATTTTACATAAAAAAAAGACAAAAGCGATCAATCACTTTTGTCCTTTATCTTTATTCTGTAATTACAGTGTGAATTAAAGTTGGTGCATCGGCATGATCTGCAATGCGGATGTTGTCATAAATTTTCTCCATGACATTCGAAACATCTTCACGATTCGCATGCAGTGTCACGAGTGAATCACCCTTTTCTACACGATCGCCCACTTTTTTGTTCAACATGATGCCGACAGATAGGTCGATATCGTCCTCTTTTGTTGCACGTCCTGCTCCAAGAATCATCGCTGCAACACCGATTTCGTCTGCGACGATTTCAGCAACTACACCTGCTTCTTTTGCAGGAACTTCGATTTGGTAAGGGGCTTGCGGCAGTTTTTCTGGTTGATCTACAATCGAGCCGTCTCCACCTTGATTTTCTAAGAATTCCTTGAATTTCTCAAGTGCTTTGCCGTTTTTCATGACTTCAATTAGCTTTTCTCTTGCTTCATCAAGCGTTTCTGCTTTTTTCGCAAGAACGACCATTTGACTTCCTAATGTGAGCACAAGCTCGTTTAAGTCTTCAGGGCCTTCGCCTTTAAGTGTGTCAATCGCTTCTTTCACTTCAAGGGAATTTCCAATCGCTAATCCTAACGGCTGAGACATATCAGAGATGACAGCCATCGTTTGTCTGCCAACGTTGTTTCCGATGCGGACCATGGCTTTTGCAAGCTTCTCAGAGTCTTCAGGTGTTTTCATGAAAGCACCTGCACCTGTTTTCACGTCTAGTACGATTGCATCTGCACCAGCAGCGATTTTCTTACTCATAATTGAGCTTGCAATGAGTGGAATCGAGTTAACGGTTCCTGTCACATCACGAAGGGCATAAAGTTTTTTATCAGCCGGCGTGAGGTTGCCAGATTGCCCAATGACCGCTACTTTATGACGGTTCACCAGCTCGATGAACTCGTCTTTTGTAATTTCTACGTGGAAGCCTTTCACAGCTTCAAGCTTGTCCACTGTTCCACCTGTATGCCCAAGACCGCGCCCTGACATTTTCGCAACAGGTACATCAAGTGCTGCAACAAGAGGAGCGAGTACAAGAGTTGTTGTATCGCCTACGCCGCCTGTTGAGTGCTTATCGACTTTAATGCCGTCAATCGCAGACAGGTCAATCGTATCCCCTGAGTTCGCCATAGCGAGGGTTAGGTCTGCACGTTCTTGATCCGTCATATCTTGGAAGAAAATTGCCATAGCCAAGGCACTTGCTTGGTAGTCAGGAATTGCTCCGTCCGTATATCCTTTGACAAAGAAAGAAATTTCCTCTGAAGATAATTCTTTTCCGTCGCGTTTTTTCGCAATGATATCTACCATTCTCATTGTTCTCACCATTCCTTTTTTAAAATTAGTAAATCAAACCGACAACGCCTGCTGTTAAGAAGCTGACGAGTGTTGCACCGAATAACAGCTTTAATCCAAAGCGTGCGACAACGTTCCCTTGTTTTTCGTTTAAGCCTTTAACTGCTCCAGCAATGATACCGATAGAGGAGAAGTTCGCAAATGACACAAGGAATACAGAGATGATGGCTTCTGTACGAGCAGTGAAATGTAGACCGTCTCCAGATAGTGCTAGCATCGCCACAAATTCGTTGGACACCATTTTGGTTGCCATAATGCTTCCTGCTTGTACCGCTTCGCTCCAAGGTACACCGACAAGAAACGCAAATGGAGCAAAAACATATCCAAGTACATCTTGGAAAGAAACGCCGATGACCGCTGTGAAGATTCCATTAATCATCGCAATTAACGCAACGAATCCAATCAACATCGCAGCGACAACAATTGCTACTTTGAAACCATCCATAATATATTCGCCAAGCATTTCAAAGAAGGATTGCTTTTCTTCTTCTACAATTTCAATCATGTCTTCGTCCTTAGCCACTTCATAAGGATTGATGATAGACGCAATAATAAATCCACCAAATAGGTTCAGCACGAGTGCTGTGACAACATACTCTGGTTTAATCATTTGCATGTACGCACCGACAATGGACATCGATACAGTTGACATCGCAGATGCACACAATGTATAAAGACGCTGCTGAGGTAATAATCCTAGCTGTTTCTTAATGGAAATAAAGACTTCTGATTGACCTAAAATCGCAGACGCTACTGCGTTGTAGGATTCTAGTTTACCCATTCCATTTACTTTACTAAGCAAATACCCGATTCCGCGTACGATAAGCGGGAGAATACGCCAATGCTGCAAGATACCGATCAAGGCAGAAATAAAGACAATCGGCAGCAAGACGTTGATGAAGAAAGTTGACGCATTATCATTCATTAACCCGCCAAATACGAAGTTGATTCCTTCACCGGCATAGCCTAGAAGCATTTGGAATCCCTTTGCAAAACCCCCAACTAGGAAGTTTCCAACACCTGTATTAAGCAGAATATAACCTAAAATAAATTGCAGTACAATCATGACAATGACTGGACGGAACTTCACTCGTTTTTTCCCGTTACTAGCCAGCCATGCAATGGCGAGAATCACCAGCAAACCGATGATACCAATCACGTATTTCATGTTTTTCCTCCTCGAATGAATTCGTTTACATTAATGCGATTGTATAGAACAAACCCTATTGCGCAAACAAAACGCGGAAGAAATTCCCAAAAATGAGGTCCTTCCGCATATGACTTTTTCATCATTTAATCGTCATGAATGTTATCCTACCATAGGATCGTATGAATTAATAGTCTTTCGAAGGAGCTGATTGATCCCCTTTAATAATGGAAACGCCTGCACTTGCACCAATACGGGTAGCGCCTGCAGCTAGCAATGCCTCAACATCTTCTTTAGTTCTGACGCCGCCTGATGCTTTCACACCGATGTCAGGCCCTACTGTTTTACGCATCAATGCGATGTCCTCAGCGGTTGCACCGCCTGTACTAAATCCAGTTGATGTTTTCACAAAATCAGCGCCAGCTTTCACAGAAAGCTCACAAGCTCTCACTTTCTCTTCGTCTGTGAGTAAACACGCTTCAATGATGACTTTCACAAGTGCCTTACCTTTCGCCGCGTCTACCACTGCACGGATATCTTGTTCAACCACATCATATTCGCCGTCTTTCAGTGCCGCAATATTGATGACCGTATCCACTTCTGTTGCTCCGTTTTCAATCGCATCCTTTGTTTCGAATGCCTTGACCGCCGTTGTATTTGCGCCTAACGGGAAACCGATGACAGTACATACATCAACGCCTGTTCCTGCTAATTCTTTCGCTGCAAGTGACACCCAAGTTGGATTGACACAAACGGATGCAAATTGATGAGTCTTTGCTTCTTCAAGTAACTGCATGATTGCAGCTTTCGATGTATCTGGTTTTAGTGCTGTATGATCAATGAGCTTTGCTATCGTCATGCTTCACACTTCCTTTTAATTATGATACTTTCATCATATATGACGTTTGAACAATTGTAAACACCCTTATGAAATTTTGTTCATCTATTTTGTGACATGTAAAAGAGCACTTGCTGTGTGCTGATCAATGATCAATACGTTCGCATATTTTCCTCTAAGTGCCCCGTGGATTGAAGCAACCTTGCGATGTCCGCCAGCGACAAGAATAGATCGTTCTTTTGTTCTTAAATCATCAAGCTCCACACCGATTGTGCGATTGTTAATCGCTTCACTGCAAATGCGTCCTTCTTGATCATAAAAACGCGAACAGATATCGCCGACACTGGATTCCTTAAGCAGCGCCTTTTCTTCTTCACGGAAATAACCAAGCCTAAACAAAAGTGCCTCATCTCTTACCGTCCCCACAGTAAACACAGCGATGTTCGCCTGTTTGCCCATTTCAATGATCCGCTGAATATGTCTGTCCTGTTCGACCATCTCTTTAACGGCTGCACTATCAAACACAACAGGAAGCGGCAAATAGCGTGGTGCGGTTTGAAAGGCCTCCGCAAACAGCTGGATGGTTTCCGCAGAATATGTATTCACATGTGAGTGACTGATCCCACCCTTCAGCTGGACAACCTCTACACCTTTTACCTGTTTAGGTTGCATCTTTTGTGCAATTTGATACATCGTGGTTCCCCAGCTCACACCCACAATATCACCGTCTTTCACCGTGTCTTGCAAGTACTCTGCACCAAATTGGCTCAGGTAATCGGTGATGGTTGGATAGTCGTCCTTTGGTGAAAACACCACATGAGCTTCGAGCAAGTCATATTTTTCCTTGAGCAATGAAGACAGCTCATTTAAATCCTCAAACGGGTCCATCACCGTGATTTGGACGTACCCTTTTTCCTTCGCATATTGAAGTAGCCGAGACACAGTGGGCCTAGACAGGTCAAGCTGTTTGGCGATTTCCTGCTGGCTGTAATCAGATAAGTAATACAGCCTTGCCGCTTCAATACTTAGTTGCTGTTTCTCCCGATCCATTTGTACGCCTCCTTTTTTTCTTCTATCATAACAAATTGTTCACCTGATCATGCACAAATGTTCATTTGAAGAAAATAGTATAGTCGGCACGGAAGGTCTCATTCTTCTCTAAAGTTTGAATGCCGAATTTCTCTTTGTACTGCCCACTTGCCCCTTCCATATCGGCGATGCCATACCAAGGCTCAATACAAACAAAAGGAGCCATCGTTCCCTTTTCTTGATTATAAGGGGACCAAATGCCAACGAACGGAAAACCAGTGAGGTCGATCTCAACCCCGTGGCCTGCCTGCGAAAACAACGACACTCGATTGATATGACTAAAGATCATCGCATCATCCTGAAAAAACTCTGGTCGAAGCTGAATCGGCTCAAGCTGAACGTCTTTTTCCTTCTCCCTTACAAGTGAATTCCGCAGTTCATATTGAACAGGCTGATGTTCATCAGAAGCTGTAAGTGTCAGCGTATAATCCTTTGTCTGCTCTCCTTCGACTAGCGGGACCTTGAATGCTGGATGTCCACCAATGGAGAAATACATTGTGTCCTCTCCGTCATAATCAATTTCCCAGGAAATCGTCAGCCCATTTTCCGATAGTGCATAACGAATGCGGGCTGTAAATTCATAAGGATATTGCTCAACGTGGCGACCATTTGATTGATATTGAAAAGCCACCTTATCTTTCGCTTCTTCAAATAAATCAAAATCAACATCACGCAGAAATCCATGCTGCGTGAGCTCATAGATTTGAGCACCTATCTTGTATTGATCATCCTTTAATCGTCCAACAATCGGAAATAAGACGGGCGACACCCTGCCCCAATAATTGGGATCACCAGACCACATATAGTGACGCCCGCTTTCCTTATGAAGCACCTCCCTGACCTCGGCACCCCTCTCAGTGATCTGAACCAATAGCTGATCATTTTCAATCGTTCTCATTCAACACATCCCCTTTCCTTCTTCTTTTATTATGACAGGGATTTTGGTTTTGAGTATTCCCAATCCATTCATTCTTTCTTCATATAAAAAAATTTAAAAAAAGACAGAAATTCGCCAACAAAATGTGATGCTGATTCGTCTAATCTTATATAAAATAAAAGAATCGTTGTTCTTTTGAAGTAACAATAAATAAGAAGCGTTCGACATTGATGGGGGATTCATTTTCATGAACAGCAAGGAAAACCGTTTACGTTATATATTAGGATTAGATGGGCTGCGAGCCGTTGCCGTATTGGCGGTCATTGCTTATCACTTACATATCGGACCCGCAAGCGGCGGGTTTCTTGGCGTTGATTTGTTTTTTGTGATTTCTGGTTACTTGATTACGACGATCTTGTTACATAAGCAAGATTTGGGGTATCAAGAGCTTTTACCATTTTGGATGGGACGGATCAGAAGACTTCTTCCAGCGGCTTACGTGATGATTTTTTTAACCGTCAGCTGGTGCGCGATTGCGGGTTCAAACGCATTATTGTCCATTCGTGGCGATGCCATATCGTCCTTTTTTTATGTCAGTAACTGGTGGTACATTTTCCATCAGCTGTCTTATTTTGATAGCTTCAATGCCGTATCTCCACTGAAAAATTTGTGGTCTTTGGCGATAGAAGAGCAATTTTATATTATATGGCCGGTGCTGCTGATTGCTGGACTGAAATGGATGAAAAATAGAGCCCACCTCCCCATGATCACCTTTGGCCTTGCACTCGTCTCCGCCTTATGGATGGCGATTCTCTATTCACCGGATACCGATCCAAGCAGGGTTTATTACGGAACAGACACTCGTGCATTTGCGCTCCTGATTGGATGCAGTCTTGCATTTGTATGGCCGATGCAAAGACTGTCCAGCAAAAAATTACTTCCTGTCGGCAGACGTATTTTACATATCGCTGGATTTGGTTCGTTTGCGATTTTCCTCCTATGTGTTTATGCAGTGGACGAATTTGACAGCTTTCTCTACCAGGGCGGAATGCTTTTATTCTGTCTTAATTCAGCAATCTTAATTGCATGCGTATGCCACCCTGCAAGTCTCGTAGGGAAATGGCTGTCCTTTAAACCCCTTGTCTGGCTTGGGAAGCGGTCTTATGGTATTTACCTGTGGCATTATCCTATCATCGTGCTGACCACACCGGTCATTGAAATTGGACAGCCTTCCATGGGGCGTGTCACATTACAGCTCATGGCGATTCTACTGATTGCAGAGGCTTCCTATCGCTGGATCGAACAGCCAATTCGGCAGCTTGGATTCAGGCAATATTTTGCCTCTTGGTCTATTTGGAAAAAGGGAGTCAAACAATGGTCTATGTCCAATAAAGTGTTTCTTGGGATCGCCGCAGCACTCTTGATTTTGTTTACGATTGGCATGTCTAGCTCGTCTCATACTTCTCCACATGCCAAAGAAGTGACACAAATTAAGACGGCACCAAAAAAAGCAGGAGACCCTCCTGAATCAAAAGCGAAGAACAAGAAAGAAAAACACGAAAAAAAAGCAGCAGACCATAAACAATTTCACCAAGTTCTTGCCATTGGTGATTCCGTCATGTTAGATATTGCTCCCAATCTCGAAAAGGTATATGAACAAATTACCATTGATGCGAAGGTTGGCAGACAAATGAACGAAGCCATTAGTATCGCCCCTCAATATGCTTCATTTAATCAGGTTGATGCCGCCGTTATTATTGAGCTTGGCACAAATGGTTATTTTACTGAGGGTACTTTGACATCACTCATTCAACATTTTTCAAAAGCACACATTTTCCTTGTGAACACGAGAGTTCCAAGGTCTTGGGAAAATGATGTGAATGCAGTGATCCAGCGAGTGGCCGATCAACATCGCAATGTCACACTGGTCGATTGGCATTCAGCCGCTACAGGACAGCCAGCCTATTTCCAGCCAGATGGTGTCCATCTTTCAACAAAAGGATCTGACACATTGACACAGCTCATTACAGCAAGCATCAAGAAAAAAGGAGATGTGTCGTCATCATCATAAAAAGACTAGCATGACGCTAGTCTTCCAGATTGTTGACAAAGGGCTAAAATGATCTTTATTTTAGCCC
>NZ_JOTP01000032.1 GCF_000715205.1 Bacillus zhangzhouensis | reverse complement strand
CTTTTTTTGATCCTTCACAATGCTTTTGGCGTTTTTGATACCCATATGGACTGCATTGTCTAAAAAGTGTTCTTCTACGAAGGTATCGCCGCCAAAGCTCGTATCATCAAGTGTACCCTCCATTATTGATCATAAAGTCTATTTTACCTTTCTCAGCTAGTTGGAAAAATAGGCTTTAAGTTACAAAAATAGTTTCCAAATATTTTTAGAGAGAATAAAACAAGTGACAATTGAAATATGTTTGCCCATTCATCACAAAAAAAGCCAGCCCTCTTTTTAGAGGACCGACTACGTTGTGTTTAAAAAAAGCGTTTTAGACTTTTCTTAAGTGGAGGGATATCCAGCTCACCTTTTTCAAAGAATTTTTTCAATAAATACTTACTAAAGCCTGCTGCTTGTGTATACGTAATTTTCCCAGGTAGTGGCGGTTCATTGGTCACAGCGACATCAATAATGACTGGTTTATCGGATTGAAGTGCTGTATCAAAGGCTGGTGCTAGTTCTTCATGTGTTGACACTGAGATTCCTTTGCCGCCACATGCTTCTGCAAATTTTGCAAAGTCGATATCTTCTAGCTCTATACCGTAATTGATATTTCCCTTTACCTGCTGTTCATATTCAATCATTCCAAGGTTGTTGTTATTTAAGATCACGACAACGATCGGAAGCTTATATTTTACAGCTGTGACGAAGTCTTGCATGACCATTGTGAAGCCTCCGTCACCACAGACAGCAATGGCTTGGCGATTCGGTTCGTTTAATTTAGCCGATATGGCTCCAGGTAAACCGCAGCCCATTGTCGCAAGCCAGCTGGAGATAATGAAATCTTGTTTTTTCATTTCGAAATGGCGTGCCATCCATACCGTCACATTGCCGACATCAACTGAAAGAATGGCATCATCTTCGACTGCTTCTTCTAATCTAGCGATGACTTGTTGCGGTTTAAGTGGTGATGTTGCAACGGATTTTTCCTTATCCATTTCTTCTCGCCACTTCATCATATGCTCTGTACAAGCTTCAAGAAAACCACGCTGTTCTTTATATTCAATATAGGAGGTCAGTTCATGCAAACCATTCTTGCTGTCACTTACTATTCCCACTTCTACCGGATATCTTTTACCGATTTGATCTGGCTTTATATCCAATTGAATGGCAGGTGTGTCCTCCGGTAAGTAATCCCTATATGGAAAGGAGGTTCCGAGCATGATTAAGAGATCACATTCTTCCATCGCTTCATATGCTGGTTTCGTTCCAATTTGACCTAGGTTTCCTAAAAAGTACGGATGCCTGTCTGGAACAACTCCTTTTGCAGGAAGTGTAATGACGATAGGTGCAGCTGCCTTTTCAGCAAATGCAAGAAGCTCTTCTTTCGCATTTTTTAATCCTTTACCTGCTAAGATAACTGGCTTCTTCGCATTGTTAATGAGCTGAGCAGCCTTTAGCAGTTGATCTTTCTTTGGCCGCATCTCTCCCTCTACATAAAGAGGAGATGTATAAACGGGCTTACGCTTAATTTTTTGAGAAAATAAATCATCCGATACGGTGAGAACTGCCACGCCTTTATGGGTATAGGCTGCTTTGATGGCTTGATTTAATAAGTCTGGCAGAGCTTCTGCTGTTTGTACCTGCTGATTAAAGACAGCTACGTCGTCAAACATCCGCTCTAATTTGATTTCTTGAAATGCGTCTCTGCCTACTTCGCTCGAAGCAACCTGCCCTGCAATCGCTAAAACGGGCGCACCATCTGCTTTTGCATCGTATAGTCCATTTAATAAGTGGACAGCACCGGGTCCAGCAATTGATAAGCAAACTCCGAGTTTACCTGTTAGTTTGGCATCAGCCGCTGCTGAAAGTGCTGCCACTTCTTCATGTCTCGTTTGTATGAATTGTATTTGGCTTGATTCATGCCTTAGTTCTTCGATCAATTCGTTTATACTGTCACCAGGCATTCCATAAATATGTTTCACGCCCCACTCTTCCAGTAGCGCTGTTACTTCTTTTCCTGCGGTTCTTTGCGGCATGTGAGAAAACTCCTTTTTTCTTACTCCATACCACCGCACCCTTTTGATCAAACGTTTCAACTTGCGCCTGTTACTTTTTAAAATGATATGGAAGGGTGGCGACAATAATATCCCGCTTCCATAACAAACGGAATCTTAATAAAAAAGCAGATTGATTATGCAAGATGGTATGCCATCTTTTTTTCGGGATGAATTGAGGCACGAGCACCATCACTTTATATTGATGCGCATTTGCTTTTGCCTCAATTGTTTCAAGAAATTTATCAAGAGGGTGAATGAGACTTCGATAAGACGAATGTAAAATCACAAGACGCACATCACTATTCAGCTTTTCCCAATCTGCTTCAATTCTCTTGTCTTTCTCTTTATCAAAGGAGACGTGAACCGCTATGACCTGATCTGATAAGGATTTTGCATATTGAACAGATTGTTCGACGACACGAGTTACTCCTGCTATTGGTACGATGACCACGTTTCCTTTGATCTCAACCGGCTCTGTTTCATTCAATAAACGCAGTTGTTCTCCTACAGACAGGTAATGCTTTTTGATGGCATGAAAGATCAATAGAACGATTGGCATGAAAACAAATAATGGCCATACAAGATGGAACTTAGTCAAAATGAGAATCATGAGAACCGTGAAAGAAATAAGTGCTCCCACTATATTGATTGGCATTTTCGTTTTCCAACCCTGTGGTTTTTCACGAATCCACTTTACACACATGCCGGTCTGAGACAAGGTAAATGGAATAAATACACCGACAGCATATAGCGGAATCAGGTGCTCAGTTTTCCCATCAAACAGCCAAATGAGCAGCATGGAGGCTACGCCTAAAAAGATAATGCCATTGGAGTAACCAAGTCGATCTCCTCTTACAGTAAACATACGCGGCATATATTTATCCTTAGCTAAGTTAACAGCCAATAAAGGAAAGGCTGAAAAGCCGGTATTTGCTGCTAGTATCAAAATTAAAGCCGTGACAGCCTGTATGACATAATAGAAAAATGTACGCCCAAATGTGTCTGATGCAATTTGTGACACAACCGTTTCTTCTGGCTTTGGTGAGATGCCAAAGCCAAATGCAAGCAATGTCACACCTACAAATAGAACGGCCAGTAATCCACCCATCATCAGTAATGTTCTCGCTGCATTTTGTGCTGCTGGTTTTTTAAAGGATGGAATCGTATTTGAAATGGCTTCAACTCCAGTCAGAGCAGAACAGCCAGATGAAAATGCTTTTAATAAAAGAAATAATGTAATGCCTGATACATGTGTGCCAAACGCTGTATGCTCAGGTGCTGGCGGCACTTGCCCTGTTAATAGTTTAAAGCCGCCGACTCCAATTAAAATAAGAAGTGAGAATACAAACAGGTACACAGGATAAGCCAAAATAGATGCCGATTCCGTCAATCCACGAAGGTTGAGCACCATAATCACGATGACCAATACAATTGAAATCAAGACGTGATATGGATATAGTGCTGGAAAAGCTGATGTGATGGCATCAGTACCCGCTGAAATGCTCACTGCTACTGTTAAAATATAATCTACCAGCAATGATCCTCCAGCGATCAGCCCGGGTTTTTCACCTAAGTTCCTGCTAGAGACGATATAAGCCCCGCCGCCTTCTGGATAAGCATAGATAATCTGCCGGTAAGATAGAATTAACGCCATTAAAAGAATTAATACACAACCTGCAATCGGGAGTGAGTACCAGAACGCCGCCGCACTGACGACTGATAGAACAATCAAAATCTGTTCTGTACCGTATGCAACTGATGACAATGCGTCTGATGACAATAATGCCAAAGCTTTGATTTTTGATAGTTTTTGTTCTCCTGCTGCCTGTGATTTTAATGGTTTACCAATTAAAATACGCTTCATCAAACTGTACATGTGTTGCCCGCTCCTTTAGTGTCAAACGATTTAAGTTACAAAATATGGATCGCCAAAAAGACACAGAGGCAATAGAATGCCCCTGTGCCTATAGTTTAGATCACAGGTTGGTCTTTGCTCTCTTTAACGCTTACGAGGTTAGCTGACGGATTCGGGCGCATGAGACTTTGCCCTACCTTAAAAGGATTCACCCCACGTGGTGTTTTATACCACAATTGGTTCCCCCGCTCATCGAAATGATTCAGCGATTGGTCTTTTATAAAAGAGATCATACTCCCGTTTGACACCAAAGTAAAGAGATTTTTTCAAGGTCTTTTGAGCGTTTAAAACTCAGTCTTTTTACGGTTTTTTCGTACGAAATAGATAATCATTGCAAGCACAAAAAGGATTAGTGCAGCTATACATACAAAGTAGATCCAAGACTCGCTGCTGCTTTGTTTTTCACCTGTTTTCAGGTCGCTTGATGCGCTGCTGACCGTTTGATGATTAGAGAACATGTCTTTGTTTTTGCTCTCTATCGCAACTGTTGAAGTCTCCGTATTTGTTTGAAGGAAATGAATCACTTCATTTGAAACGTCAGCTTCAGCTGCATTCATTCCTGAAAAGACCGTCATTGTCTGTTCTTTATTCCAAACAGATGGCTGCGTCCATACAATACGAGCAGTTGTTTCATTGATCATGCCAAAAGAGGATACATCGTATTGATCCTTTTTCGTTGGAACGATCAGATCGTCTGCTTTTTCTTTTAAAAGAGAGAACGTTTGAATGCCCCCGATGAAAATGAGAGCGTGATTTTTCAATTGTTCATTTGTCACATTAGAGGCTTTGATCAAATGATATTGAGCAGCTTCTGGCTGACTAAATGATTCTGTTAGCATCGCCATTTGATTGATCGTTTCACGTTTGATTTGATCTGGCATGATGATCATTGTTTCTTCTTGCTGCGTCATTGAAGTGAAAGGACGCGGCCATGTGGCTAAATCCGGTGTATTACTAGTTGTTCCTTCTGGAATTTGAAGGGAGCTGTTCTTATCAATGAAAATCCAGCCTTCTTCATCCGTATGCCTGCAAGATTCCATGTTTTTAAAACCAGTTGTGACAAATTGCAAATCAATATATTCATTTTTTTGCAGTACCTTTGCATCTACTGGAACCGACACATGATAGAAACCATTTTCATCTTTACTGCCTAGTTTTGTTAGTGGTACGTCGTGCGGTTCGTCATTGATCATCACAGTTAACCGTTCTGTTTTGTTTGCTGCATTAGACTTTTTAAATGACAGATTGAGCTTTGCGCCTGATTTTTGGTTAGCAATCAATGCTTTCGGATAATAGTAGTGATCAGACGCCGTCTTTTTGGTCCCAACAGTGACATCATCTCCACCAAAATCTTTTAGACGAATATGGTGAGATGGCTTAGTGGTTTTAGCTGCGACCTTTTGAAGCATTAAGTCCGTGCCAGTGAGTTGACCTGTCAGTTCTGGCTGAGTGAGGACATTGATTTTTTCAGCAATTGTTCTTGGCTGGTCAGCTGTGACAAATAAGACAGGCTGTTCTTTTTTCTTTGCTATCAGGGTTCTAACCGCTAAGGTGATATGATTGCTTTCTGTTTGAATCTCGGCAGCTTGCTCAATCGATCTCATTCGTCCATTCCAGCTTCCTTTTGCTCCCACAGCAATGGTTGGATGCGCAATTTGCTGGATGTCCTTCTCTTGAATGAGCTTGATGTCTGCTAGGCGATCTTTGTTTTTCAACGTACGGTATACCTTGATGGCGGCTTCTAATTCAGCCTCATCTGGTGTATTTGGAAGCACAATATTTGTTTGCTCTTTCTGATCACCTGTTTGAATGAAAGGTGATGGGAAGCTGTCTAATGTAAGGTCTTTCGTTTGAATTCCTTTGAATGCCAGCTTACTTTCAGGATATACCTTTAGCCAATTGGCAGGTGTCTCTTGGTTGATACACACACCTTCTTTTAAGACGCCGTAAAATGCGAGCTGAATTCGATGAGATCCCTTTTTCAGTTGTGCTTTGTTTAATTTGATTTGAATCGATTTCTTTTGGTTTTTCCCTGATACGGGGATGGTTTTTTCAATCTCTCCATCAATCATGACAGTGAATGAGGATGGCGAAATGAGTAATGGAGAAGCCTCTATATTCAATGTAAGAGTGCTAGACTCTACTTTTTCTTTGTCAACTTGATAGGAAAATTCAGTACGGTCTTCTTGTCCGTATAAGGTCACCACATCTTCTGTTAAGTGCTGCGTTTCTGCTTTACTTCCTTTTGATGAACGTACCCAATCATCTTTTACCTGTACTTTATTTGATTGCGCCATTGCTTGACCTGTCATGAAAAAAGGCTGAATGGCAAGGGATAATGCCAATATAAAAATCATCCATTTTACCGATTTCAATTTGTCACCCGCTTTTCTTTTGTTGTTGATCGTAACGCTCTGTTTTGTACCATTTCACTTCTTGTTTCAATAATCGACTCTTCGCCTCTACACATAAGGAGTACACAACAAGCGCAATCCATACTTGAGAATAGGTGAAGTACATGAGAGCCACAATGAGGATGTTCTGTTTGGTCAGCTCTGTTTTCTCAATACTTAATGTAATCATCACTTCTGTTAGAAAGAGGAAGAAGGCCAATCCCCATAGGATCAGTGCAACAGTCCCTACAGATAAGTGAAGATCAACAAATAAGTTCACGATAAATATGCCATTTGAGAGCAGTACACCGAAGAAAAACAAGAAATACGTAAAGAAAAAATAAAACAAATCGAAAATCATTCGTTTTCGTTTTAGCTTCATAAACTGCCCTAAAAATTTAAGTACAACATATTGATTGCCTCTAGCCCAGCGCGTTCGCTGCCGCCACCAGACCTTCCAAGTCTCAGGCTCTTGTTCCCATGTGATCGCAGCAGGGAAAAATCGAATCACATATCCCAGGTTATAAACACGGATCGTTAATTCGGTGTCCTCAGCCAAAGCATGAACATCCCAGCCGCCAAGCTCTTCTAAGATGTGCCGGCGGATCGCGAAGTTTGTGCCTGGTATGGTCGTAATACCAAACCATTTCCATCTCCCGCCCTGTGCCATCCATTGGAAGCATATGGTCTCAATGTTAATGAATTTGGTGAGCAGATTTTTAGTTGCATTGATGACCCTGAATTTCCCGACAACAGCGCCAGCTTTTGGATCATTCAATAATCCAAGAACTAAATGATAGACAGCCTTTTGTTCAGGCGTGTTATCTGCATCGTATACGCAAATAACTTCTCCTGTAGAAGCCTTCAAGCCTTCATTCAGTGCAGTGGATTTCCCCTTTCCTGCAAATGGCGGCTTCGTTTCAATCATATGGACATGATCATATTGCTCACTGAATGATTGTACGATGTCTCCGGTACGATCAGAGGAATTGTCATTAATCACAATGATTTCAAGAAGATGTTTTGGATAGGATAGCTGAACCATTGCTTTTAACGTTTGCCGAATGACCACCTCTTCATTATGAGCAGGAATAAGAATACTGACGGTCGGCAGCTCTTTCCCTTGTTTCGTCCATTTAGGCAGCACTTTTTCGTAGGTTAGATAGTGCTGAAAGCCGCCCTGCATCAGAAACATATGGTATAGGAGCATGATCCAAATCAGTATTAATGAAAGATAAAATAAGACATCAGCCACCTGATTTTCTCTCCTTAAAAATTCGTTTTTTCATTGTCAGCCTTAAATACAATGTGTAAAAAGCAAATGCCACAATAAATAGCAGCACCACGACTGTGAGAATTCGCAGCATATTTTCCATGCCGCTTCTTTTGACTGTTTTTGTTTCTGCTATGTTGGATTGCTGTACTTGAATCTGTCCATTACCTGATGTTTTGATCTGTACATGTTCGGTTTGGACAGTCTGTTTTGTTTTCTTTAAATCCAGCCATTCACTAGAAGGGATCGCCTCCAACTGTGTCATCAGATCCTGTAGACCATCTATGCCCGATTCCACATCATAGGACAGTCCAATCGTGGCAGATTGAATATGTTGCATGGATTGAATCGTCTGTTCGGTCAGAACGTTTGAACCCTCTTGGTCAGACGCTGTATCCACAGGTTGTTCAGGATATAAGGTCATGCCATGGAGCATGGCTGGTGTCGCCATAAATGGCGGTGCACCACTTGTTTTCCATGTGCGATCCGAAAGCTGTACCTGTCCAAATAGACTTGAAACATGCCGAGAAACCACTTGATAGCCTTGTTGAGATATGGCATCATGCGGCACTTCAAATGCAAGTGGATAGAGTCCTTGCTGCGTTAGAAGCTCAATGCCTTTTGTCAGTTTTTCTTCTGTATAGATGACTTCTTGGTGCTGAGCGGATTTGGTATAAGCATCGAAGTCTTTTTCATTTGGAAAATGGCTTTTACTCAGCTTCTTTTCAGCTTTCTTCGGTTCATTTGAGGTAATAGACTGATCGTACTTTACATCCCAAAACTCAAAGCCCTGACCAGATTCCTCGGTTCGATACGTACGGCTAAATCCATGAAGAATCACGCTAGCTCCATTGCTTTGGAATTGTTTCAACACATTCACAAGATGAGGACGGTCATTCAGTGTCACTTCATCACCTGTTGCCGGATCAATCCATACAGGGGTCACTGCTATAAGAAAAGGAATATGCCGGGCGAATACGTAATGTCCAAGTTCAAGCAACTTCTTCTCGTCAGTGGCTGGACTGATATTCCCTAGTCGTAAGTATTTTGTCGTCACTTGATCAAAGGGCGGCAGGAGTGTTTCTAGCACTTCTGCCAGAAGCTTGCTCTGTTGCACTACATCTAACATTCCGATATAAGCCGCACCTTCTATTGTTTGAACCACAAATGGCAGAGCAGCTTGATTTTTCTTCAATAGAAATTCACTTTGCAGATTTGCCCCTTGAACCGATAGTGCTGTGATACCTCTCTCAAGCTGACGGTAGGTCTGATCATGTGTACGTTTGATTTGACTGGTGTGATCTTGTTTATGAAAAGTGAGCTTAGAGAATGTGCGAAACTGTTCCGCATTGTATCCAATGGCCATTAAACGTTTAGATTTGTTGATCGCACGAATGGTTTGTTTTGGCAATGCTTTCTTTACTTCACCGATATAGATGACTTGCTGAAATTCATTGAGCTTCTTTTTAGCCATTTGTTCATCGGATACAATCGTCGTTCGTTTGGTAAAATGACCGACGAGTAAATCAAGCATATGAACAGCTGGGGTCACTTCACCCGATTCTGTCGAATAAATAATAAGGGTATTCGGCTGCGCAACATGAGCTTCGGCTGAATATATGTGTTTGAACGAGAGCATCAAAAAAAGAGCGATCAACAAACAGCATTTCATCAAAGGATTAAAGTTCATTCATCATCATCTCGTTTTCTAGTTCTTCTAAAAATTGCTCTGGTGTACGATAAGCCGAGCTGCTTGTTAAATGACAGACATGAAATGTCAGGGTCACCTCACGACCGTTTAGTAAGACATGCGTTTGCAGTTTATCCTTTAGCTTATCAAGGACGACAGAAACGTTTTCTTCAGGTGTGTGGGTGAGCATCAGACCCATTCGTTCTTCGGATAATCGAAATTTCTTATCGGTTTCTCTCACACTCTCGCGGATCTTGATACTCAATTGCTGAAAAAGGTGCTGCATTTCTTTTTCGCCATATAACGATTTGAATTCTGCTGCGTAGTGCATATGAAGAAGGATAAAGACAAATGGCTGTTTGTATCGTTCTGCCCGTTTCATTTCCTCGGACAATTCCAGCTTCATCCGCTCTGCATTGTCAAACCCTGTTGTCGAGTCAATCGCCACAAATTGTTTGATTGCCTGCTTTTGTTGTTCAATGGTGTGACGCATCGTCTTGATACGCTCATGCATGTTCCCTGCTGAAATAGCGAAAAAGAGGAGTGCCACGCCCCAGATCACCACATCTTGCAATGTTTGATTGGTAAAGAGCGGATTCGTGTGTCCAAGCTCTGTAAAGAACATGACACTTCCTATAAAGAACAAAATAAGTAAGGTGAAAATTAATGCTGGTAAAATACCAAATAAAATGCCGCATCCTAACACGACAAATGTCAGCGCGATGATCATGAAGCTCTCCGCATCATGTACGTTTAAGTAGCCCATAAACAAAATAAGACCTGCAAACGTGAGGAGCAGAGAATAATACAAGCGATACGTATTACTGAATAACCGATTCATTTAGAAGCTCCCTTTCTGCAATAAGAGGCAATAAATTATCAAATGAGTGTGTTTCTTTTTCGTTCATGTATCCTCCGTAATAAGGCTTGAGAGGATCTTGGATTTGTAATTCTTTCATTCGGTGATAGACATCTTTTGCAAAATCCAGCTCTCCTTGATTGAGAGCATATAAGATCACCAGTGCATATACCGAAGGCGATTCATACGTCACAGCTGGCTTCAATGAGTTCAGCTCATATCGTCCGTACAGTTTTCCTTCTTCTTGAAAATTCGTTTTTAGCCATTTCATGATCTCAGATGTATCAACCTGTGCATGTTCGGCATGGAGAGCCGTATAAAGTTGATCAATCAAGTTGATTTCTTGATCAAATGAGTAGGCTTTTTTCGCTATGTCATAGGATTTAGGAAAGAACCCTTTTTGTCTCGGTGCATTTTTTAGAATGGCCAATTGGTTGATCATCGTTTGTTTCGTGAATATTTGGAGGGATACCAATTCTTTGATTGCTTTTGGGTCCATATATGAGAGTGTGATTGTGTGTGAAGTTTGCTTTGTCGATGCATCATAATAATCGGTGAGTATGCCCTTGAACATGTTGTTGTCTTTTAACGCTTGTGCGATTTCTTTCGCTGTGGTCTGATATGCTGACTTCTGCCACAATTGATCTGCCTTTTGAAGTGCTGCCACTACACGTAAATCATCGACTAAAGCATTGACCTTACTTTTTTGTTGTGATTCAATTTGCCAGCTGAGAAGATCATGATTTAGTAAGAATTGAGTGTGCAGGACGTCTACCTGTTGGTCAAAAGATGGTTGATCTTTTTTTTGAACAAGATAATCCATCCAAAGTCCAAGCGATTCAGATAAGTAAATATGCTGCTCTGCAAAAGAGGTGCGAATCATCCCTTGGTCTGTCATTAAGTGATGAGTGATAAAGTATTCTCCCGGCAATACCGGCTGTACTGATTCTGGATGAGCTGGCTCTTGCTGCTGTTTCCATGTACATCCGCCTAGAAGAATCACAATAAGTATAACGATAGCTGTACGATGTATGGATGTATCCATTCGCGTCCCCTTTCATCTCCCAGTTTTGTTAGCTCTAACGATTTATTATAGAGCGTTTCTGTTTAAATTCAAATAAATATTTTATACCAAATTACGAGCCTTTTCGCATAGTTACTCCCAATTTAAGAAAAAAAAACCTGCCGATATGCTTGATTTTAATAAAAAACCCATGCGATTTCGCACGGGTTTTTACACAACTATTGATCTAATTTTAGTTTCTTTAATTGTTCAGCTAGTGCGTTATTGATCGGTTCTTCCACTTTGTTTTGTTTCTTCATATATTTAGACACATCGTGCTTACTGGCTCGTTTTTGATTGGATTGTGATTTGCGTTTCTCGAAAACAGACAGCTTCTCTCTATGTCCGCACACACAAGCAAAGATTTTGCCATCGCCTTCTCCGCGCAGCTCGAGTTTTTTATGACAGTTCGGGCAGCGTGCATTTGTTTTCTTCGCCACGTTTTTTCGGTGTCCACATTCCCGATCCTGACAGACGAGCATTGTGCCATTTTTTCCGTTCACTTTCAGCATGAGTTTTCCGCAGTCAGGACAATGGGTTCCAGTGACGTTGTCATGCTTAAATGTTTGGTTCGTCTGTTTGATTTCAGTCACTGCTTGTTTTGCAAATGACTTCATTTCACTCATAAATTGAGAAGCTTTCAATTGGCCTTTCGAAATTTTTGAAAGCTTTTGTTCCCATTCAGCAGTTAAAGCAGGGGACTTCAGGTCTTCAGGCACTAAAGAGAGGAGCTGCTTCCCTTTTGATGTGATGAAGATGTCTTTGCCCTTTTTCTCAATTAAGAAGCTATTAAACAGCTTTTCAATGATATCGGCTCTTGTTGCCACTGTTCCTAGACCACCCGTTTCACCAAGGGTTTTCACTAGGTCCTTTTCCTGGTTCTGCATAAATGCCGCCGGGTTCTCCATGGCAGATAAAAGGGTCCCTTCATTAAAACGGGCAGGAGGCTTCGTTTCTCCTTTTGTTTCTTTCAGCTGTCGTACTTCAAGGGACTGGCCTTCTGAGAGTAGCGGCAGATGCTGATCTGCTTCGGTTGATTCCTCGTCTTCATAGGAATCATCATACACAGCTTTCCAGCCAGCTGATTGCACGGTTTTCCCTTTTGCTGTGAACGTTTCACTGCCTATCTTGGCGATAACAGTTGTTTCCTCGTACTCAAAAGGTTTCATAAGAACCGCAAGGAATCGTTTGGCAATCAGATCATATAATTTACGCTCTTTATCACTTAATACACCAGGATACAGCTCTTCCTCGGTTGGAATGATCGCATGGTGATCCGACACTTTGGCATCGTTGACGAAGCCTTTGTGCGCGTTAATACCTGATTGTAAAATACGGTTCACATGTTGTGCGTACGGTCTGACGTTCATTCCTTTTAACCGATCCTTTAATGTGGGAACGATATCCGCTGAAATAAAACGTGAATCTGTACGCGGGTAGGTGACAAGCTTATGCTGCTCATAAAGCCGCTGAAGGGTAGACAGTGTTTCTTTCGCCGAAAAGCCATAGCGTTTGTGGGCGTCACGCTGCAATTCTGTCAGGTCATATAACCCTGGAGCAAAGGCCTTTTTGGCTGCTTTTTTCAGCGCGTCAATCACTGCCGGTTTTCCTTTGCAGCCTGCCAAGCGCTCTTTCATCAGATCCTCTTGGAATGTACGGTTTTGCTTTGTTTTGGCATCCTGCCAGGTCAACGTAAGTCCATCTACTTGTGCAGTCAGTCCAAAGAACGGCTTCGGCTGAAATTGCTGAATGTCTTCCTCTCGCTTTGCGATCATGGCAACGGTTGGTGTTTGCACCCGTCCGCAGGAGAGCTGTGCATTGAACTTGGTCGTCAGTGCTCTTGTCGCGTTGATCCCTACAATCCAGTCTGCCTCTGCACGTGCGACCGCTGAGCGATACAGGTTATCATATTCTCTGCCGTCTTTTAATCGTTTGAAGCCTTCTTGAATGGCTTTGTCCGTGACAGATGAGATCCATAGTCGTTTTAATGGCTTTTTCACATGCGCTTTTTCAAGAATCCATCTTGCGACAAGCTCCCCTTCACGTCCAGCATCTGTTGCGATGACAATGTCTTTTACATCTTTTCTTGCAAGCTGAGCCTTTACTGCTTGGAACTGTTTGCCTGTCTTTTTCATCACCACAAGCTTGAGCGGCTCTGGAATGATTGGCAAATCCTCTAAACGCCAGGATTGAAATTCTTTTCCGTAGCCTTCTGGATCAGCCAGTGTGACCAAATGGCCAAGCGCCCACGTCACAATGTATTGATCTCCTTCTAAAAAACCATTTCCTTTTTTATGACACTTCAGTACACGCGCAAGGTCACGCCCTACTGAAGGTTTCTCTGCTAATACAACTGTTTTTGACACTAGATTTCACATCTCTTTCTTCTATCCATCCTTTTATTATAGCAGACGTGGAGACGCGGTTCTAATGGTGGAACATAAATGAGAAATGGAGCTGAAACAGCAGCGTAAAGACAACACTTGAAATAGAAACACTTCTAACATTAATTACTTCTACACTGAAACGCATTCAGAAAGTTCCACGCCATAAGAGCTTGAAGTACCCCATAAGAAAAAATTTGCCAAATCTTCGATCCACGATATATTTTCTAGGCATACAAAAAACACCTCTGTATTCAAAAAGGTGTTTTTGGGGCGGAATTTTTTCGAGGCTTAAAGCTTAGCTCACAGTCTTTGCAGTACAAGTAACTAACTATTTTTTCTCTTAACCCAGACAAGTAAATAAATATGATGACAAACAAAACAATTCCAAGCGTCTCTTTTATAAAAGGGATAAACACTATCCTTGTTATAAGATAAGGGATATAAAAAGAAATACCTAACATGAGAAATACTGAAAAACAACCGGCACTTCTTACTCTCTTTCCCACACGATTACTATTACATCTAGGGCATCTTTGCCATTCCAAAAAAAACAACTTCCTTTCCAAATTTATGTATATTTCATCTTACCATGAATAATATTCCATTTTTAATATTATTTTTTAATGTACGTAAATAAAGAAGGTGAAGAATTAATAAAAGAACAAAAATAAAGCATATATGTCATAGCTCGATTCATTTAAATCAATTATTCTTTAAAATCTAGAATAGTTGCATCTCTCCCATTTTTTAAACATTACATGAACATATTTTGAATTTTTCGTAGATTTTAGCATGTCCGGACGATCTTTCGTTTATATTAGAAGATGAGAAACTAGGTTTGATACAGGAGGATTTGTCTATGCATACAAGTATTAGCCGTCTGCGACAGGCGGGTTTTATTGAGGGAATGTCTCTTTTAACCCTTCTTTTAATTGCCATGCCCCTAAAATATTTTGCGGGTATTCCGATGGCAGTCACCATTGTGGGTTCTCTTCATGGCGCATTGTTTGTGATCTATATGCTCGTTTTGGCCTATGCGACATTTAAAGTTCGCTGGCATTTGAAATGGTCCATCGCCGGTTTCTTTGCGGCATTCATTCCTTTCGGCAACTTCGCCTATGATAAGGTGCTTCGCCAATTTGATACAAAGGCTTAATAGAAAAAGCGCTCCTTTACAGGAACGCTTTTTTAAATCGATGCATATTTCACAATGGCTGCTTGCTGTGGTCCATTCCTTGATTCTTTTTCCTGAACGAGGATCATACATTGCGTAATGGAGCTGCTGGTCTTTTGATACAGCACTCACCACTCGTTTTCCTTCATCAAATGCGAAGATTCGCTGGACGTCATTCTCTGTTATTTTCCCATTCTCCAAATCATCCTGGTAATGATTCCATAACATGATACTGATAATGATAGCTGGAATAAAGAAGACAATATATCTTAGGAAAATCACTGGTATTCTTTTCACTTGATCGCTTCCTTTCATGAGGTTCCTTTATCATATACGTCAGTACAGCGAGATTGTTTCATGCTAGAAGAAAACATTCCAATTCCAAAATCCATATTTTACAAACTCGGTTATTTGCGATAAAATCCAATCAGAATCAAAAAAGGAGTTATCTCATTGGATAAGCTAACCTCTATCATTCTAGCGGCATGGCTGCGTGTTCCCCGTTGGTTCAAACAATGGCTGCTCGTATCCATTTCCATTTTCTTTTTTTATATGTGCTTTGTAAAGGGGCTGACTCGCTGGCACACCTTGCCGCCCGTTACCTTGATCTCATGTGCTATTGGTTCCTTCTTCATTTGGATGATATGGCTACAAGATCAAAAAAATAAGTGAAAAGGGGAAAATCATGAAAGAATCCATCCTTTATTTTGCGATCTCTTTTGTTCTGCAATTGGTTTGGTTTGGTATTGTGCACACAGATAAAGGCGTAACACTGCTGGACATGCTCATCTTCTCTATTTTGTTTGCGGTGATGTTCTTTTTTATTGAACGGATTTGGCGGTATCAGAAGAAAGGAAGAAGTGAGTGATGATGAAGTATGTCCTATTGACTGGTATCACCTGTGTGTTTGCTGTTCTATTTTTGATGGCGAATCCTTTTGGTGGGGATGCTATGCGGATGGTGTCTACCTTCATCTTTCCTTTCCTCGGGATCATCGGTCTCGGAATCTTATTGTTTGACCCACTTAAAAAGGCTGCCAAATAGATGGCAGCCTGCTTCTTACTCTTTTCATGCAAATAAATAATCAATTTGTGATCTCCGTCACGGAGTTTATGAGTCAAGATTCGATCATATCAGTGTGTCATATGTGTTCCGAGTGAACCTACGTTTGAAAGTAAACGCCATGGAAGTTCTGGATAACAAGACAACGAAAGCCCTACCTCTCATTCGTCCTTACGGCTCCGAAGCCGTGCCAGTGTGAATTGTAAATCAAAACGTCTTTTTTCATTCTTCCGCTTTTATAGGGGGCGGTGCAGAAGGAAAAGAATAAGTTTGTTCGCTTTAACAGCGTCTCGTTCTTATCAAGTAGAAGCTCTATTGCTTCTCATTATGTCATAGAAAAAAGAAAGTTTACTTTCTTTATTTATTTGCTTATTTCAACACTTAATAACAAACTATAACACATTCCCCCACCTTACGCAAGTGTTAAAGTGATAATTCTGCTGGTGTACGGCTTCCTTCATTCATATAACGGATGGAGGTTGGGTCAATCTTCAGAATCACTAGATTTGGATCATCTTTGCCTTTAAACCATTTCTCCATCTCCTCTGACCAAAGGCGGTCGATCAGCTCTGGATCATCTGTTAATGTAGCGGTGCCTGCAATTTCTGCATACGTGTCACCGAATCCTTCACCTGTATATCCAATGAGAATATGAACATTCGGGTTTTTTTCAATTTCGTCTGCTTTATGTGTTTCTTTGCTCGTTGGTGTATATAGCGTCAGCCCTTCATGGAAAAAAGTCATGTAGCGGGTATGCGGCTGATTCTGTTCAACGGTCGCTAGTGTTCCAACCTTTTGCTCATCTAATAAGTTTAGAACCTTTTGCTTTAACTCTTCTTGTGACATAGATCTTCACTCCTTCAAAGTTTCATCCGTACTCATAGGTTTCCACGACAATCCATTCATTAAACAAAGAAATGTGTTTTTCATAAAAAGAGAGCTTCTAGCTGATGCTATAGGAAATAGGTTCAATGAAGGGAGAAGTTGGACATGCCTCATGAAACGATGTTCCATTTGGGTTCACTTGTCATTGCGGCAGTTGTTGTGGGCATTATCGTATGGTCTGTTACATCTGTGCAGAAGAATCGCAAGAAATACTAAAAACACCGCCCAATCGAAGCTGGGCGGTGGCGCTATTGATCATGTATTCATAAAGGAACCGCCATTGACGTGAAGCGTTTGTCCCGTCATATAAGACGATTCGTCAGAAGCAAGCAGCACGAAGCAGCCAACATGCTCCACAGGCTGTCCTGGTCTTCCCATTGGGGTTTCTGCCCCGAAGCTTTCCACACTGTCTTCGTCAAATGTAGATGGAATGAGCGGCGTCCAAATTGGACCAGGCGCTACACCGTTCACGCGAATCCCATCTTTCACAAGCGACTGTGCCATAGAACGAGTAAAGCCGTTGATGGCCCCTTTCGTCGCTGTATAATCGATGAGCACTGCGTTACCTCGATATGGATTGATGGATGTTGTATTAATAATTGAACTTCCCGGTTTTAAGTAATCAAGTGCCTTCTTCGTAAAATAAAAATAGGAATAAAAGTTGGTTCTAAAGGTTTGGTGAAGCTGTTCACTAGAGATATCTTGAATTCGTTCTTTCGGATGCTGTTCAGCCGCATTATTCACTAAAATATCTAACTGACCAAAGGCTTCAACCGTTTTTTCTACCGCTTCCTCGCAAAAGGCTTCGTCTCCGACATCTCCTGCAATCGTTAAGCATTTGACGCCTTCCTGCTCTACACGCTCTTTCGTATCTTCTGCATCCTCATGTTCATTTAAATACACAATGGCGACATGTGCTCCTTCTTTGGCATATGCAACAGAAACGGCACGTCCAATTCCACTGTCTCCACCTGTAATCAGGGCAACTTTCCCTTTTAGCTTGCCAGACCCTTGATACGATTCATCCTCAAAGATCGGCGCAGGATTCATTTCTCTTTCACTGCCTGGCTGCTGATCCTGTGTTTGACGCGGAATGCCATTTGTTAAGTATTCACGTAAATCCATGTGTAAGCTCCTCCTTGATTTGTTGATATATTCTTTCATTACCACTTCATTTTTTCACTCAAACATCCCTATGCTGTACAGATGCGTTTTGCAAAACAGGTGGTTATGTTTCAAATTAGGAAAAATCGGTTACTTGATCATCAAAAAGGAGCGTTCTCATATGCTGTCAACCATTTCGAAAACCTTTAGCAGACCAAAAGGCTGGCTTGGAAGCATCGCGGGCTTCATTATGGCAAATGAAAATAAAGCATTGAATCAGTGGGCGATCCGCCATTTAGAGCTTGATGATGGTGAAAATATTCTAGAGATAGGCTATGGCCCCGGCTATAGCATGAATCATATGTTGAAGCATTATGAATATCTTCACATTGATGGGCTGGATGCCTCTTCGACCATGCAGGAACAAGCGCGGACTCGCTTGAGCAAACGATCAAAAGACAAACAGGTCCGGCTGTATGTCGGGAAAATTGAGAAAACACGTCTGCCGGGAGAGCAGTATGACAAAGTGCTTTCTGTTAATAATTACACGATTTGGGATGACCCAAAGACCGGCTTACTCAATCTTTATCACACCTTGAAGCCGGGCGGAAAAATTGTCATTGTGATGCAGCCAAGAGAAAAGGGCGCTGACGCCAATCGGACAAAAGAGATGGGTGAAAACATACTGAATGACTTACAGTTTGCGGGGTTTGAACATTTTTCTGTTGAGTACGAGGAAATTCGTCCAACCCTCGCTGTCTGTGTCACAGCAAAAAAGCCGAGAAGCGAATAAGCTCTCGGCCTTTTTCTTACCACTTTGCTTCTTTCACAAATTGATAGAAAAGCTGATGTAATTTCTGTTCAATCTCTTCCTTTGACCCATGCCCATAAAGCGCCATGCTTTCTTCACTTTCAATGATGGATGAACTGATCAGACTAAACATTTCAGAGCCTTCCTTGCCAAGCTCCAGCGGCGCCAGCATCATGAGCATTCGTGACATCATCTGCTGACCGCCATCCATGCTTTTGACCTCGTATGCTTCATCAAGATCATAGATATGAAAGATAGGCTCTTTGATCAATTCATGCTTTAAGTGAAAAAGAGCAAACTCAGTACCTGGAATCCCTAAACCGCCTTGTTGTTCACGTTCAAGTAAGCTGGTTGCCACATTGTCCGCATGTTTTACATATCCTTCACTTTCAATCTGACGAAGCAGCTGTCTGATTGTTGCCTCATGATGCGGCAACGTCTTCTTATTTTCTAAAGTGAAATGGGACACAATGCCGCGAATCACAGACATATAGTTCGTTATCTGCTCTGCAACTGCCATCATATCAATGGTTTCTTGCACGGATTCTTTTACAGATTCTTTCGTTCTTTTTTTCTCTATCATGTAAGGAATCTTTCGTTTAATATGAGCCTTCACACGCATGGCGTCATCCTCATTTAAAAGCGGACTGACCATGATGTAATCGATATGATCATATGGAATAGGAACGGTTGATACAATCATGTCATAGCTCGCGGCATCAATTTCCTTTAGCTCCATCAAAGAAGATAGATCGAATTTTGCGATCTCTGGTAGCTCTTTTTTCAACCGTGATGCGAGCATTTTGGAGGAACCGATTCCGCTTGAGCAAACGACCAATGCATGAATTTTTGTTTCTTCTTTTTTGATTTCAAGCACTGAGCCAAAGTGCAGCACAATAAAGGCGATTTCATCCTCTGGAAATTCAATCTCCGGAAAGAAACGCTCGACTCCTTCTTCGATGGCCATAAAAAGCAAAAAGTAATCTTTTTTGATTTGTTGTGTGAGCGGGTTATAAATTCTCATCTTTTCCTTTAAACGGTTCATGGCAGGTTCGAGATGAGACACGAGTCCCTCGTACAATGAATCATTTTCATTTAAATGGTAGCCGGTTTTATTTGAAATAAAATCAATGAGTTTTTTCGTTCTCAGTGCTATATCAAGCTCAATCTCATCAATGCGGTATTCTGCCTGAAAGCTGCGATTTGCACTGCGCAGGTGGATGGTCATATATCCGACCTCTGCTTCAGGAATCTCCACATTAAACATGCGTTCAAGGGCTCTTGCGATTCGCTGTGATGATTGAAATTCTTTCGTCCGCTTTAATTCAAGCAGCTCTTCTTCTTCCATGCGAATGGTTTCGCCAATCTGAATGCGTTCGATGGCATACGTTAAGTGAACGACAAGTGCAATATAGGCACTATCAGACAATGAGAGAGACAGTCGATTTTTCAAATGAAAGAGCAGTCTTTCTACCTTAAGCAGCTGCCCTCTGCTGACAACGCCAAACACCTTTTCCGTCGCTTTCGTTCGATGCTTGATATTCATTTCAATCGTTTCTAAAAACAATTGAATATCGAGCCGGTCGACGATGAGGTTGCCGACAATCTTTCGTTTGGCTTCCTCCGGTCCTTTTAATTCAATGCCATACCCGCGTTTTCGTATCAGCTGCAAACCGTAAGGCGCGATCCACTCCGTCAGCTCATCTAAGTCATAGCTGATGGTCGCATTTGTCACCTGCAGGTCGGCGGCAAGTGTATATAATTTCACCGGTTCCTTTGCTTCAAGCAGCGCACATAGGATTAAGAGCTTCCGTTCATCCGAACTATATTCAATTTGATCCTCATTTGAAATGTGAGCAAGAAGCCGCTGTTTGTCCTTCTGTTCTCCGACCGTCTTCAAGCCTTTCCCCGGTTGTTTATCTAGCGAAAGTTGATAATTCTTTAAAATAGGTTTAATGGATTTGAGTTCTCTATGGATGGTTCTTGTACTCACCTGAACAGAATCGGCTATCTCACGAATGGTGACATAACGATTTTGCTGAATGATGTATTTGATGACTTTCTGTTCTCGTGCCGTTATGTACATGAAATGCCTCCTTCTGCTTACATAGGTCTATTGTCACACTTTAATATAAAACGCTTTCAACCAGCGATGCAATCTTTAGTTCATCTGACTTTGGCACATTGACTGTGACAAAAATGAAAGACCATGTCCCGGTCAGACGTTTTTCCAAAATGACGGTCCATACTCCTTTTGATGAAATTGAACCTTTTGTTCACGGAAGGGCAGTGTGCCCCCAGCTCTTAATGAATAAGTTCGGTTGTATACTGGCGAACCAAAGCAATAATCCATCGTCCCTTCCTCTGGCCGGAACATGACAGTTCGCATCGTCCCAAACAGCTCCTCGTAATTGTGCACAGTCAGACCATCTGGATATTCTGTCTGAAATAGTTTGATGAGAGAATCGCTTGATCGTTGTTCTTCTAAAGCCTCTATTAACATTTCGTATCTGACGACAGAATGATGCTTGGTCATCCCTTTTACCGTTTGATCAGCAAGCGGATGATTCGTTGCTGCAATATAACCATGCTCCGGTCTTCTAACAGCTTTTTGTCCGTCCATCATTTCAATCGCAGCCGCCTCTCCTTTTCGATCGGCCAGCATGAGGTGCACATTTGAAGCAACAGGCATTTCCTGTATAGAACGAATGGCTTCCTCAACTGTTTCACAGTATTCCAGAACAGATCGAATCACATGATATACTTGCAAACCAGCAACGGCTGGCGGCTTTAAGCCGGGTTCATTGCCAATTGGCGGTCCGCATGCAGAGAATGTCACAGAAAGACCATGCTCATTCATCCCGTCAGACCTGCCAAACAACAGCAGTGACGAGCCTGTATGAACGGCTAAGCCTTCTACATGTGTAGACACAAGGCGCATATCATCAAACATCGGGGAAAAGTCATAGTTACGTAGCAGCACCGTTTGTTGATCTGTCGTCTTTTTCCCCTGCATCACGCAATGGGAGCAGCCTGGCTGCAGATGCGATGAATAGTAAAAGGTCAAATAGGTTTCATCCAATTGCAGTTCATCACAAAACCCCGCGATCTCTTCATCTAATTGAGGGAGATATGGACGCAGCAGCTGCTTCGTTTCCTTCACAGCCTCTTTTGCCATCGGTTCTGTTCGAATGTATTGTTTCTTTAGCAAAGGGTTCTCCTTAAGCCAGACAGCCTGCTGCTTTCCTACCTCATAAGCTGTTCCTTTCATTTCGTGAAAATACGCGTTGATCTCTTGCATACATACACCTCTTTTGTCTTCGTTTCTTTTATCATATCGAAACAGCCCTTCATTTAAAAGAATGAAAAAACTGCAATCCCACCGGATTACAGCTGTTTAGAGGATTGTTGAAACAGCGCTTCTGCCATTGCTTCATATCCTTTATGGTTCGGATGAAATTGATCAATCGATAAGTAAGCTCTTTCGTGTCCTTCAAATGCGCGGTAAACATCCACAACTTCTACATGCGGACTAGCTGCCAGCAACCGAAGATGATCGTTGTATTGCTGCAGCCATCGCTCGGCTATCGGAATCCCAGGAAAAGGATTATATAAATTCAATAAATACACGCAGTATGGCTGATGCTGCCCTCTTTTGATTTGAGCGATTTCTTGAATCATTTGCCTAAAATTCGCCTGACAATGCATGGACGCTTGCAGTAGTTTCTTTTCATCTCCACCTTCTTCATACTGTTGAACAGCTTGAACAAGATCATTCCCGCAGCCTGTAATAGTGATGATGTCAGCTTTTGCAATAGCACGTCTCACATCAGACCGCTTGAAAAGCTGTAAGATTTCCTCCGTCGTTAACCCTGATTTCGCAAAAACGGACAGCTCGACCGGCGTATGCAGCCTTTTTTCAAGCATCGCCTTAAACCGCTCGACAAAGCCCCCACCAAATAAACGTGCCCCCACCCCGACCGTTAAGGAATCTCCAATCGCAACATAGGATCGTCCCATTTTTATCCCTCACTCTCTCCTGCCTTCTCTTATATATACGAAAAATGAGAACAGATGCTTGTAGCAGATGGCTTAGGGGCATTCATCTTTTTTTCAAATCCACAGAATGAGACGCCTTTACAAACTCTTTACTTGCGATATCGATCGATTTTTTGTTCAATAGGAGTAGGCTTTTTATGCTTAAATCCTTGTTTCAACGTGTTCTAGAAAAATTTACAAACTTTTTATCTTGATTTCGAGACTTTATACCTTGACTTCAAACTACATTGTGATTACAATGAAAATATCAGTTTTTATGTAACTGTGCTTGTTACATCTTTTTCATAGCATTCCAATATGATTAAAGATGCCACATATTCAGTGTATCTTTGGGATACGCTAAAAAAATCACTGAACCCGAAAGGATTGAATGAATTATGGCAAAAGTTTTATACATCACTGCACATCCGCATGATGAAACAGTTTCTTACAGTATGGCTACTGCTAAAGCATTTATCGAATCTTATAAGGAAGCAAATCCAAGCGACGAGGTTGTACATATTGATTTGTACAAAGAAAACATCCCTCACATTGATGCAGATGTATTCGCTGGCTGGGGCAAGCTTCAATCTGGCGCTGGCTTCGATACACTTTCAGCTGAAGAGCAAGCGAAAGTTGCTCGCCTAAACGAATTAAGCGATCAATTCGTTTCTGCTGACAAATATGTATTTGTTTCACCACTTTGGAACTTCTCATTCCCACCAGTTCTTAAAGCATACATCGACTCTGTTGCTGTAGCTGGTAAAACATTCAAATACACAGAGCAAGGTCCTGTTGGATTATTAACAGACAAAAAAGCGCTACACATCCAAGCACGTGGCGGATACTACTCTGAAGGTCCTGCTGCTGAACTTGAAGCAGGTCACCGTTACCTTGGAACAATTGCGAGCTTCTTCGGTATTCCTTCTTTCGAAGGTCTTATTGTTGAAGGTCACAATGCTGAGCCTGCGAAAGCAGAGCAAATTAAAGCAGATGCAATTGAACGCGCAAAAGCTTTAGGAAAAACTTTCTAATCAATCATACAGAAAAAGCCAATGATCTTGACGGTCATTGGCTTTTTGTTTGTGTAAATGAAAAACCTAGTTCTCTCGAAATACCGCTGGCGGATTTTTTGACCTGATCAATTAAGTAAGGAAGTCGTTCCTTTTGGTATCCTGCTTCAAATCCTGCAATGCTAATACCTGCGACCACTTCCCCGAGATGATTGAAAATAGGCGCTCCAATAGCAGCTGTATAGTTTTCAAGCTCTGAATAGCTCAACGTATAGCCCCGTTTATTTGATTCTTCGAGTATGTTCCGCAGAACTTCTTTATCTGTGATGGTTCCAATTCCGATTTTCCCTAGCTCGATCGAGTCAATATAGGCCAGTCTCTCTTTCTCTGGCAAAAAGGACAGAATACTTCTCGCACAGGCTCCCGCATATAGTGGAGATCGCCTGCCGACAGCAGTGTAGAGCCGAACAGGTTGCGTACCTTCGATTTTTTCCACGTAAATGGCTTCGTCTCCCTCACGAATAATGAGCTGTACAGCTTCTCCCACTTCATCTCGCAAGCTTTCCATAAAAGGCTTCGCAATCCTCCGAATATCAAGGCGGTCGGCTACAAGCTGACCATATTCAAGGAACATCAATCCTAACCGATAAACACCGGAATCATGCTTTTCTAATAAACCCATATCCGCTAATGAGCTCGCCATTCGATGTACAGATGTTTTTGGCATTCGGGCTAGCTCAATCATCTCATTTAACGTTAATTGTTCGTGTGTGATAAAAAGCCGCAAAATCTCCATTGACTTCACAACGGTTTTATTTGTGTTTTGCATGTTCCTCACCTTTTCTCAAACGAAAATGCTTCCAGCTTTACTCTTGCGGTCAGTTCCCTGAGTTTCGCTTCTTGCTTGAACAGTGCCTGTTCTGCTTCATGATGGTCGATTTGCTTAAAATACAGATTCGCACCAGGCATTGCCTGTGCAATGAGCGGCAGATCTACTGTCGCCACTTCTCCAATTCTCGGGTATCCGCCTGTTGTTTGGCGATCTGCCAGCAGAATAATTGGCTGGCCGTCAGGAGGGATTTGAACAGAGCCAAAGGCAACAGCTTCTGAAATCAATTCAAGCTTTTGCTTTAAGCGAATGGGTTCTCCTTTCAATCTGCATCCCATGCGATCTGATTGGGGCGTGACCTGGTAGGGCTGTTCAAAAAAGGCTGTTTGAGATTCTTCCTGAAAATAAGAGAGATGTCGGCCTGCCAACACCCGAATCACTGGTGATTTCCGCAGCGGCAAGAAATGAGCATGACTCACTGTCCAATCAGGGGCACTATATCTCACTTGTTTCTCTTTGCTTTTTAGCATGTGAAACAGGCTCACCGCTATTGGTGATGGCTCTCCAATGGTCAGGACGTCTCCTTTTTCTAGCGGACGCCCTTTCAGTCCACCTATCCCCGCTCTCACATAGGTGCTTTTGCTCTGCATAACTGGCTCGACGTCGAATCCACCTGCCATAGCAAGATAGGAACGGCAGCCTCTTTTACAAGGTCCAAAGGTGATGGTGCTTCCTGCTCGAATAAAAAGAGGCTTCCATAAAGGTGCTGGCTCTCCATCAATATCGATCTCCACATCAGCGCCAGTGACTGCAATCAGCTGATCCTTCTGACACGTCAACACAGGGCCTGGCCCCATCAATGTGATTTCCAGCACAGCTTCATTTTCTTGGTTACCGGTGAGGATGTTGGCGATTCTGAGTGAGAGTGGATCCATGCCGCCGCTCGTTAAGACGCCATACTTCTGATAGCCTTTTCGCCCTTTATCCTGAATGGTTGTGAACATCCCCGGCTTGATGACATGAATACTCAACGTTCTGCCTCCTTCATGCTGAAAAATTCCTTTTCAGACATTTGGACAAATCTGACCTCGTCCCCTGCCTTCAGTAGACTTGGTATCTCATCATCCGGCCGAAACAATGACAGCGGGGTTTGTCCAATGAGCTGCCAGCCTCCTGGTGTGGAAATCGGGTATACGCCTGTCTGCTTCCCCGCAATGCCCACAGACCCTTTCGGAATAGACATTCTCGGTGTTTCCCTGCGCGGAGCGGCGATTTTTTCAGAAAGCCCACCTAAAAACGGAAACCCTGGGGCAAATCCAATCATATAGACAAGATACGTCCCTGCTGTGTGAATACGCACGACTTCTTCAGGCGTCAACCTATTGATGCGGGCGACTTCTTCTAAATCAGGACCAAGCGCTCCTCCGTAACAAACAGGAATTTCGACGATGCGGCTCTTTGCCTGAAACCCCACCCGCCACTTGTCTTCAAGAAGTTTTTCGATATAGGCTTTGACCCATTCATATGGAGACATGCCATGTTGATCAAGATGAGCAGATTGATGAACGGTATACGGTTCGTAAAAAACCGTCACATTTGTAAAGGCCTGAACAGCTTCAACATATCCGTCAAATGGATGCTGTTCAATACATGCAAACAGCTGCTCAACACGCTCATGAATCTCTTCACGTATGTCGGCTCCAGCTTGAATGACGATCGCTGCATCTCCTAGCGGGTGGAAGCTGATAGAATCTTTTATCGTCGAAAACACCACTTGAGGACACCTCTCTTTCTTTATAGCACTCCGAGCTGTTGATCTCTTCGGTCTGTGATGAACATATGACCAGGTGCATGAGTGATCGCAATGTCTGGTTTTGTGTGCATGACAATGGCTTGCGGCGTCACACCACATGCCCAAAACACCGGGACTTCTCCTTCTTTCATCACAGACGATTCTCCAAAGTCTGGTTTGTCCAGATCTAGGATTCCAATCATAGCTGGGTCTCCTATATGGATGGGACCGCCATGTACTGAAGGAAATCTAGACGTCACTTGAACACTTCTTGTGACTTGATGCGCCGGAATGGGTCTCATGCTGACTACCATCGGGCCATGGAACACCCTGCCTGTTCACAGGAAAGATTCGTTTGATACATCGGTACGTTATGACCATCTTCAATATGACGTACAGGGATATCATTCAGCATGAGCGCGTGCTCAAACGTAAAACTGCATCCGATGAGAAAGGCAACCATATCATCCTCCCAATAAGAGGAGATATCTGTCACCTCTTGCTGAAGAATTCCTTTTCGGTAAATACGGTACTTTGGAAAATCCGTTCGAATATCCGCTTGAGGCGCTGACCGCCTTGGCACTGGATCACCTGGCTCCAGCACATCAAGTAAAGGGCATGCAGCCGGATTCCGCTGACAAAATAAAAGAAAATCAAAGGCAAGTTCCTTTTTGACAATCATTAAATTGGCTTGAGCAAATCCCTCTGCAAAGCCAGCCGTTGGTCCTATGATCTCCTTTTTGCGAATCAATTCCCTGATCTGTGAAGGCTCACAAGTTTGATATGTATTCATCCGAATCAGCTCCATAATTTCGGGATTTCATTCATGATTGTATACCCGCCCATAATAGCCATAATGACGACAACAAACGCACCTGACAGTGTCAAAAAGAATGGATGACGATAATCACCGACAATTTCTTTTTTATAGGCCGCAATAAGCAATGTTCCAAGTGCAAGCGGCAAAATCAATGCATTAATCGCCCCAACCAAAATCAATATATTCACAGGTCTTCCAATCGTAATAAAACAAATGGTCGAGAGGGCGATAAAGCCGATGATAATGCCACGTTGATTTTGCTCAATTTTTGGCGAGAAGGTTTTAAAGAAGGAGACAGATGTGTATGCCGCTCCAATGACCGACGTGATCGCCGCAGCCCACATAATAATCCCGAACATTTTATATCCGATATTTCCTGACGCTAATTGAAAAACTGAAGCAGGCGGGTTTGATGGATCAATCTGCAAGCCTTTTGAGACAACTCCTAGAGCGGCAAGAAAGAGCGCAACACGCATGATTGACGTAATCAACACACCAAAAATGGAGCTTTTCGTCACTTGCGGCAGTGCTCCCTTACCCTTAATGCCAGCATCCAGCAGACGGTGACCGCCAGCGAAGACGATATAGCCGCCTACTGTTCCACCCACAAGTGTCACAATCGACAAAATATCAATTTTCTCTGGGACGAATGTTCTCAATGCCGCTTCTCCAACTGGTGGAGCTGTTGAAATCGCCACATACAGCATCAGGCCAATCATGACAAAGCCGGCTATCTGTGTGAAACGGTCCATCGCTTTTCCAGCCTCTTTGATCACGAAAATCAGAATAGCAATGACAGCACTGACCCCTGCTCCGATTCGCGGATCAACTCCGAAAATGACCTGAAAACCGAGACCAGCACCGGCGATATTTCCGATGTTAAAGGCAAGCCCCCCAATGACGATCAAAAAGGCTAGTACATATCCGAGACCCGGCAGAACCATATTCGCAATATCCTGCCCTCGTTTTTCTGAGACGGCAATGATGCGCCATACATTTGTTTGTGCAAAAATATCTAACAGAATAGATATCAAAATGACAAACCCAAAGCTAGCTGCAAGCTGCTGTGTAAACACTGTCGTTTGTGTTAAAAATCCCGGTCCGATGGCGGACGTAGCCATTAGGAAGGCTGCGCCCATCAGCATAGACCGGTTCCCCTTTGGCGCCTTCAAGTTTTTGACTTTCTCTGTTTTCATGCTGTTTCCCCCTTTGATGTCGTTTTTTATTAAAAGGCCCCGATGTGAATATTGGCTTCTTTTAGCTTCGCTGTAATGGTTTTTGCAAATTGAAGCGCATGGCTGCCGTCTCCGTGTATGCAAACCGTATCTGCTTTGAGCTGAATATCTTCCCCTTGAACTGTACGAACCTTTCCTTCTCGTACCATACGAACGACCTGCTCGACTGCCAGCTCATCCTCTTCAATGAGTGCATGTGGTTCGCGGCGGGACGTTAGTGTCCCATCAGTTTGATACGTCCGATCAGAAAAGACTTCATGTGCTACTTGAAGACCGATTCTTTCACCTGCTAACGCGAGTTCACTGCCTGACAGCCCAAATAACACAAGATTCGGATCGACATCATACACAGCCTTCGCAATCGATTCAGATAATTCAGTATTTTCAGCCGCCATGTTGTAGAGAGCACCGTGTGGTTTGACATGCTGCATCTTGCCGCCTTCTGCTTTTAGAAAGGCTGATAGAGCGCCTATTTGATAAATGACGAGATCATAGGCTTCCTCTGCAGAGATGGCCATTGGACGTCTGCCAAAGCCGACTAAATCTTGCAAACCTGGATGCGCACCGATTTGAACCCCTTTATCTAGCGCCATTCTGACCGTCTTTCTCATCACCGTTGGATCTCCTGCATGAAAACCGCAAGCAATGTTGGCTGAGGTGACATATTTAAGAATTTGTTCGTCTGCACCGATTGTGTATTGACCAAAGCTTTCTCCTAAATCACAGTTGATATCCACTTGATACATAGGACCCCTCCTCATTGTTCCGAAATACGGAATCACAAGTCCGAATATTCGAATTTATATTGATTATATCAACTTTGGAGAGTCTGCACATGAAATTGTCAGAAAACATAACAATAGAACTAGGAGAAAAATAAAAAAAGCGAGAGGTACTGTCCTCTCGCTTTTTTTATTTAGATAGCACCCAATGTTGGATGGCTTTTGCTACACCGTGTTCTGTATTAGGAGCGGTAATCCAATCAGCGGCTTCTTTCACCACTTCTTGCGCATTTCCCATGGCGATTCCTAGTCCAGCTTCTTGAATCATGGCCATATCATTTAGGCTGTCGCCAAGTGACATGACGTTGTCCATTGTACAGCCAATGCGTTCTGCTACCTTTGCAAGAGCCGCAGCTTTGTTAATGCCTGCCGCATTGACTTCGATATTGGTTGGACTTGAATTTGTGATCTCTAGATGACCATTTGTTTTCAGTGTATTGAGCACTTCCTCACGAACGTCATCGTCATGAATTTCAAAACCGAATTTCAGCCATTCATGGTCATGAATGCGTTCTGGAAATTCACCTCTCCACACCTTATCCACAGTGGAAGCCCAGTAATCGGTTTCGTACCTGTTTTTTAGATCCCACATCATTTGGACGTGATCCGGATGCAGCAGATCTCGTTCGATCAGCTGAAAATTTGAATCCCAAATTTCACTTCCGTTTGCTGTCACAAGATAGGAAGAGAGTTTGAGCGGCTCAACCAACTCTCGGCAAGTCATCAGCGTTCGCCCTGTGCTAATAACGACATGGACCCCTTTCGCTTCTGCTTCTTTAATGGCTTGTTTATTTTCCTCAGGAATGACGTGCTCACTATTTAACAGTGTGCCATCCATATCAATGGCAATCAATCGGATGTCTTTCTTATCAGCTTGTGTTGACAAATTGAGTACCCCACTTTGTATCATTTTTTGAAACTATCTTTATTTTAATATAAAGACGAAGATGGCACAAAGGGACGAGTTTGATCCCATAGAAAAAAAGACCTTGTTACAGGTCTTTTCACATGTGTTTAGCGTTCACAAGCAATGCCGTCTTTATCACGATCAAGTCGTATATTTTTTTGGTAAAGCGCTTTTGACACATAAGGCTTGTACTTTGTTTTGCCGCCTTTGTTTTTCGTGTTTTTGCTTTTCGCCACGCCGCCTTTATATACTTTGTTGAGCGCTTTGCAGTTTTTGTAAGACTTGACTGTCTTTGCATCCGCTGTGTGGATGTCGACTTGTGTAAAGCTTAGTAAAAGACCTAAAGACAAGACAGCGACCATGATTTTTTTCAACATATGTAATCCCCCTATTTTTTCTAATTTTACATTTTTATCATAAGTCACCACTTTTTGTTTTTCAAGACTATTCAGCTAAAAATATTGTTTTTTTTGGAATCAGATGAACCTTATATCCTATATGATAAAATAGATGGGAAACCTTTCCGGTTTTGACACGTATATGAAGAGAGGAGTTTTTCACATGAAAATGAAATATACCATTCTATATGTAAACGATGTTGAGGCGAGCATTCATTTCTATCAGCATGTACTTGGTTTCCCTATTAAATTGAGAGTTGAATCCTATGTTGAGTTTGATACTGGAGAGGTGACCTTATCCATTAATTCACGCCAGGATGTAAAAGATGCACTTGGATTACCTGTTCCAGAGGCGAATAGCTCGTCTCAAACCTTTGAGATTGGCTTTGTCGTGGATGATGTGGATCAAACAATTGCGTCAATGAAGGATAAAGGGGTACCTATCATCAAAGAACCTGCAAAAAAACCATGGGGTCAAACCGTTGCTTATGTGTCTGATCCTGATGGACATTTCATTGAAATATGTGATGCCATCTCCTAATGTCATATTTGAAGGGAGTGAACCGGAATGAGAAAAAAACATGCTTTTTTCGCCGGTGTTTGCTCAATGATTGTGATTTGCAGTGCCGCTATCATTCTACAGCACTATGAGTGGATTGGGTTTGTCAGTGGAGGGATCTCTATTATCGGGCTCGTTGTATCTGGATTTTTAATGGGTGCATGGACAAACGGGGAAGAAGCACGAGCAGCCTATCACTCTGAAACAAAAGAGCACCGCATGTGGCGTCTTGATACGGCTTTTCTTTTTATGATCTTTGCACTTCCACATATGGCTGCGGCGGTCTTTTATGTTTTGATGTAAACACTTGATAAAAAGGAGTTCGCGATATGGCTGTCTTTGTGATATTGATTGTATTTGGCTTCCCCATCATCTCCGTGCTGATTGGTATTCTCGGCACGCTGCTTTTGAAGAATGTTTGGATGCCTACTTTAATTGTACTGTTAGCAAGTGTCATCCTGATGTTCACCTATATTGGCGGGAATAAATCCTTTATCATTTGGGTCATCATCTATACAGCCTTTACGTTTCTCGCTGGATTGATCACAAAGCGGCTCAAGGCTGTTTCATAAATACTCATGAAAAAAAGAACAGTTTGCACTGTTCTCAGGCTGTCGAGAAAATCTCGACAGCTTTATTTTTTTCCTTAAAGTTTCCATTCCCCCGTTTTATAATAGAGAAAAGCATACTAAAGGAAGGTGTTTTTTTCATGTTCAAAAATAGAAATTATTCTCAGAAACAAGCTGATTTTGTATTGATTG
>NZ_JOTP01000031.1 GCF_000715205.1 Bacillus zhangzhouensis | reverse complement strand
GTCTATCAAAAAACAATAGAGAAATGAGGTCATCAATGTCTTGAAAAATGGTTTTTAGTGCCTTTTTTTGATCCTTCACAATGCTTTTCGCGTTTTTGATGCCCATATGGACTGCGTTGTCTAAAAAGTGTTCCTCTATAAAGGTATCGCCGTCAAAGCTCGTATCATCCAATGTCCCATCCATTATTGATCATAAAGTCTATTTTATCGTGACCCTCAAAATTGAAAAATAGGCTAATTGACATGAAAAATGGACTCTCTTTTTTACTGAATTAATTAGGGACTAATGAATTTATGTATGTTAAATAAGCCAGCCTTTGGATTCTTCTTCAATTATCTTTCAACATCAATATCTTCTTCAATCCAATGCATCGCCCTATTTTTTCTTTGCATTCAGGCGGCTTTAAAACGCAGGCAACAAAAACCCGAACAAGCGTATACCACACTCATCCGGGTCTGCATTTTCCTTTATTACACTTCTTCGCCATTCGTTGCAATAACGTTTTGATACCAAGTAAACGAATCTTTTTTGAGACGCTTCATCGAGCCGTTGCCTTCGTTATCGCGGTCAACGTAGATCATTCCGTAGCGTTTTTTCATTTCGCCTGTTGTGAATGACACGATATCAATAATGCCCCAAGGCGTGTAACCAATGAGATCAACACCGTCGTATTCGATGGCCTTTTTCAGCGCTTCGATGTGAGAAGCGAGATATTGAATTCGCTCTGGATCGTGGATGGAACCGTCTTCTTCTACTTGATCAATGGCACCAAAACCATTTTCCACGATGAATAGCGGAATTTGATAGCGATCGTAAAAACGATTCAATGTATATCTTAGACCTGTCGGGTCAATGGACCAACCCCAGTCACTTGATTTGATATAAGGGTTTTCTACACCATGCGGCAGGGCCCCGTTGACAATGTCTCCGCTGTTGTCAGAGACTGCATCACTTTTGACCGTTGTCGACATGTAGTAGCTAAAGCCAAGATAATCCACTTTCCCTTTTCTTAAGCTTTCTTCATCGCCTGCTTCAAACGGAATATGATAGCCTTCGCGTTCGAATTCTTTTAATGCATAGCTCGGATAGTAGCCGCGAACCTGAACATCAGGGAAGAAATAGCGCTGTCTCATATATTCCTCTGCAAGCATGACATCCTCTGGGTTTGAGGAATATGGATAGATTGGCACATGGGAAACCATCGCTCCAATTTGAAAATTAGGATTGATTTCTTTTCCTTTTGCGACTGCCCATGCACTTGCAAGCAATTCATGATGTCCTGCTTGATACATGATTTCTTTAGCGTTTTCGCCTTCTTTGACCGATACGCCTGAATTTGTCCAAAGGAACAATGGGTTGTTGACATCCATTTTGTTATTGATTTCATTAAACGTCATCCAGTATGTGACTTTATCCTTGTAACGATTGAAGCACACTTCCGCAAATTTCGCGAAATACTCAGCGACTTTTCTGCTACGGAATCCGCCGTATTCCCTTGCCAGATGAAGAGGCATTTCAAAGTGCGACAGCGTAATCACAGGCTCTATACCATGCTTGATCAGCTCATCAAATACATCATCATAGAACTGTAAGCCTGCTTCATTCGGCTCTGCTTCATCTCCCTTAGGGAAAATCCGGCTCCATCCGATCGATGTACGCAAGCATTTTAAACCCATTTCTGCAAACATGGCGATATCTTCCTTATAACGATGGTAGAAATCGATCGCTTCATGGTTCGGATAAAATTCACCTTCTTCTATCGTCTCCGTGATTTGTCTCGGTACTCCGTGAGCACCGGCTGTCATCACATCTACAACACTTGGACCTTTTCCTGCTTCATTCCATCCACCTTCGAATTGATGTGCAGCTAGTGCTCCGCCCCATAGAAAATCTTTTGGTAAAGTCATTATCTATTCCCTCCTATTTCACAATTGTTATCATGACGTCCATTGACTGTATCACTACTAGTATATGTACATTATAATTATACCGGAACAATTTATCAATACATATATAATTTCATTTAACATATCAAAGAAAAATCGGTATGTGCTATAATCAAAGACAATAAATCGTGAAAACAAAGAGGAATAGCTATGTTAAAGTATCAACAAATTGCGAGCGATATTGAAAAATATATTGTCACCCATGAACTGCAGCAAGGGGACAAACTCCCTGTACTCGAGACACTCATGAGCCAATTTGCGGTGAGCAAAAGTACCATTATCAAATCATTAGACTTACTCGAAAAAAAAGGAATTGTCTATCAGGTGAGGGGCAGCGGCATCTTTGTCAGAAGACACCGACGCAAGGGCTACATCAGCCTTTTATCCAACCAAGGGTTTAAAAAAGATTTAGAGGAATTTCAACTAACATCAGAGGTTTTAACATTAGACACCGTCAAACCAACAGAAGAAGCTGCGCTTAATTTGAACATTGAACAAGAAGAGGATGTTTTCTACCTCAAACGCATTCGTTACATTAATGGACAAACGTTGTGTTTAGAAGAATCCTATTACCGGAAAACCATCATTCCCTATCTCAACACAGAAATCGCCGCCGATTCCGTTTTTAAATTCATTAGCGAAGGCCTTGGACTCAAAGTTGGCTTTTCTGACATGTACATGCAAGTAGGCAAACTGAGCGAAACCGAAGCGAAGCACCTAGGCCTCAAACAAGACGATCCCGCCCTCCGCGTCGAGACCGTCTTTCATCTCACAAACGGTCAGCCCTTCGACTTCTCGAAAATCACGTATAACTACATGCAATCCCAATTTTTTATTCAAGCGAATAATTATTATGGGTGATGGATGGAAAAAGCCCCCTGTTATATTCAGGAGGCTTTTTTACTGTTCCCTTTCAATCTTTAAACATTCCTTCCCTCTTTTTTGAAGAGAAAGGCCATCAATTGCCACATCGCCATAATAAATGTCTATGTAATCTCCTTTGCCAATTAAACCAACTGGAAAAGCATGATGTTTTTGTAGACATTTTTCAAACTCATCTGGACGAATCTCGACTTCAATTTCATGTCCAATGAACGCATACTCAAACGGAAGCGTATGATAAAGTTCCACAACACACCGTACGATGTCCTGTTGAAGATGAACGACATCATGAGAAAAAACCTCTCCCCACTTTAAACAGAGAACGAACCCTACATAACCTGTTTCTTTTTGTATGTTGATGGTCATTTCTTTTAGCTTTGAGCTTAAGCCTGACAATTCAAACTCCGTTTAATAGCCTGAAAAGTCATCGTCTTTGATGATATTCTCTTTTACACTGTGTTCAATCCACGTTTCGCCGTCAGGGTCCTGACTAAACTTTACTTTGGTAATAGACATGTCTTTTTGAGCTAGATAATCAGACAATTGGCGAAAAGTATTTGGTAAATGAATGGCCTCATAAAAAACGATTCCGATATTGATGAATCCGCCTATAGCTATCATGCATCCCTCGCTTTCTAATCTCGGAATACTATAAAAAGGTAAGTTCACTTCGAACCTACCTTTTTATGAAACATTATTTTCTTTCAGCCTTAAACACCTTTACCGTCTTACTACTACTTTCTGACATGCCTTTTCCAGTGACGGTGAAATAGAGTTTTCCTCCCTTGGCACCTAGTTGTTTGAAAGTAACTTTCACAACCTTGCCTTTAGAAGCTGTTGATTTTCCAATAAGCTTTCCTGAAGGTTGATAGATTTTGATAACATCCTGCTTCGTTAATTTACTGACAGTGATCACATCTTTTTTCTTCTTGTTGTTCACGATGTTGATTTGATTGCTTTTTAATGCAGCAGATGGCTCGCCTTTAAAAGAAATGGCTTGCTTTCCGCTTTCCAGCATCTTATCGCTGCTACGCGTGACATACACTTTACCGCTCTTAGTTCCTACTTGTTTGACGTACAATTTGATGGACGAACTGTTAGACGGTTTTGATGTGGCTAGTAATTTTCCGCTTGTTGAGTAGACTTTGATCACATCTTTTTTCTTCATCTTACTCACTGTAATAACGTCATTTTTATTTTTAAGATTGTTGATGTTGACTTGGTTCGTTTTTAAAGCATCTGATTTCTCACCCTGATAACGAATTGGTACTCGATTTCCCTCTTTTAAACCAGACTCTTTCATACTGATATAAAGCGTTCCACTTGTTTGACCCAGTTGCTTCAAGGAAATCGTCATGTTCGAGCTAGATGCAGTCTGCTGAGCAATCACTTTACCGCCAGAAGATTGTTTAAAGACTTTGATGACCGATTGTTTTTTGATTCCTTTTATCGTCACCGTATCATTTTTCCCTTTATTGTTCGCCACCTTTACTTGAGATGCTGCAAGTGGAGATGTGACGACTTTTTTGACGGTGAAGGCTGGCAAGGCGACCTTTCTCTTTCCACTTTGCAACGTGATTGTTACTTTAGATCCTTGTTGTAATTTTCCCGTTTTCAATTTAAAATCTTTGCCCGGCGTAATGTTGAATGGTCCAAATTTCTTTTTCGTTGTGCTAGCGCTGAGTTTCGACATTGCTTTTATTGTGTTATTCGCTGAATCAGATTGCACCTCTACAACAGCTTGATTACCAAACGTACTCATGCCATTAATGGTATCACTTGAATCATCGATTTCTTCCACAAAAACTTTCTGTACATCTTCCTGAGATTGATCCGTTTCACTCGGATTATCAGCCATGAACGACTTGACTGTAATTAAGTCACCACCGATTAACTTTGAAACAGGAACATCATAGACGCCATTAGAGTCTGCTTGACCTTCCCCAATGATTTTGCCTTCTCCATCTAAAATATGAATCCTACTTTCAGGAGTTGCGGTCCCGCTCACTGAAGTTGAAAGCTGAGTGAATGGATCAATAGTCGGAGCTGTTGATCTAATTCGGAAGGTGGTCTCATGCAAAGCATTATCATAAGAGGGTTCCATCACTTGAAATTTACTTTGATCTAATGTTTGTATTTTGTTTTTGTCTACACTCAATTCAAAGTTGCCATCACCATCTGCAGTCATCGATTGAAGGACTTCACTTGATTTTTGATTTTTAAAGACGATCTTTGCATAAGGAATTCCCGTTTGGCCTTTCACGGATTTAGACCATTTTGTCGTAGGAATAAGTGAGATTTTCTTAGGGTTCACAATTTTTTTGTAAACGTCGATATTGCTGCCAGTCGTCATTTTCACTGTTAGGAATGTACCTGCAGTTAGGGCAGGCAGCTTTAAATGAATGGCATCATTGAATGTGCCTGAGGCAATCACTTTGCCATCTTTCATGACCTCTACTTTTGTGTTCTTCACTGTTTTTCCAGTTAACTCCTGAGAGGTATCATATATCGGATCTAATGAGGTAAACGATTCCTTGAAAACATACACTTTATTTGAAGAAAGCTTTGTCCCATTTTGGTCATAAGTATCTAACTCCAACGTTTGTCCTGAACTAAAGTTCAAAGAAAACAACTTAAAGTTTCCGTTACTATCTGCTTTTGCGTAGTGCATATATTTAGATTTCCAGTTATTCGGAACACCCCAATCTGCGAATGCAACGATTGCGTTTGGCGTTGTTTTACCTGTCAGATAATTATCACCATATTGATAACGATCAACCGTTGTTTTCGTTCCACCCTCTGTGGCACTTACCCTTTCTTGTATATGGAAACTCAACATCATCACACATAGAATAGAAGCTACTAATTTCAGGACCATTTTCATAGATATATCCTCACTTTTCCTATTAATGTTTTTATATACAAATATTATACATTTCTTCTAATATAGACACAAGAATTATTCATATGACTAAAGACTTACTAAAAACTAATTTAATAGGTACAGTGTATCTCCCTCTCTTACATGAATACTTCCGATTTAAAACATCAAAAAGATTCATTTTACGAATGCATCAATCAAACTTATGATAAACGTAACAAGATTGTATAGGAGGGTTCCTTATATGAGAGACATCAGAGTGTATCATGTCGATGCGTTTACAACTGAGAAATTTGGAGGAAATGCCGCTGGGGTGGTGTTGGATGGGGAATGGTTAACGGAGGATGACATGCAGAATATCGCCAAAGAATTGAATTTACCCGAATCTGTCTTCTTGCTGCCAGCACATGATAAGAAAGCCGATTATCGGGTCAAATACTTCACACCGACGGAAGAGGTCAATTTCTGCGGGCATGCGACTGTTGGATTAACTTGGCTTTTGGCGACAGAGCTTGGGCTGGCAAAAGAGAAAACAGGGGTCGTGTTAAAAACAAAGATCGGGAATGTTCCCGTTGTATGGCACGAGGAAAATGGCAAGGTCGTTGATGTGGAAATGACGCAGGTAACCCCGAAGACACGGGATTTTGCCATTGATGTTGAAGAGCTTAGTGACATGCTCGGTATAAGCAGTGACCGGATTGATCCATCCTATCCTATCAAATTAGCAAACACCGGAAACTGGCATCTTCTTGTTCCGATGAAGCATCAACAGGACATTGATCAAGCCACCCCAAACTTAGCGGCTTTAGGGAGAATGAATAAAGAGCATGATATCACGACGACCCACCTTTATACGTTTCACACCTCAAAAGAATGTGATCTTTATACGAGGGATTTTGCACCTGGGATTGGGATACCCGAGGATCCTGTGACGGGGGCAGCAAACGGGGCATTAGCTGGATTTCTCTATTTGGAAGGTATCATTTCTCAGCAGGAAACCACTCACTTGAGCATTGCCCAAGGTGATGCGATCGGCAGACCTGGCATGCTTCGTATCACAGTCATTCCGAATGACTCAAAGCCGGTGATCAAAGTCGCAGGTGCAGCTGTCATCACCATTCGCGGCGTATTAACCCTATAAACCAATCAGCTTGAATGGGAGACATCTCGTTCAAGCTGATTCTACTTAAGATGATCTTTGACCGCTTCGATCCATTTCTTGGTCGATGGGGATGCTGCTTTGAAAGATTTGAACGCCATATTGATCTCACGATATACCGTCGTCTCAAGTGGAATGACTTTCGTATGAGGAATTTGTGGCGGCAAAATCAATGTCGGAATGATGGTCACTCCGAGCCCTTCTTGAACCATAGAAATGAGCGTATTGTTGTCTCCAATCTCAAACACAACATGAGGCTTCACGCCTCTTTCTTTTAATAATTTCTTGATGAGTTGGTCACAGCCCGCTTTTGGCATAATGAATGATTCATCATGTAACGAGTCAACTTCTATCATTTTCTTCGTATGGAAGCGATGATTCTCTTGCATGAGCACCACCAATTCATCTTGGAAAAGTGGAACGGTTTCAAATTCTCTTGATGGCTGCGTTAAAAAACCGACATCAACCGTGCCAGAAGCAATCCACTCCTCAATCTCCTCATAACCGCCTTCATATAACTCCAATTGGATATTGGGATAGCTTTCTGTAAAACGATGAATCAGTTGCGGAAGCACTTTTGAAGAAAAACTGGAGAACGTCCCGACCTTGATACTCCCCACTTCCAACCCTTGAATCAACGCCGCCTCTTGCTCAAGCAATGCCGCATGATGCATGATTTGCCGAATATGCGGCATCACCCGCTCACCTGCGTCCGTTAACGACAGCCCGTTTCGATTACGCCGAAGCAGCACAATCCCTAATTCCGACTCAAGCTTCGCAATATTATGACTCACCCCAGACTGCGTCAGCCCAAGTTTCTCCCCGGCTTTTGTAAAACTGCCGCATTCGACGACTGTTAGAAATACTTTGTATTGGAATGTGATCAGTGTGCTCACCTCACAAGCTCATTTTAGATCTTGGCAAAATCTAACCTACTGTTAGAGAGTTCTAAGCTTTTTCGATTTAAATAGCTTTCCACCAATTGAAAGCATTTTTGTATAACCGTTAAAACGTTTCTGGCTGTTCTTCTTCGCCTTGCAAATCTTCATCTTCCTCTAACTGAAATTAGTTAAACCCATTTTGTCAATAACCATGAATTTTAATAAAAACATGAGCATTGTGAAAATCGTGCATATGAGCTGAGAAAATCATCAAATTCATCTTCTTCTAACGTTTTTTAGGTCTACAACACTATGCACATCAATGGAAATGTAATTATCTTTTTCATCAAGTTCGATCACTAAAGGATTAGCATTAATCGTTGCTTTTCTATTTAAATCTGCAATTGCGAAATAAATCATCATGTCTTATTTGTCGAGAAATACAATTCCCATACTTCTGCGTCTCTTAGTCTTAATATGCGGGTTAGGTTATAAAACTCCTCCTAGTTACTTTGTTATAGCTTATTTGATGCAATATTAAAGGAAAAAGATAAGTGCTTACATAAATACATCAAACTTGAATTGTTTCTCTTCCATGTCTAACAAAAACCTCTCAAATATTGAGAGGTTTTAATAATTAATTTTTATAACTTTTTACTTCTATTTTCTCTACAATCTCTGCAATAGCTTGATAGTATTGTTTTTTAGATATTCGTTGATAATCACCGACAATATAGAACTCTTTTTTTGCTCGTGTAACTGCGACATTAATTAGATTAGGTTTAGAACAAGACCAATTTGCTGCGCCATCACTATTTTCATCTGTTCCAACTACAAAATAAACAATTTCAGCTTCCTTTCCTTGAAAAGTATGTACAGTTCCTACTGAGTTTTTTATCCAACCTTCAACTTCCTGTTTGGGTAAGCCTTTTTTCTTCAAATAATTTCTAATATTTTTTTTAAGTCCATTTTTAACAGCAGTAAAAGGAGAGATCACATAGATATTAGGCAGCTCAGAACTAGATTCCCATTTTTTAAAAATTTCTTCAGAAATCCATTCTGCCTGTTCCTCTACAAATTGCCTATTAATAGCTTTTCCATTAATATCAATCCATTTACTTTGCCCTTGTTCCTTTTCTGGCAACACCATTTTATTATCATACGCGATTTTATTAGAAATCGTGAACATAGGATCTAAGCATCTGCGATGAACCCATAATGGAATACCAATCCACTCTAGATCCTTATTATACGTACCAAAAGAATTTGCCCTATCTGCTAGTGTTTGCACAGAAGTACCTAACTCTATATGTTCATCATCAATTTCATAATACCTTTTAATATCACCTAAGATTGTACGATCAATAGAGACGACTGGTTCAATTTGTAAGGGGTCCCCAACAACTATTGCTTTCTCAGACCTCCATAAAGCACCTACTGCTTGTTGAGGCGTTGCTTGCCCTGCCTCATCAATAAACAAGTAGCTAATAAAATCTTGTCCAATTCCTTCATACATCTTTGGAAAACTAGCAAACGTAGTACTAATAACAGGTGTAATTAGATGTATAATTTCCCATACATTTTTCAAATGCATACGATGATCAGCTTGATTGAGATCAAGTTTATAACGGAAGTTTAATAATCGAAGACTCGATTTAATTGCTCTATGATTAAACAATAGAAACAATTTGTGAATCTTCATTGCTTTTAAGAATAGCTGTCCTCTTTCAAAATTCAATTCATCTGTTACCCATATGGTGTTTGTCTGTCTATTTTCATATTGATCTTCATCCCAATATTCATCAGTTGGAATCCTCATCCCCTGATGAGTGCATTTATCATCAATGGACTTTTGTAATTTTTCTGACCTCTGTTTTAACTCATCTGTTTTTTTCTTTATCATGTTACGCTTTTTTTCCAAATTATATATCATTTTATTAATTTCGTGCCATTCTATTTCTTTTTTGTTTCGTTTTTTATTAAAAAGTCGCTGAAAAATATTAATATTTAATTCTGTTTGATTTTGTTTTTCAATCGATTCTCTTTTCTCTAATTGTTGAATTATCTCCTGATTTACCTTATCTTGCTCTTTATGTAGAGAGCTAAGCTCGCTGTCTATATCTTTATATTTCACAAAATTCTCAGACATTGATTGCAATTCTGCTTTTTTCTTCTCTACTGAATTTAAAGTATTATTAAAATCTTCTATCGCAGCCTTCCATTCGGACAAATTTACTTTCTCTTTATCTTGTTCCAATTGTCTTATAAATGAGTTTTCATCTGAAACTAGATTCTTATAGTATTGAGTAAAATTTGTTGATTTCCCTAAAGCTGCTGAGAATAACCCCCAAGTTTCTTCATTGTCTGAAAGAAGAGCTTTAGCCGTAAGCGGATACATTGACAATTCTTCTGCTTCAGAAGCATATGCCTTATCATATTCTATAAACTTCCCTTTATCATCTTGACGTATAACCTCTTTCTTTTTAGGGAGGTCTTTCGAGATATTCTCAACTGCACCATTATTACTAGAAGTCACAACCATTGAATATTTTTTAATCGATTCATCTAATTCATAGATATTGTATGGGTAATTGTCTAATACTATTTTCTTCATTTTTTTTAAAGCTTCTTCGGGATTTTTAAAACGTGTCATTTTTTCAGCTCTTTCTACAATGAGATGAGCAAACACATCTTTTAGCAATGTTGTTTTACCTGTCCCAGGTGGCCCATTGACAGAATTTATCTTCTGGCTATTATTAATTATTTGATTTACAGCTACTTGTTGCATTAATGATAATCTGTGTTCGACAGGTGATGGCCATCTCCCATTAGGTAAATATTTAGGCTGAAGTACGTCTTCAATGTAAGCTCTATTTTCATCGATATCTGTGTGATGATCTGCTCCTTTAATAAATTGACGTAACGTTTGATTCTCACCTTTAGAAATAATCTCTCCTAAATCATCTAAGAAAAAGCTATTAAAGTTATTGAATGTGCCTTCTTTTCCTATTGCTATGATTTCCTTTTCAACATAATGGATTGTCCGATCATCTATTTGTAAAAAATACCTATTATACAATTTACTTACTTTTTCTAGAGATTTCTCGGTAACGCCATTGATTAATAAATCATCAACTTGCTCCTCAAATAAACGTAAATAATCATTATATTTCGTCATTAATTCGTCATAAGTCGCTTTTGAACGTTTTTTTAACAACTTGATTACATACATTAGTACAGGTACAAATAAAGAGTTTTTAATATACTTACCTGCATGGTCTACTTGAAAAGACATACTAAATAACATTTTATGATCGCGATTAACCATTTCTTCATACGTATGAAATAACTCACGTAAGTACTGAACAAGCTTATATTGCTCAAAGCATCCGATATAATATCGAAATTGAATATACTTATTTTCGTTATTTTTCAATTTGTGAACTTTCCATGGTTGATCCGAAAAAAGAACTTGTTCTGTTTTATGTACCTTTTCATCATGGTGAAAATGTTTTTTTTCTAAAGTTTCTCCTAATCCATTGACTGAACTAGGAGACAAAGCTTCGATTAAATGCCATGCTCTTAAAACTTTCTCTACATTAGTCTTACTAATCCCCATAGTTATCCTCCATCTAACTAAAACGTTCGTTTTAATATACCATTCTTATAAATTTTTTATTAAAAGTCTTTATATTGTAAATATTTGTGTTTTAAATGTGTATTATTAAATCTAATTCCTTGTGTGTGGAGAACCTTATTTTCAGACATAGCATTTCAGGATATCTCTACGCTGAAAATGTTTTTCTAAAGAATATGCATACTTTGAAGAACCTTGGTCAATCAAGGTTTTAACCAACTGCTTTTTTATAAAGAATAAAAGTAGTAACTCGGATAATATCTTCATGCGACAGTCAGAATTTCTGTTTCATTATCTAATTGGTCGTTGTCGACGACGAAGACCTAGACGCTGCTTCATCAGCCTTTACACAATCAATCGCAACAACGAGCGCAATCATCATAGGCTCCATTTCTTCTTTCAAAATATCAACCTTATAGCTATCCCCCCAAGTAAACCATTCCTTCTTCACCTGACCGATCACTTCGCCGCTTTGCAGCACTTGGAAATTCATATCCCACCAGTTACCACTCACTTCTATCTCCGCTGCATCAATCGAATACTTTGCTTTAAAGAACGTAAACTCTTTTTTGATCGTCAATACCTCTTGACCACCAACTTCTACTAAAAACTTCGGTAAAAAGCTGAACATCTTTTTCGTAATTACGGCGATTTCGTCTCGCTCTGTATTCAGAATGGTGAATGTCTTTGGCATCTTCATAAAGCTGCCCTCTACCACATACACATCGTTCTCCTGCTGATCCTTTACCGTAAACCTGCCGATGAGACTAAATACTTTCTGTTTCATATATAGTTGCTTCATGTGTACCTCCAATTAAGTTCAAAAATTTATCAGTCTTTTATCTATTTTTCCTTATATTTGATTATACCAAAAATAGACTGCGTAAAAATCAGTGTCGGAAACAACTTGGGTTATAATGGTAATACAAAAGGTAATGAAAGGAGAAAAACAATGAAAAACATCACTTTTTTCGACTGGACCATTCATTTACAAGGAAATCTAACTGCCATTACAGATCATCATGAAAAGAAAATGGTCATCTTAGAATCGTCAATTGAATTAAACAGTGTGATTTGGATAGATGAAAACAACAACCTGCAAATGAAACCGACTTGGGACTGTATCATGACAATTGATGCACCTAACAAATCACTGACAATTCAGCAAACAGAAGAAGTTTTTGGCAATGTGCACGAGTGAAAATAGGAGGAATGATGAAGAAAACCGCTTTTATGATTGGACGATTCACTATCCTGAACATTTAACAGCAGTCAAAGATGATACAGAAAAGAAAATGGATTTTCTAGAACAAACTGTAGAATTCAAAGGGATTATCCGTGTGGATGAGAATGATGAACTGCAAATGAAACCGACTTGGGATTGTGTCATTATTATTAATGCCAAACACATGTCTGTCACAGTTCGTGATGCAGAAGATGTTGTAGGTTTACCATAGAAATAAAAAAGTCTCGTTTGAGGGAAATCACTCAAATGAGACTTTTTCTGTTTAGTTACCGCAATCATTTAATAACCATTTACAAAGTAAGCAATCGTTTCTAATTCATCTTCTTTAAGTTCTCTGTTCACATATTTTTTATATTCTATCGTGATTCTCTGCTTATCTCCACCACAAAGATCTGTATTTTTCGCTATCATCCTAAGCTTGTCCGCTTCCTGACGAAACTCCTCTTTTGTCCACGGTCTTTGGTGTGAGGGAATATACGTATCAGCATCAAAAGCTTCTAGCTCATCTAAAATGCGCAATATTTCCTTCATCGTATAATGTACTTTTTCGGCATACATTTTCGGATAAATGCAATCACCAAGAAAAAGGATTTTTTCTTCTTTCACATACACGATGACTGAATCCGCAGCATGATCGCCTCCAACATGTTGCACGACACAAGTGACCCCGCCAAGATCAATTTCCATCCGACGGTCAAACGTCACATCCGGTAAAACCACCTGAATATCTCGATGATTCTTATATTCTTCTTTTATCGCCTTCGCGCAAAACTCAATCTCCGTTCCTTCCTTTACCCGCTCATCAATTGCCTCATCTGACCACGAAAATGGAAGAAGCTTCTCCATTTCCTTTCTGGTCTTTGCAGAAGCGATTGAAACCGCATGAGGCAGCGCAGGCAGACCAAAAATATGATCCCAATGCCAATGCGTGAGGACAACCATATCAGGCGTGGCGTTCTCTTGTTTTAAGGCCTTTTGGATGAAATATTTCGCATGATCTTCTGAATTACCGGCATCGATCATTAATGTTTTGTTATTGCCTACGACCATGCCTAGGATGGGGCGGTCGGTGAGTGATACTGGTGTGATGTAGGAGAAGGTTTGGCCTATTTTTTTGATTGTGTGCATGGTGTGCCTGCTTTCTTATATTCAGATTTTATTCTCGTAGTGCGAAGGTAAACCGAATCCTATTTCTTTAATAAGTATTTGGCTAACTTTCGATCTTCCTTATCCTTTGTCTTCACAGCAATATGTTCAATCAATTCTCTTGTGGCCGCTTGCTGCGAATACGAAGGAGACCATTCTTTTAATACACTTAAAGCATGATACTGTAAATTTCCATCATCTGATCTAAGTGCAGCTTGAATCAATGGCAATCCTATACCTTCGTGTTCATATAAATCTTGCACAATATATTGTAGACAAGCCACTTCATCATCTGAGAGGTTTGATAACGATAAATGTGTTTCTACAAATGTGCAAATTTTTCTGATTTCTATCTCATTAGAACATTCATACCTTAATTTTATTTTGCTCTTTTCGCTCCTAGTTCTTAAACCTAACAATAGAGACTCTTATATTGGTTAATATGATATTGTAGAGAAATTACCCATTGTTGGTTTCAATGACTAAAAATGATTTCTTAATCCTACGATACCTTCTTTCTAAATAATCTATAGGGAGTTTAGCGATATTACAAACCGTTAAAAAAGTCCGAATAATAATTTTGATATTTTATTTCTAAATAAACGTTGGTTAATACAATTCTATCAAAAAATAATTTACGGAACGATTTTTGGATTATGGGATAAACAACCAACTATTCCCAATCTCTAATCTCAAAATATTTTGTGGATTGATTCGCACAATCGCTACAAATAAATTCAGATTCCATATCTTGATAAAAATCATAATAAAATCCTACTTGCTTGTATAAGGTAGGATTCCCACAATTTTGACATGCTGTATTTTCATAATTATAGAAGCATGTAACACAAAACCAACTATCTTTATTCTCATTGTAGTAACAATTATCAGTACTACAACTTTTGCAATAGTCTATTAGGTATTTTCCACTATTTCTCCGTCTATTAAGTTCTCTTTCACAGACATCAGAAATATAACAATGTGCATCGTTCTCTATACAATCTTTAATATTCAAAAATTCATTTGAACAAATATAACATTTGATAACTCCTTCTTCTTTTACTATGTATTTTTCACCACACGATGGACAAGGAAGTTTAATCATTCTATTTGGAAATAATTCATATGTTAATAGAGAAGAATTTTTATCAGATATCTTATCTTTAGCCGCTTGGATATATGAATTGAATAGAGATTGTATCTTATTCATTTCTTCAATCAGATCTTCTTCTAAGTAATCATTTAAATTATTTCCAACAACCTCTTCTAATAAATACTTTATTGCAACAATACCTTCTGATACAATCTTCGAAGCTTCCCCCTCACTCAATTTTATTTCAAAATGTTGGATTTTATTTCTCTCATTATATAAATTTCTTATTTTTTTAACAATGTATTCTGGGATGCTAATGCCTACTAGATTTAGTCTATTTAATGATTGCTCTAAATTTACTGTATGGGCATAACTTAATCTATTAGAGTTAATTTTGTCTATATCAGTGTAGATAAGAAGATAATGCCCTTTTTCTTTTAATATCTCTTTTAGCATCAATTCAGTAGTATGAGCAATTAATAGTATTGAGAATTTGTAATACCTGGATTCCCCTTTATCCTCAGCCCTAATAAAATAAGCAATTGATTCATCGAAGGAATCCATTGCGTTTTCTAGCAAATCTAAACGTAACATACCTCTCCCACCCTAATTTTAAAAGTAAAAGTTGTGGAGTTAAATAAATCACTCTACAAATGTTATTAAAATTTAGTACACCATAAAAAGATAGGTTGTTATAACATAAATTATACTTATATTCAAAAGTATACCCGTAACAATCTAACGTCAATAATTTATTAGCTACTTTCAAATTTAGTAAAAGATATTGAATACGACTAAAAATCTACTCTTTTCATCATAAAGGGTTTAAATATTACTGATAAGGCCCTCCTAAATAAAAGCTAATTAAGTTTAAAATTTTCATATAATTTATTTGAAGTTTCTATTAATAACTCTGGTCTTGTACTAGAACCTTTATAATTATTCTCGAGATAAGAATCTTTCATAACATTCGATATTACTTTGAGAATAATCCCCATGTTAATTTCACTAGTTATCTCAACTTTTTCTTCCATTAATCTCCTCAAGAAATCTGTAATAATCATTAAAATAGGTATTTGCACTTTGTAATTCCTACTCTCAACGCCATAAATCTCCTTTGAAAAAGGGTATTTAATGTTATAATTGTTATATATTTTTTCAAAGAAATTATTTATTTCTGCTAGTAAAAATGAAAGTTTCTCGATTTGACTTTTTTGATTTATATTTATTGTATTTTTTCTCATAAACTCTTCTGCATACTCCGGAGATGTTTCATATTTACTTTCTAGTCCAAATTCTAGTATGTAAAGCATGGTTTGAATATTTTCATGAGCAGTTTTATCTGAGAACCTTTTCTTAGTTATATTATATATATTTTTAAAAGGTGAAACTGACTTATAAAAGTTTTCTATTTGTTGATTTAACCAATCATTAACCTCACTTCTATAAACTGCATGTCTTATTTCCTGTCTACTTAAAGGATGTGAACCCGTATTATATCTTTTGAAGATTTCCATTTCTAATTCCGGGTTGTTCTGTACATGAATATTTTCAAATGTTAAACTACATTGGTGTAATATTGTTGCTTGTCTATCTTTAGGTAACTCTAAAAACTTCTTAAAATTTAATTCTCTTATTTTTTCCAAATCCTTTAAAACAAACTGGTTTTTAACAAATCTATAAATGGCTCTCAATCTATGTTGCCCGTCTATAACATTAGAGATATAAGGAATTTTAGTTGTGTCTGAAGATAAATATATTATAGGTATAGGAATTCCTAACAATAATGACTCAATTAACAGACTTTCATCTGAAACAGTAAATTTATATTCCCTTTGATATTCAGGGTCTAACTTTATTCCACCAATCCCTTGCATTCCTTTATCTATTTCTTTAACGACATCATCAATAGTTTTGGTACTTTGAGTAGAATCAACTTTCCATTTACTTTCCATAATATCCTCCTATAGTTTATATTCGAAAACTATATCATCTGCAATACTCGATAATTCTGGGTAAATACTCGATTTACTAATACCTAAACTAAACAGTTCTTTCTTAATTTCGTGTATATAATCATAATGAATATTAATTCTGTAAAGAAATTCACTAGCTCCCTCATAATCTTCTAACGGCAGTGCATTCGATGGAAATAAAGTAAAAATGCCTTTCTGTGCTTCAATTCGGGAGTTGTTTACGGGTCCACTAATAGCCAAAGGATAATTTGCTTCATCATGTCTTACTCCAACCCTATAATTTGTTTGTAAACAATTATTTAGAGTTGAATCATTTTCCATAAGATTTGGTACATCAACTCTATTCCCCAAATAACCAACTTTACTATTTAAATCAATAGGATTTAAAGACCATACAACTGGATACTTCTCATCATTATATTCGTCTAGTGATTTTTCAACCGCGAAATATAAAGAAACTAATGGATTGGACGTCCAATCTAATAACCTAGTAGGTAGTCCATAATGTTGTGCTATAAATAACCATTCAAATTCATCAGTAGGAACATTATTTAAAAAAGGGATTGCTTTTGATTTAAATTGGGTTTGAAAATTCTTATCACAATTTGTACCATAAACATAATTTCCACTTTCATTCTTCCTTAAAAGTGAAGGAAGCAATTGATGTTTATTTGAACCTTGCCCCCTAAAAAAAGTAAAACCTCTAGAGGATAGATTTTTTATTTCTTCTATGTATTGAGAAACACTACTTACAAATACTTCTTCCACTACCAAAACCTCCAATAGAGTAGTATGTCTATTATAGCAAAAATAGCAAGACTAAAAGCCTAGGTAGACTATTTTCAATAAAAGTAAAACCTCACTTATTTATGATAAGGCTCCCCCCGCACAATCCGAAACGCCCGATAAATCTGCTCCACCAACACCAACCTCATCAACTGATGCGGAAACGTCATCCTCGAAAATGACAGCTTCTCATTCGCACGCTGCATGACAGCGTCACTTAAGCCAAGGGATCCGCCTATGACGAAACATACTTTGCTTTTTCCGTATGTTGCCAGCTTATCTATTGTATCGGCTAATTCTTCGGAACTTTTCATTTTTCCTTCGATGGCGAGGGCGATGACGTGAGCGTCTGGGTTGATTTTGCTTAAGATGCGTTCGCCTTCTTTGTCTTTGATGATTTTCATGTCTTGCTCGCTGAGATGTTCGGGTGCTTTTTCGTCCGCAAGCTCAATGATCTCAAGTTTCGCATAGGCCTGTAATCGTTTTGTGTATTCGGCTATGCCTTGCTTTAAATATTTCTCTTTTAATTTTCCTACTGTGATAATTGATATATTCACAGGTCATCCCCACCTTAAGAACAAGTTATTCATATAAGTTATCAACAATTGTGGATAAAATTTGTGTATTTTGTGTCCGATCATTCGTTCCCCACTATATATATTGCAGGTTCATCGCACAATTCACAGGTTGTGGATAAACTGTGTGTATGTTCGATTTTTCTGAATTCTGGCGGCGTTTCGTGATCATCTATGTACATGTCTAGTACGGTTTCTATGTGTTCTGCGCAAGCATAAAATATTTTGTTCATAAGTTTCTTATTCCTCCAATATGTTCTCCGGTTATTCACATTATTTCGCTCATTGTTCAATATAACCGATTTATTCACATGTTAATAGTCTTTTGCCCTTTTCCACACCTTTTATCCACAAACCAAACAAAAAAGCCTCCACTTCTGTGAAGGCTTCTTTCTATAGAAATGGATTATAAAATCTCGTTCCTCTAACAAATGTAATTACTAGTGACACGATGAGCACCACACCAACAAACAATAATGCAGCATAATCTGCTTTTTGAAAGTCTTTCGCCGTAAACCATGTACGCTTTTTATGTTTCCCAAACCCGCGTAGCTCCATTGCATTACTGATCGTTTCAATCCGCTCCAAGCTGGAGAAAATCAGCGGCATCACGATCGATAGCGCATTTTTGATTCGTTTTCCCAGTTTTTCATTCTTCGATAAATCGATTCCTCTTGCCTGCTGAGAAATGGCAATCGTCCGAAAATCCCGCTGAATATCTGGAATATAGCGTAAGGCAATCGCTACAGCATAGGAAATCCGGTAGCTGACGCCGATTCGGCTGAGGGATGAGGCGAATTCACTTGGATTTGTTGTGACGATAAATAAAAGAGCTGCTGGCATGACTGTCACATATTTAAGCGTAATGTTCAACTGATAGAAAAGCTGTTCAAGTGTGACGTTGTACCAGCCTGCAATATGAAACAGCTCATGTTTTGCTCCGTAGATGGCGACACCTTGCTGCGGCGCAAAGATGTAAATAGCGATGTTGTTGATCACAAGGAAAATCGCCAAGACGATCACCACGAAGGAGATATCACGAAGTCGCACGTTCGACAGTTGAAAGAATACGATACTGGCGACAAGCATAAAGACTAATACGCCTGTATCATACGTGAGCATCGCTGCGGATGACCAGAGGATAAAGCAAATGAGTTTGGTTGCACCTGTCAGCCGGTGAATTGGCGACGGGCGATCGATATAGGACAGCATGTCTACAGCCATGTCATTCGTTCCTTTCTGTCAACCTCAATGAAGCGATCCACGAGTTCATTTGGATTAGGCCAGTCTGCTTTCAGCGCCAGTTCATACAGCGACGTTTCCTTTAAACTCGCCTTTTGGACAAGCAGCTGATCTGTTAGCACTTTGGCCGGTGTATCATCTGCGATTTTTTCTCCATCTGAAATGACAATAGTTCTTGTTGTGTATTCGAGCATCAAATGCATATCATGTGTGATCATCAAGATCGTGACACCCTGCTGATTTAATTGCTCTAAAAACGTCATCATCTCTGTGTAATGTTTAAAATCCTGTCCAGCGGTTGGCTCATCTAAAATGATGATCTCTGGCTCTAATACAAGAATAGACGCAATGGTGACGCGTTTTTTCTGTCCAAAGCTAAGAGCTGAGATCGGCCAGTTCCGAAATGGATACAGTCCGCACACCTTCAGAACCCGCTCCACCCGTTCCTTGATGTCGTCTTCCTTTACGCCTCTTAAAACGAGACCAAGTGCGACCTCATCGAAGATCATTTGTTTTGAAATCATTTGATTTGGGTTTTGCATGACAACGCCGATTCGCTCGGAGCGCTGTTTGATTGTATCTCCTGTGATGTCATCACCATTTAGATGAATGGTCCCTTCAGTTGGCTTTTCAAACGCACAGAGCAGCTTGGACAATGTCGTCTTGCCCGCACCATTGGCTCCTGCGATGCTGATCATTTCTCCTTTTTTGACGGTAAAAGAGATGTTATTGAGCGTATTTGGTCTTGTCGGATAGTCAAAGCTCAGCTCGCGCACCTCTAGTAAATCCGGCGCTGCAATCTGTTCTGCTGGATGCTCAGATGCTTCCATCCACTGCTCGATTTTCATTTTTTCCTCATCATTTAAGGTGAGATGCTGTAAATCAGCAATTTGATCTCCTTCTTCAATCGGAATGCCTGCATATTTCAAGGCCTTCACATATAATGGCTCGCGCAAATACGCCGCTTCCAACACATTTGAAGCGAGTAATTCATCTGGTGTCATATCAGCCGCAATCGTTCCGTCATTGACAACGATGATGCGATCGACATGACGAAAGAGGACGTCCTCTAATCGGTGCTCGACCATCACGACCGTTTTTTTCGTTTCTTTTTGCAGACGGTCAATGAGGTCGATCACTTCTTTGCCTGTTGCGGGATCAAGGCTTGCCAGTGGTTCATCAAACAGCAAAATGTCGACATCATTGACAAGCACGCCTGCAATGGCGACACGCTGTTTTTGACCGCCTGATAGCTCATGCACAGATGCTGCCAGCTTGCCGTCTACCTCTGTTAATCTTGCCGCTTCTTCTACACGGATTTTCATTTCTTCTCGCGTGACCTGGTCATTTTCGAGTGTAAAAGCAATGTCTTCTCCAACGGTCAGCCCGATAAATTGTCCATCAGGGTCCTGCAAAACCGTTCCGACGAGCTGTGAGAGGGAGAAAATGTTCTCTTTCTCTGCATTCTTTCCGCCGATGTAAAGACTTCCTTCCATAGAACCTTTATAAGACGCAGGAACTAGCCCATTGATACAATGGGCTAGTGTGCTTTTTCCCGATCCAGACGGGCCTGCGATGAGGACTTTTTCGCCTTCATAGATGGTCAGGTTGATATCTTTCAATGTCGGTTCTGACTGACTGCGATACTTGAATCCGAAATGCTCGAATTGAATCATCGGTTTCTTCATTTACGTGTTCCACCTTGCTTCATGATGTTTCTTTCGATAGGCTGCCGCTTTTGCTTCTCGTTTTCGCATAAGCTGCAATGATGATTGTTCCAAGTACACCGACTGTGATGATGTTGGAGATTCCTGCTACGATGCCTTGAACAAACACTTTGTTCGCTGGTTCTGCATAGATCACAATGTCGAGTACAGGGGCAATGACAAACCAGCCAAGTGCCTGCGCTCCTGCTTGTACGGCGTTGAAGAGCGTGATCTTTTTCCAGCCAAAGTCACCCTCCTCTACTTTTAAACGGTTTGAAATGAAGCCGATCAATAAACCAACGATACCTGAAACGATAATCCAGCTCCACCAAGGGCCAAATGTGGTGGCATCTTTAATGAGATGACCAATAAAACCAATCAGTGCGCCTGCAACAGGGCCAAATAATACAGCCATTAACGCAAGGAATGCGTACGATGTTTCAATTTGTGTATTCGGAATTCCAGTTGGAATGGAGACGAAGCGTCCTAAAATGACAAAGACGGCTGCGCCAATTCCGATGGCAACGACAGTTTTCGTTGAAAGTTGTTTACCTGCCATGATGTTGTTTCCTCCTCTTATTCGTATATAATGCGCGGAGCTTTGCGAATCGAAAGGCGCCAGCCTGTGCCTGTTCCGATGTTATAAGCCTTTGCAAATGACCCTTGATTGATCGCCACGCCTAAATGATCGAGTGAATTGACATATACGAGTGGTTCGCCTACCTTTAAATCGGCAAAAGATCGTCCATAGGTCATGATATTTTTATACACATTTTTCGGCCCGTTGGCAATGGTAACTTCTATTGCATCACCATAATTAATTGAAAGCTGTTCAAATAACGTGTGATGAATGTTTGTCCAAAGGTTTCCGAACCTCACATCTAAGATATCAATCGTCCCTGTGATCACTTCTTCTTCCGCATAAGCCTGTACGACTGGAAGGTGAATAATATCATCAATATTCGCTTTTGGTCCGACTTCTTCAAAAGAAATCACGCCTGAAGCGATTCTCGCCCCTGTATACGCGTATATATCTCTCCCATGGAATGTATGTGATTTTCCCGACTTTGGCAGCCGGTTAATGGTTTCATCTAAATAACGGGCTTCCACAATCCCAATATCCTGCGCGACGTGTGTAAGTGTCCCGTTATCTGGGGTAATGATATAGTGTGAGCTTGATGTTTTGACGACAAGACTCTTTCGCTCTGATCCAACGCCCGGGTCAACAACGGATACGAAGACCGTTTCCTCCGGCCAGTATGTGACGGTTTGGAGCAGTCGATAAGACGCCTCCCAAATGTCATATTGCGGAATGTTGTGTGTTAAATCAAAAATGCGGATGTTGCTGCTCACCGTATTTGCTACTCCGTACATTGCGCTGACCGCTCCGTCATCAATGCCGAAATCTGATTGTAAAATCAATGCATGTTCACTCATGTCAATCTCCCTTTCATTTGAAAAAATGGTTGTGGTGTTTCACGTGGAACATTTGAACATTTGTATGAAAAAAAAGTGGACAATAAAAAATACCCCATCCTTATCTTTGAATCATAAGGACGAGGTATTTGTCTCGTGGTACCACCTTTATTTACTGTTTGCTCGCGCTAAACAGCCTCTACAAGTACAAAGCTCCAATCTGGCTCATATACTGTGGTTTTGATAACGAGTACCAACTCTCGTCGTAACCTACTAATATCATGGATATGTTCAGTACGAGGCTCAGAGACCATTTTTCGAATCATTATTTTTGCTTCTTTTCAGCTGCCGAAGCTCTCTGTGGAAAAATTGATGATTGTACTTTCTCTCGTCATTGCCTGTTCAACTATTTTGAATTAAAGCTATCATACATGATGTTTTTTGATAAATCAAGATATTTTTCTGAACATTTTCAAAAATAAATTAACTTATACTGGAAGAGTCTCCTTTTTATAAAATTTAAGCAAATGTTAAAGAGCGGGATATGGTGTCTTTGTTTTCTAGCGTTATAATAAAGATGAAGGGAGGTACAGCGTGTGTGGACCATTTGTATGAATGAGTTTAAGCAGCTCTTCAAAAGCACAAAATCCATCTTAACAATTGTTATTATTTTCATTTTATCTACTTTTGTATCAAGTCTTCCATTTATAGCTGCTTATCAAGGGAATTGGGAGCAGGCAAAGGATCCTTATTCCATTGGGAATGAACTGGTGATTTCATTATTTGGTTTTTTCCTTATTTTTTTATTATCACATGATATTTTGAGTCGCGAAATTCATTTGAAAACCATTCGTTTTCTCGTCAGTAAAACGACCCGTTTGAATATTATCGTCGGAAAATATCTTGGACTGATGCTGTTTTGGCTCAGCTGTATTATGACGACATATGTACTGAATATGGTGATTTCACATCGTTTTCTGTTCTCTGATGCCTTAAAAATCTTAACCTTTATCAGTGTCGGCATCTCATGTACTTTGTTTTTGTCCATGCTCTTTCCAACACCGCAGAAATCGATGTTTGTCGGCATGTTGTTTTCCTTTCTTTTCCCAATCGTCAGTATGATTTCTGTTCTTTCTTCAGAACGGTTTATTCACTGGTTCCAATACATGACGCCTTATTATTATGCGCGATGGAGTGAACCGCTGACCTATGTACTGATGAATGCAGCATTGACCGTTGTCTTACTCATTGGAACTGCGCTGCTGTTTCAAAGGAGGGATGTCTAAATGCTACATACAAAAGGGCTTACAAAAAAATATCGTACAAAAGTTGCAGTAGATCATATTACCCTTGATGTCAATCAAGGCGATATCTTCGGACTCATCGGACCGAAGGGTGCTGGTAAGACCACGTTTTTCAATATCATTACGGGAATCTCCCGCCCCACAGCTGGTACGTTTACGATGATGAATATGCCTTCGTTAAAAAAAGTGAGGCATCACATCGGTGTTCTGCCTGAATATACGGATTTATATGAAGGGCTCACGGCACTTGAACATATCGCCTATTTGTCAAAAATCACCGGTACACGCCAGAAAACGAGCAATTATGAAGAATTGCTCGAATTCGTCGGTTTACATCGCTATCATCAGGAGAAGGTTGGTGCCTTTACACCTGGTATGAAGAAGCGGCTCGGAATGGCGCAGGCCATCGCCCATCGACCTGAATTTATTTTACTCGATGAGCCTTTTGCCGATATTGATTCAGATTCTATCTTGAACATCCAACGGGTCATTGAAACGTTAAAGTATGAAGGCAAAACCGTCTTTTTAACAGCTGACCGACCAAGGTTCACAAATAGTATCTGTACCAAAACTGCGTTCATTTCTGAAGGAAAATTAGTGTCCCCACATACTCATCCTCAAGAGAAAACCATCACATCCTCAAACATTCGTGCAACCTTCAAGCATGCATGGATTGATGATGAGGTGAAGCCTGTTCTCACGCAGTACTTACAAACTGTGGGAACAGATCTTGTGATCAGTGATGACGAGACCTCATTGTTGATTCGTTCAGAAGCCCAAGTCCCTGCGATCATCCGCGCTTTCGTGAAATGCAAAGTAGATCTATACAGAGTCACGGCTCAAGATGCCATGATGTCCTCATAAAAAAGTACCGTACGCTGCCTGCACGGTACTTCTTCTTTTTTATATCGGTTTGCTCATGTAGATGCCGGTTTCTGCAAAACCCGTCTTCTCATACAGCGCACGGGCGATTTGATTATGCGCAAAGACATGCAGTGAGAGTTTTTTCACACCTAATGACTTTGCCTGCTCCTCTAATGCAGCAATGGCCTGCTTCGCAAAACCTTTTCCTCGATAAGCTTCAAACAAAATAAAGTTATAAATAAACCCCTCTTGTTGAGGATGATTCGGATCATAACAAAGCCAAACCCAGCCTATCGTCTCTTCTCCATTTAAGAAATTCCACAGCTCATGATGCTCTGTTTGAAGGCCTTCTGGAAGCAGCCTATCAAATTGTTCTTCTGCGTTCTCAAGTGCTTCTTCCTTCACCCATGTTCCTGCGAGCACTTTTTCTTCTGCGTACCGCTTAATGGATTCCTCGATTAATGAGTCGTAATCTGTTTGTGACATCGGTTGTAGTGTAACCAATCGTATCCCCCCCTTTCCTTCATCATATGATGGGCATGCAAAAAAAACCAGTCCCTTGTTGGAACTGGTTATCCGCCGAATCGGTCGGTTTGGGAGAGTTTGATCTCTACTGATTTTTTCTTTCCGCTTCGGTAAAATTGCACCTTTACCTTGTCGCCGACTTTCTTTTGATATAAATATTTACGTAGATCCACAATATTTTGTACACCCTTGCCATCAAAGGATGTCACAACATCCAGCTCTTTTAGCCCCGCTTTTCCTGCTGGAGACAAAGGTTCAACACTCATCACGACGACCCCGGTTGTGACCTTTTCTGGCAATTTCAACGTTTCCTGCCAGTGGTAGCTCGCAATATCGGCTAGTGACTTCATGCCAACCCCAAGGTACGGACGTTTAACCTCCCCATAGCGCTCTAAATCCTCTATGACAGGTATGACCAGATTCGCAGGAATGGACAGCCCAATTCCTTCAACTTCTGATTCAGCAATCTTCATTGAATTGATGCCGATCACTTTCCCGTCCATATTGATCAAGGCACCACCACTGTTTCCCGGATTGATGGCGGCATCTGTTTGCAGGACCTCTGCATTCCAATCCGTCTGTCCATCACCATTTGAGTCAACAGGGATGGCACGCTCCGTTCCCGAAATGACACCTTGTGTGACAGAGCCTGCGAATTCAAGCCCTAATGGATTCCCAATGGCGATGACTGGCTCACCTGGCTTCACATGATCTGAATTGCCGAAGGCTGCGGTCTTCTTGATTTTATCACTTTTGACGGTGAGTACCGCTAAATCCATGAGCTGATCGCTGCCGACAAGATTGGCCCCAATTCTTGTCCCATCCTGAAGGCTCACTTCAAGCTGGTTTGCGCCTTTGATGACGTGGTGGTTGGTCACGATATACAAGGTATCACCCTTTTTTTGATATATCACACCTGACCCGCTGCCTGCTTCTCCGCCTTCTTCCCAAAAGCTCGACTTTTGGATATTAATGACGCCGACAACCGTATCCGACATACTAGACACCACTTTCGTGACAGCATCATTGACGTTCACATTGACTGTCTTTAAAGGGCCCTCTGATGCTTGCTGGTCTCCGGCCGACTGCCAGCCAAAGAGACTGCCGCTCTGTCCAGATACATAGGGGAAAAAGAATCCCATTAAAAAAGCTCCTACCAATACACCGATCAAACCAGATAGGAAATATCCTTTTCTGCTTCGTCTCGGCTTCCACTCTACATCGCGATAATCCACTATGTTTCCTTCCTTTCAGTGAATAGATGATGTATATAGTGTTGGTAAGAAGCTCTTATCTTAATCATACGATTGTAAAAATCATACGGCGCAAAGCGGGGTTGCTTTTTTCGGGTCCGTATCATATAAATCAAAGCCGTCCCCCACAACATAGCCCTTCATTTCAAGCGTCTGCTGGACCGCCATACGGGCTAAATCCTTCATGTTGTTGTCTTGACTCAGGTGAGCTAAGTAAATGCGTGAGGTGGCATCCCCAATTACATCTGTCATTGCAAGAGCGGCATCTTCATTCGATACATGTCCGACATCGCTCAGGATTCTGCGCTTAATACTCCATGGGTATCGGCCCATTTGCAGCATGCCGACATCATGATTGCTCTCAAATACAAACGTATTGGCTGATTTAATAATTCCTTTCATGCGATCACTCACATAGCCTGTATCCGTCATGAGGGCAAGCTTTCGCCCTCCATAATGGAACACGTAAAACATAGGCTCTGCCGCATCATGTGACACGCCAAAGGACTCGACATCCAGACCGCCAAAGGATTGAACCGTCTCCATATCAAAATGGAATTTCTGCTCTGTGTCAATCTTCCCAATATGAGATTCCATCGCATGCCACGTTTTTGCATTTGCATAGACGGGAAGCTTGTACTTTCTTGCCATGACACCAAGTCCCTTAATATGATCTGAGTGCTCGTGTGTGACAAAAATTCCGTCCAAGTCTTCCGGCTTGCGGTCGATTTGACCAAGTAGCTCGACCATCTGTTTGCCGCTTAGACCCGCATCCACCAAAAAGGCATGCTCGTCTGTTTCTAAATAAAAAGCGTTCCCCGTACTTCCGCTCGCTAGTACACTGAACTGCAAGCTCATGTTCTCTCACTCCATTGAAGATTTGTCATCTTTCTCTATATGATCAAGTGTTGAACCATCGATGGCATTGATCAAATATTCTTCCTCTGTCTTTTTCTTGGAACCAGCTGATACACCTTCAAGCTCCACTCGCCATACAGGCACCATGACTTGAGTGCTTGCACCTGGATATTGCGTATAGTAGCCAAGTTCAACCTTTTTCACGGTCGTATTCTGGTTCAGCATATTTTGCGTATATAAGTCCTTCACGGTTTCAAGCGCCGGGACAAGCGTTTCTTTTCTCACTTCATTAATCGACGTCACCATCGACTGCTGATACGATACGACCTCGTTTTGATCGTTCAAATCCAATGTGATTCTCCCGATGGTTTCGGTGTCATCAAGGCCTTCTTGGAAGATGTATTTCCCTTTATACATTTGGAAGAAGACGATTTTGCCTGTCTCTTCATCAATGCTCCACAGCTTATAATTCTTCCCATCCAGCAAACGCTGGTTCACAAGGTTCGTCGCTGCTGTTTTCATATCCTTTTTCGGCAATGCGACTGGTTTATTGAAAGTCATTTCAAGCAACGTGACAGGATCATCTTTGTCTGTTTTCGGGAATCTGCTTTTCGCCTTTTGATCAGCTAATCCGTCGACATCCTTTTTCGTATATTGCTTCTTTTCAGCTGTAATGCGGTATCCAATCTTCGCTTCATCTGATAGATTGCCATATTTGATTCCGTCTGCCTTCATTTCTTCCAGCGTATCCGTTTTTTCGATAATCGCAAAATGATCGGTCGATCGTTTTTCAAAGTATTGAAAACCTAGAAAGATATCGAGAACGAGAAAGGCTAGGATAAAGATCGTTTTGGTCTTATTCCATTCCATTATTCTCGCTCCCCTCTGTCAGCAGATCATTCGATAGAATCACGGTTTTGCCGTTATATTTCATACACCATACTGGCTCCAGCCAGACAAACATCGCTTGATCTTGATCTGATGCCGAAGACGCAGCTTGATACGCAGGGAAAATCTGTTCAATTTTCTCCAGATCATCATATTTCGTCTGTTTGATGATCAGATCCTTCAGCTCTGTCCCATTCATCAGCTTGACCTGTTCACTCTGACTCGCTTTGTTGCCAAGAATGTAGTTTGGACGCTTGTAATTCAAGATGTCATCATTCGCCCATTGTACTTCAAGAGAGGTCATACCAAATGGATGCTTTGTACTGTTGACGATCGGCAGACCATCCATAAACATATTAAAGGACAGCTGCTGGTTGCTGTTGATGCCAAAGTATTGATAGTCATCGGTAAAGCTTCCCGTATCATTGAAATACTTCACGCTTCGCTTGATCAAATCCCCCGTTTGAAAAACGGTACTAGAATTGATATTACGGTGCTGATACTGGATGCGATGATCTTTTTGATTGGCTTCAAGACGACTTGTCCCATCTGTATACACCGTCCGGTTTAAATTAGACTCCTCACCGACAAGACTTGGGTCTGTAAACAAAGCATCCTTGAATTTGCTTGTCTTAATCGTTTCGATAAAGAACATTTTCGCTTCAAGATGCTTTTGCTTCCGCGGCAGAAGGAAATCTCTTTTAGAATTTCCTGAGAATGTATAGAGATCATAGCGCGGCATCTCGTTTTGAGCGGCTGCGATGCTATCCATCAGATTACGATAGTTGGCCGACTCAATTGTCAGCTCAAGCACCGTTTCCTTGCTATATGAGACCAAATAGACTTTTTTATTGGCCTTATCCTGCTGAGCAAAAGGCACAATCATCCGATCAAATGAGTTGTATTCAATGGATTTATTCGGCCATTTAAACAGTGCTTGGAAAATATCAATCGGAATCGGGTCATTGAACACAAGATCCAATGTCTTCCCTTGCCCTTCGCGTCCGTAGAAGAAATTTTTAAACTTCTGCTCGGAATATTGATCCGACACATCCTTCATCTCTTTGACATCCCAAAGGCTCACATCATTCCAAAAGTTTTGAAAGAGTTCCTTTTGATCCACTTTAAAATGCTCACCATTTGAATGGATGAACATCTCCCGCGGCTTTACGACATCAATGAGACTTCGGGGCTCGTCGCTTGAGATCTTCTTCGTTTCCACGACCCTTGTGCCGGCATCCGCCTGATCCTGCATGACAGGCTGGAACATCCAAATATTCCACGTAAACACAAGACTGATCGCAATTAGGATTGTTAATATTATGGTTTTAAAGGTCTCACGCTTCATCCCAATCATCCTCTTGTTCTTCATTGTACGGAAGGGTAAAGGTTACCGTTGTTCCTTTTCCTTCAATGCTGTCAGCCCAAATATCTCCACCATGAGCCTGAACCATTTCTTTTGCAATCGCAAGACCTAGGCCGGTTCCGCCAAGCTTTCTTGTTCTCGCCTTATCCACTCGATAAAAACGTTCAAAGATTTTATCCATATCCTTTTTCGGAATACCGATTCCTTCATCTTTGACGCTGAATAACACAAGACCTTTGTCCTCATCCAGATCGACTGTGAACGTAATATGTCCACCCTCTGGCGAGTATTTCATGGCATTGGAAATGATATTATCGAGCACCTGTGTGATTTTATCTTGATCAATTTCCACATATATTTCACGCTGCGGCAGGTTGCGGATGAAAGCGACATGCTGCTCTTTCGTCATTTCAAAACGATCAATGACCAAAGAGATAAACCTGATAAAATTCGTCCACTCACGATTGAATTGATAATCCTTGCTGTCGAACTTAGACAGCTGGAGCAGGTCATTGACAAGTCTAATCATGCGCTCTGTTTCATTTCGGGTGACACTGAGGAACCTTGGCGCAAGCTCTTTATCACCAATCGCACCTTCAGCTAGTGCCTCAAGATAGCTTCGCATCGTCGTTAGCGGTGTACGCAGTTCATGCGATACGTTCGCCACGAATTCGCGGCGTTCAGCATCAATTTTCTCTTGCTCTGTCACGTCATAAATGACCGCGATTAAGCCATCAATCTTCCCATGCTCTTTCTGAATGACTGAGAAATTGACACGCAAAACAGACAACTGATCTTCGCGTTCAATTTCTAGCAGCATGGAGTCTTGATTTTCGACTAAATCTTCAAATGTATGAGTTTCCTCTAAGCCGAGCAATGACGTAATAGGCATCTCTAATGCTGTTTCACGTGAAACATTCAGAAGCTCTAATGCTGGGCTGTTTAATAGAATAATGGCACCGTTTTGATTCGTTGCGATGACACCATCCGTCATATACGCAATCACAGAAGAAAGCTTTTTCCGCTCTCCCTCTGTCATCAGCTGAGCTTCCTCCAGCTCTCTCGTCAGATGGTTAAATGTCGTTGCTAGCTGACCAATCTCATCATGTCCATACTTTCGGACCTTTCTGGAAAAGTTCCCTTTGGCGAGCTCTATCGCTTGCTTTCTCATATCCGAAATTGGGTGTGTAATGGTTCTGAATATGAATATACCAAGTAGAGCGGTTATCCCAAGGGCAAGCAGCGTTCCCGTTGCCAAAATCGTATTAATGGTTCGCATTTGGTTAAAAACACTTTCCATGGATGAGACCACATAAATGACACCAACGGTTTCTTGGTTCTCATTTTTCACGGCTGTCGCTGATATGCGGACTCGTTTATTCGATTCTGGGTCATAGAATTTTTTTTCGTAGTCTTTGCCAACCGCGAAAATACGGCTAATGATTTGATCTGTGATTTTCTTCCCGGCAATCTCTTGACTGCCGTTATTCACAGAGGCAATAACCTCTCTGCTTTCGTCAATATAGCTGACTTCAGAAATTTCATTAGACTCATCTTTATTGTTAAAATCGTTTAAAATCTTTTGAGCATCCTCTTTTAATTCCGCCTTGCTTTTCGATGAATCCTGTTCTAGGTAATACGATAACGAGTAGATTCGCTGATTCAAGGAATTATCATAAGAGTTAATTAAGGACTGCTCTAGCTGCTTCACAAAGTAGACGCCAATGATCTGCATGGCGACAATGATCAGCAGCACATAGATTAAGGTCAATTTGAAGTGAATCGAGCGAAAAAAACCTACTTTACTCATAAGAATCTTAGTCCTGCTCTGGGTTTCTTAAATAGTAGCCGACGCCTCGTCTTGTCACAATCCAGCTCGGGTGGCTAGGGTTGTCTTCAATTTTCTCACGAAGACGGCGAACTGTAACATCCACTGTACGGACATCGCCGAAGTAATCGTAGCCCCATACGGTTTGTAGTAAATGCTCGCGTGTCATGACTTGTCCAATATGCTTCGCTAAGTAATGAAGCAATTCGAACTCACGGTGCGTCAACTCGATCGTTTCCTCACGCTTAGACACGACATACGCATCTGGGTAAATGACAAGTGATCCAACCTCGATATCATTTGATTCAGATTCCTCCTCCGATTGCGGAGCAGCGGTCTGTCTTCTCAAATTCGCTTTCACACGTGCAAGCAGCTCGCGCGTGCTGAATGGCTTCGTCACATAATCATCCGCGCCAAGCTCAAGACCGATGACCTTATCAATTTCAGAGTCCTTCGCTGTAAGCATAATAATCGGCATATCATATTTCTTTCTCACTTCACGGCATACTTCAACGCCATCTTTGTTCGGCAGCATGATGTCGAGTAGAATGATGTCCGGCTTAATTTCTTCTACCATTTCAAGGGCTTCATTTCCGTCATATGCACAATGAACCTCATAGCCCTCTTTTCTTAAGTTAAATTCCAATATATCAGCAATCGGTTTTTCATCATCTACGACAAGAATCTTTTTTTCCATTATGATTTCCTCCTGCATTTTTAGCATCTATGTCATTCTATTTTGCATCTCTCATCAGGCCTTTTTCGTTCGAGGAAAAAAGGCTCACTGTCTATTATAACGTTTTACGAGGCAAAGATAAAAATAATAACGGCTTTCTTTTCTAGTAAACGTTGGATAGGAAAGACATGGCTCAAAAAAATTGATGACTTTTTCCTTTTTTATCGAAACTTTTCCAATCACCAAACGTCTATATACATGTAACGTCTTCTTCTTATGGAGCCGGGCCCTACCTAGGTCCGGCTTCTCCCTTTTTATGCCTTCTTTTCATAAAATAAAAACGCACCTGCGATTGCAGATGCGTTTGGAAGTGGCTCGGGACGGAATCGAACCGCCGACACACGGATTTTCAGTCCGTTGCTCTACCAACTGAGCTACCGAGCCATCATCAAAAAGATGAATATGTATAAATGGCGGTCCGGACGGGACTCGAACCCGCGACCTCCTGCGTGACAGGCAGGCATTCTAACCAACTGAACTACCGGACCTCAGTAACTTGCCCGAAAAAGCAATCGTGGTGCTCTTCCAAGCAAGTGAGGAAAAATTAGCTTAACGCTAAAGTAAATCAATGAACCGTACGGCATTCCAAACAGTGTTAAAGAAGCGACTTGGTGCTGTATT
>NZ_JOTP01000030.1 GCF_000715205.1 Bacillus zhangzhouensis | reverse complement strand
CACGGGTTCGAATCCCGTACGGGTCATGTTTTGTTTAATTGATTGATTCGTTGGGCTATAGCCAAGCGGTAAGGCAACGGACTTTGACTCCGTCATGCGTTGGTTCGAATCCAGCTAGCCCAGCCATTTTTATATATGTTTTTCTGCATAGCAGATGAGCCATTAGCTCAGTCGGTAGAGCATCTGACTTTTAATCAGAGGGTCGAAGGTTCGAGTCCTTCATGGCTCACCATTGTCAAGCGGGTGTGGCGGAATTGGCAGATGCGCTAGACTTAGGATCTAGTGTCTTTATGACGTGGGGGTTCAAGTCCCTTCACCCGCATTGTTTTTTCAAACAGTGCACTTATTGATATATGAGCACATCATACACGCGGTCGTGGCGGAATGGCAGACGCGCTAGGTTGAGGGCCTAGTGGGTGAATAACCCGTGGAGGTTCAAGTCCTCTCGGCCGCATCAATGATACCAAGGGTTGTAGACCTTTGGTTTTTTTATTTTTTACAACTTCTAAATGAATTCTGTCCACCTATTTTATATAAGTGGGTTTTTTGTTGTATTTTTATTTCAAATAAAGTAAATATAGTTCAAAAACACTCACTGATTAGGTGAGTGTTTTAAATATAAATACATCAGGCTACAATAGCTAGTTTAATTCAAGTGCTCTTTTTTATATTTTTCATTATCTAAAATTTTATAACCGATAAAGTTAGTGTAATCTTCATTCTCAAAAAGGAATTCAATTCCTAAAAATATGGATGAGCTTTTTACAGGTTTATCAACCAATAAAAAATAATATGAACCATCTATTTGTTTATACATTTGAGAAATTTCATTATTTTTAATATAAATAGCTTCTTCCCCAAAAACTTCTAAACCGACTATCTTATTTTCTCTATCAATATCTAAAGCTATTAACTCATTAGCTTCTAACTCTTCTGTTTCCTTAATTTGATATTTATATTTTTTATTAAAGACATATATATATCCAAAGTTAGCTGTTTTATCAAAAGTTATCCTATTCTTCATTTTCTTCATTATTTCCACCTCTTTTTAACTCCACTTTTATATGTTGTAGTCAAAGTATCGCCCTGTTTAGCTACAGCTACACCCTTATGATGATATACTGTAGATTTATACTTTGGAACATAATATTTTTTACCGTATTTCACTGCATCAAAGACTTGTTTAGGAGTAACACCACGTTGAATCATGCTTAAACCCACATGCCAACTGACAGTTAAAACCCTAATGCCTTCTTTTCTTAATAAGAATACTGTTGCTGATATAGCACCTTTAATAAGTAAAATTTAATCATGATAAATCAGATTGCTGTTAATCCTTTTCTTCTTAACTATATTTGTGAGGGGAGAGAAGAACAAAATCATGGACTTTTAAATCCTAAATTGCAATTATTTCCGCTTCATGCTATAATAAGATTAATTATTTTTGTTCCGCGTAAAGGATAGTATGAAGATTGATTTTTCGTCTTGAGGATACTTTGGGCAAGGATAGTATAATACATTGTGTGATAACGCACTAGGAGGCAACAAACATGGAACAAGGTACAGTAAAATGGTTTAACGCAGAAAAAGGTTTTGGATTTATCGAACGTGAAGAAGGAGACGATGTATTCGTACATTTCTCTGCTATCCAAGGTGACGGATTCAAATCCCTAGACGAAGGTCAAAAAGTAACATTTGACGTTGAGCAAGGTTCTCGTGGAGCTCAAGCTGCTAACGTTCAAAAAGCTTAATCTTCATTTTCTAAAAACAGGTCCTCTCTAGAGGGCCTGTTTTTTTATGCTTTCTCTTATTTCTTCAATAAAAAACCCTACTCAGCGTGCAAGTAGGGAGATGTTACAAGGTAATCGTAAAAAAATTCATGCTTCAAAGGTTTATCAACAGTATAGCATAATAGATTGACAAAATGCGGAATTTGCCTAAATAATTTCTTTTTCTTTACTGAGTTCAAAGAGAGGGGATTTGTTCGTAGAGAAAATGTATTTGAAAAAGGGGAAGAAGGTAGAGAATCTTAACAGAAACTGTTTATTTGTTTTTCAGTAATTCCTTCGATGACTTCAAGCTCACTAAGCAAATACCCATAAGCATCGTCGAGCATTTTCTTTTCGCTTGCATTCAGTTTTTTTTCTTTTTTCATTCGCATGAGGTCACGTACAACTTCAACGCCTTCTTGTATGTCGCCCGTTTTTATTTTGTTCGTGTTGATTTTATATCTTTCTTTCCACGGCAATAATTTATCGGATGTACCATTCTGAAAAATGTGTATAATGTTCTTTAAAGCAAGTATATCTGTAACCGGTCTTATACTTGAACCAGACATTTTCCTCGTTGGAATCATCACTTTCATATGGCTAACGGACATCTTAATGACATAATACTGTTGTTTTTCATCAGAGAATTCCTTTTCTTCTATGGCTTCAATTATACCTGCTCCATGCATTGGATACACAATGTTATCACCAATTTGAAACATATCATCCACCTCCATATTAAGTACCTACTATAAGGGTACCACAAATCGAGACAAAATAATCAAATTTTTAATAATAACACGATTATTTATTTCATGTCAACATTTTTGGGTTGGATTTTGAGAGAATTATTTATTTATTTCGCCACTTCTTATGTGTGGCTTTTTAACGTGACCATGATCAGATAACAGATACAGCTTAAACCCATCACTACGTTTTTGATATAAGTCCGTTTGACACGACTTCTTTTTTGTATCTCGTATGAAAAGCAAACCGTAACATCACGAAAACGGAGATAATCAATAAACGTTTAAACAGGATATCGCATCTTCATCTCTAACATTTCATTTATCCATCTTCCATTTCATCACATGTCAATAGCTTTGTCATGAGGACATCGTGATTAATGGTTGAAACATCAAAAGACTAGCCAATGAGGCTAGTCTTTTAAAATGAATTTGATCATAAGGTTGAAATATCAATGACAAAGCGGTAGCGGACATCACTTTTGAGTACGCGTTCGTAGGCTTCATCGACTTGGTTTGCGTTGATCACTTCGATTTGTGGCGCGATGTTGTGAGCAGCTGCGAAATCAAGCATTTCTTGAGTCTCCTGAATGCCGCCAACGAGTGATCCGGCAATGCTGCGACGGCCAGTGATTAATGAAAAGACGTGGAATTGATCTGGCTTAGGTGGTGCACCGACGTTCACCAAGGTTCCATCCACACGAAGTAAGGACAAATAGGCGTCAACGTTGATATTGGCAGAGACTGTATTCAGAATAACATCATATTGACCGGCTAGTGTTTTAAATGTATCGGGATCACTTGTGGCAAAATAGTCCTTTGCGCCAAACGACAGTGCCTCTTCTTTTTTATTCAAAGAGCGGCTTAAAACAGTCACCTCAGCGCCAAGTGCGCGTGCGAATTGAATTGCCACATGACCTAGTCCGCCCATCCCGACAATTGCGACCTTTTTGCCAGGTCCTACATTCCAGTGCTTTAATGGCGAATATGTTGTGATTCCAGCACAGAGAAGAGGACTTGCCACATCAAGAGATAGTTGGTCAGGAATGCTGACGACAAATCGTTCTGTCACGACAATCTTTTGACTGTAGCCGCCATAAGTCGGTTCTCCATCATAATCAAGGTTATTATAGGTTTGAACGACCCCTTTCATGCAATATTGCTCATCTCCATTCTGGCAATATTCACATGAGCCGCAGGAATCTACAAAACAACCGACTCCTACACGATCTCCAATCTTAAACCTCGTGACAGCATCACCTACAGCTTCAATGATCCCAGTGATCTCATGACCTGGAACCATTGGGAAAATGCCGCCGCCCCATTCATCGAATGCACTGTGGATATCTGAATGACATATCCCGCTAAATTGAATATCAATTAAAATATCATGTGGACGAAGGGCTCTTCGTTCAATGGTTGTCCGTTCAAAGTTCGCTTTTGCATGTGAAACACTTAAAACGTGTGATTGGTGCGTCTGACACAATTTTGATCATCCTTTCAAAAGTGAAATTCGTTTCTTCCCCTATACTGTACGTCTTAAAGTGAACTCTAAGTCAAGATGGAATGCTCCGGTGTAACGAATTCATCCTTCATAAGAATTGAGCCAAAAGTATCTTGTTTTCTCAAGCAAAATGGAGATGATGAGGAAAGGGAGATCGCTATCGAAAAGATTGACTTTATATTCAATTGAGGGGTGAAAACAATGAAAATAGCACAAGCCGCAAAACAGCTTGAATTGTCCACTGCGACGCTCAGGTACTATGAGAACATTGGTTTAATCAGACCAATCAGACGTGATGAGAACGGTATTCGTGATTATACGGAGGATGATATTCAATGGATTGAATTTATCAAATGTATGAGAAATGCAGGTCTCTCAATCGATGCGCTCAGAGAATATACGGCTTTATTTATTGAGGGAGATGATCATACATTATCTTCACGGAAAAGCATTTTGGTTAATGAACGAGAAAGACTCATAGAAAAACATAAAGAAATGGAAGAGACGATTAAACGATTAGATTTCAAGATAGAAAGTTATGAAGATATTATCCACAGTTATGAAAAAAAGCTGGTTAAATGACAGAAGGTTTTGGGGGTCACAAGGCAGTATCATCTTTATTCCATTCACCTCATCATAAAACCTGAGACTTGTCACAGGTTTTATGATGAGGTTATTTTTTTGTGTAACGCACCCAGTTATAATGTGCGTGGAGCGGTGTAACGCCATTGTAGGAGCCGAGCCATTCATCGACACCTGCACCATTCCACAAGTTCATCATAATTTTTCCTGGTGTTTGAGGAATTTGAGTGGTGGCGGTATGTTTTAATTGTCCATCGACATACCATTTAATTGAGTTTGGCTGCCAGTCGAATGCATAGGTGTGATAAGCATTTGCTGCATCAAAACCAAGATTGACGATTTTTTCATGATTTCCTACACCATTGGTATAGTAGTTGAATTGTACCTTTGTGGTATCTTTTCCTAGAAATTCGATGTCAATCTCATCCCAAGGCGTACCATCAGTTGGACCTGTATAAGTAAAGAACGAAGAAACGATCCCTACATTTTTTGCTGGTTTCATGCTGACTTCATAAAGCCCGTAGCCGTATGTTTGAACGGAGCGGTTTTCCCCGCAGTCAAACTTGTTATAGGAGGGACTTGTGAGCGATAAACGCATTTCACCTAATGACGTCATGGACACATTATTTGCACGCCATGTACAGTTAAACATATTTCCATTCGAGTACCCATCGGCTTTTTGCCATAACCCTGTATTATAGTTGTTAAAAGGTTCATAAAACGATCCACCAGTTTGTGCTGAGGCAGCAGCAGTAAATGTGGACAAGCTCATGAATAATCCAGTGACAAGAAGCAGCAACATTCGTTTCGCGCGGTAAGACATGTAGGCATTCCCCTCTCCATTTTTGAAAGCGCTTTCTTTATTGATGATACATGATTCTCTTACAATGGAAAATCGGTCTAAATAATGATAAACAACAATTTTCATTCAATAGAATAGAGAGAAGATCATGAGTGAAAAATAATGATTGACAAAGCGGACAGTTGTCCGTAAGATAATACCGGGACAATTGTCCTAACAACCTAAAGAGTCTTAATTTGAAATATAGAGATGTGTGCAATGTGGATGAAGGTAAAGAAGGTGAGGCATCATGGAAAAGGATATTGGGAAGGAAATTGAAGAGGTCGCTTTCTCCTTGTTTCAAGAGTTTGGCGTAGAAAACGTCAGCATGCATAAAATTGCGAAAACCGCTTGTGTTGGACAAGGGACACTTTACCGCCGCTATGCAAATAAAAGTGATTTGTGTCTTTCTATACTTGGAGAGAGGTTTGAACGACTGATCCCTGCTTTGCATCTTTACTTGAGCAAAATAAGTGATCAACCGGTTCGTGATCGTTTACGTTATGTTCTCGAGGAGATCCATCTCATTGTCGGACACCATTTAGACTGGATTCGGATGCTCACGATTTCTGGAAATTTAGAGCAGACAAGTAAAGTGTATGATAGTCATTACAGTCAATCGCTCAAACAAATCATTCGTGATTTGCTGAAGGAAGCGAAAGAAAAAGAGGAAACGAACATAGAGGATATTGAACTGACGGCATTATGTATGTCCTCTCCAATGACGCCTGAACTTATGTTTTATATTCATGAATCTGGCTATTCAATTGAAGAAATTGCTCGATTTGCTGCAGAAAGACAAGTTTTATCCGTCTTTCAATAGACATTGAAGTGGCTCATTTCTGACCAGCCTGACTTCTTATGGTTCATCTAAACTGAAAAAGAAAAGGAGCCAACTTAATATGAACAAACAGCAAGCAGCAGCTTCTGATATTAGAACGCTGCCCATTATTATCTCATTTATTACAGCTGGATTTATTGGTCTGTTCAGTGAAACGGCACTAAACATGGCACTGAGAAGTTTAACGTTAGACTTTGGAATTGAAGCGACGACTGCTCAGTGGCTGACAACAGGATATTTATTAACACTTGGTATTCTCGTACCGATTTCAGGACTGATTCTACAATGGTTTACAACAAGACAGCTTTTCATTACTTCGTTGATATTTTCAATCATCGGAACATTCATTGCTGCGGTTGCGCCAGTCTTTAGTATTTTAATGGTTGCACGTGTGGTGCAGGCGGTTGGAACTGCATTGCTTCTTCCATTGATGTTTAATACGATATTGGTGATCATTCCGCCCCATAAACGAGGCAGATCCATGGGGATTATTGGCCTTGTGATCATGTTTGCACCAGCAGTCGGTCCAACGGTTTCCGGTCTTATTCTTAAATCGTTGACATGGCATTGGATTTTTTGGATTTCGCTTCCGTTATTGATTGTTGCACTGGTATTTGGTTATATCTTTATGCAAAATATTACGGAACCAACTAGACCGAAAATCGACATCCTATCGATTGTGCTTTCAACTATTGGTTTCGGTGGAATTGTGTATGGCTTTAGTAGTGCCGGTGAAGGCGGTGGCTGGAGCAGCATGCATGTCATCGTTGCGATTGTTGTAGGTGTGATGAGTATTCTTGTGTTCTCCCTAAGACAGCTGAATATGAAAGAGCCGATGCTGAATTTAAGCCCATTTAAATATCCGATGTTTGTCATTGGGTTACTTCTGATCTTAGTGTGTATGATGGTGATGCTTTCTGCTATGATGATCCTGCCATTATATCTGCAAACGTCATTGGCGCTTTCTACATTTACAGCAGGTTTAATGCTGTTACCAGGTGGAATTATTAACGGGTTGCTGTCTCCAATTATGGGTGGTCTATTTGATAAGTTTGGACCGAAATGGCTTGTGATCCCAGGTCTTGTCATTGTCGTAGCGACGATGTTTGGCTTCACGAATTTAAGTATGAATACATCGATTGGATATATTGTGACCCTTCATATTACGTTAATGGTAGGGATCGCTATGATCATGATGCCTGCACAAACAAACGGATTAAATGAGCTTCCACCAGAGCTATATCCGCATGGCACAGCGATTATGAATACCCTGCAGCAGGTGTCAGGAGCAATTGGTACTGCGGTCGGTATCTCTATCCTTTCATCAGGTGCCCGCAGCTTTATGAAAAATGTCGCTGATCCCGCAAATCCGGTGAATCAGCTGCTAGCCTTTACAAATGGTGTACAACATGCATTTGTCTTTGCTGTCATCATGACCGTCATAGGCTTAGTCATCGCTTTCTTCATTAAACGAGTAAAGGTAGAACAACAAGTATCATAAGGACATAGGAAAGCACTGAGGACTTAGCGCCGCAGTGCTTTTTTTATTTGGTGTATACTTGTTTCAAAGAGGATGAAAATGGGGAGATAGATAAAAAGTGAACTGAATAAAATTTGTCTCTGATCAAGTTGAAGGAAAAAAAGAAAAGGTAACGAATGAAGTAGGAAGAATTGAATAAGATAGGAGATTGAGATCATGAACTTAGAAGAACAAATCAAAATCGCTGCGTCTTTACGTCAACCAACTGAAGGTTCATTACCGGGTCAATCGGAGCTGAAACCAGTCCATCCTCCTGAAGTGAACAAAATGGAATATGACATCCCAACATGTGCTGGCGAAACAAAGGTGTGGGTATTCAAACCTGTGAACACAGCGAAACAGCCGCTTCCTGTTTTTGTGAATTTACATGGCGGCGGATTTATTCTAGGCAGTGCTGAAATGGATAACCACTGGTGTCCGGTCATAGCAGACCGAGCGCAATGTATCGTCGTCAATGTTGAGTATCAGCTTGCACCCGAAAACCCTTTCCCGGCCGCTCTTCATGAATGCTATGATGTCGTGAAATGGCTGTATGAACATCCTGATGAGCTTCAAATAGATCCCAATACATTAGCCATTGGTGGACATAGTGCAGGAGGAAACCTGGCAACAGCTGTTTGCCTGCTGAATATCCAAAAAGGGAACAAACTCCCGATTGTCTATCAAGTGCTTGATTACCCACCGCTTGATTTAGCCACTGATCCAGAGCGAAAGCCAGCATTTGAAGAGGCGATTCCAGCTGAAATGGCGAAGCTCTTTAATGCATTGTATGTACAAGAAGAAGATGCGCGCAATCCGCTCATTTCTCCGGTCTTTGCAGATAGGTCATCCTTAGCACAAATGCCGCCGGCTCTTGTCATCACAGCTGAGAAGGATTCGTTAGCTGAAGAAGCCAAACAATATGCTGACATGTTACAAGAAGCAGGGGTAGAAGTCACGTATCAGCAATTTAAAGGAGTCCCTCACGCCTTCACGCATGCAGGGGATTTAGACATTGCTGAACAGGCTTGGCATCTCATGAGTGATCAATTAAAAAAGGCGTTTGAATAAGAAATGAAGGTTGTAGCCTTTCCTTTCTGATATAGGACAAATCACAGGCCCGCTCCCTCCTGTGTTTTTGTTATTTCAATCGATCTTTTGCTGAAATCCTGAGAAAGAGATGGATGTAAAAAGAATCAGAAATCTATCCCCGTTTTCGATATAATATAAAGAAATGGCGATGTCTTAAAAAAGGAGCTAATTCAATGGAAAAAGAGAAACTACAGGCATTTTGTCTTTCTTTAAATGGTGCAACCCATGATTATCAGCCGGAGTGGCAGGCAGATCGTTATCATATAGGTGGAAAGATGTTCGCCATGATGGGGGGAGATGTCAACCGAAAGCCAGTCATCACTTTAAAATGTGATCCTCATCGTGCTGAAGAACTAAGAGAAATGCATGAAGGAATTATTCCTGGCTATTATATGAATAAGACTCATTGGAATTCCATTTACCTTGATGCGGACATTCCGTCTTCATTTGTAGAAGAGTTAATAGAACATTCCTACCAATTGGTTTTTCACAAATTAACAAAAAAATCTCAACATGACATTCTCCAAAATGATGCAAAAGGAAACGACTGAAAAGCAGCAACTGAATGAAGTAAGACAAGTATCTCACCCTTTGATTCCCTTCAAAATTGACTGGAGAGAAACGCTGTCGTTATAATTTAACCAGTTAGAAGACGATCATAGGGGGATATAAAATGGGCTATACAGTCATTACAGGGGCAAGTTCAGGTATTGGATATGAGACGGCTTTGGCTTTTGCAGCACGAGGAAAACATCTTATTTTAGCTGCACGTCGGCTCGATAAGCTCCAAGAACTGAAGCAAACCATTCTTGATCAATACCCGCATCTAAAAGTAGTCGTACAGTCTGTCGATTTAACAAAAGCACAGGACGTGTCCTCATTTTATGAGTCATTAGCTGGTTATGAGCTGGACACATTCATTAATAATGCAGGCTTTGGCCATTTCGGTTCAATAGGAGAACAGGATTTACGTAAAATTGGGGACATGCTTCATCTGAATATTGAAGCATTAACGATTTTATCCACTTTATTTGTTCGTGATTATGAGCAAGTAGAGGGAGCGCAGCTGATCAATATTTCCTCAAGAGCGGGCTATACAGTCGTTGGCAATGCCGTCACCTATTCAGCGACCAAATTTTACGTGAGTGCCTTTACAGAAGGGCTGGCTCTAGAATTGAAAGAAAAAGGAGCCAAATTACAGGCAAAAGTATTAGCGCCTGCTGCTACAGAATCAGAATTTGCTCAACATTCATTAGGTGTAGACCAATTCGAATATGAAGGCAATATCAAGAGATATCATACATCTAAAGAAATGGCAGCGTGTATGCTTGAGCTTTACGACAGTTCAAAAACAGTTGGTATCGTTGACGGGAAGACGTTTGAATTTGAATTGAAAGACCCCATTTTTTCACACGCCGGTACAAGCATGAAATAAAGAAGATTCCACATCACTGAGGATAGTTTTCCTCAGTGATTTTTTTATGGCATGATAAAAGCATGTATTGACTGTGTGGTAACCACATGGTTTATAGTAGTGCATACATAAGGAGGGAATTCAATGACGTATGTAACAAGTGGAGAAGTATGCAAGCTATTAAACATCACAAAATATACCCTTCGTCACTATATAGATCAGGATCTGGTACGCCCTGCGAAGGTCACTCAAAATGGGTACCAATTATTTGATGAGAAAGAGATCTACACCCTTTATCAAATTCTTTTCTTAAAAACAGCGGGCTTTTCTTTAAAAGATATAAATGAAACCTTTTCGAAAAAATCAGATGTCACGCTGTCCTACCAAGACATGCTGGATAAGGTAGAGAAGCAATTGCAGGAACTAGTCCAAGTGAAACAGCGTTTGGAACATATGCTATCCATTCAAAATAATCTACAGCTCAATCGCACGACGATACAAGATCGACCGACTCGTTATTTAAAACAAATCCCACATCATCTTCTGAAAGATGAAACAGAGCTAGACTTTAAACAAATCGTTCACCAGAAGGAGCTGGATATGTCTCTTTTTGATGAAAGGTATTATGTGATCCATCTTCAAGATGAAACAACGATTTCTTATTACGTATCGAATGAACAAGATTATGATGTGATGCTGGATGCGGGCTCTTATGCGGTCAAAAGCTTTCTAGCTGAACATGAAGAGAAGGTCATCGAAGAAATCGATACTTTCCTACATGAAGTACCGGTTGAAAAAGAGATCGAACAACCTTCATATATCATCTTATATGAAAATGTACCAGTCTCTGTCACGTACCAAGATTCTATGGTTTATACAGTTGAACAGAAAGCGGGAAATAGCAGATGAAAAAAAGAGTTTGGTTGATACTCGCTGCAGCGGCACTCATTTTCATCGTAACGTTTGTGTTTTATGAAAACAACTTTAACATGAATGAAAAGGAAGTGGTCATCGAGACAGTGGATGGGACATTATCAGGCATCGTGACAACGCCTAAGAAGGAGCCGATCAAAGGAATTGTGCTCTTTGTACACGGGGATGGTGCGCAAAATGCACAATATGATGGAGGGTACAGACCCTTAATGGAACGTTTCGCAAAGCAAGGATATGCATCTATATCATGGGATAAGCCTGGGGTTGGTCAATCAGATGGAAATTGGCTGAATCAATCCATGGAGGATCGCGCAAATGAAGTAGACCATGTGATCGAATGGGCGAAAAAAGAGCCTGACCTCTATTCAAAACAAATCATTTTATGGGGAGCAAGCCAAGCAGGCTGGGTGATCCCTAAAGTGATGACAGCTCGAACAGATATCACAGCCTCCATCCTTGTCGGGCCTGCGGTCAATTGGATGAGACAGGGCAGATACTACACGCTTCAAACATTAAAAGAAGCGGACGCATCAGACGAACAAATTCAAAAAACGATCAAAAAAGAAGATGAACAAAACACATTATTATTAGAAGGCGCAACATTTCGCATGTATCAAAAGAAAACAGGCGATCAAGACATGACAAAAGATCGATTTGAATTCATTCAAAAGAACATGAAGGCCGATGCCACATCAGATATCAAGAACATCCAATCACCCATCTATTTGGTTTTGGCACAAAATGACCGAAACGTAGACTCCGCTGAAACTAAAAGGATATACGAGAAAGAAGTAGCACCAAAATGGTTACATGTTCAAACGATTGATGGCGTAGAGCATTCGATGCTGAATCCTCGCATCCATCACTCAAATACCCTTATCACATTAGCAGCGATCGCCGCACCAAAAGACTTCTTAATTAGCCAAGCGTATTTGGATCACTGTGAACACATACTAGAGCAGCTGAAAACACCTTCGCGTTAGGTGTTTTTTTCATGCATTCTTTGATAAAACAAAGAATCACATACCCAGTAGATGAGACTACTCACGATGATAAGAGGAACGGCTACCGGACTCTTGATTCCATCAATAATAAACAACATCACAATGGTTGCAATAAGGAAATAAGCTGCTAAGTAAAGAGGATGAAATACCTTTGGCTTCAAAGAAAACAACAACTGCAAAGGAACCGCAAAGACGAAATAACAAACAAAAAAGATGGGAATGTAAAGCATTAGAAACGCAGGTTCACCCTGAATTGGTGGATATAAGCATACGAACAAGCTGAGTAAAATGGAGCTGATGAATAGTGTTATTAGGATTTTGTGAAATGGTTGAAGTGAGCGCAATGTAAAGACTCCCTTTTTAGAAAATTTACTATATTTTATCATAAATGGGTTAATGAGCGTCCGTTATTTCTATTGAATGAACAACCCTTAGTATTCACTTTGTTTATAGCAAAGTTAGGTATTAAGATGTAAAGAAATCTTTATCATCATGCCCTTTTTACCTTTAATTGGTTCTATAACTTTTGCCTCATGCTGATGAATGAAGGAATGTTATAAAGTAAACCCTATAGAAAGAGATATAGCCATGAATCCATCAAATGAAGAAAAGAGATGATCCGATGAACATGACAAAATGGTTAGGTGCTGTCCTTCTTTCTGTTTTATTACTAGCGACAGCAGCTTGTGCGAACACGAGCACTCAAGAGAATAATCAAAGCAAACAAGAAAGCAAAACCAATGAAACAAAAGAAAAAACAACGGCTGTTGAGACAGGGAACAAGTCGTTATCTAATATTAAGGTACTGGCGACAGGTGGGACCATTGCAGGTGCTTCAGATAGTGACACTGATACAACGGGATATAAATCTGGTTCACTTGGTATCGATAAAGTTATTGCCTCCGTTCCTCAGCTGAAGAATATTGCAAACGTCACGGGTGAGCAGGTAGCGAATGTTGGCAGTGAAAATGTTGATAACGCTCTGCTTTTAAAATTAGCCAAAAGAGTCAATCAACTCTTAAATGATGATCAAGTAGACGGCATTGTGGTGACACATGGAACAGATACACTTGAAGAGACCGCTTATTTTTTACATTTGGTTGTGAAAAGTGATAAGCCTGTTGTGGTCGTTGGCTCAATGAGACCAGCATCTGCTATTAGTGCGGATGGTCCGCTTAACTTGTATCATGCTGTCAAAATTGCATCCACAAAAGAAGCGAAGGGCAAAGGCGTCATGGTCACATTAAATGACCGAATTGCTTCAGCTCGATTTATTACAAAGACGAACACGACCACTACAGATTCCTTCAAGTCACTTGAGCAAGGCTACATTGGAGAAATTGCTGGTGAAGTGGTTTCCTTTTATAATGAACCAACAAGAAAACATACGACTGAAAGTGAATTTGATGTATCGAAAATAAAAGAACTTCCACAAGTTGATATCTTATACGGCTATCAAAATGATCAAAAATATGTGTATGATGCAGCAGTAAAAGCAGGAGCGAAAGGCATTGTCGTTGCGGCAGCAGGAAATGGAACGATGTCAACAGAAGCCATCAAAGGGGCAACAGATGCGGTGAAAAAAGACGTGGTCATCGTGAGATCAAGCCGCGCGGGAAATGGAATTGTCACACATGAAAAAATGGATGATGAACATCACTTTGTGTCATCGGATTCATTAAATCCACAAAAAGCACGCATTCTACTGATGCTGGCACTGACGAAAACAAAAAATCCAGATAAAGTACAAACCTATTATGAACAGTATTAATCAGAAAAAGACCCGAAGTTTATTGGGTCTTTTTTGATGCGTGTTCCTGATGCTGCTTTTCAGCACGCGTTTTTAAAGTGAGTAAAATATCTCGCCAAATATCGTCTACATCAGTGAGGAAATGTCCCGCTTGATCTATATAATATGTTTTGACGTTTGGAATGGTTGAAGCCATTTTTTCTATTTCTTCAAATGGAGCCATCGTATCTTCTTTTCCATGCCATACATCAACGGGGATCTGTATATCTTTCATATCGAACGCCCACGGCCGCGAGAGTAAATCTGGTTCATGAATACATTCATCAACCGATTGACGAGTGGCTTCGTGTAAATGCCTCATCATCAGCTCGAGCTGCTCATCGGTTTGAAGGAATTGACGATCCCAAGGATGTAAATGTTTGTTCCCATTCTTGGTCAGCTTCTTAAATTTCTCTGGTTTTTTCTCAATCAGTTTTTTCTGAGCACGAAAGCTTGCTTTTAAGAGCCAAGGGAATCTTTTACTGAGGAAAAAGGCTAATTTGTTTTCTTTCAGCATACTTTTAGGCGGTTTACCGTCCTGAAACGGAGTGGCACTTGAGATGAGAGCGGCTGAAAGAATACGATCCGGCAATTGATAGGCACAGCCAGCAGCGAATGCCCCGCCTCCAGAGACACCCAAGACTGAAAAATGAGAGATGCCAAGATGATCGGCCGCTTCCTGTACATCTTTTGCCCAATCTAATATCGTGCGGCCAGGTTTTGGATCAGATAAGCCAAAACCAGGTCTGTCTAAACTGATGAGGCGAATCCCAAGTTCTTTAGACATAGGATCATCTTCTAAAAACATGATTCTTGATCCAGGTGTACCATGAAAAAAGAACACTGGAAAGCCTTCACGATCACCGTATTCAATCAAACCCATTTTGCGTCCATCTTTCAAATGAATAACGTCCATATACTTTCATCTCCTTAATAGTTCATCTAACTTAAATATTGGGTGGGAAAACACCGTGTTAAGGTGTTTCTTTTGCAATCGAATAGATCTTTTCGTAAAGAGATAATAATGTTTTTAAATCTTCCTTTGAAAGTTTTGCATAGTATTTTTGAATCATATGCAGTTGAATGCCTTCAATATTTTTGTGATATTCATGCCCCTTTTGAGCAAAATCAACAATAATCTCTCTTCGATTATGTGGATTAATTTCTCTTTTGACATAGCCAAGCTGTTCAAGCTTTGATATAAGCTGGCTAGCGGCACTAGCAGAGATCGAAAAGTAATCAGCTAGTTCATTGATTGTTCTCGTTTTTGTCCGTAACAATTCAAGTGTCAGCTCTTGTTTGGCTGATAAATCTGCATACTCATGTTTTAAAAATCGCTGATACTCTTCTACATAAATAGAGCCTAGTGCATTCGAGTACTCTATAATCTTTTGGCTGAAATGAATGATTTCTTCATCCAAGTAGATCACCTCTTTTCTTTTTATTATATGCTGTCTAAATAATTAAGTGAAGTTAAATGTTTAGAAAAATTAAATATAATCGAGATTTTTTTCTTTCTAACGAAAATGCCCGTTTTGTTTGTTTTCAAATGAATCTGCTCCTCATGAAGTCGATGACTTTTTCATTGTATTATGAACAATATCCATTTATAATAAAAAAATAAACCAACTGGTCGGTTTTATTTTTTCGCATGAAGAAATGTAGGGTAGAAGGGATTGTTACACATGACAAGTACACAAAGCGGGGCCGGAAAGAGTGAGAAGACGAAGCAAAAAATCGTCACCGCTTCACGTGATTTATTTGCGAAAAAAGGATATTCAGAAACATCCGTGCGAGATATTTTAGAGGCTGCTGAGATTAGTAAAGGAAATCTCTATCATCATTTTAAAGGAAAAGAGTTTTTGTTCCTTCATATCATGGAAGAGGATCACCGCTTTATGATGCAGACGTGGCATGAGGAAAAACAAAGGTTGCAACGAGCGATAGATAAGCTCGCAGGATTTGCAGAACTGCTGAGTCAAATGGGGATTAACTATCCTTTAATGAGAGCAAGCGAGGAATTTTGTGCAAGTGCATTTACATCAGATGAAGTCATGGAGCGGCTGAACAAGATTGATGTCGACTTTGATGATGTGATGAGAGACATTTTACTTGAAGGAAACGAAGATGGCAGCTGGTCGATCCAGCATGTGGAGTCAAAAGTGAAAATATTACTTTCCGTTTTTTACGGATTAGACGTGTTATATAAAAATGACACATTCCAACAGAAGAAAGAGTTACAAAAAGAGGCGATCTCATTGTTTATTCACGGAATCAACCATCATGAGTAACAAATGAGTCAGTGAAGGAGAAACAAACATCATGCAAAAACCGATTCGTGAGCAAAAAGCTGTACTCGTTATTTTATTAAGTAATATATTTATTGCGTTTTTAGGCATCGGTCTCATTATTCCTGTCATGCCACTATTTATGAATGTGATGCATCTAACAGGCAGTACGATGGGATACCTTGTGGCTGCGTTTGCTGTTGCGCAGCTCATTGCATCACCTATTGCAGGAAGATGGGTAGACCGCTACGGAAGAAAGATTATGATTGTGTCAGGGCTGTTTCTATTCGCTTTATCAGAACTCGTCTTTGGCTTAGGGACACATGTGTATGTTCTTTATTTTGCAAGGGTTCTAGGCGGCATTAGTGCGGCGTTTATCATGCCGGCTGTCACCGCCTATGTCGCAGATATCACGACCGTTCAAGAAAGATCAAAGGCGATGGGATATGTATCTGCGGCCATTAGTACCGGCTTTATCATTGGACCGGGAATTGGCGGGTTTATTGCAGAATACGGCGTTCGCCTTCCATTCTTCTTTGCAGCAGGTATTGCGTTTATTGCCGTCATTTCGTCTATGTTTATGCTGAAGGAGCCATTAACAAAAGAAGCACGAGCGAAGCAAATGGAACAAGTAAAGGAATCTACCTTCTTTAAAGATTTGAAGAAATCCATTCACCCAAGCTATTTCATCGCCTTCATCATTGTGTTTGTGCTGGCGTTTGGACTATCCGCATATGAAACGGTCTTTAGCTTGTTTACAAATCATAAGTTTGGTTTTGGACCGAAAGATATTGCGGTTATCATTACCGTCAGCTCGATTGTGGCGGTCATCATCCAAGTGCTTGTCTTCGGTAAATTGGTGAATGCTCTTGGGGAAAAAAGAGTCATCCAGCTATGCTTAATCGTCGGGGCGGTCCTCGCTTTCGTGTCGACTGTCGTTTCAGGGTTTATGGTCGTACTTATCGTCACGTGTGTCATTTTCCTTGCGTTTGATTTATTGCGGCCAGCCTTAACGACATTTTTATCAAAAATCGCTGGCAATCAGCAAGGATTTGTTGCAGGGATGAACTCCACCTACACAAGTCTTGGCACGATTTTCGGACCAGCGCTTGGCGGCATTTTATTCGATCAAAATATTCATTTCCCATTTTTATTCGCAGGTGTTGTCTTGTTTCTTGGATTAGGCTTAACCCTTATTTGGAAGGGGAATGCGACGGAAGAGGCAGCAGCAGAATAACGAAATAAGCACATAGACAAACAAGAGACCTTTCAATTGAGGTCTCTTGTTTTAAGATTGTGGCTTCAGGTGATTCAATGCCTGTGCCTTTTTTTATTTTGATGCTTTTTATAGAAGAAAGATGCCATAATATAACAATCGACAGCCCCTGCTTGAAAACATAAACTGGCGATAGTGGAGATGAGAATGTTCACGCTCTAACCATTTCAAGTCCTTCAATCGTTTGTTTAGCAAATACGTCTTCCTCTCAGTTGTGACAACCTTTTACATATGTCCAAACGCAGAAATCGCTTCAATCTGTTCTAAAGGTAAAAGAGATTGACGATCATTTTTTTGGTCTTTGACCGTCAGAGAAGGACTTGTTTCCAGCATCGATTCGATTTGTTGTAAAGAGTCACTGCATGCCCACAGCTTTTTATCTATAATGAAAGAAAGAACACGTTTGTGAATGGAGGGATGAACTTGCATCTCTTGGATCAACAAAGAGTAGCATTGGTGAAAGAGGGAATTCAACGGATCGACCCGGCATATCCAGTGTTTGTAGATGCGATTTTGGATGGTATCATAAATGGAAATCTTTATGTGGATGATGTAGAGCAGCCTCTTGTTTATTTTCTCGAGGCAGCATGCGGCATTTATTATGTAGCAGGCAAGGCAGAAGCAGAGCTTTCATTATGTTCAACTTTCATTGAGGATGTTTATAAGAGGCAGAGAAGACAAAACGGCCGGTTTACCTTGTTTTCAGCAAATAAACCATCAGATGTCATGATGAAAAAATGTCTTGGCTCACACCTGAATGAGATGCAAAGACACGCGTATTCTTTTCCATCTGCACTTCCTCATCTGCCTGCTCCTCATCAGGGCTATATGGCGAAGTGCACAAATGAACAGGTGATCACTGCAAGCAGGGCGTTTCCTCATAGTTATTACGAAACATATTGGGGTGAAACGGCTCGTTTTCTATCAAAAGGAATTGGGATTGCCATCTTAGATGGAGAGCATGTGGCTAGTGAATGTATCTCCATTTTTTCAAGTGAAGATCGTGTGGATTTAGATATTTGGACAGATGAAGCCTATAGAGGAAAAGGGCTTGCATTGTTAGCAGGTCAGCAAATGGTCAGCACCTGTCTTGAAAAAGGCATGACACCGTATTGGGATTGCGATGTCCATAACCTAGCTTCGGTCAAACTGGCAGAGAAGCTAGGCTTTCAGTGGACAAAAACCTATCGATTGTTTTATGGCTCATGATGAGAAGGTTTTGAGGTACCAAGCATCCATAGCAGAGTGCTCTGAACCTTCAATTGGTTCAGAAAGAAGTGAAAAGCCATATCGTTGATATAGACCGGTGGCTGCTGTTAATTCACTACGGGTTTCTAAGTAACAGGCTTTGTAGTATGTAGAGGCATATTGGAGCGCTGTATCCATTAGTTTTTTGCCCGCACCTTTACCTTGTGCCTTTGGACTTAAATAAAGCTTTTGTAATTCACATATCCCATCTGTGAAAGGAGCAATACCTACGCCACCCACAATGTTACCAAGCTCTTCAGCAATCCAATAGGCTGCATGAGTCAATGATTGATAGTATTCGAAAAGCTGATCAAGGTGTGGATCTGTGTAGGCTGTTCCTTCAAGTGCAAGATTCGCTGATTCTAGTGACTGGCGGATAATGGCCGCGATAAACGGATTGTCCTGTTGTTGAATCGGTCTAATGTTCATTGGAAAAACCTCCATTGTCATAGGATAAAAAAGAAAATAGGAGTTGATGAGATATATTCTGGCTGCAAACCGCTATTTTTACTGTTATTGTGCTCTGTCTCTCGTGGTGGGCAGGAAAAAGACGGAGACATCGCCATGCTGGGCTCGTTGTACCCATATGTGTCACCCTGTTTGGATTAATTCTATTAATAGGTAGCTTCTTCATTGGCAGATGGGAAGGGATGGCGCTCAGTATATCAAGCGTCTCTATCGTTCTAGCTTCAATGATTTGTTTGATTATCGTCACAGGGGTTCATTTCTTTAAAAAAGATGACCCTTCTTAAACTGGGGCATCTCCATTGTTGATTTGATTGTATTCTTCACGCAGAATACCCATGATGATGATATCTGAATAAGTGCCGTTGAAATAGAGCGCTTGACGTCTTTTTCCTTCGTATTGAAAACCGGCTTTCTCATAGCTCCGAAAGGCTCTTGGGTTATGAGAAAAGACTTCAAGCTCAAGACGGTTCAGTTCTAATGTGTCAAAGGCGAATGCTTGTACCATCCGAACGGCCTCAGTGCCATAGCCTTTTTGAAAGTGCTCTGGACCATGAAGCGCAATGCGAAAGCTTGCCGTATGGTTCATCGGGTCAATATCCACAATCGCCGCATCCCCAATCATTTCTTTCGTATCAAGCAGACAAATAGCGAAATCTCGTCTGCTGTCATCCTGCAGAAAGCGGGTATAGGCTGAACGAATTTCTTCTAGTGTGAACGTTTTGCGTGTGCCAGTCATGTGAAGTGTTTCTGCATGCTGGCACCCTTTATGAATACCAGGATAATCTTGCTCTTCAATCGGTCTCAAAAATAGTCGAGTCATGATGGATCTGCCTCCTCTATATATCGGGAGATTTCAATTAAATTCATATCAGGATCACGGATATAAACGGATTCAATCGGACCTAATGTACCAGTGCGCCTTACTGGCCCCTCTTCGATTGGAACGACCTGCTTTCGAAGGTGTAGCAGCAAACGGTCCATATCTAAATCGGTAATAAAGCACAAATCGGCAGATCCAGGAAGTGGATGAGCAGCTTTTGGTTCGAATTCATGACCAGCTTCATGAAGGTTGATCTTTTGTAAACCAAAACGAAGAGCTTTACGGCCTTCTCCAAAAGTCTCTTCCTTCATCCCTAATACCTTTGTATAAAAGCGAATGGTTTCCTCCATATGTTGTACAGTCAACACGATATGATCAAGTCGTCGTATCATCAGTCTCTCCTCCAAGTATGATCGTTGATTGAACTGCTTCTATTATATCATCCCTTGAAGAGGATACCTTATTTGATCAAGGTTTTATAACTCCAGCTTTCTAAGAACATGCCATCTCCGTGCAGTACTCTCTCATCAAACTCCGTCCACCCATTTTTCTGGTAGAAATGACGATTGGCCTCGTTGTGTGTAATCAGCGTGAACAGTCACCGCCTTGATTAGCGATAAAAGGGAATAGACATTCCTTTAACATCTGGCTGCCGAGTTTTTTCCCTTGCTGGTTTTTTGCAACGACAAGTGCTTCTAAATACCAATAAGGTTGCTTTAAGGAAGAGAACGCTTTTTTTGCCTCTTTTAAAATGCTGAAAACATGCTGAATGGCCGATATGCCGCCTGTGAAGAGGAGTTTTAATCCACCTGACAAAATATAATCCATGAGGCATAGTTCAGGACGAGATGGATGTTTTAACAGGGCGGCAGCTACAACCTTTTCATTCTCCACTCCAACAAAACAGCTTTGGTGCTGGAAATACACTTTTGTGTTAACCAAATGCAGCTGACGGGCGAAAGCAGACCGCTTTGAAACCTTCTCACATAACAAATCAAAAAATATATAACCTTGAAACGAATCATCTAACAACTCTGCCACTCGAGGCAGTTCATCTTCTTTTGCCAATCTAAATTGAATCATCAGTTTGTCCTCCCAGTTTTTAAACAGATATAGTTTTTTGAACATGTGTCTATTATAATAAGAAGAAAACAAACCGAACATCGGCAATGGATGATCTCTTGTTCATAAATAGACAGTGGAAGCCCAATTGTTCAAAAATGGAGGGTGTTTCATGAAGGACAGACGAACAATCAAAACAAAAAAGGCAATACGGGAAAGCTTTCTTGAGCTATTAAAGGAAAAAGACGTTCAACAAATTACAGTATCAGAGCTATCTAGAAGAGCGGATTTAGGAAGAGGAACCTTTTATTTGCACTATCAAGATGTGTTTGATTTGCATGAGCAGCTCGAGAAGGAACTATTTGATCAGCTTGGCGGACTATATGATGAATCGTTTCCGAGTCAGGACCCGCTGGATATGCTTTCATTTTTAAACAAAACAACAGAGTATCTGAAAGAAAATCAATATATGTTGACGTTATTTGTAAAACCTAATGGTCCAACGACGAATCAATTTAAAGCGTTTTTTAAAGAGAAAATCATGAAAGAGTGGCAGCTTGATCAGCGTCATATTACGGAGAATGAACAGATTGAGGCCTCTTTTGTCGTGTCTGGTGTCGTTGGTGTACTTGAGGAATGGATTCATGAAGACATGACAGTTGATGCCGAGAAGCTCGCACACAAATTATACGAGCTTCTTGTCAAGGTGGAACAGGAATCGTAAGAAGTGAGTATCCTTTGCCATTCCTTTCTGTTACAATCGAATAGAATGTATGTTCTTATTTGAGGTTAGGGAGTGGTAAGATTGAGTGAGAAAAGGAAGCTGCTTTTTTATGGGGCGATGAGTATCGATGGATATTTAGCGAGAGAGGATCATCGTCTTGATTGGTTAATAGGAACAGAGGGTGAAGAGGAAACGAGGTATGAAGCATTTTATGCGTCAGTTGATACGCTCATCATGGGACGTAAGACATATGAGCAGGTTCTTAAGCTCTCACCTGACGAATTTCCTTATGAAGAAAAGACTTGTTATATCGTTTCAAGCACTTTACAAGACAGTCATCAAGGAACACACATCATTCGCGAAGATCTCTTAACATTTATCAAAAACTTAAAAAATGAAAAAGGCCAACATATTTGGATTGTAGGAGGCGGGGAACTGCTTCAGCCTTTATTAAAAGCAAGTTTGGTCGATGAGCTTTTTCTCCAAATCGCACCTGTCATGATTGGTAAAGGAATTCCTCTTTTCCCTCCAACGAATCAGGAGTCTAGATTTTCATTACAAGAAGTACAACAATATCAACAAATTGCTGAAATGCATTTTGTCTTAAAAGAAGATCGAAAAGACCACTGAACCAAAGTGGTCTTTTTTTGATGAAACAAACTCGTTGACAATCATATATCCTAGTGTTAGGATAAATTTATCCTAGTTTTAGGATTTATTGAAGAAGGAGTAGTTGCCATGGTGCAGCATGAACATGAATTAGATTTAAGGCTATTCCGCGTGTGGATGAAAGCCTATCAAGCCCTTTTTACAAATATCCAAAAAGACATTGAACGTTATGATATCGGATTTGAAAATTTTCAGATCCTTGAATTGCTCTATAGTAAGGGGCCGCATCCCGTCCAAAAAATTAGTGACATCTTGTCAATCCCAAGTGGAAGTATGACATATGTCGTGAACAAACTAGAAAAACAAGAACTGGTGAAAAGGCAATGTGCGCCATCTGATAAGCGGGTATTCCATGTATGGCTTACGGATAAAGGAAAGCAATTGTTTGACGACATTTTTCCTAAACATACAGATGTCATTTCACAAAATCTGTCCTTTATTGAAAAAGACGAAAAAGAACAGCTCATCGAATTGCTAAAGAAAATCGGTTTAGGGGCGGAACAACTTCGCGAAAAGGGGAAACAAGATGACACTCAGCTTTGATACATTGGTACGTGAAAGACGTTCAGCATCAAATTTTTTGCCAAATATCTCGATTTCGAGAGAAGAGCTTAACAGCATATTTGAAGAGGTCAAGCTGGCACCATCTGCTTTTAACTTACAGCATACACAATATGTTGTCGTCCAATCAGAAGGTCTCAAAGAACAAGTAAGAGAAGCTGCATTTGGACAATATAAAGTACATTCCGCTTCAGCAGCTATCATTGTGCTGGGAGACCCGAATGCTTATGAGCAAGCAGGAAACATATATGAAGGCTTAAAAATGCTAGGCATTTTAAACGCGCAGCAATATGAAGAAATGGTTAGAGAGACGATGAGCTTTTATGAGCAGAGAGGGGCGGATTTTCAGAAGGAAGAGGCGATTCGCAATGCTTCATTATCTGCCATGCTGTTTATGCTTGCCGCCAAAAACAAGGGCTGGGATAATTGCCCAATGATTGGTTTTGATCCTGAAGCATTGAAAAAGGTTCTGAACATCGAGTCGGATTTGGTTCCTGTGTTAATGATCACACTCGGAAAAGAAAAAGTAGAGAGCAGACAAGCGAGAGGCTACCGAAAGCCTATCGCTGAATTTGTGACATATTTATAAGATAGGGGGTTCCATACATGGAACTAGGAATTAGTACATTTGTAGAAACAACACCTGATTTTCAAACAGGAAAAACAGTCAGTCACGCACAGCGTATTCGAGAAGTAGTAGAAGAAATTATTTTAGCAGATCAAGTAGGCCTTGATGTATTTGGAGTGGGTGAGCATCACCGGGAAGATTTCGCCGCTTCGAATCCAGCTGTCGTATTAGCGGCAGCGGCAACACAAACAAAGAATATTCGCCTGACGAGTGCAGTGACAGTCCTTTCATCTGCAGACCCTGTTCGTGTATTTCAGGATTTTGCTACATTAGATGGACTATCTAACGGACGAGCAGAGATCATGGCAGGCCGTGGATCATTTATTGAGTCATTCCCGCTCTTTGGCTATGACTTAGATGATTATGAAGAATTATTTGAAGAAAAACTAGACTTACTGCTGAAATTACAGCAGTCAGAGCGTGTGACGTGGAGCGGAAAGCATCGTCCAGCCATTCAAGATGTTGGGGTATATCCAAGACCTGTTCAAGATCCACTTCCAATCTGGATTGGCAGTGGAGGGAACCGTGAATCCGTCGTACGTGCTGGATTATTAGGGTTACCGCTTGTACTCGCGATCATTGGTGGCAGTCCTAGACAGTTCGCACCGCTCGTTCAGCTATACAAGCAAGCGGCTGTACATGCTGGACATGATCCGGAGAAATTAACTGTGGCGTCACATTCGCATGGATTTGTTGCGGAAGAAACAGAACTGGCAGCAGATCAATTCTTCCCTTCTACACAGCATGTCATGAATACATTAGCGAGAGAGCGGGGCTGGGGACCTTACACCCGTTCTACGTTCGATGCAGCGAGAACATTAGAAGGCGCACTGTATGTTGGAGATTCAGATGCAGTGGCAGAGAAAGTGATTCACCTGCGAAAAAATGTAGGGATCACACGTTTTATGCTTCATGTACCGGTTGGTTCAATGCCGCATGATCAAGTGCTAAAAGCCATTGAGTTATTTGGAAAAGAAGTGGCTCCTAAAGTAAGAGAAGAGGTTGCTCGCTGGGAAGCAGAACAAGAATAAATAAAAAGGTCGATCAAGTGAATAGGCTTGATCGACCTTTTCTTATGATTAAGGATCAATGACACATGGTTTCACTGTAGGGCATGAAGCAGCAGAAGCAAGTGGTGTCGTCGTCAAGGTGAAGAGGAAAACAAGTTGAAAACAGATGAGCCATTTTTTCATGAAATCACCTCCGTTAACAAATGTTTGACTAGAATGAGATGAGGATAAAAGCACAGAAGTATGTAAAACTCTCTATCCAGCATAAGACAATCATATCATAATTTTCAAAAAAATGAAAAAATAACTTACTAAAGTTCTAAAATATGGTATGGTTAATATGTTCAACAAAAAAGGGAGGGATTTTTGTATGAAAAAGGTCATAACTTCTGTTTTGGTTGGAGCAATTGTTCTAACGGGTGCGGGTGTCACCGCTGTCCCGGTAGAAGCGAAGGGGAAAGTAAACAGTGAAGTAACGGTACAAGCAAGTCGAACCGTCTCGGAAACGAGAACATATACGACGTCAAACATCCCATCAAGTATTACATATGCAAAGGATGGATGGGTCGGTATTCTCTATCAATCGTCAATTGAAGAGTTAGGTTTAGGAAAATATAGAGTTACCTTTACTGGAACGGTTGTACGCGATCCAGGGTTTAATTAAATAAAATATAAAGCTGACAGGTGGACAAGCCTGTCAGCTTTTTTCATGGGGATAATAGAGAATCATTTGCATCCGTACCATTTGTTCACCGGTTTGTTTATACGCATGCATACGGTCCGCTTTGAAACGAATGGAGTCGCCAGCTTTTAAGATGTATTGTTCATCACCGATAGATAAATCAAGTGCTCCCTCAAAAACGGTGATCAATTCCTCTGTTCCCCCAATATGTTCATTCGCATATAACGACCCGCCAGGATCAATTTCTACCTGGTACACTTCGAATTTCCCCCAATCATCAAAGGGAAAAGTCGTATATACACGATATCTTCCATCGTCCTCAGTTAAAACCTGCCCGTCCTCTTTACGTACCACCTTGATTTCTGGCTGCGGTGCGTAAATGAGCTCACTAAAAGACACCTTTAATCCATTGGCGATTTTCCATAAAGTCGTAATGGTAGGCGTTGATTCTCCTCTTTCGATTTGTCCAATCATTGTCTTGCTAACACCAGTTAATTCTGCCATCTTTTCGAGGCTTAACTTTTTTTGATCTCTTAGCTGCCTCACATTTTTAGAAATAATTGATTGTACGTCTTCCATGAAAAAAACTCCTTTCTCTATTTACTTTATAAAGACCGAGCGTTACAATAAAACGTAACATACGCAATAAAGTAATTATAGTCTATATAGCGTATAAAAGGGAGGCGGCAACTTGATTCTTTCTATGTTGATCTATGCTTTTGTGAGCAGCTTTACCCCGGGGCCAAACAACATCATGGCCATGGTCTTTACGAATAAATATGGGGTCAAGCAAACATTTCGATTTTGTTTAGGGGTGGGTATCGGATTTCTCGTCATTTTGTGTTTGAGTTGTTTCTTCAATATCATTCTTTATCAAGTCATGCCGAAAATAGGCTGGGTCATGGCGTTCATCGGAGCCGCATACATGATTTATTTGGCCGTTAAAATTATGAAAAGTAAAGGCGGTGATGACGAAACACTTGACCGCTACAATCATTTTGTCCCTGGTATGATGCTGCAATTTATCAACCCAAAAGCGATCTTGTATGGGCTGACCGTAATTTCAACGTTTGTTTTGCCGTATGGACAATCTAATATGCAGTATGTGATATGGACGCTGATTCTCGCATTTATTGGCTTTCTCGGTACATTCAGCTGGAGCCTATTTGGCTCTTTATATAAGCGTTTTTTGACTGCTTACGAAAAACCGTTCCAGTTTGTCATGGGGCTGCTTCTGATATACAGTGCGATTTCAATGGTATGGGGCTATGTGATGTAAGTAGTCAGAAGCTTGGCCGCTGCCTGCCCATCACAACAGTATCATAATACAGTCCGTCTGCCAGTCGTTTATCGTTTTTTAATACCCCTTCAATCTCAAAGCCATGGTGTTCATATAACCGAATGGCTTTTTGATTGGTTTTCAGCACTTGAAGTGAAATCTTTTGAATGCCCTGTTTATCTGCCCAATCGATAGAAGCGGCTAAAAGCTCTTTGCCGATGTGATAGCCCCAAGCATCCTTCTGTACAGCGACGCCAAACGTCACTTTGTGAGCAAAGCGTTTGAGTGAATGCCCTTCGCATCTTGAAAATCCTACAATCTCTCCTTCGATGTCAGCGACCAAAAATAAATGCCGGCTTTGCTTGGAATCCTCTTGAATGATAGCCTCGAATTTTTTTTCATCAAGAAACGCTTCGCCTGGTTCACGGTCTAAATATTCTGTTTCACCATCAATTTTTAGTCTGAGAGCTGACAACTGTTTGGCATCTGCTAACGCTGCAGATCGAATACGATAGGTCAAACCACGAACTGTGAATATGTTTTCAGATATGATCATTGAACTAAGCACCAACCCTTCATTCTATTATGTCTATCATACCTGAAACGTGTACATAGCAGGTTAAAGATTTTAAGTCTGTCTTATAGATCATTATTTTTTAATCCAGCCGACCCAGGCTGGATTTTCATGATTTAGACTGAGAACTTAAATAAGCTTCTTTCGCAACTGTTAAAAAGTGATCAGCGACGGTTGATTTTTCATCTTGTCTCCATGAAACATATAAATTTATTTTTGGTGTAGTTTCTTGGATTGCACACTCAGATGTTTTGTATCTTTCAAAAAGGCTAAATGAATTGTATCAAACGTGGAGGTGGAACAAATGAGTGAAGAAAAAGGACATATGGATAAAGCGAAAGGAAAAACAAATCAAGTCAAAGGTCAAGTGAAAGAAAAGCTTGGCGAAGCAACAGATCATCAAAACCTGAAAGCAGAAGGGAAAAAGGATCAAGCAAAAGGGAAACTCCAAGATAAAAAAGGTGACCTGAAAAATAAACTAAACCATTAGTTTGCCGATAGCTGCAGGTACCACCTGTGGCTTGACCCATGTCTCCATCATCACATTCCTTTCATCAATAAAATGAATAGGTGTGTGAAAAGATTTGATTATATATTCTCGCTTCCGTCATGTAGACTTGAGATAGAAGACATGAACAAGGGAGATGGATGAAATGGAGCAAGTATGGGGGAAAGTTGACGAGTATATCAAAGACAAATTGATGGCTAAAGATAACGTATTGGAGCAAGCTCTTACCAAGAATAAGCAAGCGGGGCTGCCAGAAATTGATGTGTCGCCGGCTCAAGGGAAAATGCTCTATTTGTTAGCAAAAACCAAGGGTGCAAAGCGCATTTTAGAAATCGGTACACTTGGCGGATATAGCACCATTTGGCTGGCCCGTGCTCTTGAAGCGGATGGAGAACTCATTACATTAGAGGCTGTCAGTCATCATGTAGAGACCGCACAGCAAAACATCGACAGAGCAGGCTTGGCAGAACGAGTGACTATTTTTCAAGGAAAAGCGTTAGATACTTTATCTCAGCTAAAAGAGCAGGATACACTCCCGTTCGATTTGATTTTCATTGATGCAGACAAACCAAACAACCCGAAATATCTGAAGTGGGCGTTACACTTCTCAAAAAGGGAACAGTCATTATTGCAGACAATGTGGTCAGAAATGGAGCAGTTCTTCATGCATCTGATCAAGATGAGCGAGTGAAGGGGACTCGTGAATTCTTCGATTTACTCAAACAAGAGCCGAGAATTGAGGCAACCGCTATTCAAACTGTTGGTGAAAAAGGTTATGATGGGTTTGTGTACGGAATCGTAAAATGAAAAAAAGCTTAACCGCATGTGGTTAAGCTTTTTCTTTTAGAAAAACCATCTAGCAGTGCCCATCAGCATGACCCCAATCAGAACAGTAAGTGACAAGCTTTTTGTCCAAATAGCGATCAGCACCGTCGGAACCAAGACAGCAAGATACATCCAATGAACGGTGACGCCTGTTATTGTATGGATGAAAAGATGCTCTGCAATCAACGCAGTGAATATACAAATCGGAATAAACGATAACCATTTCAGTACGACTTCAGGCAGCTGAATACTCCGTACAAATAAAAAGGGAACGACCCTTGGAATGATGGTCACAATCATACAACCAAGAATCAGCCATATCATAAAGCTGCTGATCATTTATCTGTCACCACCCCAATGGTTGCGACAATCACGGTTGCTAACAGAACAGCTACGTGTGAAGGAACAAAATGAAGCAGAACAAACATCGCAACGACCATATACAAAACAAGTGACAAGCGATGGGTTAATTTATTTTTTGGCACAGTTTGCAAAGAAAGGATCAAAAGCGCAGCAAACATGGCAGATAGGGCAAAATCAAGACCAAGCGCTTCAGGGTTTGATATCCAATGTCCAAAAATGCCGCCAAGTGTACAGGCAGCAATCCAGCACAAATAAGCTGTTAAGTTCAGTCCATGCATCCAGCGGTTGTTCAGTTTTCCTTGCTGCGCTAATTTGTTCATCGCTACGCCAAAGGATTCGTCAGTCAGCAAAAGACCAAATCCGATATTTTGCTTCAAAGAGTAGCGTGTAAAGTGAGGGGCGAGCGTGAGACTGAGCAATAAATGCCGCAGATTCACAATAAATGTAGTGAAAATAATAGCGGAAAGGGGACTCCCTGTTACAAGAAGTGCACAGATGATAAACTGCGAAGCACCTGCGTAAATAAAAATAGATAAGAGCGCAATGTCCCATATACTTAACTGCGCGCTAATTCCTACAATTCCGAAGGCAAACCCAATACTCATATAACCGAGCAGGGTTGGCACACAATCTTTCACTCCCTCGAGAAACGGTTCGTGTCCCGCACTGGGAATATGTTTCCTAGCTTCAATATCCAACGACCTCTACTCCTTTTCTGCGTGACCACCCATAGTTTTACTTACTATATGAAAACGAATTCAGCATGTCAATCCCTATTTATCTTCTATTATATGAAGAAAGATGACGACAAAAAAGGATTGAAGTAAACCAAAATTTGTTATAAAGTAATCAGAAAATAAAAACAATTGAGGTGACGACAATGCAATGGAAGCCTTTGTTTGAACATGATGTACCAAATACCCTCCGTCCATAACGGAGAGTGATCTCCGTTTGTGGATATGGCGATGAATATATCCAGTAACGGAGGGAAAAGGATGAATGAAAAATATATAGGTGCTCTTTACTTAGCAATTGCTGCAAGTATTTGGGGCGGCATGTACGTTGTTGTAAAAGTAACAGTAGCGGTTGTTCCCCCACTTGAACTCGTATGGATGAGATATGCAGTAGCAGGAGTCGTTTTGGTGTTCACCATATGGCGATTGGGTTTTTCTTTTCGATTAGATAAAAAAGACATCCCGCTCATTGCGGCGATTGGGCTGATTGGAAATTTTCTTTCGATCGTGACCCAAGAAATTGGCACCATGTACACATCTGCCCAAATGGGGGCAGTCATCACATCTGCAACACCTGCCTTTATGGTGCTTTTCGCGTTCTTTCTATTAAAAGAATCATTCACTGTTAGGAAGTGTGTCTCTATCCTGCTTGCTACAGTGGGTGTACTCACCATGATTGGACCTGTCGCTGTTCAAACAGATGAATTTGCTGGCGGTCTCTCATTGGTCATCGCTGCTTTAACATGGGCGCTCATGTCTGTTCTGCTTAAACGGGTTCCAGGAAAATATCCTCAGGTGGTCACGACAACCTATGCGATCATCATTGCATTCATTGTCTTAACACCGCCTGTTCTATTTCGTCTGCCTCACCTAGATTTGCAGCAAATAGCGAGACCGGAAATTTGGGGTGGTATTCTTTATCTTGGTATCATCTCAACAGCCCTTGCTTTCTTTCTGTGGAATAGAGGGCTTCAACTCATGGATGCCTCGAGCGGTGGACTGTTTTTCTTCTTTCAGCCTATCGTTGGCGCAGCTCTTGGCTGGCTGCTTTTGGGAGAAGAGATGGGGATGCGCTCTTTCATTGGGATTCTATGTATCTTTGCAGGTGTCTATACTGTGCTGCGGCAAAAGGAATAAGATGAGATGTCCCTTGGAAAAGGGGCATCTTCTTTACAATAAGTAGGAAGAGAGATGAATAGTGGATGGAGGTGGACAAGATGATCCAGTATCCGCATTTGCAAAAAGGACAGACAATTGGCGTCACAGCACCTTCCTCAGGTGTACAGTCATCTTTGCATGAAATGTTCCATCTGGCATGCAAGCGGATGAAAGAAAGAGGTTATGATGTCATATGTGGAGAGACGGTATGGCAGCAGAAAAAGGCAAAGTCAGCCCCTGCCACAGAACGAGCAAACGAGCTCCAGCACATGATGACATGTGATGAGATTGACCACATCATCCCGCCATGGGGCGGACAGTTACTCATTGAAGTGTTAGAGCATCTTGATTTCTCAACGATGCAAAAAAAGTGGATTCTTGGTTACTCAGATACGAGTGTACTCCTTTTGGCATTCACATTAAAAACTGGCATTGCCACAGCGCATGGTCCGAACTTTGTGGATCTCCAAGGTGAAGAGCTTGATCAGATGACTGTCATGTGGGAAAAAGTGCTTGCCGCTACAGGAGAGACGGACATTACCCAGTTTTCTTCATCTATGTATCAAAAGGAATGGCAGTATGATCACCCGAGTAAACATGTCTTTCATTTAACAGAGCCAACCGTATGGCGTACGGTTGATCCACACGAGACGACGGTGAAGGGAAGACTGCTTGGTGGTTGCATTGATGTCATACGTCATTTAGCAGGAACACCTTTTGGAGATGTGAAGGCTTTTCAAGAAACATTCCTTAAAGGTGAACCGATTCTATGGTATTTCGAAAACTGCGCATTAAATGCTGCGAGCATGAAGAGATCTCTTGTGCAATTAAAATTAGCAGGGTGGTTTGATGACTGCTCTGGGATCATGTTCGGCCGGAGCGCAGTGGATGTGCCTGTCGAAGGATATGAATATACTGATCTATATGAAGAATTACACAAGGAATTACAAATCCCGATTGTTTACGATATTGATTGTGGACATGTTCCGCCGCAAATGACCTTCATCAATGGAGCGTACGCAGAAGTGCAGATTCAAGACGAAGGCAAGGCAGTTCTGAAGCAAACCTTTTTACCATAAGAAAAGGAAAGGGTGAACCCTTTCCTTCATAGAAGACATTACATCCCTTTTGTTTCCTCACCTGCTTTTGGAACTTCCCATGCTGACTCACGAAATACTTTTTCCCATTTAGATACGACAATACATGCAACTGCATGCCCTGGTACATTCACGCCAGTTCGTGCCATATCCATAATTCTGTCAACACCGGCGATAATGGCGACACCTTCTGCTGGAAGACCTACTGCGTGGGCCGTTGCCAAAAGAACAACGAGCGAACCGGATGGCACAGCTGCAATGCCTTTACTTGTTAATACAAGAACAAGCATCATGAGGAGCTGCTGTGATAGACTCATGTCGACGCCAAACGCTTGTGCGAGAAACACACAGGAAACGGATAAATATAAACTTGACCCATCACAATTCAGAGAAAGACCAGAAGGGATCACGAAGGAAACGATTCTTTTTGGACAGCCGTATTTCTCCATCCGTGACATGAGTTGAGGAAGAACAGTTTCTGTACTTGTAGTGGAAAAGGCAACTAAGAACAAATCCCAAATCATTTTTAATACCTCGAAGTAGTTAAAACGGAAGATCAGTGCGACAAGAGGGAACAAAACAAATAGAATAATGAATAATCCTAAGAATACAGTCCCGACAAGCTTCATCATTGGGATTAATAAAACGATGCCATATTGACCAACAGAAGCAGCCATTAATGCAAGAACCCCGATAGGTGCTGTCACCATCACCATTTGCGTTAGCTTAAACATAATTTGTGCCACAGATTCAAAGAAGGTTAGAACAGGAGCGGATGCTTTGCCGATGCCGCTTGCGGCTACACCAAATAAAATGGCGAAGAAAATCACAGCAAGTAAATCATTCTGAGCCATGACATCGACGATATTGGTTGGAATGATATCTAATACCATTTGTTTAAAGTCAACGACCTTCTGAGTATAGCCATCTAATTCCCCAATATCTTTCTTAGCTAATTTAGAGAAATCAAGTCCAACGCCGGGCTTTAGGACATTAGCCAATAATAGACCGATCCCAAGAACGATGGTTGTGATGACCTCAAACCAAATGATCGTCTTTAATCCGAGGCTGCCCATTTTTTTCATGCCGCCGCTACCAGCCGCACCAATAACAATAGTAGAGAAAACGATAGGAACAACGATCATTTTAATCAATCTAATGAAGCCATCACCAATTGGCCGCAGTGCCATTCCGAAATCAGGGAAGAAGTGGCCAATAAGAGCTCCTATCACCAAAGCGATCATGATTTGAAAAGCGACGAACTTTTTCATCATCTCCTACCTCCTTTAAATGCATGAAAAATATTAAGAATTTTCCAATAAATAAAAATTCTAGGTGGGCGTGTTTTGTCCTTCTTTGGATTTAGAAAGATTTTATTTAAGAATGATTGAGATTATGAGAGAAGAGAAGAAAAATAGGGCTATCGCATCTCTATTTATCTAAGAAAATATCACTTCTTAAAAAACATGAAACTTTTTTAGAAAAATGTATTGACCCTTTCATATGATTCATGGTATATTTTTATTCGTCGCTGATGACGCATTTGAAACACAGACATTCAAACGCATGTGACAAACAAATTTCAAAAAAATGTTGACTTAGTAAAAACGATATGTTAAGATAATTAAGTCGCCTGATTAAGCGCCCGTAGCTCAATTGGATAGAGCGTTTGACTACGGATCAAAAGGTTAGGGGTTCGACTCCTCTCGGGCGCGCCAATATAAAATAAACCACGCGGGTGTAGTTTAGTGGTAAAACCTCAGATTGGCAGACACACAGGACTTAAAATCCTGCGGTAGGTGACTACCGTGCCGGTTCAAGTCCGGCCCTCGGCATTATACAATAAGCGCCCGTAGCTCAATTGGATAGAGCGTTTGACTACGGATCAAAAGGTTAGGGGTTCGACTCCTCTCGGGCGCGCCAATATAAAATAAACCACGCTCAGCTTGGTAGAGCACTTGGTTTGGGACCAAGGGGTCGCAGGTTCGAATCCTGTCTTCCCGACCATCTTTTATGGGGCCTTAGCTCAGCTGGGAGAGCGCCTGCCTTGCACGCAGGAGGTCAGCGGTTCGATCCCGCTAG
>NZ_JOTP01000029.1 GCF_000715205.1 Bacillus zhangzhouensis | reverse complement strand
ACACGGAACTGGTCTTTTTTGTTTTTTAACAAAAGGAACAAACACTCGATCTGGGATGGATACATATACTAAACTACCATCTAAAACATTCTTAATTTTGTATACAATTGAAAGCGCTAGGGCATACTGAAGCTATAAGTGGAGGTGTCACAATGAGCAAAAAAGAGCAAGAAGCGATTTGTTTGATTTGTGAAGAGAAAAAGACAAAGGGAATTTATTTATATCATCAGTTTTTGTGCCGAGACTGTGAGCGAAAGTTAATTTCTACATCGACCTCGGATCCTAGCTATGCCGATTATGTTAGAAAGCTGAAAAATCTTCATACGCCACCTTTGTATTCATAGACCACTAGATGGTCTTTTTTTATGAGCTATCGAGGATTGGGCCTGTTTTTTGGAACTTAGTTTGGACAACACCCGTAATAAATAATAAGATAAACAAAGAGCCTGATTATTCATAGGAGTCGATGAACATGAAATCAATCTTTTTCACATTTATATGGGCCATCCTCTCTACTCTTTTCTCGATTGTGATTTTAACCGTCAGTATTGGAGTTTTCCACCATCATGTTGGATTATCAATACTGTATTCGATGATTGGGTGGGGCGCGATGTTTGTAGGAAGCAGATGGGTTGCTTTCCAGTTGTTTTTAAAGAAGCACGGACTGTCTCGTAGTGATTATGTATATATTAAACAGCATTTAAAAGAAGCAGGGCAAAAGCTGGTTCGTTTGAAGAAAGCTTTATTTGCTGTGAAAAACGTGCAGACGATCAAACATAATTATGAAATCCTTCGGCTTGCACGACGAATCTATACAATTACAAAAAAAGAGCCGAACCGATTTTATGATGCACAGCGATTTTATTTCGAAAGTTTGGATTCTGTCGTTGAACTAACCGAAAAATATGCACTACTGTATAATCAGCCTAATCGCAGTCATGAGCTTGAAATGACACTGAGCCAAACTCGAGTCACACTGACAGAGTTGCAAAAGCAATTGACGAATGATTTACAGCAAGTTTTAGGAAGAGATATAGAAGCCCTTCACATTGAACTTGAAGTGGCCGATAAAATGATCAAAAAATAGATGAAAGGAGTCAAACTCGATGAAACCAGAAGATCAAGTCACATCAGCATCAACATCTACTACAGATCTTCAGTTTCGGGTGTTTGATACTTTATCTGATGAGGAAAAACAAGAGGCCATACATCGGGCTGAAAAGATCCCTGACCATCCTCAAAAGCTGCTTCTCTATGGTACACGTGTGCAGGAACGATTATTAGAACAATCACAACACATGATGAAATATGTTGAGAAAAAAGATATCGATCAAATAGGAGATGTGCTTGAAGCTTTTTTGCAGCAACTACATTTAGTGGAGCCCGAGGATTTACTGCCAAAGAAGCAGGCCTTTTTTTTGAAGTTATTTCAACGGGGGAAGCGTTCGACTCAGGAGATCATTTCTCGTTTTAAACAAGCAGAAGCTCAGATAGAGAGATTATCAGCAAGGCTCCGTTACGCAAGAGGCGTATTAATCTCGGACCATAAGCTATTAGAGCGTTTATTTGAAGAAAATCAATCATATTTCCAAGAGATGACGCTACAGGTTGCAGCAGTTGAAGCGAAATTGACACAGTTAGAGCAGCAGGTCCTTTCAGAAGCGAAACATTCTAATGATCGGACATTAGAGGAGCAATTGATGAGTCAGGAAGTAAATGAGGAAGAATATATGGAGAGATTGAAAGAACGAAAGTATGATTTGCTGTTAAGCCGGCAAATTGCATTGCAATGTAATGCTCAAATCCGGATGATTCAGCATACGAACCATACATTAGCCAACCACATTCAATCAACTGTTTCCGCTTCTATTCCTCTATGGATCAACCAAATGTCGATTGCATTAACTCATATTCAGCAGCGAGCTAATTCAGCCCTTGAACAGCGAATCCAACAAACATATGAAAAGGTATCAAAGCAGCAAGGACAGCTTCTTGAAGACGCATCATTAACGCCTATAGATACGTTGAAAAAGGTTCAACACCAATTAGCTGAAACATTACAGGAAACGTTACAGGTGAAAGAACATGGGAGCCAAGAGAGAGCTCAATTAAAAAACAACATGTACGAGGCTGAGCAGAAGCTGGCGAATCATCAACCAATAAAGGAATGAGAAACCACCTTTCAGTTCACTTGTTTGAACGTTATAATAGAAATAAGATATCGTTTAAGTGAAAAGGGTCGATTAGTTTGAAAACACCTTTATATACAGCATTATCACAACATGCGGAAAAGAAGCCTTATTCTTTTCACGTTCCAGGACATCACAATGGAGATGTCTTTTTTGATGAGGCACGGTCCGACTATGCATCAATTCTTCAGCTGGATGTGACGGAGCTTGAAGGTCTAGATGATCTCCATCACCCGACTGGTGTGATTCAAGAGGCAGAGGATTTATTGGCAAAGCTATATGGAGCAAAACAAAGCTTTTTCCTTGTGAATGGCACAACAGTTGGAAATCTAGCGATGGTGATGGCTGCATGTCGTACTGAAGATGAGATTTTTGTTCAGCGAAATTGTCATAAGTCTGTTTTCCATGCGATTGAGCTTGCAGGAGCAACGCCTATTATGTTAGAAACTGATATCGATCCATACTTGCACGTCCCAACCCATGTTACAGATGAAACAGTCAAAAAAGCTATTGCGAAACATCCTAACTGCCGGGCAATCGTTTTGACGTATCCAAACTACTATGGACATGCAGCTGATTTATCAAAGCTGATTCACATGTGTCATGAAGCGGGCATGATTGTTTTGGTTGATGAGGCACATGGCGCTCATTTTGTATTAGGCGGCGCCTTTCCTCCATCTGCCCTTTCCTACGGAGCAGACGTGGTGGTACAATCAGCACATAAAACCCTTCCAGCGATGACGATGGGCTCTTATCTCCATCTTCAAGGGGACCGAATAGATGTGAAGCGTTTGAAGTCATTGTTAACGATGCTTCAAAGCAGTTCACCTTCTTATCCAATTATGGCCTCGTTAGATGTGGCGAGAGCTTATGTTGAGGAGATCAAGGGAAAAGGGGAATTGGACGGAATCATGACAGGACTGGCAAAGCTGAAAGAACAGTTTAACAGGATGTCCCATCTCGAAGTGGTCGAGTCTGACTCGTTATTTACGGACCCATTAAAATGCGTCATTCGTTCAACAAAAGGGCTGACAGGCTATGAACTAAAAAAAGTGCTTGAATCGGTTGATGTTCACCCGGAACTTGCGGATGAACATCAAGTCTTACTCGTTTTTGGTCTGGGACAGACGAAGGACGTCCCTTTTTCAGCCATAGAGCAGGTTCTTCAGCAAAGTGATGTAATGCTTGAAAAAAAAGAGCATCTTCAAAAGGGGACGCCATCCATAGAGGTCGATCAGCAAAGACAAGACATAGAAGCCGTCCCATTCGAAAAAGCAGCAGGGCGGATCATTGCAGAATCGGTGATTCCCTATCCGCCAGGCATACCTTTGATGATTAAGGGAGAGTGTATTGAAGCAGATCAAATTTCGACATTAAGCCGTTTGCTTGGACATCACGTTCATGTTCAAGCAAGTCAGGTGATTCACCAGAGAAAATTATATGTTTATATAGAAGAGGAGACACTATGAGCGGTATGTTTATTACGTTTGAAGGACCAGAGGGTGCCGGAAAAACGACAGTGATACGAAAAGTGTACGAAGAAATGAAGCGCCAAGGATATGCAGTGATGGCGACTCGGGAGCCGGGCGGTATCGAAATTGCAGAGCAGATTCGTGAAGTCATTTTAAACGAAAAAAATACAAAAATGGACGCAAAAACAGAGGCATTGCTATATGCAGCAGCAAGAAGACAGCATTTGGCTGAGAAGGTAGAACCCGCATTACAGCGCGGGGACACGGTCTTATGTGATCGTTTTGTCGATAGCTCCCTTGCTTATCAAGGCTATGCGAGAGGGCTTGGGATTGAAGAAGTAAAATCAATTAACGATTTTGCTATTAATGGTACAATGCCGCAAATGACCATTTACTTTTCTATTACACCAGAGGAAGGTCTAAAGCGAATTGATGCCAATCAAGGAAGAGAAAAAAATCGATTAGATATGGAGACCCTGAATTTCCACCAGCTGGTCAGAGAAGGCTATGAATTGCTGATTGCGCAATCACCAGAACGATTCCGTGTAGTGGATGCGTCTCAGCCGATGCAGGATGTCTATGAAGAAGTGCTTCAGTTGATTCAGGACACATTAAAGAAAAATCAAATATGACCTAATTCCCAATCGTTGTTATAATATAGAGGAAGACATCGGCATGTCACCTGTGCCTAAAACGAAGGAGGCCAATCAAATGAAATTAATTGTTGCCGTTGTACAGGACCAAGATAGTAGCAAGTTGTTGAAAATATTGACTGAACATCAATTCGGCGTGACAAAATTAGCTTCAACTGGTGGGTTTTTAAAGTCTGGAAATACGACTTTTATTATTGGGTGTGATGATGTCCGAGTGGATAAGGCTTTACAGCTTATAAAGGAAAATTGCCGTAAACGTGATCAGATGATCGCGCCTGTATCACCAATGGGTGGAAATGCAGATTCATACGTACCATACCCTGTTGAGGTTGAAGTTGGTGGAGCTACTGTCTTTATTCTGCCAGTTGAACAATTTCATCAATTTTAAGGATGGGTTGCTGTGAAAATTAATCAAGATATGCGGCTGCTTTTAGAAAAGCGTGAACTTCAAGCGATTAAAGGAGGCCAGACATCTGCTTCTTTTAAAGCTTCTATGGAGACACAAGGCGGCAAAATGCGCTTAGAACAATTGACGATCATGCTGAGTGATATCGAGGTGTTCGGTAAAAAGCTGACAAAGTCACGAAACCTAAAGGACTTGGCCAGGTTTAAAGGACTTGTGAAGCGCTTTGTGAAAGAGACCGTCGATAATGGATTAAATGTAGAGACGTCAAGGAGCTTTGACCTGTATGGCAACACGCGAACACTCGCTTTAGTCAAAGCATTAGATGAAAAGCTTATTGAATTAACAGAGGATATGATGGATCAAGAGAAACCCTCTATTGATTTGCTTGAACGTATTGGAGAAATAAAAGGTTTATTGATTAACCTTTACACATAGAGAGTGATAACATGGCAATTAGCTGGGATGACATGAATGATTTGCAGCCGCGCGTCATGCGGCTGATTTTTAATAGTATTGATAAAGACCGACTGGCCCATGCTTACTTATTTGAAGGGAAAAAAGGGACAGGAAAGCTAGATGCTGCCATGCTTTTGGCTAAGAGCTTTTTTTGCTTGGAAGCAGGAGTGAAACCATGTGAATCCTGTCAAAACTGCAAAAGGATTGAGTCTGGAAACCATCCAGACTTACATTTAGTGCAGCCTGACGGCCAATCGATTAAGAAAGCGCAAGTGCAGGCATTGCAGGAAGAATTTACAAAAACAGGTGTAGAATCGCACCGGAAAATGTATATCATTCTTCATGCGGACAAAATGACGGTCAATGCCGCGAACAGTTTATTAAAGTTCCTAGAGGAGCCTAATCGGGAAACAATGGCGGTTTTAATCACTGAGCAATCACATAAAATGCTGGATACGATTATTTCAAGATGTCAGATGCTTAGCTTTCAGCCGCTGCAGCCACAATCCTTGGAGCAGCAGCTTTTACAAGAAGGCGTATCTCAGCATCTTGCAAGGCTTTTGTCGAATTTAACTAATAATTTAGCAGAAGCACTCGAATTAAGTCGAAATGATCAGTTTGCAGAGTCTAGAGCGAAAGTGATAAAATTGTATGAAGTCTTACACCAGCGAAAAGAACATGCATTTTTTTATATACAAGATCAATGGATGCCTTTTTTCAAAGAGAAAGACCTTCAAGAAACAGGTCTGGATATGCTTTTATTTATATATCGTGATGTATTGTCGATTCAAATAGGAAACGAAGATAAAGTCATTTATCAAGACTTATTCCAGACAATGAAGCAGCACGCGCTGCATTCCACACAGCAGATGGTGACAAACCAGATCCTTGCTGTATTAGAAGCGAAAAAGAGACTTCAATCCAACGTGAATGCCCAAGGGCTAATGGAGCAATTGGTGTTGATGTTGCAGGAGGGATAAGCTTGTACAACGTAATTGGTGTTCGCTTTAAAAAAGCGGGCAAAATCTATTATTTCGATCCTAATGGATTTCATATAGAAAATGATAGTTGTGTCATTGTAGAAACGGTCAGAGGGGTTGAGTACGGACAAGTGGTCATCGCCAATAAAAAGGTAGATGAACACGATGTGGTTCTCCCTCTACGTAAGGTGATTCGTGTAGCAGACGAACGAGACCGGCTCATCGTTGAGGAAAACAAAGAAGCAGCGATAGCAGCCTTTGATACATGTCTTCAGAAGGTTAGTGAACACGGCCTGGAAATGAAGCTAGTCGATGTTGAATTTACATTTGACCGAAACAAGGTCATCTTCTATTTCACAGCGGACGGCAGAGTAGATTTCCGTGAGCTGGTGAAGGATCTTGCATCGATCTTCAAGACGAGAATTGAACTTCGCCAAATCGGTGTAAGAGACGAGGCAAAAATGCTGGGCGGCATAGGTCCTTGTGGAAGAATGCTTTGCTGTTCGACATTTCTAGGAGATTTTGAACCGGTGTCCATAAAAATGGCAAAAGATCAAAACCTGTCATTAAACCCTACGAAAATTTCAGGGCTTTGCGGCCGTTTGATGTGCTGCTTGAAATATGAGAATGATGAGTATGAAACAGCGAAAGAACAATTACCGGATATCGGTGAAACGATTCAGACGTCTAATGGCTCTGCAAAGGTAGTAGGGCTCAATATTTTAGAACGAATTTTGCAAGTTGAATTAACCGGGCAAGAAAAAGTGGTAGAATATACTTGGGAAGAATTATTACAAGAAGGCGTTGTATCTGCACAAACAACTGAGTAACGAGGTGTGCCACCTTGGATAAAAAGGAACTATTTGATACAGTGATCAATTTAGAAGAACAAATCGGTTCTCTTTATCGACAGCTAGGTGATTTGAAAAATCATATCGGTGAAGTGATTGAAGAAAATCATCAGCTTCAGATGGAGAATCAGCACTTGCGTGAACGTCTGGATCAGTCCGATCGAGACAAATCGTCTGAGGCGGAGAATGATTCTGCCCAGAAGCCAAGTCATTCTGATATAGGAGAAGGTCATGATAACCTTGCTCGGTTATATCAGGAAGGTTTCCATATTTGTAATGTACATTATGGGAGCATTCGTAAAGAGGGAGACTGTTTGTTCTGTCTGTCATTTTTAAATAAAAAATGAGAAAAGGCTTCCGCTGAATCGGGAGCCTTTTTCACAGGAAAAGAAAGGATACATCATGGTTTCATTAAGAGAAGATGAACGTTTAGACTACTTGCTGGCTGAAGATATGAAAATCATTCAAAGTAAAACCGTGTTCGCCTTTTCATTGGATGCGGTTTTATTAGCAAAATTTGCGTATGTGCCGATCCAAAAAGGGGAGATCATTGATCTTTGTACGGGAAATGGTATCGTACCATTGCTGCTTTCGACTCGGTCTAAGGCCTCTATTACAGGTGTTGAAATTCAAGAACGCCTGTATGATATGGCAAAGAGAAGTGTAGAGCATAATCAATTAGAGCATCAGATTGAATTGATACATGGTGATTTGAATGACATGCCAAAACGCTATGGTAACCACAAAGTAGATGTGATCACATGTAATCCGCCGTATTTTAAGACACCCTCTAAGGATGAAATCAATGAAAATGAATATTTAGCAATTGCACGGCATGAAATTCATTGTACATTAGAAGATGTCATTCGTGTTTCTTCCACTTTGCTGAAGCAAGGGGGCAAGCTGGCAATGGTTCACCGCCCAGGACGTTTGCTTGAGATTGTTGAAATGATGAAGAAATACCGTGTAGAGCCAAAGCGAATTCAATTTGTTTATCCGAAACAGGGGAAAGAAGCCAATACAATCTTAGTAGAAGGCATGAAAGATGGAAAGCCAGATTTAAAAATCTTGCCACCCCTCTTTGTTTATGGGGAAGACCAAGAGTATACAGAAGAAATCAGGACGATACTATATGGAGAAGCATAAGCATTACTTTTATGTATTGAAATGTGCAGATGGCAGTTTGTATGCTGGATATACAAACGACTTACAAAAAAGGCTGAATACCCACAATAGTGGTAAGGGAGCAAAATATACAAGAGCGAGGCGGCCGGTTGAGCTGTATTACCATGAATGTTTTTCAACCAAAAGAGAAGCCATGCAGCAAGAATATCGTTTTAAAACTTGGACACGTCAAAAGAAAGACATTTATATACAAGAAATGCGAATGGAAAAGGAGGCGGCACATGAAAAAGACACAGAAAAGCTTTGATGGTCAATCCGAAATGGGGATTCTTTATCTCGTACCAACCCCAATTGGAAACTTAGAAGATATGACGTTCCGAGCGATACAAACATTAAAAGATGTAGACTATATTGCCGCAGAAGATACGAGACAAACGAAAAAGCTTTGTCATGTATATGAAATTGATACCCCGTTAACGAGTTATCATGAGCATAACAAAGATAGCAGTGGTTACAAGTTGATCGAATGGCTAAAAGAAGGAAAAAATATCGCACTAGTGAGCGATGCTGGTTTGCCGACTATCTCTGATCCAGGAGCTGAAGTGGTTCGAGACTTTACTAGCATCGGAGGCTATGTCATTCCGCTACCTGGTGCAAACGCGGCACTAACGGCGCTAATTGCGTCAGGGATCGCGCCACAGCCATTTTTCTTTTACGGTTTTCTTGATCGTCAAAAAAAGGAAAAGAAAAAACAGCTGGAAGCATTGAAGAAACGCCAAGAAACGATTATTTTGTATGAGGCGCCCCATCGGTTAAAAGAAACGCTGACCGTGATGAAGGAAGTGTGGGGGAACCGGAACATTGCAATTACGCGAGAACTGACAAAAAAATTCGAAGAGTTTATTCGTGGAGATTTAGAGTACGTGCTGACATGGGCTACGGAACAACAAATTCGCGGCGAATTCTGTCTTGTGGTACAAGGAAATGATCAGGATGAAGAAGAGCTGAATGAAGAAGCCTGGTGGAAGTCCTTATCTGAAAAAGAACACGTGATCCATTACATAGAGGAAGGATTGACGTCGAAGGAAGCCATTAAACGTACAGCAGTTGAACGGGGTGTGCCAAAGCGCACGATATACGATGCCTATCATATTGAACAATAAAGAAAGGTTCTTGCAAACGGTGCAAGAACCTTTTTATATGATACTTATTTTTGTGATTGAAGTTGGTTTTGGATTTCGTTAATGATTTGCTCTGCACCTTCACGGCTAAGAACTAATTTACCATTAGCAAGTTTAAGGTTATCGTCTGATACTTCACCTGTTACTTGGCAAGTCATGTTTGGTTTATATTTTTTTAGGATAATTTTTTCATCATCAACATAAATTTCCAAAGCGTCTTTTTCAGCGATTCCTAGTGTACGGCGAAGTTCGATTGGAATCACCACGCGTCCTAATTCGTCAACTTTACGTACAATACCTGTAGATTTCATCTTCATTCTCCTCCCAAAGAGTTCTTATTCTTAATATAATATTATCTTCGTCATTATTCGACAAATTCCTTACATTCCTAGCATAACAAGGTTTCCATAAATCGTCAATCATTTTGTTTACTATTGTTTGTAAAATATGACTCTTAAAGTCAAAAGACCTTGAAACTATTGGTGTGTAAGGATTTTGTGGACTTTATCTAGAAAAATATGATAAATAATGAGAACAGATTGACGAGACTTTTGCCCTAAATTAGCCAATTGTAAATCTGAAAGTATATTTCATACGACAATATTCGACAAAATGTCGAGCGGTTTGTCGTTTTTTCGAAAAACTCATCTTTTTCGATCATTTCATCTTCTTCTATGTATATATGCTTGATCTTAAAGGCTAAGATGGTATCATAGAGAAAGCACAAGTGCAAAACATAATGAAATGATCTGACACATTTTAATGAAGTGATTATAACCGCTCTCGTCCATTGGGCGGGAGCTTTTGACATTTACACACACGCAGGAGGTTCCGACATGCCGGAAAAGAAAAAAACGTTTTATCTGACAACACCTATTTACTATCCGAGCGGAAAATTACATATTGGACATGCTTATACGACAGTGGCAGGGGATGCCATGGCTCGTTATAAACGTCTTCAAGGCTATGATGTGATGTATTTAACGGGTACAGATGAGCACGGACAAAAAATTCAGCAAAAAGCTGAAGAACAAAATATTACACCGATTGAGTATTTAGATCCCGTCGTTGCAGACATTCAATCATTATGGAAGAAACTCGACATTTCAAATGATGATTTCATTCGTACAACGGAAAAAAGACATACGAAAATCATTGAGCAAGTCTTCCAAAAACTGCTTGATCAAGGAGATATCTATTTAGATCAATATGAAGGCTGGTACAGTATTCCTGATGAAACATTCTATACGGAAACACAGCTTGTTGATGTTGAGCGAAATGAGAAAGGAGAAGTCATTGGCGGGAAAAGCCCCGACAGTGGTCACCCTGTTGAATTGATTAAAGAGGAATCATATTTCTTCCGTATGAGTAAGTATGCAGATCGTTTACTGGACTATTACGAAAAGAATCCATCGTTCATTCAGCCTGAATCAAGAAAGAATGAAATGATCAATAACTTCATTAAACCAGGTTTAGAGGATTTAGCTGTATCAAGAACAACCTTTGATTGGGGAATTAAAGTACCGAATAATCCGAAACACGTGATTTATGTATGGATTGATGCGTTATTCAACTATTTAACAGCGATTGGCTATGGAACCGATCAGGATGAAAAATATAAAAAATATTGGCCTGCCAACGTACACCTTGTAGGGAAAGAAATTGTACGCTTCCATACAATTTATTGGCCGATTATGTTGATGGCACTTGATCTGCCACTGCCGAAACAAATTTTTGCACACGGCTGGCTGCTTATGAAAGATGGCAAAATGTCTAAATCAAAAGGGAACGTGGTAGATCCGGTTACATTAATTGATCGCTATGGCCTTGATGCCCTTCGTTATTATCTACTTCGCGAAGTGCCATTTGGTGCGGATGGTGTGTTTACACCAGAAGGATTCGTTGAACGTGTAAACTATGACCTTGCCAATGATTTAGGAAACTTGCTTAACCGTACAGTGGCGATGGTGCAAAAATATTTTGACGGTACATTAAGTAGCTATAAAGGGCCTGTCAATGAGTTTGATGAGGAGCTTAAAGCTGTGGCTGAACAAACGGTAAAAGCTTATGAAGAAGCGATGGAAAACCTTGAATTCTCGGTGGCTCTTTCAAATGTATGGACATTAATCAGCAGAACCAATAAATATATTGATCAAACAGCTCCATGGGTGTTAGCGAAGGATGAAACGAAACGAAAAGAACTACATTCTGTTATGTACCATTTAGCAGAATCACTTCGAATTACAGCAGTGCTACTAACGCCATTCTTAACGAAAACACCTGAGAAAATCTTCTTCCAGCTTGGAATCGAAGAAGATAAACTCAAAAGCTGGGACAGTATTCTATCATTTGGTGCGATTCAACAAGCGACGGTACAAAAAGGAGAGCCATTGTTCCCGCGTTTAGAGGCCGAAGAAGAAGTGGCATACATTAAAGAGAAAATGCAGGGAAGTACGCCTAAGGTAGAAGAAGAGCAAGCTGAAATAGAAGAAACGGATTTGCCTGAGCTGGGAGCAGAAATTGCATTTGATGATTTCTCGAAAGTTGATCTTCGAGTAGCACAAGTATTGGAAGCAGCCCCAGTTAAAAAAGCTGATCGTCTTTTAAAGCTCCAGCTTGATTTTGGATTTGAAAAAAGACAAATTGTCTCAGGGATTGCCAAGCATTATCAACCAGATGAATTGGTAGGGAAGAAGCTTGTTTGCGTAGCGAATCTCACGCCAGTTAAACTCAAAGGGGAAATTTCCCAGGGAATGATTTTAACTGGGGAAACTGGTGGGAAATTGCAGGTCCTTGAAGTGGATCAATCTCTAGCGAATGGAACAAAAATTTTATAAATCAACAAAGGTGTTCCACGTGTAACATTTCGTCGAACACCTTTTGTTTTTTAGGAGAATTGTCGAAAGGAGCAATGAACGATGTTATTTGATACACATGCCCATTTAAATGCGGAACAATACAATGAGGACTTAGAGCAGGTGATCGAACGAGCCAAAAGTGAAAAGGTAGAGAACATTGTGGTGGTGGGGTTTGACCGCCCGACGATTACGAGAGCGATGGAATTAATTGAAGAGTATGATTTCATTTATGCAGCCATCGGCTGGCATCCTGTCGATGCAATTGATATGACAGATGAGGATTTGGCTTGGATTAAAGAATTATCTCAACATGAAAAGGTCGTTGCCATTGGAGAAATGGGTCTGGATTACTATTGGGACAAGTCGCCAAAAGAAGTACAAAAAGAAGTCTTTAGACGTCAAATTGCTCTTGCGAAGGAAGTGAATCTTCCAATCATCATTCATAACCGTGACGCAACGGAAGATGTCGTGACGATCTTAAAGGAAGAGGGAGCGGCAGATGTTGGAGGTATTATGCACTGCTTTACAGGAAGCCTCGAAATTGCAAAAGCCTGTATGGAAATGAACTTTTATATTTCATTCGGTGGACCTGTGACATTTAAAAATGCCAAAAAGCCGAAGGAAGTTGTAAAGGACATACCAAGTGATCGACTTTTGATTGAAACAGACTGCCCATACTTAACGCCAGCGCCTTTCAGAGGGAAGCGCAATGAGCCAAGTTATGTGAAATATATCGTAGAGCAAATTGCTGAATTACGAGAAATGAGCTTTGAAGAGCTTGCTGAATTGACAACAGAAAATGCGAAAAAAGTTTTCCGTATAAACTGACAGTATATGATGTCAATCCTTGTTTAAGCTTGTCCATTTGTGAAACATAATGAAAAAGTTCTACACGTTTGCTGCTCCTCATAGGATAAGTTGTCGATAAGTCTTTCTTCCCTTCCTGCCATAAATCTCCCATAATAGGTTTACAATCGAGCATTTTTGTACAGTGGGTGGAAGGGTTGACAGGTTTTGAGATACTCTATATAATCTCTCCGAGGAGAAGGAGGCGTTTTTCATCGTACAAAAAATGAAAAATCTGTTTTCTGTCAAGCTAGGAAAAGGCAAGGTTTTATTACTAGTCGCTTGCTTACTTTTAGCTGGAACTGGGACGGCTTACGGTGCGCATGAGTTCACTAAGCAGTCTATTACCATTTCAATCAATGGTAAAGAGAAGACAATTCGTACACATGAAGAGACAGTAGCACAGCTGCTTTCAGACCTTGGGATAAGGACCAGGGCGGAGGATCATATCTCTCCAAGTCTAAATACAAAGATTCAAGACAATATGAACATTGTGTATGATGCGTCTATACCGGTTCATCTTACCCTAGATGGGAAAGAGAAAACGATATGGACAACAGATCAGACGGTTGGAGCATTATTGAAGAATGAAAAGATAGATATTGGGAAGCACGATCAAGTGACTCCAGGAAAGAATGACAAGATTAAAAAGGATATGAATCTTGTGGTTCAGCAGGCCTTTCAGGTCAGCTTAAAGGATGGAGGAAAGGATAAAAAAGTGTGGACCACTTCGACTACGGTCGCTGACTTTTTAAAGCAACAAGAGCTAAGGCTCAAGAAGCACGATAAGATCAAGCCTGCGTTACATAGTAACATTTCTAAAAAAAGCGCAGATATCCAGATCACTCGGGTGGAAAAAGTCACCGATGTAGTGGAAGAGAAAATTGCTTTTGATACCAAACATAAAAAGGATCGTTCTCTTGAAAAAGGAAAAGAGAAGGTACTTAAAAAAGGTGAAGAAGGTAAATTGAAGAAGCACTATGCCATTGTGAAAGAAAACGGCAAAGTGGTGTCTAAAGAATTAATCAAAGAAGTAACTGAAAAAGATAGCAAGGATCGTTTAGTGGCCATTGGTACCCAAGTGTCCAAAAAGGAACCTAAAGCATCCCCTGTAGTTTCAAGAAGCAATGAATCGTCAGGAAAAGAATTCTACGTGACGTCAACAGCCTATACAGCGAGCTGTGCTGGATGTACGGGCAGAACGTCTACAGGTTTTAATTTAAAAGCAAATCCGGGTGCAAAGGTCATAGCAGTTGATCCGAGTGTCATTCCGCTAGGCTCTAAAGTGTATGTGGAAGGCTATGGATATGCCGTTGCATCAGACACTGGATCTGCTATAAAAGGGAATAAAATTGATGTGTTCGTCCCAAGTAAGTCGGTAGCTTATCAATGGGGAAATAAACGAGTGAAAATTAGAGTGCTCAAATAAACACATCAAATCATTTATATGAACAGAGGGCTTTGCGCACCCTCTGTTTTTTTGGTTATAATAGAAGCACTGTTTTCTAATTAATTAGACGCAAAAACAGCATGAAAGGTTTCGTTTTTTGACCAAAAAATGTTTATTGTTTTTGCAAGCGGAGGAATAAATGAAAATCAAAGAGATCATTGTGGTGGAGGGTCGTGATGACACTGCCAGAGTGAAGATGGCCGTTGATGCAGATACGATCGAAACAAACGGATCTGCTATTGGCGATACAGTCATTCAACAGGTACGTCTTGCTCAGGAGACGCGAGGTGTGATTATTTTAACAGATCCTGATTTTCCTGGTGAGAAGATCCGTAAAACCATCGCAGAAGCGGTTCCAGGTTGTAAGCACGCGTTTTTGCCAAAACATCTTGCGAAAGCCAAGCGGGACAAAGGAATTGGCGTTGAGCACGCTTCCTTGGACAGTATTCGGGAATGCCTTGCCCATGTCCATGAGGAAATGGAAGAATCGGAAAGTGACATTACTTTAGACGACTTATTTGACGCAGGCCTTATCGGAGGCGATGCATCGAAACGGCGCCGCGAACGACTAGGTGTGCTTTTAAATATAGGATATACCAATGCGAAGCAGCTGCAAAAGCGCCTTCACATGTTTCAAATAACCAAACATGATTTTATTGCGGCCTTAAAGACCGTCATGCAGGAGGAAGCTGATGAATAAAGATATTGCGACACCCGTCAGAACGAAGGAAATACTAAAGAAGTACGGTTTCTCTTTTAAAAAGAGCTTAGGGCAGAACTTTTTAATTGACACAAATATTTTAGATCGCATTGTCGATCATGCAGAGATTACAGATGAAACAGGCGTTATTGAAATTGGACCTGGTATCGGTGCATTAACAGAACAGCTCGCTAAACGAGCAAAGAAAGTGACCGCTTTCGAAATCGACCAGCGTTTATTGCCCATTTTAAACGATACACTTTCTCCATATGATAATGTCACCATCATTCACCAAGACGTATTGAAGGCGGATGTGAGGAAGGTGATCGAAGAAAATTTTGCTGACTGTAAAGAAGTGATGGTTGTAGCCAACCTTCCTTATTACGTGACGACACCGATTATTATGAAATTGCTTGAAGAAAACCTTCCATTGAAAGGGATTGTGGTCATGCTGCAAAAAGAAGTCGCAGATCGTATGGCAGCTGTCCCTTCATCAAAGGAATACAACTCTCTTTCTATTGCGGTGCAATTTTATACGGAAGCGAAAACGGTCATGGTTGTGCCTAAAACTGTTTTCGTTCCCCAGCCAAATGTTGATTCGGCTGTCATTAAACTAACAGTTCGTGAAACGCCTGCTGTCTCAGTAGAAAATGATGCATTTTTCTTTCAGCTCATCCGTGCGAGCTTTGGTCAGCGCCGGAAAACGTTGATGAATAATCTATTGAACAATCTGCCTGATGGTAAAAAACATAAAGCCATCATTGAAGAAGCGCTTGAAACAGCTGAAATTGATGGGAAGCGACGCGGTGAGTCACTATCCATTGAGGAATTTGCCCGTTTATCTAACGTTTTACAAAAAGCCCTATTTTAAGGGCTTTTTCTTTTGTTTTTCACCACTTCATCCGTTCGGGCATAGGCTAGAAAGAACAGCACATATGAAAGACGAACATGTTCAACGCAAGACGATACCAACAGGATTTGAGCCTGATTGTGGAGTGAAAAGCATGCAATTTCAAATAGGAGATATGGTGACGAGGGCATCCTATCAGATGGATATTATGTTTCGTATCATACGAATTGATGAGACAGATCAGCACGAAGCCACCGCCATTTTGCATGGGAATGAAGTGAGGCTGATTGCTGATGCAAAGATGTCTGACTTGGTCTTGATTCAAAAAGAAGAGCAGCTGACAAGAGAGAAGGACGACGAGCGGAAAATTAACGAATCGCTCGACTTACTCAGACAGGATTATCAGCTGCTGCGTGAAAAACAAGAATATTATACTTCGGGGCAATACCAGCATCAGGAGCAGTATTTTCACATGCCCGGAAAGGTTCTTCATTTAGATGGAGATGCTTCGTACTTAAAGAAATGCTTAGACGTATATGAACGAATTGGTGTGCCTGTGTATGGTGTGCATTGCCATGAGAAGAAAATGCCAAGCATGATTGACTCTTTAATCGATCAATATCGACCTGATATCTTGGTCATCACAGGACATGATGCGTATTCCAAGCAAAAAGGCGGGGTACATGATATCGGTGCATATCGCCATTCTCGTCATTTCGTTGAAACGGTTCAAAAAGCAAGAAGGAAAATTCCGCATTTAGATCAACTTGTGATCTTTGCGGGTGCATGTCAATCTCATTTTGAATCATTGATCCAAGCAGGTGCGAACTTTGCAAGCTCACCTTCTCGTGTCAACATCCATGCGCTCGACCCCGTCTATATTGTTGCGAAGATCAGCTTCACTCCATTTGTAGATCGAATCAACGTGTGGGATGTGCTCCGAAATACATTAACAAGAGAAAAAGGTCTCGGAGGAATCGAAACGAAGGGTGTTTTAAGGGTAGGTATGCCATATAAAAGAGACCATGAATCGACATAACCCGACTGATTTCAGTCTGGTTTTTTTTATATTTAAAAAGAAATTTCAAACGGATACATAATTCACCGGAATTTGAGAAAAATAGGGAGAAGAAAAGGTAGAAGTTTGTCAAAAATATTTTGTTGACAATGGCTCGTGTTCGTTGATATAATTTAATTTTTATTTGACAAAAACGGGCCGTTGTTGTATAATTATCTCAGTGAGGTGGATGCAATGGCGAAGACTTTGTCCGACATCAAAAGATCGCTTGATGGTAACTTAGGTAAACGTTTGACGTTAAAGGCTAACGGAGGCCGCCGTAAAACAATTGAGCGTTCGGGCATTTTAGCTGAAACGTACCCTTCTGTTTTTGTGATTCAATTAGATCAAGATGAAAATTCGTTTGAAAGAGTTTCTTACAGTTATGCAGATATACTGACTGAGACGGTCGAATTAACGTTCGATGATACCGCTAGCTCAGTCGCCTATTAATGGGCAGTGAACTTCTTGTTTACTGCTTTTTGTTTTGCCTTTTTTTCTGTATGGGCGCCTGTCCATTATTTGAAAGGGTTAAAACGAAAGATTCGATACAAAATAAGAAAGCCACGAAAGCAGTGGCGCTGATTCGAATTCTCGACTAAAGGGGCTGTTTCGTTTGGGTAGACGCCGAGGCATTATGTCAGATGAGTTCAAATACGAGCTGGCGAAGGATCTTGGATTTTATGATACCGTCAAAAATGGAGGCTGGGGAGAGATTCGTGCGCGTGATGCAGGTAATATGGTCAAACGTGCCATTGAATTAGCTCAACAGCACATGGCTCAGGATGAGAATCAACGATAGATAAACGGTCAGGGATACCTCGGGTGTCTCTGGCTTTTTTTGATGGAAAAGTCAGTGTGCTAGGCGTAAAAGCCAATATTCATCAGATCCATCAAATGTGATACAATATTGATACTTATGTTTAGATGGAGAAGTAGGTGAAATGTTTGCGTATTTTAGAAAAAGCACCGGCAAAAATAAATCTTTCACTTGATGTTCATGGAAAAAGACCGGATGGATATCACGAAGTGGAGATGGTGATGACAACAATAGACCTTTCAGATCGACTAGAGCTGACGGAGCTGGACAAAGATGAAATCCGTGTATCATCTCATAATCGATTTGTGCCAGATGATCAGCGTAACTTGGCCTATCAGGCGGCTAAATTACTAAAAACAAGGTTCGGTATTCAAAAAGGAGTATCGATTGTCATCACAAAATCAATTCCTGTCGCAGCAGGTCTAGCTGGGGGCAGCAGCGATGCGGCAGCGGCTCTGCGCGGCTTAAATCGCTTGTGGAAGTTAAATCTCACGTTAGATGAACTAGCTGAGCTTGGAGCGGAGATCGGCTCAGATGTCTCTTTTTGTGTACACGGAGGGACAGCGCTAGCGACAGGACGTGGAGAGAAACTGAAGCATATTGCGACACCTCCGCATTGCTGGGTTATTTTAGCGAAGCCGGTGATTGGGGTATCTACAGCTGAAGTCTACAGACAATACGACGCAAGCAAAGTAGAACACCCAAATGTACAGCGTATGATAGAAGCAATTGAAGCGAAAGACTATAAAGGGATGTGCGGCTCACTCGGTAACGTTCTGGAGTCTGTGACATTAAAGATGTATCCAGAAGTAGATATGATTAAGAGACAGATGAAGCGATTCGGTGCAGATGCTGTTTTAATGAGTGGAAGTGGCCCAACTGTATTTGGCTTGATTCAATTTGAATCTAAGGTACAAAGAATATATAACGGACTGAGAGGATTTTGTGATCAAGTTTACGCTGTCCGCATGATCGGCGAACAAAATGCCCTTGATTAAATCCGTATATTAAGTTATATTATTCATAAATTATTCGGGTTCTGGGGGTAAGTTCATGAAGTTTCGTCGAAGCGGCAGATTGGTGGACTTAACAAATTATTTGTTAACCCACCCGCACGTACTAGTACCGTTAACATTTTTTGCAGAGCGATATCAATCTGCGAAGTCCTCCATTAGTGAAGACTTAACGATTATTAAACAGACCTTCGAACAGCAGGGCATAGGCACATTGCTTACTGTCCCTGGAGCTGCTGGCGGAGTGAAATATATTCCAAAGATTCACCTAAAAGAAGCAGACGAAGTAGTAAACGATATCGGAGATGCTTTATCGACTCCTGAACGTGTACTTCCTGGCGGTTATTTATATTTAACCGATGTTTTAGGCAATCCATCGATTCTTGCGAAAATCGGTAAGCTTTTTGCGACCATCTTTGCGGACCGTGCGATTGATGTCGTCATGACCGTTGCGACGAAAGGTATTCCAATTGCCTATTCTGTTGCAGGTTATTTAAATGTGCCTGTTGTGATCGTTAGAAAAGATAATAAGGTAACCGAAGGGTCAACTGTTAGTATTAATTATGCGTCAGGTTCTTCTAACCGAATTCAAACCATGTCACTTGCAAAGCGGAGCTTAGATAAAGGATCCAATGTCCTGATCATTGATGACTTTATGAAAGCGGGCGGAACCATTAACGGCATGATGAATCTGCTTGAGGAATTTAATGCAAATGTTGCAGGGATCGGTGTTCTTTTAGAAGATGAGGGCGTAAAAGAACGTCTTGTCGATGAATATGTATCGCTTTTAAAGCTATCAACCATTGATATGAAGCAGAAGATCATTGAGATCAATGAAGGCAATTTCCACGAGTTTTTTCATTCGAAAGCTTAAGCTTTGATCAAACATGTATTTGAATGGGAGAGATTGATATGACAAAAGTTGTTCAAACCAAAAACGCACCAGCAGCCATCGGACCTTACTCTCAAGGAATTATTGTCAATAACATGTTTTACAGCTCAGGCCAGATTCCATTAACGCCAGCTGGAGATTTTGTAAACGGAGATATTAAAGACCAAACACATCAAGTTTTCCGTAATCTCGAGGCTGTACTTGAAGCAGCAGGTGCTTCATTTGAAACAGTCGTGAAGGCAACTGTTTTCATTAAAGATATGGAACAATTCGCTGAAGTGAATGAAGTGTATGGTGAGTATTTCCATACGCATAAGCCAGCTCGTTCATGTGTGGAAGTAGCAAGACTTCCAAAGGATGCGCTTGTAGAAATTGAAGTTGTTGCATTAGTGAAATAAACAGGCAACCTCATTGAAAGCCGTTTGGTTTCATCATATGCAGGAAAAGGCATCATCATGATGTCTTTTTTTCACGCAAAAGATGTAAGCGCCGTCATTAATATGACAAATAATGTATAAATATCCCGATATTTCAAAAAAAGTTTAAATTATGTGCAGGAGAATCACCACAATCGTTGAATACCTAATTAATGCTTTTATATTGGGAAAAGGTGGTGAACTACTGTGGAAGTTACTGACGTAAGATTACGCCGCGTGAATACCGATGGTCGCATGAGGGCGATTGCATCCATCACGCTGGACCACGAATTTGTTGTTCATGATATTCGTGTGATTGATGGAAACAATGGGTTGTTTGTTGCAATGCCTAGCAAACGCACGCCTGATGGAGAGTTTCGCGATATTGCACATCCAATTAATTCAGGTACTCGGGGTAAAATCCAAGATGCTGTATTAAATGAATATCATCGCTTAGGCGAAGAGGAAGAAACAATTGAATATGAAGAAGCTGGAGCTTCTTAATCATATGTGAATCTAAAAAGACAGCTTTAAGAGAAAATGGAATGTTTTCTTTTAAATGCTGTCTTTTTTGCGTTTTTCCTCATGTGTCTTATATGTTTCATCCGTTAGAAAAATATTGTACTTCCTCATGTATCCTTGAAATCAGTCCTTATTTAGGATATATTTTTCTATGGATAATAGGGATATTGGAGGCCAATCAATGGATAAGCGGTTCGCAGTGATTTTAGCAGCGGGAAAAGGAACGAGAATGAAGTCAAAGTTATACAAAGTACTTCATCCAGTTTGCGGAAAGCCTATGGTCGAGCATGTGGCAGATGAAGCGTTAAAGCTTTCTTTAGCCAAGCTTGTGACGATTGTCGGTCATGGAGCAGAGGACGTCAAGAAGCAGCTTGGGGACAGAAGTGAATATGCACTTCAAGAAGAACAGCTGGGAACAGCACATGCCGTCAAACAAGCAAAGTCGTTCCTCGCGCAGGAAAAGGGAACAACCATTGTCATTTGTGGAGATACGCCATTATTGACAGCGGAAACAATGGAAGCCATGTTAAGCGAGCATCAAAAACATCAAGCGAAAGTCACTATTTTAACAGCACATGCGGATGATCCAACAGGCTATGGCCGTATTATTCGTGACGAAACAGGTGCTGTTGTGAAGATTGTCGAGCATAAAGATGCGAATGATGCAGAACGTCAAGTGAATGAAATTAATACAGGGACCTATTGCTTTTCAAATGAAGATCTCTTCCGTGTGATTGAGCAAGTGTCGAATGAAAATGCACAGGGCGAATACTATTTGCCAGATGTTATTGAAATTTTAAAGAATGAAGGACAAACAGTTGCAGCTTATCAAACACCGCATTTTGAAGAAACACTTGGAGTAAATGATCGTATTGCTCTATCACAAGCAGAGCAATTCATGAAGCGACGTATTAATCATCAGCATATGAAGAATGGTGTGACCTTGATTGATCCTGAGAACACGTATATCTCGCCAGATGCTGTCATCGGTGAAGATACAATCATTTATCCTGGAACGGTCATCAAAGGGAATGTAAAAATTGGTGCAGACGCCACTATTGGGCCGAACACTGAAATTGTTGATAGCATCATCGGAGATCGAACAGTGATTAAGCAATCTGTCGTCTGCGATAGTGAGGTTGGAGTAGATGTGACAATTGGGCCGTTTGCTCATATTCGCCCGTTGTCGAAAATTGGCGATGAAGTGAAGATCGGGAATTTTGTCGAAATCAAGAAAACGGTTTTCGGTGACCGCAGCAAAGCATCTCACCTAAGCTATATTGGAGATGCAGATGTCGGCACTGATGTAAACCTTGGCTGTGGATCAATTACAGTCAACTATGATGGGAAGAACAAATTCTTAACAAAGATTGAAGACGGCGCCTTTATTGGCTGTAATTCAAATCTCGTCGCACCAGTCACTGTTGGAAAAGGGGCGTATGTTGCAGCCGGTTCAACGGTTACAAAAGATGTGCCGCAGGATGCATTGTCTATTGCTAGAGCAAGACAAGTCAATAAAGAAGATTATGTGAAAAATATTCATAAAAAATAATCCAAATACCCGGAGGTTTACCATGTCTAATCGTTATGCTGATGCGAATTTAAAGATATTCTCTTTGAATTCAAACCCTGAACTTGCTAAAGAAATTGCCGATCGTATCGGAGTTGATGTAGGAAAGAGCTCTGTTAAACGTTTTAGTGACGGTGAAGTCCAAATCAATATTGAAGAAAGTATTCGCGGCTGTGATTGTTATGTCATTCAATCAACAAGTGCGCCAGTTAATGAGCACATTATGGAACTTCTCATTATGGTTGATGCATTAAAACGTGCTTCTGCGAAAACTGTCAACATTGTGATCCCTTATTACGGATATGCACGTCAAGATCGTAAGGCAAAACCGCGTGAGCCAATCACTGCGAAGCTTTTTGCAAATTTACTTGAAACAGCTGGTGCTACACGTGTTATTGCGCTTGATCTACATGCGCCGCAAATCCAAGGTTTCTTTGATATTCCAATCGATAACTTAATGGCTGTGCCAATCTTAACAAACTATTTTGAACAGAAAAACTTGAATGATATTGTCGTTGTGTCTCCTGACCACGGTGGTGTGACACGTGCGCGTAAAATGGCAGACCGCTTAAAAGCGCCAATCGCAATTATCGACAAACGTCGTCCGAAGCCAAACGTTGCTGAAGTGATGAACATCATTGGTAACATTGAAGGTAAAACGGCGATTTTAATTGATGATATTATTGATACAGCTGGTACCATTACACTGGCAGCAAATGCGCTTGTCGAAAATGGAGCGGCTGATGTGTATGCTTGCTGTACTCACCCAGTATTGTCTGGACCAGCAGTAGAACGGATCACAAACTCTAAAATTAAAGAATTGGTTGTAACCAACAGTATTCACTTAACAGATGACAAGAAAGTAGAAAAAATTATTCCACTTTCAGTTGGGCCTTTGCTTGCAGAAGCCATCATCCGTGTGCATGAAGAAGAATCTGTGAGCTACCTTTTTAGCTAATTCTCTTATCAAAAAGGCCCTAGGCATCAGCTTAGGGTCTTTTTGCTTTCATAATTGACAGCCAAACATGTTTAAAATGATGTAGTTATGGGTATTTATGAAAGTAGTGACAAAAAAGAAATAGGATGGTGCTGAATATGGCAACTTTAAAAGCAAATAAAAGAACTGATTTCAAACGTTCCACACTGCAAAAAATCCGTCATTCAGGACACGTTCCTGGTGTCATATACGGAAAAAACACAGACAACCTGGCTGTTTCATTAGACAGCATCGATTTATTAAAGACCTTACGTGATGAAGGGAAGAATACAATCATCACATTAGACGTGGGCGGCGATACAAAATCTGTGATGGTCACAGAATTACAAACAGATCCGCTGAAAAACGAGCTTGTCCACGCTGATTTCCAAGTGGTCGACTTACAGCGAGAAATTGATGCAGATGTACCTGTACAGCTGATTGGTGAGTCTAAAGGGGTAAAAGATGGCGGTGTGCTTCAGCAGCCACTATTTGAACTATCCGTTACAGCAAAACCAAAGGATATCCCGCAACATATTGAAGCTGATATTACAAACTTAGATGTAAATGATGTACTAACAGTCGGTGAGCTGTCTGTTCAGTCAACTTATCAAATAAATAACGATCCAGAAGAAGTCGTTGCATCCATTCTACCGCCTCAGCAATCCGAGGTTCCTGAGCCAGATAGCGAAGAGGAAACACAAGAACCTGAGGCTATTAAAGAAAAGGATAACAATGGAGAATAACTGGTCATTTCGAGACGTAACCCTCCCGTGGTTGCGTCTTTTGTGCTAGAATGAAAAGAATTCATACGTTTTTGCATGAGGCAATCATATTGGCTCATTTTTTAGGCGTGTGCATTGTGATAAAGGAGGTTATTGGTTTCATGATTGCATTCGTTGGATTGGGTAATCCAGGAAGAGAGTACGAAAAAACAAGACATAATGTCGGGTTTATGACAATAGATGAATTATCAAAAAAATGGGACATCCCATTAAATCAATCAAAATTCCATGGACAATTTGGAACTGGGTTTGTTTCAGGGCAAAAGGTTCTACTTGTGAAGCCTCTTACATATATGAACTTATCAGGAGAATGCGTGCGTCCACTTTTGGATTACTATGATATTCCCCTTGAACATTTGAAGGTCATCTATGATGATCTTGATTTACCAACAGGGCGGATTCGTTTGCGCACAAAAGGAAGTGCCGGAGGGCATAATGGGATTAAGTCGTTGATCCAGCATTTAGGCTCACCTGAGTTTGACCGATTCCGCATTGGTATTGGCCGCCCGCAAAATGGCATGAAGGTCGTTGATTACGTACTAGGACGCTTCTCAGAAGAGGAACAGCCTGACATCGCATCAGCCATTCAAGCGTCTGTTGAAGCTTGTGAGGCGGCTTTAACAAAGCCATTTTTAGAAGTGATGAATGATTTCAACAAGAAGGTATAAGAATGATAAGCAAAGCACATACTGATCATAAAATCTCAGCATGGGAGGATCACGTATGGCTTTGCATTATTACTGCCGGCACTGTGGTGTAAAGGTTGGCAGTTTAGATGAATCCGCTGTTCAAAGTGAAGCACTTGGATTTCATCACTTAACAAATGAAGAAAGAAACGATATGATTTCTTATAGGGAAAATGGTGATTTACATGTACAAACCATTTGTGAGGATTGCCAAGAGGCGCTCGAAAGAAATCCTGATTACCATCAGTATCATACTTTTATTCAATAAAAAGCTTTGGTGTAGATATTAGACCAAAGCGTTTTTCTGTTTTAAACAAGCAGGGAGGAGGAGCCAAATGAAAAACATACAGTCATTTATCAAACAAAGTGATGATTTTCAGTCAATTTTTAACGGACTAAAAGAAGGGTTAAAAGAACAGCTGCTCGCCGGACTATCAGGCTCCGTCAGATCTTTATTTACAGCCGCTATATCAGACGAGTTAAAACGGCCAATGTTTATTGTGACCCATAATTTGTATCAAGCGCAGAAGGTAACAGATGATCTAGCAAGTGTGATCTCGAATCGCTCGGTCCTTCTTTATCCTGTAAATGAACTCATTGCATCAGAGATCGCAGTTGCCAGCCCTGAGCTTAGAGCACAGCGTCTAGATGTTCTGAATCGACTTGCGAATGGAGAAAACCCCATTATCGTAACCCCGGCAGCTGCGGTGCGCAGAATGCTTCCGCCAGTCGAGCTCTGGAAGGAGAGTCAGGTCCATTTAAAGGTTGGTGAAGAAATTGATTTGGAGGCGTTTTCAAAACAACTCGTGCAAATCGGTTATGACCGGACGTCTATGGTTGCTGCGCCCGGAGATTTTAGTGTGCGCGGAGGGATCATCGACATTTATGTGTTAACGGAAGATCATCCGATCCGTATCGAACTGTTTGATACAGAAGTGGACTCAATTCGGACCTTCCACTCTGATACACAGCGTTCACTAGAAACGCTTCAAGAGATTAAGATCGGTCCGGCAAAAGAGCTGATTGTGAGAGGCCCTGAACGAGTGAGAGCGATTGAACAGCTTGATCAAGGACTTGCAAAAAGCTTAAAGAAATTCAACTCTGACCAGCAAAAAGAGCTGCTGCATCAGAATATTTCTGCTGATCGTGAGAAGCTGCTAGAAGGCATCGTGACACAGGAAATGACGAAGTACCTGTCCTATTTCTATGAAAAGCCTGCTAGTTTGCTAGATTACACATCGCAGGATACGATTATCATTCTAGATGAAATTAGCAGAATTCAGGAGATGGAAGAGCAGCTTGAAAAGGAAGAAGCTGATTGGACGATTAGTCTGCTTGAAGAAGGCAACATTCTTCATGATTTGTCTCTTTCTTTCCCGTTCCAAGAGCTAATCAATCAGCAATCGAGATCCATTCTGTACTATTCTTTGTTCTTGAGACATGTCCAGCAGACAAATCCGCAAAATATCGTCAATGTATCTAGTAAGCAAATGCAGAATTTCCATGGGCAGATGAATGTACTTGCGAGTGAAATTGAACGCTACAAAAAACAACATTACACGGTTGTCTTTTTAGGTGCGGATGAAGAGCGAACAGAGAAGCTGTCATCTGTCTTACATGATTATGACATTGAAGCCGCTCTTGCCAAACCAGACGCTGAGCTTGTAAGCGGGCAAGTGTATATTTTACAAGGTGAGCTGCAAACAGGCTTTGAACTGCCATTATCAAAAATTGCATTGATCACAGAAGGTGAGCTCTTCAAGAAACGTGTGAAGAAGCAGGCACGTAAGCAAAAGCTAACCAACGCAGAGCGAATTAAGAGCTATTCAGAGCTTCAAGTCGGCGATTATGTGGTGCACATTAACCACGGGATCGGTAAGTATTTAGGAATCGAAACGCTTGAGATTGGCGGCATTCATAAAGATTATTTAAATATTCATTATCAAGGAAGCGACAAGCTTTATGTACCGGTTGAACAAATTGATCAGGTACAGAAATACGTAGGGTCAGAAGGAAAAGAACCAAAGCTGTACAAACTAGGCGGCAGTGACTGGAAACGCGTGAAGAAAAAAGTAGAAACTTCTGTTCAGGACATAGCAGATGATCTCATTAAGCTTTATGCAGAACGTGAGGCAAGCAAAGGGTATGCTTTCTCGCCGGATCATGAGATGCAGCGCCAGTTTGAATCTGCCTTCCCTTATCAGGAAACAGACGACCAAATTCGTTCTATTCACGAAATCAAACAAGACATGGAGCGGGAACGTCCGATGGATCGTCTACTTTGTGGAGATGTGGGATATGGAAAAACAGAGGTGGCCATTCGTGCGGCCTTCAAAGCTATTGCTGACGGGAAGCAGGTTGCACTGCTTGTACCGACAACGATCTTAGCACAGCAGCATTTTGACACGATTATGGACCGATTCCAAGACTACCCTGTCAAAATCGCTCAGCTTAGCCGTTTCCGTACGCGAAAAGAAACAACAGAAACGTTAAAAGGGCTGAAGAACGGAACCATTGATATGGTCATCGGGACACACCGACTTCTTTCAAAAGACATTGTCTACAAGGATTTAGGACTGTTGATCATTGACGAGGAACAGCGTTTTGGCGTCACGCATAAAGAGAAAATTAAGCAGATGAAAGCCAATATTGATGTACTGACATTAACGGCAACGCCAATCCCACGTACGCTTCATATGTCAATGCTTGGTGTACGAGACTTATCCGTTATTGAAACACCGCCTGAAAACCGTTTCCCTGTTCAAACCTATGTTGTCGAGTACAATGGCGCTTTAGTCAGAGAAGCGATCGAGCGAGAACTAGCTCGAGGCGGCCAAGTGTACTTCCTTTACAACCGTGTTGAGGATATTGAACGGAAAGCAGATGAAATCTCGATGCTTGTCCCAGACGCGAAAGTCAGTTATGCACATGGGAAAATGAGTGAGAACGAGTTAGAATCGGTTATGATCAATTTCCTTGAAGGCGAATCAGATGTATTGGTCAGTACAACCATTATTGAAACGGGCGTCGATATTCCAAATGTGAATACGCTCATTGTACACGATGCTGATAAAATGGGGCTTTCTCAGCTGTATCAGTTAAGAGGACGAGTCGGGCGATCGAATCGTGTTGCCTATGCTTATTTCACTTATCGAAAAGACAAAGTTCTGTCTGAAGTAGCGGAAAAAAGACTTCAGGCCATTAAAGAGTTTACAGAGCTCGGATCAGGTTTTAAAATTGCGATGCGTGATTTAACGATTCGAGGAGCAGGAAACTTACTTGGTGCACAGCAGCATGGATTCATTGATTCTGTTGGATTCGACCTGTATTCTCAAATGCTGAAAGAAGCGATTGAAGAAAGAAGAGGCGACACGACAGCTCAAGAAAAATTTGAGCCGGAAATCGATCTGCAAATTGATGCTTACATTCCTGACACATATATTTCTGATGGCAAGCAAAAGATCGAGATGTATAAACAGTTTAGAGCCATTGGATCAATTGAAGAGCGAAAAGAGCTTCAGGATGAAATGATTGACCGATTCGGTGAATATCCGCAAGAAGTGGCTGATTTGTTCACGATTGCGACGATGAAGGTGTACGCTGTGCAGGAACGTGTCGAGCTGATCAAGATGGAGAAAGGCATTGTCAGACTTACCCTGGATGAGAAAGCAAGCAGTGAAATCGACGGTCAAAAATTATTTGAGCTCGGCAGCAAATATGGACGTGACATTGGTTTAGGAATGGAAGGCAGCAAGCTGATTATTTCTGTCCAAACGAAAGGCAAGAAAACCGGGGAATGGCTGGAGGTCGTTCTTAGCATGCTTCGAGGCCTTCAAAGTGTGAAAAAAGAAACCATTCCATCTTCATAAAATTTTGTTTGTCTCTCGTGTATATTACGTTTGATGTGACGGATACTAAACTCAGGGTCAAGTGGTGAATGTTGCATAAAGTGGACGCTTTTGTTTCATTCACCCAACACATCATCAAACGAAAGAGAGGCAGCAGTGAATGAAAGCAACTGGAATTGTACGCCGTATCGATGATCTAGGTAGAGTGGTTATTCCGAAGGAGATTCGCAGAACATTGCGCATCCGGGAAGGAGATCCGCTTGAGATTTTTGTCGATCGCGATGGAGAAGTGATTTTGAAGAAGTATTCACCGATTAGTGAGCTAGGAGACTTTGCAAGGGAATATGCTGATGCATTATTCGATAGTTTGGGTCATTCCATCCTGATTTGTGATCGTGATACGTATATTGCTGTATCCGGCAGTTCGAAAAAAGAGTATTTAAATAAATCCATCAGTGATTTACTTGAACGAACAATGGATCAGCGTAATTCTGTGTTAGAGGAAAGCAAGAAAGAAATTCAACTTGTCGATGGTATAGATGATGACGTATCTGCTTATACCATTGCACCTATTGTTGCAAACGGAGATCCAATTGGCGCCGTGGTTTTATTTTCTAAAGAGCGTTCAATGGGAGAAGTGGAGCATAAAGCGGCAGAAACGGCAGCTGGCTTCTTAGCCCGTCAAATGGAACATTAGGTCTAATAATTCTATATCATTTTGATAAAACGAAAGAATGCCGATGAAATCATTTGATTTTATCGGCGTTTTTTATATGGGATGAAACAAAACGGGTAATGTGTCGTCTACTCCTTAGAAAGAAACGGTTTTCAGTAACGTATGATATAATGAGTGCGTTTAAATGTAGATCTATTTTTTGATTGAACATAAAGGAGTCATCCATGAAAAATGCTGTGAATCAGCCGCATTGGCTTTTCCAAGGTGCAGTGATTTTGACCATCGCAGGCTTGCTATCAAAGGTGCTAAGTGCCGTTTATCGTGTCCCTTTTCAAAACATCGTAGGAGACACAGGTTTTTATATTTATCAGCAGGTTTATCCCTTCCTGGGCATTGCCATCATGCTCGGAACAACAGGTTTTCCTGTCATGGTGTCCAAGCTCCTGAGTGAGCATGGGGCAGAGAATCGGCGAATCATTACAAGGGTATCGCTAGTGTATATCACTTTCCTGAGCTTGGTCTTATTTCTTTGTCTATACATAGGAGCAGGCAGAATAGCGAATCTCATGGCGGACAGCCATTTAATCTTGCTCATTCAGATGAGTGCATTTGTTTTTTTATTTCTTCCGCTCACCGTTATGCTGAGGGGTGTTTTTCAGAGTGACGGCATGATGCTTCCAACCGCTATATCTCAGTTGGTTGAGCAGCTCATCAGGGTAGGCGTTCTGCTAGTTTTATCCTTCTATTTCGTGAGGCATGGCTATTCGCTTTATGAAACAGGAGCTGGTGCAGTGTTCTCCTCTATAGCCGGAAGTGCGGCCTCACTCATACTGCTTCTTTTTCTTTGGCTGACTAATCGAAGGCAGTCGCCATTAAGCAGTACGTTACACCAGGCGACACTGCGGAAAAAAGATGTTTTGAAAAGTTTAGTTCTATATACATTGACGATTTGCGTGAGTGGATTGCTTATTTTATGGATGCAAATGATTGATGCCTTTCACTTGTATGCTTTGCTCCGCAGCGAGGGTTTGAGTGAAGCGGCAGCAAAGGCGGCAAAAGGCGTGTATGACAGAGGACAGCCTTTCTTACAGCTAGGGACGGTGTTTGCAATTAGTATCGGAACCTCTCTTGTTCCGTTTTTATCTTCAGCCATGAGGAAAGGGCACCACAAAGCGATTCGGCAAAAAGTCCGTACATCGTTGAAGACAACGTCGGTGCTAGGGATTGGTGCAGCGGTCGGGCTGATTTGTATTCTATCGTCAGTGAATACAATGCTTTTTCGTAATGACCTAGGCACAGATGCGCTGCAAATATTCTGTATATCCATCGCAATTACGTCGATTGCGATTACGCAAACTGCTTTACTTCAGGGGCTTGGGCATACCGTGTATCCGGCTGTTGTGGTGATCCTCAGTGTGCTCGTGAAATGGGTGCTGACGCTTGCGCTTGTGCCCTTATTTGGCATCCACGGTGCCGCATGGTCAACCGTATGTGGTTTTCTCGCCGCAGCCTTGCTCAATGCGGTTTACTTGAAGCGTAAAGGATGGATTTTAATGAGAGAGCTGTTCCCACTGAAAATTCTTTTATCAGCGGCTCTCATGGCCATCGTCTTAATAGGGTATCAAACTTTGTTTTCTTGGGTCATTCCCATTGAAAAACGTCCGTTTTCCGTTTTAGAGAGCTTGACGTCAGTTTTTATTGGTGGTTTCGCCTTTTTATATAGTATTCTTAAGCTAGAAGTATTTACGGACGAGGAATGGAGACTCATTCCATTAGGTGAAAAGATTTTATATTTTAAACAGATGAGAGGGAATCAAAATGGCAGGTAAGATTACAGTCGTTGGTCTCGGGGCAGGCGACATGGATCAGCTGACGCTCGGTGTATATAAGCAACTGAAGCAGGCGAAAGAAGTATTTATGAGAACGCAGGATCATCCACTTACCGCAGAATTGATGCAGGAGATCCCATCTCTGACCTTTTTTGATGAGATTTATGAAAAGCACGATCAGTTTGATTCGGTGTATCAAGAAATCACGGAAATTCTATTTGCGGAGGCTGCCGAAAAGGATATTGTGTACGCAGTACCAGGTCATCCATTTGTCGCAGAAAAGACCGTACAACTGCTTGTGGCTCAGCAGAAAGCACGCGGGATTGAAGTGTACGTTGCTGGTGGACAAAGCTTTCTAGATGCGACCTTTAATTCCTTGCAGATTGACCCGATTGAAGGGTTACAATTCGTTGATGCAGGGGATATGAGAGCGGATGATCTGAAATTAACCCAGCATGTTTTGATTTGTCAGGTGTATGATCAGATGACAGCTTCGAATGTGAAGCTTACGCTGATGGAGAAACTGCCTGACGACTATAAAGTTTATATTGTGACTGCGGCTGGGAGCAGTCAGGAACAGATTACTGCTGTTCCTTTATTTGAACTTGATCGAGATGTGTCGATAAATAACTTAACGAGTGTTTATGTACCTCCAATTCAAGATGAAAAGCTACTCTATCAACAATTTGACACTTTCCGTGATGTCATTCGTACATTAAGAGGTCCAGGCGGCTGTCCGTGGGATCAAAAACAAACCAATGAGTCGCTCAAACCGTACTTAATTGAAGAGTGCTATGAACTGCTTGAAGCTATAGATGAAGACGACCCAGATCATATGGTGGAAGAGCTCGGAGATGTGCTGCTGCAGGTTTTACTTCACGCTCAAATTGGTGAAGATGATGGCTATTTCTCAATTGATGATGTCATCCAGCATGTCACAGAAAAAATGATTCGACGACATCCACATGTGTTTGGTGATACGAATGTCTCTGAGGCATCAGACGTGGTAACCAACTGGGAAAAAATCAAGCAGCAGGAGAAGCCGGAGCGGTCAGCATCTATTTTGCAATCCATCCCGGCGACACTTCCAGCTTTAACAAAGGCATATAAGCTCCAAAAGAAAGCCGCTAAGGTTGGCTTCGATTGGACAGAAGTAGAAGATATTTGGAATAAATACGAAGAAGAAAAGCAGGAATTCCTCGTTGAAGTGGCAGAGAAGACAGACGAAGGTGCAACGAAGCAAATGAAAGATGAATTTGGGGATCTTTTATTTGTTCTTGTCAATATTGGCAGGTTCTATCAACTGGAGCCTGAAACGGCCCTCTCTTCCGCAAACACAAAATTCATGCGGCGCTTTCAGCATATCGAACAAAAAGCTAAGGACATGGGACGTTCACTAGAGGATCTGACGCTAGAGGAAATGGACGATCTGTGGAACGATGCCAAACGCATAGAAAGAGGTGAAGACATATGAGACTAGATAAATTCTTAAAAGTTTCTCGTTTAATTAAAAGAAGAACATTGGCAAAAGAAGTAGCCGATCAAGGCAGAATTTCCATTAATGGAACGCAGGCGAAAGCAAGCTCTGACGTGAAAGAAGGAGACGAGCTTCAAATCCGCTTTGGTCAAAAACTTGTGACTGTTCAAGTCAACGAGTTAAAGGACACGACGAAAAAAGAAGAAGCGGCTGGAATGTATACCGTGCTAAAAGAAGAAAAAACAGCAGAATAGGGCTTGTTCTAAATGACCTTCCTATCACATACAATGCAGTAACAATGCAAGTATGAGATATGGGGGATGTATAAATGAATCAATATTATAATCAACCTCAAGGCACGAAGCTGTCATCAGAAGCGGAGCACAATGTCACAATGCGAAGCAGAAAGCATTTAGATATTACCGGCGTTAAACAGGTGGAAAGCTTTGATAATGAAGAATTTCTGCTTGAGACGGTCATGGGAATTCTCGCTATCCGAGGAGAAAATCTGCAAATGAAAAACTTAGATGTAGAAAAAGGCGTTGTGTCCATCAAAGGGCGTGTCTTTGACTTAATCTATGTAGATGAGCAGCACGGGGAGAAAGCTAAAGGATTTTTTAGCAAGCTGTTTAAATGACGCTGACAGTCCAGTTTTATACGATGCTTTCGATGGCAGCGATGGGCATCTGGCTGGGCGCATCGCTTGATACGTACAAGCTGTTTGTGAACCGTGAGAAAACAGCAAAATGGCTTCTGGTCATACACGATGTCCTTTTTTGGATGGTGCAAGGTCTCTTATTCTTTTATGTGCTGCTGTTAACAAATGAGGGAGAATTCAGGCTTTATATCTTTCTGGCCGTTGCCCTAGGTTTCTCAATGTATCAGGCATTGATGAAACAGCTGTATATCAATATTCTCAAGTTTATCACGATGTGTATTTATCAGACCGTTCTAATCCTTAAAAGGCTGGTCATGTCGATCGTCTTCCAGCCGATCCGTTGGATTGTCACAATGGTCATAAGTGTTATACTGTTCTTGTTCCACTTGCTCTTACGTCTTGTTCGTTTTACGTTTCGGCTCGTGTGGAAGGTGCTATCGATTGTTTGTTATCCGCTCATCTGGTTACTCAATGTGACCATTATTCATCGGATTCCCGAAAAATGGCGAACATCCGTTAGATTGTTTTTCTCAAAAGGAGCAGGAATTTTACAAGGGACCAAGAAATTATCTCGTACCATTAAAACGAAATGGAAACAATTTTGGACAAAGTAAGAGAGGAGGCCTTCATCCTTGAACAAGAGAAAAAGAAATATCGCACAAATTCAAAATGATTACCAAAAACAAATGGAACAACAAGCTCAGCGCTTAAAACGCAAACGCCGTGGACTCCTTAGAAGGCTTACCGTGTTTGGTGTAATTGCGCTCATGTTTGCTGTTTTGGTGACAAGTGCCCTCTGGTCGCAATCTTCCGCATTAAAAGAAAAAGAAGAGAAAAAGGTTGCGCTCGAAAAAGAATTGAAGCAATTACAAACAAAGCAGGAAGATATTTCTGATGAGATCAAGAAGCTCAAAAGCAAGGAATACGTACTCGAACTGGCACGACGGGACTATTATATGTCCAAAAAAGGCGAAAAAATCTTTGATGTGGGCAATAAGAGCGATTAGCCTTGTTGACACTTAAAATTCAGTTTATGTATAATTGAACAAATGAGATTTTTTTATAAGTCTAAGGAGGAGCACTTTTTTTATGTCGATTGAAGTTGGCAGCAAGTTACAAGGGAAAGTTACGGGCATTACAAATTTTGGAGCTTTTGTGGAGTTGCCAGGAGGTTCAACTGGTCTCGTTCATATCAGTGAGGTAGCCGATAACTATGTAAAAGATATTAATGAGCATTTAAAAGTCGGTGAACAAGTTGAAGTGAAAGTGATTAACGTTGAAAAAGACGGTAAAATCGGCTTGTCCATTAAAAAAGCAAAAGATCGTCCTCAACAACAACAATCAAGACCGAGCAGAAATGATTTCCGTCCGAAGGAATCGTTTGAGCAAAAAATGAACAAATTCTTAAAAGATAGCGAAGACCGCTTAACATCTTTAAAACGTAACACGGAATCAAAACGTGGGGGGCGCGGAGCAAGAAGAGGTTAACTTGTTGCTGCTTTCTATATAATTTTACAACAAAGCATTTGCTGTTCAGCAGGTGCTTTTTTTATTTAGCTCGACATTTTTTGAGATTTCGTCATTTAATTTAAAACTTTCTATTGACGGACAAGCGAATCCTTTGTATTATAGTTCTTGTGCTTCTTAGCGCATTTTTCATTATGGCGGTGTAGCTCAGCTGGCTAGAGCGTACGGTT
>NZ_JOTP01000028.1 GCF_000715205.1 Bacillus zhangzhouensis | reverse complement strand
GATTTGTTTTTAATTTATTTTTGTTAACTTGTTGGATTATTATTAGTAAATTGCAAATAGAGTTATTGTAAAAAGCGATAGGACTCCATCGCTTTTATTTACAATAGCCATTCATAATGATTTTGAAACGTGGTTGAATGTTAAAAGGGCAGAACCACCATCTTCATATCTCATGTAGCCGTTTCAGCTGAAAAGAATGCGACTCTTTTAATTTTCTATATGCTAAAGGTGTCGTATTTTTTATTCTTTTAAAAACACTAATAAAATAGCTTGTACTGTTGAAGCCTACTTGGTAGGCGATTCCTGGTAGGTTTAAATTCGTCTCTTGAAGCAAGATGAGGCTTTGTTGAATTCTATACTCATTGACATAATGCAGGGGTGATTTGTTTAGAATATCTTTGTAGTATCTGCAGCATTCAGAGCGGCTTAGCTGTCCTGCATGAGAGATATCTCGAAGAAGTACTTTTTCAAGATAATGCTGATAAATCCATATGAGCATGTGTTTCGTACGTTCATTTTTATGGTGTTTACTGCATTATGTTTCATTGTTGAATGGTTTGAATACATTGAAAGATATGTTTTGACCTTTACGTTGAATAGAATATACGGTGTTTGACTCACCTGCATATAACGATGAACGAACGTGGTGAATCATTCATTGGCTGTGATGAAATGAGAAGAAACGTTTAAACAAATATATGAACATGTCGTTCCATTGGCGTCTTTTGCCATGCCACTGTTGATAAATACACCGTCTCCTTCCTTTATAGATAAAGTGTCTTCATTGATGTGAAATTCAGCCTCGCCCTCTAAAATAAAGACAAATTGAAATTCGTCATGCCAGTGGAGAGGGGGACAGCTAGTATTGTATATATGATTTTATTCATGACACTGTATCAGCTCAAAAAACAGAAGAAGGGTGAGTGTTCATAGAAGGAGCAAAAGAGAGACCTAGATTTGGCTTGAGGTAATGGGAGTTCTTAGAAGAATTGATGGAAATGAAATATATATAAAGTGAACTATTAGATCATGATAACTACCTATTTAAATAAATGGGTAGTTTCTCAATTTGTATGTCTTTCTTATGTTGAGTCATGATTGCTTCTGAAACCTACCATATGCTAGACAACAGAGTCGAACATATGGCTTAAAAAATGGACTATTTCGTATGACTAGAATAAGCGCAATAAAAACAACCATTAAAATCAGTGTCATTCGTCATTTTTTTGGCTTCTTCAATGGCACTTTCACCATTCATGTGCAGACCAATCAATGTACGGCTTGAAGCATCTCCTAGAAACGCACAATCTTCTGTATGTACAACATACTGTCCATGATCATCTTTTGAATGAATAAAATAATAACTTTTTAGCATACCCCTCACCTCCAACCTGACCATCCTACTATAAAACTTCCAATAATGTAAAGAATTTTTATTAAAATTGTTGCTATTTTATACACAATCATGTTGTTTTAAACACAATAAAATGGTTGATAAAGTAAATAAAGTTATATAATGTATATAAGAGGTTTGATCAGTGTACATAATAAAAGAAAGGACTGTTTATCTTGAAAGATATTTTAACTCCTTTATTGGTCGCATTTGTCGTTGGAGGCATTGTGTATGTGGTAGATGATCAGCCCATTCATCCTTTTCTTCTCATCCTTTTCTTCTCTTCCTTATCCTATTTATTAGTATTTATGCAGTCGAAAGAATCGTTCATTTTGCTTCCAATCATTTCGATGAACAGAATAAGTAAGCGTCGTTTGTGTTTCAGCAATGAAAAAAGGACTTTCTATAGGAGAAAGTCCTTTTTGCTTCATTTATTGAACTCCTTGGCCTTTTAATTCACGCTGTACATCTAACTCGGCAGCTTCTCTGCTGAATTTTGGCAGTGTAATGAAGTAAAAAAGGAAGACGAGTAAAATAATCATGCCCATTCCGTAATAAATATAAGAAATATTTGTCACGAGCTTTGGAAATAGTACCGCGATTAAACCTAACGTCATTGATTGGGCAAACATAGTAAGCGGATCAACCCATCCTGACACACGTCCCATGAGACGAGGGTGGACGATTCTCGGCAGCCAGCCGCCAATGACAATGTTGATTGGACCGATGCACGTTCCAATGACAAATGATGTAACATAAAATAACCACAATGTATGGGTAGAACCAAGTACAAAAATAAGAATGCCTGCAATCAGAATTGGAATCGACATGAGATATTGCATCTTTACCTTTTTAGCGAGGACAGAGCCCATTACGCTTCCAACAAGAAGCCCTGCACCGATCGCGATCGTAAAGAATGATGTATGCAATTCAAAGTGATCTGGTGAAAGACCATATTTCATTGTAAACATTGGAAGGACTGCAAATGCGCCATTGACAAGACCGAAAACAAAGAAGCCAAAAATTAAGGAAGCCAGTAATTTATTTTTTAAAATATAAATAATGCCTTCTTTAAAATCCTTAAGAGACGTTTTAATCGTCATACTTCTCCAGCCTGCTTGTCCATTTGGCTGACGCGCTTCCATTGGAATGTTACATGAACGAATCAGGATGCCGGAAATAATAAAACTGATCAAATCGATCGTAATGGCACCATGAAGACCAATGGTTTTATACGTAATAGCACCGATTCCAACACCAAACACCATAAATAAACTAAATAGCATTTGATTTAAGCCAGCGGCTTTTGCGTATTGATCTTTATTTAAAATCGCCTGTACGAGAGATGCTTCAGCTGGATAGAAGAACTTCGTAACGGCACTTCGTATAAACAAGATCAAGAAAATAAGTGGAAGTGAATTAAAATAAATGACGATAAATAAAACAATCGTCAGCCCAGCTCGTATCCAATCACAATTCTCTGCGACTTTTTTACGATCAAAACGGTCTGCGACCACACCGACCATAAAAAAGACAAAGATGGTAGGTAGTGAATACATTAACTCTGCCAATGTGGCGTAGGCGGGCTGTTGACTAAAATGGTCGAGCAAATAAAAGGCAAACGCCATATTGCCTACTGTTGTCCCCATTTGCGAGGCAAGTGCTGCAAAAAAGAGACGAACAAAATTTCTGTTTTTAAAAATATCCATAATTACGCTCCTTAACCTGAAGATCCCACTTTATATCATATAAAATTTTAACCATTCATACAATTGATTTCTCCTACTGGCTAATGGTCACAGGTGTTCCATTTGGAACGAGTGAAGCAAGTTCGATGACATTCTGATTATACATGCGAATGCACCCTCTAGAAACAGCTTTACCAATTGAAGAAGGGTTATTCGTACCGTGAATGCCATAATGGATTTTCGAAAGGCTCAGCCAATAGGCGCCAAAGGGACCTCCTGGGTTTGGCTGTCTGTTGACAATATAATAAGAACCTGTCGGTGTCATATTTAATATTTTTCCTGTTGCAATCGGGTACGAGCGAATGAGCTGTGATCCAGAAAACAAAACGAGACGTTTCATTGAAATCGAAACAGAGATGCGGTAAGGGATCGTGCTAGGATCCGGTAACCCTGGAATAATGATGACCTCATTTTGTACTGGCTCGCGAGCCTGAAGTGACGGATTTGCAGCCTTTAAGGCATCTGTCGTTGTTCGAAAATCAAGCGCTATAGAAGCAAGTGTTTCTCCACTTTTCACCGTGTATCGTAGCACCAAAGGACACTCCTTTTGCTCAAATAAAAGAAGCCATGATGCCCGTCACCGATATACTATATGGACGGAATCAGGCCCAGTAAGGTTTCTCCTAACATTTGTCATGAGAAATATCTTTGATTATACATATGCAAGAAAGGGCGGTTTGGCTTCTGTTTACACATGAGATGTTAATGTGAAATAGGTTAATTCAGGTTTGGCTAAAAACCGAAGTGGCAGTCTTGTTGTCCCGAGTCCGCGGTTGACATAGATGCGGTGCTGATAGCTGCCGTATAAACCTTCTACATATGTATGGCCATAAGGTGCTGTGAGAATTGGTCCATAAAAAGGAAGCTGTATTTGACCGCCATGCGTATGCCCAGAGAGCTGCAAGTTAATGGGCGTGGCGTTCAGTTCTAGTGCAGCATCAGGCTCATGTACGAGCAGTAAAGTAAATAAATCAGAGGATACTTCCCGTTTGATGAGGTCGTAATCTGGCACGCTCATCATGAGGTCATCCAGTGTAGCGATCTGAATGTGCACACCTTCTTTTTCTAAAAGAAACACATCATTTTTACATAATGTAAATCCACAAGCTTCCATCGTTTCTTCATAAAGCTCCACGCCAAATGGTCCGTAGTCATGGTTTCCACATATCGCCAGCTTACCAAACGGAGCATGAAGTTTAGTCAAATAAGCTTTGGCTTTTTCATGTTCTTCAATTGATGCTTGAAAATCAACAAGATCACCTGTGAACACAATGAGGTCTGGAGATTCAGCATTGATTTTCTGGACGACGGCTTCTAGATCCTTAGCAGGAAATGTATCACTTAAATGAACATCACTAAATTGGGCAATTTTAAACTGATCAAATGAAGCTGGAAGCTGAGCATCTTGAATGGTCAGTGACACGGCATCAATTATGTGCGGCTCGATGTATCTGGCATAGCCATATCCACATGTTGTAGCCAAAAAGCCTAAAATACTCGCACCAGCTGCTCCTTTTAAAAACTGTCTGCGGGAAAGTTGCTTCATATAAGACTCCTTTAAAAATAAAATTAAGTATAGCATGATCTGTGTTAAATCTCCCATATGGTGCATGGAGGGGAAATCATGATATGATAGGGAAATAATGAATGAATAGCCATTCAAATTATACAAAGGGGGAGAACAAATGACGAAACAAACAGTGATTGTCACAGGAGGATCTAATGGGATGGGGAAGGCGATGGCTACCCATTTGGCACTAGGAGGCTGGAATGTTGTGATTACTGGAAGAACAGAAGAAACGTTGGAAAAGACCGCAAATGAAATCAAGCAGAAAGGTGGATCGGTTGCTTACTTCCAAATGGATGTGCGAAACCCAGAGGATGCTGATCAAATGGTAAAGTTTGCTGTGGATACTTTTGGTGATGTTGATGCGCTCATCAACAATGCGGCGGGGAATTTTTTGGTCCCGGCAGAAAAGCTGTCTCCTAACGGCTGGAAAGCGGTCATTGATATTGTGTTAAATGGCACATTTTTTTGCAGTCATGCAATGGGCAATTACTGGATTCGTCAAAAGAAAAGGGGAAGTATGATCAACATGGTAGCCACTTATGCATGGGGTGCTGGTGTAGGTGTGGCGCATTCAGCAGCAGCAAAGGCAGGTGTTCTGTCTCTTACTCGAACGCTTGCAGTAGAATGGGGAAAGCAATACCGAATTCGCGTCAATGCGATTGCACCAGGACCAATTGAGAGAACAGGCGGTGCTGATAAACTGTGGGAATCTGAAGAGGCAGCGCAAAGAACTTTAGATAGTGTCCCTCTTGGCAGACTGGGCACACCAGAGGAAATTGCAGAGCTTGCGGCCTTTTTATTATCTGAACATGCGTCTTATATTAATGGAGATTGTATCACGATGGATGGAGGTCAATGGCTCAACCAATCACCATTTTGAATGACCGTGTAAGACCTGCTTTTGATGTGGTATAATCACACAAAGAGAGAAGCAGGTGATGAAAATGGTCGATCCATTGGATATTTTAACGAATATTGAAGATGTTTTCCCGCACTATCAAGCGATCTTCAGTGCGGAAGAGCAAAAAGTGATAGGCTATGAAATTCTAGGAAGAATGAAGCTTGAGTCTGAAACGGTTAGCCTAGGCTCCTTCTTTACGGATTCATCTATTCCTGACGAATATAAATTGGAAGTAGATCAAAAAGTACTGAGTCAAGCACTTGATCTCTTCACAACGGCTGATGAAGATTTGCTCATTTTTATTAATTATGATGCCAATGTCCTTATGCTTGATCATGGCGAAAGCTTTTTAGCGTTTTTAAAGGAATATGAAGCAAGAGGCATTCAGCTTAACCGGTTTGTCATTGAATTTACTGAACATACGTTTAGCGGCGACATTGAACAGCTTTACCATACGTTAACGTATTATCGTACATATGGGATCAAAATCGCCGTATCTAATATAGGAAAAGAAAGCAGTAACCTTGACCGGATTGCCCTGCTTTCACCCGATCTATTAAAAATAGATTTACACGCATTAAGGGCATCCGCACCTTCCCCTTCCTATGAGTATGTCTTGTATAGCATTTCCTTGCTTGCAAGAAAAATAGGAGCGGCCTTAATTTATGAGGACATTGAAGCAAATTTTCAGCTGCAGTATGCATGGAGAAATGGCGGGAGATATTTTCAAGGGTTCTATCTGCATGAGCCTACGGCGGAATTAATCGACCGTAACAAACGAAAAGATCAACTTAGAGAAGAATTTCAACAATTTATTGCCCATGAGAAAAAGAAACTTCAAGCTGTTTACGAACATTCTGAAACATTTTATAAACGAATTCACCAAGCTGTCACGACCTTAAAAAAATCATGCAGCACAAATGATGAACTCATACAAAAACTGGCACTCGAACTAACAGATTGCAGCTTTCGGATTTATATGTGTAATGAGGAAGGCTTTCAAATCACTGGAAATGTGTTTAAAAAAGAAGAAGAATGGCTATTTCAGCCGGAGTATATAGAGAAAAACTGGAGCTGGCGCCCTTATTTCCTAGCGAATATTCTTCAAATGAGAATTAGCGGGAAAGGGTTTTTCAGCGATATTTACAGTGATTTAGAAACCGGGGAGCGAATACGAACGTTTTCTTATCCGTTAGAGGGAGACATGTATTTGTTTATAGATCTTCCATATGCCTATCTATATGAGCAAGATGGATTAATTTAAAAGCAGCCAGAGCGGCTGCTTTTTTTTGATAGAAAAAAGAAATAAAAAAATGGTTGACAATGAAACTGATAATCATTATCATTTAGTTATAGAGAGAAGCTACTCTCTGTTCCCCAACCCCTCTATCAGATCAAGATCCAAAAAACTTGGCGCTACCCCCGCCAAGTTTTTTTTGTGCTTCAATCTTTTCCTTTATGCATAGGACATCCCAAATCCTCCATACATCTTAAGTGATGATAGTTAGACGGTAGGAGGGAAAAGTCATGATCAAACGTGACAAGCGGCTGCTGATTGATTTGCCAAGACCAGATCACCCAGATGCAAATGGGGCCGCTGCTGTGCAAGAATTACTCGGCGGGAAATTTGGTGAAATGTCCACATTAAATAATTATATGTTTCAATCCTTTAACTTTAGAGGGAAACGAAAACTCAAACCGTTTTATGACCTCGTATCAAGTATTACAGCTGAAGAATTTGGTCATGTAGAGCTTGTGACAACGGCTGTGAATCTCATGATTACCGGGACCACCCATGGCGGAGATCCAGATACGACACCGATGAAGGCGGCTGTCGATAAGCGAAATACACAGCATTTCATTCAAACGGCACAAACAGGCTATCCGTTTGATTCAATGGCAAAACCTTGGACAGGAGAGAATGTGTTCTCAAGTGGTAACCTGATTCTTGATCTTCTTCATAATTTCTTTCTTGAATGCGGGGCTCGTACGCATAAAATGCGTGTATATGAAATGACGGATCATCCTACGGCAAGAGAGATGATCGGATATTTACTTGTAAGGGGCGGTGTGCATGTTGTGGCATATGCAAAAGCGCTTGAGGTAGCCACAGGAGTAGATGTAGGGAAGATGCTGCCGATTCCAAACCTCGATAACAAATATTTTGACTCTGCGAGAAAATTTGAAGATCAAAATATGCATACGAAGCTGTACACGTTTAGTGATACGGATTACAAGGATATCAATAAAATTTGGAAAGGCAGCCATCCGATTGATGGAAAGCCGCTGACAGTCATTGAGGGCACCCCGCAAGGTGCACCTGTACCAGATTATAGAGAATTACCGGAAGAGTTTGCCCCGGGCATTTCAAAAGAGGATTTTGACGAAATTGCCAAACGGCTCATGAGATCTGCCGGTTTATAAAAAACATCGTGTATGAGATGAGAAAAAAGACTCAAAATAAAAAAACAGATTCTTTTTCTTTTTTTGAATTCAAGAGGAAAAATATCATCTGAGAACACTTTATGGTATGATGCTTTGTAGGACTTGTGTATAATCAATACGGGTTCATCTTGAGTTGTTTTTTGAAAGGAGTCTTTTTTTAGAATGTCACAATTAATGGGTATCATTACAAGGCTGCAAAGTCTTCAAGAGACAGCAGAAGCTGCAAACGAGCCGGCACAGCGTTATTTCGAAGTGAACGGTGAGAAAATCTGTAGTGTTAAGTATTTCGAAAAGAATCAAACGTTTGAATTGACTGTTTTTCAACAAGGGGATAAGCCAAACACTTTCCCGTTTGACAACATTGATATGATTTCGATTGAAATTTTTGAGCTTCTACAATCCTAAGCTGAATCTTATGAAATGTTTTTTCTAAGGATTCCTTCGTTTATTGCGGCAATATACACTTGTCATCATAGGTGATGTACAAATGGAAGATGATCAATCAGCGCATTTTTCGGATAAGAGACCATTAAAAAGGAGTTCCTTTCTGTGAGTGATTCTTTTTTCTACAATCTTTCTGAAGATGATTTAGCGTTTTCTGATGTCGTCATGAGAATGAAAGACTTTATTCGAAAAGACCCTAGATCCGTCTATGTGTTATCAATTGGTACGGATTCTCAGGTTAATCAGAATGTCACAAAATTTATGACTGCAATTCATCTTCACCGGGTTGGCAAAGGAGCTTGGGGCTGTCTCACACAACAAGTGATCAGCAGGCCTGTGCAAAGTCTTAGAGAAAAAATTTCATTAGAGACAGCGTTTAGCCAAAAGGTATGTGCAGACATCCTGGAGGGTCCTTTAACAGAACTGATGGATTTGCTTCTTCCGTTTGCTGAGGAAGGGGCAGACCTCCGTTTTGAAGCCCATCTAGATATTGGCAAAAAAGGAAGTACGAAAGAGCTGATTCAGGAAATGACCGGAATGATCACAGCTATGGGAATTGAAGCAAAAATAAAACCCGACTCATATGCAGCATTTTGCTATGCCAATCGATACACAAAATAAATTCCGTCATTTTTCTCCAAACCTTGTCGAAACGTGCGGTTGACGATTCGATTCTAGTTCCTTATTCTAGCTGTATAGAGAGGAAGCAGACATTCAAAAGCCTGCTAATCAATATAAAAGCATATATGAAACAGGGGGCCTGATGTTGAATGAGCGTCATCGAAAATCGTTTTAATGAAGAAGAGAAAAAGCTATTATTAAACGTATTGCTGAATCAGGAATATGCTGTCGAATTACTAAGCAGTGAGATCAATGATATAGAATGTGGGACAAAAAATGTCGACGACAATACGTATAAGCAATTGATCACATTGTATGACAGAGTAAGGTTTGAGAATTAATATCGGTTTAACATTCTATTAGATACTCGAGGCTGAGTATCTTTTTTATGCAGAAAAAATCTTTCGACAAATTTCGTTTTAGTTTATGCTTAATATGAAAAGGGAATGTATGATTGATGATCGAGAGAAAAGGGGTCGAAGAAACATGATAGAGATAGAACCGACTCAATTACTTGAGTCAACAGTAGCCGAGCATATGATTGATGCAGATAAAGTGGCACATGTTCAAATTGGAAATAATCTAGAGCATGCCCTCTTGGTCCTGACAAAAACAGGATATACAGCCATACCCGTATTAGATGCTTCTTATCATCTACACGGGTTAATTGGAACGAATATGATCATGGATAAAATCTTTGGTTTAGAACGAATTGAATTCGAGAAACTGGACCAATTGAAGGTAGAAGAGGTCATGTTAACAGATATTCCAAGACTCAAAACGACTGATCCTGTGCTAAAAGGTGTTCACGCTGTGACGAATAATGGATTTGTTTGTGTAGTAAATGAGGAGCAAGTATTTGAAGGAATTTTTACTCGACGTGTTGTATTAAAGCGCTTAAATGAGGTCATTCATTCCGCAAAAAAATGAGCTGAAGCCCAGCTTATTTTTTTTTGCCTTCATAAGTTAAAGTTTATATAATGATCATATGGAATAAGAAAAACTTATAGAGGGAAAGGGGACGCCCATGCAGCTTCAGGAGTTACATATGCTTGTTGTGCTAAGTGAAGAATTGAATATGAGAAAGGCTTCGGAGCGGCTCTTTGTCTCTCAGCCTGCATTATCTCAAAGGTTGCAAACGATCGAAAAGGAATGGGGAACTAAAATCTTTTTTCGTTCACAAAAAGGGCTGACCGTGACTTCAGCAGGTGAACAGATTATCCAGTTTGCAAAAGAGGTCACGACGGAGCAAGATCGTGTGAGAGAGAGAATCGATGAGCTTGAAGGAGAAATTCATGGCACACTCAAGCTTGCGGTTGCGTCCATTATTGGACAGCACTGGCTGCCAAAGGTGTTAAAGCGGTATGTCGAAAAATATCCAAATGCCAAAGTATCACTCGTCACCGGCTGGAGTAGTGAAATGCTCAAAAGTTTGTATGAAGACCATGTGCACATTGGGATTATTCGTGGAAACCCTGATTGGAAGGGGACAAAAGAATATTTGATGACAGATCATTTATATTTAGTTGATTCCGTAATCCAGGATGTGGATGAGTTAATTGAGACAGAACGACCGTTTATTCAATTTAAAAGCGACAGCACCTATTATCAGGAAATCCAGCACTGGTGGCACCAAAAATTTAAAGTGTCCCCAAAGCAGACGATTCTTGTGGACCAAATTGAGACATGTAAACAAATGGCTTATCATGGCATCGGTTATGCCATTTTGCCTTCTGTCACCTTATATGACCACGAAAAAAGTGTTCATAAAACCCCGCTCGTTGATGTAAATGGAGAGCAAATCGGACGTGACACATGGCTTCTAGGCTATGAAGCGTCTTTTCAGTTAAAACAGGTTCAAGCATTTGTTGGTGTGGTGAAAGAAATGCTTGAAAGTGATGCGGTGTAAGTACCTTCTGAAATTAGGAGGTGCTTTTTTTATGAAATCATTTGACAATGAAAATCATTATCATTTAAAGTGTACATATAATAATTGAAAATGATTATCATTTAGATGAGGTGACCAATAAATGAAAGCACTAATTGCATTTGCGAGTATGTCTGGCAATACGGAAGATATGGCAGCGATCTTAAAGCAAACACTTGAAGGAAAAGGGATAGATACAGAAATGATGGAATTTGATGATACGAGCGCAGAGGATCTTTCTTCATACGATTATGTATTGATCGGTTCTTATACATGGGGTGATGGAGATTTACCTTATGAAGCAGAGGATTTTTATGAAGAGGTCTCAACTCTCGAACTTAGTGACATTAAAGCGGCTGTATTCGGATCTGGTGATTATAGCTATCCGAAGTTTTGCGAGGCTGTTCATACATTCCATGACATGCTGCAATCAACCGGTGCCTCCGTTTTTCCTGAAACATTGAAAATGGAGCTTGCACCAGATACAGATGAAGATGTGGCGTGCTGTCAAGAATTTGCTACCAGCTTTTTAACGTGGGCCTCTTTGTCTGAGAAACGAGTTGAAAATCATGTTTCATAAAGGAGCGACGGCCGTTGCTGCATCTAAAAGTGGCGGATACTTTGTCGCTGTAAAACGAGAAGGTATTTTTCACTATAGTGTTGAGAGCGGGTGGCAGCAACTGTTTAAGCTCAAGCATAAAATTCATGCCATCAGCTATATTGGGCCTTATTTATTTGGTGTTGGTGAGAATGGAACAGTGATCAGGTCAGGAGATGAGGGCAATACGTGGGCGCTATCATCATTTCCAACAAATGCAGTCGTTTGGTCTATTACAGGACGTAAAGATGGATTTGTGTGTGCCCATGGAAAGCACAGTATCTATGTGTCAAATGATTTCGGGATTTCCTGGGAAATTATGAAGCCATTTGCTCATGTGAATCATCCTCCTGTCATTCGCTCTTTATGTGTTGCTGGTGATCACCTTTATATTGGAACACAGATTCATGAGGTTCATGGGGGAATATGGGTGTATGACTTGGAGAGTGAACAGATTTTTCTACTAAACAGAGAAGAGCACCGAATGACAGCTTCTATGCTGCTCTGTCAGGATCATCTTCTTGTCTGTGCGTTAGGCTCAAAAAAAGGCAAAAAAGGCTCTGTTCAAATTTTAGACTTACATACAAATATTCTACATGATATTCAATCACAAGCCTTCGCTAGAGAAGAATCGTTTTTGGATGTATCAGAGGATAATGGCATTGTTTATGTGACCACCTCACAAGACGAACACGGGTTTTCTAAAGTGTATCAGCTTGATATAGAGCAAAAAGAGCTCAAATGGTTTGATACGATCAAAGGACACGGTTTTCGTGTTGCCAATCAAAACGAAAATTTTTTCTGCGCGGGTTTATATGAAAGCAAGTTTGTCAGGCCATATGAGGAGCCTGCGCTGATTCATTGATAAGGAGGAAGAAAAAGTGACGGAAAAGGTTTTATTGGTGTATGCCACGATGTCTGGGAACACAGAAGCAATGGCTGATTTAATTGAAAAAGGATTAAAGGATGCAGGAGCTAGCGTGGACCGACATGAAGCGATGGATATTGATGCCGAGCTTCTTAATGATTACTCGCACATTATGTTAGGTGCGTATACATGGGGAGATGGTGATCTTCCAGATGATTTTATTGATTTATATGAAGAAATGGAAGAGCTTGATTTAACGGGAAAAGCGTTTGCTGTATTCGGTTCCGGAGATACATCATATGAGCATTTTTGCGGAGCTGTTGACTTAATCGAAGAAAAAGTGAAGGAGCTTGGTGGTGATATTGTCCTGCCATCAGTCAAAATTGAGCTGAATCCAGAAGGAGACGAAGAAGAGGAATTGATTTCTTTTGGCAAACAATTTGTTCATCTTCACCAGCAAGAAGCGGGATAATCGGGCCCGCTTGTTTTATTTGCCAATGGGAAGACAATTCTTTCACTTGTCATTAAAACTCTCCTTTGGTACAGTAATGAAGTATAAATTAAGAGGAGGACATACATACATGAAGCAAATGGACGCTAATGAAATTATTTCATTTATTCAAAATAGTACTAAATCAACACCTGTCAAAGTCTATATCAAAGGAAACTTGGAAGGTATTGAATTTGGTGAACAGGCAAAAACGTTCATCACTGGCAACACAGGTGTTGTCTTCGGTGAGTGGAGTGAAATTCAGGAAGCTTTAGCATCAAACAAAGACAAAATTGAAGATGTTGTCGTGGAAAATGACCGCCGCAATTCTGCGATTCCTATGTTAGACTTGAAAAATATTAAAGCACGTATTGAACCAGGTGCAATCATTCGTGATCAAGTTGAAATCGGTGATAATGCAGTCATCATGATGGGTGCTTCTATTAATATCGGTTCCGTGATCGGTGAAGGTACGATGATTGACATGAACGTGGTGCTTGGTGGCCGCGCGACAGTAGGTAAGAACTGTCATATCGGTGCTGGATCTGTTCTTGCAGGTGTCATTGAGCCACCATCTGCTAAACCAGTCGTCGTAGAAGATGATGTTGTCATCGGTGCGAACGCTGTTGTTTTAGAAGGCGTAACAATTGGTAAAGGAGCGGTTGTAGCAGCAGGTGCGATCGTTGTCAACGATGTTGAGCCTTACACAGTTGTAGCAGGTACACCTGCAAAGAAAATCAAAGACATTGATGAAAAAACAAAAGGTAAGACTGAAATCAAACAAGAACTGCGTCAGCTTTAATTCATACAATTCGCAGCAGAAGACATAGACGTGGATGATATATCCACGTCTTATTCGTATATTGGAAAGGAAGCGAGTTCACTTGTTAAATCGTGAGCAATTAATATCCATTCGAAGAGATTTACACCAAATTCCCGAGCTTGGTTTCCAAGAATTTAAAACACAAGCGTATCTCATCAAGCATCTCGATATGTATTCAAAGGATCGAGTAGAGATTGAAACATGGCGGACTGGGCTTTTTGTGAAAGTGAAAGGAACAAATCCCGCGCGTGTATTTGCTTATCGTGCAGATATGGATGGTCTATCTATTCCTGAGGAAACTGGGTATCCATTTCAATCTGTGCATGAAGGGAAAATGCATGCATGTGGACATGATCTTCATATGACCATTGCCCTTGGTATTATCGATCATTTCGTTCATCAGCCAATCAAAGAAGATATCCTATTTATTTTTCAACCAGCAGAAGAAGGACCAGGCGGGGCTGAACCGATGCTTGCAAGTGATGTCCTGAAAAAGTGGACGCCAGACTTTATTACAGCGCTGCATATTGCACCTGAATATCCAGTTGGAACGATTGCAACAAAGCCCGGGCTATTATTTGCCAATACGAGTGAACTTGTAATTGATCTAGAAGGAAAAGGGGGACATGCTGCTTACCCTCATTTAGCGAATGATATGGTTGTCGCTGCAAGTGCACTTGTAGGTCAGCTGCAATCTGTCATTTCTCGTAATGTCGATCCTCTGGATAGTGCAGTGATTACAGTCGGAACGATTACGGGAGGAACTGCTCAAAATATCATTGCTCAGCATGCCAAACTTGACGGAACCATTCGCACGCTCTCACCAGAGTCTATGGAAAAGGTGAGAAAGCGAATTGAAGCGCTAGCAAAAGGAATTGAAATTGGCTACGAATGCAAGGCAACAGTTCGATACCCTTCATCTTATTACGAAGTGGACAATTCAAAGGACCTGACAGAAGAATTTATGTCATATGTAGCCAAAGAAGGGCTTGCGAATGTGATTGAATGTAGAGAAGCCATGACAGGAGAAGATTTTGGCTACATGCTGAAAAAATATCCTGGCTTCATGTTTTGGTTGGGGGTAGATTCAGAATATGGTCTGCACCATGCAAAACTCATGCCTAATGAAAAGGCCATCGAAACGGCTGTAAATGTCATGACGGCTTATTTTAAAAAGCAAGCCGGTGAATGAATAATCGTGCCGCCTCCTGTAAACCTTATGAACAGGAGGTGTTCTTGATTATGACAAGAATTGGTGTAGAACCATCTTTATCCGATGTAGAAGAACTTTTGAAGCAAAAAGGGTATGACGTCGTACGTATTCAAAATGAACAACAAATGGATCAGTGCGACTGCTATGTGGTGACAGGACTAGATTCAAATGTTCTTGGCATTTCAGACACAACAACAAAGGCATCCATCATTACAGCATCAGGTATGACAGCTGATGAAATTTGTCAAGAAGTAGAACAGCGTGTTCAATAAAACGAGAAAAAGAACCGGTAGATTATGATCCCGGTTCTTTTTGTTTTTTGTTTATATCAAGTACTTCTTTCATTTTTTTGCGTAGAATTCGTTCTACCCGCCACTGCTCCATTGTTTCGGTTTTCGCAATGATACGCAGCACGAGGGAAGACGAACCGAACGCCTCCACACCGACCACTTGAGGTCCTTCAATAATCTGAGGTGTTTCTGCCCGTACCTCATCACAGGCTGCTTGTAAGGCTGTAATCATCTGATCCACATTTTCATCTGGAGATAACTCGATATCAACGAGTGCCTGCATGGTCCCTCTTGAATGGTTACTAACATTCAGTATGCTTCGATTTGGAATGAAGTGAAGGGTACCATCAAAGCTTCGAAGCTGTGTTGTTCTAAGTCCGATTTGTTCTACGATGCCATCAAAGCCTGCAACCGTGATATACTCGCCTACATCGAATTGTTTTTCTAATAGAATAAAGAAGCCTGTCACAATATCACTTACTAGTCCTTGTGCGCCAAAACCGATTGCAAGCCCAACGACACCTGCGCCAGCTAGCAAAGCAGTCGGATTATAATGAAATAAGTCGAGGATCATGACAACTAGAATAAAAATCAATAAGTAGGCGAAGATATTTAACGTCAGACCTTGCAGCGTCTGAGCTCTTGATAAAGAGACTTCGTGTTTCTTAGAGAATTTATCATAGGCACGCTTAATCAACTTGTTTCCTATGGCTCTGATGACAAAATAAATCATAAAAATAGCGATTAATTTTAGCAAAATTATACTGCTATTGAGGATGATGGAAACCCAATCTACTTGTTCAAATGCTCTCACGATCTTCAAAACCTTTCTATGTATGCTCTAAAAGAGAAGCTAATCATTTGTTCCCTCCTGCAAGTCATGTTAAACTTTTGTTAGTTGGAGCGAGAGATTGTGACAAATCGTTAATTAAATTTATTATTAATTAATATTGACTAAAAATCGCTTAAGTATTATAATTATATTTGTGAAGTTATTAACTAAATGAGAATTTCATCTTTTGATTCTCATTTTATATACAGCTAAGAAGTCTGTATAAAGATATTATTTTATGGAGGGATTTACATATGGCAGAGCGTTTTGTAGGAAAACAAGCTCCACGTTTTGAAATGGAAGCAGTACTTGCTAACAAGGAATTTGGTAAAGTAAGTTTAGAGGAAAACATCAAGAATGACAAATGGACAGTTCTTTTCTTCTATCCAATGGATTTCACATTTGTTTGCCCAACTGAAATTACGGCAATGAGCGATCGTTATGATGAATTCGAAGACTTAGATGCAGAAATCATTGGTGTATCTACTGATACAATCCATACGCATCTTGCTTGGATCAACACAGATCGTAAAGACAATGGTCTAGGTGAATTAAAATACCCACTAGCTGCTGACACAAACCACACAGTATCTAGAGAATACGGCGTTTTAATTGAAGAAGAAGGAATTGCACTTCGCGGGCTATTCATTATTAACCCAGAAGGCGAACTTCAATATCAAACCGTATTCCACAACAATATCGGTCGTGATGTAGATGAGACATTACGTGTTCTTCAAGCATTACAAACTGGTGGACTTTGCCCAGCGAACTGGAAGCCTGGTCAAAAAACACTTTAATTGATAGCTGAAGAAACAGGAGGGTCTAACTGATGTTAGACCTTTTTGTTTCGACACATACAATGGATGGAGGCGCTTCATAATGAAATTACGTCAACCAATGCCAGAACTAACTGGTGCAAAAGAATGGTTAAATGGAGAAGTAACAAAAGAAGATCTAATTGGTGATAAACCAACATTGATTCATTTCTGGTCAGTTAGCTGTCATCTTTGTAAAGAGGCAATGCCTCAAGTCAATCAATTCCGTGATGAATACAAGGATCAACTAAACGTCGTGGCTGTGCATATGCCGCGTTCAGAGGATGATCTGGATCTAGAAAAAATCAAAGAGGTTGCGAAAGAGCATGAAATCACACAGCCAATCTTTGTGGACAGTGATCATCAATTAACAGAAGCCTTTGAAAACGAATATGTACCTGCGTATTATGTATTTGATAAAACAGGTGCTTTACGTCACTTCCAAGCTGGCGGAAGCGGTATGAAAATGCTGGAAAAACGTGTCAATCGAGTTCTATCTGAGTCTGAAAAGGCTGCAGAATAGGCTTTTCCCCCATGAATGGGGGTTTTTTCATGGGCAAAAACAGGCGACATATTGGACTAGATGGACTTTTCATGTAGGTGTTATTCCTAAGAAAAGAGAAAATGAGGGAGTTTATTAAAAAATATCTTTGAAATAAAAAGGTATTACGACCTATTTACATTTTTATTTTGAAATGAAAATGTAAAGATTTTAACTTTTTACTATTCAGAACGTTTTTGCACAAAAGAAATTTCAGTTTGGTAAATAACTATATAAATCAAGTAGTAGAAGCGTTTATTCAAATTTTTTACAATATTTTAAAGTTTGTCAAAAGCCTATAGTGGCAATGAACTGGGTGCCGAATTTTCCTCTTTGGCAAAATTTTAGTTGAAAATACCTATCTGTTAGCAAACTGTAAAATGATAAAAAAATAGTTGATAAAATTAGTTTTCTAATCTAATATTTACTATAGAATATTTTTTATATGATGAGGGGGAAATCCATTGTTTAATGAGAGGGAAGCGTTACGTTTACGATTGGAACAACTAAATGAAGCAGAAGTAAAGGTCATTCGTGAATATCAAATTGAACGAGATGCGATTTATGCAAAATTAAGAGAATTAGACCGTCAAGGAACAGGTCTAGTGACAGATACAAAAAAAGAAGTGCGTACAGAGAGAAAAACGGATTCACTGCCTGTATTAGCTGAGCTAGCTGCACAAGAAATGAGAAGCTACCAGCAGCCGGCGCCATCACAATCAAACGCTACATCACCTTTAGGAACAGGTCAGCTAAACGGTGCACCTGTAGGTATTCCTGAAGGAACTACAAGACGCAGAAGAGGCACAGCTCGACCTGGTTCAAAGGCAGCTAAGCTTCGTGAAGCTGCGATCAAAACGTTAAAGCGTCATAATGCGGCAATTAAAAGCTCAGAGCTTCAAAAAGAGATTGAAAAAGAGAGCGGTCTTGAAATTCCAAATATGACCACGTTTATGCAAAGCTTAATTAAAATGTATCCTGAAGTGAAGAAGCCTTATCGCGGACAGTATATTTTAGAAGGCGACATTCAAACAGAAGACGAATAAATAAAAAAGAAACTGCTGGGCGTAAAAGCCGGCAGTTTTTTTATTTTTTACATCATGAGCTGATCACTTCTTTTGATCAACTGTATAGACAATCTTTCGTTCTTTAGGCATGTGGTCACGCTGTTTCTTGAATCCTTCGATTTTCACTGTCATAACCTCCCCGTTACGCTGCACCGCATCGACTTGTGCCTGGAGGGTTTGAACTTGTTCGTTTAGTTTTTTCAAAATAGGTTCAATTTCTTCCGTTGTTTGCAGGATACGATCTGGTGAGAAAGGCTCGCTGTTTGTTTGAGTTGACTGGTCAATATCAGCAAAATGAGCTGCGATCCATTCCTCGCTTTCTGCTAACTGTTTTTGATAGCTTGTGAGCGCTTCATAAAAAATCGCTTCCTTTGCCTTTTCAATTTGCAGTAATTTTTCTTGTGTTTCATAAAAACGTTCCTGAAGATGCCTGACGCCTTCCTGTAATAAATAGAGCTCTGCGTTTTTATCGCTTAGTGTTTGCTGCAGCTTTTCAATCACAGCTGATAATGTATTTCCTTTCTTCTCCTCTTTTGAAAGCAGCTTATCTTGATCCTGTAACCGTTCAGTTAATTGTTGAGAGATTTCCTTATATTTTACAACTTTCAAATGCAGCCGGTGCTTTTCTTCTGTTTCTTTTCTTCTATGATAGGTTTCCTTTTGCAGCATCTCATGGAGAAGGACCATTTTATGTAATAATTCTGATTTGCTATAGGAGAGATCCTGTATTTTAGAGGCAGCATCGCCTTGATCAATGGTCATTTCCTCCAATTGTTGTTTTAATTCAGTGAAATCCTTTTTCATCTCATGATATTCTTGAGTTAACTTCTTATTTTTAGAATACGTATATGTGGACTGTAAATCAGAAATCATTTGTTGATATTTGGCAGTTTCAGCTTTTAAATATAAATTCTCTTGAGATAGATCATGGAATAGGGGAGAAGCATGGCGCCGGTTCATAGGTAGACCCTCCTTATTCATGTTACCAATAAAGTATGCGAAATGAGTGTAAATAGAACAACCATATCAAAGGGGATGGGATGATGAGCGTAGTGAATGTGATATTAGCTGGAGGAGCTTCCAGACGTTTTGGAGAGCCAAAGGCAAGTCATGTGTATCAAGGAAAACCACTGTATGAGCATGTTAAAAAGCAGCTATTGGATGCACAAACCATCATCATCAGTCATCCAGCGCTTTTGCCTTTTTTCAAAGCAAGAGGTGAACAAGCTGTCTGGTTAGATGATGAACAGATGCGCGGGTGCGGGCCGCTTGCCGGCATGTATACCGCTATGCAAAAGCAAGATGCGGACTGGTATTTGGTGACTGCATGTGATATGCCTTTCATACGAAAAGAGACAGCCGAGGTATTATCGTCCTATTGCAACGAGCATGTAGATGCCGTTGTCCCGTTTGTGCAGGGCAGATTACAACCCCTGTTTGCGCTTTATCACCGCCGCTGTCTGCCGTTTATTCACGCGTGTTTAAAAGAGAATCAATTAGCGATCAAAGACTTGCTTCAAAAGCTCAAGGTGCGCGTTGTTCCAGAGGACGAACTCAACGTGACATCAAATGAATTTCACAATATCAATAAAAGAAGCGATTTACCTGAAAACGGTATGATATGATACATAAAAACGAGGAGGAGAGAACAACATTGAAGGAGCGATATTCAAGACAAATCTTGTTCCCTCCGGTAGGGGAAAAAGGCCAGCAGGCATTGGCTGCAAGTCATGTCCTGATCGTTGGAGCTGGTGCACTTGGAACTGCATCTGCTGAAGGGCTTGTCCGGTCTGGAATCGGCACTTTGACAATTGTAGATCGTGATTATGTAGAGTTCTCAAATTTACAGCGGCAGCAGCTCTATACGGAACATGATGCAAAGGCACATGTGCCAAAAGCGATTGCGTCAAAAAAACGTCTCCAAGAGATCAACCATGAAGTGACCATACACGCCCTTATTGAAGATGCTGGGGCTGAGCTATTAAGACCATTATTTCAGAGAGCGGATATCGTCATTGATGCGACAGATAATTTTGAGACAAGAATGGTGATGAATGATTTATCACTAGAAACGAAGACGCCGTGGATATATGGTGCCTGTGTGAGCAGTCAGGGGATGTATATGACCATACTGCCGGATAAAACGCCTTGTTTATCATGTGTTTTCACAGCAATGCCTGTTGGTGGTCTGACGTGTGATACAGCGGGGATTATTTCACCTGCTGTTCAAATGGTCTCTGCTTATCAGCAAACAGAGGCACTAAAATATTTAACTGGGCATGAAGATCAAATCGAGCAGAAGTTTGTCACATTTGATCTATGGCAGTCCACATCGTTTAAAATGGATTTATCTCGTACTAAGCAGCAGGACTGTCCATCTTGCGGCACGAAAAGAACCTACCCATATTTACACGATCAGCGTAAAAAAACGACGGTCCTCTGCGGGCGAGACACAGTTCAAATCGTGTCAAAGGATTTAGCGAATCTATCATTTGAGTATTTGAAAGAACGTCTGTCGTCTATTTGTGAGGTGGAAGTGAACGATTTTTTAATCCATGTACGCTATGAAACATACCGTATTGTCTGTTTCAAAGGAGGACGTGCATTAATCCATGGGACAAATGATGAAAAAGTAGCAAATTCATTACTAGCAAGACTGCTAGGCATATAGGAGTGAGACGTGATGGAAAGACGACAGCCAATTCCAGTAGAAGAGGCCATTAAGAAAGTCAGCCAATATCAAAAGCATGGAGAAGTAGAATGGGTCCCTTTAAAGAATAGCCTTGGGAGGTTCACTGCAGAGGATATTGTGGCAGACCATGATGTTCCTGCCTTTGATCGATCTCCGTATGATGGCTTTGCACTTCGGGCAGAAGATACAAAAGAAGCATCAAGTGAGCATTCGATTGAATTTGAGGTCATTGATCACATTGGTGCAGGAATGGTCTCACCAAAAACCATCGGACCATTTCAAGCCATTCGTATCATGACAGGTGCAAAGATTCCAGACGGAGCAAATGTCGTCATCATGATCGAACTTACAAAGACCTTCGAAAAAGACGGGAAACCTTTTATGTCATTAAAAAGACCGCTTCAAAAGGGACATAATATTTCTCGTCAAGGAGAAGAGACGCTCAAAGGGAAAGTGATGGTCAAAAAAGGAATAAAAGTGACCTCAGGCGTCACTGCTATACTGGCGACGTTCGGATATGCAGTGGTGCCAGTTGTCAAAAAGCCGGTCATCGGCATTATCTCAACAGGCACAGAGCTTCTTCAGGTAAGTGATGCCATGATGGAGGGCAAAATTAGAAACAGTAATCTCAGTATGGTCTTTGCGCAGGTTCTTGAAGCCGGAGGAGAGCCGCTTGATTTAGGTGGTGTATCCGATGATTTCAATCAAAGCTATCATGCAGTAAAATCAGCCTTGAGCAAGGTAGACATGCTCATTACAACAGGCGGTGTGTCAGTGGGTGATTTTGACTTTCTGCCTGCTATTTATGAAAAGCTAGGTGCAGAGGTTTTGTTTAATAAAGTGGCCATGAGACCGGGAAGTGTGACGACCGTTGCTGCGTTACCAAATGGTCAATTGTTATTTGGGCTGTCAGGAAATCCAGCTGCCTGTTTTGTTGGATTTGAATTATTTGTGAAACCGATCATCTATAGATGGTGTTTGAAAGAAAATCCGTATCCTTCTTTTGCCTTGGCGAAGCTGACACATGATTTTCCAAAGGCCAATCCTTTTACTCGATTTGTCAGAGCAGCACTCCAATTCACTGGCAGCCAGCTGAGTGTGACGCCAACTGGTCTTGATAAATCAAGTGCGGTGACTTCTATTGCTGATGCCAACTGTTTCATCGCTTTGCCTGGGGGAACAAGAGGTTTTCAAGCAGGTGATCAGGTGAATGTTCTGCTGTTTCAGCACGAAGGTGGTGGCTCTCCATGCTGGATGCCAAATTAAGCATATTACAGGTGGTCGGCTATCAAAATAGTGGCAAGACCACATTGATCGAAAAGTTATGTCAGTTGGCTGAACATGAGGGGCTTAAGCTAGGCTGCTTCAAACATCATGGACATGGCGGGAAACCAGATCGTCTTTTTAAAGAAAAAGATACCGATCGATATGTTCAAGCGGGTGCATTTGCCGCAGGTGTCGAAGGGGAAGGTGAATGTCACTTTTCAATGCAGCACATGACGTTAGAGCAGTTGCTCAACATGTGTGAACATCTCCCGTTAGACGCTGTCCTGATAGAGGGATACAAACAGGCGCCTTATTACAAAATCGTTTGCGTAAAGAACGAACAGGAGCTCATTGAGCTTTCAACACTTTCCAATATACAAGCAGCCATTTATTTTTCTCAAGAGTTTCAATTAACCGAAAATTACTCGTTTCCTGTGTTTTCAGCCTTTGAAAAGCGCGGGGTGACATATGCTTTTAACTTATTGAAGGGAGGCAGCCTTACTTGAATGAACTTTTTAAAATAACAAAAGGGCCAATTGATGTGAATGAATTGATTCAGCATGTGACAAGACGAAAGGCAGGAGCTATTACGACGTTTATCGGGACGGTCAGAGAGTGGACAAATGGCAAAAAAACATTGCGTTTAACCTATGAAGCATACATACCAATGGCCGAAAGCATGCTAAGTCAAATTGGACAAGAAATCAAGAAGCAATGGCCAGATACTGAAGTCGCCATTATGCATCGTATTGGGACACTTGAGATATCTGACATTGCTGTCGCGATAGCCGTTTCGTCTCCTCATAGGAAGGCCGCATACGAAGCCAATGAATATGCCATTGAACGAATCAAGGAAATCGTTCCAATTTGGAAAAAAGAATACTGGGAAGACGGAGAGGCCTGGATAGGTGATCAGCTTGAAACTGTTTCTTATCCAGAAGGAAAACCTAGCGATCTTCAACTGAAGGAAAAAGAAGGTGATCGGCATGATTAACGTATTATTGTTCGCCGGCCTTGCTGAGAAGGCCGGTAAACAACAAATCATCATTCAAAAAGATAAAACAACGGTTGATGAGATTAAAATAGAATTACAGGAGGTATATGGTGTTGATGCTGCACAAAATGTGATGGTTGCAGTCAACGAAATATATACGAGGGAAAATGCTGAAGTGCGTAGCGGGGACACTGTTGCACTCATTCCTCCTGTAAGTGGTGGATAATAGTTATTAGAGGATTTGGTTATGGCCAGCGGCTGTAACCAATTTTTTTATGTGTGAAAAATTTGTAGAGGTACTTGGGTATGATCTTCGTAAATAAAACATCCCCTTCGTGCTTTAGAAATGTGAGGGTCGAGCTGCTGGATGAGATCATACAATTCGCTGATTCGTCTCACATTGAAATCTGTTTGGGCTTGAAGCTGTTCTTTTAATTCTTTCGTGCTCACAATACTTCCCTTTTTCTCTTTAATAATATCTACGCATCTTGCAGCGTAGTATATTTTGTCATTAGAGGGTCTGCTTTCTTTCATATCAAGTAATTTGAGCTCATGATAAATCTGTTCTCTTTCCTTTCGAAAGTATTGCCATGCTTCTTGTTCCTTTTCATAAAGTAAAATCAATTGCATTTTCAATTTTTCTCTTAACATTCACTTGACTCCATTTCCACTATCATTTAACCTACCTCTATTTTACATTATATGAAAAAATAACGTTTGATCAAGTAAAATCCCTTTATTTTTATTTTTTTAATATGAAAGTATTGATACTAAAGTCTCTGTTGTTCTGTAAAAGAAACCAATCATAGTCCTATAAAGCCGGGATTTGTCGAAATTATTAGGATTATTTTAACAAAAATTTGTTGTGTCTCACTGTGACCATCCGAATTCAAAGGAAAAGGATATTTATTCCGATAGGCATTTTGTTTACTTGATAAAATGTTTTTAGGTAAGTAAAATCAGTGTTTTTTGATATGAATATGGTCTGGTCATGGTGTCATTTGGAGGATGTTGTTCGTGAAAATAGAATAATAGTTATAATTCTTCTTCTATGAAAATAAGAAAATCAAATGATCTATTACTTATTGGCAATCTTTTGATAAAATAGAAAGAACAAGAGTGTGAATGTGCGTTTGCATACTTGCCTGACATAGAGAGGATGACATTTGATGCAAGAAAAAAGGCAAAAGCCCACGATCATAGGAGTGAGCACAAGACCAACAGAGCACCTGAAAAGAGTGTGGGAAGATCCGGTCGTTTGGTGGCCTTTATGCTGTGTGCTTGTTTTAACAGTCATAATCACTTATTTGTCTGAGCTGGTCACACTAATTGGTCTAATACTTGGGATTGTCATCAATGCTGCCATATAAAGGTTCATCGTATTTTTAGAAAAAGGTGATGCGTCGTTTCAGCAGCTGTTTTCAGCGGTACTGTTTATTACACCAATTACGATCATTGGAACGATTATTTCTCATTTGGTGGTCATCCTTTTCCATGTTCCAAAAGATATCACTGTTACATCATGAAACGCACTGATTCGAGTCTCTGGTCCATGGCATGCTGTGTTAGCCAATATCGATGTATTTGTAATCTGGAATCTTGTTTTAACAGGCTTTTTATTGATCCAAGTCGGCCATATATCGCCGAGAATTTCTTGGAGGATGATAGGAGTCTTTTATGTACTATCTTTCATTTTTCAATATGTAGGAACCACAATCAACATGTCAGTAAGCTGGGGGTAGAATGTCTTTATGAGAAAGAAAATCATCATCGGATCAATTTTTATCATTGTAATTGGTCTATTTATTGGATTTAACATTGCGAAAAACCAATCAAAGCCTGCTTCTACAGCAGCTTTTAAAACAGTTAAACTCACGTCAAAAGAAATAACATCTACTGTGATGACACCTGGGACACTTTCATTCTCTGAAGAGCAATTCATTTATGTAGAAGAGGAAAAGGGAAAACTGAATGAAATTGCTGTTAAAGAAGGTGAAAAGGTCAAGGTTGGAACGCCTCTCCTTACATATGAAAATAAGGAACTGGAGCTTGAAGAGCAGCAGCAAGCACTAGCGGCTGAATCAAGTAAACTAAAACGCGAACAACTGCAAAATAGACTCAGTGAATTAGATAAAAAACAAGCAGGTGAATCTGGCTCCAATTCCAAAAGCGAGCGAGATCAGCTTGAATTAGAACTGAAAGCAGCTGAATTAGAGCAAAAACAAGCTGAGCTTAACCAAGAAAAAGTAAAAGCACAGTTAGAAGATTTAACGATACATAGTAAAATTGAAGGAACAGTCATAACCATTGAGCAAGAGGCTGGAACAGGGAAGCTAGAAGAGAGACAGCCGATCATCCATATTGGCAATGAGAAAAAAATGATCGTGCGAGGTTTGATCTCTGAGTATGATGCCATAAAAATCAAAAAGAAACAAAAAGTAAAGGTAACATCTGATGTCATTCGCGGAAAAAGCTGGCAAGGAGTCGTGAAAAAAGTGGGGGCTGTTCCTGCCGGGGCAGCATCCGATACAACTGATGGCAATCAAACTGTTCAATATCCAGTTGAAATTGAAATAAAGGGAAAAAAACCTGAGGCAAAACCAGGTTTTAAAATGATCATGGAAATTGAAACAGACAAGCGCCAAGCGCAAACGATTCCTGAAACAGCAGTAAAAAAAGAAAATGATGGACAATACGTTTATGTTGTTGAGAAGAATGTACTGAAAAAAGTAAAAGTCGGCCTGGGTGAAACGTCAGGTCATGTTCTTGAAGTAACAAAAGGTTTAACACCAGCCGATCAAATCATTGCAAATCCATCAGATGACATGTATGACGGAATGGAAGTGAATGCTGAATGATTCAGCTTTCAAACGTGACAAAAAGCTATGAGGTCGCACAAGAAACATTTGATGTATTAAGTGAGATTGACCTTGTCATTGAAAAGGGCGAGTATATGTCGATTATGGGGCCGTCCGGCTCTGGGAAGTCGACGTTAATGAATATCATCGGCTGTTTAGACCGACCAACCTCAGGGCAATATCTTTTTCAAGGAACAGAGCTGTCAGCAGCAAAGGATCAAGAGCTCGCAGTGATTCGAAATCAATCCATTGGGTTTGTTTTTCAGCAATTTCATTTGCTGCCTAGATTAAATGCGAGGAAAAATGTTGAACTCCCGATGATTTACGCTGGTATCGGTCAAAAGGAAAGAAAAGAACGTGCGGAAATTGCACTTCAAAAGGTTGGTTTGGCGGATCGAATGAAACATATGCCAAGTGAGTTGTCAGGAGGTCAAAAGCAAAGGGTGGCGATTGCACGTGCGATTGTCAATAAGCCTCAGCTTATTTTAGCAGATGAACCGACAGGCGCTCTTGACTCAAAAACAAGCTTCTCGATTATGGAACAGTTTACACAGCTAAATGAGGAAGGGACAACGATTGTTCTTGTGACTCATGAAGAAGAAATAGCTGCATATACAAACCGGACGGTCGTTGTGAGAGATGGCCGCCTCGTTGAAGATAGTTGGAAGCAAGGGGACGCTATGAATGAAACTCTTTGAAAATATCAAAATAGCGCTGAATTCTGTTTTAGCTCATAAATTACGTTCTATTTTAACGATGCTTGGGATTATTATTGGTGTTGGGTCGGTGATTGCAGTCGTTGCCATCGGTCAAGGCGGCGAGCAAATGTTGAAAGAATCGATTTCAGGGCCAAACAATACCATTGATATGACGTATACGCCTTCTGATGAAGAGTTAAATGCGAATCCAAATGCCTTATTTGAAGCCGCATTTACCGAAGAAGACATACAAAGCATTAAGACAATCAATGGGGTGAAACAGGTCGCCTCCTCGACTGCACAAGGAATGCAATTGAGATTTCAAGATACGACAGTTGATGCTACAGTTAACGGTATTAATGAAGGGTATATGAATGTAGAGTCACTACAAATAGCAGAAGGACAGGATTTAAGAGATATTGACTTTAGAAGCGGCAGAAGAGCAGCTATCATCTCAGAAGGTCTAAAAAAAGAACTATTTCATGGACAAAAGGCATTAGGCGAGATGATTTGGATGAACGGTCAGCCTGTTGAAGTCATCGGTGTTTTAGCAAAACAGGAAGGGATGTTTTCATTTGATATGAATGAAATATATGTCCCATTTGAGATGCTCACTTCAACATTTGGTATAAATGAATATGATAAGTTGTCTATTCAAGTAGCGCATGCTGATCAAATGAAGGAAGTAGGGAAAAACGCCGCTGCTCTCTTAAATGAAAATCACCATACAGAAGATGCTTACGACATGATCAATATGGAAGAAATCGCTGCAGGCATCGGTCAAATTACGTCTGTTATGACAACGATCATTGGCTCAATTGCCGGTATCTCCTTACTTGTCGGCGGCATCGGTGTTATGAATATTATGCTCGTTTCTGTGACAGAGAGGACAAGGGAAATCGGTATTCGAAAGGCGCTTGGGGCAACCAGGGCTCAAATACTCGTTCAGTTTTTAATCGAGTCTGTTGTTTTAACACTCATGGGCGGGTTGATGGGGATCGCACTTGGCTTAGGCGGTGCCTCGCTAGTGTCACTATTTGCCGGCTGGCCGTCTCTTGTGTCGTGGCAAGTGGTGAGTGGAGGTGTACTGTTTAGTATGCTCATTGGGATTATTTTTGGGTTAATCCCTGCGAATAAAGCAGCAAGACTTGATCCTATTGAATCGCTCAGGTATGAATAATACTGAGATGAAAAAAGAGCAGCAAATAGGTGTGACCTCACCTCGAATTAACCATCTGAAGCTTTTATGCAAATCGCATAAAAGCTTTTTTTAGTTCCATTGAATGAAATGAAAAATGATAGAAATGCTAATATCATGACTTTCATCTTAATGTCACATATTTTTCAGTTTACAAATGGTACATATAAAGGTAAGATGACCATTGTGAAAGATTTTGATAGTTATTGAATGTATTTGATTGTTTTGTATTGATAATGTTGAAAAAAGCGATTACAATAAAGGTGCGCGCAAAATGAATACGTTTTCAAGAGGGGGTGTTTTCATGTTAACACCAGAGAGACATCAACTCATTATCGACTACTTAGAAGAAAATGATGTCGTCAAAATACAGGACTTAACGATTATGACGGATGCTTCTGAATCTACAATTAGAAGAGATTTATCCGCCCTTGAAGATAAAGGCTTCCTCAAAAGAGTTCATGGGGGAGCGGCGAAGATATCGAGTATTCGTCTTGAACCAGATGTATTCGAAAAATCTGCCAAAAACCTTCATGAAAAGTCATTGATTGCACAGTCAGCTGCATCCCTTTTAAAACAAGGCGATTGCATTTATTTAGATGCTGGTACGACGACACAGCAAATGATTGAATATATCGATCCAGATCAAGATATTGTTGTGGTGACAAACGGTGTCATGCACATTGAAGCACTCATGAGAAAAGGCATTTCTTTTTACCTGATAGGCGGATCGGTGAAACATCGAACAGGAGCCATGGTGGGTGCCGCAGCTTTGACAGCTATGGAAAATTACCGTTTTGACAAATGCTTTGTTGGGACAAATGGTATTCATCCCGAGGCGGGGTTTACAACACCTGATCCAGAAGAAGCGCTCATTAAAAAAAGAGCCATGAAGCAGGCGAAAAAAACCTATATCTTATCAGATGCCTCAAAGTTTGGCGAAATATCGTTTTCAGCCTTTGCTAGTTTACAGGAAGCGACCATTATCACAAACGATGCAAAAGAGGATTCATTCGATAATTACCATGAAAAAACGGTTATAAAGGTAGTGAAAACATGATTTATACAGTTACTTTAAACCCATCAGTTGATTATATCGTACACGTGGCGGATTTTGCTGTCGGCGATTTAAATCGTTCAACCTATGACAAAAAATATCCAGGTGGTAAAGGGATCAATGTCTCAAGGCTTTTAAAACGTCACGGTGTTGAATCAAAAGCACTTGGATTCATTGGCGGATTTACAGGCACATATATTCAAGACTTTTTACAAAAAGAACAATTACAAACAGCCTTTCACAAGGTGTCAGAAGATACACGAATCAATGTGAAACTAAAAACAGGTGAAGAAACAGAAATCAACGGACTGGGTCCAACTATTACTGAAGCGCAATTTGAGTCGTTTCTATCCCAATTTACTTCATTGACTGAAGGAGATGTCGTTGTATTAGCTGGCAGCATTCCTTCTTCATTGCCCCATAACACTTATGAGCGTATTGCTGAAGTTTGTGAGCAGCAAGGTGTAAGAGTTGTCCTTGATATTTCTGGAGAAGCGTTAAAAAAAGCAGCACATATGAAACCGTTCTTAATGAAACCAAACCATCATGAGTTAGGTGAAATGTTTGAGACGAGTATTTCATCAGCGGAAGAAGCCATCCCTTATGGGAAAAAGCTGTTGGAACAAGGTGCTGAACATGTCATCGTATCCATGGCAGGAGACGGAGCCCTTTTGTTCAGTAAAGAAGGGATCTATCAGTCCAATGTTCCGAAAGGCACGCTCATCAACTCAGTTGGTGCAGGAGATTCAGTCGTTGCAGGATTTTTAGCCGGCGTTTCTAAAGGTCTTTCCATTGAAGAGTCATTTAAGCTTGGTGTCACATCAGGGAGCGCTACAGCATTTTCTGAGGAACTTGGAACAAAAGAGCTTGTCGATACACTATTACCACAAGTAAAAGTCACACGCATTTAAAGGAGGAGTCATCATGAAAATTACAGAACTACTCACGAAGCATACGATTAAGCTTCATTTAGATAGCCAGCAGAAAGAAGCAGTGATTGAAGAGCTGGTCACTGTATTAGATACAGCAGGCAAATTAAATGATAAAGAAGGCTACAAAGAAGCTGTTATCAATCGTGAAAAACAGAGCTCTACTGGTATTGGTGAAGGAATTGCGATCCCTCACGCAAAAACATCAAGTGTGAAAGAACCTGCCATTGCATTTGGCCGCTCGACTGCTGGTGTAGACTATGAATCACTAGACGGACAGCCAAGTCATCTAGTCTTTATGATTGCAGCAACTGAAGGCGCAAACAACACGCATTTAGAAGCACTTTCTCGTTTATCCACACTTCTCATGCGCGAAGAAATCCGAAAGCAGCTGCTTGAAGCGGCTACTGAAGATGAAATCATCGACATCATCAATACGCATGATCAAGACGATGAAGAAGAAGAGGAAGTAAAAGAAGAACCGGCTGTAGAAGGAAAACCTGCTAAAATTTTAGCGGTGACTGCTTGTCCAACTGGCATTGCGCATACATTTATGGCGGCAGATGCTTTGAAAGAAAAAGCAAAAGAAATGGGCGTTGACATTAAAGTTGAGACAAACGGCTCTAGTGGTATTAAACATGCCCTTACAGCAAAAGAAATTGAAGAAGCACCAGCCATCATTGTGGCAGCGGACAAGCAAGTTGAAATGGAACGCTTTAAAGGCAAACATGTCATTGAAGTACCTGTGACAGCTGGAATTCGCCGCCCGCAGGAATTGATCGAAAAAGCAATCAATCAAGATGCACCGATTTATAAAGGCTCAGGCGGAGGTTCTTCAAAAGACCAAAATGAATCATCAGGCAGCGGAAGAAGTGGATTTTATAAGCACTTAATGAGTGGCGTAAGCAACATGCTTCCATTTGTTGTCGGAGGCGGTATCCTTGTTGCGATTTCATTCTTCTGGGGAATTAACTCGGCGGATCCTAAAGACCCTTCCTTCAATTCATTTGCAGCTGTATTAAAAGGCATTGGCGGAGATAATGCGCTTGCCTTAATCGTTGCTGTATTAGCTGGATTTATCGCCATGAGTATTGCAGACCGTCCAGGTTTTGCGCCAGGTATGGTCGGTGGATTTATGGCCTCAGCTGCAGGTGCAGGATTCTTAGGCGGACTAATTGCTGGTTTCCTTGCTGGTTACATCGTGGTGCTCTTGAAAAAAGTATTCACCATCGTACCGCAGTCGCTCGATGGCATTAAACCGGTTCTGCTGTATCCATTGTTCGGTATTTTCTTTACAGGCATTATCATGCATTATATTGTCAACACGCCAGTTAAAATGGTGATGGACGGATTAACACACTGGCTTGAATCACTAGGTACTGGAAACCTTGTACTAATGGGTATTATTTTAGCTGGTATGATGGCGATTGATATGGGTGGCCCAATTAACAAAGCGGCTTACACATTTGGTCTTGCTATGATTGCTGCTGGCAACTATGCACCGCATGCTGCTATTATGGCAGGCGGAATGGTTCCACCACTAGGTATTGCTCTTGCTACAACGATCTTTAGAAATAAATTCTCAAAACGTGACCGCGAAGCAGGTATTACATGCTACTTCATGGGGGCCGCTTTCATCACCGAAGGGGCGATCCCGTTTGCAGCGGCAGATCCTCTGCGTGTAATTCCTTCAGCCGTCGTTGGTGCAGCAGTTGCTGGCGGATTAACGGAATTCTTTAGAGTCACGCTTCCTGCACCGCACGGCGGACTATTCGTTATCTGGGTAACAAATCATCCGATTCTTTATATCATCAGTATCTTAATCGGTGCTGTTGTCACAGCGCTTTTACTTGGTATTTTGAAAAAACCAGTCAAACAAGAAGCGTAATTCAGAAGAGAAGCATCGTGAAGAGCGGTGCTTCTTTTTGTTTAATTATCAACAAATTAGGAAAAAATATCTAAATGAATGGTTGTCTTGTGAATTTTTAAATGACATGTGATAAAGTAAAGTTATTCAATTCACGTTTCAAGTCTTTTAGCAGAAAGTCTTAGGAGGAAGCAGTATTTTGAACGAAGAAAACAAACAAAACGAAAATGATATTCAATCTGATGCAAAGCAAGCCAAAACAGAGAAGAAAAGTTCACTGTTTGAATGGATCAAAGCCATTTTGATTGCACTTGCACTTGTCTTTCTTATCCGTACGTTCATATTTGAGCCGTATGTGGTGGAAGGAGAGTCAATGGAACCAACCCTTCATGACGGGGAAAAGCTGTTTGTCAACAAAACCATTAACTATCTCGGTGGTGTCAAACGCGGTGACATTGTCATTATAAATGGAAAAGACGGTCAAAAAATTCATTATGTAAAACGATTGGTCGGCCTTCCAGGCGACACCATTGAAATGAAGGATGATACCCTTTACATTAATGGTAAAAAAGTAGATGAGCCTTATTTAAAAGAGAACAAGGCGCATGCGAAAGAGTATGAGGTGCATTTGACAGGTGATTTTGGTCCGGTGAAAGTACCGAAAAACGATTACTTTGTGATGGGTGACAACAGACTTAATTCCATGGACAGCCGAAATGGACTCGGACTCATTGAAAAGGATCGTATTGTCGGGACATCAGAATTTGTTTTCTTCCCATTTGGCGACATTCGACAAACACAATAAAAGCACCCTTCTCAGGTGCGTGAGAAAAGTGCCTGAATGGACGACCCTTAACTTAAAGAAGTGTCGTTTTTAATTTGGCGTGAGCATCGTGACAATGATCACAATGGCCAAAACAGAAGCGAACACAGACCCTGTAATGGCTAAAACGGATCGAAACAATCCGATCTTTTGATTTTCTTTTCCCCGCTTTTGTAAAAAGCGTTTGGAAAAGAGGTGGACCAGTGTGTAAATGAGAACAAGTCCAATATAAAGGCCAAAGTCCTTCGCGTTAAAGCCTGTTGCAGATAAATAAATGCCCATAAAGAAAATCAATAAGCAGTATTCCATGAGTGTGAGTAATCTCAAATTGCATGAACTCCTTCAACAAATCATTCCAACTTATTATACCATAATGGACAAAAAGGCTTTGTTCTGAGAGAGAGACGTTTCTATCAAACGTTATTCATGTTATACTTCATAATGATGAATGAGTGATGGAGGATTAATAAATGATTGCAGTAAATAATGTTAGTTTGCGCTTTGCTGATCGTAAACTATTTGAAGAAGTAAATATTAAGTTCACTCCTGGCAACTGCTACGGACTAATTGGTGCCAACGGAGCTGGTAAATCAACGTTCCTAAAGATTCTTTCTGGAGAAATTGATGCTCAAACTGGCGATGTTCATATGAGCCCTGGTGAACGTTTAGCGATTTTAAAACAGAACCACTTTGAATACGAAGAGTTTGAAGTGTTAAAGGTCGTCATCATGGGTCATAAACGTCTATATGATGTGATGCAGGAAAAAGATGCGATCTATATGAAACCTGATTTCTCAGATGAAGACGGGATTCGTGCAGCGGAGCTTGAAGGTGAGTTCGCCGAGTTAAACGGTTGGGAAGCAGAAAGTGAAGCAGCGATTCTATTAAAAGGTCTTGGCATTCCAGAGAGCCTTCAATCAAAGAAAATGTCTGAGCTTGGCGGTTCTGAAAAGGTTAAAGTATTACTAGCCCAAGCTTTATTCGGTAAACCTGACGTTCTTCTTCTTGATGAGCCAACGAACCACTTGGACTTACAAGCCATTCAGTGGCTGGAAGAATTCTTAATTAACTTTGAAAATACCGTTATTGTCGTATCGCATGATCGTCACTTCTTAAACAAAGTGTGTACTCATATTGCAGACCTTGACTTTGGAAAAATCCAAGTGTATGTCGGTAACTATGATTTTTGGTATGAATCCAGCCAATTGGCACTGAAACTAAGCCAAGATGCAAATAAGAAAAAAGAAGAACAAATTAAGCAGCTTCAGGAGTTCGTTGCCCGGTTCAGTGCGAACGCTTCTAAATCGAAGCAAGCAACATCAAGAAAAAAATTGCTTGATAAAATCTCTTTAGACGACATTAAACCATCTTCACGTAAATATCCGTATGTTCATTTTGCGCCAGAGCGTGAAATTGGAAATGATGTCCTTCAAGTAGAAGGTCTATCCAAAACAATTGACGGTGTGAAAGTACTTGATAACGTCAGCTTTATTATGAACCGCGAAGATAAAATTGCGTTCTTAAGCCGTAATGAGCTTGCTGTGTCCACTTTATTTAAAATCCTTGCCGGTGAGATGGAGCCAGACAGCGGGACGTTTAAATGGGGCGTAACAACGTCTCAAGCCTTTTTCCCGAAAGACAATAGTGAATACTTTGAAGGAAGCGACTTAGATCTTGTGGATTGGCTACGTCAATATTCCCCTAATGATCAAAGTGAAAGCTTCTTACGAGGCTTCTTAGGACGTATGCTTTTCTCTGGAGAAGAAGTAAAGAAAAAAGCAAGCGTCTTATCAGGAGGAGAAAAGGTTCGTTGTATGTTATCAAAAATGATGCTGTCTGGAGCGAATATCCTGCTGTTAGATGAGCCGACGAACCACTTAGACCTAGAATCCATTACAGCGCTGAATAACGGCTTAATGAGCTTTAAAGGGGCTATGCTCTTCTCATCCCATGACCATCAGTTTGTTGAAACAGTTGCAAACCGTATGATCGAAGTGACGCCAAATGGCATTGTCGATAAACAAACAACATATGATGAGTTTTTAGCAGATCAAGACATTCAAAAGAGACTCAACGAGCTTTATGCGTAAATCAAAAAAGACATCCAATTGTGGATG
>NZ_JOTP01000027.1 GCF_000715205.1 Bacillus zhangzhouensis | reverse complement strand
GGCTAGGTGTGTGGGAGGCCTTTTTCATTAAATCTCATCCATCATCATTACGATGAAAATAAAAAAGATTGTAGAAAAACATGAGTTTCTCTACAATCTGAGAACAGTTTGCACTGTTCTTTTTTTGATCAAATATCGGCGCACCATAGTTCAATTTCAATTTTCAGCTCTGGCCATCCTAATGCAGATACATAGGCAACAGTCATTGAAGGATAAGCCGTTTTGAAGATTGCATCCCACTGAGGATATAGATGATCCCAATCGATTTCTTCTGTTGCCCATATATTGACCTTAATCACATGTTCTTCATTCAGTCCTTCTGATTCAAGGACTTTTTTAATATTTTCAAATGTATTTGTTACTTGGTCGTTTAAGCTTGATGGTACCTGCCCATCCATATCTGTTCCTACTTGACCCGATGTAACAAATAACCCCGCACCCTTTGGCACTCTTGTGATATGACTATAGTTGCCCACTGGTTTCGGCATAAATTCTGGGTTTTTCCTCGTGATTTTTTCCATGTATATCCCTCACTCACTATGATTTTTCTGCTAGATTTTTCATCATGTAGACAGACTTCACCAATTTCTCTCTATTCTAGAAAAAAACAGCAGTAGAGTATCCATAGCCACAAGACAAGAACATCAATATTTTCTTTTTCATGACTGGACACTCCTTTTTTTATCCTGTGAGCAGGGTTTTATTAACTTCATCCTACCTTACGCGAGACACGTAGTCAAAAAGATTTATAGACGATAACGTGCAATATCTTGATTCAATCGCATACTCAGCTCATTGAGTCTTTCTGCTGCCTTGGCCACATTAGAGATAGCCGTCACTTGTTCGTCTGTAGATGCTGTGATTTCTTCAATAGCAGCAGCATTTTCTTGAGAAATATGTGCTGCACCATGCATCGCTTTTGTGATGAGATCGTTTTGCTCCAGCAGGGCGTTCAGCTCTTTTGTCATCGCATTTGTTTCGACAATGGTTTGTGAAATCGATGTAGAGATGGCATTAAATTCATGTTCTGTTGCGTGTACCGCCTCATCTAACTCAGCGAAACGATCCATTGTGTTGGACATCATACCGGCTGTTGCAGTCGTTTCTTCTTTAATGCCTTGAATCATTTGCTGAATTTGAACCGCTGATTGCTTTGTCTGCTCAGCTAAATTCCTTACTTCGCTCGCCACAACTGAGAAGCCTTTGCCGTGCTCTCCTGCGCGTGCTGCCTCAATGCTCGCATTCAGTGCAAGTAAATTGGTCTCATTTGAAATGCTTTCAATCGTATCTGTGATTTGAGAGATATCCTGCACTTTTGTACTTAACTGCTCAATTCCTGTTCGAATACCTTTTGATGCCTGAATTGATTGTTCATTTGATTGTTTTAATTGCTGAACAATTTGCTGGCCCTGCTGTGATGATTGATTCGATTGGTCAGAAATTCGTTTAATTTGATCGCTTTGTTCTTTGACGTTTTCGATGGATTGATTGAATTGGGTCATTTGTTGATTGGCTACCTCAAGGTCAGATGCCTGATGAAGCGTACCAGTCGATATGTCTCCAATCGCTCGGCCAATTTCTTCACTGCTGGCTGATGTTTCTTCAGATATCGCGGATAAGTCTGTCGCTGATTCGACGAGTTGACTGCTCGTTTCCTGTAAACCGCTCACAAGTGCTCTGAGCTCTCCAGACATATGGTTAAAGCCTTTTGCCAACTGTCCAATTTCATCCGTTGTTTCCTTTAAGTTCGTGCGTTCTATATTACCCGCCGCAATTTCTTTTGAAGCAGCGGTGACTTGCTTGAGCAGCCTGACTTTTCCTCGTGCGGCCAAATAAAAGACCCCAAGACTCAGGAGAGCAACTCCCGCTGTAATCAGAATAATATAGAGCTTCATCTGCTCTAATTCTTTATAAAATTCATCCTGAAATACGGCAATTCCTACACTCCAATTCCACGGCGTGAACTGGCTCATATAAGCGAGTTTTTGCTTTTCTTCCCCAGTTGCATCATCTTTATCCATATAGGTGATATAGTGTGCGTCCTCGCCTTTTGCTGTGGCTCCAGCGACCATTTTTTGACGATTGGTCGTATTATCCGGGATGACGCCAATGTCGTTGATAGGATGGACTTGTGATGAATAATCCGCTCCATATGCGACGAGATAGCCTTTATTTTTATAGATAAAATCCGATTTTTTAAATTGGTATCCTTTCCCGTTGTCGTTTTTAGGTCCGCTTAAGTAAATGCGGGCTTGTTCCTGCGCCTGTTCAAGCGTCAGTTCTTTTTTCTCCACACGGTCATTCAATTGTTCAAGTGTGGCCATCGCTCCGCTGACGATGTGCTTTAAATCTGCTTTCCCTGCATCAATTAATACATTTTTCGCTAACAAATATCCCGTTGTTCCAACAAGTCCGCCTGTTAAAATCGTAATCACGATAATAGCTGACATTAATTGAAAAAAGACACTTCTTGAAGCGAACGCTTTCTTTTTCATGTTCAAATTCCCCCTTACTTCATATATCGTCCAGCGGGGAAAAGTATTAAAAAAGTCATAGAAAAAAATCCCTTTCACATGTTGGAAAGGGATTTTTTGATTATAGAGCGGTTTCTTTAAGAATGGCTTGATAGAGATCATCTGTTGACGTGAGTCCACATACCTCTTCTAGCACACCTTCAATGCCTTTTTCTTTTCTTAATGCTTGCATGCGAACGGCTTCTTCGTCTTCTGCAAAGTCGTAAGCCAAAGCTGCGGCAATGCCTTTGATTAAATAAACCGGTTGTTTGATCTTCTTCGCTGGACCAATTAAGCGGTCATTTGCCCCCAGCTTTCTAAGCGGGGAACGTGCGACACGCGTCACTTCGTCGGAAATAAAGGCATTTTCAAATCGTTTGATGATTTTTTGAATATACGCATCATGCTCTTCTTTTCGAAAGCCATATGTGTCAATTAAATAGTTGCCCGTTTCGTGAAGTGCGCCTTCGACAATCTGACGAATTTCTAGCGTGTCGACGGCTTCTTTAATCGTTTGGACACCTTGCTGGTACCCGACATAAGCAGCTAGTGCATGTCCTGTGTTGACAGTGAAGAGCTTACGTTCAATATATGGCGTCAAATCTTGTACAAAGGTCGCTCCGTCAATTTGAGGAACATCTCCAATAAAGCCCGTCTCATCAATGACCCACTCGAAAAATGGTTCGACTGATACTTTCAAAATGTCCTCATGGTGCTGAATAGGAACAATGCGGTCAACAGCAGCGTTTGGAAAACCAACTGTTCGTGACAGCGCTTCTTGTTCATCTACTGTTAAATGAGAGAAGACGGCTTCTTTTAAATGAGAGCTGCCCCCAATCATATTCTCACACGCAACAATGTTGATGATATGGTCAGGCTTTTTTTGTTTTAATCCTTCAGCAATCGATGACGCAATGATCTTCAATACGGCTGGTCCAACAGCTGTTGTAATCAAATCGGCTGTTGCAACGGCCTCTGTTAATGCCGCTGGATTTTGCGCGGAATTGATCGCTGAAACAGGGCCTACTACTTCTTGCTTTTGCCCTGGTGCTGCGAGTTCAACCGTGTACTCTCCTCTTTCATTCAGCTCGTGGATCACCTCTTCATTTACATCGGTAAACACAAGCTCAAACCCTGATGTTTTTAACAAAGATCCAATAAACCCTCTGCCAATATTCCCTGCTCCAAAATGAAGGGCCTTCATTTTAGTTCACCTCGTTAAAGATGGCGATCAGTTCATCCTGATCCTTTGCATGAATGATGCGTTCTACATTTTCTTCTTCTGAACAAACAATCGCAATTTGAGAAAGAATATCGAGATGTTCATTGTTTTTCCCAGCGATACCAAATACGACTTTGGCGATATTTCCTTCGCCATATTCAACGCCATCTGGAATTTGAATGATTGAAATCCCTGAATGAAGGACAGCGGCTTTGGCATCCTCTGTTCCATGAGGAATTGCAATCCCGTTCCCCATAAATGTAGAAGAGATCTTTTCTCTTTCAAACATTTTGTCGACATAATCACTTGTGACATAGCCATTTGCCACTAGGACTTCGCCTGCTTTTTTAATGGCTTCTTCTTTAGAGCCTGCTTGTTCGTTTAGATAAATATTGTCTTTTGAAAGTACTTGTTTCATGAATGATCACACACCTTTTTTAGAATGGAAAATCAGGAAAACAACCAAAACGGGGAGTTCAATAAGGAACAATTGAACTCAACCCGTTTCGCCATGTTATTTTTTCAACTTCTCAATCAGCTCATCGTATTTCGGGCTGTTTAAGAAATTATCAACTGAGATATGCACAGCTCCTGGCAGTTTTGCCTTCGCTCTGTCTGTTAAATCTTTATGGGTAAAGACCACATCGGCATCATTTGGAATGTTGCTGATGGATGTGTTTGTCACGTCAATATCAAGCTCTGCCTTTTTGACTTTGTTCTTTAAGATGGAAGCACCCATCGCACTTGAGCCCATTCCTGCATCGCAGGCAAAGATGATTTTGTTCACGTCATCTGGATTGACATCACTTGGTGATGCTGATTGCTCGCTTCCTTGAGCTTCTTCCTTTTGTGCAGTTAGAGCGGCTGCTGCTGCACTTTTCTTCCCTTTCATATCTTGCATCTTTTCTGCCGCCGCCGTTAGGTCCTCATCTGTTTCCTTGGACGCTTTTAAAATCACAGAAGCGACAAGGAAGGATACGATTGCTGCCACGACAACACCTGCTAGAACGGCAAGGTGGCCTCCTTTTGGAGACATCAGCATGAGCGCGATAATACTTCCTGGTGATGGCACAGCCTTTAATCCTGCATTTAAAAGTGTAAAAGTCAGAACACCACTTGCCCCACCTGCAATGACAGCCAAAATGAGCTTTGGCTTCATTAAGATGTATGGGAAGTAAATTTCATGGATTCCCCCTAAGAATTGAATGACAATCGCACCAGGTGCAGACTGCTTCGCATTCCCTTTTCCAAAGAACATATACGCAAGAAGAACACCTAAACCTGGCCCTGGGTTGGTTTCAAGCAAGAACAGAACGGACTGACCCGTTTTTGCTGCTTGCTCCACCCCTAAAGGACCTAAAATCCCTTGGTTAATTGCATTGTTTAAGAACAATACTTTCGCTGGTTCTATGAAGATACTTGCCAGCGGAAGTAAATGTGCATTGACAATGATATCTACACCTGCCGCTAGGGCTTTATTAAGACCAAGTACCACTGGGCCGATTGCGTAGAAAGCAATGGCGACAAGAATGGCACCTAGAATACCTGCCGTGAAGTTATTCACAAGCATTTCAAAGCCTGATTTGATTCGATCTTTGAACAGCTGGTCAATTTTCTTAATGAGATAACCGCCAAGTGGTCCCATGATCATGGCACCTAAAAACATTGGAATGTCCGAACCGACAATGACCCCAATCGTAGCGGTTGCACCGAGTACCCCGCCTCGGTGGTCATATACGAGCTTACCGCCTGTGTAACCGATTAATAGCGGCAGTAAGTAGTTGATCATTGGTCCAACGAGTGTATTTAATTGTTCATTTGGAAAATAACCACTTGGAATGAACAAGGCTGTAATAAGTCCCCAAGCGATAAACGCTCCAATATTCGGCATAATCATACCGCTTAAATAGCTTCCAAAACGCTGTACTTTTACGCGGAATCCGCTTTTTTCCTGCATCTGTGAAAACTCCTTTCTTCTCTCCCTTTATTCAGGGCTTTATAGGTCAAAAGATATAAGAACAAGTGTCAGTGAAGCCCTTATCCCTATCGTAAAACGCTTTCACTTCTCCTTCAATTGAAACTAAACGTCACTTTGTCACATAGTGTGTGACAAAATTGAAAAATGATGTGAATTCTCTGTCAGATCACAAGGGAAAGCGGGTGAAAAGTTTGATCTGCCGTTGTTTTGGCGCAAAATTCATTGGAATTTCACAACTTTTAAATGGTCACTTCTTGTTTCCTCTTTCTAAATCGAATAGGCTTATATTGATCAAACCTATTCAATCAAGAAATGTCTGCGCAGACATGACACAGAAAAAGTGAACCATCTTGCTATTTGTTTCGTTTACCTTTTAGAGTGAGCGGCACAATAGGAGGAGCGGTTTTTTCTGTGACTCACAGTTTACTGCCGCTTTCTTTCTGATACATGAGACATTTTCATAGGTAGAAAGGCGGTTATTCACCTTGTTGAAAAATAGTAAGTGGCTTCTGCTTCTTATCTTCTTGTTTGCTTTTTTCATTCCAAAGGAAGCATTTGCTCATGCATACGTGGTGAGCTCGAATCCAGCGGCAAATGAAGAGCTGGCTAAGCAGCCTCCTTCAGTTTCTATCACTTTTAGTGAAGGAATCGAAAGTGGATTTCATGCCATTAAGGTGCTAAATGCAAAAGGGGATCGTGTGGATCAGGGAGATACGGTCATTAAAGATCAAAAGATCATGGAAGCTGCTTTAAAAAAGGATTTACCAAAAGGGATTTACACCATTCAGTGGAATGCGGTATCAGCGGATGGACACTCTGTCTCTGGCATGATCCCGTTTAGTATTGGAAAAGCGGATGGTGGATTTGACCAATTAGATCAAGGTCAATCGAATGAAGCCATCGATATGGCTTCGACCATTGACAAAGCCTTTCTTTATACGTCGTTTAGCTTATTCCTCGGGACCATTTTGTTTGGACTGTTTTGGTTTAAAACAGCCATTTCACACACATTAGCTAAACGAATGAAGTGGCTTTTGACATTGTCACTGATTATGATGGGCGGAGCACTCGTGTTCCAGCTGCCGATTCAAACAAAATCAGCGGCAGACGTATCCTTTTGGGGAGCGTTTCAACCATCGCTTTTGCAAGAAACCATTGCGTCGACTTCTGGCGGTAGTCTGTGGATGATGCTCATGGCATCGTTTGTTTTTCTTGCCCTTTGGACCATCGTGGCGATGAAAAAAGGGGACTTCACTTCTTTTCGGAGATGGCTGTTTCCGCTGCTCATTTTCACGGTGCTCCTTTGGCTGAAGGCACAAATCGGTCATCCAGCAGCAACAGATAATAAAATACTCACAACGTCACTTGATTTCATCCATCTCGTTTCCGCATCCATTTGGGTCGGTGGTTTAACAGCCATTGTCCTTCTGTTGATGAAGAAGCTGCCAGATGAAGATCAGCCGCTCATACGCAGGACACTAACAGCCTTTCATCCGTGGGCACTGCTTTCTGTTGGACTCATTGTGTTTTCAGGATTTGTGAATGCCATCTTTATTTTGCAATCGTTTGATGCCCTTTTCCAATCAGCGTACGGCCGAACCTTTTTAATCAAGCTTGGTTTATTTATCATCATGGGTCTCCTTGGACTTGTCCACTACTTGATGCTGAGATGGGAAAAGAAGCAGAAACGCCACGTATCCTTACGGGCAGAATGGATCATTGGGATCGTTATTTTGTTATTAACGGCTGTGTTCACGAATATTCCAAGCCCTCCACCGCCTGCACCTGAGCCATTCTTTGGAGCAAATCAGGTCGAGCATCGTGACATTGTATCCATGAGTATTACCCCGAATGCCCCTGGGAAAAATACATTTGAGGTGGCATTTACAAAGAAGGATGGACAAACGATCACTGACATTCAATCTGTGACAGCCAAGATCCATAAAGTCGCCTTATTCGGTGACGAGAAACCGAGTGAATTTCAGCTGGAGCGATTAAAAAATGGACATTTCTCTGCTGAAAATCTCTTATTAAATGAAAAAGGCACTTGGAAAATTGAAATCCATGCGTTGACTGGTTCTTTTGAAAATATCGATACCACATTTATTAGAAGAAACTAAAAGGAGTTTAGATCACATGAAAAAATACGTTAAAGCTTTATTACCAATGCTTCTCGCTTCATTTTTACTGGCGATTCCTGTGAGTGCGCACGTGACAGTCAAACCTGATACGTCTGCGACAAACGCTTGGGAAACTTATACGTTAAAAGTACCTTCTGAAAGTGATAGCCCGACAACAAAGGTTGTCATCACAATGCCTAAAGGCGTAGAATTCCAACAATACGAGCCAGTACCTGGCTGGAAAACAACAACTGAAGAGAAAGATGGCAAGGTGACAAGAGTCACTTGGGAAGCAACGGGTGATGGTGTTCTTGCTGGACAGTTCCAACAATTCGTTTTTGTGGCGAAAAACCCTGAAAAAGCAAGCGAAGCTGCATGGGATGCGTATCAATATTATAAAGATGGAACAGTCGTTGAATGGACTGGCGATAAAGACGCTGATAAGCCTCATTCCATCACAAACATTGTTGCATCTAATACCGTAACGGATTCACATGGACAAGAAAAACCAAAAGAAGAGAAAGCATCTGAAACAGTTTCCACTTCTTCTTCACCACTTGTCCTTGGCCTGTCCATTGCCGCTTTAGTCGTAGCACTTATTGCTCTTGGACTTGCTTTTAGAAAGAAATAAATCATACATGAGCGATCGTTTATCAGAAACGATCGCTTTATCTTCTTTTCAGCGTGATAGAAAACCTTTGAAGTCTAGGAAGAACGAGTACCGGAGCGGAGCGAATTTGAGATTCGTGAGCACCGGCACGCAGGACTGACACCGAATGCGAGGGTTTGTCTACACGCTGGAGCGATCGTTTTTCGGAAGCGATCGCTTTTTATTTTCCCAACCTATCATTTCCAATATAGGATTGAATAGGATACAGGCGCATGCCATAATGAGACTCATGACCACCTAGGAGGCTATAAGATGAACCATCTAATCATATTTGCTCATCCCCAGCAAAGCTTAAATCAAACCCTATTAGATCTTGTTGTGAGCACTCTTTTGAACAATGGTCATGATGTGACTGTTCGTGATGTCTATGCCCTTGGCTTTCAGCCAGAGCTCACCATAGCGGAAAAGGCTGCGATCAAACGCGGTGATGTGCCGACTGCCATTCAAACAGAGCAGATACTTATTCGACAAGCGGATGTCCTGACGTTTATTTTTCCGATATGGTGGACTGGCTTACCGGCTATGCTAAAGGGCTATGTGGAGCGCGTCTTTTCCGAGGGCTTTGCTTATCAGATCAATGAGCATGGGGCTATTGAAAATCTGCTTCGGGACAAAAAAGGTGTCATTATCAACACACATGATGCCCCGAGAACCTTTCTTGATTCCAATAGGATCGTACCCCCTTCCCATCACATGACAACGGATACAGAAGTCTTCAATTTTATCGGTGTTGAGCCCGTCGAACGGCTTTTATTCAGCAGCATGAATCAAGCATCCGCTGATTACATCCATGAAATCCTCCAAGAAACGAAAAAAACGGTGGATCAACTCTTCCCGCCAGCTGTTTAACATAAAAAAGACTGCCGAGGTTTCTCGAGCAGTCTCAATCATTCATTATCCATCTAAACCAATGGATACATATTTTGTTTCTAAATATGGCTCGATGCCTTCAATGCCGCCTTCACGACCAATCCCACTCTCTTTCATACCGCCGAAAGGTGCCTGAACAGCCGATGGGCCCCCATCATTCCAGCCAATAATACCGTAATCAAGATTCTCTGAGATGTAGAGTCCGTTCCGATAATTCTCTGTAAAGAAATAAGCCGCAAGTCCAAAAGGGGTATCGTTAGCTAATTCAATCGCCTCATCTAATGTTTGGAACGTCGTAATCGGCGCCACAGGACCAAAGGTCTCTTCAAGCATGATGTTCATCGTAGGATCGACATGTGTGAGCACCGTTGGCTGAACAAAATAATATGACTTCTCATCGTCAAAATCGGTACCGCCACCGACAAGCACTTTCGCGCCTTTATCTACTGCATCTTGAATTTGGTCGACAATTTTATCAAAGCCGCGCTTATTGATAATTGGACCGATTGATGTGCCTTCTTCAAACCCATTTCCTAATTTCAGCTTTTCCACTTCTTTGCTGAACGCTTGAGCAAATGCTTCATGAATCTCTTCATGCACAATTAAACGGTTAGCACATACACAGGTTTGTCCTGCATTACGAAACTTAGATGCCACTGCTTGTTTCACAGCCAGTTCAAGATTTGCATCCTTGTCTACGATCAGCGGGGCATGACCGCCAAGTTCCATCGATACGTGTTTCACTGTGCTCGCACTGTTTTTGATCAGGTGCTTTCCGACTGGCGTTGAGCCTGTAAACGTGATCTTGCGAATCAATGGACTATCTGTGAAGATTTCACCAACTTCTTTTCCATCTCCAACAACCCATTGCAGAGCATCCTCCGGAATTCCGGCTTCATGTCCTAATTTCACAAGTTCAATGGCTGTCAGCGGCGTGTCTTCAGCAGGTTTCACAATAAACGTACAGCCCGCTGCGAGTGCTGGTGCTGCCTTTCTCGTAATCATCGCCGCAGGGAAATTCCACGGTGTAATCGCAGCGACAGGTCCAACTGGCTGCTTTGTGACAAAAAGGCGTTTGTTGGTCGTATGTGACGGAATGGTTCTGCCATAGATTCGTTTGGCTTCCTCTGCGTACCATTCTATATATCCAGCTGCATAAACGATTTCGCCTAATGCTTCTTGATAAGGCTTCCCGTTTTCTTCCGTGATGATTGTTGCAAGCCTTTCTTTATGTTCGATCATCAGATCAAACCACTTGCGAATGATATTTGCACGTTCATGGGCTGACGTCTTTGCCCATGTTTTGAATGCTTTGTGCGAGCGCGAAATCGCGTCTTCGATCTGTTCTTTAGTATGCTGAGCAACTGAAGCAATTTCTTCCCCTGTTGCAGGATTATACACTTTGAGTTCGTTTGTCATGCTCTACCTTCTCCTTCGTTCTTGGATTCATTACATATAGTATATACCCAATGAGTGCCCAACCTAAAAGCAAGATCCATTCAGCTGGCCATGACAGAGAGGCCGGCATCCCCGGAAAATAAAATGAAAGAAAAAGGAGACTCAGTCCGATGGCTAAAACGCCTGTCGTCCGCCAATATTTAATGCGGTATGGACGCTCAAGCTCGGGTTCTGTTTTGCGAAGTCTCATAAAGGCGATGGACACAATTAAGTACCCGACGATGATTCCCACGCCGCCTGCATTGACAATCCACACAAGGGCAGGGCGGCCTAGTAATGGAGCAAAAAAAGCCAATCCACCTAGAAATAAAATCGCATTTGTCGGTGTTTTATACTTTGGATGAATATACGCAAACCATTTGGAAATCATGCCTCTTTCCGCCATCGCGTATAGAATACGACTTGCACCGATGATAAAAGCATTCCAGCTCGTCACAATCCCTGCTACACCGCCAATGACAAGCACTGTCCCAAATGCTTGATGACCGAGAAGCTGCACCATCGCATCTGCTGTCGCCAGTGAAGAGGCTTCAAGCTGACCTTTTGACAACCCCGCCGCTACACCAAAGACAATGAGCAAATAAAAAACAACTGCACTCACGATGGAGATAATCAAGATTCTCCCGATGATTTTCTTCGGTGCATTGATCTCCGCCGCCACTTGCGGAATGACATCAAACCCAACGAATAAAAAGGGAATCATGACTAAAACGGCCATGAGACCGCCAACCCCGCCATGAAACATCGGCTCAAGGTTTGCAAAATCTCCATTAAAGGTTGCTCCACCTAAAAGGAGAAAACCTGTCAGGATAATCGCAACTGTGAACACTGACTGAAAAATGGCAGCAGGCTTTGCCCCAATGTAATTCAGAGCTGTTAAAAATAACGCCCCGCCAGATCCAATCAATACCCAAGTAAAATAAACGTCCCATCCCCCTATATTCCATAGGAAACCAACATGCTGTGTTGGAATGACATAATCAATGACCGTCGGCAGTGCGACAGCTTCAAACGTAATCACGGACACATAACCAAATAGTACGCCCCATGCTGAGACAAAAGCTGATTTCATCCCGAATGCCCGTTGGACAAAGACGAGTCCTCCACCTGTCTCTGGAATCGCAGACGAAAGCTCGGCATACGTGAGTCCAATAAAGATGACGAGAATACCGCCGATGACAAAGGCGATGACACTACCTAAAAATCCTGCTGTTAAAATCCAATCTCCCGAAAGTACAACCCAGCCCCATCCAAGCATTGCACCAATGGATAAAAACAGTACGTCAGACTGCGACATGGTTTTTGCCATTTGTTGTTTTTGCATACAACCATCCCCCTTTGTTGTTTAGCGTGCTTTGAAGGCGTCCTCGATGATCCCTAGTCCTTCGTGAAGCAGCTCATCTGTGATGACAAGTGGTGTTAAGAAGCGAATAATATTCCCATTAATCCCTGCCGTTAATAAGAGTAGCCCGTGCTCATTTGCATATGATGCAATCGCTGCGGCTGTTTTCTTATCTGGTGTACGCGTTGTTTGATCTTCCACAATTTCAATTGCCGCCATTGCTCCTAACCGGCGGACTTCCCCGATGAATGGATACGTTGTTCTCCAATCATTTGCTTTGTCCTCAATGACTTGTCCAATGTGTTCAGATCGTTGATTCAGTTGTTCTGTTTCAATAATATCAAGAACCGCTAGTGCCGCCACACAGCCTAATGGACTTCCTGCATACGTTCCCCCGAGCTCCCCTGGGTCTGCTGCATCAAGCAACTCTTTTCTGCCAACAACACCGCTTAGCGGCAGGCCCGCTGCAAGTGATTTTGACACAGTGATTAAGTCTGGCACGACATCAAAGTGCTCAATCGCAAAGTATTTCCCCGTTCTCGCAAAGCCTGTTTGGATCTCATCTGCGACAAATACAATCCCGTGCTGCTGACAAAATGAAGCGACGTGCTGAACAAAACGCTTCGATGGAACAATGAATCCGCCCTCCCCTTGGACCGGCTCCATCACCACACAAGCGACTGTTTCTGGTGCAACGGTTGCGACAAAGAATTGATTAAATTGATCGATGATATACTCATCGTAGGCCGCATCACTTAATCCTTCAGGCTTTTGATAGTAATAAGGATACGGTGCTTGATATACCTCTGATGCGAATGGTCCGAACCCAAATTTATATGGCTTGACCTTACTCGTCATGCTCATGGTCATATTTGTTCTGCCGTGGAAGCCTCTTGTGAATGACACAACGGCCTGTCGTTTCGTATATTTACGTGCAATTTTCACCGCATTTTCAACAGCTTCTGCTCCTGAATTTAAGAAAATGGCTTTCTTGTCATGGTCGCCTGGCGTTAGATGGCAAAGCTTTTCTGCTAATTCGATATAGGATTCGTACATCATCACATTGAATCCTGGATGAATCAGACTGTCTGCCTGTGCTTTGACGGCTTCCACAACCTTTGGATGTGAATGTCCTACATTTAATGTGCCAATGGCGCCTGCAAAATCAATAAAGCGATTCCCATCAATATCGAACAGCTCGGCTCCTTTTCCTTTCGCTGCAAGATGACGGTTGCCATTACTGACGCCTCTTGCGACGTATTGATCTCTTTTCCCCTGCCATTCTTCTGTTGAAAAACGGTTTGTTGTCGTTTGACTCATTGTCATCCATCCCCTTTATGTCTTTTTTATTATTCTGAATATTTTTTGGTATGATAGAAAGTACCAATATCATTTTTTTCATGGTACCAGAGAGGAAGGAATGAAGAGATGCTGACAATTCAACTAGATCAAACAGGGGCAAACGGATATATTTATCATCAAATTTATACGAAAATTAAAGGTGAAATTTTAAATCGAAACCTTCAGCCGCACGATCAATTACCCTCTAAACGAGAGTTAGCCGATACATTAAATGTCAGCGTCAATTCAGTGAATGGCGCCTATCAGCAGCTGCTTGCCGAGGGATATTTATATTCGGTTGAACGCAAAGGTTTTTTTGTGGAATCACTTGAAACGTTTCATGAGTCGGGTCAGCTGAAGCCATCGTCTCTTCCAGCAGATTTAAAGGAAAAGCCCATTGCACGAGACGACTGGTACTCTTTTTCACACATCTCCGTTGATACGACAAACTTTCCTTTTAAAAGCTGGCTGAAAAGTGAGCAAAAGGCGATCACTCTGCACCAAGAAGCCTTTGGTGAGCTTCCGCATCCACAAGGCGTTTATGAGCTGCGGGAAACGATTGCCCGGTTGATCGGACTTGCACGAGGAGTCAAATGTTATCCAGAGCAGCTCATTTTAAGCGCAGGCACACAGTCACTCATTCATTCGTTATCGAGCATTCTTCCGGCTGATCAAGTATACGGGTTAGAAAACCCTGGCTACCGCAGGCTCTATCAAATGTTAAAAAACAATCATCACCGAATTGAAACGATTGGCATTGATCAAAAAGGAGTGCGATTGAGCGACATTCACAAGAAACAGCCAAATGTCTTGATCATTACCCCCTCACATCAGTTCCCAACAGGGGTGATCATGCCGATTTCCCGGCGGATTCAGCTGTTAAACTGGGCAGCTGATCAGCCAGGCCGCTATATCATTGAGGATGATTATGACAGTGAATTTAAGTATGGAACAGACAGCATACCAGCCCTGCAAAGCCTTGATCGATATGACAAAGTCATTTATATGGGGACCTTTTCGAAATCATTGCTTCCTGGGTTGCGGCTTAGCTATATGGTACTGCCTCAGCATTTATTAAGGCACTATAAAGAAGAACAGCATTTCTTCATTCAAACGACTAATCTTTTTACCCAATACACCCTTCTTCACTTTATTAAAGACGGGGCGTATCAGCGGCATATTAAAAGAATGAATGGTTTATATGAGGAAAAGCGGAAGCAGCTCATTGGAGAGCTCGAAATCGTCTTTGCTGACAATGTGCGGATTATTGGGGAAAATGCAGGGCTTCATTTTATCGCAGAGTTCCGCTCAGATCGAACGCAGCATGAGATTTTACAGCGAGCCAAAGAAAGAAAGCTGAAAATGTACGGGATGGATCGCTTTACACTTGATGAGCAATTGCCGGGGCATCAGGAAGGCTTTGTTCCACTCGTCCTCGGCTTCTCGCACATGCGGCCAGAGGATATTCAGCCAGCAGTGAAACGGCTGCACGAGTCGATTTATGGGAGATAAAACAGGTACTTTAAATAAATCGTGACACTCCTCTTCAAGTACCCATGGAGGGGTGTTCCGATGAATGATGGCTTGAAAAACATATGGAACTAAATCAACATTCGTTTCCTCATCAAGGAGAGACCTGAAGTACTATTGAGAAGAATGAGAGAATGCTTTCACATTCTTTCATAAATGTAATAGCCGATGTGAATATCTTCTTCTAGCATCTTCACAAGATTTTTATGACCTTTTAAGTTGATTGGTAGTAAAGCAATACCATCTCCCTGTTCAACGATATTAACCATTCCTTCAAACGAATCTAGCTCAAATACATTTTGATGACCCAACACACGCATGGCCTCATTTCTTAAAGGACAAAGCCGATCACGATTCACGACCAATGGGACATGATCATCGTGTATGTTTTTTGATTTTCCAAATAAGTTGAATGCCAAATCCTTTGCTTCTCTCAACTGATATCCTGCTGTTTCAAGTTGGTTAAAAGAAATAATTTGATCATAAACATCCTTTTCCAACTCTGTGTTGATATGACTTGTTGACGCAATGCTAAAATCTGTGAATTGAATATCTTCCAACACTTTTTGCTCGTATAAAACATTAAATAGAATTTCAGAGCATAGCACTTTCTTTTTTCTTGGAGTCAACTTTTGTTGAATCAGCTTTGTTTCTTTTATGATCGTTTGAGCGTATTGATAAAATAAATCACCCTGCCCTGTTGAACTGATCCTATTGTGATGTCTGATAAAAAATGTTGAATCATATGAGGTTTCAAGCCATTTTATTCTTTGAGATATATTGGATTGAGCATATCCTAAAGATTTCGCAGCTTGATTAATAGACCCTTTTTGATATACCTCTATAAAAATCACCAAATCATTTATATTCATCAAAATCACCTATCACTTTTAGTGATAACAATAACACAAATATGTATTATTCAACTGTTTTGAAATCCATTATGATTGCTTTTGAAAGGGAGTGTTCCTATGCATGCCATGCAGTATCATGTTGATCTGCCTGCGGATTATGATATGGATATCATTAGAAGAAGAGTGCTGGACAATGGATGGAAAACGGATGGATTGAAGGGGTTACTTTTTAAGGCTTATTTGATCACTGAAAAAAACAAATATAGGAGTTTGAACAATAGCTATTGCCCATTATATATTTGGACACAATCGGAGGACATGACAGACTTTATATTTAAAGGGTCCTTTGATCAAGTATTGCGTTCTTTTGGTTGGAAGCAAATACGTATTGCCATCACGTATTCAGTTCATTTAACCAATGACTTTGAACGTAGTAAATACGTTCTTGAAGAGTATGTAAACATTCACCCTACTGATTGCCTTGAAAAATTAGAGATCAATCATTGCTTTTCACATGTTAAAGGAAATAAAGGAGAAGTGATCATATATAACCCCGATAAATGGAAGTTTGTGAAATATACTTTTCTTCATTCAGTACCAGAACATATAGAAAATCACATCCGCATTTATGAAATCGCACATTTGTCTTTAGACCATTCTTGTCTCTAATTCGGTTTGAAAGAAGCGCACACATCCCCAGAGCATTGGACCTTGGGGATGTGTGCTATGTGAGCTCATGCAAGGCTCGCTTACCACCGCTCTTTATCTACAGCTAAAATCGATGACACAAGTCCAGGAAAAGCGGTCTCGAGATCACCTTTTCTTAGAGAATAGTAACGGTGCTTTCCGTCAATTCTGACTTTCACGACGCCTGCCTCTCTCAGCACTTTAAAGTGATGGGAGAGCGTGGATTTTGCAATGTTCATCTCATACGTGCCGCATGTCCTCTCCCCCGCCTCTGCTAAGCAGCGGACAATTTCTAACCGGATTGGGTCGGCCAATGCGTGCAAAACAGAAATCAGTCTCATGTCTTCTTGGTTTGGATGGATTGGAGTATTCATACGATAAATGTACCGTATTTCTTTACAACATACAATCTCATGAATTGTCTAGAAAAGTAACGATATGACTTCACAAACGTCAATGACTGTAATGAGAAGCTGTCTTAAAGGGAAGGAAACCATTTTGACACGTAAAATATGGATTAATCGATTGATAATGTTACTCACTATTTCCTTATGCGCCTGCCAGTCTGTCCAGTATTCCTCGTCAAAACCACCAAGTGCAGAGGAGCTATTAGCTCTCGATAAACATGCAGATTTATTTCAATGTAAAGGAACTGTCTATCAAACAAACTTAGACTGGACCAACGATCTGACCGTCACAAAACAACAGCAAGTAGGGATCATCACGAAAACTTCTACCAAACATTTTCAACATGGCACAGCATCTCAGTTGAAAAAAGGGTCCGCTATTTACTCTGTAAAGGGGCGAGAAGACCTTTTGATCGTCGAACATAACGGACAGATGAACATATATGCCGCACATGCGAAAGGATAAGATACCTATCATACAGATAGGTATCTTTTTAAGTGCGTTTTCTTGAAATAAGCCATTTGTTTTGTTATCATGTCAAAAGTGACCACTCGGTTTCCATTGTGACCATATGGTTTTGCCGATTCGGAAAGGACTTATGAAGATGAACGAAAAGCAAGAAGAGATTTTGCGGGTTTCAAAGAAATTATTTTCTCAAAAAGGCTATATGAGTGTCTCCATGCAGTCAATTGCCGATGCCTGTAAAATATCAAAAGCGTCTATTTATAAACTGTTTGATTCAAAGGAAGCTCTTCTATTAGAACTGATTAAATACAATCAGTGCAAAATGAGAGAGATTTCTCAGATCATTCATTCAGAAACGACGCTGTCCAAAAAGGAAAAATTCACAAAGAAGATCAAGCTTGAGCTTGAGGAGTTTAAAGAGAATCATAAATTTTTGAATATGCTGTCCTTTGAAGCTTTTTCACAGCATTCGCCCATTGTGATTAAGCATTTACGCGAGACACGCTCCATTATCATGCAACGGCACAGAGACATTATTTTAAGCACATATGGTGAATCTGTTGCGCCTTACGTCTGGGATCTTGTGATTGTTCTCAACGGATTAATGAGAGAATTCATCTTAATGCTGGCGATTGAGCGCAAGAACATCCAATTAGAAAATGCCGCCGAAATGATTATCGGCGTGATGGACCGTGTGTCGAAAAAGCCTTGCTCTATTGAGCCTGTGCTAACAGATCAACTGATGGACTCTTATTTGCTTTCCACACAGGACGAATACGATGAAGAAAAGCTTGTCATCTCGTACTTAACGAAGATCAAACAAGAGCTTCACACACTGTCAAACGGAGAAGAAAAGGACGATCTCCTCTCTGCGTTTGAACTGCTAAGTGAAGAATTATCAAAGGACCAACCGAGAACCTTTTTAATCAGCTCTCTACTCGATTATTTAGGCAAAAACAGCGTTTTATCACAAAACGTGTCACAGCTGAAAAGCATCATTTTATAGATAAAGAAGGGATAACATGAACCAATCAACAACATCGTATAATCGACCTGTGATTGTTGGGATTTTTCTCGTCGGAGCATTCGTAGCGATTTTAAACCAAACGCTGCTCATTCCAGCGATCCCACACATCATGGAGGAATTCAATATTGATGTCAGCAAAGGGCAATGGCTGACTACAGCCTTTATGCTGACAAACGGGATTCTCATCCCGATTACTGCCTTTTTAATAGAGAAATTTTCGAGCCGTGCCTTAGTTTTAACGGCTCTTAGCATTTTTACAGCAGGTACGATTCTTGCTGCGTTTGCAACGAATTTCCCAGTGTTACTTGCAGCACGAATTGTGCAGGCAGCCGGCGCAGGGATTTTACTGCCGCTGATGCAAACCATCTTTTTGACCATTTTCCCGAAAGAAAAACGCGGGCAGGCCATGGGAATGGTTGGTCTTGTCATTTCGTTCGCACCAGCGCTTGGGCCAGCACTTGGCGGCTGGATTGTCGATTCCTTTAGCTGGAAATTCTTGTTCTATATTGTTCTGCCAATCGGTATCATTGATCTCATTCTTGCTTATTTCTTAATGAAAAATGTCACGCAGCAAAGAGATACACGTATTGATGTCTTATCCGTCATCCTATCGTCCTTCGGTTTCGGCGGTTTACTGTACGGGTTTTCTAGTGTCGGATCATATGGATGGACGAATGCGACTGTCCTCATTTCGCTAATTGTGGGCGCCGTGAGCTTGTTCTTCTTTATCCTGCGTCAGTCGAATTTGGAAAGACCGATGCTGGAGTTTGGTGTATTTAAGTTTGCGGTCTTTAGCTTAACAACCTTCCTCGGCATGCTCGTCTTTGCTTTACTGATTGGAACTGAGACCATTCTGCCGCTCTATACGCAGAATGTCAGAGGGTTGTCTGCACTTGATACAGGACTCATCTTATTGCCGGGTGCTCTCTTTATGGGATTCTTGTCACCAATTATCGGACGGATTTTTGATAAAGTCGGCGGAAGAGGGCTTGCAATAGGCGGGTTTACGATATTAGCCGTCACCTCTCTGCCATTTATGATGCTAAGCCTTGATTCCTCGATTGCTCTCATTACGGTGGCCTACACGTTTCGCTTAATCGGGGTTGGGATGATCTTGATGCCGCTGACAACAGCAGGTATTAACTCTTTACCACCGCAGCTTATCCCGCATGGGACAGCGATGAATAACACGATGAGACAAATGGGTGGCTCTATTGGGACGGCTGTACTTGTCTCCATTATGAGCAGCTCTGCTGCAAATGCAGAAATAGCTCATCCATTGAAATCAGCCGTTCATGGCATGAATACGTCATTTATCGTTTCTGGTCTCATTGCGGTCGTTGGACTCGTCCTAACCTTTTTCTTAAAGGAAAAACGCGAGAACAAAGTGATGAAACAGGAGCTATCTTCCTCCTCATCTTCTTCATAAGAAAAAGAGCTCGGCATATTGCCGGCTCTTTTTTCATATGATCCCTCTATACCGTCCTCACAGAAAACACATTTGTTTTTCTAGTGAAGAAAAACCTTGATAATTTAAAGAAAAGAGTTGATAATAGGAACTATTCAATTTGTGAGAAAATTTTTACTATAGGAGATGTATGCATTGAAGGTCGTTAAATTTGGTGGCAGTTCTCTTGCATCTGGCAAGCAGCTGCAAAAGGTATTTGACATTGTAACAGCAGATCCAGCTCGAAAAGCAGTCGTTGTTTCCGCACCAGGAAAACGGCATTCAACGGATACGAAGGTCACCGATCTATTAATTAGCTGTGGTGAACAACATTTACGTTTAGGTGAAGCAAGAGATTTACAGGAAGCTGTCATCGAGCGGTATGCCTCGATTGCAAATGAACTAGGCTTAGGTCATGACATTATTGACACCATCTGGAACGATCTAGACGCATTGTTACAGGCTGATTCGTCTCATCCTGAGCGTTATCTTGATGCTATCAAAGCAAGTGGTGAAGATAATAACGCGAAGCTGATTGCCGCCTATTTCCGCCATCAAGGTGTCGAAGCCCACTATGTGAATCCAAAGGAAGCTGGTTTATTTGTGAGCGACGAGCCCGGCCATGCGCAAGTCCTCCCGGAATCATATGATTATTTGTACAAATTAAGAGAACGCTCTGGCATCATTGTATTCCCTGGTTTTTTTGGATTCAGTCTAACGGGTGATATCGTCACCTTTTCTCGAAGCGGATCAGATATTACCGGTTCCATTTTGGCAAACGGGCTGAAGGCAGATGTGTATGAAAACTTTACAGATGTGGATGCTGTCTACGCCGTCAATCCAACAATCGTTCACGAGCCAAAAGAGATCACTGAGCTGACGTATCGGGAAATGCGCGAACTGTCCTATGCTGGTTTTTCTGTGTTTCATGATGAAGCGCTCATTCCAGCTTTCCGGGCAGGCATTCCCGTTCAGATTAAAAACACCAATAACCCAGCAGCCAAGGGTACAAAAATCGTGAGTCAACGAGATCATATGAATGGACCTGTTGTTGGCATCGCCTCAGACAATGGATTTTGTAGCATTTATATTAGTAAATATTTGATGAACCGAGAAGTCGGCTTTGGACGTAAGGTACTGCAAACATTAGAGGAATATGAACTTACTTATGAGCATGTTCCTTCAGGCATTGATGATATGAACATTATTTTAAGGCAGGATCAGCTTGAGGAGCAGCATATTGAACAAGAGCTGTTAGACCGCTTGAAACTGGTGCTTGATGCAGATGAGGTCGTTTTAGAGCGGAATCTATCGCTCATTATGGTCGTAGGAGAAGCGATGCGTCATAATGTTGGTACGACAGCAAGAGCAGCCAAGGCGCTGTCAAAAGCCAAGGTCAATATTGAAATGATCAATCAGGGCTCTTCAGAGGTCAGCATGATGTTTGGCGTCAAAGCGGCTCAAGAAAAAGAAGCCGTTCAGGCCTTGTATGAGGAATTTTTCTCTATGTCTACTGTACCTGTTTCCCTTTAATAAGCAGACTGCCAGATCCCGGGATCGGCAGTCTTTTTTGATCTCGCGCGATTCAAGCTGATTTGCGCATTAAAGTATATCTATTTCTCGTTTGATTTTGTATGATAGAGACAAATCAACTATCGTTCCGGCCTATGATCGGAGCTACAAGGAGTCCTAAAACAATGCCTCGTCAACAACTATTAAAACAGTTTCGCAATTTTCATGATGCTTCTACAAGTATTTTAAACATGATGAGTCAATTCATTGATGTGAATACACTGTTTATTGCTAAAAACGATCAAAACACCAACCATATTGTAAAGGTGCTAAATCATGACGAGCAGCTTCTTGAAGAAGGGGAAGAACTTCCTTACGAAAAGACATTTTGCAAGCTGGCGGTTGATCATCAAAATACACTTGTGATCCCTGATATTTCATTGGATGACCGTTCTAAATACTTAGAGGTCACGAAACGTCTTCAAGGCGGCTCGTTCATTGGGGTTCCCATTGATTTTACAGATGGTACGAACTACGGGACGATTTGCGGACTTGATCTAAGGCCGCAGCAGTTTACAGAAGAGCATGTGTATATGTTTGAAACGATGGCTTCTTTATTGAGTTACGTCCTTGAACTAGACCGTGCCAACCGGCAGATTCAGCAATTATCTGTACCGATCGTACCAGTTGTTGACGGTGTTGCCGTGCTCCCTCTTCTTGGTGATATCGAAGAGACACGTGCTCAGCATATTTTAGAAACCATTTTACAGGAAAGCTACAGGCTGTCGCTCTCTCATCTGGTCATTGATGTATCGGGAACTAAACGCCTGAATGAACAAAGCATTCAATATTTGGTCAGCTATGCGCAAACGCTTAGACTTTTAGGGATTTCGGCTGTATTAACAGGTATTAAGCAAGACCTTGCTTTAAGTGCGATTCAGTCGAATATTTCATTTAAAGACATCACCATTCGTAAAGATTTACCGCAAGCGCTAGCTCATATCGGCTTAACGTTTACCAAAAATGAATAAGTGATCATCCGTCAAAAGGGCTAAAACGGTTTTGTTTTAGCCCTTTCTTCTGGAAACGGCAATCGAATGGTAAATGTCGTTCCTTTGTTTTTTTCACTTTTCATATCAATAAACCCTTCGTGCAAGTCCACAAGCTGCTTCACGATGGACAAACCAAGTCCGTATTCTCCATACGGTGTATTCGTTCTGGAGATATCCGCTTTATAAAAACGTTCCCATATGTGTTTGACTTCGTCTGCCGCAATACCAATACCCGTGTCTTCAACTTCAATGATCGTCTCTTGATTCTCTTGTTTCCCTCTTAAGGAAATATGGCCGCCTTCTGTGAATTGAATGGCGTTCTTTGTGATATTGACAAGGATTTGAATGAGCCTGTCATAATCTGCATATACCTTTTGTTCGGGATCAACGTCCACGATCAGCTGATTGTGTTTCTCTTCAGCGATTCGGCTCAGCTGCTCCTTGATCACTTCAAACGTATCAATGAGTGGATAGTGAAATTTTTGAAGGGTAATTTGATTCGATCTAATTTTCTCATAATCCATATTCTCATTGACGAGGCGCAGCATTCGTTTTGTCTCGTCTGTAATTAAGGCATAGCATTTCTCTTTCTCTTCTGCGGGTACATCCGATGTATTCAGCCATTCTACCAATCCTCGAATGGTGGTCAGCGGCGTTTTTAATTCGTGAGACACATCGGCGATAAATTGGCGTCTGCGCTTTTCAAGCCGGTCAATTTCCTCTCTTGATCGTTGGAGACGTTTGGCCATCATATTAAAATCCTCACTAAGAGTGCCGATTTCATCAAGGTGTTTGTTTTCAAGATTGATGTTGTAATCGCCTTGCGCAATCTTCTCTGTTGCCTCTCTCAGCTTTTTGATTCTGTTCACATGAAACTTAGAAAGGAAAAGGCTCAGAATAAAGGTGATCGTCAGCGCCACAAATACGATGATATATAGATAGCGATTCATCTGGGCGACGAGCTGTTCAGCCCCTTGAATTGGGGCAATGAGGACGACTCCGCCCTTCAGCTTCCCATCCTCCATGACAGGGAGCGCCACAAGTGATGCCTCTTGATCGAGGCGGCGTGAATCACTCCGCTTTACAATGATTTGCTCTCCTTTTGAGAGCTTGACCCATAAATCCTTTGTCAGCAAAGCTTCATGCGGAGGCATCCCTTGCTGCTGAGACAGAACATCCCCTTTCTCATCAAACACGAAAAAGCGAATTTGTCTTGTCGAGAGAATATCTTCAAATGGGCGCAGACGGAAGATCATCTCGGTTTTAGGCAGCTGTTTAAAATTCTGCAAAATTTCATTGCCATAGGAGCTCATTTCATCGACCCTGTTTTGATAGGCAATATCTTTCACAAAATGAGATAAGAGGGTGCTGATAATCATGATGGCGATAAGCAATAACCCAAGGTGGCTAATCAGCAGCTGATAAAAATATTTAATCTTCATCGAACTTATACCCTACGCCCCATACTGTATATAAAAAGGGCTTAGGCCCGTCCCCAATTTTTTGGCGAAGCCGTTTAATATGAACATCAACCGTCCGTTCATCTCCATAAAATTGATATCCCCAAATCTGTTCCAGTAATTGCTCGCGCGAAAACACTTGCCGAGGATGCTGAATAAAAAAGCACAGCAGATCATATTCCTTTGGCGTTAAGTTTTCAATCCGCTCTCCATCCAAAAAGACTTCTCTCGTTTTCTTATCTAATTGAAAATGCGCTGTCTCCAGCCGCTCGTCCTCTTTCACCTTTTCTACAGTGGATGTATGAGCAAAGCGTCGTTTCACTGCTTTGATTCTTGCCATCAAGGTCAGAGGACTAAAGGGTTTTGTCACATAATCATCTGCCCCAAGATCAAAACCAAGCACCTGATCAGACTCCGTTTCCTTTGCCGTCAGCATAATAATCGGAACATCACTGATCTTGCGCACCTTTTGACAAATGGTCAAACCATCCATCGAAGGAAGCATGACATCTAAGATGAGCAAATCCCAATCCTCCTCTTGCTGAAACCGATTCAGTCCTTCTAGTCCATCATGAACGAATTCCGTTTGAAACCCCTCTCTTTGAAAAAACATGTCTGTCATTGTACAAACGCTTTGATTGTCTTCAATCATTAATATTTTCATCATCAGCCTCCGCTGTTGCTTGTTTTTCTTTATGTAGCTTTATTTTACATGTTCCTTCTCAAATCTCAATTGGATTCAAACGATTTCATGAACTTATCATGGTTTGGTCATCTTTTATTCATACTTTTTGATGGATTTGGATGTTGAGGTAAATCACATTGGTTTTTGTTAGATAAAAAGGCTCATCTCGATTGATGAGCCTTTTCCTTACTAAGCCAGCAGCTGCAGATAAGAAGAGTCGTTTGCCGCTTCAATTGCTTGTAGGATCTGCTGTGCATGTGAAGCGTCTATGACACTGCTTAACTTTTGCATGATGTCTTCTTTCGATAATGCGTGTCCGGGTGCTCCCCGCGGAATATCGACCCGCCTGCTGATGGTGGTGCCGTCAGTTAAGGTGAGCTTTAAAATCGTAAAGCGTCCTTTTGGGACAGCGTCCGGATGTGGTTCTATCGTTTGATCATATCCTCTGCTAACTCGCTTCATCCATGTCCGCATCTCTGGTGAAATGGTTTTTTTCGTAAAGGCATCCAGTGATAAAGTATGTCCAAACACCGCAAGTGCGATGACGTATTCGACACTGAATCGTCCTTCTTCTCCAGTCAAAGGCGTCCGCTCAGTGAGCGCCGCATCTCCACCAGGCGGGAAAATGACATCGACCTGTTCAATCTGATCCCGTAAGGAAGGCCGTTCTTTCACCAAAAATTCAATCGCATCTGCTGCATGGTGCGCTGCTGAGCAGAACGGATATACTTTGAACCATAACCCTGGCGAGACAATGCGCCATATAGAACCATAGCCTTCTAGCAACCTTTTTTCCGCCAGCTCCTGATCTCCATAGAGTGAAAAGAAACCAAGCTCTCCATCTAGAACCGATTCACTCCCGCCAAAACCTGAACAAGCTAAGTCCATGGACCACACGGCTGTTTTTGCGGCTAAGCCAGCTTGTAATGGTTTCATATCAGAGCCAAACTGCTTTCGCATTCCGGCTGATTGCGCTCCGGCAAAGCCGATCGCTTTCGTCAGCTCTTCTCGTGTGACCTGTTTCAAATAGCCAATGGCACATACTGCCGCAATGGCCCCAAGAGTCCCCGTATTATGCCAGCCCCTCTCATAATGCGCCTTGCCGATGGATTCACCAAGCCTTGCCATCACTTCGACACCTGTTATGTAGGCGGCTAAAAATCGTTCACCGTATCCTTTGCATTCTGTCAGCTGTGAAAGCAATGCCGGCACGATGACCGCACTCGGATGTCCTCTCACATCTGAATGCACATCATCATAATCAAGGGCATGGATGAGATAGCCATTTAACATCGCTGCGGATTGACGGCTGACCTTCTTCCCTTGTCCGATGACGGGAATCTGTGCGGCCCCGCCTTCTTGTTCAACAAGCTGCATCAGCTTCTGAATCCCTTCATCCTCTTTAGCAGCAAGCGCTGCTGCCGCAACGTCTAATAGACCGTTTTTGGCCATTTGTATGGCCCGCTCATCCTGCAGCGGATCAGCTGAAAGAACAGCCTCTGCCAGCTGTTTCGTTAGTTCCATGATGGTGACTCCAGAGCCCGAATGGCAAGCTCGGCAAAGAAAGCAGCAGCGACTGGAAGTGCGTCTTCATTTAACGTAAAGGCAGGATGATGCCATTCCTCGGTGCCGCTTGTCCCCATCCATACAAAAAAGCCTGGAATGCGCTCTTGATAAAGGGCAAAGTCTTCTCCGCCTGGTGACTGCTCTGCTTGCGCTACTGTGAGATCAAGCGCACCAGCCGTTTCTTCTACAACCTTTGTCAGGCGCTCGTCATTCATCACAGAAGGCAAATAGGGATGCCATCTCACTTCTGCCTTTGCGCCAAACCCTTCTGCAATCCCGCTCACGATTTGTTTCATGAGATTTGGAATCATCGCTCTCACTTCTGGCTCAAATGTCCGAACGGTTCCTTCCATCTCGACACGGTCAGGAATCACATTCCATGACGTCCCGCCTTGAATACGTGTGATGCTGACAACCGCATGATGCAATGAGCTAATGCGGCGGCTGACAATGTGCTGGAGGGCGCTCGTGATCTGCCCGCTGATGGCAATCGGATCCACTGTGTGATTCGGAATCCCTGCATGACCGCCTGTTCCTTTAATATCGATTTCAAATCGATCAACACTTGCCATTAATGCTTTTTCTCTTATGCCGATGGTGCCAACTGGCAGGTCAGGTTTGTTATGCATACCGAAAATTGCATCAACCCCATCTAATACGCCTGCCTCTATGACGCGTTTCGCCCCTTGAGCGACTTCCTCTGCCGGTTGGAACAAAATGCGGACCGTTCCCTTGATTTCATGTTTCCGCTCTTGTAATAAAACGGCCGCACCAAAGATCGAAGCTGTATGGAAATCATGACCGCATGCATGCATTTTGCCCGGTACCTTTGAAGAAAATGGTTCACCGGATGCTTCTTCAATCGGAAGCGCATCAATGTCGGCTCTCAGTGCAATCGTTGGTCCCTCTTGTTCTCCTTTAATTTCACAAACAACCCCTGTTTGAAGGGCCGGGACATCAAGTACAGTGATCCCTTCCTCTTCTAACCAGCGGCGCAGTTTCTTTGTCGTTTCATGTTCTTCAAATGACAATTCTGGATGTTCATGAAGCGCTCGGCGAATGTTAATTAAACGTTTGTTTAAAGCTTCATTTCCTATTGATTTCACTGACACTCACCCCTCTAAAGAGTAAAAAGCAGCTTATGCCTCTTCAGCCGCTGCTTCTTTTTGGATAAATCGTTTCGTACGTTCATTCTTCGTTTCATCAAATAGCTCTGTTGGTGTCCCCTGTTCAATAATATGACCATCAGCCATGAAAATCACATGGTCTGCCACTTCTCTTGCAAACGCCATTTCATGTGTGACGATGATCATAGTTGTTTCTTGAATCGCAATGGATTTAATGACCTGAAGCACGCCTGAGACGAGCTCTGGATCCAATGCTGACGTCGGTTCATCCAGTAAAATCGCATGTGGATCAACAGCTAACGCACGGGCAATGCCAATTCGCTGCTGCTGTCCGCCAGATAACGTGACCGGGTAGCTGTCAGCCTTTTGTTCTAACCCTACCTGCTTCAGCAGCTTCATACCGATCTCATTTGCCTGCTGTTTCGTCATTTTTTTCGTCACAAGCAGTGATTCTGTAATATTTTGTAGTGCTGTTTTGTTTTTAAATAGATTATAGTTTTGAAACACCATGGCCGTTTGTTGACGCAGGTGATGCGCTTCTTTACGTGTATATTTTGATGCATTCAGCTTTGCATCGCCAATTTCAATCGTACCTTCATCTGGCGTTTCTAATAAATTTAAGCAGCGCAGCAAGGTTGATTTACCGGAGCCAGAAGGTCCGATAATGGCCACAACCTGCCCTTTTTGTATGTCAAGATTGATTCCGTCCAAGACGACAAGGTCGCCGAATGATTTCTTCAAATTGGTGAGCTTGATCATGTCCACACCTCCTTAATTCCGGTAAGGTTTGCTGATTTTTCGTTCAAATAGGTCTTGCAGGAAGCTATAAATGATGGTCAGCACCCAGTACACAATCCCTACGGCTAAATAGGTTTCAAAGTATTTATAGTTCGCCGAGGCAATCATCTTCCCTTGTGCAAACATTTCTGCCACCCCAATGGTAAAGGCAAGAGATGTTTCTTTTAAAAGACCGATAAAGGTATTCCCCGTCGCTGGAATCGCATTTCTAATTGCCTGCGGGAAAATAATTCTGACGTAAGACTGCCATCTTGTCATGCCGACAGATAGGCAGGCCTCAAGCTGCCCTTCATCCACAGAATTGAGTGCAGCTCTGAAAATTTCTGCTAAATACGCTGAGTTTTTAATACTTAATCCGATAATGACCGCTGTTAAGGCATCCATTGAGGTCATCGCAGGGAATAACTGCGGAAGACCAAAATAAATGAGAAAGAGCTGAACCAAGGTTGGAACCGCTCTGAAGAAAGAAATATACAGCTTGGCAAATTGGTATAGGACAGGTATCCGGTTTTTTGTAATGAGAGCGAATACCACACCAATGATAATGGCAAATACCATGGAGACAATCGCCATGAAGATCGTTATCGGCAAGTATTGAATCAAGGTCGGAAAAACCGTCACCATATACTGCCAATCAATTTTATTCATGTCTGCTGTTCACCGCCGCTGTCTTTATTTTTTGATCGGCACTGTGACATCGTCTTTGAAATATTTCTCAGACAATTTCTTAAGTGTCCCGTCTTCTCTTAATTCTTTGATGGCTTTGTTAAATTCTTCTCTTAGCTTGTCATGCTTTTCATCTTTGGCAAATGGATAGCCTACTTCTTCATACACAATTGGGTTGCCTACGATTTTCAGTGGAAGACCTGTTTTTTCAATCTGAGCCAGCAATACACTGCGTCCGTTGACGTAAGCATCCACGCGGCCATTTGCCACTTCATTTAATACACCGTCTTGCGTTTCATATGTTTTGATATTGATTTTCTTATCTGGGTCTTTGCTCTCTAGGTTTTTGGCATGGTTTGAGCCAAGAACCGCCGCCACTGTTTTTCCTTTTAAGTCGTCAAGACCTTTGATGTCGTTGTTGTCCTTTTTCACGATGATTTGTGTTCCTGCGTAAGCGTACGTATCTGTAAAGTTAAACGTTTGTTTACGCTCATCTGTGATCGCTACTTGGTTTGACACTGTATCCAGCTTACCAGATGTCAGCTGCCCCATGAGTCCGCTGAATTCACTCAGCTGCCAGTCTAATTTGTAGCCCAGCTTTTTCGCAACCGCTTCTGTTACTTCGACATCGAATCCAACAAGCTTGCCGTTTTCTTTATAAGCAAAAGGATAACTTTGTCCTGTAGCGCCTACTTTTAACACTTTTTCATCTTTGCCTTCACTTTGATTGTTGCCGCCGCAAGCTGCTAAAACCGCAAGCATTGCCGCAAATAGAACGACTAGCCACTTTTTGTTTTTCATGTTCGTAAACCCTTCTTTCCTCTTATGGTTGTGTCAAATCTGATCTTAATTGTTTTTTAAAATAAATCGTGATATGCCCCTTGCCTAAATCCTTTTCACCTGCTCTGACGTAGCCTTTTCGCTCATACATGGCCATGAGCCACGGATGCTTATCCGCTGTACCGAGAGACACATACGGTACCTTCAGTGTATCCCTTAGCACTTCGGTTTCAACCCATTCAAGTAAGGCTGAGCCTGTACCTTTTTTAGCGGCTGGTTCTGAGGCAAACCACCAGATGTGCGGGACGCCGAACGGTCCTGGTTGCTCTCCCCAAGGCATACGGAGTGATAAGGTGGATAGAATCTCCCCGTTTTCTTCCATGACATAGCAAAGATTCTTTTGTACATTTTGCTGAACGAGAGCAAAATCTGCATGTGCTGCTTGGAACTGGATGCCGAGCTCACGAATTGGCTCATAGGCTCTTGTTGTCAGTTCAAGCAGTGCTTCTATATCTGCCTCTGTTGCCAGACGAAAAGTGTATCCCAATGTTAGTCACCTCATCCTTATGTCGTGTAACGATTTTTTGGCTGCTTTAATCCGAGATTTTCTCGTAAGGTTTGTCCTGTGTATTCTGTTTTAAATAAGCCTCTTTCCTGAAGGATCGGGACGACGCGATCTACGAATACATCAAGTCCTTCTGGCAATAATGGCGGCATGACGTTAAAGCCATCTGCTGCTTCCTCAGTGAGCCACGTTTCCATGACATTTGCTAGCTGCTCCGGTGTTCCAATGAAAATATTATGACCGCGAGAGCCGGCGACAGATTGGTAGAGCTGGCGAATGGTCAGGTTGTCCTTTCTTGCCATATTCATCACAAGATCAAAGCGACTTTTCACCGCATTTGACGTGCTTGGATCAATCTCTGGAAGCGGACCGTCTAATGGATACTTGGAAAGATCAATACCACCTAAGTAGTTTTGCAAAATGCTTAGACCAATCTCAGGAACAATCAGCTCTTGTAATTCTTCATACTTCGCTTTTGCTTCTTCTTCTGTATCGGCAATGATTGGGAAGATGCCTGGCATGATGCTGACGTCCTCTCTAGCACGTCCAGCAGCCTCTACTTTCCCTTTCAAGCTTTGATAAAATTCCTTCGCCTTATCGAGATCGTTTTGTGCAGTGAAAATAAGCTCTGCCGTTTTAGCTGCAAGCTTTTGACCATCTTCGGAAGACCCTGCTTGAATGATCACCGGCTGCCCTTGCGGCGTACGTGATACGTTGAGCGGGCCCCGTACAGAGAAGAACTCACCCTTGTGCTGCAGCTCATGAAGCTTACTAGACTCGAAGAATTCTCCCGTTTCTTGGTTTCTCACAAGTGCATCCTCTTCCCAAGAATCCCAAAGGCCTTTGACGACCTCTACGAATTCTTCGGCTCGCTCATATCGTTTGTGATGCGCTAAATGCTCTTCTCCGCTAAAATTTTTCGCTGTTTCTTCAATAGAAGAGGTGACAACATTCCATGCTGCTCTGCCGCCTGATAAATGATCGAGTGAGGCAAACTGTCTCGCAATATGGAATGGTTCACTGTATGTAGTGGATGCTGTTGCTGCTAAGCCAATTGTAGAGGTAGACTCTGCAATGGACGAAAGCAGTGTGAGCGGTTCAAATCTCGTTAATACGTTCGGATGAGAGGTTTGATTAATAGATAAGCTGTCGGCTAAAAAGAGCAAATCCAGCTTTCCTTCCTCTGCTTTTTTCGCTAATTGTTTAAAGTAATCAAGATTCATGGCTGCATTTGGTACTGCATTTGGATGTCTCCAAGAGGCGACATGATGTCCAGTTCCTGCGATGAATACGCCTAGCTTGAGCTTCCTTTTCGGCTGTGACACTTGTTCTTCATCCTTTCTATATCCTGCTATATCAAACTGAAGTCCTCATAAGATACATTTTTCTGATTGAATTAATCGGTTTTAACAATAAAAAAAGGGCAAATGTTGCGAAAAATGAAAAATAATTATTACTATATGCCCTTTTTACATGATTGTCAACCGCCTTCTGAACCTCCAAAATAAGGGATTTCACAAGCCATTACGGTGTATCGATTTCGATATTTCCGATGAGCCGGTCCGTCGTATGAGTCATCAATTGACTCCGCTCCAGCATGTTATGGGCGATAACAGAATGAGTAGATGACGATGTGCGAATAGCAATCGCCTGTTGAGGAGATAGATTGATGATATTATTCCGCAGCACACGTGCCGAAGCGGCTTGATCAATAAAGATCGCCGTCGGCTGTCCGATCGAACGATTTAAATAAAAGCGGTTATCTCCAATTTGTGGTGAGCCATGTTTAATATACATCACCACATATAAGGATGTTTCTTCAAAGGAATTATCTTTAATCTCTAAAGGCCCCGTTGTGCTGCTGTATACGGCGTAGTTTTGGTAGTGCTTAAAGCGATTCTGCCATATGAAAGCCTTTGCATTTCCTGTAACACTGATGGTATACGAAGACGCGAGCTGCGGTCGTCCTTCTTGAATGAAGTGATTGCCGTTGATCCCAGCTTCTCCCTCCTGCACCCATATCCCTCTGCTGAATTCTTTGAATTGATTGTGCTGAATCAGGATATTCGTTCCTCTCACCATCGCCGCATCGATGACAGAGTAGACCGTATTGTTTGAAAAGACGACGCTATCCGATTGATAGATACGCAGGGATGTGCTTCTTAGTCGTGTATTCGTCCCTGATTCAATATGATTTCCTTCTATTAGAATACGATTCGCCATGTAAACGGACACTGCCACATCTTCAAAAAGACTGATCTTATTGCCTGTGATGTGAACGCTGTCTCCCCTCACGTCGATGCCTTTTTCAAACCCCTCAATCATATTCCCACTAATGATCACATTGTTTTCCGTTTGGCCAAGCGAGACACCTAAGCTCGTAATCCCAGCTTTTGTTACACCTCCTCCCACTGCACGGATCAAATTGTTTGCAATGATTGTTTCGGTGGCGAAGCCATAGGAGATACTGCTATCTGTATGATTGCCTTCAATGATCACACCATAGCCGTTGAAGTTATAAATGGAGCTTGCGGCACCACCTCTAACGATGTTATTTCGAATCTGAATATTCAGCGGTTCCTCCATATTAATCGCATTTTCTCCGTAGCCTTCAATATCAATGCCCATTTTCGGCTCAACCCCGTCTACTCCTGCTCTTTCTAGCAGACAGTCCTCGACAATGACCCCATCGCAGCCTGTAATCGATATATTGTTTCGTCTTGAATCCGTGATTGTGCAGCCACAAATGTGAATAGACGAAGCCGGCGAGTACGATTCAATCTGTGTCAATAAACCGTGGGGACTGACAATGATGCCATCTCCCGTACAATTCTTTATGTGCACATGATTCACATTCACATGGGAGGCGCCTTCAATACATATGCCAAAGCCCCACTCATGTGTTTTTCTTTCAGCGGGGAGTGACGTGTACACATGCTCATGACGATCCCCTTCAATCCGCCCGCCACGGATGGTCACATGCTGAACCTTTCCTATATAAAAGGCTGTATATCCCCACGAATCGTTTGGTTTCACTTTAATCACAGCATCTGATGCCATCTCAATACATACATGACTTGGCACCCGTATGCCTGCACCACGGAAAGGAAAAAATGGACCACTTCTGTACACCGCATCTACTAGATACGTTCCACTCGGCAGCCAGACGTGGGAGTAGCCTTGTGCTTTCGTCCATTCTAAGCATTCATTGAGCTTGGCTGTACAGTCCGTTTTCCCATCAGCAATCACACCAAAATCTAGTACATTGACAACGGTTTTTTTCAGATCAGATTCATTTAATTCCCCCAACCAAAATCCCTCCTTTTCCCACATGCCCTCTCATCATCCTATGCCTGTGGGAAAGGTTTGCCTGTACAATACTTCAAATTTTATATAAATTCTCCCGGAATAACTTTCCGATAATTTTCATTTGAATGAATCTTTCATATTTTTGAGTCTTTACGCCTATTGAACTAACATTTTCCTGTTTTAGAATAGTTTTATATTGACACAAGAACTATACAAGAATATCATTTTTCTCATATCTCTTTTTTTAAGAAAGGATCTATGCCATGTCTACAATTGACCACGATAAAATTGTTAAAAGTGTGCCTCAAAAAGGGTTTTTTGGACATCCTAAAGGACTTTATACACTGTTTTTCACTGAATTTTGGGAGCGTTTTTCTTATTATGGCATGCGTGCACTGCTTATTTATTATATGTACACAGAGGTGACAAAAGGCGGTCTTGGCTTTGACCAGACGACAGCCAATTCGATCATGTCTGTCTACGGTGCCCTTGTCTATATGTCAGGAGTGATTGGTGGATGGCTCGCCGACCGGGTATTCGGTTCGTCCAGTACGGTCTTTTATGGCGGGGTCTTCATTATGCTTGGTCATGTCATTTTGGCTCTGCCAAGCGGAGCAACAGCGCTCTTTATTAGTATGGGGCTGATTATTATTGGGACAGGTCTTCTAAAGCCAAACGTTTCAAACATTGTTGGTGACCTGTATACAAAAACGGACCCTCGCAGAGATTCTGGTTTTAGTATCTTCTACATGGGAATCAACATGGGTGGTTTTATTGCGCCATTAATTGTCGGAACACTCGGTCAAAAAGTGAATTTCCATCTTGGTTTTTCACTCGCGGCCGTTGGTATGCTTGTTGGACTCATTACGTTTGTGATCACGAAAAAGCCGAATCTTGGCCTTGCCGGCACCTATGTCACCAATCCGCTATCTGCCGCTGAACGCAAGAACATCAAAATTTTCGGCACATTGATCGTGATTGTGCTCGCTGTTTTTGCTGTCATTGGTATCCAAACAGGCGCGCTTACCATTAACCTATTCACTTGGTTTGTCAGTGTCCTTGGCGTCCTCATTCCGATTGTTTACTTTATTGTGATGTATTTCAGTAAAAAGACGAGCACAGTGGAGCAATCCAGGGTACTTGCTTATATTCCATTGTTCCTAGCTGCGGTGATGTTCTGGGCCATTCAAGAACAAGGCTCAAACATTTTAGCCACATATGCGGATCAACGAACAAACTTGAATTTCCTTGGGATGACACTTGCCTCTTCGTGGTTCCAATCATTGAACCCAATTTTCATTGTGCTCTTGTCTCCTGTGTTTGCTTGGTTGTGGATTAGACTAGGGAAAAAACAGCCGTCTACCCCGATTAAGTTCTCACTTGGCCTTCTGTTTGCAGGATTATCCTTTATCATCATGATCATTCCTGCCTACATGTCTGGTCCGAATACACTTGTGAGCCCATTATGGCTCGTTCTGAGCTTCTTCCTTGTCGTGATCGGAGAGCTCTGCTTATCACCAGTTGGGCTGTCAGCGACAACAAAGCTTGCACCTGCTGCCTTCTCAGCGCAAACGATGAGCCTTTGGTTCCTTTCAAATGCGATGGCACAGGCGATCAATGCGCAAGTGGTCAAACTGTTTGATAAAGTGCCAGAAACCGTCTATTTCGGTATCATCGGATTGCTTGCCATCGTTTTATGCGGTGTGATGTTGCTCTTAACACCAGTGATTAAGAAAGCGATGAAAGGTATTCATTAATAAAAAACTGGACATGAGTCCTCATGTCCAGTCAGGCTGTAGAGAAAATATCGAAAGATTTATTTTTTTAATTATTGTCTAC
>NZ_JOTP01000026.1 GCF_000715205.1 Bacillus zhangzhouensis | reverse complement strand
GCCTTTTGTGTAGTCTCCGTTGTCGTCATCTTTTGCATCTGTGACAGCTTGGTCATCTACTTTTAATGATCCTTCGACATATTCAAGACCTTCTGGCAGTTGATCTGCGATCACTAAATTTTTGACGATGCTGTCTTCTTCAAGATTCTTTGTTTTGATCGTATAAAGAAGGGTATCGCCTACCTGTGGTGTCTTTTCATCTGTGTTTCCTTCTGCTTTTTTCTGAATACTCGCTGCCTTTTCTGATGATAGTTTTGGTTCACGAGGGTAAATTTGTGTTTTCGTTGTTGGATCATCTGGCGGCGTGTTTTCACCTGTTACTTCGGCTGTGTTTTGAATGTCTTGACCAGACTGTCCCTTTTCAACTGTTACTTCAAACGTTACGGTATGCCAGTCCGTGTCCTTCACATCACCAAAATATCCCGTGACCTTTCCATCTGTGTAGTCACCGCTATCGTCGTCTTTCACATCTGTGACGGATTCTCCATCAATTTCAAGAGACCCAGCAACATACTTCAGCCCTTTTGGCAATTGATCTGAGATGACTAGATTTTCAATAAGGCTGTCTTCTATTGTGTTCTTTGTTTTAATTGTATAAAGAAGGGTGTCCCCTACTTCTGGATGTTTCTCATCTTTGTTACCTTCTGCTTTTTTCTGCAAAACCGCTGATTTTTCTGATTCAAGCTTTGGATCACGCGGATAGATTTCTGTTTTTGTTGTTGGATCGTCTGGTGGTGTATTTTCACCTGTGACACTCGCTGTATTTTGAATGTCTTTACCAGACTGTCCTTTTTCAACCGTCACTTCAAACGTCACGGTATGCCAATCTGTATCATGAATGTCACCGAATTGTCCTGAGACGGTTCTATTTGTGACATCACCATTGTCTTGATCTTGCTCATCTGTCACCGCTTGTCCGTCTACCTCAAGTGAATTGGGCACATATGCTAATCCTTCTGGCAGTTCATCTGAGATTACTAAGTTTTTAACGAGACTGTCTTCTATCGTATTCTTTGTTTTAATTGTATAAAGAAGTGTGTCACCGACCTCTGGATGCTTCTCATCTGTATTACCATCTGCTTTTTTCTGCAAGACGGCTGATTTTTCAGAAGTCAGCTTCGGGTCACGAGGATAGATTTCTACATTCGTTGTCGGCTCGTCCGGCGGTGTGTTGCCGCTTGTGACGTTGGCTGTATTTTGAATGTCTTTGCCTGCTTGACCTTTGTTAACCGTCACTTCAAACGTCACTGTGTGCCATTTCGCATCTTTTACTTCACCGAACGTTCCAGTGGCAGTTCCGTCTGTCATATCACCGTTGTCGTCATCTTTTGTATCCGTGACTGGGTTTCCATCTACCTGAAGTGAATTTGGTACATATGATAATCCTTGAGGTAACTTGTCAGAAATCACAAGGTCTTCAATCACGCTATCTTCAACAGCGTTACGGGCTTGAATGGTATACAGTAATGTATCTCCTACTTCTGGATGCTTCTCATCTGTATTACCTTCTGCTTTTTTCTGTAAGACCGCTGATTTTTCTGATTCAAGCTTTGGTTCACGAGGATAAATTTCTATGTTTGTTTTTGGTTTGTCTGTTTGTGTATTTTCCCCTTTGACATTCGTCTCTGATGTTTTTTCTGATTCAAGCTTTGGATCACGAGGATAAATTTCTATGTTTGTTGTTGGTTTGTCTGGTGGTGTATTTTCCCCTTTGACATTCGCTGTATTTTGAATATCTTTGCCAGCTTGACCTTTTGCTACTTTCGCTTCAAATGTCACAGTGTGCCAATCGGTATCTTTCACATCACCTAATTGACCTGTAACTGTGCCGTTTGTATAATCACCTTTGTCTTGGTCTTTAGCATCTGTTACGCCTGCGCCATCCACCTTAAGTGAGCCTGGAACATAGGCTAAGCTGCTCGGAAGGTTATCTGATATGATCAGATTTTTGACAATACCAAATTGCACAGTATTTTTTGCTTTAATTGTATAAAGCAGCGTGTCTCCTACTTCTGGATTCTTCTCATCTGTGTTGCCCTCTGCTTTTTTCTGTAAGACAACAGATTTTTCTGATTCAAGCTCTGGAGGATATGGGTCAAATTCTGGCTTCACCCGTGAAGCTAAGTCGTAAGATAATGAATTACCTGCAGTACCCATATAAGTTGTACTTAATGTTTTCGCATCAAGTGTAAAAAGAGTAGAATGTCCGATAGACTCATTTAACCCTGACACTAATAGCATTTGTCCATTTGGCAAAAAGCTAATCCCCCGAATGCCTCCGTCAATCGTTTTACCATCCGCATTTTTAATTGGAATGACACGAATCACTTCAGCTGTATCTGGATTCATTTGCGCAATGGCGCCACTTCCATTTGATGCGAACCACAGATAGCCGTCTTTATCGACTACAAGGTCCCCGCCAACGCCAGAGCCGATGTCATAGCCTACAATTTTTTTGGACGTTTTTTGACCTGTAGCTAAATCGTACGTTCCAAGGAAGTATTCACCACCTGAAGTATAAGCATGTAAATATTTACCATTGTAAATAACGGCATTATTGGCATTTCCACCTAAAACACCTACTCGCTGTGCTTGTCCAGAAGTTGTATTTATTTTATAAAGAACAGGTTCTCCGCTTGCTGTTGTCGTTGCATACACAGCGTTCTCTTGATCATTGACAGCAACACCGTTTACTAAATTTGTATTAATCCCCTTCACCGGCACACTAGCCTTTACGCTGGTTGGATTATTCCCATCAAGCTGATAAAGGGTCATTGGAAGACCTTGGCCACTTTGGCCAATCATGTAGGAATCTGTGTTATTGACAACCACCGTCCCAGCGGCTTTTGTAACAGCTGGTGAGACTGTTAATAAATTTCCAGCAATCAGCACCAATATAAGAAATAATTGACTCGTTCTTTTTAATATGTTCATTCTTTGACATCCCCTTTCCATGCTTCAGATCATAATGGTATGTACCAGTTCACCTCCCACACTTTGGTAAAGAATATCAATAATATTTCAAAAGCCTCAACATGACTAAATGACTATTTTCGACAAAAATAGACATTTAGAACTATATACCTCTCAATGATTGATTCGCTTATGTCTTTCCAATAAATTAACCTTTTTCCATCTCAAATTTCATCATCTATCTATCTTTACAAACAGGTCTTATGATGCGAATCACATACAATCCTTTCTATTTAAAGATAAATATTCTTTTATTAGGTGACGATTAATTTTTTGTTAATATATATTGAATTTTTTTCTTTTTTTATTAAAAAAAGGGAATAATTGGTTCGCTTTGTTAAAAAAAACAAGCCGAAAGTCTTGCTGCTTGTTTTGATGTTTTGACTTTTACGATGCGAAAAAATTCTTTTTATAATTAAGCGATTACAATTGAGCAAAGCCATTTAAAGGGGCGTGTGAGTATGTTACGATGGAAATCGAGTGTTTAAGAAAGAAGGGAAGGCTTTTGAAGCGGGAACATCTTTTACGTTGGTTTTTTTATTTTGTTGGATTGATCGTACTAGCTTTTGGACTATCGCTGACAGTGAAAGGAAAGATTCTTGGGATTGGTCCTTGGGACGCTTTCCACTACGGACTGTTTCAGCACTTTGGACTCACGATTGGACAGTGGTCCATTATTATTGGTGCACTCATTGTGACACTGACTTCTGTCTTTACAAAATCATTTCCAAAGATCGGCGCATTACTGAACATGGTGCTGATTGGTATGTTTATAGATTTCTTTAATGCGGTATTGCCTGCACCACATGGGTATTTACCCGCTTTATATGTGTTTATTACGGGCGTTGTGGTTTCAGGGTATGGTGTTGGCATTTATGTCTCGGCCAATCTTGGCGCCGGTCCAAGAGATTCTTTAATGCTGCTCATCTCAGCGAAAACAGGATTGAACGTGCAGTGGGTGCGAAATGGCATTGAGTTAACAGTGCTTTTATTTGCATGGATGCTCGGCGGGCCGATCGGAATCGGGACCATTTTGACCGCCATTTTTACAGGACTTGTGCTTCGTTTCTCCTTGCCACAATCCACACGGCTCCTGCAGCTGCTCATTACAAAAACGGCAGAGAAACCCGTTCAAACTCTTACCCGATAGGAAAAAGCCATTCTACTGATGAGAATGGTTTTCTTGTGTTACATTTAATAAACTGAATATTCTTATATTAAAAAACAGGAGATGAGTCCTCATGCAGCTTTTCCACTATCATTACTGGACACCATTTGTTGAAGAGACAGAACAGGCTTACTTTGCACTAGGCTTTCAAGTAAAGAAGCGTTTCACAAAGGACGGTTCTTTTCACCCTCCGCTCAAATGGGATGATTTTAGAGAGAAAGAGCCGAGCTTTCGAATTGTCGAAATGAGAAAGGGACATATCAACCTTACATTCGGTTATAGCAAGAAAGTGCTTTTTGATCACATCGGCTTTCTGGTCACAGAAGAAGAATATGATCAGCTGCTTGTACAGGCAAAAGAGCTGAACTGGCCGATCCAAGCTGGGGAACGAAGAACATTTATTTCCACACCATTTCGTTTCAGGCTCGAATTGCAGCGCCGTATAGATGTTATTGAGAATGGAGAAGAAGCGCTGCGTGAGATAACAATTGCTGTTCCTGATTTGGTACATACACCAAAATTCGATCAGCTGCTGTTTGGTTTGAACCAGCCCATCCACTGGCAAATAGGAGAACGCCTTTCCTTACTCGAGGTGAAAATGTCTGATTCTGAGGCGATGAATATGACGGATCCGAATGGTGTTCACGTCATCAAACAGACGTAAAAAGTAGCGGGACACGCTGCCTTTTTCACGATGATTCCTGTTTTCCTTTTGCACGGCCCCCTCGAATGGTACAATAAATGTAAAAAATTGAGGTTCGTTATGAAGATTTTCGCTATCCAATTACAACACTTACAAGAGATAGAAGCACGAAAACAAATCGATCGGCTGAAGCCCTTTGTGTCACCTGAAAAGCGTGCTGCGGCTGAGCGATTTCGTTTTCTGATTGATGCAAGAAGAACGCTGTTAGGTGAAGTGTTGATTCGTCAAATCATCCATGATATGTACGCCATTCCTATAGATCAAATTGTGTTTGAAACAGAGGAAAATGGCAAGCCTGTCGTCCGGCAAATTCCTTCTTTTCATTTTAACCTTTCTCACTCTGGCGATTGGGTGGTTTGTGCAGTAGATGATGCACCTGTTGGCATCGATATTGAGGAGATGAAACCCATTGATCTTACGATTGCCAAACGTTTTTTTTCAAATGATGAATATCAGGATTTACTCTCACAACCTGTGGAACGACAGGAAGCCTACTTCTTTCATCTCTGGTCAATGAAGGAAGCCTTTATCAAGCTGACCGGAAAGGGATTATCCTATGGTCTTTCGTCCTTTACAGCCCGCCTGTCAAAAGATGGACAAGCTACTTTGACATTACCTGATCATGAAGCTCCTTGCTTTGTCCATATATACTCACTTGATCCTGCTTATCAAATGGCCGTGTGCACAAGAAAGCCTGTTGCGGCTGAGAGCGTCGAGACACTCACTTGCAAAGAGGTACTGTCACGCCTTTAATAACGTGCGATTTGCTGAAGTGCCGTCTTTAACAAATCGACTCCGCGTGTGATTTGCTCTTCTTTCACATGCCAGATGTTCAGCTGAAGAATGGGCGCCTTCTGATAGGTAGAGATGTAATGGCGGTCTATTGGCTGAACGTAAACAGATGCCTTTTTCAGCTGATGAATGAGCTGATTCATTGGAATGGAACGATCGAGAAGAAGATGTGTATGGGTAGCTGGGTCCTCTTCCCCCAGCTGATAGGCGCCTTGGTCGTTTTTTAAACATGTCACTAGCTGTTTGGATCGGTTTCGATAGGTTGTTTGCATCCTTTCTCTATGACGCTCAAACATCCCGCTTTTTAAATAAATTTCTAAGGCTGCCTGGGACAACATAGAGCTGTCGATATCAATGAGCCGTTTGTGTTCACTAAAAGGTCCAATCAGTTCTTCAGGTAAGACGACAGCTCCTGTTCGAAGCCCTGGAAAGATGATTTTTGAGAAGCTTTTTAAATAAATAACCTTTCCCGCCTGATCGTACGAATAGATCGGGTCTCTTTTTGTGTCGAATTCTAAATCTGCTACATAATCATCTTCAACGATGTAGACATCATACGCCTCGGCAAGAGCTGCAATCGCTATTTTTTCTTGTTTCGATAGACTCGTTCCAAGCGGATTTTGAAATCTTGGCATCGTATAGAAAAAGCGAATCTCTTCTTCTCGAAAGATGCGCTCCAATTCCTGAAGGTCGAGTCCTTTTTCCGTCCGCTGAATCCCGCGCACGGGCAATTGATTTTTCTCTAAATATTGGAGGTATAGGTGATAGCCCGGCTGTTCTACTAATATGGTCTGTTTCCCATTCGGAAACGGGATGGTGCTTAAAATCGATAAAGCAAGCTGAATACCCGAGGTCATGACGATCTGTTCTGGATTTGCAAATACTTGATAATCCATCAATCGCTTTGAAATGACTGGCAGTAGGGATGGTAATCCGTTGGCTGTACCGTAGATAAATAGATCATTTTGATACAAATCTATCGCTTGGTTGATGCAGTGCTGGAAATCGACATATGGAAACACAACAGGATCAGGCGCAGATGAAGCAAAATCAATCCATGTGCTGTCCTGCTTACCCGCCGACTGATTTGTTTTCACGACAAAATAGCCGCTTCTTTCCACAGAATAAAGCAGATGTTCACGCTCTAATGTGTCTAATGCTTTGATGACCGTGCTTTTACTCACAGCATATTGAGCCGCTAAGTGGCGAATTGAAGGGATTTTCATACCAGCCCTGTACTCACCGCACTCGATTTTCTCTTTTAAGCTCAGAACAAGCTGATCATATTTCCTCACACTACTTCCTCCTTGTACCGGTACAGATATCATGAACTCTTATTGTACACCTAAGATGATCCGTTTACGATAAAAAGACAGAACCGGTCAATTCAACTGAAGCATGCATGCTCGTGTAGAGGAGAATATTTGTGGACAATTCAAAACAAAAGGCGTATTTTGCTGCGATAGCATACGCCTGTATCATTGGTTTTTCATTCTTATTTGTGAAAATCGCATTAGAATCAGCGAATCCGATTGATTTATTGGCACACCGCTTTACAATTTCTTTTGCAGCCGCTCTTTTGCTGTATCCATTTTTACGTAAGAAATACCGTTTATCCTTTCAATGGCGTGACCTCATCTATCTTGTACCGTTTTCCTTGCTTTACCCTGTCTTGTTTTTTGCATTTCAAGTATGGGGGCTAATGTATACGTCTTCGTCAGAGGCTGGCATCATTCAGGCGACGATTCCCATTCTGACGATGGTGCTGGCAGCGTGGTTTTTAAAAGAACGTGCCACATGGATACAGGTGTTCTTTACCATTCTTTCTGTGTCCGGGGTGATGCTCCTCTTTGTGATGAAGGGAATTGATGTGAAACATTCACACATGATCGGCTATGTGCTGATTTTACTTTCTGCCTTGTCATCCAGTGCTTACAGTGTATTTGCCCGGGTGGTTACACGGCGGTTCCATGTGATTGAACTCACCTTCGTGATGACATTCTTTGGATTTGTCTTTTTCAATGCCGTCGCTCTCATTAGACACTCGGTAAACCATACAATGACGCAATTTTTCAACCCTTTTACACATTCATCTTTTGTATGGTCTATGCTCTTTTTAGGCATTCTTTCATCACTTCTCACTGCGTATTTATCTAACTATGCCCTCTCTCATCTTGAAGCTGCAAAGGTCAGCACCTTTAACAATCTATCCGCGTTTATCACAATAGGCGCCGGGGTTCTCATTTTACATGAAACGATTGATATCTATCATATCATCGGGGCTGTGTTGGTCATTGGCGGGGTGATTGGCGGGAATGTAGTGAAGAAGCAGAATTCTTCACATCAGAAATAGGCTAAAACAAATAATAAATTCAATTATTATATTGTATTTTTTGTATAAAAAGGGGAAAGAGAATCTTTTTCCTTTTTATACAAATTAAAGTGGACGTGTTATGATTGCATACATTTTCAGTATATACAAAAATATTGATCCTCAATGAGTTGAGAAGCTATCAACGTAATAGACCTTATTTATATATATTATTTGCTATTAACTACATACTAGCACCATTATTCTTAGGTGGATTACTGGCGTATTTTATCAAAAACTTATCAATCATCTACATCTCATTTTTCATTTTCTTGACAATTATTAACCTTGGTAGAATCTTATTTTCTACGGATAAAAAACAGATGGCCATTCTAATGTTGTATATGGATCAATATATCTTAGGAAAAGATATAAGCAAGTTTTTCGATGTCATGTTAATACAAACCAAATTGAAACACCGAATTAGGTGTATCAGCTTTAAGAACGAAAAAGAAGCAGGAAGAGCTAGCCTGCTTTTTTATTTTGAATATTTTCTATTGCTCATTTTCTTTTTAAAAGTTCTATGATGATATCGTTTTGTTTCTCAATGTTTTTTATTCTTTTCTCTATCATAGATCCAGAAACACATAGCACTATAAGTATTGCCGTGCCCACAAATAACAAATAAAATCCCTCCTAAAGCTCAATTGTGCAATCATTTAATATCGACTAGTATTTGTAATATAGTAACATTAATTGAAATTTATAACTTCTTGCGTAATTCTTGTTTGTTTCGCGTGTGAACTTCTATTATCCTTAGAGTAAAAGCGCAGAGAGAGTGTGTGTATATTGACCAATGAAAAAAATACAATTACAGCGTTCCATTGTTGGAGAAGGAACGGGGAATTGAAGGTTAGACCTATTAGTCGTAAATTAGTGCTCCTGAAGATTTCGAAAAATTCAATCTTCATTTAACAAATGGTCTAACATAGCTGTACGGTTTTCTAAAAAATATTTGGTAATTTGATAATGCTCAGTCATTTCATATCGTATTTCCTCTATTTTCTTTCCATCAAAATTTAAAATGGTTGCTTCCGGATACCCTAACAAAATTGGAGAGTGGGTAGCTATTATAAATTGAGAGTTACTCTTTGTAGAAAGGTCGTGAATAATTTTCAATAATCCTAACTGCCTTGCTGGAGAAAGTGGAGATTCTGGTTCATCAAGTAAATAAAGAGCACTTTTTCCGTTAAAACGATTATTAAACAAAGATAAAAAAGATTCTCCGTGAGACTGCTTATGCAGTGGTGTGCCTCCGTAAGGAGCATAAACATCTTCACCGCTTTCTTGATTTAAAGTATCTAAATATGCAGCGAAGTTATAGAAAGATTCAGCTCTTAAAAAGAAACCGTTTGTTATTTTAGGTCGCCAAGATAAACGCAAATAGGAACCTAGTGTAGTTTCATCTATATTATTAGTATACAAATTATTTCGGCCACCACCATTTATATTAAAACCACAACTATCTGCAATAGACTCTAGTAAAGTTGACTTGCCTGATCCGTTTTCACCAACAAAAAATGTTACATTGTTTGTGATTTTGAGTTCATCTAAATTTTTTATTACCGGAACACAAAAAGGGTATTCATTATAGGACGCCACTTTATCCTTAAGAAAAGTTATTTTTTGTAAAGTTATAATTACTCTCCCCTTCCTTTTAAGTATGTAATCGTCAATGAAATCACAATGATTAATGGATATATGTTTAATTTCTCATACATTTCAGTACCAAGACAAGAAAAAGCATCCTTTATGTTCAAAGGGAGACTATTACGAGTAGTCTCTTTTTTAATTTAAAAATTTACTCAAATTTAACATGTCAATTCATCACGCATTAAACCTTAAAAATTCAATTTATGTTTATATGATCAATATTAAATATCAATATGGTAAATGTGGATCACACTAAAAGATGTATTGGTTAGTTAGGACTTGAATTCAGATAGTCGCAATTGGTTTTGGACATGCAGCTGTTGTGTCGAGAACCAAGGCAAATACTGTAGAGTCTTGTCATAAAAATTGGAGTCCTATTAAATAGTATGGAGTTAGACTCTATAAAAATACCCTTAAATCAGATGACGAACGTTTAGAAGAGGTCAAGATTTTAGACGGCAAGATTTATGCATTGGTAAGAATGTTTGATAGAGATAAGGATGGAGTTATTGGCAGAGTTATTGAATATAATATTGAAAGCAAAGACTCTAAAGAGATATCTCTAAAATCTGATAGAGATTGGGAAATGACAAGCTTGGAAGTTGTAAAATAACTGACGAGGAGCGTGGAGTAAATTAACTGACATTATCTTGAACCCATGAGGCTTGTGTTATTCACATTGCCATTGTTGTATTTGGCTTGGGGGATTATTGGCTATTTAATCTTTAAGAAGGTTCATGTGGTTTTAACTATCACATTTATAACTTCAACCATTTTTATATTTGCCTATACTGGGTTTGACATGTCAAATATGTATTGGGTAGGGGTGGTGACTTTTTTATGCATGTGCTCCTCTGTAATTACAAAAATTATTCGAGGCATGTATATTCGCTATAAAAAAGCATAATCAACAAGCTTATGTCCACAAACATAAGCTTTATTTTTATTTCATACCACTAAAATAACTCAAAATGCTTGTAATAATTAAAGTGATAACGGATGAAACTAACAAAGAAACGCTGATCGCTCCTAACCCTAAACCTTCCCATCCTCCCACAAAAAAGCTTATGAGCAATAAGATGATACTTACCATCATTAAAACTGCTGGAAATCCATACTGGAAAGATGACTGTTTTTTTTTAAAGATTAAAGAAACGCCTAGTATAATAACTGTAAGGATAGTTGTCAGTAGCCAGAAAGACATTTGTCTTGCCCCCCTTGAAAGAGATGATAAAAGAACCCTAATGAATAATTATGTATCCTTTCAATATCGTACCACTGATTTAATTTGTTGACCACTGACCAACAAAGTTGTTAAACCAGATATCGAAAGCCTAAAAAATTTCAAATAATTCATATAAAGTAAAGACTCTGTGACCATGAGTATCGCAGAGTCTTTACTTTTATATTTTATTTCCAGCTTCTTTTCCTACACTTGATGTAATCACTTTGTCAGCCATTTCATGTGAGACAGCAGCAGAATGAAAAATTGGTAACGCTAATGCTACAGTTACAAGCATGATGGGAACAAAAATTTTACTCTTCAACATATAACAATTCCCCTCCCTGAATTAACAACTTTGCTTCAAGTGCTCTTTCGTAAAAAACGACATAAATTTCCAACCGCCCACTTCTATTATAGTATCGAGCAGCTTCAAAAGCTAGTTGATACACATCTTCGTAAAGATTGTTTCTTTGTAAAGTATCAAGCCAATGATAGTCCATAGCCACCAAAAAAGCGGCCCCTCAAACGAGGACCGCTTTCTTTTTAATGTTTGATCAATTGATGATTTGTTGCATGTTCAATGACATGTCTCATCTGTTCTGTGAAATGCTCGAGGTGTGTGTTGATGTACATGTGACCTCCGTCGAAATTGGTGCGTTCGATGGTTTTTGCCCATTTTAGCCAGCCGCTTGCATATTGCATACATTTCTCATCTTGCTTTCCATTGAATAAATAAACGGGTGATTCAATGATCGATTTGTCTGTGTGCTGGAAGGTTTCCAGTGCTTGATAGTCTGCGCGCAAGGACGGTGTAAAGTAATCCATCATTGGCTTGTTCTCTAATAATTCCTTTGGAATCCCGCCCATTTCGGCAATATGCTGAACAAATGCTTCATTGGATAAATGAGTCAGAATCCGTCTTTTTGTTTGCGGCGGCTGAATGGCAGAGATCACGACGGCTGCAGGATATATCCCTTCCTTTTCTAGCAGTTGGGTCAGTCTGTACACCACAAGTCCTCCCATTGAATGTCCGAATAAGATAAATGGACGGTTCAATTTGCCTGTCAATCCTTCTTTGTACAACTCAGCCAGCCGATCAATGCTTGATTCAAGCGGCATGAGATTGGTCCCATGGCCCGGGGGCTCTGCTGCTGTCACTTCGGCAATGCCCTTAAGTTGTTCAAAGAGTGGACGGTAAGAGGCGGAATATCCGCCTGCAAAAGGAAAACAAATAAGCTGAATGAGGTCTGATTTTTTTTCAAAGGTTTTCAATAACTGATTCATACGTCCTTACCCCTTTATGATAGTTTGAAGAATCTGTGCAAGTTCATCTGCCTGTGGCCTTTTCATCATGGTGACATGGTCACCTTTGATTTGATAATACGTGCACATTTCTTTCGTATAAGCCTCCCAGTCTGCAAACTTCTTCTGGAAATCTGTGGCGTGATCACTGCTTTGTACAATATAAAACGGCACAGGGAATGGTTCTTTTTCTAATTCAATGGCTTGTGACATGATCGTATTATGTGTCTGCATTTGCAAGTATTTATCTAAATAGTGATCATTCATAAATTGATGGACCACTTCATCCTTTTCTGCCTCTTTGAGTATTTTCTGTTTCACTTCTTGGAAGCTCAATCCTTGTATAGCTTCTGGCTGGATTCCAACGAGATTCCCCATTCCAAGGACGAGCGCAAGCATTTTCACTTCTTCTTCGTTCATATCCGCATGGAGCGCTTGATCTGCCTCATCTCTTAGCACTGGAACCGTATCTAAAATGATCAGTCCTTTCGGCGCTTTTCCTGCATGGCAGAGCCGCTGGTTCATTCCGTAGGCAAGATGGCCGCCCATTGAATGCCCTGCTAGGTAGTCAATTCCTGGTCGATAGAAGGTCTCAATGGCTTCGATAAAAATGGTGACAAGCTCTGTGTAATGAAGGAATTGTGGTTCTTCATCCTCATATAAGCCTGGTGACTGCAAAGCGTAAACGGCTCCTTGATGTGTCATGAGCTTGGCGACATCGATATAGCCCATCACCGTCCCCCCGGCAGGTGGTGCAAAGAAAATACTCGGTTCAGCTGGATCGCCTTTTTTCAGCTCGATCACATAGTCCTTCGGTTCTCTTTCTACATGCTCGCCGGTTTCTGGCAATGTGTCCAAGTAAGCGGCTAGCTGCGCTGGCGCTGGATGCATGAAAATCCATTTTGGATCAACACGAACGCCCTTTTCTTTTAATTTGGCCACAGCCTGGATACTCATAATCGAATCTCCGCCTAAATCAAAGAAGGAGTCATGCACGCCTACTTGTTTCACCCCAAGCACTTCCATGAAAGCTGAGACAATCAGTTGTTCCGTTTCAGTTGCCGGTTTGTCGTCTTCATGAGAGGAAGAGACCATTTCCGTCGGTTCTGGCAGGGCTTTTTGATCGACTTTCCCGTTCGTTGTGACTGGAATCGCATCCATTGCGATAAAGTAACTTGGAATCATATAGCTTGGCAGGCTTTCCTGTAAAAATGCTTTCCAGCCCGGAACAGGATTCTCTCCATCAGTGACAAGGTAAGCCGCCAGCCGTTTTGAACTGCCATACGTTTTGGCGATGACTGTGCATTCTTTTACTTGTGGATGCTTGAGCAGGGCTGTCTCAATTTCTCCACATTCAATCCGGTAGCCTCTAATTTTCACCAAGTTGTCTTTTCGGCCGAGGTATTCAATGCTGCCATCTGACCGCCATTTCCCTAGATCACCTGAACGATACAGCTTGTCTCCTTTTAAAGCCGGGAATGGATTGTCAATAAACCGTTCCTGCGTCCGTTCTGGATCGTGGAGATACCCTTTAGCCAGTCCTGTTCCGCCGATATAGATTTCTCCCTTGACGCCTGCTGGTACTGGCTTGAAATATTCATCTAGTATGACGACAGTGGAGTTCGCCACTGGGACCCCAATTGGAACTGATCTTGCATCCTCTGGTACGTGTGTGACTTGATGAGTTGTCGCTAAGGTCGTGTTTTCTGTTGGACCGTAAGCATTGATCAACACACCTTCCATATACGGCAATGCCTTTCGGGCATGCTCACTAGACATGGCTTCTCCGCCAACGAGTAATGTGCGGTAGCCTGCTACACTTTTTGGGTCATGCTCAATCAGTCGATTGAATAATGCCGTTGGCAGACAGTTGGCTGTCACTTGATGCGTTTTGATCAACTGCGTTAATTCGTCCATATTCAGTGCTGCATATTTTGGAATCAAAATCAGCTGACCGCCATTCAGCAGCATTCCCCATAATTCAAATGTAAAGGCATCAAATGCATAGTTTGACAGCTGAAGCATCTTATCTTCTGAGCCTAGTTCAATATAGTTCGTTTCTTTGACTAAACGGACAACTCCTGCATGCGGGAGCATCACGCCTTTAGGCGTGCCTGTTGATCCTGATGTGTAGTTGACATAGGCCAGTTGATCTTCCCCTATGATTGATTTTTCTCTTTGGTACACTGCTTCTGTCTTTGGTAAAGGCTTGTCCATTTCAACGATTGTGCCTGCAAGACCCTCTAGACGATCTGCAAGATGAGACTGGGCTAAGATCACATCACTTTGTGTATCACTGACAATCAGGCGTATTCGTGCATCTGGATATTCAGGTGACATCGGAACATAAGCAGCACCAGACTTGACGATACCTAGTACCGAGACAATCATTTCAAAGGAACGGTCAAAGAGCATCGGTACAAGTGAACCTGGTCCAATTCCTTTTGACTGTAAGTAAGCAGCAAGTTGTGTTGCCTTCTCATCCAAGGCTTGATACGTCATGTGCTCTTCCATATAGGACAAGGCAATGCGATGCGGATCACGCTGCACCTGTTCTTCAAACAGCTCTTGAAGTGTTCGTCTTGGATAAGACGTATCGGTTTGGTTTTTCCCTATGATCATGGCTTCCTGTTCTGCTTTGTCCATTAAGCAATAATCAGAAAATGTGCGTTCAGGCTGAGCCGTCATGCCATCTAACAGATGAAGATAATAATTCATATAACGATGGATTGTCTCTTGATCAAATAAATCCGTATTGTATTCCACATGAATCGACAGCTGATCTTCCTGTTCAAATACATGCAGGGTAAGATCAAATTTAGATACTGTATGATGTACCATCACATGTTCAGATGTCAGCCCCTTTAGGTTTACCTCTAACGAATCTGTTACATATCCCATGGCGACTTGGAAAATAGGTGATCGACTTAAATCTCTATCCATCGAAAGGTCATCGACAAGCTTGTCAAATGGATAATGCTGATGCTCAAAGGCTTTTAACGTCATTTCTTTCACGTTTTTCATTAAATCAGCAAATGTATCCACTTTTGAGACGTCCTGTCTCAGCGCGAGTGTATTCACAAACATCCCAACAAGCTTCTCTGATTGTTCGACATCGCGCCCTGCGATAGGCGAACCAATGATGACATCTGTTTGCCCTGACAGCTTGTGAAGCAGAACGTAATATGCTGACAGCATCGTCATGAAGAGTGTTGTGCCCTGCTGCTTGGACAAAGCCTGCAAGCGCCGGATAAGCGGTTCATCCAGTACAATTTGCTCTGTAGCACCGTTGAATGTTTGAACCGGCGGACGAGGGCGGTCAAACGGCAGCTCTAACACTGGAAGCTCTCCTTGTAAGGTATCAAGCCAATAGGTTTGATCAGCTTGATGATGCTTTAATTGTTCATTTTCCCAATGAACATAATCTGTCCATTCAATTTCAAGCGCTGGGAGTTGAGGTGTTTTCTCTGCAAGCAACGCGTCATATACCACTTCTAGTTCCTGAATGAGCAGGCTGAGCGACCATGCATCTGAAATGATGTGATGCTGTGCGCAAAGCAGGTAATATTCCTCTTTGCCCATATCGACAATCGTCCACTGCGCAAGTGGGCCTCTTTCTAAATCATAGATGCGGTTTGCTTCTTGCTGAATGAGCTGCTCCAGTCTTCTCGCTCTTGTTTTTTCATTAAATAATGAGAAATTCGCAACTGTCACTGATGGCGGGAGGTCTTCACGAATGAGTTGAACCGGCTTGCCGCCAAGTGATTTGAATGTTGCACGCAGTGCCTCATGACGCTTCGTTAAATGGCCAATCGCCTTCGTTAAAGCTTGAATGTGTAATCGTCCTGTCAGCTTCCAAGCACCTAATATATTGTAATGATGGCTCTTTTCTAATGTGGATAAGAACCAAATCCGCTGCTGGGCATGTGACAGCTCATAGGTTGTTTGCTTTTCCAGCTTTGGAATCTTGGCTTCCTGAACGGCTGGAGCTCCTTTGATGTCCTCGACCATTTGTGCCAAATGTGCCAGATGTTTGCTTTCAAATAGTATTTTTAATGGCGCCTTGATTGAAAACTCATGATTGATTCGGGAAATCGTTTGAGTCGCCTTTAATGAATGCCCGCCAAGGTCAAAAAATTGATCCTCTTTGTACACACGATCTACTTCTAAAATGTCCTCCCATATAGCCGCAAGCACCTGCTCTGTCTTCGTTTCTGGCAATTGTTTTTCAATCTGGTGTACGTTTTGGTAATGATTCAGCTTGAGGGCTTCATGATCAATAGAGCCATCTTGTTTTTTCGGTATATCCGGTACTTCTCTGATGTCCCAGTCCCCCACTGTTACGCCCGTGATATCATCAAGATTCACTTCTTTACCGGGCTGAACAGTATAATAAAGCTTTTTCTTAAAACGCGGCATTGATGCTGGTTGAAGATGCCCAGCGATCTCTGGATTCGCCCCGTCCAGGCCGATAAATAGGTGCGCTTCATTTAGCCGAACACCTAGACATAATGAGTGGAGACCTTGTTTCTTTCCAATCAATTGAAATCCCTTACGAACAGTTAGTGCTGCCCCAGTATGTCCCTTAGACAAACCAAGATTATCCCACATGCTGAAGTTCAAAGAGATCGCTCTTCTTCCTTCTTGAAAGGTGAGAGCGTGCGCGAGTCCATCTAAAAAACTGTTCGCCGCAGAGTATGCCCCGAATGTTGTACCGCCAAAAAAGCCATTGACCGATCCAAAAAAGACGAGTGGTACTGTCGGATTATGCTTGAAGGCTTCCTGTAACACCCAGGCTCCGTCTGCTTTTCCTGATAATTCTTTTATGAAATCTTCCTCTGATGTATGAGCCAGTGTATACTTGTCCGCATGCTGAAAATGCTCAGACACATTGCCGGCTCCGGCTAAATGCAGCGCGCCCCGGATTGACTGTCCAAAATGCTTTTCTGCTTCATAAATTGCCTGCTCGACATCAGATAAATGGGTCACATCGGCTTGGACATAGATGACGTCTCCAAGACCTTTAAGCTGTGTGAACGCCTTTTCCTTTTCCCCGTCTTCTTCAAGAGGTGTCCGTCCAATTAACACGAGCTTTAAGCCAAATTGGAGCATCTGCTTAGACAGCTCAAACCCAATACCGCCCAGTCCTCCAGTAAGCAAATAAAGACCTTCATATTCTAAAAACCCTTCTGTTTGAGGTGCTTCGATCATATCGACTTTTTCCAGCTTTGGTACGAGACGATGTCCCTGTCGGTAAGCCACCTCTGCTTTCATATGAATCGCAGACAGTTCTTCAGCTATGCGTTTGGCATCCTGATCCACATTCTCCGCTTCAATATCAATATGAGCCACCTCTGCCCCTTCCCATTCTTGCGGGATGGTTTTTAACAGACCGACCAGCGCTGTTTTCTCAACATGAAGATCGTCTTGCGGCTTCACAAATTGACCACCTTTTGTCACAACGGCGAGACGGATCGGCTCTTGATTTTCTTGTCTCAGCGCTTGATATAGATACAAAATGGATTGACTGGTACTTTCATGCAGTTCTTTGAACTGAGCAGGATCAACGATCTTTTCTTTGTCCGACACATTCCACAGATGGAGCATGCGGCCGGTCTTTAGTTCATCTGCTTCAAGTGCTGCAACGAGCCTGACGTAATCCCCCTTGATTCTCGGATTCATCTGATACATTCCTTTTGACAGGCGTAAAAATTCATACCCCTTTTTCACAGAAACATAGGGCTGATTCGTTTGTTCGAATTGTGCGTAAAGCGATTGGTAAAGCCCCTTTTCATCCTCAAAAACGAGTACATGATCAGTGGAAGCTGGCAAAGATGGACCAGTATGTTCTTTTGCCCAAATGCGTTTAAAAAACCAATCTGGGAGTGTTTGTTCATTTTCTGAGGCAAGATCAAGTGCACGTTCAATGTCGCGGAACGCTCCATCTTTAAGTGCCGCGCCTAACTGAGCACGTTGAATTTTCCCACTCTCTGTTTTCGGAAATTGGTCTTTTTTCACCGGAATGATGTGATCAGGCTCTATCCCAATTTTCCGAATGATCGCCTCTCTAATCTGCTGAATCATCGTGATTTGATCCTCTATCGAATCCTTTTGTGAGACAAAAAAGACGGTGAGCGTATCGTTGCTTGATTCCGGATTATAAATGCCGTACGCAGCGGCAAAGGTGACTTCAACCCCATCAACTTCTTCCACAACGGCTTCAATTTCGTAATTCAAATAGTTCGCTCCATTGATGACGATGATGTCCTTTTCCCGTCCTGTGAGGACAAGACGCCCTTCATGAATAAACCCTAAATCCCCTGTGTGAAACCAGCCGTTTTCCGCAAATACTTCTTGATTGGCTTCCTCATTTTGATAGTAGCCCATCATGATCGTTGGGCTCTTCACCTGCAAGCGCCCCACCTGATCTTCTGGCAACACCTGGTGATGCTCATCTACAATCCGAATCCATACAGAAGGAATCGGTGCACCTACTTCTGTAAACGTCATCTTGTGCGGATGATCATGCGTTACATATTGAATCTCACTCGTTAACGAGGTCTGGTCGATGGTCAGCTGTCCATCCTGATCATCCTGCCGCATGAATTCCTTTGACTGAACAATAGCTGATGATGTTTCTGACATACCGTAAGCCGGCACCATCGCATGGCGGCTTAACCCATGCTGACCCATGATGTGCATGAAGCGCTGCGTTACTTTCGGAACAACCGCTTCGGCTGCATTCATGATATAGGTCAAGGTGGAGAGATCCCAGCCCCCCTTGCGAATCTCATCCTCATATTCATTCATCATGGCAAATGCAAAGTTTGGTGCCCACGTCCTTGTGACGCCGTATGTTTCTACCCAATCCAGCCACACCATCGGCCGCTCGATAAATTGATCAATGGATGGACTAATCTGCTGGCAGCCAAGATAGACATCATGTACATGAAACATGACAATACCTCCTACATGGTCAAGCGGCATCCAGTTAAGTGACACATCCTCATACGTAAAACCATTTGCCTGCTCAAAGGAAATGATTCTAGACAAAATACTTTGATGGTTGTGACGGATACATTTTGGTACACCCGTACTTCCTGAAGACAGCAGCTGAAGCACAGGCTCATCCGGCTCTGGCTCATAATGCTGTTCATCCGGTTCGCATGCAAGCAACGTTTCGATTGTTAGAATAGGAATCGCTTTTGATTCAAATGCCTCTCGCAACCCAGCAATGTCCTCAGCACTCGCTTCGTTTGTAATAATGAAAGGTTCATTTTGCAGCTGAAATACGCCCTTCAACTTGTTCACACCTTGATTCATTTCATCATAAACAGGCGGCACAGAGACCGGGGTTGGAATGATTCCACCGAGAATACAGCCCCAGAACACCGTGATAAAATCGTGATGATCCTTCAATTGAAGTAACACTTGATCACCGTTTGTCAGCCCTGCTGCCCTTAATCCAGACAGGACCCGTTCAGCGTCTGTTAGTAGTTCAGGATAGGTTTGGGTCACCGCGTGACCGCCTTTTTTGATATAAGTCACTCCGTGGTCAGGTGACATAAAGGCTGCACGGATCAGCACCTCTGTCAATGTGACAGGTGTACCTGGTTTTTCGATGACATCACCACCATAAACAAGTGCTGGCGGTTTTTCATGAGCGGATGATTGTTTTGTTTGGCTGGCTTCAACCTTTGAGATCGATTCGTTGCCTTGAGTACGCTGTCTGTCAGGGAATAAGTCATCTAAATGATAGGGCGTCTGTCTTTCTGTCTGACTCTCAATGAAAGCAGCCGCTTCCTCTACTCCATCTATGTCTTTGATGCGTTCTTCTATCTTTCTTAATTCCTCTTGATCTAGTACATCAATTGAAAGCAGTGCCTCTGTATCGACTGCTCCACTTTCTGTCTTTGGCAAGGAAGGTAATAAGACGAGAGCGGATGGCACTTCATAAGAATGAAGCAGGCCGTTCATCAGATCCTCTCTTGTCAGCGAAGGGTCCTTCGCCTGTGCAAATAGCACAAGCGATAGGCCGCCCTCTTGATTTTTCTTCGGGATCAAAACACATTCCTCTAGTGGAAAGTGAAGCATGATGACACGTTCTACTGCTTTGAGATCGATTCGTTTTCCATTGATTCTAACGATATGATTTGCTGTATTTCCTTTTCGTCTACTGACTAACATGGTTTTTCTCCTCCTACATCCAATCCAAAATCTGAATCTTGCTTTTTTCAGTCCAAACGCCGACATCCCCTGTCGGATAGAGGTATTCGCCTGTTTGATGTTTGAATGGATGCGGAATTTTATGCGCCTCCATCCAATCGGCAAGCTCCCCACAAAGTGCTTTTATATCCTTTGCACCGATAAAAATATCCCCAGGAAAGCCTATCGGCATGAGCTGATGCTCATCACTCAGGACATAAATTTCCGTTTCACAGGAAGGATCATGCACACCTGAGTAGACCTCTTCTTGGTCTGGGTACAGCACGCTGACTTGTCCGTTTTTTGCCCAATCGCTGATCATCCGTTCTTTTTCTTCATTTGTCACGATTGTGAAGGAAGAGAGCGGTGTCTCCACTTGTTCTGTCATGGCTTCAAGTGTGTGAATCAGCTGCTGCATCAGTGATTGTATTTGCTTTTCTGTATATTGATTTAAGCGGTATGTGACCCGAAGCTCCAGCGTATCTCCCGGAACAGCCACAAGGGTTAAGTCATAATTCGTTTCTTCATGGCTTGCGATGTCTAAGATGCGTACACCATACGGCTCAATGGATTCAATCGGATAATTTTCAAACACGACAATGCTGTCAAACAATGATTGTCCACTCGGGATATCGGTCATCTGCTGAATATCTGGCAGCACCGTATACTCAAATTCCCGCATGTGAAAAACGGTTTCTTGCGTATGTGCCAGCAGGCGGGCGATGGTCCAGTCTGGTGCAATCGGCAAACGGAGCGGCAAGGTGTTAATAAAAAGCCCTGTCATGCTTTCAACCTCTGGTAAGTCCGCTGGCCGGCCAGATACGGTCACACCAAATATGACATCCTCTGAGCCTGAATGAAGGTGCAGGAGCAACCCCCACGCTGACTGTATCAGTGTGCTCATCGTGACCTTCTGCGCGCCTGTCATCTCTTCTAGTTTCTGCTGCATCTGGGGCGTCAGTTTGACACTAACCTGCGTGATACCTGCTCCATGATCCGAAGCCTGCTCACTGTCTCCAGGAAGCGGTGTTGCTTCCTCTACCCCTGACATATAATGTTTCCAAAACGCATTCGCCTTCCCTTGATCCTGCTTTTGCAGCCACTCGATAAAATCTTTATATGGACGTACAGCAGGGAGGTTGATCTCCCGTTCGTCTACAAGGGAGCGATACAGCGCAAAGGATTCTTCAATAAAGCTGAACAAGCTCCAGCCATCTATTAAAATATGATGAAAGCTAAAGACAAACGTGCATTTTCTTTCATCACAATGGAATAATGCAATACGGATAAGTGGTTCATCAATATCTTCTAAATCGAAATCCTTTGAACGATCGGATACTAAATAGTGTTCAATGATTTCCTTCTGATCCGTTTCACTCAGGTGGCGCACATCGTGCTGAGTGAGGTGAATACTTCCTTCTGATTGAATCAACTGGACAGGCTCCTTTAACCCTTCCCAAGCGAATCTTGTCCGCAAAATCGAATGACGTTCTACAAGGAGATTCCATGCTTGTTCATAGGCTTCGCCGTCCGTTAAGCCTTCAAGCGTCATATGCACCTGACCAAAGTAAGCTTGTGACGCTTGATCCAATAATGCATGAAACAGCATCCCTTGCTGCATTGGAGACAGTGGATACACATCGACCACATTGTCTGGTAGCTCGTCTATTTGCTTTTGCGTGAGCTGAACCATAGAGAAATCAGATGGTGTAAAGCCGCCTCTTGCCTCTACACAATGCGTCAGAATGTCCTCCATTTTTTCTTTGAAACGCTCAGGTAACAAGCGCACATCTTCATGCTGGAGCAGCTCTCGATTCATCATAAAATTCATTTGAAGCTGTCCATTGACAACGTATCCGTACACATCAATTAAATGCTGCCTTTCTGCTTTCGGATCGTGTACATGTCCATTTCGTTCATCTGCTAAATAAAGCTTCACCTCGCCATCTGTCTGATCTAACTGTCCAAGGTAATTAAAGCTCATCTGCGGCGCTGCCGTTTTGAGTAAACGAGATTCTGTCATGTATTGAAGTAAGCCATAGCCGATTCCCTTTTGCGGCACAGCTCTTAAGGTTTCTTTGACGTCTTTGATTTGTCTTTCAACATCGGTTTTAATAAAAGGAATAAAAATAGGATAAGAGCTCGTAAACCAGCCGACTGTCCGTGACAAATCCATCTGTTCAAATAAATCCTCGCGTCCATGCCCTTCTAACGTGATGAGTATTGGCTTTCCAACGGCTTGTGCAAGTCCTGATAAGAGTAAATCGTTTACCTCTGTTCGGTACGCTTGAGATGCCTGCCTTAGTAAAATGTCGGTTTGTTCCTTCGTCAATTGAACAGACAGGATATCTGCATGTTCTTCTATATTAGAAAGCGCAGGCGTTTGAAAAGGGGAACCCTCTTCCTCTTGATCCGTGATCTTTTGCCAAAAAGGGACCTGCTCTTGTAATTGATCTGTTTGTGCATATTCATATAGTGCATCTGCCCACTGCTTATAGGAGGCGGTTTTCTTTGCAAGTACTATTTCCTGCCCCGCAGCAAGCTGCTTCAGTCCATTTATTACATCTTCTTGTATAATGCGCCACGATATGCCATCCATGACGAGATGGTGTGCAGCGATGAAAATCTCTGACGTATCATGACTTGTGTGAAAAAGAATAGCCTTGATCACTTCTCCCCGCTCTAATGACAATGTTCCTTGACAAGCTCCTGTCTCTAATCGGATTTGTTCAAGCGCCTCCTCCTGAGAAACATCCGTCAAATCAAAGGATGTGATACAAGGGGTAATGCCAGGCTCACGAATCGTTTGGACCCACGTGCCATCTGCCTCTTTTGTATATGTCGCTCTTAACATATCGTGATGATCGGCAACCTTTGAAAGAACCTGTGTTAACTGCTTTAGCGACACGGACTGCTTGAATTGGAAATGTGCCGATAGATTCCAATAATCTTGGTTTGTCATCGATTGCTCAAAAAACCAAGATTGGATCGGAAGCAGACGAACATCTCCTGTAATAGGTGCCTGATTATAGGACACAGAAACATCTGCCTTTTTCATGACGAGGGCAAGCTGTGAAATGGTCTGCTTTTCAAACACATCTCTCGGCTGGATGATGTAGCCTTCCTGCGCTAAGCGTGCCACCATTTGTATGACAATAATGGAATCTCCGCCAAGCTCAAAGTAGTTATCATGTACACCGATGGAAGGAGCGCCAAGCAGCTGAGACCACACCTTTTCTAACATTCGTTCTTCCTCACTGACTGGTCTGTCAATTGGCGTATCCACTTCTTCCTGTCTCCACTCTGGCGGCGGGAGACGCTTTTGGTCTACCTTGCCGTTTGGTGTGAGCGGCAGTTCATCCAGCTCCATCAATAGGCTTGGCACCATATAATCTGGCAGCATTTCTTTTAATGCTTGGCGAATGGCTTGCTGGGTCAATGCACCTTTTTGGACAAAATAACCGATCAAGCGTTTATGACCACTCTCGCGTTGATGCGGGATAACAGCACATTCTATGATGTCCTCAAAGCTCAACATAGCGGCTTCAATTTCTCCACATTCGACCCGGTGTCCACGAATTTTCACTTGATGATCAATTCTTCCAAGGCAGTCGATGATGCCATTTGACAGCCAACGGCCCATATCGCCTGTTTTATATAAACGCGCTCCTTCTTGGAAAGGATGCGGAATAAATGATTGCGCTGTTTTTTCTTCATCTCCAAGGTAACCAAGTGCAAGTCCTGTTCCGCCAACGTAAATCTCACCAATGACGCCTTGCGGGACCGGCTGCAGCTGGTCGTCTAGTACATAGGCTTGTGAATAAGTGATTGGCTGACCGATTGGAACCGTAGCCTGACCGTCGTCCAATGCTCGAATGTGATGCACACAGGAGAACGTCGTATTCTCAGTTGGTCCATAGCCGTTTAAAAGCCCTTCAGGCAAATACGGCAGTGCTTTACGGATATGAGCGGCAGACAAAGCATCACCGCCGACCAATAAAGCGTTGAATCCAGATAAGGCTTCTGGATGTTCTTCTGTTAACCGGTTGAACAGCGGCACAGTCAGGAACCCTGTTGTGATTTTGTAAGCTTTCAGCGTGTCAGCCAGTGTATTCATTGATAAAATCGTATTACGATCGGTGAGTATCAGCCTTCCTCCGTTCAGAAGGGCCCCCCATATTTCATACGTAAAGGCATCAAAAGAAAAGCTCGCGATTTGTAAAATGCGCGTATGTTCATCAAGGGTGACATAGTCTGTTTCACATACAAGCCGGATGACCGCTTGATGCGGAATTAGCACCCCTTTTGGCTGTCCAGTCGATCCCGATGTGTAATTGATATAAGCAAGTCCATCAGGGCTTAGGGCAGCAGGGATGACTTCTCCTTCTGGTAAAAACTCTTCATACCCCTCGTCAAGACAAATGAGCTCGGTTTGACTGATCGACACCTTTTTCAGCCATTCGTTTTTTGTCAGCAAAAGCTTAATGCCTGTATCCTTCAGCATATAATCAATGCGTGATTCCGGATATTCAGGATCAATTGGCACGTAAGCGCCCCCCGCTTTCACAATCGCCAGCACCCCAAGGATCATTTCAGGCGACCTGTCGATAAGAAGCCCGACGGGTTCATGCGGGGTGACTCCTCGTTGCTGCAAATAAGCGCCAAGCCGATCGACTTTCTCTTGTAACTCGCGATACGTCCACTGCTCTCCCTGGAATTCGAGAGCAACTGCATGTGGTGTCTTTTTCACTTGCGCTTCAAATCGTTCCGTGATCAGAAGTGAGCCTGCTGGTTGATCCGTTTTGCCGCTCCATTCATAGAGCAATTGATGCTTCTCTTTCTCTGGCAGGTAATTCATTTGTCTGATCGGCTGCGCCGGATTTTCACAAATACTTTCGAGCAGCATCTCATAGTAACGGAGGAATCGATCCATCGTGTCTTCAGAAAATAAGTCCGCATCATACTCAAGTTTTAATTGAAGACCCTCAGCCCCTTCAAAAACAAATAGAGATAGATCGAATTTGGCTGTATCGTTATCTTCAATGTCTAAAACCGATGTCGCCTCCCCCATTGGAGATGCTTCCAGCGGTAAGTTTTGCAGAACAAACATGACCTGAAACAGCGGCTGCTTACTGGCATCACGTACAATGTTCAGTTCATCTACCACCATCTCAAACGGCACATCCTGATGCGCATAGGCGCCGACTGTTGTCTCTTTTACTCGCTCTAATAGCTCTGCAAAAGCAGGATTCCCGCTATGGTCGATCCGAAGTGCCAATGTATTCACGAAAAATCCGATCAAATGCTCCATCTCAGTACGATTTCTTCCAGCAATGACCGATCCAATCACAAACTCATCCTGTGAAGACAATCGATGTAAAAGCGTAGAGAAAGCAGAAAGTAAGGTCATATAAAGTGTGCTGTCTGTTTTCTTAGAAAGTGCAGCGAGCTGCTCAGACAACGACTTCGACAATCGATATTTTTTCGTTTTTCCTTTATAGGATTGAACGGCTGGCCGCGGATGGTCATACGGCAATATCAAATCTTCCACAGGTGCCGCAAATTGCTCCTTCCAATAGGAAAGCTGCTTATGCAGCGTCTCGCCTGTCAAATACTCCTTCTGCCATAGCGCATAATCGGCATATTGAATAGGCAGTGGCGGCAGGTGAGGCTCTCGCCCTTCGATCATCGCTGTATACCACTCTGATAGCTCTCGCGCGACAATACCGATCGACCAGCCATCTGACACGATGTGGTGAATGGACATCAGCAGCAAATGATCTGTTTCCGACAACCGAATCAGTTTCACTCGAAAGAGCGGATCATGCTCTAAGCGGAAAGCTGTGCCCGCCTCTCTTTTCGCCCATTCAGACGCTTTTTGTTCTTTTTCTTCCTGTGACGCCAGGTCTGATACATCCACCACCTCAAGCCCTGGTAAGGTCATATGTTCATGAATGATCTGTACCGGTTCATCTCCGCTCATGGAAAAGGATGTTCTGAGCGATTCATGTCTTTGCACCATATGCTGCAAACTGCTCTGAAGCACCTTCACATCTAAAGGACCATTCATCCGAAAGGAAATCGTATTATTGTAAAACGGCAGATCTGGCTCTAATTGATAGAGAAACCACTGTCTTTGCTGGGCGTAGGACATCGGAATCTCCTGACCCTTTTCCATTTTTCTAATCAGAATCGCTTCATCCGCTTTGGCATGTGAATCAATCCAGTCCGCTAGTTCCCCAAGTCGCGTATGTTCAAAAAGAACAGCGAGCGGCACATCAAATCCCGTTCTTTGTCTAACCGCAGACAGCATTTGCGTTGCCTTCAGCGAATGACCTCCCAGTAGAAAGAAATGATCACCGCAGCTGATATTTGAGACATCGAGCAGCTCTGACCAAATGTGCGCCAAGAGTTTCTCCGTCTCTGTTTGAGGAGCTCTATCCTCTGAATTCTGTCCGCTTTCTTCTATTAATTCATTGAAAAACGCTTCATCCGGCATCCCGTCTTCTGTTTCTTTCCAACATTCCTCAGGATAGAGATGCACGGAGTATTCACCAGATAGACGAGACTGTAAACACGTATGAATGGAATGATACAGCCGTTCTTCAATCGCCTTTGTTTGATCGGTTTTGAAAAAGACATAAATGGCTTGCTCTTTTTGTATCTCCGCATGCACCATCTCCTCAATCTCTTTCTTCGACCGATCTAATCCCATATACATGAGTGGAGCATCTGTCATCAAACATGCCAGCATCGTCTGGAAGCCCACCTGCTTTGAAATCGGGAGATAGCCTCTTTCTTGTAAAATACCTTTGATCATGGAGCCTTCGCTCATTCCGATCTCGTCCCACATGCTGAAACTAAAGCAATACGGCTTCACTGTAGATGTCAACTTCTGATAATGAGCAAATTGTTCAACGAACTCATTGGCAGCGCAATAGGCGCCAACGGTCATCCCGCCCTTTAACGTACGTGCTGACGAACTAGAAAGGAATAAGACGTTCTGACGTTTGGAAGCAGCTTCATGAAGTGCAATCGTTCCATATACCTTTGCTTCGTACATGTCATGTAAAGAAACGGACGTCATGTCTGCAAGCAGCTCTTCTTGAATGATGCCAGCGAAATGAATGATGCCATCCAGCCTTTTGCCTCGAGCCACCTCCTGCCTGGAGATGAGGGCTTCAACCTCTTTCGCATCCGTGATATCCACTTTTTCATAAAGAACGGTGCCACCATGGTCTTTCGCCTGTTTCTCTAGTGAAGTCAATATGTCTTGCTGCTCCGCAGATAAAGCCTCTCGCTCCTTTCTTCCAAGTAACACAAGGTGTGCTTGATCAGACTTCAGCAGGTGTTCACTCAGTAAGCTCCCAATTCCGCCAAGTCCGCCTGTCATCACGTAAAGCCCGGATGATTCAAATGGCGGTTTCTTCATCTTTTGTTCTTTTTCCAGATGAAGCGGTGATAAAAGTGGAATATAACGAACACTTCCGCGATAAGCGGCGATATGACTGCGTTTGTCATATGTGCATTCTGTCATGATGGCTGATGCATGGGAACGGCTAGATGCCGATTCTGTCAGAGAAAAATCAAGACATTGCACCTTAATAAACGGCCATTCATGCTGAACAGCTGTCATCAGTCCCACTGTTGTTGCTTTTTCTACATCATGTGTTTGATCTTCCGGCAAATTCATCGCATGAGCTGAGACAAAGGTGATCTCAACAGGTTCCTCATAGACGGCGACCGTTTTTGATAAATATAATGCACTCATGCTGCCAGCTTTCTGTGCTTCTTTCGCCACGGCCACATGAAGCTTGTCTTTCTGATTTGTATAGTTCCAAAGGTGAATGATTTGTTTCACCGAAACGCCATACGAACGGAGCGTCTCAAAGAGTTGTTCGTAGTCAGACGGCCGATTCGGGTGGATGATGAAGTGAGTGTGAGTGAGTTGTGTGAATTCTTGACCCGGTTCAACCGTAATGTATGTTTGTTCACTGTTTGAAAGAGATTTCAACTGATCTGCCAGCCCTAATGCATCTGCAAAGATCACGATGTCCCCTACTATTTGCTTTTCAGCTGCATCAAGCGGAGCAGGTGTCCACTCCTTTTGATAGCTCCAATCAGGCAGAGTGTGTTCATTTTCTAGTCTGATGTCCATTTCCTTGATGATTTCATCGAATTCGCCTTCCTGCCATCTTGTCTTGAGCTGCGCCCTTTCTATTTTTCCAGAGCTTGTTTTCGGAAATGCATGCTTCTGTACAGGAATAATACGTGATGCAGACAGACCCATTTTTGTCGCAATATGGGATTTGATGTGCTGACTTGCCCTCATGATATATGAAGGCTCATATAGCTTCGGTGTAAAAAAGAGAATCAATTCATCGGATGCAGAAGCCTCCATCCGAACGGAGCAAGCAGCCACAAAGCTCGTTTCTACTCCTGGCACTTCCTCTGCAATGGCTTCAATTTCATAGTTGTGATAATTTTTCCCGTTGATGATGATCATGTCTTTTTCTCTACCGGTTAACGTCAGCCTTCCTTCGTGCAGGAAACCTAAATCTCCTGTGTGAAACCAGCCATCTGTTTGAAATACTTCTTGATTCGCTTCGTCATTCTTGTAATAGCCCTTCATTGTCGTTAGCCCTTTGATTTGCACGCTGCCAATGTGATCTTCTGGAAGAAGCTCCTGCTGATGATTGACGATGCGAATCGTGATACCTGGAATCGGTCTTCCCAGCTCTGTAAAGCTGACGGTTCCTGTCTCACGCGCCTCAGCTGGTCTTAGCTGCTCTGTTAGCGATGTTTCTTCAAAGGTCAGTACCCCGCTGTTTTCATCTCCCCGCTCAATCGCAAAGGAGAAGACAACTGCTGATGAGATTTCAGACATACCGAAAGCCGGCCGGATGACATCTCCCTTTAAGCCGTGCGGAGCCAGCAAGTGTAAAAACCGGTGAATCGTCTTCGGTACGACCGCTTCTGCCCCATTGATCATGCAGGTCATGGCAGAAAGATCCCAAGACCCTGAAGAAATTTCTTTCTCATAATCATTGATCATCGCAAACGCGAAGTTAGGCGCCCACGTCTTCGTTGCACGGTAGCGATCCATCCAGTCAAGCCAGCGCAACGGCTGAGCGATGAAATCATCTGTTCTTGCCCGAATCTGCTCACAGCCCGTGTACACATTGACAAGGTGAAACATGACAATACCGCCAATATGGTCTAAAGGCATCCAGTCTAACGAGACATCCTCTTGTGTAAATTGATTGGCTGCCACCGTTCCTTTGACATTCGCAAGCACACTTCTATGAGAATGCTCTACGCATTTTGGCATCCCTGTACTTCCAGACGTTAAGATAAAAAAAACAGAATCATCTGGCGCCGCGGGATAAGCCCCTGTATCTCTTTCTAAAGAAAGCATCGGCTCGACTGCTGCTACACGTAATTGATCTGTATGCCACAGCAAAGCTAAGCCTTGTACCTCTTCGATCAATGCGTCATCTGTTAGAATAAGCGGATGCTCTAGCAGCTCCCATGCATGATGGAGTTTTTTCACTGCGGCATTCATCTCCCGGTAGGTCGGAGCAGCCGATACAAGTGTCGGAACAAATCCGCCTAACACACATGCCCAAAAGGCAGTCACCATCGCATGATTCGATGAAAATTGAAAGAAAACAGGATCGCCTGCCTTTAGACCCAGCTCCCTTAAACCCGTCAGAACCCGCTCGGCGTCTTCCTTTAACTGCGTGTAGGATTGCGTGAGTTCGTTCTCGCTATTCACGATATAGGTGAGTCCATTTGTCGTTTTTGCAGCCTCTGTTAAGACGTCCTGCAAGGTCTGTGCTCCTTTTGTGATATCTATTTCCCCGCCATAGGAAAGGGCGGGCGGCATGTCCGCCAAAGCAGGCGCAGCCGTTTGCATGTGTATCGATTCAGCTGCGGCCTCCTGCTCAAAATGATTGTCGAGAAATAAATGAGAGAGGTGATATGGCCGCGGTCGAATGGTTTTTTCACGCGAAAAAACAGCGAAGCGTTCAATTTCGTTGGTTTGTAAAATGGTTGTCTTTACATCTTGTAAAATGGCATCCATTGATTCATATAGACTCGATTGGTTAATGGTTGATGGTTTCATATGAGTTCCTTTCCTTTTTTGTCAGGCAGGGCTGCAGGACTGCACCCCTACCTAACCTAAAGTTTACAAAACTGGTTCTCTATTTTTTTGATTGAATATCCTTTTGATCAGCTGTGCATTTTGGGCTGCACATTCTTTATGCTTGAACATTTGAGCGTGTTGACCGTAGCCTTGATATTGGCTATAAACACCGGTCGTCGCATGCGCCCAATTTTCCATCCAGTCCGGAATCTCAATTCGTTCTTCAGATTGGATAAAATAAATATCTGCTTGTATCTCTCCTTGATTCACCCCCTTAACAAATGTTTCATAGTAGGCCCGCGTCTTTTGAGCAAGCGCTTCTTGGACGAGCTCCGCATGAGCCAATTCACTATGCTTCGATTGTTGAACGATCACTTCTATATCGTCATCAATGGATCGTCCTTCTAAGTCACTTTCTCCGATTTTCTTATAGGAGTCGATCATGATGACCTTTTCGACTGTACGCCCCGCTTGTTCAAGCGCTTGAACGAGTTCAAAGGCGAGGTAGCAGCCGCCAGAGTAGCCCATTAAAGTCAGCGGTCCTTTTGGCTGAAGGTGCTGAATATGCTGAGCGTACTGCGACATTCGGTTATCCGTTTCGATAAAATCAAAAGCAATGAGACGCACATCATCGAGCGTTTTTGCTGCTTCCTGATAAATGAAACCATAGCCCGGTAATGGCGGGAGAGCAAAGACGGTTGACGATTGAGATTCATTGAATACAAGATAGCCAGCGGCTTCCTGGTCCTGCTTTTGAATATAACGACTGATCGCTTCAATCGTTGGCGTCTCAAACAACAAGTGAATGGGCACCTGGACCTCGAATTCCTTAGACACTTTGGACAAAAGTGACATCGCTTTTAAGGAATGTCCGCCAAGCTCAAAGAAATGGTCATCCGTGCTAATATCATCACGTTCAAGCACTTCCCGCCACATCACGAGCAGCTTTTGTTCTACTTCATTTACTGGCAGCTTCACATGGCGCTTTCCTTGCGGCGCCTCAGGTTTTGGTAGCTGGCGTTTATCAACCTTTCCATTAGTCGTGAGCGGAAGATTATCGAGTCTGATCAGCTCATGAGGCAGCAAATAAGCCGGAAGACGCTCCTTCAGCCCAGACTTGATCACATCGAGCTTGTCCTTCCATTCATCCTCACATGTGATATAGGCGAGCAGTCTTGTATGATTTGTTTCATCATGGTCAGCTATGAGTGCAGCTTGTTTTACACCTGGATGTACAAGAAGATGGGCTTCAATTTCTGTTAGCTCAATTCGGTGTCCACGAATTTTCACCTGATCATCTACTCTGCCTGCATACTCAAGCAGACCGTCTTCTCGAAAATAAGCTAGGTCTCCGGTGCGATACAGCCTTTCCCCCGCAGCAAATGGATGCGCGATAAAGGCTTGTTTTGTCAGGTCCGGACGATTCAAATACCCCTTCGCTAGTCCTTTGCCGCTAAGACAAAGCTCTCCGACCATGCCAATCGGCTGAAGCTGTCCTTGCTGACTCAATATATACGCACTCGTTTGATTGAGCGGCTTCCCGATTGGAATAGAACGTGCCTCTGCCGGTATGGCTTCATCTACAGGATAATAGGTGGCGAATACTGTTGATTCGGTCGGGCCGTATACATTGATCAGTCTGCCTTTCCCCATCACATCAAAGGCTTTCCTTACATGCTGAACCGATGCCCGCTCCCCTCCAAACAGCACCTTACGCACACCACGCATCCAGTCTGTCCCTTCATCAACGAGAAGATGGAATAAAGCCGTTGGAACAAACATGACAGAAATGCTTTCTCCTCTAATCAGCTCAGTCAGCTCGCACATGTCTAAAATGGTCTCTTTTTTCGGGAGTACAAGCTTCGCACCGTTTAAAAGCGCGCCATATACATCAAATGTAAAGCCATCAAATACGCTATTAGATAACGACAGCAATGTATCTGTTTCTGAAATGGTTAAGTAATTCGTATTTTTGACCACCCGGGCAATATTGGAATGGGTCGTCATGATGCCTTTTGGCTGTCCCGTTGTGCCAGATGTATACATGATGTATGCCGTATCATGTAAACCTGCTTCAAGCAGTAGATTCTCCGAGCTCATCAGTGAAATTTCTTGATCATCTGCAAAAAGATAAGTGCCATCAAACGCGAGTGTCTTCGCCTGACTAATGAAGGTCGAGTGAATCAGAAGATGCGTCGCCCTGCTGTCTTTCAGCATATATTGAATGCGGCTTTCCGGATAATCGGGATCAATTGGCACATAGGTTGCGCCTGCTTTTAAAACAGCAAGCAAGCTGACAATGAGTTCAGACGTGCGATCTGCTAAAATGGCGATGACCGTTTGATGTGACACCCCATATTTTTGTAAATGCCTTGCCAATCGATTGGCCTGTTCATTCAGCTCTGCATATGTCATCGTGTGCTCTCCCGTTGATAAAGCCACCGCATTTGGCTGTTTGCGGACATTATGCTCAAACCATTTAGACAAATAGAGCTGATCATGCTCAAGCTCAGGTGCATTCCATTCCTCAAGAATCAGCTGCTTTTCCTGCTTCGTCACGATAGTAAGTGTGTGAACCGATTGATCTGGATGCTTGATCGCCTCTTTTATCAAAACAATCAGCTGCTCCTTTAACCGGTGGACAAATGCAGGGTCAAATGCTCTTTGGTTAAAGGCTAGCTTCAATTGCAATTGTTCTCCGGGCGAAGCAAGCAAATTGAGATCATAGTTCGATTTTTCATATACATTCATTTCTTCTACAGTAAACCCTAGCAGAGCCTCTTGTTCGTCCTTCTTTGCAGCTGGGACATTCTCAAACACCACAATATGATCAATGAGTTGCTGCTGACCTGCCTTTGCCTGAATATCATAAATCGGGATATATTGATGCGGTTCTGCCGCAAGAGACTGCTGCTGTGTATCTGATAATAGAGAACGAAATGTCATTTGATCTGTCAGCTGAATTCTTCTCGGGATGACATTGATGAACAATCCAACCATCCTGTCAACGCCAGCCAAATCTGCCGGACGTCCTGACACAACCGTTCCAAACAGCACATCGTTTGACCGCTGATACCTGCTCAGCAGAATCGACCAAACCGATTGAAGCGCACTGCTTAACGTAGCGTTCTGCTGCAATGCTAGCTCTGATAAAGCAGTTGTTTCTTTTTGGCTCATCGACCATTCGATTTCGCCTAATTCATGCTCGTTTGTTTGTTTTCGTTGTTCTTTAAAGGTCGATTGTCCATCAAACCCTGCTAATGATTGCTGCCAATATTGAAGTGACGCTTGTTTATCTTGTTTTTCCAGCCATTGAATATATTCTTTATATGGTTTGACCGGCTCTAGCTTGTAAGGTAGGTCATGCAAAAGCGCATGGTAAATCGCAAATAATTCCTGTACGACAAGTCCAAAACACCAGCCATCTAGCAGGATATGGTGATAGCTCCATATCCAGCGATAGCTAGCAGGACCCGTTTTGAAAACGGAAGCCCGCATGAGAGAATCCTTCGAGAGGTCAAAGCCTCTCAGTTGATCTTTTTGTTTGAAAGCCTCAATACGCACAAGCTGTTCGTCTTCAGAAAGATCCTGCATGTCCACGACATCAAGTGTAAAAGGACGTTTCTTCAACACAACTTGAACAGGGCGCTTCACTTTTTCATGGAGAAACACGGTACGAAAAATATCGTACCTTTCCACGATGATATTCATGCTTTTTTCAAGCAAGTCATGACGAAGTGTGCCCTTCACGTTCATATCCATCTGCTCTACATAAAAGCCCTTTTCTTGATGATGGAGGGTATGAAACAGCATTCCTTCTTGCATCGGTGACAGATAATACATGTCTTGAACTTGATCCCTTTTAAATTGACTCATCTATTTCACTCCTCCTTCCCTTTTTCATGACTGATCTAGTAGTGTTAGGTCAATTTCTCCTCGAGCATGTCAAAAATGTCGTCCATCTCATCCATTTCAAGATCAGCAGCAGTGAAGTCACTTGGCGTAAACTCTCGTTCATGACGTGCTAAGCAATGCGTGATAATGGATTGAATTTTTTCCTTTAGCAATGCCATGAACTGCTGAATTGTCTGTTCTTCATATTCACTTGCACAATAGGAGCACGACAGAATGAAACGATTATGTTGAACAAGACCACTGAGGTTCAGCTTATAAACAGCTTCCGAATCTGGGCTTGCTTGGCGCCCCATATCATAGGCTGACGGCCTAAAGAGTTCTGTCGTCACTTCTTGATCAATCTGCCCAAGATAGTTCAAGCTGATTTCAGGATGTACGTGTTGTGCTGATGGCTCCGTTGCTGTCACGTATTTTAAAATGCCATAGCCAATTCCTTTATTCGGCACACGTCTCAGCATCTCTTTCGTTCCTTTAATGGCATCAGCTATTGTCTGACCCTGCTTCGCTTCAAGAACGACTGGATACATACTCGTAAACCATCCAACCGTGCGGGATACATCTAACCCTGATAAAATATCCTCTCTTCCATGACCTTCGAGCTGCACATGTACATGAGATTGACCTGTCCATTCCTGAACGGCAAGGCCAAGAGCACACAGGAGAACATCGTTTATTTCTGTTGTGTACGGAAGGTGAATATCGGTCAAAAGATGCTCCGTTTCTGTTTCTGTCAGCTGCATTTGGACCGCTTTGGTTTGAGCGACTTTTCTTCCTTTCACTTCATGATCAACAGGTAAAGTGGTAAATGGCATGCTGTCAATCTCTGTCCAATACTCATGTTGGCTTTTTAATGGCTGTGACTGTGCGTAGCGCTCTATCGCCTCTGCCCATTCTTTGAAGGAGTGGGTTTTTGACGGCAAAACAAACGTTTGTCCTTGTTCTGCTTGCTGATAAAGGGACATAAAGTCCTCTAGTAAAATTCGGCATGAGACACCGTCAATGACAAGATGGTGGGTCACCATGAGTAGATGATCACCGTTTTCTGTATGGAAACAAATCACTTTCATGAGCGGACCTTTTTCGAGGTTCAGCTGCCGCTGATACTCATTGGCATATATGGAAATGGCCTTTTTCACGTCCTGCTCTTTTGAAACATCACAAGAAATGATCGAAAACGGTTCTGTGAGCTCCCGCTGATTGTATTGCAGGATGTCACCATGCTCCTTTTTGTACACCATGCGCAGTGCATCATGATGTGAGAGCAGTTTTTGCAAGACTTGTTCTGTGATTGCCAAGTCAAACCCTTTTGGCGCATGAAGCATCATCGAGAGATTCCAATGGTGCTGACTGCTGAACTTTCGTTCAAAGAACCAGCGCTGAATCGGTGTCAACATGACTTCCCCTTCACCATTTGAATGCCTTTAATGGAATCTCCACCGAGGAAGAAGAAGTGATCGTGAATGCCGACTTGGCTCACACCAAGCACATCTTCCCAAATGCCGCAAAGAAGGGCTTCGATTTCATCTCTTGGTGCTTCGTATGCCGTTTGGTTCGCTTCCATGTCAGGTGCTGGCAATGCTTTCAGATCGACTTTGCCGTTTGCCGTCATTGGAAATTGGTCGAGATGGATGATCCATGAAGGCACCATATAGTCTTTCGCGCACCAATCACATATTCCCAAATGCCGCAAAGAAGGGCTTCGATTTCATCTCTTGGTGCTTCGTATGCCGTTTGGTTCGCTTCCATGTCAGGTGCTGGCAATGCTTTCAGATCGACTTTGCCGTTTGCCGTCATTGGAAATTGGTCGAGATGGATGATCCATGAAGGCACCATATAGTCTGGCAACGTTCGTTTTAGACTTTCTTTCAGGGCTGTCGTTTCTTCATCGGTGATGACATATGCGACAAGCGAATCTTGTTCGCTCGTATCTTTGACTGTTGTTACAACTGCCTCTTTGACTGCATCCAGCGCAAGAAGCTGGGCTTCAATTTCCGATAGCTCTATACGGAAGCCGCGGATGTTGACCTGATGGTCTTTTCTGCCGAGATAGATCAAATAGAAATATTACGTC
>NZ_JOTP01000025.1 GCF_000715205.1 Bacillus zhangzhouensis | reverse complement strand
AAGGACATCTATGCAAAACGGAAAGAACCATAGTACAGAAGGAACGGGTGCCACGGTTTGCTTAGGGATTCAAAAGGGTAGTGCGATGGTCCGTGTGCATGATGTAAAAGAAATAGCAAGAATGGCAAAAATGATGGATGCCATGCTGAATAGATCTTCGGTGTGTGTTTAGGTCATCAATCCATCGCACAAGTCTTTGGTGGAGATGTGATTCGCGTAGAGCAAAGGTGGGGTTTGTCTACGGTCTGAAAAGCGCTCTTAGAGCGCTTTTTTATTTAGCATCCGCAAGGATTGGGTGGTGTGACGACAACTGGTCGTTTATTAATATCAATCGTATCTTCTGCATAAAATGTGGAACCAATGCTGAGCGCACGATTTTCTGCGCGGAACGTATATGTACCTGCCGCAGGAAGTACTTTATGTGAAAGCTGTAATGTATATTGCGAACTTCCAAATAAATCCATTCTAGCCGGAATGCGGACTGTTTTTCCGCTATTCAAAATGTAACTATCTTTTAATGCTTTTCCGTTAAAGATGTCTTTTGTTGTGGCTTGAAAGCCTGCAGGCAATGTAAACTCAATGGCACCGATACTTAGGACTGAATTTGGACGGTATGTCAACTCAATGTCAGAAAAAGACCATTCCTGCTTACTTGCTCCTGTAATTTTCGCATAAAGTGCAGCTGGTCTTGCATTGGTCGAAGCTTTGCCTTCTTCCGTCTGGGCTCCTTCAGCAGATGCGGCAAGTGGTACCGATAGTGCCATGACCAGTGTAAGCATCCCCATCATTAAGATTGTCCATGTTTTTTTCATTTCTTCCTTCCCCCTTGGTTGATTATAGGTAAATAATAGATGATAACATCCATTATTTACCTATAAGGTTACCATATTCCTATGTTCCATTAAATGGTATATTATACCCTTATTTTGTTTATTTGTTTAGTAATAGCGGGGAAGGAACGCATTAGGTTGATTCATTCCGTAAGCGTGGCCTGCCATATGATGGTGTGGCATCATCATATTCATATCTTGATACCCGTAAGGCTGCTGATATGGAGGCATCCCATATCCACCATAGTGACCTAAATGATGGTGATCTTTCATTGGAACATGTGAAAATGGATCATGCTGATTCGTAAACGGAGAATATGGTGAATGGTGGTGTGGATAGTGTCCGCTATAAGCATCTTTTTTACCAGTATGATAATGGTTTGGCATATTCATATGCTCATGCATGTTTGGTGCGATCACATGTTCATGATTGGCTGTATACACATTTTCAAACGTGTGATAGGGATTTCCTTGGTGGTAATGATTGGTCTGGTTATTCATATTGTTCATTTTGTATCTCATCCTTTTTGTCAGGTTGCCATATCCTATGAGGATTACCCGTTTCATGAGCCTATCCATATGAAAGAAAAAGTGAATCACACAAGAAAAAAACCGGCTTTTCAGCCGGGAAAACAAAAAGCAGGTGAAGCGTCAAACACTAAAATGAGAAGCTATGTTTTCTTCTGCGACGCTTCTTACAGCTGCTGCAGACACTTTTAGGATAATAGTAGGGATCGTAGCTTCTAGAAGTATCCCAAAAATCGCTCTCAAACCAATCATCTTTTTTATGATAATACTTCTTTTCTTTACATGGATCAACATGGCGATGATCGTCATGCTTCTCATAACAGTTTGAGTGGGAATGTTTGCACTTGCATTTGCATTTGTACATTGTCATCCCTCCTAAATGTGACTCAATGCTAGTATATGCACGAAAGGTATACGAGGACTGGATGGTGGTGCTTCTTTTGTAAAAAAGGCTTTTTCTTTAAAATCTCAAATGAAAAGAATTGACTAGTGCTAAAATAACGTGATAAAATATAAATTTTTATCTTCTGATGAAATGTGTTATAATCATATTTGTGAATACTTTCGGAGGTGGCGGATTTGTTTCAAATAGGTGATAAAATTGTTTATCCTATGCATGGAGCCGGTGTGATTGAAGGAATGGAAGAAAAAGAGATTTTAGGTAAGACGGAGGAATATTTTCTGATTCAAATGCCGAATATGCAGATGATGATCCCAAGAGGCAGAATCAATCAACTAGGTATACGTCCGGTCGCTGATCAAGCAACGCTGAAAGTTGTGATGAACAATTTTGCAGAAGAAACAAACGACGACACGCTTACTTGGAAGCAACGATATGATGAAAATCTGAAAAAACTAAAAACAGGTACGATCGAAGATGGTGCAGACGTTGTGAAAGATCTGATGAGACGAAATCAGAAGAAAGCATTAAATTCAAGTGAAAAGAAGATGCTTGAAGATGCACGAGGCATGTTAGTGAGTGAAATTTCACTTGCACAAGGGTTATCGCAAGATGAAGTGCTAACAGTCTTAGAGAATGAATTAAGAGTGTAATGATGGATACAGTAATTGGCTGTAAACAGAAGGTATACGCCTTTTGTTTACAGCTTTTTTGTTTGAAAAAAGAGCAATATTTCCATTTTTGCAGGAGGTTTTGACTAAAACTAAAATAAGGTCATTGGATTTAGTTGTTACTTGCAAAAGGAGCGTTTCAAAGAAGTCTGAAATACCTAGACAACATAAAAAAACAGGTAAGTTCTCCTGATTCATTAAAAAGAACCGGACATTCTTTGAATTCTCTTGGCCATTGATAGTAAAATAATGCGATAAGATGGCATCTAAGAGAATAAAAAGGAGCGGTGAAATGAAAAGGCTACTTATATGTGGATTCATCTTTCTGATCCTGTGTGCTCTTCTAATGGTGAAATGCAGCCATTCCATTCAAGAAAAAAAAGAGCAAAAACAACATCATGAAGAAGTAGAAAAGTATAAGAAAGAGCGAAAAAAAGGTGATCAATATGAAAGTTTTAAACAGCTCATACAACATGAAAGAGACGGCTATGACATAGAATTTCACGAAAAGGGTGGTAGTGATTTACTCGTATTTTCTCCTCATGGAGGTGAAATCGAACCAGGAACAAGTGAAATTGTAGAAGCATTTCAAGAGAGGTACTCTACGTATTTGTTTGAAGGTACGAAACAAGACAACAATCGAGACTTGCATATCACGAGTACAAAGTTTGATGAACCCATTTTGGTTCAAATGATTAAAACGTATCCCTTTTCTATTTCCATCCACGGCTATAAAAGTGATAAAAGGCATACGCTAGTTGGCGGGACAAACCAAAAAATGCAAAGAGCTGTTGTGCGAGAATTAAAAGATCGTGGCTTTTCCGCAGAAATGGTGCAAGAAGGGGAGCGGCTTTCTGGAACAGATCCCAAAAACATTAATAATCAAAATGCAAGTGGTGAAAGTGTTCAGCTAGAAATCAGTACGGCGCAGAGAGAAGCCTTTTTTGACAATTTTGATACGAGAAAAGGAAAGAAGAAAGCATTCAGACGCTATATCAGTGCCTTAAAAGAAGTGCTAAGAGAATTCGATCCATCTTCGTAGAAAAAGATTTTGATGGGCAAAAGTACTCTATTTAAACTTGGTAAAAAAGATAGAAATATGCGAATTGAAGATAAAATATGTAATAAATGACAATTTGCCTTAAAAACATAAATTATGTAAAATAATAGTTATCAGTTTGATATGATAGAATGGGGCTGAAGTGGATGGCACACAAAATACCATCTTCCGAAGTAGGTGTAAAGATCAATCAATGGTACACGCATATTTGCAAATTTGAAGTCGAACAGGCAAACGACATGAAGCGCCTTGTTGAAGAAGAAATTCATGAGATGGAAGAGGATCAAGATTTATTACTTTATTATTCTCTAATGGATTTTCGCCATCAAATGATGCTTCAGCACTTAGCGCCAGTCCATGCAGGGAGTGAAACGCTTCAAGCTGTGTCCTTTCCTAAAGAAATTGAAGATGCAGAAGATGAGATGACGGGCTTACTGGGCTATTACTTTCATTTTTTCCATGGGATGTATGCGTTTATCCAGCGCCGATATATCGAGGCCATTTCATATTACAAGCATGCGGAACATCAACTGATCTTGGTGACAGATGAGATCGAAAAAGCGGAATTTTACTATAAAATTGCTGAAGTATACTATCATATGAAACAAACCTATTTCTCTATGCACTATGCCAAAATAGCGAGAGACATCTATAAGAAACATCAGCTTTATGGAAAAAGAAGCATTCAATGTGATTTTGTGATGGCAGGTAATTGGATTGATGTAAGTCAGCACCAAAAAGCGCTGCCTTATTTAGAAAAAGCGTTAAAAGTCTGTGAAGCGATGGAAAGCCAAGAATGCACATCTTATTTTAAAGCGATGGCTCTTAATAATTTAGGAACTTGTCATTATAGTATGGGCACGTACCATACAGCGACTGTCTTTTTTGAGCAAGCCATTTCACTTTATCAAAAAGATCAAGCAGCCACGATGATAAAATCATTGTTTTCACTTGCTCTTACTTGTTTTAAACTCGGAGATATGGAGCGAGCGAGTGAGGCCATAATCAAAGGAATGAATCAGGCTTGTTTATTGGGAGATGAGATTTATCAGTTGAAATTCCAATTTTTGCAGGCACTCTATATAGAGAAAGACAGCGGTGATCAATTGAGATCGACACTGTTTAGTCTAAGAAGCAAAAAATTGTTTGCTGATTTAGAGGAATTAGCACTTGATGCGGCTAATTATTATAAGGAACGCGACATGTACAAGGAATCTTCCACTTTTTTTGAAATTGTGATCGAAGCGCGTACGCACATTCAAAAAGGAGATGAGATGTATGAGAACGAAGCATAACATGTCAGCTGCTCAAGTAGATGAAAGACTTCACACATAAAAACAGATAAACAACACCCTTTACGAAAAAACGTAAAGGGCTTTTTTATTTATTCTTTAATCGCTTTCTCTGCGTCAATTGCACCTGCTCCATAAATCATTGGATCATCTCCAGACCACTTGCTTGTATTTTCTATTAATAGGGCTTTGACATCATCAGGTGTTAAATCCGGGGAATGCTCTAAAACTAGAGCGCAAATACCGGCGCAAATCGGTGTTGCCATTGATGTGCCAGATAGCGTCGTATAATCATCATCGACTCTGCTTGATTTATCTAGTTTATCCAAAAAGGATCTTGGTGATCTGAGGGAGACGATGTTGACTCCTGGTGCGAGGATATCTGGCTTTGCTTCACCATAGACAGTTGGACCTCTGCTCGAAAATGGTGCCACGACATCGTCACTTGATTCTCGTGTATTTCGGTCATCATAGGCGCCGACCGTAATGACTTTTTGACTAACAGCCGGGCTCGCGATCGTTTGACTGTTAGGACCAGAGTTACCGGCAGCAACGCACACAACAATGCCTTGATCCCAAGCCGCATTGACAGCGCGCACCATCGGATCATCTTGTTCATCATCATAACGCTGAGCCTCTCCGCCTAGTGACATACTCATAATATGAATTGGATCATCGGGATGGTCTTCGTTGAACTGTATGCACCACTCAACACCTTCTATAATAGTAGAAAGGGATCCAGCGCCTTGTTTATTTAGCACTTTCACGCCAATGAGATTTGCTTTTGGGGCAGGCCCCTTGTATAAGCCGTCTGAGGCGGCTCCGTCTCCAGCCACATCTCCAGCGCAGTGAGTACCGTGCCCATTATCGTCATAAGGCTTCGTTTTTTGTTTGACTAAATCCACAAATCCGCGAATCCGTCCATCTAAATCTTCATGCGGATAAATCCCCGTGTCAATGACAGCCACCGTAATGCCTTCCCCGGTTAATGTCGTGCCATTTCGGATGACTTGATCAGCATGACTTGCTTGTGTTGCGACATCGAGCAGCGCATGAACTTGTCGGTCTAAATAAATCTTTCGAATATGCTCCCCATTCGCTAACAGTTCCTCTAAAGCAGCAGGTGTCAGATCAGCTGCGCAGCAATCGATGTGCGAAAAGTGCTGTTTTATCTTTGTTTTTCTACTTTTTTTCATTAGTTGCTTTGTGCTTTGAATACCTGCTTCGACCGCATCCTTCTTAAATTCAATGATCACACGTAGCTTCTTTTTCTTCTTTAATCTTCCTTCAAAAAAACGATGAAGAAAGCAAGGCGTCCACTTAAAAGGTTTATAGAGGTGAAGGACGGTTTCTCTTAAAGGTTGATCCAGTTTACTAGCATGCGTTCTGACCATTTGCACCATGGAAAATCCAAACATGTGATGCCCTCCATTCTAGCTATCAATTCTCGTACACTCTTACGTTATGAGACTGAAAGCTGCTTTGTTCGGATTCTTGTCCCTCCTTTTCTTCATATTGGCGGCTTGCTCATTTCTTCTAAAAAGAAAAACGCTTACATTTTGTAAAATAATAGAAAAAGGTGGAAATCATGTAGAATCTGCCGATGATAGGTGGGAGAGTTCTTCTTAAAGAACCAGTGAAACAATGGATTTTGCAGAAAAAAAGGGGGGACTAGACAGGGTCAATGCTCATACAAATGTGATACGTCACAGATGAAAAAAATCAAATTCGCATAAAAAAAAGCTGAATTAAAGAAAACAGACTGGGTAGGACTAGGTCATTTTAAACATAACTTCATTTGTTTGTCATACTATTCTAACTCTGTTTTCAAACAGGAGAGACGTTTCTGTGTATATAAATGCAATTATCTTATTTTTGAGGAATCTCATGATCTAGAGTGTTATGATCAAATTTGAAGAGAAAATGTGGAAAAAATGAAAAGAAATGATGATTCAATATTAATCATAGAAACGGCTTAGAAATCTGTTAAAGGAGAACGGGAATGAAGAAGTTTTTTGCTTTGCTTCTCCTGCTTGCGATCGGATGGGGCGTTTATTATACCATGCAAGCACAGGAACATGATGAGCCAGTGTCATCAGGTGGGGAAGACGAAAGCGGTTCAAATGATATTTATCGCAATTTTAAAGAACTGGAAGAGAACGAATCAACAAGCAGTTATCAAATTATATCCAACCCAGTGCCCGGCAGCCGTCTTCTTGTGATGTCACCCCATGGCGGGAGAATTGAAGGCGGCGTTAGCGAGATCGTCCATTTTTTTGATAACGATTTTTCTACGTATTTATTTGAAGGTTTAAGAGAGAATGCGTCAGAACTTCATATTACTAGCACAAACTTTGATGAACCAATCGGAGTCGCACAGGCAAAAGCACATGATTATGTATTAGCGGTGCACGGATATAGAGGTGAGGAAGGAATTGACCATACTCTTGTAGGTGGAACCGATTACAACCGTGCAGAGAAAATCGTGAACTCATTAGAGCGGAATGGATTTTCTGCTGAACTTGCTGTTGCACACGCAACCCTAAGCGGAACAAGCAATCATAATATTAATAATCTTACAAAAACAGGGCAAAGTGTGCAGCTTGAGATTAGTAGAAGTCAACGTGAAGCTTTATTTGAAAGTTTCGATTTTCGAAGGCGGTCGAGTACGAAAAATGAAGCATTCTATCGTTATGTCAGGGCGATTCGGACGGTGCTGGATGAAGAATATACATAAGATTGTGCACATCTTAAGACAAGCAGGGTGAATCTTGTTACACTATAAAAAGTGATAACAAAAGGAGAGACGGATATGGCGCGTCATCATTTTCATCTTCAGGCAAACTGGCCTGGTCTACGTAACGATGTTGGCACAATTGCATGTGAGCAATTAAAAACGAAGATTTCGATTCCAAAAGAAATGGATGGTCCGGGCATTGGAACAAATCCAGATGAGATGCTCTTAGGTGCAGCGGCCACGTGTTATATCATTACACTTGCTGCCATGATGGAGCGGAGTCAATTAGAGAAAGAGGATCTATCGATGAGCTCTGAGGCCGTCGTAGATGTGACAAATGGTGTGTTTACGTATGAGAAAATCATTCATCGACCTGTCATTATCCTCAAAGAGTCCGCTTCTGCGCATGATATTGAACTAGCCCGTAAGCTTGCACATAAAGCCGAAAGCTCATGTATGATCTCAAGAGCTGTTCAGGGAAATGTGGACATTTCCTTAGAGGAAACCATTCAAGTCGGCCGTTAAGGCAAAAAAGTCATTTTCTCTTTTACATGGAGAAAATGACTTTTTTTATGACGTCCATTCGGTTTGATCCATTTGTCCTTTGTTTTCTTCCTTTTGTTTCTTGGACTGGTTTAAGACAATCACACCGCATATCACAAGTGCAAGACCGATGAAGCCTTTCATATGAATGGTTTCGTTAAACAACATGAGTCCTACAAGAGCGGTGAGTGCTGTTCCGACGCCAGACCATGTGGCATAGGCGGATGAGAGCTCAATTGTTTTAAGCGCCAAACTAAGAAAAGTAAAGGCACATCCAAATCCGATCAGCACCCCAATACTCGGCAGCACTTGGGTAAAACCTTGCGAAAGCTTCAGCATGGTACTGCCAAAAACCTCCGTCAAAATGGCCCCTGTTAAATAGAGCATTCCTTTCATGATCCCCTCACATCCTCTATGACATATTGATAAGTACGACCCCTGAGACAAGCATCGCCATTCCAATAATTGCTTTTCGGTTCAAGGTTTCTTTGAAAAAGAGCACGCCAAAAAAAGCCGTGAGGACGGTACCAACCCCAGACCATGTTGCGTACGACATGCTAAGTGGAATGATATTAAGTGTTAATGACAGCATGTAAAAAGCAAGTGAATAGCCAGCGACAACGACAGCGCTAGGTTTGAAGCGCGTAAAACCATTTGATAGTTTTAACATCGCCGCCCCAATCGCTTCTGAAAAAATGGCAACAGCCAAAAAAAGATATCCGAGGATCATCATCATCCCTCCTCTAATATGTGTAAAATCCGATGAAGTAAAAGGGTTTTGTCCTTTCGGTTCAGTGGTTCAAGCTGAAACATTTCTGAAAACCATATCCCATCACATGTAAGGCGGATCAGTTGGCTCAGCGCAGGATCATTTATTTCCTCTGCTGCTTTCTCTTTAAACTCCGCATAAAAATCACGCCAAGGGTTCAATAACGCTTCATCAAATGACATGGTGGCCAGCATGCTTGTACATAACTGGGTCGTGTTTTGCATATCAAGATCATTTAATGTCGCCAAAATATATGCACGTACATAAGGAGCCTTTTCGTTTTTGTATGTTTCCTGATACGACTCAAGCTGCTGACGAAAGCAGACAATCGCGTGCTCATTCATTTTTTGGATGAGCTCTTCCTTGCTTGAAAAATGATAAAGCAGGCCGGCCTTGGTCATATTTGCATGCTCTGCTACATGCTGAAGGGTAAGCTGACTTAATCCTTCTTTTAAAATCGTACGAGCAGCTGCCTCGAAAATTTGCTCTTTTTTGGTTTTAGACATAAAAAAACACCTACTTTACTGAACGGTCGGTAAAGTAAATGTTAACTCATGAAAAACTAATGTGTCAATCGATTCATTTTATGAAAGGTTGTTTTCACTAAAAATTCATATTTAATAATAAGGGTATGGTCCATATGGCGGGTATGGTGGTGGATAAGGATAGCCATATCCATAACCTGGAGCAAGCAGGGACCCTGCAAGTAGTCCTCCGGCAAAACCACCTAAAAATGGAGGTCCAAAAAAGCCAGGTCTCCCAAACCCAAAGCCAGGTCTTCCAAACCCAAAGCCAGGGCCTCCAAAACCAAACCCAGGGCGTCCAAATCCAAAAGGTCTTCTCATGTCTTCTTGAATAAACGGCGGTGATTCAAAATAATTCATAAAAAAAGGCTCCTCTCTCATAAAATCACTGTAACTGACATCAGTGTATTCAAATGGCCTACATGTGTTTGGGTGACCGCCTAATATAAGGAGGAATGTCAAAAATGGGCCTGTATCCATCTGATTGGGCAAATTGTCCGCCGCATGCTCATGCATATAAAGCACGTACGGATGTAATAGAAGAGCATTATCATTTAATAGAAGGGATCTCTCAGCCTGTAAATGGAAGCAGTACTGACAAGCATACGCATTACTATCGCGGGGTCACCTCTTTTGAAAGGGGCCATTTTCACAGATACTATGGCATCACAGGGCCTGCTATCCCAAGAGCTGATGGCACACATTATCACGAAATTCAGGAAGTCACATATTCTGCTTATACAGATCCTGTCCCCATCCGATACGGAGGTGTCGTCTATAGTCCAGATCAAGAGAGGCCAACGCATACCCATCGTTTAAAAGGAAAAACATATGAAGTGGTCGGAAATGAACCACTCGGCTGGTGATGGGCATTATATAGGAGAGAAAGAGAAGTTATGCTATACTGTAGGCAGTTTGTAAAAGAGAGTGATGTTATGAAAAAAGTGAAACAACCAGTGATTGTGTTAGTAGGACCGACGGCAGTCGGCAAAACAAAGCTGAGCATTGATATAGCCAAAGCATTTAATGGAGAGATCATCAGCGGGGATTCTATGCAGATTTATAAAGGAATGGATATTGGAACAGCTAAAATCACCCCTGAAGAAATGGATGGCGTCCCGCACCATCTAATCGATATGAAACAGCCGGACGAATCATTTTCTACAGCTGAATTTCAGCAGCTTGTCCGTTTGAAAATCAAAGAGATTGCGGGTAGAGGAAAAACGCCAATGATTGTCGGTGGAACAGGTCTGTATATTCAATCTGTTTTATATGATTACACATTTACCGAAGAGAAAAGTGACCCCGCCTTTAGAGAGGAAATGACGCTGTTTGAACAGCAGCATGGGCCGCTTCAGCTGCACGAAAAGCTAAAGGCAGTAGATCCTGACGCTGCAAAAGCGATCCATCCGAATAACGTCCGCCGTGTGATCCGGGCGCTAGAGGTGATACATACAACCGGTCAGAAAATGTCTGAGATGCAAAACGGGCACCAGGAGGTTCCTCTTTATGACACAGCCTTCATTGGGCTGAAAATGGAGCGAGCGCTTTTGTACGAGCGCATTCATCAAAGAATTGATATGATGTTAGATGAAGGCTTAATGGAAGAAGTGAGAGCGCTATATCAATCTGGTTTGAAGGATTGTCAATCTGTTCAAGCGATTGGTTATAAAGAATTGTATGCCTATTTTCAAGGTGACTGCTCTCTTGATGAAGCCATCCGGCAATTAAAGCAAAATTCCCGACGATATGCGAAGCGTCAGTTTACGTGGTTCCGTAATAAAATGGATGTCACTTGGTTCGACATGACACCGCCTTGCCACTTTTCAGACAAAAAAGAGGAAATTTTCGCATATATAGCAGGAAAGCTTGGACTTAAAGCGAAACTGTAGTTATCAGAATCAAGGAGGACGAAACATGAAACCGATTAATATTCAGGACCAATTTTTGAATCAGATCCGCAAAGACAATACATTTGTCACCGTATTTTTACTGAATGGCTTTCAGCTTCGCGGTCAAGTGAAGGGATTTGACAATTTCACAGTGCTGCTTGAGACAGAAGGGAAGCAGCAGCTTATTTATAAACACGCCATTTCTACATTTGCACCTCAAAAGAATGTAAATTTAGAATTAGAATAGGATATGTTCGACCTAATAGCCCCATGCATCTGCGAATAAACCGGCCGGAACCCGCTACGTTTTTTGTCAGTGCAGAGGGGCTATTTTGCATGCCGTGAAACTTTTCTGTCTATTTTGCGTATAATCCCTTATTGGATATGAAGAAAGGTGAGGGGAATGATATGGAAAATACAGAGCTTGAATTAAGAAGGATTAGAGTGATCCTTTTATTGATTGGGATTGTTGTCTTATTTGGATCGTGCGCCATTTCAAACATTGAAACGAGACAGGAAAGCTGGCATAACCATTCTTATCAAAATGATAATGGAAATATAGAAGGCCTTTTACAATCAGCTGTTGCACTAAAAAATAATCACTTTGCAGTTGTGAAAGATGATGAAGTACATGTGTACCGGTTTGATGAAAAAAAAGGGGAGCTGACCCTCGTTAAAACGGAATACATAGATGAATGGGATGAAGAATATGATGATGGGCTTGATGAAGAGTAAGCACGTCAATTTACAAATGTATGTGAAGTCGCTACACTATAATCATGCATCAGACATCTAGACAGAAAAGGATGAGTTCATGACACACAAAATTAAAATTAATCACTGGGAACAAACTTGTGAAGACGACTCCTGTTTCGAATATGGAACAAGTGTTTCTGTAAATGGCAAAGAATTAGTCAGAGAAGCTTCAATCGTTTCTGCGCTTGAAGCGGTGCTAAAAGAATTAGGTGTTGAAGTGGAAATAACAGAAGTGTCAGAAGATTTACAGTGCGATGCCTACAAAAAATAAAACAAAAAGTCTAGTCTACTAAGCGATTTTTTTTCGTGTTATGATAGATTTCGGTTTCAGTTGAATAGGGAGTAGAGCAGTCTATTTTTAGATCCTGTTCTGCTCTATTTATTTGAACGTACGAGTTCGGCTATGAATGTTCGGCCGGGTTGGTTGATTTTTTTCGTTTCGAACATCTATATGTTGTGTTTTAAAAAAACATAGTATACTATATATAGTGAATAACGAAATGATCAACAATACTAAAAACTAGGTCGTGATGGAATTGATTCAAATCGTATTTGATTCAAAAACAGGAAATGTTCAACGCTTTTTGGACAAGACCCCTTTTACAGACAAACGAAGATTGACTGGAGAAGAGTTTTTGGATACGCCGTTTATTCTCGTCACCTTTACGACAGGATTTGGACAAGTCCCTAGTACCACTCAGTCCTTTTTAGAGAAAAATGCTCACCTTTTATTAGGTGTAGCGGTGAGTGGCAACAAAGTGTGGGGAGATAATTTTGCAAAAAGCGCCGATACGATTTCTAAACAATATCAAGTTCCTATTTTGCACACCTTTGAACTAAGCGGAACAAAAAGGGATGTTGAATTGTTTACACAGGAGGTAGAAAGAATTGTCACAAAATCAGGTTCCAAAGTGGATACAGTTAAATAACGAGATTATGATTCAAAAAGAAGGAAAGTTTCAGTTCGATAAGGACAAAGAAGCTGTACATAGTTACTTCGTAGATTATATTAATCAAAACACGGTCTTCTTTCACAACTTAGAAGAGAAGATTGATTACTTAATAGAAAACGACTACTATGAAGAAGAATTTTTAAGACAATACAGCATGGCAGATATTAAAGAAGTATTCGAAGCTGCATATGCCAAAAAATTTAGATTCCCATCATTTATGAGTGCGTTTAAGTTTTACAATGATTATGCACTGAAAACAAATGATAAAAAGAAAATCCTTGAACGCTATGAAGACCGCATTTCAGTTGTGGCTCTTTTCTTCGCGGGCGGAGACAAAGAAAAAGCACTTGAATTTGTTGAACTGATGATCAACCAAGAGTATCAGCCAAGTACACCAACATTCTTAAACGCTGGACGTAAAAGACGTGGTGAGCTTGTGAGCTGCTTCTTGCTTGAAGTGAATGACTCTTTAAACGATATTTCAAGAGCGATTGATATTTCCATGCAGCTTTCGAAACTAGGCGGCGGCGTCAGTTTGAACCTGTCAAAACTTCGTGCAAAAGGCGAAGCAATCAAAGATGTAGAAAACGCGACAAAAGGTGTCGTAGGTGTGATGAAGCTTCTTGATAATGCTTTCAGGTATGCAGATCAAATGGGACAAAGACAAGGGTCAGGCAGTGCCTACCTTAATATTTTCCACAGAGATATCAATGATTTCTTAGACACGAAAAAAATCTCTGCCGATGAAGATGTACGTGTGAAAACACTTTCCATTGGTGTTGTCATCCCAGATAAATTTATCGAGCTAGCAAGAGAAGACAAAACAGCTTACACTTTCTATCCGCACACAGTCTATAAAGAATATGGACAGCATCTTGATGAGATGGACATGGAAGAAATGTATGACGAGCTTGTGGAAAACCCGAAAGTCAAAAAAGAAAAAGTCAATCCGAGAAAGCTTCTTGAAAAATTGGCTGTTTTGCGCTCAGAATCAGGCTATCCATATATCATGTTCCAAGATAATGTGAATAGAGAGCATGCGCTGAACCATATTTCACGTGTGAAATTCTCAAACCTTTGCTCAGAAGTACTTCAAGCTTCAGAGGTGTCTTCTTACATGGACTATGATCAAGAAGATGAGATCGGGCTAGATATTTCTTGTAACCTTGGTTCATTAAATATCATGAATGTCATGAAAAACAGATCAATTGAAAAAACAGTCAAGCTTGCAACAGACTCGTTAACGCTTGTGTCTGAAACAACGGATATTCGCAATGCACCGGCTGTTAGAAAAGCAAACAAAGCAATGAAATCAATCGGGCTTGGTGCGATGAACCTTCACGGTTATTTAGCTCAAAACCAAATGGCATATGAAAGTGAAGAAGCAAGAGATTTCGCTAATACGTTCTTTATGATGGTAAACTATTACTCGATTAAACGCTCAAGTGAGCTTGCAAAAGAAAAAGGTGAAACATTCCATCGTTATGAGGGTTCTGGCTATGCAACTGGTGAATACTTCAATAAATACGTGGAGAATGATTTCACACCAAAAACAGAAAAAGCGGCAGCGCTATTTGAAGGCATGCACATTCCAACAAAAGAAGACTGGGCAGCACTTAAAGAATTTGTAGCGGAAAATGGAATGTACCATAGCTATAGACTATGTATTGCACCAACAGGCTCGATTTCTTATGTTCAATCGGCAACAGCATCTGTTATGCCAATTATGGAACGTATCGAAGAAAGAACATACGGCAACAGCAAAACATATTACCCAATGCCTGGTCTTTCAGCGCAAAACTGGTTCTTCTATAAAGAAGCGTACGATATGGACATGTTTAAAGTGGTTGATATGATCGCAACGATTCAGCAGCACGTCGATCAAGGAATCAGCTTTACATTATTCCTAAAAGATACGATGACAACGCGTGACTTAAACCGCATTGATCTTTATGCACACCATAAAGGCATTAAGACACTTTATTATGCAAGAACGAAGGATACAGGGCAGGAAGGCTGTCTTTCTTGTGTTGTTTGATTAAAGGAGAGTTTAACGTGACAAAAATTTATGATGCAGCCAACTGGTCAAAACACGAAGACGATTTTACACAAATGTTTTACAACCAAAATGTGAAGCAGTTCTGGCTTCCTGAAGAGATTTCCTTAAACGGGGATCTCTTAACATGGAAGTATTTAGGTGAAAAAGAGCGAGATACGTACATGAAGGTACTTGCTGGACTGACTTTACTTGATACAGAACAAGGAAATACAGGTATGCCGATTGTGGCAGAACATGTAGACGGTCATCAGCGTAAAGCGGTGTTAAACTTTATGGCGATGATGGAAAATGCGGTACATGCGAAATCATACTCAAATATCTTCATGACACTTGCACCAACTGAAACCATTAGTGAAGTGTTTGAATGGGTCAAGAAAAATAAATTCTTGCAAAAGAAAGCAGATATGATTGTAGGTCTATACCGTTCCATTCAAAAGGATGATCCTATTTCCTTGTTTAAAGCAATGGTTGCTTCTGTTTATTTAGAAAGCTTCTTATTTTATAGCGGTTTTTACTACCCGCTTTATTTCTATGGACAAGGAAAGCTCATGCAAAGTGGTGAAATCATTAACTTGATTTTGCGTGATGAAGCGATTCACGGTGTGTACGTTGGATTATTAGCGCAAGAAATTTACAACAAACAAACACCTGACGTGCAAAAAGAGCTATATGATTTCTCCATTGATTTGCTGAACGAGCTTTATGAAAATGAGCTTCATTACACTGAGGATATTTATGACCAAGTCAATTTATCGCATGATGTGAAAAAGTTCATTCGTTACAATGCCAATAAAGCGTTAATGAACCTTGGATTTGCCCCTTACTTTGAAGAAGAAGAGATTAACCCGATTGTATTGAACGGACTCAATACAAAAACAAAGTCACATGATTTCTTCTCAATGAAAGGGAACGGCTACAAAAAAGCAACAGTTGAGCCGTTAAAAGATGACGACTTCTTCTTTGGAGATGAATCATAACTAAAACGCAAAAGTCAAAACGCATCACTCGTTTTGGCTTTTTGCCATTTCTTACAACGTGTTACATACTGGAGGTTACCGAACATGGGAAAAATGGATGAAATCATTTTAGTCGCACCGCGCAAACGTGTTTTCCAAAACGAAACACTTGCGTTTAATGGTGTGAATAGTGAAGAGGAAACAATCAAAACGATCATGAAAGAAATCGAAGAGCACTTCGAGCAGATGCGAAGAGGGGATGCAGAAGAAAATCCTGACTTCAAGCAGCCGATTCCTTATGTCGTCATTAAGCGTAAAGACGAAGTGTATGTATATGAAAGACTTCAAGGCGGGGGAGAGACAAGATTACATCATAAGTTATCTCTTGGTTTTGGTGGTCATATGAATTTTATCGAAGGAAAAGATTTTGCTGAAATCCTAAAAGAAAATACGGATCGTGAGCTGGACGAGGAACTTTCGATTCAAGAAGAAGACAAACTTGAAATGAAAACCCTTGGATTAATCAATGATGATGACAACAGTGTCGGCCGTGTGCATATTGGGCTGTTATCAGCACTTGAATTATCACCTGGTGCTCATGTGGAAGTAAAAGAAACAGATCAAATCTCAGGAAAATGGATGAAAGTAGCAGACTTGAAAAAGCCTGAATACTTCGATCGTCTTGAAACGTGGTCACAATTTGTCGTGAATATCTTAGCATAAATCAATAGACAACAAACCGGCTCTGCAATGACTTGAGCCGGTTTGTTTCATTATAACAGCTTCAGTTTATTGGAAAACGAATGCGTCGTGACCGACCTGCTTCAATCTGACTACGAGGTCATCCGCATTTTGCTTTGAACGAAAAGCCCCAGCCTGCACGCGGAACATACCGCCTTCTAGTACGACTAATGCTTCGAATCCTTTGGATCTAAGCGTGGCAGCCAGCTCATCAGCATTGGCTTTTACCTTAAATGCCCCGGCCTGAACTTTATAAAGATTACCTGCTTTTTTTTTCAACTGAAAGGCCTTCTCTAATCCATTGGCATGAGCGCGAGCGATGCCTTGAAGGAAGGAAGCATTGCGGAGCTTATTTGCATCAGCTGTCGTATCAATGAAACCGTTTTCAGTTAAAATAGCGGACATAGAAGTTTCCCGAAGAACGTGGAAGTTCGCAGTTTTCTTGCCTCGGTCGGCAAAATCAACCGAGCGGACAATTTCATCATGAAGGGCATTGCGATACGTGGTGGTTGGTGCTGAAATGCCAGGATACACATAGCTTTCAAAACCTGTTCCCCCGCCAGCATTAATATGAATAGACACGAAATAGTCAGCTCCCCAGCTATTTGCCGCATTCGTACGCTGGGATAAAGTGACGGATTGGTCAATTGAACGACTTAAGCGGACGGAAACCCCATCATATTCACTAATCAAGATATCTCTTAGTAAAAGCGCAATTTGAAGTGTTATATTTTTCTCCAAAAGTCCATTAGCAGCAGCTCCAGAATCTGTTCCTCCGTGGCCAGGATCAATAAAAATTTTCACCATCTATTCATCACCTCGTCTTTATTTTATGAGAAAATAGAAGAATTGCCTGTACAAAATGCGGAAATCATTGAGACTCTTTTCTGCATAATTTGTGATGAAAAAGCTACATTTTTCTAAGAAAAAGCAAATTATTGGTTTGTCCGCCCAAAATGGATGAATACAATAGAAATAGCACATCATTTCCTGGGAAACCGCAGAATCCCCTACAATATTCGGTATCTCGGGTCATTTTGACAGCAAACCTGGGCTTAAGCGGGCGATTGTCACGATTACAGCTCCACCCGAATAGAATAAAGAGAGAAGAGCGAGAGGTGAATACGTTGGAGCGAGCTGTCACATATAAAAACAACGGCCAAATCAATATTATACTTAACGGACAAAAGCAAGTATTGGTTGATGCAGACTCAGAGGCAGAATACCTAGAAGCCTTGCAGAAAAATGAGGCAAAACACAGCATCTTACGGGAAATAGAGCGTGAAATGAACAGCCTTGTCGGTATGGATGAAATGAAACGAAACATAAAAGAGATTTATGCCTGGATTTTTGTCAATCAAAAAAGACAGGAACAAGGATTAAAGGTAGGAAAACAAGCGCTTCATATGATGTTCAAAGGGAATCCAGGGACAGGGAAAACAACGGTTGCGAGGCTTGTCGGAAAGCTATTTTTTGAAATGAATGTCCTCTCAAAGGGGCACTTAATTGAAGCCGAACGCGGTGATCTCGTCGGAGAGTACATTGGGCATACTGCGCAGAAAACAAGGGATTTAATTAAAAAATCACTAGGCGGCATCTTGTTCATTGACGAAGCCTATTCTCTTGCCCGCGGAGGAGAAAAGGATTTTGGGAAAGAAGCGATTGATACCCTAGTAAAACATATGGAAGACAAACAGCACGAATTCATTCTCATTCTTGCTGGCTACTCCAAGGAAATGGACCATTTTCTATCATTAAACCCCGGCCTTCAATCAAGATTTCCAATCAATATCAGCTTTCCTGATTATACAGTCGATCAGCTCATGGATATTGCAAAACGAATGATGGCTGACAGGGAATATGTATTTACCCAAGAAGCAGAATGGAAGCTGCGAGATTATTTGATGCACATTAAGAGTACGACAAGCCCTGCAAAATTCAGCAATGGCCGGTTTGTGCGAAACACCATTGAAAAAGCCATTCGAACCCAGGCGATGAGACTGCTTCTTGTTGATCATTACGATAAAAAAGATTTGCTTACCATTAAAAGTCACGACCTTCAAATGAAAGAGGATACGCCTTCTTGAAATGGCGTATCCTTTTTGTGAAGAGACGCTAAAATAAACCTTCCGAATAGTGGTATACGTGTGATGTGTTTGGTATGATGGTACTACTGAAAACTTAAGTACAGAAAGGAAACAACTGACGTTGAATGAACATGAAATGACTGAAAAAGCGATCCTTGTCGGCTGTCAATTGCCACATGTAACGGATGAACGCTTTCAATACTCAATGGAAGAATTAGCTTCCTTAACTAAAACAGCTGGCGGTGAAGCTGTCAGCGTGATGACGCAGAAAAGAAATAGACAGGACAGCGCAACATACATCGGAAAAGGGAAAGTAGAAGAGCTGGAAGTACTTTGCGAGGAATTAGCATGTGATGTCATTATTTTTAACGACGAGCTTTCTCCAAGCCAGTTAAAAGCTTTGGCGACTGCCCTAGATGTGAAAATTATTGATCGTACGCAATTGATTTTAGACATCTTTGCCAAAAGAGCCCGTACAAGAGAGGGGAAGCTGCAAATAGAGCTTGCCCAGCTTCAGTATGCCTTGCCGAGACTAAGTGGACAAGGGATCAGCCTTTCAAGACAAGGGGGCGGGATTGGCGCAAGAGGTCCAGGTGAAACAAAACTTGAAACAGATAGACGCCATATTCGCAACCGCATTCACGAAATTAACGGGCAGTTATCTGCAGTGAAAGAACACCGAACAAGATACCGAGAACGTCGGAAGAAAAATGGCGTTTTTCAAATTGCCATTGTCGGCTATACGAATGCCGGAAAATCCACTTTGTTTAACCAGTTAACAGATGCTGATAGCCATGAAGAAGATTTGCTGTTTGCGACACTTGATCCAATGACACGTAAGATGACATTAGAATCTGGCTACAGCGTGCTGATTTCAGATACAGTTGGTTTTATTCAAGACCTCCCAACAACACTCATTGCAGCATTTCGCTCCACACTCGAAGAAGTGAAGGAAGCAGATTATTTGCTTCATGTGATCGATTCTTCTAATGAGGATTACGAAGGACACGAACGGACGGTTCATGAGCTTTTAGAGGAATTAGAAGCAGACCGTATTCCTATGCTGACCGTCTATAACAAAGAAGATCAAATCAGATCGGATTTTATCCCATCTTCAAAGCAACGACATATTTTAATCAGTGCTAGACGCGAGGGAGATGTGAAGCGGTTGAAAGCGGATATTATGGCTGAGCTGAAAAATAACTTTTTAAAGCCATATCACGTGAAGATTCCAGCGTATGAAGGGAAGCTCATATCCGCATTAAAGTCAGAAACACTCGTGGAGTCACTAGAATTTCAAAAAGAAGCAGAGCTTTATGACATCACTGGATTTAGTGGTGAGGAGCAGACCATATTAGGTCAAATCAAGAAGTATATGTTGTAGGAAAGGAATTAAATGAAGATGTTTCACACTTTAAAACATGGCACCATTTTAGAACAAGTAGCAGCAGAAACAGAACAAGAGATTTTACGCATGCATCAGCAAATTGATCAAACGAGCGAACAAAATGAGTGGAGAGTGCTTGAAAGCTACCGAAAGCATAAAGTCAGTGACTCTCACTTTAATCCGACAACTGGATATGGCTATGATGATATGGGAAGAGACACATTAGAAAAGATCTATGCGGATGTATTCGGAGGAGAAAGCGGTCTTGTGCGCCCGCAAATTATTTCCGGAACACATGCAATTTCCATTGCCTTATTCGGTGTGCTAAGACCTGGCGATGAATTGATCTACATGACAGGGAAGCCATACGACACCCTAGAAGAAATTGTCGGGATTCGCGGGAAAGAAGGGACAGGCTCATTAAAAGACTTCAAGATTGACTACAAAGCCATTGATTTGCGCCAAGACGGATCAGTCGATTACGACAAAGTAAAAGAGTCTATTTCCTCTAAAACAAAAGTTATCGGCATCCAGCGTTCAAAAGGCTATGCGTCAAGACCTTCCTTTACAATAGAAGAAATTGAGCAAATGATTTCATTTGTGAAGGAGATCAATGAAGAGATCATTGTGTTTGTTGACAACTGTTATGGTGAATTTACTGAATTACAAGAGCCATGTCATGTGGGAGCAGACCTCATGGCTGGTTCTCTTATTAAAAACCCAGGCGGCGGCCTTGCCAAAACAGGCGGCTACATCGTTGGAAAAGAAAAATGGGTAGAAGCTTGCTCTTATCGAATGACAGCTCCAGGCATCGGCAGTGAAGCGGGTGCATCGCTGTATGCGCTCCAGGAAATGTATCAAGGATTTTTCTTAGCCCCGCATGTCGTTGCGCAAAGCTTAAAGGGCGCAGTGTTTACAGCTCGTTTTCTTGAAAAGCTTGGGTTTCAAACAAACCCAGTGTGGAATGCGAAAAGAACGGACTTGATTCAATCTGTAGAATTTGGAGATCCTAAAAAAATGATTGCGTTCTGCCAGGCCATTCAATATGCATCTCCGATCAACAGTCACGTCACACCGTATGCAAGCTATATGCCGGGCTATGAGGATGACGTCATTATGGCAGCTGGCACTTTTGTGCAAGGAGCTAGTATCGAATTATCAGCCGATGGTCCGATCAGACCGCCTTATACCGCCTACGTTCAAGGCGGCCTTACGTATGCCCATGTGAAAAATGCGATTTGCAGTGCTGTAGATGCCTTATTGGAACAAGGTTTTATTGAAGTACCTACTCGATAAAAAAATCCATGTTAATATTCCTAACATTTCGTTGACACATAATATAACATGACATATAATAAATTTAAGCAAAGAGGAGGAGACAGTTGAGATGAGTGATAACATTCGCCGCTCAATGCCTTTATTCCCAATTGGGATTGTCATGCAGCTAACAGAATTATCTGCAAGACAAATTCGCTATTATGAGGAAAATGGTTTAATATTTCCAGCAAGAAGTGATGGGAATCGCCGATTATTTTCTTTCCATGATGTTGATAAATTATTAGAAATTAAAAACCTCATCGAACAAGGTGTAAACATGGCAGGAATCAAAAAGCTTTTTGCCAAAGCTGAGGCGGAGAATCCTGCGTCTGAAACAAAGACTGAGGAGAAAACCACAGCGAAGCACAACTTGACAGATGATGAACTCAGGAAGCTACTGAAGAAGGAACTCATTCAGGCTGGACGTTTCCAACAAGGAACGACCTTTAGGCAGGGGGATATGTCAAGGTTCTTCCGTTAACAGATTAGCAAAAGCATTGCTATACACATTTTACCTTTTGTAGGGGAGGAGTTTTACGAAATGGCAAAGTACACAAGAGAAGATATCGTAAAATTAGTAAATGAGGAAAACGTAAAGTACATCCGTCTGCAATTTACAGACATTCTCGGAACAATTAAAAATGTTGAGATTCCTGTGAGCCAGTTAGAAAAAGCTCTCGATAACAAATGTATGTTTGATGGTTCATCTATTGAAGGGTTCGTACGTATTGAAGAATCAGATATGTACCTATATCCAGATCTAAACACATTTGTTATTTTCCCTTGGACAGCAGAAAAAGGTAAAGTTGCACGCTTTATTTGTGACATTTATAAGCCGGACGGGACGCCATTTGATGGAGACCCTCGTAACAACTTAAAGCGTGTCTTAAAGGAAATGGAAGAACTGGGATTTAGTGATTTCAACCTTGGACCTGAGCCAGAATTCTTCTTATTTAAATTAGATGAAAAAGGCGAGCCAACGCTTGAACTAAACGATAAAGGTGGATACTTTGACCTTGCACCAACAGATCTAGGCGAAAACTGCCGCCGTGATATCGTACTAGAGCTTGAAGAAATGGGCTTTGAAATTGAAGCATCTCACCACGAAGTAGCACCTGGTCAACATGAAATTGATTTCAAATATGCAGGCGCGATCCGTTCTTGTGATGACATTCAAACGTTCAAACTTGTTGTCAAAACCATTGCAAGAAAGCACGGTCTTCATGCGACATTTATGCCAAAACCATTGTTCGGTGTAAACGGATCTGGTATGCACTGTAACCTATCATTATTCAAAAATGGCAAAAACGCATTCTTTGATGAAAAAGCAGATTTACAATTAAGCGAGACGGCTAGACACTTTATCGCAGGGATCGTAAAGCATGCAACAAGCTTTACAGCGGTCACAAACCCTACGGTGAACTCTTACAAGCGTCTTGTACCTGGTTATGAAGCACCTTGCTATGTTGCATGGAGTGCACAGAACCGCAGCCCATTGATCCGTATCCCAGCATCACGCGGCATCAGCACACGTGTAGAAGTACGCAGCGTAGACCCATCTGCAAACCCATACCTTGCACTAAGCGTATTACTTGCAGCAGGTCTAGACGGAATCAAAAACAAACTAGACGCACCAGCGCCAATTGACAGAAACATCTATGTCATGGACAAAGAAGAGCGCCTTGAAAACGGCATCGCTGACCTTCCTGCAACACTTGCAGAAGCGCTAGAACTGCTGAAATCAAACGAAGTCATGATCAACGCACTAGGCGATCACTTATTCGAGCACTTCATCGAATCAAAAGAAATCGAATGGGATATGTTCCGCACCCAAGTACACCCATGGGAACGCGATCAGTATATGTCTCAGTATTAATAGAGAAAACCCCTTGGAACCAATGGTTTCAGGGGTTTTCTTTATTTTTTTGGTGTTGCTAATATTTTAATATGAAGATGCACTACCCGCAATTTACCCACAAAAAATGATAAAAAATTCACTCCATGAGGGTATGGATCCAGAACAGAAAGAATTCCCAAAAGATATGACCGATGTTGTTAAGCATCACATTGAAGGTGAATCTTACCGTAAGTTAGCCACAGAGCTTGAGATGTCATCCAGCGCAATAGTTGATTTGATCAATGACTACCGAGCAGCAGTTGCCCCGCTCGCTGAAACATGGTGGGACTGGAAGCAGGATCAAGCCAACGAAGCTGAACCGATTCAAAAGGCTGAAGAAGCAGCTGAAGACGAAAAGAGTTCAGATGATAGCGTTCCAGATGAATACGATCTTCCTAAAGTTGATCAAAAAGATGAGGAAGATGGGGCTACATAAGATGGCACGCAAACGCTCAAAACGGTGGTTCCTGCTTTATCGCATAGAGGATGGACAACGTGTTCACCTCTATGAACCACTTAAACAATATGAACAAGTCAGTAGGATTAAGAAAGGATGGAGGATTATCAGATGAAAAACAAATTTTTAGAAGGAGACTGGATAAAAGCATCAAGGAAAGGCAAAAGAGAACCACTTAACAAAGCAGGTTATGTACTTAAAGTAGATGAAGGTGACATTTTAGTAAGGTTTCTTAGTGGTAATACCTTGCTTGGTTGTTCCAAAGTCTTGGGCTGAAAATTTGGATGAGGATCTGACAGAAGTTGATCTGAGGGCTTTGATTGACCTGTCTTTAGATTTAAGGGACGAACACTTCTTTAGAATGTGTGTACGTGATTTGCAAGCTCTTCAGGGCAAATAAAGAGAACCAAAGCACAAGGCTCTAGCTATAATGAATCTCGATAATTCATTATAACATGGGATGCCTTGTGCATGAATAATCCTTACAAACATATAGACTCTAACATCTCAATTGATCAGCTTTTTGGAAAGGGAGAAGTAAAAGTCATTATCCTAGATGGCTATTCCTACGAAGCATTTTTAGCTGCAGCACCTATTTACGGGAAAACGGAAATCACTACACGTGACGGCCGGTTCACAAATTTAAATTACTCGAGTTCACACAAAATAAAATAGCAGGAGCTTCCTCCTGCAGGGAACAGTCAAAAATAAGTTAATTGCTAGTGATTATGAAATTATTAAAACAGGCATAGTGATTTGCAGCTATATATTTTAATACCAACCTTGATATTTACCTGTCCAAGTACCATCATCTTTTGTTGAAGCATTTACTTTTAGATATGAAACATAAGAAAGATCCTGCTTGTGTATTGGCTTTTAGATGAATAGTTTTCAGCTCAGCTTGAGGAGTTATTACCTTTTGACTAATGTTGCTGTCTGCATTAGAAGTTGAAGCGAATGCAGGAGATGCAGAAACAAGTAAAACAAAGGATAATGCGGAACAAGTTAAAACTTTTTTTAATCTCATTTAAAACACTCCCTTGTTTATTTTGACACACCTAATTATCCTATAATTTATAAAAAATACGAACGGTTTTCAGAGTTAGATAGATTATAAAAAAATTTTAATATGAACTTTCAAGGAGCTGAAACTCTATAAAGCCCTGAAGGTGCAGGAGAAAAATAGAAAAAAACAGGAGACAAATGGTGCAACAGGCCTGTTTCCTTATCTCAGAAACCAGGAAGTTTTAAATGGCTGAAGGTCCGGCAGATAGAAAGAGCGCTAGAAAACAGCCTAGATGAAATTGAGCAAGACATCATTCGGATGAAATACCTGACATCACGTGCGGTGAAGGATTTGGAGGTGTGTGAAGAACTGGGTCTGAAGAAAGACCGGTATTACAAATTGAAGAAGCAAGCGATGTTTAACCTTCCGACAGCACTAGGAATCATAGAGTGCTGTTTTTTATTTGCATTGCCGAGAAAAAACTGAGAAAAAGGGGGCCTTTTTTTCTATGAGGATCATCGTATGATAGAGACAAGCAAAACGAACGTGAATTGTCCGGAAGGAAGAACCTGAGGACGCTGATCATTGAGCACTTTAAGTGCCTTGATTGGTGTCCGCTTTTTTATTGGGAGACGCGCCTTTCCCTTATCAATGGCGTATCTGGATACGGAACAAAGGTGTTGAGGAATGTGGCCATACGAGAGGGACATTCTGAGCCTGATAGCAGCTGTATCGAGGACAGTTTTTCGAATCTGTCGAGAGGAAAGTCATGTGCAGCTGGACGGAACGATCATTCCTCTCAATGAAGAATTTGAGATACCAGGCAGCGGAGAGCGGTGTCTTTCCGAGAGATACAAATCTTTCTCCAAAAGAGCGAGTAAACTGTCAGGTTGGTCCTGTGATTGATCCTGTTATTCTAGGACTGTCAGCCGAGGAAAAAAGAGATTAGAAGAAAAATTTAATGAATTAATAATTTGAAACAAATCCTCCCTCCTTTCGTATAAAAAGAAAAGGGGAGAGATAAATGCAACTTATTCTTAGTATTATAAAAGATTATGGAGTAATTCTAGGATCTATATTAACAGTATTTCTTACGTCTATATTGGTAACGCAACGAAATGAAATTAAAAAAAATCGGAAAATTATAGCTGAAAGTCTTACAGGTTCTAGTGGTGCACTTTATATTTCTATGAAAAATATATTAAATAGAAGTAAAGTATCTGATTTATCAAGAGAATTAGATGCGTTTTTTGAGAAATATGCGAATGATCACGGTTCTATTGTTAAGTTAAAAGACAAACGTATCATCATACAATTTCTTGAATTAGAAGAGCTATATTATGATTATTTGCTAAATGAAAATAGCGAGAAGTTAGATGAATTTATGATAAAGTTCGTTGATTTAAAGAATGCAATAGAAAAAGTATTCTATGCGGAGCACAAAGTCGTTAATAAGGACATGTACTGGCATTTAATCGTTGAAAAAACAGAAAATATTTGGTTTAGGTTGTTTTTGAAATGCTATAAATTTATAAGCCACACGATTATTTTTTCTGTCACTTTAACTAGTTTTATGATGTATTTAATTATATCGGATAAGTTGTTTAAAAATTATTTCTATGAAAATATATATGATTTTGTTATAGATAGCTTTATGATTAGTGTTTTGTTTTTTTTACCTATTCTATTAATTAACTTAGCAATTCTCCTAAATGATGAGGAAAAATCGAATTGGTTATATAAATTCTTTAAATTTTTAATCCCCAATAAGTTAGTTTGGAAATTTCCGTTTTTAAGAAGGTTCACAGAAGGTGATGAAAAAGTAATGAATGAAAAAAGAGCCTCAAAAGAATATGAAAATAAGTACAAAGGACGCTTTACAATGAAAGGAGGTGAATAAATTGCCACGGGAATTGGTTAATGCAAAAATCACAAATGTTTCATACTTAGACAAGGCTGCTAATCAAAAGCAGTTCTTTTTTATGAAATCAGAAAAGCAGCCAGACTTTCAAAAAGAGATCAAGGTCATTGCCAAAGCTGATGATGCACAGCGTCTTGTGTACGGTATTGTATATGAACCAAACATAGCAGATGCACATGGAGATTACATGACACCAGAAGAAGAAGAAATTTAGAAAGCCGCTCACGGGTTCCTGAAGGATGCACGTGAGATCGACAAGCAGCATGATTTCCAAGGCGGTGTCGGGGAAGTCGTTGAATCGTACATTGCTCCCTCTGACTTTGAAATGGGCGATGAGATTATCAAGAAAGGATCGTGGGTCCTTGTCACAAAAGCATCTGATTAAATATGGGAACAGATTCAAAAGGGTGAGATCACCGGCTACTCAATGGCCGGAACAGCAGATATAGGTGAGCAAGAACGTGAGCCAACTTCTGATGAGAAAGGGCTTTTTTCTTTGCTCAAAAACTTCTTTTGAAGAATGAGAAGCCTGAGGCAGAAGTGAAAAAGGCAGGTAGAAAATTTTCTGCTGCCAATCTAAATGAGCTGAAAAATGCAAGAGCCGCTATTGACAATCTGTTGAATCAAACGGAAGAGAAGAAGGACGAAGAAATGAAAAAAAAGATCTGCAAAAGATGCTAGATGAAACAATTGCACCAGTCGTAAAACGTCTGGATGACCTTCAAAAGGGAGAAGGCGAAGATCAGCCTGATCCGCAAGAAAAACAAATTGATGAAGAGGTCGCAAAAAAAATGGCCGCAGCTGTAGAAAAGGCATTGGCTCCAGTTGTTGAAAAGAGTCGAAACCCTTGAAAAAGCACGTCGCTGTGGCCGTTTAGTTTTTCTTGTAGTAGGTCATGTTTGTAAAAGTGGATATATCTTCATCAATTGGTCTTTGAAGTTCCTCAAATGTCTCGTAAGTGTTCCGTATGTATTTCTCTCATTTTAATTTCCCTCAAACGACTCAATCGCCCGTTATCAATACAGAGTCCTACCCTTGGCGTGAAACTTTGGAATCTCACCATACCATTTGGACAGAGAAGCTTTCTTCTTGATTCAGCTCTTGAATGGCGAAATATCAATTTTCGTACGAACTTGACTTAGAACCGCCTCCTTTTGATCTCTACCAACTTTTCAAGAACGCATTCTCCGCACGCAAACGCTCATTTTCTTGTTCCAGCCGTTTGTTTTCCCACTGAATTTTTTCTTCAGGTGTCAGTTCTTCTTCAGTTTTGCGTTTCCCTCGGTTGTCTTTTAAAGCCGTTTTCTCCGCTTTCTTGATACTTTTTCACCCATTGATACACCTGTAGGGGAAACTTGAGGTGATCATAATTAACTCACATTTGACACTATTTATATAACCACCTAAAATTAATTTAGGTGGTTATAACTTATTGGAGGTATAAAAGACTATTGAATTATAAAGCGGTTGGTGGAGATTTGAGTTTAGATTTTATTAATACAGCTAACAATAGATACAATCAATTCTATCAAGAGTTGTGCATGGACACTTCTGCTTTAGTAAATTGGGCAAAAGAATCTACTCACTTTATTGATTTAAAAATTAAGGGCAGTGGAATTTCAATAGAAGAAATTCGATTACTACGAGATACAATGTTTAACATTTTGAATTCAATTCACCATAAAGAGGATGTAAGTAGGAAGGATATAATCTTATTTAACAAGTGGTTATATGAAGCACATAGAGGGATAGATATTTGCCAAAATGATGAAGAAAAAGTAAGCGTAAAACATCTAGATGGGCAAGGTGTCTTTATCATCCTTTATCCAATTGTTCGTTCCTTCTATCATCTACTGAAATCAAATCAAACAATCAAACAATGTAGTAGCACGAATTGTGATTGGTTTTTTATAGATAAGACTAAAAATCAAAATAAGCAATGGTGTTCAATGCAACTTTGTGGAAATCGTGAAAAGGCAAGGAAGTTTTACAAGAACAAAAAAATAGACATTGAAGGAGTTGAAAAATGGTAAAATTCAAGCTGTCAGAGACTTATCATTCAACCTATGGAAATGTAAAATATGCGGTGAGTGGAGAAGGACCTCCGTTAGTTTTGGTGCATGGAACTCCTTGGTCATCATTTAATTGGCGACATATAATCCCAGGTCTCAGCCAATGGTTTAAAGTTTACTATTACGACCTACTTGGGTACGGTAAATCAGAAAAAAAAGAAATGGATGTCTCTCTGGGTGTACAAAATAAAATCCTTAATGAGTTACTAGATCATTGGGGATTAAACAACCCCATTATAGTTGGGCACGACTTTGGTGGTACAACAGCATTGAGAGCACATCTGTTAAATAATCGCTCTTTTAAAAAGATGATATTAATAGATCCTGTTGCGATAGCTCCTTGGGGATCTGAATTCTTTTCACATGTGAATCATTATGAAAAGGCATTTCAAGGACTACCTGATTATATTCATGAATCTGTTATTTCTACTTATGTGCAAGGTGCTATGTTTAGGGAAATGGACACAGATACCCTAAAGGGCATTAAAGAACCTTGGTTAGGTCATGTAGGAAAAGAAGCTTTTTACAGACAAATCGCACAAGCCAGCCAGAAATATACAGATGAAATTGAGTCTCTCTACGACGAAGTGTGCGTTCCTACTTTAATCATCTGGGGAGAAGAAGATACTTGGATACCAATAGAGAAAGGAGAGCAATTATCTGGTAAAATCCCTGATGCGTCATATGTTACTATCTCAAATGCTGGTCATTTAGTTCAAGAAGACCAACCTAGTATTTTGTTAGCACATATACTTAAATATGCATTAGATTAATACTAGTTTAGAAGGTGCAGGGTCAAAGTGATTAAATAATCATGGTGATTTTTTAGAAGAAGGTCTCCATGTGGTAAAAAAATTTTAGGTTCACCAGTTTCTTTACAACGGTATTTGAAAATGAGTGCATGTGTTTGCAGGATATAACAACGATCCACGGAGTGATTCCTAGTGCAGTTACTAAACCTGAAAAAATAACAGTTGCATCAAGAGGCAGCTCTGTAATTGGTTAAAAAACGATAAAGTGGATTAAAGTGTCAGACTCCTTATGGTATTCTAGTAAAAGAATATGCCATAAAAGGAGTCTTTTTTATATGAAGATATTAGATGCTCCATCGCTACAATCAGCTATAGAAAAAAGGTCAAAGGCCTATCATGAGCTTCAAGAAGACATGAAACTTGTGAAAAAAGCATTAAAAAGTGTGTCGGGGTTAGGTGATGAATTTACTGGAAAAGGTGCAGACAATATTAAAGCCTTTTATGTGGATCTTGCGCTTTACACGGACACTTATCTTGATTTTATTGATATGCAAAAGTCTTTTTTAGATGGAGTAAAAGGGAAGCTTGATGATGAATCATTAGGCGGGAGTACTTTTATTGATGAGCACTTTTTAGACACTCAATTGAAACAAGGGATTCAGAACAATAAAGATATGGTCAAAGAACAAAAAGAGGCACTCTCGACCATTTTTGATGACATCAGTGATCTCATTGAGCTGAATGTATTTTCAAGTAAAGAAGTCAATGAACATTTAGACGATGCGAACAAAAAAAGAAAAGAGACGATTGATGTTTTACATAAAATAGACAATGATTTGAAAACAGAATACGCAAAGTCAGAAGCGATTGAGAATCACCTCAAAACTTTTTATGCAAAGATGATGGCTGCTACAGGAAAAGGAAAGAACGCTCAGCCAATGTATTATGATGCAAAAGCATTTCATAAGACAGATGTGTACAAGAACCATGATAAAATCGATGCTCAAGTGAAAGCATATTTAAAGGTGAAAAAAGAAGAAAAAGAGAAACGAAGAATCAAAGAACTGAAAGAAAAGCTCAATGATCCTTCGTGTATGTCAGAAGCGAAATACTTTGAGATTGTAGATGAGATAGGTTATGAGAATCTCTCATATGATCAAAAAATGTATTACAGCCAGCTTCTCCAAATCAAAGCACAGGAAGAAGCATCAAGTGTCTTTATTGATGGTGTAAAAGGCGCAGCAGTTGGTATATACGATGTGGCAAAAGACACAGTGACCGGAATATATGATCTTGTCACTGACCCTGGTGGGGCTGTAGAATCAGTTGTGACAGCTGTTTCTCATCCGATTGAAACATCGAAAGCGATTGGAAAATCAATTTCAGACTCATTCCAAAAAGAGGTCATTGAAGGTGATGCCTACTCAAGATCACACTGGTTTGCATATGCCGCAGGCTCTCTAGCAGAAATTGCTTTTGGTTCTAAAGGTGCAGGAGCCATGACAAAAACGGGAACAACTGCCGCTAAAACAACCGTTAAAAAAGGACTTGAACAAGGGGCAAAATCAATAGATAATGTCTCCATTCCGAATCTATTGCCGTACTCACCAAAGTTTCAAATAGCTGGTGGAGGGAAACTACCGTATAACGTTTTTGACGGGGAGAATATCAAAAATAAACTTCTTTCTATGGCAAAACGTTTAGATAATGATTCAGGCTATGGAATCTCCAAAACGGGAAGGCGATTACCAGCACCGAAATCACCACCGACCGTCGTCAAATACGGAGATCATTATGTAAGGTGGAAACGCAAAAAAGTATTAAAACCGAATGTCGTTTATGCAACTAAACAAGGCTACACCTACACAACGGATCACTATGGCCGCATTGTCAAAGTTGAAGCAAGTGATTTAAAATACGGAGAGGTTAAAAGAAACCAATACGCCCAATCCAATTCAGGCAAGCCGGATCGATTACTAGATGATGATGGAGGTCATTTAATCGCATCTATTTTTAAAGGTTCTGGGGATATTGATAACCTACTTCCGATGAATTCACAGATTAATCGTAGTGGCGGGAAATGGTATGAGATGGAACAGAAGTGGAAAAAAGCATTAATGGCTGACCCTCCAAAGCATGTAGAGGTTAAAATCGAACCTGTCTATAAGAATGATTCATTAAGACCTGCAGAATTTCTTGTAGAATATAAAATCGGAGAGCAAAAGAGATTTAGAACTATTAAAAATAAACTAGGAGGTTGAAGCATGGAAAAAATAGAAGAAAACTATAAAGAAATAGCAGAAATAATAAATGAAATGATTCCTGTGGAATGGGATAAAGTTTGGATGTATGCAGAAATCGTTGATGATTCGTCAGAAGTGAACTTTTATTTCTGCAACCTAGGTAATGAAGAATTGATATATGGTCATAATATTCCTGAAAATTACAGTGTTAGCAACACTATTTATAAACAGCTATTATTAAAACTTCTCCATTCTTTTGAAGACTTGAAAAAGAAATATGTAAAAAGCGGATTAGGAGATTGGACGACAGCAATTTTAAAGCTGGAGCAACCAGGGAAATTCTCGATTGAGTATGGGTACGAAGATATTTATTCATTAGGAATTGATGGGGATCAAAGAATAGCAGTTTGGGAATATGACACGTTTGGATTTTTACCCGACGATGAGGACGATAAAGAAGCTGTCCTGAATTATTTAAAAAATAAAGAAGAAAACAACAATTAGCTCTTTACCCTCCAAATTAAGGAGGGTTTTTGTATACCTGTATTTACAATTTTCATAAGAATATCTCATTTCCCTTTATCTAAACCGATAAATCGTCACTTCACAATCACCAAGTACCTCTTCAATCATATCTTCGACAATCGTCCAGTCGCCGCCCGCCAATCCGCAGCCGATCCCATAAGGAATGGCGATGGAAGTTCGGTTTTTCTCTTCCAGTGAATGTGTCACTGTTTCCTTTAGGCTTTGAAAGCAGCTGCGTAAGGCGTCGTAGTCGGTTTGCTTTCTTTTTCTTCCGTACCCGGCTTGTGCAAAAAAGTTGGCAATGGTTTTTCCGTCGCTTGTTGTGATGAGTTGAACAGAGCTCAACAAGTCATCTCCTTGTTCTGTACATAATTGTTTGTAATCTTTGTACACATTCGGATATTTGCTTTTGATCTGTTTGGCTAATCCAGCTCCCATGACCCCTTTACAGTTCACCTGGTGACAGATGATGTCTTCACTTGCCTCTAAGATGTTGCCATCCACCGTTTTGATCATATCAATTAACCCCTTTCTGATAAAATAGAAACTTATGTTCTATTTTATCAGTTGTGATCATGTTATTTAATAGCCAAAATGTTTTTGATGAGTTTAGTTGAAGAAACAGTGAGGAGTCGTTTATGAATCAATTAGAAACGAATCGGTTAATTCTTAGACCGTTTCGCGATGAAGATGCGGCAGGAATGCTTGAGTACTTGTCTCATCCAAGAGTAAATTGTTTTCTCGATGATCGAATCTCTACATTAGAGGAAGCTGCCGATAAGGTACAAAAGAGAAAAGAAGATCATTCATATGTAGCAGTTTGTTTAAAAGAAAGTCAACAGATTATCGGTGAGTTGTTTCATTTGAAGGAGGAGCCTGACACGTATTCAATTGGCTGGAATTTCAATGCAGCATATGAAGGGAAGGGATATGCGCGTGAGAGTGCTGAAGCTCTCTTGTCCTATTTATTTGAGGACAAGGGGGCGAGGCGGCTTTATGCATACGTAGAGGATGATAATGACCGCTCACAAACATTATGTGAGCGATTAGGGATGCGGAAAGAAGGCCTTTTTCTTGAGTTTATTTCATTTACTACATATGAGGATGGCACACCTAAATATGAAAACACCTATCAATATGCTTTGCTGAAAAAGGAATGGGAGCAAAATCACTCTCAATAGATCCTGTTATGAAAAGGATGAGGGTTTTCTGATTGATGTTCAGGTGACAACGACGTGACAAAAATGTGATATGTTTCCTCAGTTTTGTTCGTTCGATCGATGGAGCAGGCATCTCATTTCAATTATCCTTGTCATAAATCGAGTAAAAAGGGATGAAATGAGATGCAGGAGTATAATGAACGTTTGTTTAGGTGGGTGAATCAGCTCAGTATCGATCATGGTCACTTGAATCCGATATTCATTGGATTAGCTGAATATACTGTGCTGTTAGTAGCGCTCATGTGTCTATTCATATGGTTTCGAAATCGAAGCGAAAAAAATAGGAAGATGATCATATCTGCCGGACTTACCTTCATATTGGCAGAGTTACTTGGGAAAGTCGCTGGGGCCTTTTATTTCAATCAGCAGCCCTTTGCAGAAATGAGTCACGTCAATCTTCTGATCCATAAGGAAGTGAATAACTCTTTTCCGAGTGATCACACAATTTTTATCTTTTCTATTTGCCTGATCTTTTGGCTGTTTCACAAACGCCATATTTATTGGCTGATCATTGCCTGTACTGTTGGATTTTCAAGAATTTGGGTAGGTGTTCATTATCCATTTGATGTCTTAGTAGGTGCTGTCATAGCATGTTTAACAGCGGTCGCTGTTATTGGTTTGCCGATATTCCAAAGGGGTGTTGATACCATCTTGGCCTGTTATGAATGGATTGAACAGAAATGTGTAAGGAAGAGAAGCAAATAAAATGTAAGGTGTAGTAAAACACCCCGATCTGTTATCGACTCAGATCGGGGTGTTGATTATTTTCGCCAAAACGTTGGACAAATCGCTTTGTCTTCAATATTAAATTCAATGATTTTTTTTAGTAGAGGATAATCAATGGGGAAGCTTTCTTTCATGCGAAACATCTTTTTTCCATGATCATAACCAGCTTGTACAATTTCAGCTGAAAAGTGATCAATTCCTTTTCCTTCTGGTGCGACAGAAATGTGATGTTTTGCAACACTAAACCCAATAATAAACGTCCCGTGATCTGTGAACATGGGCTGATTCCATGCAATTCTTGGCTCTAATTGAGGAAATGTGTCTTCAATCCATTGTAAGATGTCTTGAGTGCGCTGCTTTAGCTCTGGGTTACCAATGTTGCTTACATATTCTTCAAACACATGCATGATTTTTTATCCTCCATTTCCATCGACCTCATAAGCCTCAGACGGGATTCAAACCCGCACTCCTTTCGTAACTTCCCTACGGAATTTCACTGACTGCTTTGCGACCCGCCAGCTACAATTTGTTTTACGGTCTCTATCCTTCTAGAGCTACTGAGGCACTGAAGTTCTTGATCATATTATATAGAGAAACAAGATAAATGAAAAGATGAGCTCACGATTGATGGCCACAAGCGGTGATCTAAAGACCAATCGCACAAAATAGTCAAACGCACATATGATAAAAGACCATATGGATTTGTATACAGCATTGAATTGGGCTGATGGAAAGTGACAAACCTGCTGATGAGTAAACTGAAAGAGGTAAACAATAAAACAAAGAACGAAGGCTTTACTCACAAACGTTCAATGAGTTCTCCTTTTTTGCTCATCATGGAAGACGGGGAACCTTTCTATTCATGGGTGTTCTTTGAAAAAAGTGTGTTTAAGACTTGCTATTTTTCTTTGATTTCTATCAATGAAGAACAGAATTGTGTGGTTTTAGAACTCCTTGTACCGTGCTGCATGAGATCGGCGTGCTGCCAGAAAGTCTTGTATCGATCCAGTTCAAGAATTCTTGTGGATCTGTCTTTTTTATGCGGAATGAGTGAAGTAGAACTGCCCGTATATGACGCTCTCATTCTAAAGAATATAGAACCTCACCACATCCTTCTTTGTTTTTCAACATCACTCAGTTCGTTTGAAATATGGCGTAATGAAACAAAGTTACTGAATACGGCAACAGTTGTTTTGCATCATCAAGATGATCAGGATGTGCCAATCTCTGTGAGGATTCAAACGAAAAAAGCATGTCATGACATATGTGTCCAAAAAGGAGAAAGTCGAGCGATTACTGTGAAAGATATGATGTTGATTTTAAAGAAACAAGCCACTAAAAAAGTGAAAGCGCGATTAGACATACAATTAAACATGGTACAAACGAAAAAAATAAAGCTTTAAGTCTGGGATAATCGCACAATCTTCGAAGATCACTAGATCATAGTCTATCAAGAATAGATTGAGGAGGGTTAAAATGGCTATTTTAGGCGGATGTAATAATGAGCAAACAGGCTTTGTGAATGATGCAGTATGCTTCACAGTCGATTTAGCAGCAGCAGCGGATGCAGTTGTAGTCTGGACAGATGGAACACCATTTGTCATAAACGGGACCATTATGGTGGAAAACAACGGGATCGTGGCTGTAGCACCTACTGTTACGTTAGAGGTAAATGGGGTTGCCGTTCCAGATTTCACAGTACCTCCAGGTGAGAGTCGATCCATTACGCTCAATGATATTAACTCAATTGGGATTGTAGGCACTGGTGGAACCTCAACTGGAAATATTGTAGTTTCTTTCTCTCTAAATTATCAGTATTAGAGTGTATGTCTTGATTATTCCACAGTTTGAAAGTAGTGAGAGGCATGTGCGCCCAACTTAATATGTGTGGAGGAATAACAGGCCCAACCGGCCCGACTGGCGCAACAGGAAACACGGGTACAAGTGGTCCGACTGGTGCAACAGGAAACACGGGTTCGACTGGTGCGACCGGCGCAACAGGAAACACGGGCACAAGTGGTCCGACCGGCGCAACAGGAATAACGGGCTCAACAGGCTTTACTGGTGTAACGGGAAACACGGGCACAAGTGGTCCGACTGGTGCAACAGGAAACACGGGTTCGACTGGTGCGACCGGCGCAACAGGAATAACAGGCTCAACCGGCCTGACCGGCGCAACGGGAATCACAGGCCCAACAGGCCCGACCGGCGTAACAGGAATAACGGGCTCAACAGGCTTTACTGGTGTAACGGGAAACACGGGTACAAGTGGTCCGACCGGAGCAACAGGAAACACGGGCCCAACCGGCCCGACCGGCGCAACAGGAAACACGGGCACAAGTGGTCCGACTGGCGCAACGGGAATCACAGGCCCAACTGGCCCGACCGGCGCAACAGGAAACACGGGCACAAGTGGTTCAACTGGTTCAACAGGAAACACGGGTTCGACTGGTGCGACCGGCGCAACAGGAATCACAGGATCGACCGGTCCGACTGGTGCAACGGGAATCGCAGGCTCAACCGGCGCAACGGGAAACACGGGCCCAACCGGTCCGACTGGAGTAACTGGTGCAACGGGTCCAACCGGTACAAGTTTAACCGCTAATGCGATGTATGCGTCCAATACGTCAGGAAGTACAGTACTAGTTGTATTAGGTGGAACAGCTGTTTCCTTGCCTAATAATCAAAGTTTAGATGGATTTACAGCAAGTGGTGGAAATACGGTCTTTACTGTGCCTGTTTCAGGTCGTTATTTCATTACGTATCAAGTCAATACAAGTGCAGCACTGCTTGCTGGAACGAGGGTGATTAACAACGGGACACCAATAGCAGGATCTATTTTAACACCCTCTTTATCTGCGTCTAGCTACAACGTATCTCTCATCACAACACTTGCAGCAGGTAACCAAATTTCTCTCCAAATATTTGGATTGATCGCAACAGTTGTCTTACTTGGCGGAGGATCGGTTGGAGCGGCATTAACCATCATACGTTTGGAATAAGTACAAAAAAAGCCCAACAAGGGC
>NZ_JOTP01000024.1 GCF_000715205.1 Bacillus zhangzhouensis | reverse complement strand
ATGACTGACAAATAATGCGAGGGTTTGTCTACACGCTGAAGCTGCCTAATCATAGGCAGCTATTCAGCATGATTCTGACGATCCATATAAAGAGGCGGTCTTTTCAACGAAATCACCGCACAGCTAAAGGCAATCAGCACAAACACAGCACCGAATTTAGCCAAATCAACGGATGAACCGGTCATTGTAAACACGACACCGCCAACTGCTGATCCGATCGAGATGCCAATTTGCAAAGCCGATGTATTTAAACTTTGCTGAATATCAGAGGTTACAGGATCTGTTTGAATCAAATAGCTCTGCAAGGCAGGCGTCAGTGCCCAGCTGAGCGCTCCCCACAGGACAACCATCACCATAAAGAGCACAAACACACCCGCTGTATACGGAAGGATAAACATGACAATCGCAAACGCTATTGTCACAAACAAAATGGCTTTCCCTGAACCCAGTTTGTCACTAAGCCAGCCGCCAAAACCATTTCCGCCAATAGACGCAAGCCCGAATACCAAATAACAAATGCTAATCCAAAACGGTGTCATATGCAGAACTTCCATTAGAAATGGGGTGAAATAAGAATAGAGCATATAATGGCCCGCAAGCATAAACAAGCTAATCAAGTGTGCACTAAAGATTTTCGGATGCCCTAAAGAACGAATTTGCTCTCTAAGAGGTGTGACTTTTTCAACAGGCATTTTTTCCAATAGAAAATAGATCAGCACCATGGATATGGCCGATAGAATACTGATTCCTAAAAACATCACTCTCCAGCCAAAGCTCTCTGTAATAAAGATACCGATCGGTACACCGAGAACAAGTGATGAACTAATGCCAATAAAAATCAGGCCTAATGCTTTCGCTCGATGCGCTGGTTCCACCAATTTGGCGGTAATCGTCAGTGATAACACCACCACAAGCGCTGTACTCATCGCAATGAACACCCTTGACATCATGACAAGAGCAAAGGTCGAACTAAAATAAGTAAACACATTTCCTATTGTGAACACCAATAACGCTATTAAATAAAGACGCTTTCGTTCGATTTTGGCTGTGACGGTCAGCAGCACTGGTGCTGATATCGCATACACAATCGCAAATACCGTGATAAGCTGTCCAGCTGTCGCAAGAGAAACATCCAGATCCTCTGCAAGGCTTGGCAAAATGCCCCCAACCACAAGCTCAACTAATCCAACCGCAAAAGTAGAAACGGCTAATAAATATACTCTCCAGTTCATGTCTAACATCCCTTCTGTATATCATCGCTTTCACTTTTGATACAGGGTGTAGACAAACAAAAAAACCCTGATTACAAAAAAGGAAAGCGCGCTTTTGTAATCAGGATTTATCGGATCCTGGTAGAAACCCTCAAACCATATTATTGAGGTTATACAAGTCTATTTTTTCTTCAAATATATTAGCATAGCCTTACATAACTAGCAAGCTGTAAAAATAGAAAATTCCTGCCAATTGGAGCTTAAAGCAAAAGACCCACAAAGGTAAGAAACGAACCTGCAGAACAACTTGCTTTCTCCCCCATTTACAGGTAAACTGATGAAAAATCAACGAACAATAATCAACGTAGATCTGGAATAGTAGCTTGAATCGATCTTTAACAGAGAGGGAACGGTGCTGAGAAGTTCCTACTGACATCTTCAAGTGAACCTGCCGATTTAGTTCTGTTTCATACAGCGGTTCAAACCGTTATCATGATTGAGTGTAAAGCTGTGCTTTAAATTAGGGTGGTACCACCAGGAATGGTCCCTAACTTAAAGCACAGCTTTTTTGTTTTTTAAAAGGAGGAAAATGCGATGTCAAAGAAACAATTTGTGGAGAACATTACAAGCATGGAAGACGACTTTGCCCAGTGGTATACAGATGTTGTCACAAAGGCGCGGCTCGTCGATTACTCAAGCGTTAGAGGCAGTATGATTATCCAGCCATACGGCTTTAAAATCTGGGAAAACATTCGCGACGAACTTGACCATCAAATTAAAGAAACGGGTCATGAGAATGTCTATATGCCTCTCTTTATCCCAGAAAGCCTGCTGCAACAAGAAAAAGATCATATCGAAGGCTTCGCTCCTGAAGTGGCATGGGTGACTCATGGCGGTGAATCAGTATTACAAGAAAGACTCTGCGTCAGACCAACCTCTGAAGTGCTGTTCGCTGAGCATTACAAGAACATTATTCACTCCTACCGCGATTTACCAAAGCTGTATAACCAATGGGCCAATGTCGTCCGCTGGGAAAAGACAACACGTCCATTCCTTAGAACCCTTGAATTCCTATGGCAGGAAGGGCACACATGCCATGAGACTGAGCAAGAGGCGATTGAAGAAACAGAAAGAATGCTCCACATCTACGCTTCTCTTTGCGAAGAGCTCCTTGCGATCCCTGTCATCAAAGGGAGAAAAACAGAGAAGGAAAAATTCGCCGGCGCCCGTTTCACCTATACGGTCGAAAGCTTGATGCATGATGGAAAGGCATTGCAAACCGCCACTTCTCATTTCTTCGGTAACGGATTTGCAAAGGCTTTTGGCATTGAATTCTTAAACCGCAAAGGGAAACTGGAGCATGTCCAGCAAACCTCTTGGGGCTTCACGACAAGAATCATCGGCGCCATGATCATGGTACATGGCGATGACAGAGGACTTGTCCTCCCGCCAAACATTGCGCCAACCCAAGTACGTATTGTGCCAATCGCTTCTCACAAAGAAGGTGTGCTAGACCATGCCTATGAATTGAAAGATCGACTCGCCCGCATCGCACGTGCTGACATCGATGCAAGTGATAAACAGCCAGGCTGGAAATTCAACGAATGTGAAATGCAGGGCATTCCTTTACGTGTAGAAGTTGGACCAAAGGATATGGAAAAAGGACAGGTGATGCTCGCAAGACGAGACACAGGTGAAAAGCAAGCCGTCACATTAGATGCACTTGAACAGACCATCACAGCCACCCTTGAAGACATTCAGCAGACGATGTACCAAAAGGCAAAAGAACGATTACATGAAAAAACATCCCACGCCTACACAATCGCAGACATCGAGCAAATCCTTGCGGAAGAAAACAGATTGATCAAAGCGATGTGGTGCGGTGATGAAGCCTGTGAAAACGACATCAAAGAAAAAACAGGGGCAACTTCACGCTGTATCCCATTCGAACAGGAAACCGTTTCTGACACATGTGTGTGCTGCGGCAAGTCTGCATCTGATATGGTGTTCTGGGCGAAAGCCTACTAATAATATGGACGAAAGAGAAGCATCCTTGGCGATGCTTCTTTTTTGTTAAAAAGACCCAAACACCCATTGACCTCACCTACACAATCCCCTATAATTCATATTAATATAATCGGTTTTTAAGACTTTAACTGGAGTGGTGATACATGAAGCGCTGGCCCTCACTATTTGCAGAACGTTGCCCAAAATGTAAAACAGCATTAGAAGTCTCTAAGTCCAATGCCCTGCAAGGCAAAGTCGTGAAAACATGCCCCAACCTTCATTATCAAAAAGAGTACCACCCAGCACTTGAAACGTATATCGAGCACGATGACGTCAAATAAAAAAGACCAACACGTGTGAAGCAGCTGCTACTTTCTCTGTTGGTCTTTTCTTCAAAATAGATCCAGCCAAATTTTGATCGCTGTCGCTGTAATCATCACGGCAAGTAGCCATTGCAAGTAGACGGCATTGATTTTCTGACCGACCTTGGCACCAATCGGAGCGGCAATCAAACTTGCCGCCATTAACACAACAGCAGGAAGGAGCATGACTTGACCCGTCAATACCTTTCCAGCAGACGCACCGATGGCAGAAAGAAACGTAATCGCAAGTGACGACGCAATGGTCATCCGTACAGGAATTTTTAAAATAGACAGCATCACCGGCACCAAGATAAATGCTCCTCCTGCGCCTAAAACCCCTGAAACACTACCGATCACAAAGGCAATACCAGCGGCCAGCCCTTTATGAAAAGTCACTTCTCCCTCTGCATCTGCACGCTGCCCTTTTTTCGGAATCAGCATGAGGATAACGGCTACAATGGCGAGCAACCCATAGACGAGATTCATCCCTTTCTCCGGCATGAAGTGTGATACATAACTACCTAATAAGCTACCTGCCAATATACTGCTTCCCATATATAAAATCAACGAGCGATGTAAAAATCCACTTTTCCGATACGCCAGCACGCCACCGAGCGTCGAAAAGAGCACTTGAATGGCGCCAATCCCCGATACCTCGTGTGCTGACATTGCCATCACACCAACAAGAGGCGGGATATAAAGCAGCATGGGATAGTTGATCACAGATCCCCCGATCCCCACCATTCCTGATAAGAAGGAACCAATACATCCGATGATAAAAAGTGTAATTAAAAACGCAAAATCCACGCTGGTCTCCTCCTTTGCAAAAGGAAAAGGGGATCTTTAGCAGATACCCCCTACATCCTTTAGGACCCTTTTCTCACCCAGAACTTCAGTACATTCCCTTCTTCCGCCTGCGTGATCAATTCATGTCCGCTTGACTTTGCCCATGCCGCCAAGTCCGCTTTAGCCCCTTTATCTGTTGCATGTATTTCTAACACTTGACCTTCCGCCAAGTCGTTCATTTTTTTCTTCGTTCGAATAATCGGCATTGGGCACGCAAGCCCCGTTACGTCTAACAGTTGATCTGATATCATTTGATCGTTCCTCTTTTCCTATTTTATTGAACATTACCGAATCGCACAACGGTTTGGACCAATTTCCATTTCTCGCTGCTCTTCATCGTCTGGGCTCAGCTTCCCCATATTGGCTTTACGAATGTCTTGATAGGCGTTTGGCTGTGCAGGCAGATTCTTCGTGACCATTTGTCTAAATACGTCTTCATCTTCAATATTCAGTCCATGATTTTCTTCAAATAGAACGCCTAGCTCCTTCCAAACGCTTCCGTCTTCATTGACTTCATCCATGATCATGAAATGCGCTGGCAAAACAATGAATTCTTTCGAAAGTGCTCTATATCGGTCATAGAGTGTTTCTCTCAAATCACCTACCCAGTCCTCCGCCATTCCAGCGAGATCAGGTCTTCCAATAGAATCAACGAACAAAATATCACCTGAAAGAAGATATTGATGATCCACGATAAAAGATGTTGAACCAATCGTATGCCCCGGCGAGTAAAGGGGGTGAATGTCAATGGAAGCCGCTCCAATTGTCATCCGCTGTCCATCTTCAAGCCGTTTATATTCAAAGGTCACCTCTTCTGCATCTTTTGGTGGTAGCCAGTAGTTGGCACCAGTCTGTTCAGCCAGTTTTTTCCCACCAGAAATATGATCTGCATGAAGATGAGTATCGAGCACATGCGTCACAGTGACATCGTGCTTTTTAGCAAAATGGATATAGACATCCGTCATTCTAGCTGCATCTACAATTGCGGCTTCTCCATTTGATATGATCATATAGGACAGGCAGCCTTTGCCCATCCGCACAAATTGATACAACTCTCCACCGCCGCTTAAATCCCCTATCTTCACTGGCTCTAGATGCTCACTCCACGCCTTCATGCCGCCCTGTAAATAATGGGCAGGCCTGCCCGCTTCTGACAGCATTTCCGCCACCATGATAGATGAGCCCTCTTTCGCACAAACAACCAGCACTTCTCGGTCACTCGGTATTTTGTGTAAAATATCCTCTATGCCCTCAAACAGATCAAAGTAAGGCACATTGACATATTCAATCGCTTCCCCTTCAATCTTCCAGTCCTGAGCATCTGCCTCATTTCGTACATCTAACAAAAAGAGAGGCTCTTTGTTGATGACCTTTTTCGTTAACTGCTCTGTCGTCATTGCCTTTACAGTCATGTCTCATTCAGCTCCTATTTTTCAATCGCTCCTGTCCAGCTATTCATACCTGGCACTATATTCATCAATTGATGAAATCCTTTTTCTTTTAACTTTTGCGCAGCTAATTCACTTCTTCTACCTGAATGACAGATGAGGTGAATGACCGTATCCCGGCTCAATTCTTCCGCACGTTGTTCAACCTCACCAAGAGGGATGTGGACAGCTCCTGGAATATGACCCGCCTCGTATTCATCCAGCTCTCGTACATCTAAAATAAACAAAGATGAATCTTCTTTTACCTTCTGTTGAAAAATCTCCAAAGACATTTCCGAAATCATTGACTCCCCTTCTTTCTCTTTCGCTCCGCCCTTTCGGATCAAATGATGGAGCACCTGTCCTTCTACTTTTGTTCCTAAAAATTCGTGACCAGCGCTTTTTGACCAAGCCGCTAGATCCGCTGCTGACCCTTTATCGGTTGCTTGAACTTCGAGCACATCACCTGGCAAGAGCTCGTTCATTTGCTTTTTCGTTTTTACAATTGGCATCGGGCATGCCAGCCCTTTTGCATCTAGAATCGCAGTTGGTTGCTGCATCGTGTTTCCTCCTTTATATAGGGGTAGGGGTATATTTTCACCCACATTTATTGCCAAGCATTCATACCACCCTTGATATTTGTAATATGGGTAAAGCCTTGCTTCTTCAATATTTTCGCCGCCTGCATACTTCTCATTCCGCTTTGGCATATCACATAGACCTCATGGTTTTTCGCTAGCTGATGAGCTTGTTCTTTTAGCTGAGGTAAGGGGATGTTTTGAAATCCTTTGATATGGTTTGTTTGAAATTCTACAGGAGATCGTACATCAATGAGCTGTTGATGTTTACTATTCAGTTTCGGTTTCATATTGGCTGCATCGATTTGTTTCACACCCCGTACGGGAAGAAAACGGCTCACAAGCAAGCCGATGACGATGATGAGCAAAAACGTTTGAATCATGTTTTATCACCTCACTAGATAAATAAATTCACATTCCCAATTTCAGCCTCTGCTAAATACGCAGCCACACCGGCATATTGAATGTCAGCTAATAATTCTTTCTCCTGTAACCCTAAAAGGTCCATCGTCATCGTACATGCCACGAGATTGATACCCTGTTCCTTCGCCATATCAATGAGCTGTGGCAAGGTCATGGCGTTGTGCTTTTTAATGACATGCTTGATCATCTTCGGTCCCATCCCTGCAAAATTCATCTTTGACAGACCCATTCGATCAGCGCCGCGCGGCATCATCTTGCCAAACATTTTTTCTAAAAAGCCTTTCTTCATTGGCACCATGTCATCCTGACGCAAGGCATTCAGTCCCCAAAAGGTATGAAAAATCGTCACCTCATGATCATAGGCTGCTGCGCCATTTGCAATAATGTAAGCAGCCATCGCTTTATCATAATCTCCACTAAATAACACAATTGTCGTCCGTTTCTTCTGTTCTTCCATCATGCTCCTCCTTATTCACATTACCCATAGGGGTATATTATAATCCAAAAAATATATACACATACCGGTAAGGGTATATTATAACAAGTAAAAAAATTCGTCAACCTCCAAAGGCTGAAGAATTTCTTATCGGCTTTTCACCAATAGCTCAACCGCTTCTTTCACAAGACCCTCCGTATCCTTGCCTTGTTCAAGACTTTCTCGGACACATTGCTCAAGGTTTGTACTCACAATGACACCCATCGCCCGATCAATGGCATTGCGGGATGCAGACAGCTGCGTCACCACTTCACGGCAATCCTTTCCTTGCTCCATCATCGCAAGGACACCCTTGATCTGCCCTTCAATTCGACGAAGACGGTTCTTCATCTGTTGATTATATTCCACGTTTAAACACTCCTTTCTATGACAGATAGTATACCCTAAGAGGTATTTAGTCAAACGACTTGCCCTTCTTTTTATAGAGAAAGGATAGATCGTACGTGAAAAGAATTGCATATTCCACCATTTATTGATAAAAAGAAATTAATCAACGAACGAGAAATTAGTTCATGAAAAGAGGACACACATATGACCTTACATCACTATATTGGTGCCAATAAAGAGCTGCCGCTTGGTACCTTTGGTCAAAAACCTACCTATAAACCGCTCTCTGAACTCAATATCAGAACGTTTGATAGAAATCGAAAAAAGACCAAAATCTATCAAAAAGAAGAGCCTTTGATAGAAATATTCGAAACAGAAGAGGACTTTGCTGGCATTCACATTGCTTATGTAGATCCAGTCTATGAAGCAGTAAGAGACAAATTTATGCATCCTTTTGTTTATGATTTAGGCATCATTCATTCTCTCCGTCCTCTTTTCCTTTTCATTGAAACAGAGCTGTCCAAAGGAGAAACCATTGAAATCTACTCTTGTGTAGACGGTCTGAAACGAAAGATAAAGACGATCAATTAGTTGTAGAAATTGACCTAAGCAAAAAACGATTTGGGACACATATCGATTTTAAAGAGATCGATGAACTGATCGATATGTTTGAATTAGAAAACTTACAATATGTGCTGGTGAAGAAGTAGAGGAGAATTGAAATGGAACATCAATGAGGCGTTGAAAAGTTTAGGCCTTCAATTATCTCTGTGTAGATCATCGTAAACTTTTTCAAAAATCTCTATTGGTATTGAATACTTTGTTGTCTTATCATTACGGTAATTAACCACTATATCAATGTGATGTTGCTTTTTTTTAAATTCAATAATTGAATTCTCCCATCTATCTCGAACGGATATGACACAATTACCGTTTTTCTTTTCCTTTTTCTGATAAACATAGTCCATTTTATCTCTCCTTTCTTATTATTTAGTATTAGATAGGTGAATTGACGTCACGTTTTAAATCAGTGATACCCAAGAAACATGAAGATAAAGAAGCTAAATGTGGTGAGTAAGTTTAAAAAAGTATAAAGATAATTTCTACTATAAATACTTAATATAATACCAACTGGACCTAATAGATAATTCAATAACCATAATCCGATTCCATATCCAAATATCAAATTAGGGCTCCATAGTAGAACACCTATTACAAAGCATAGTAGTGATAACCGTCTCATTATTTTTTTAGACATTAGAACTCCTTCGAATTTTAAAATTGTAGGGTGTTTATTCAGTTTGCAAATATAAAGAAAAACCTATATTTTAACAAAATGATACACTCAAATAATGACTTAGTCTCTACTCCTTAAGAAATTTAAGATGAAATTAAACTAATGATGTAAAAGCAGGTGACCCATGCCAAACAACCAAACACCCAACCCACTCATCACTGAAAAATCACCATACCTCCTTCAGCATGCCCACAACCCAGTTCACTGGTACACGTGGGGGCAAGAAGCCTTCGACAAAGCCAAACGTGAAAATAAACCTGTGCTTGTCAGCATCGGCTATGCCACTTGTCACTGGTGCCACGTCATGGCCCATGAAAGCTTCGAAGACCAAGAAGTCGCCGATATCCTAAATGAGCATTTCATTTCGATTAAAGTCGATCGTGAGGAGCGTCCCGATATTGATTCCATGTATATGTCCGTTTGCCAGATGATGACGGGGCAAGGCGGCTGGCCGCTCAACGTGTTTGTCACGCCTGATCAAAAGCCTTTTTATGCGGGGACTTATTTTCCGAAAAGAAGTGCTTACGGCCGTCCGGGCTTCATTGATGCATTGACGCAATTGCTGGATGCGTATCACAACGACCGAGATCATATTGAATCATTGGCAGAGAAGGCGACGAATAACCTGCGGATCAAAGCAGCAGGTCAGACAGAAAACACGCTGTCTCAAGAATCCATCCACAAAGCCTATTACCAGCTCATGAGCAGCTTTGATACGCTGTATGGCGGATTCGGCTCTGCGCCAAAATTTCCTGCACCTCATATGCTCTCGTTCCTTATGCGCTATTATGAATGGACTGGGCAGGAGAATGCGTTATATGCGGTCACGAAAACATTAGATGGTATGGCAAATGGCGGTATATATGACCATATTGGTTCAGGCTTTTCTCGTTATTCGACGGATGAAAAATGGCTTGTGCCGCATTTCGAAAAGATGCTGTATGATAACGCCTTGCTGATGGAAGCATACACGGAAGCCTATCAGCTCACTCAACAACCTGAGTATGAAAAGCTTGTCCACCACCTTATCCAATTTATGAAACGAGATATGATGAATCCGGGCGGCTCCTTTTATTCGGCGATAGATGCAGATTCTGAAGGGAAAGAAGGGCAATTTTACGTCTGGTCTAAAGATGAGATCATGACCCATTTAGGCGAGGACCTTGGCGCTTTATTCTGCGCGGTCTATCACATCACAGAAGAGGGGAATTTTGAAGGGTGGAACATTCCTCATACGATTTCAACCTCATTTGATGACATCAAAGCATCGTTTTCGATAGACGACAAAACCCTTCAGTCCAAGCTGCAATCCGCTCAGCACATCTTACAATCCGTGAGACAGCAGCGTCCGGCACCACTTGTCGATGACAAGGTGCTCACATCCTGGAATGCATTGATGATCTCTGCACTTGCCAAAGCAGGAAGGGTATTTGATGCAGAGGAAGCCATCAGCATGGCGAAGCAGGCGATGTCTTTTCTAGAAACACACCTCGTCCAAAATGAACGACTCATGGTCCGCTACAGAGAAGGGGACGTGAAGCACCTAGGCTTTATCGAGGATTATGCACACATGCTTTCAGCCTATTTATCTTTATACGAAGCGACCTTTGAATTAGAATGGCTGGAAAAAGCGACAGCCATTGCCGAGAACATGTTTGAGCTGTTTTGGGATAAGGAAAAAGGGGGCTTTTTCTTCTCAGGATCAGATGCGGAAGCGCTCATCGTTCGAGAAAAAGAAGTATACGACGGCGCCATGCCTTCTGGTAACAGCACCGCACTCAATCAGCTTCTCATGCTAAGCAGACTGACCGGACGTCAGGATTTGCTGGACACATTAGAGCAAATGTTCAAAGCCTTTTATGTCGATGTCTCTTCCTATCCAAGCGGGCACACAGCGTTTCTACAAGGGCTCTTGAGTCAATATGCCGCCAAACGAGAAATCATCATTCTCGGAAAAAAGGGCGACCCGCAAAAAGAGCGGCTTTTACAGGCACTTCAGAAACGATTCATGCCATTTGATATCATATTAACCGCTGAAACAGGGCAGGACCTAGCACAGCTCGCACCATTTGCAAAAGATTACAAAGCAATCGACGGCAAGACGACCGTGTATATTTGTGAAAACTACAGCTGCCGCCAGCCTATCACGAATATCGACGAGGCAATGGAACAATTATTCCAATTTTGAGCTGTCATATGATGACTGCGAGAAGTCAAAATGAGGACAAACAGATAAAAAAAATGTCAATCCGCTAACAATTCGTCTATACGGTTTTATTTTTCCTCTAAAACGGTTAGAATGCGCACTAGATGTTCTCATACCGAAGGGAGAGAAAATGATGAAAAAGGTATCATATACACTCATCGCTTGTCTGCTATCTGTTGGGCTTGCAGCTTGCTCATCAAATGATGCAAAACAGGATAAGCAGAATGATTCAGCCAAAAACAAGGAAACAACACAGGCTGATCAAAAAGAGCAGCAAAAGCAAATGGAAGACATGCAAAAGAAATTAGATGCACAAAAAATCGATGACAAAAAGGTCGTTGCGACCGTCAACCAAGACAAAATCACAGGCAGTGAATACAATAGCGCCTTATCCACCATTCAAGGGCAGCTTCAGCAAGCAGGGCAAGACCCAACATCTAAAGAAGGTGCAAAAGAAGTCAAGAAACAAACCATTGATGCGCTCGTAGGTCAAGAGCTCATCCTGCAAGATGCTGAGAAGAAGGGCTTCAAAGCCTCTGACAAAGAAGTAGATAAGCAGCTAAAAGAAGAAAAGAAACAATTTAAAGACAATGCTCAATTCGAAGAAGCACTCAAAAAGAGCGGACTCACAATAGATCAGTTAAAAAGTGACATTGCCGACAGCATCAAATACAGCCAATATGTCGACAAAGAAATCAAATCAGCCTCCGTCTCTGAAAAAGACGTCAAAGCGTACTATGACCAATACGCAGATCAAATGAAAAAACAAAAGCAAAAAGCACCAGAATACAAAGAAATCAAATCACAAATTAAAAAACAGCTAGAATCTCAAGAAAAGCAGAAAGAAGTACAAAAAGAAATTGAAAAACTAAAGAAATCTGCGAAAGTTCATGTGTCCATTTAACCGATATGAAAAAATCCGCCATTGTGCGGATTTTTTTCATGACTGGATGAACATTTTTCCAAAATAATGACAAAAGCCTCATCATAAACATCTCCTTCATCCGATATGATGGGAGTACAAAAGAAAGCGTTATCAATTCTTTTGTCTCTGAAAAGGTACAAGATCGACGGCATATCTCGTACTTTTGCTTCAGTCAATCGGATATCTACAAAAGGAGGATCTTTATGTTCAAATGGTTTAAACCAGCTCCGCATATCGACAGGCTCGATGATGCCAAAACAGACGAGACCTATAAACGGCTGCGGCTGCAAGTCTTTTTAGGGATCTTTATCGGGTATGCAGGCTACTATTTGCTGCGCAAAAATTTTGCCTTTGCCATTCCTTATTTACAGGAAGAGGGGTTCACAAAAAGTGAATTAGGCTTTGTGCTCGCAGCCGTATCCATCGCTTATGGCTTTAGTAAATTCATCATGGGGATGATTTCGGATCGCTGTAATCCAAGATATTTTTTAGCCACCGGACTCTTTTTATCAGCCATTATCAATATCCTATTTGTCTCGTTTCCATGGGTCACATCCAGTGTATGGATCATGTTTTTATTCATGTTTTTAAACGGCTGGTTCCAAGGAATGGGGTGGCCTCCATGCGGACGTACGATGGCCCATTGGTTTTCAATCAGTGAGCGAGGCACGAAAATGTCCATTTGGAACGTCGCTCACAATATCGGTGGGGGTATTCTTGCACCGCTCATTACATTAGGAATTGTGCTGTTTGCGACTTGGAAAAGTATCTTTTTCTTCCCTGCCATCATTGCCATTATCGTTTCTTTCGTGATCATTCTTCTCGTAAGGGACACCCCGCAATCCGCTGGGCTTCCGCCAATCGAGGAATATCGAAATGACTATCCGGCACAGAAATATGAGGATCAAGAAAAAGAATTAACAGTGAAAGAGATTTTATTTAAATATGTACTCAACAATAAATTCCTTTGGTATATCGCTATTGCCAACGTATTTGTGTACTTCGTCCGTTACGGTGTCGTTGACTGGGCGCCGACCTACTTAACAGAAGCAAAAGGGTTTTCACCAGAGCATTCACGCTGGTCTTATTTTCTTTATGAATATGCGGGCATTCCCGGTACATTATTGTGCGGGTGGATCAGTGACCGCTTCTTTAGAAGTCGCCGTGCACCAGCAGGCGTCCTCTTTATGGTTGGGGTTTTAATTGCTGTTCTCGTGTACTGGTTAAATCCTGCTGGCAATCCAATGGTCGATAACATTGCCCTCATCAGCATCGGCTTTTTGATTTACGGGCCTGTCATGCTCATTGGACTTCAAGCCATTGATCTCGCCCCTAAAAAAGCGGCTGGCACTGCTGCTGGGCTCACAGGCTTCTTCGGCTATATTGGCGGCTCTGCCTTTGCCAATGCCATGATGGGCGTAGTCGTGGATCACTATGACTGGACAGGAGGCTTTATTTTACTGGTTGGTTCTTGCGTGCTTGCGATTGTCTTCCTGGCAATGACATGGAATACAGGGAAGCGCGTAGAGCAGGCTTAATGAAAATCACATAAAAGATTCATATCCCCCCAACATGCTCTTTACATCTATTTCTTATGATGAAGGCAGTTACCGTAGAAGGAGGATAAAATATGAAGAAAAGTAGATTACTTGCTTTCGTGTTGCTCTCTTTTGCTTTACTGTCTTTTGCGTGGATGCCGACCACCGTATCGGCACATGAACATCTTTTATCTCCAGATCGTATCCTAACCGTTGCACATCGCGGAGCATCAGGGTATGCACCAGAGCATACCCTGGCTTCCTACAAGCTCGCCACAAAGATGAATGCGGATTACCTCGAACTCGACCTTCAAATGACAAAGGATGGACATCTCATCGTCATGCACGATGAAACGGTTGACCGGACCACAAACGGAACAGGCTGGGTCAAAGACCTCACACTTGCCGAAATCAAACAGCTCGATGCCGGCGCTTGGTTTAACGAAGCCAACCCCGACAAACAAAATGCCAACTATATTGGACAGCAGGTACTCACATTAGATGAGGTGTTGCGCTATTTCGGCAAACGAGAGAATTATTATATTGAAACAAAAAAACCGGACCTTTATCCGCAAATGGAAGAAAAGCTATTGGCCACCTTAAAGAAACATCACCTTCTCGGAAAACATACTAGAAAAGGGCAAGTCATCATCCAATCCTTTAGTCAAGACAGCCTGCTAAAACTACAGAAACTAGCTCCACGCCTTCCAAAAGTACAGCTATTAGACAGAGCCCAAATGACGTCCATCACAGATGATCAGCTCGATTTCATCAAATCTTACGCAGTGGGTATCGGACCGAATTTTAGAGCATTAACTCTTGAGAATGTGCAGCAGGTCAGAAGCCACGGGCTCCTTCTTCATCCATATACAGTAAACAACGAAGCAGACATGACCCGTCTTCTGCAATATGGCGTCACCGGCCTTTTCACCAACTTTCCAGATGTCTTTCAGCGTGTAAAATCCTCGCTGTAAACAACAAAAAAGCCTTGCGGTTCGTTCATTCCGCAAGGCTTTCTATTATTTCACCGTTTGATCAGTTGAAGCTGTTTCAATCGGTTTTCGTTTTCCAATCCCAAATACAAAAAAGCTAAGCGTCACTACAATCAAGAACACAATTCCCACAATAAGAGAAATGCGCGTATCCTGATTAAAGAACATAAACACAAGAACCATCAGTAAGAAACCGATTGTTAGATAGTTAGATAGTGGCGCAAGCGGCATCTTGAATGGGTGCTGATCAAGCGCTGACCCCTTTGCCCTTCTGAAGCCAATATGACTAATTAAAATCACAAACCAAGGCACCATACCAGGAAGTACACTCGCACTATACACATAGACGAAAATGTTTGGCGGAGCAACATAATTCAGGACAACTCCTACCGCTAGACCGATCAGTACAGCGAATGTCCCAAAATACGGTACACCGTTCTTTGAGATTTTTGTAAAGAAAGCTGGTGCCTGTCCATTCACACCTAATGTATAAAGCATACGTCCCGCACTGAAAATACCACTGTTACAGCCAGACATAGCTGCTGTAATCACAACGAAGTTAATAATACCAGCTGCCGCTGTAATTCCAATTTTCGCAAACGTCGCCACAAATGGACTGCCAAGGGTATTCAGCTGATCCCAAGGATACACAGTCACAATGACAAAGATCGCACCGATATAGAAAATCAAAATACGCCAGATGATACTTTTGATCGCATTTGTCAGTGTCTTTTGCGGATTTTGCGCCTCACCTGCTGTAATCCCAATGAGCTCTACGCCTTGATAGGCAGCAATGACAAGAGACAACGCAAACAAGAATCCACTAAACCCACCTGTAAAGAACCCTCCATGCGCCCAAAGATTAGACAAACCAATTGCTGTTCCGCCATTTCCAAATCCAAAGAAAATAATGCCTAGACCTGCAATAATCATCAAGATAATCGTCACAATCTTGATCATCGCAAACCAAAATTCAAACTCACCGAACGACTTAACCGAAATCAAGTTGGCCGCGCCTAAAATGATCATCGCAATTAATCCTGGAATCCACGCCGGTAATTCTGGAAACCAATATTTCATATAAGCGCCTACTGCAATAATTTCAGACATCCCGACAATGACCCATTGGAACCAGTTACTCCAAGCCGTCATATACCCCGCAAGCGGATGAATATATTGATGTCCAAATGTAGCAAACGATCCAGTACTCGGTTCAAGATATAACATTTCTCCCATAGCACGCATAATAAAAAAGATAAAGATGCCACACACTGCATACGCAAGAAGAACCGATGGACCTGTCCATTGAATGGCTTTGGCTGACCCCATAAATAAGCCAACACCAATTGTTCCGCCAAGTGCAATCATTTGAATATGACGGGCACTTAACCCTCTCTTTAATTCCTTTTGAGCCACTTTTCTTCCCCCTCATCAACAAACAGCATAAAAAGTAAAAAATCAGAATTTTCATTCTGATTATGAAACATCAACCTATTGATGTATATTATCATAATAAATCTACCCTTAAAAAACAATTGTTTTTTTGAGGAAAACATTATTAACTAAATATTCTGACATAAAAAGAGATTCAAATTGTTTTATATTGATATATTGAATAAGAGGGTAAAATAACTTCAATGCGTTTCACTTAATCTAAACTGACCACCTCTTATATCGATCTCGAAGGTCTTCTGTCCATTTTTATGCACCTTGTTCTCCTTCTCGCCAACACAAGGGAAGTCATTCTGAAAGACACCTGATCTTTTCTTTACGTAACATGAAAATCCATCATTCTCTGGAATTGCCAATTTGACATCTGCGCCAGTTGTAGTTGATTTGAGTGAATGCAGCATAGTTATAGAATCAATCTGTATCCTTCTACCTGTTGCATGCAGATCAATATCTGAAAAAGCACCTACCATCTCCACTTTTGACGATGTGGTGCGCAATTCCAATGTTTGTGTGATGAGCTGTTGACTAGAAATAAGTCCACCAACAGTCTGTAAACGCAGATGCTTGATATCTCCCGTGAACATCGCCTTTCCAGAAGTTAATTGACACTTGACTTCCTCCATCCTTAGCCCGTCTAAGTGAAGATTTGCTCCTTTACAATGAATAGACATGGACTGTATTTGTTTTTGAGGGAGATAAATCTCCAAATCCGTTTTGTGAAGGTGAAGCCCTAAACTGAACTTTCTTTTTCTTCTATCCTGAATCACGAGCCTTCCTTCCCTTACTTGATATTGCAGTAAATGCCGGCGAGGAAAGGCATTATTTGTGATTTGATGAATCAATATATAAGAATGATCATGCTGATGAATACGAACTTTCCCTATCAACCAATCTAGTGATAGCTCAACGACTGCTTCTTCAATTTGAACCGTATGCTCCACATGTCTCCCTCCTTTTTTCATCACGACTCATATCGTTTTCAGCCGGCCAATCTTACTCATCATTTCAAGGATCACGATGAAGACAGACACGGTCATCGCTCCCAATAGAACGAGATTCAGTTGATCATTTCCATAGCTTGCTATCGACACGTTTCCTAAAACGGCACATAATAAGATTGCAGTTATGATGGTGGTGAAAACAGATTTCTTCATAAAACCTATTCTCATCGCTATCATACCAATCCCATTGACACAACAAGTAAACACAAGGAAGGTTTTTAAGAAAGTAAAAAAGAACTCAGCAGTCATCGTATCATGAACAATTGGTAAGATGGCTTCCGTGAAACCAAACACAACAAATGAGGGAATGATACTAAACAACATAGCCACCGTCGATAAGCACATCATCAAGACCATTTTAGAAAAGAGTAATGGTTTCAGGTTGGCTGCATTGGAGCTGGATTGATGTTCCCGACATGCAGTGACCACAACTCGCCAATACATCTTAGCTGTTAGTATAGAAAAAAAGATCATACATATTGCGCTCGTTAATAAGTAAATATTCTTGTATTGCTGAAAACCCGTCTCCTGTTCTACCTGTGCAACAAACGCGACAAAATAGATCAATACCAGCAGCACGATACTCGCTATCATACTAGCTCGAATGTATTGTTTGATATGACTTTTTCTTAACTCAAGTTTCATTAAATGAAGCATGATGAACCCTCCTATAATATGGAATGTCTTTGGCATTTCAACAACAAAAGTACTTCTCTGTCTGACCACTTATGTTCCAGGCTGATCATACCCTCCAATACCAGCATAATGCGCTGTGACCTTTTGAATAAATAGATCACTCACCACATCTACTCCAAGTCCTTTCATCATCTGTTGTAAAAACAGCAAGCGCTGAACAGTTTCTTGTTGATCACGAGCAAATAGCGTTGGATTCAACCATATATTCACAAGAAGCATAAACACCTCTGCCACTTCACCAGGAAAAGCAGTCGTCATTGACCCATCTTCAATCCCTTCAAGAATGATTCGTTTGATTTTGAGCGCATCATGATTGACTCCTACCTTCATCCCTTCAACCACAAATTGTGGATTTTTGACCTGGTCAACCAAGATCCCATCAATTGAATGAGACTGCGGGTCTGCCACAAGCTGCTCTAGAATCAGCTGTAGCTTCTCTTTTGCATGAGCTGCCTCCGTATGCTCGATCAGCTCCTCAAGCTTCTGTGTCGCATAACGAAATTGCCGATCCATCACGGCACGTAATATTTCTTCCTTCGATTTAAAATGATGATAAATAGCACCCTTAGACATATTCAATTCATGGATAATATCCTGCAAACTCGTCTTTTCGAATCCTTTTTCCTGAAACAACTTCGTCGACACGTCCAAAATCTGCTGGATTGTCTTTTCTGGATATTTATTTCTAGCCAAATGAAACGCCTCCTTTTACATACCAACCGTTGGTATGTATCTTATATGCTTTATCATAAACTGTCAATACAGGTTTGTATAGAACAAAAAAAGACCGCTTACACGGTCTTCTCAAGCTCAAATTGTAAATTCACAGGGGTATCTGGCAGTGCCGAGGCTTCCACCATATTGGTCGTAGGTGTCTTCTCATCCACTTCCTCAAATCGAAAACCGTCTGCCCATACTCTTCCCTGCCCGCCAAGCAGCACCCCAAAATGAATGGATTCACTGTGAGAAGGGATATCTAATACAATCGAATATTGATTCCATTCCGTAGAACCTGTCACAGGTCGATTCTGCATATTATCAAACTGTACTATATCTCCTTTTCCATCATCTACACGCATCCAAACCCCTGCAGATGACGCATCCTCCGATTTTAAGAAAGCAGAGAGCTTGAGCCGTTTCCCCACATATTCTTTTGCTTGGAACCCTTGCATCATCGTTGCAAACTGTCCATCCTGAACGCCTTCTTTAGAAGATAGAACACCTGCTTGCTTCCCAGTATGAAACACTGCTGTATCAACACCCATCTCATACATATTCGGATGTGAACCACTCAATCCCCAGCCAGGCACCGCTTCATGTAATGTCATAGAAACTTCCTCCTTTTTCATTTGCATATCTCTCATCAATGTCCGGTACATTCCAGGAGGTAAAGAATAGAGATGCTTAAAAGCACGCGTAAAGGCTTCCTGCGATTGGAACTGTAACGAAAAAGCGATATCTAATATCCCCTGATCTGTATACAAAAGAAGCTGTGCAGCCGTAGCTAACCTTCGTTTCCGCACATATTCCCCCATCGACAGCCCTGTTTCTTTTTTAAACACACGCAGCAAATGAAAATGAGAATACCCCACCTTCTCAGGCACCTGCCTCAGCGGGAGCTCATCCATCAAATGCGACTCCAAATAGGAAATCACCTCTTGCGTAACCCGACTATACATCATCTCCCTCACCTCTTCTTGATCATAAAACAAATTGGCAAGTACGTTTTGATCGAAATTGCTTTATGTCTATTTGGAATCAACAAAACATCAGTAATGGCTTTATACAAGCGAACAAACCACCCAGTGAATATAGAAAGTTCACGGGTGGTATGAGTTAGCCATATAAAAATCAATTATTTGCCATCTTTATCACCTATAGATCGAAAACAACTTAATGTTCTCTTTTCATTTTAGACATAAAATCTCTAAAATCATCTGCGATTTCCTTTGATTTCGTATGATGCAAATAATGGCCACCTTTAAAAGTAACTACTTTTCCATGGTTTGAGTTTTTCAGCAAATCCTCATGCATTGGCTTCCAGCTAGGTGTTTCTGCCTCCGTTTGATCGGCTAGGTAGAAAATAACAGGAAGTTCCTTAGGATATTGTAAGCGCTCGGCGCTTTTAAAATTATTCGTGAAATTTTCTGCCTCACTAGCTTGGCTTTCATTCAAGAAGTTCTTAAATGTCAGCATTTTGATCTGCTCTTTCGTTTTGTCATCCACTTTAGGCGTAATCAGTTGCTCTGGGTTCAATTTCACTAATAACCTGTAAAAACCTGATTGATCGAGCAGCTGTAAGCTGGAGACTGGCAATTCATCATCTGTATCCTGCTTAGGAACACTACTGTCAATTCCAACAAATGCTGTGACTTCTTTTTCATACTGATTAACATATTCCAATCCATATATCCCAGAAATCGAATGACCCATCATCGTGTATTTTTTAATATTGAGCTTCTGCAAACATTCATGAATCTCATCCACAATGTTTTGACTTGTACGTACTTTATCTGTATCATCACTTAATCCATAACCAAACGGTTCAATCACTACGACTCTGTAATATGGCGATAATTCATTTACAAGCGGCATAAAATCAAGCACTGGCGAAGCGGTCCCATAACCTGGAAGTAGCACAACCGTTTCTTTTCCACTGCCTTGAATCAACACGTTCATCTTTTTACCATCAACCGGGACCATTTGCCCGTAAGATTCTATTTTCTCCTTCTCCCTTTCCTTACTAAATAGATTGACAAAGTAAACACTTGCTAGAAAAACAACCAGTACAGTGATGATGGTGATGATGAATATAAGCATCATCCTCAATAATTTTTTCATTGTTTTTCTCTTCCTTTCATGAAGAACTCCAGCTTACATCCATAGATAACAAAAGCTAATATTTTTTTTCACAATAGATGATACCGATTGTATTTGCGCAAACACTTGATACATACATAAATGTTATGGCTATATAAAACCATTCTGTTGGTGATGAAAATTGATGGACTGAAGATTGGATGACAGCAACCAATATATACGCTAAAGCAACACCTACAATAGAAAAACTTCCTGCTTTCGCTAAAATAAATTGACCTCGTTCATCATGTTTATATTCACGGTTTTTCTTAAATTGAAAGGCCGTGCTTAAAATAGAAAGGATAATCAAAAAATAAAGAATGATCGTCGTCATCATTGTGGTTCCTCCTTGTCGACCTCTTGAAATACGTCATACAAATCAACTTCAAATGTCCTAGCAATTTGAAAGGCTAATTTTAAAGACAAAGAATATTTACCATTTTCAATCGCTGCCACCGTTTGACGAGTCACACCTAACTTCTCTGCCAAATCCTTTTGTGTCCAATCTCTTTCTGCCCGTAAGACCTTGATTCTATTTTTAATCTCCATTTCAAATTCCTTTCTTAAAGGAAGATTTATTTAACAATATGTTAAAAATTATTAACATTATGTTAAATAATAACCTCTTTTCTTCTGTATGTCAATTTCACTGGATGCAAAAAAATAAGAATCATCCATTTTGAAAGTCTTACCTCAAAATGAATGATTCTCTAAAAATGATGTGATCATCTGAATTAGAACACTTTCCTCTGGTAAATCGCAGTAGAAAGTCCCCAAGACAGCAAGTAGATGAGCATAATCAGCACAGTTGATCCCGTATATAAAATAGGGATCGATAAATTCATCATAAAATCAGTGATCCCACTGAATTGCTCTGCTAAATAGAGAACAACAGGCGGCCCCATAGCAGATAATAGGATAAAGCCAATGATCACTGCCGTTGTGATATAACCAGGCTTTAAGATATAAAACAATGGAAACGTACACGCCGCGAACAATAAAAACAACCCGCTGCCAAGAGCAATATCCATCATCGAAAACAGCTTCCCAAAACTAAATAAAGCAACACTTGTCAGCCCGATCGCAATGACCATATAAAAAACGGCACCAAGATAACGAGATGCAATAATTTCATTCCGTGTATAAGGCAAAGAATTTAATAGAATATTCGTTTCTGCCTTCTCATCGTACGCATATGTGTTAAATGGAATGAAGACACTAGCGACGAGAAACGTCAATACTGGATGGACATCCATGAAAATAAAAAATAAAATAAACGGAATGAAAATAAGTAACTGCTTCTTTTGCAAAATCACATCACGCTTAATTAAATGATACATGCGCAACCCCGCCTTTCAAATAAAACATGATATCCTCAAGCGACGCCGGTTCAATCACAACAGCATCCCCAAAAATAAGTTTCACCTCATCAATCCGATCTGTTAATGCTTCAAATCCGGCTGCCGTACGCTGAATATGGATAAACGCCTTTTCTGTGTCTCGATCCAACAAATCCAGGCTCCCCTTCACAAGCGCATAATTCTCCGCTACCTCGTGAATCGACTGTTGAAAGACCAATCTTCCATTTTGTATAAACGCAATATAATCCGCAATGCGATCTAAATCAGTTGTCATATGCGTCGAGAAAAAGATCGTTCGATTTCCATCAATCATCAATTCTTGTAACGTGCCGAGTAGCTCTCTTCTAAAGACCGGATCCAACCCAGCAGTTGGTTCATCCATGATAATCAGCTCGGCATGATGCGACAGCGCAATCGCAAGTGACGCCTTCATCTGCATCCCTTTTGAAAATGTTTTGATCGCTTTATTCAGCGGCAGACCAAACTGTTCAATATATTGATAAAAAAGCTTGTCATCCCAGCGTTTATAGGCAGGTGCCACAATTCGTTTGATGTCTTTTAAATTCAATCCTGGGAAAAAAACGTTAGCATCGTAAACAAAGCCGATTCGTTCCTTAATCTCTTTTTCATGGGTGCGATAATCTAATCCGAAGATTTTAACCTCACCCGAATCTGGCTTTAACAAATTCATAATCATTTTAATAGTGGTCGACTTACCAGCGCCATTTTCTCCAATAAACCCTGTAACAAAGCCTTTTTTGACCTGTAAATCAAGATTCTGAACAGAAAAGTCCTTGAATCGTTTTGATACTCCTTTGAATTCAATCACGTGCTCCACTCATCTCACTCCTCATACAAGAACTTTAATAACTGCTGCAATTCATCAAAAGATAAGCCTAATTCCTTGCCGTTTGTAACAACTGCTCCAAGCTGTTCCTCAATCACCTTCAATTTCTTCTCTCTCATGACCTCTAGGTTTTGCTCGGCAACAAACGATCCCTTACCGACAATCGAATAAATAAATCCTGCCTTCTCTAACTCTTCATATGCCCGCTTTGTTGTGATGACACTGATTTGCAAATCCTTCGCCAGCTTTCGAATAGACGGTAGTGCCGCCCCTTCCGCCAGCTCACCCGTTAAAATCATCGATTTAATTTGATTCGTAATTTGCTCATAGATGGGCTCCTTAGAGTGGTTTGAAATCGTAATTTGCATATAAAAACCTCTTTTTTTCTGTACTGGTGTTTGGAACAAAATATTGTATATACACTATATATACATTATATACACACTAGGAGAATAATCAACCATTTTTTGATTGCAACTCAACTAAAAAACCGCACAGCTTTTCAGCTATGCGGCCTTCCCCAACAAAATTTATCTCCAATACACCCATTTTCCCATCATCCACTCCACCGGACCTCTTCTCCATTTTTTCAAATAGAGATAGCTGATGAACAGCTGTGCTGTATACAGTCCGACAGCGAGCAGCAGTCCAAACATTGACCCCATCTGTCCAAATAGACCAAGTCCATAAGAATAGAAAATCGTTGTACAAATGATCGACTGCGCCAAATAATTTGAAAGGGACAAACGGCCAAGCCCTGCAAGCAAACGTTTGAGGCCTTCGGCTGCCTTCGAATAGTAGAAAACAATAAAAGCTTGAATATACCCGATCGCCAGCACATATCCACCGAGAACCATAACGAATTCACTCCAAGGCGCATCAATGAACGTCGCACATTTTAGTGCAAGGCCGACGACAATGACCCAGACCCAGCCTTTGCGATAGGCCATCCCTCGATCTTCTTCTGTGAGATGCCCTCGTTTACCAATCACCATGCCTAGCAAGGCAAACGGCCCCACCGTCATCGTACCGAAAAGAAACCCTAGTATCGGCATAAGCGTAATGCTCACGATCGCCAAAATAATGGTCACAATCATCATATCGTCTTCAACCGTAATCCGGCTGAGCAAAATATCAGCATAATCACCCTTCGCATACACATCGGTTAATAATTCATCAGTCCCATGAACAAGTTTCATCATGTATGGCGAAACGACTAATGACAATGCACCTAACACACCCGACCAAATCAGCATTGTTTTGATCCAGCTGCTCATAAACATCATCAAGAAAAGCATACAAGCTCCATAATAAAGAAGAATGTCACCATTCCAAATAAAGATGTAATGCAGCATTCCAAGCACAATCAGACCAAAACCACGGCGGACGACAATGGCATTCGTATTTAGTCCCTTAGCTTTCGTAGATTCAATCAGCTTGATAAAAGAATACCCAAACAAAAAGGAGAAAATCGGATAAAACGACCCCTGGAACAAAATTTCTGTTACATAAACGCCAAATTCCTGCCCCCAAAAACTCGAATCAAACATCTTCTCAAAATCATAATCATATTGAAAATTAAGCATATTCACGATCAAGATACCTAATAAACTAAAACCACGTAAACTATCAATTAACTCAACCCTAGATCCCTTCAACACGACATCTCCTTCGAAAAATATATAAATAAAGCATATTTATCCTACCACACTTTTAAAAAATTGGTTCCAATCCCCATGTGAAAAGATGCGTTTTAAGGTAAATTTAATAAAAAAACCTAGAATATAGATTCTAGGTAACAGACTCATGAATTATGAATTTTTTCCTCTTTCCACAGCACACGCTTCAAATAAAACAAAATCCCCAATCCGAACAAAATCAACGTCAGCTCCCAGCCTGCTGAAATCGGCAACCATTTCAGTATCATAAGAATCAGCAATACAATGCCCACACCTGCGAAAAAGACCGCAGTTTTTTTAAATTCTTTGTTTGATTGAAACAAAACGCTCTCCTCCATAACCTCAATTAAAAATGTTTTTCTAGCTTTTTCAATATTTTCTCCCAACCTGTATCTCCCATTTTCCGATCTATTAAATGCCCCTCTTTATCTATGAGGCAAAAGCTTGGTAATCCTTGAATCTTATATTTTGTGACAATCTCATACTCTTGATCCAAAACAATGGGAGCTGACATGTTCTTTTCCTCTGCATACATTGTAACAACATCTACCGATTTTTCTTCTTCCGTATATGGGACATGGACACAGGTTAAATGGATACTCAACTGATTCACACGATGTAGAATGTGATCGGTTAATTCTTCACAATGAGGACAGTTGACTGACCAAAAATAAAGAAGTTGATGTTGCCCTTCAGATAAGCTTCTCTGATCTGAAGGATGAATCCAAGGAAGATGCTCTGGCCACTTGAGTAGCTGCGTTTCCACTATTCATCCCCCTTTTCTTTTAGCTGAAAAGCGATGATTTTTCCTAATGCCTCCTCTGCGGCAAAAGGGGCCACGTTCCCTGATGGATGTTCTTGTTCCTGTTTTAGGCACTCATACATGTTTTTTTCGATTTTTGATGGGTCAATCCAAGAGATACACCAGGATGCCCAGAAACAAGTAGGTCCCTCATAACGTTTAGCCAATGGCAGAAGGAATGGCAAACTAGGCTGACCAATCCTCATGAGTGAGATCGCAGCCGCCATTCTTGTCTCCTCTTCTTCACTTTCTAATAGCTTGGCAAGGGACTCAGCTGCGTCCCCCGCATCTGCTCCAAATTCACCAAGTACTGCTGCTGCAATATTCCGCAAAGAACCCTTTTCTTTTAAGGCTTCAACAAGGACTGGCACTGCATCTTTTCCGGATTTTCTTAATTCCCCCATTGCTTGAACGATCGTTACTTCATTCGTATTGACCAAACGTTGAACCGTTTGAGATAGCTTATCTTCTGGTTTCATCACAATCAACTCCTCTTTTTAATGAGTCCTACGCCATCGATAACAAATCACATAAAATACAAATCCAGTAAATAAACATATAATCGTTGTAAACCAGCCATTAGTGAACATATGAATGCCAATGATGATCACTGCACTTATTGCAGTTGCGATAAGCAATGATCGATAATAGATGCCCAAAGAAAGACTGGCTTCTCGTCTCAACGGCTGCATAAAGGCAAAGAGCCGTACGGCCAAAAACCATATATAAACCCCTCCACCAAATAGGGCCCAATACAATACATCTTGAATCTCAAACAATAAAAGAGAAATAAAGTAGACAGCATACAACCAAAAGGTTTGAAACACTTCTAATAGAAGAATTTTTTGATATAAAGCGCCTGGAAAAAGATACAGCACCCCTGTTTGCGCATGCCTTACAATCCCAGCGTAATATGAACTGAGAAGGACGGATGCACCAATGACTATCAATAATAGATTCAGCCAATCTGAAAAATAAGAAATGACGACATAGTAAGTACCTATCAGCAGCATGGTAGATAACAGATGGAAGGTCACATACTTTTTCATCAACAATAATTCTAGCCAAAGAAAAGCCAAGCTTCCCGTTAATGTAGGAAGTCCCCACCACGTCTTGCCTTTCTTTGCATCCATTGGATTTGAATGAATCTGTCTCCCCTCAAATTCCTCCCAAAATGCTGCCTCCTTGACTAACGTCTCCTTCATCTCTAAACGATGACTGGCCCTGTACATCATCGTTAAAGATAAGGTCATCACTCCAAGAAATATCAATAAAGAAAGGAAAGAAAACTCTTCGATCATACGTCCAACTTGAAACATAAAAGAATCAGCGATGTTCATCAATGAGGACTGTTTCATCATCAATTGATTCAAAACAAGCAGTGCAAAACAGCAAAAAATCAGTACAAAACCGAGTAAGAGCATTCGCTTATATACTTGAATGGTTCTAGCACAAGACACCGCAAGCATCCACGTTTCGGTCATACATAACAGCCCTGTCAGGATAAGCGATTTCCCGAGTAGAAAAGGATACTGCTGCGTCAAACAAAAAAGGAGGATATCTGCAGACACGGCAGAGATCATAAGGAGAGCCCCTCGCCAAAAAATGTGATACACACATACACTCATCACAACCGTCCATAAGGAAGCACCATTTCCATATAACCAAATGATATCGTTCATCTGACTAGGCAGCCGATTTGAAAACAAGCCAAAACCAGTATAAAGAACAAATAAAAAGACAATGATCCATCCAGCTACCTGAGCATTCCAATCCCCCATACTTGAGACTGCGCTCAGCTGAAAACCAATCGCAGCAATAAAAATCAGCAAGATCAGAAAAGGCATTTTCTTTTCTTGATTTTTACTGATCAAACGCCTTTGGGATTTCATCCATAAAAGTGAGAGTGTGTTATTCACTAGACCACTCCCCCAGAAGTTGAATGACTTCTGCCCGCCACTTGATCTGTTCTTCCTTCAATTGAGGAACATCAATACTTTTCATGATGTCACCGTCTCGAATCAATATCACCCTGCTAGCCGTATCAAGAACAAACTCTAGGCTATGAGTAGATACAAGAACAGCACCACCTTGACGGCTTTTTTGTATCAGCCAATCCGACAGCCATTGTGTTGAAGGGATATCCAACCCTACAGTCGGTTCATCTAAAATAAAAAGGGAGGCATCTTGCACAATGGCCCCTGCTAAAACGACACGCTGTTTTTGGCCTCTTGAAAGCCTTCCACACAGTTCGTTCATCTTCATTTCCATATGTACTTCTTTCAACGCACCATATACCTTTTCTTTGATCTGTTTTAAGCCTTTATGATAGCCCCTTGCACGGAATTGAACATGTTCAGCAACCGTTAATTCTGGATACAAATATGGCTGATCAGGGATAAGAGCTACTTGCTTTTGGACATGGGAATGATCAGGAGGAAAACCCTCTATGAGAATCTCCCCTTGATCTGGTTGATATAGACCCGTTAAACATCGAATGGTTGTCGTTTTCCCCGCACCATTAGGCCCAAGCAGCGCCACAACCTCTCCTGCTTCGATGGAAAACGACATATCCTTAATCCCATCACCATTGCTATATCGTTTGCTTACATTCTGAACCTCCATGAATGGCATGAAATCTCTCCCTTGCATTAGAGTGATGTATGCTTATCTATGGTGCTTTATAAGATAAAAGTGAATGTAATTAGACCCAATAACCTTTTACCCTTATATTACCATATAGAGAATAACAAGGTAAGAGAATAGAGGGAATATATTCTATAAACATACTGAAAACGGAATTAATACAAAATAAAAAAAGATTGGGCCTCAATATCCCAACCTTTTATCTATGCAATAGCTATTCCATCAAATCGACTCATCAACTGAAACCATATCCTTACACGCCCAAGCATCCACCTCTACCTTTAAAGCAGGAGATGCCAAGGCAACTACATAAATCATCGTCATACAAGGCAGATGGTCGCCTAAGAACTGACCCATGATTCGTTTTCTGCTCTCAGCATCAAACTCTCCTACCAAATAAAACACAAGCTTCGTGATATCTTCCACTTTCATATCTGCTGCTTCTACATTGCGTTTCACATTCTCTAACGCTAGCTCGAGTTGCTCCATCGGACTCGCTGGGATGGCTCCATCTACTTCCATCCCCACTTGACCTGATAAGGTTAACCACCGCTGTGGTCCTGTTGTCTCTATTTGATGGGTATATGGTGCAACTGGCGGGTGAATCGTCTCAGGATTACGTGAAGTTCTCATCTATCAATGACCCCTTTTCTGAAAATACAATCAATTTATACCTATCATACCAAACTTTCTTTTTCATTTAGATGTTTATGCTCAAGAATGAAGCCCAATCAAAAAAGCCTTTCAAATGATGCCCCGCTCCGATGCTCAATCTGTTGAAAGCCGATTTTCCATGCACAGCTCCAATTAAAATGGAAATCACCCTTGGCAGAATGATACGGAACAGGCTAAAAAAACCCTTTAGATCCTCATATCCAAAGGGTACAACATGCTATAATTCTTGTTTTCTAAAAAGAAACCATCCAATGAGAAAAAAGAGGACAATCAACATCGATACACCTAAAAAACTTGTAAGAGCATGATCTGAATAGGTCCCTCGGTAGATCATTTCCTCTGCCGCACTTGTCATGCCTTTAGGTGCATACTTCCCCAGTGTGTCTTCATAAAATGGAGGGACTGTAAAAAGAATGAGATTGATCAAAAGCGAAACACCGCCAGCCGTCACCGAACGCTGAAAGAAAGCCGAGGCACAAATGGTCGACACCACAATCAGCAGTAAGTTTGGGTAATAAAGAAGTACGCCTTTTAACACGTTGATCCAGTCCAGATGCCCAAATTGAATGTCTACATAATATACGGAGGCCAGCACCGCCACCACCAAACTAAAAAAGGTCAGACAGGCATAGGCGCATATTTTTGATACATAATAACTCGTTCGACTGACTGGTTTTACCATAATCATCGAAGCCACCCCAGAGGCACGCTCTCCAGCAATCGTCCCCATCACAATCATAATCAAGATAAAAACGCCGAGCGAATCGAATTTGCTCAATGCACTTGCTAATGCCTCTCCAGCACTTGGCTCTGGTATATAAAATGTTGATCCTTCAGGTAAATCAGCTGATTTCGATAGAAGATCTGGCAGCATTTTCAACGTAATAGGCTGCGTGATCATTAAAATCGTAAAAATGATAGGAACAAATAAGATTTTATAACTAGTGAATAACTCCCTAAATTCCTTTTTGAACATCATCATGAATTCACAACCTTCATGAAAATATCTTCAAGCGTCAGCTTAGATAGTCGATAATTGAGTAGTACGCCGCCCGTTTCAGTGATGAGACCAGGCAGTTCCTTCAATGCCGTTCGTTGATCGTTGACTCGCACCTGATAACCCTCCCCCGTATCAATGCATTCTTCCACCCAAACCCGCTCTTTTAACAAAGCCACTAGTTCCGCATTCTGTTTTTCTAATTGGAATTCGATGACGGGCTGGATATAGTCTTCTTTGATCTGTTTCATGGAAGAGGACATCTCAATTTTCCCGCTGTTGATCATGATAATATGATCCGCCACTCTTTCAATGTCATCTAAAATATGGGTCGACATAAAGATCAGCATCTTATGCTTTAGACGCTCAATCAATGTTAGAACGTCTTTTCTCCCCATGGGATCAAGTGCCGACACAGGCTCATCTAGAATGAGAACCTTCGGGCTGTTGATGAGTGCCTGCGCAATGGCGAGCCTCTGCTTCATTCCTCCGCTATAGCTGCCTATGGAACGATCCTTCGCCTCATCAATGCGGCAAAGCTTCAACAGTTCCTCCGTTTTAGAGTGAATCAATTTTTTCTCTAAATGAAATAACCCTCCAACCCAATGCATCCACTCCTGCCCCGTCATATCCTGATAAAATGCAGGTTGCTGCGGACAATACCCGATCACATGACTGATTTGATTCATATCCTTTGTCACATCCAAACCCGCCACCTTCACGACGCCGGACGTAGGACGAGCAAGCCCCGTCAAAATCCGAATTGTTGTCGTCTTTCCTGCTCCATTGGCTCCTAAAAAGCCTACACAACCGACTTCTCCAACGGAAAACGATACATTTTTTAAAATCTCATGCCGACCATATGATTTCGTCAGCCCATGACACTCCAGCATATTCAAGCGAATTCCCCCTATTAAGATTGTTTACGACCAAAAATGAAATACGCAATAGGACCGGCACTCGCCACAAACACAATCACCAAAGCCCAAACCCACTTCACTTCTCCTCTGATCCTCGATGGATCTCTTTTCAGCAAATCAAACAAACCAATCACCATTAAAATGGCTTGCAGCAAAATAAGAGGTAAAATCATCTTCATATCCATCCACGCCACTCCTTTTTCATACACCAATTTTTTTGATATCACTTCTTTTGACGACATGAAGGGTGACTTCGTTCAAATGGATTTTATTTTTATCGATCGAGTGGTCTATAAGATATAAAAAAGCCCAGTGAAGGCACCTTCACTGGGCTTACGTGTTATAGATGTTTATGATGAACCTCGCAAAATCTTTTCCATCTTCTTTCCTTTCGCTAATTCATCAATTAGCTTATCCAGATAACGAATGTTTTTCATGGTTTCTTCCTCAATATCCTCCACTCGAACACCACAGATGACCCCTTTGATTAAACTGCGGGAAGGATGCAGCTCAGGAGCTTCAGAAAAAAAGGTTTCAACGTCTATCTGTTTGTTCAACTGTTCCTGTAACTCTTCTGGACTGTACCCTGTTAACCAACAAATAATCGTATCGACTTCAGCCTTCGTTTTTCCCTTTCTTTCCACCTTTGCGATATAGAGAGGATAGACTTTTGCGAAGCTCATTGTATAGATTTTAGGTTTGTTCATGTGTTTTTCTCTCTTTCTTTGTTAAATATTCAACCTGTATTGCCTTCTCTACGTGCCGCTCTCTTAGTATGCCTATTCCCTTTTTATTACCCGCATCATTTTTGAAAGACCTATATTTATGAAATTGAACGAAACAGAATCCTAGAAATACACAAATCGGTCCTTCGACGGTAGCAGGACCACCAATCAACAAATAAGAGCTAATAAACAATGCGATATAAACGATGAAGAAAAAAGTAATTCCCCATTTTTCCTTTTTTAAATATTCACTCATAATGACTCCGCTCTCTTGAAGATGTACGATCTTATCGAATCTATCTTTCATTTTAATTAGTTCTTTAGACACAAAAATACCTCTTTAGACAATTATATCTAGTATCAAATGTTGCTTTGGAATAAAGTTTGATTAAAAATACCTCACAAATCCGTATTTTCGGCAAATAAGAAGAATCCATTTTGAAAAAAGTTTGATCAAAATAGATTCCCATCTAGCAAATTTAAGTTTCAGTTTTATAAAAAAGATTGATCATTTTTACCTTTAGTCTTCCACAATTGCGCCCCTTTGCTGAAGATCGTTTCAAAGACGTTATTAAAAGCCCTTTATAGTACAATAAGGGCGTTGAAAAGTTGACTAAAACTGCGTGGTAATCTTTTAGTTTAGACAATGGTTTGGACTTTCTAACTAATCGGAAATTTGGGTTTGATCATCTCCTCTTGCGGAATTGATTTGTGACTGTGTTAGAAAAAGAGCTTCTTTCAAGTTAGCGCCACTTATCTCTGCGTCTCTTAGGTCAGCTACAATAAAATCAGACCTTCTCAAATTACTATGGCTTAAATTTGCTGCAATCATTAATGTTCCTCTAAAACCTCGGCCTTGTAAGTCCAACCCTTTTAGGTTTGCTTCTACGTAATCTAGATCTTTCTTTACTCTTTTCTTTTTATAAGAAGACTTACTCCATTACATGGTCTGATTGCGAAACAAGAAAAAAAACTGCATTTCATTACCGCAGGATTTTTGATCAAACTTTATTATAAACGATCAGACTTTTATACATGATCGAACTTTATTTCGACGTCACTGGTCATCCGTTTTTCGTTTTCAGCCATAAAATGACCAGCAAATGATCAGCCATGGACATACTGAACCTCATAAACAAAAAATGTTTCCACAATTCCTCTGAAGAAACAGTAGATAAAAGATGATATTGTTGCTTCTTTTTACCCACTAAAGAACTTTATTTCAATAAAGCATCAACGAAAAGTGGAATCACAATAACTATTCAGATAACCCCTTTTTATTATGTTGCCAAAAAAAGTTCTTCTTTCAATTGAGTGAAGAAAGCTAGCCATTCTGACCTATAAAATGGTATACAAACTAAATTTCCATCTTTTTTCCTGAGCGTAACAATTACGTATGAAGTTCCGAATCCAACAATTGGTTGAATTGTCATCTTTGGATTAGAACCTGATAGGGTACTTATTTCCACCATACGTGGTTCACCAATTTCTTTCCGGAAAAGATCGACAATCATTTCAGGTTTTCCACTTTGGAATGCGGTAATATACGTTTTGACGTTGTCGTCCTCCGAATAAATAGTAGCTTGATTTCTTACTTGTTTTATTTTCCTTCGGGCCCGATGAAGAACCGCCTTTACGGCCCCCTCAGTTGTCCTCATCATAATTGAAGTTTCTTGCATTGTGTAATTAAATCCATCAACGAGTAACACTGCTATACGCTGTTTTGGCGAAAGTTCCTCCAACAATAATTGCATTCCTTCTATAAGAATATCTGAATTTGTTTTTTTATCGGCTAGTTCTGAAACATCTTTATTAAAGTCTTCGTTAAGCCTTTGTTTCCGGTTTCCATCAATCCATGTATTGCTTGCAATTCGGAACAAATAAGATTTGGAAACTGGATTTAATGTTGTTGAGTAACTTTTATATGCCTTCGTCAATGTATCTTGCATCAGGTCTTCTCCATCCCAAGTCGATTTCATCAGGGAACGGCAATAGTTCTTCAAGTCTTTCATGTAGGGTTTAACGGCATTTTCGAAGTTTTTATTCGCTTCAGTAGTAGCGTTTTGATCAATCGCTCGCATTGAAATCCCTCCTTTATTTTTGCTTTTCATTTATTATAAACGAAATATGAGATCAAAAAGGGACTGCGAATACAAAAAATATCGACATCCCCGTAACTATTTATAACGCTTTTTCGTTTTGTTAATTGAGAGCTGTATTTTTCAAGGCCACCTTATTAAAAATATGGATATCAAATTCATCTTAAACAGGCATTATCCTTATAATTACTGATCCACTAAGTAACCGACCCTCAGAATATTTAACGTATTAAAACTAGAATGGAGAAAGAAATATGGAAATTTCGAATGGAGTAAAAATGATTGAACTACAGATTGAAGCCTTTGGTGGTCGTCAAGAATTGAATCCTACTCTTATTTGGGATGATGAGACTGCTGTTCTGATTGATACTGGAACACCTGGTCAATTGGAGCAAATACGAACAGCAATGAATGATGCTGGAGTCTCTTTTGAAAAATTAAAAGCTATTATTCTAACACATCAGGACATTGACCATATTGGTAGCCTTCCTGAAATCTTGCAGGAATCTGATTCGCATATTAAAGTTTACGCTCATGAAATTGATAAGCCCTATATTGAGGGTGAATTCCCCCTCTTAAAGGCAAACCTTGAAAGTATGGCTTGGCAATTAGACGGCCTTTCAGATGATAAACGTCGGGTAATAGTGGCTCAAGTTAACAATTCCCCAAGGGCTAAAGTTGACAAAACATTGTTTGGTGGAGAGGATCTCCCATTCTGCGGAGGAATCCACGTTATTTTTACACCCGGGCATACACCCGGGCATATTAGCCTTTATTTGAAGCAAAGCAAAACCCTTGTTGTAGGGGATGCAATGTATAGTGTAGAAGGTGTTTTGCAAGGACCTCATCCACCATCCACTCCGGATATGGATACAGCATTCCGTTCCATAGCAAGCTATTTGGATTTCGATATTGAAAAAGTGATTTGTTACCACGGAGGATTAAGTAAAAATAATGTTAAAGAACAGCTTAAAGGCATAGTTGAAAAGGAGTAACAGCTTAAAGCATTGGAATGGGCTACTAATTTAGCATTCAACCATAAACAGACGAGGGATGTTTATGGTACGTATTTAGTAAAAGTTGCGTTTGGTGTACCTTCTTGTGTTGTATTATTGTTACAGATTATAGAAACTCTTATCGCTTACGGCGGTGACAAAACAAGCGTCCTATGAGATAGCTCGTTTTGTCATTAAATAGAGGATTTCATTAAAAAATGAAATCCTACTGTATGCTACCGCCTTAATCCCAGAGCAATTCACATATTGTTTATATCAACTTATTCAGCAATAGTTCTGCTCGGTGTCTAAAAGATAGTGGGAACTCTTTTTAAAACACTTATGACTTAAATAGCCCTTTAGACGTATCTCTAAAGGGCTAAAACAGTGCAACTTTTTTATAATCCGTTCATCTTTTTTTAAAATGGTGCAACTTCATTTTAAAGCCACAAATGATTGACCATGTCAAGATGGAAAATATGTTAAAAAGTTGGATTTCCACATGTCTTAATCAATGAATGACAGATCATTAAAGGGTAACAAGGATCGTGAATGGTCATCATTTTATTATTAAAATAGCGATGTGGTGTTTGTCAATTTTATTTCTTGAAAGCACATTCTAAAATCATATTAAAAGTACTAATTCTCATTATCCCCACGAAACGTTAATTTAACAACTGAATAAGTTGTTAAACTTTCTTTTTTCTCTAAATTAAACACTCTATAATCCATATCCAAACTTTATCCCAATAGAAAAAAACTGTCAGCGGGTTCTGAGTAAGTAAGTGTTCCCAGGCTGACAGCTCTAACAACTTTATTAACATCAATAAAAGTGAATAATCTATTTAACCCTACTCAACCGTCACACTCTTCGCAAGGTTACGTGGTTTATCCACATCACACCCGCGGTGAAGGGCTGCGTAGTAAGCGATTAGCTGTAATGGAACAACAGATGCAAGTGGTGCAAGTGCTGGGTGTACAGCTGGAAGGACGAAACGGTCGCCTTCGTCTTCTAGGCCTTTCAGTGAGATGACACATGGGTTTGCGCCGCGTGCAACGACTTCTTTGACGTTACCGCGAATGCTTAAGTTCACATGCTCTTGCGTTGCAAGGGCAATCACCGGTGTACCTTCTTCAATTAAAGCAATGGTGCCGTGTTTGAGTTCTCCGCCAGCAAAACCTTCTGCTTGGATGTAAGAGATCTCTTTTAGTTTTAGTGAACCTTCAAGGCACACATAGTAGTCAAGTCCTCTTCCGATAAAGAATGCGTTACGTGTCACTGTGAAGAAGTCACGAGCGATTTGTTCCATTTCATCCTTTTGATCGACAAGGGCTTCCATTGCGTTTGCCACAATACCAAGCTCTTTCACAAGATCAAAATCAAGAGATTGACCATTTAATTCAGCTGCAACGGATGCAAGGATCGCAAGAACAGCGATTTGTGCTGTGTAGGCTTTTGTTGAAGCTACTGCGATTTCTGGTCCTGCATGAAGAAGCAATGTAAAGTCCGCTTCACGAGAAAGCGTAGAACCTGGCACGTTTGTGATCGTTAATGCTTTATGACCAAGCTCTTTGACTTGAACAAGTACAGCACGGCTGTCCGCAGTCTCTCCAGATTGAGAAAGGAAGATGAACAACGGCTTTTTCGATAGAAGCGGCATGTTGTAAGAGAATTCACTTGCTACATGGACTTCTACAGGTACTTTCGCCCAGTCTTCAATATATTGTTTACCGACAAGACCTGCATGATAGCTCGTTCCACAAGCCACAATGTAAATGCGGTCTGCTTCTGCTACTGCACTTGCGATATCGCCAGCGACTGACAGCTTGCCGTTTTCGTCTTGATATTCTTGGATGATTTTGCGCATCACTAGCGGCTGTTCATCCGTTTCTTTTAACATGTAGTGAGGATATGTGCCTTTCTCGATGTCGCTTGCATCTAGCTCAGCGATATAGGAAGGACGTGTCATGATATCACCGTCAAGGTTTTTGATGATAACCTCGTCTTTTGTGACAATGACCATTTCTTTATCCATTAATTCCGCATATTCGTTTGTTACTTGAAGCATCGCCATTGCGTCAGAAGCCACAACGTTGAAGTCTTCGCCGAAACCAACCAATAATGGGCTTTTGTTTTTCGCCACATAGATTGTTTCTTTGTTTTCGTTATCGAAAAGGGCAATTGCGTAAGAGCCTTTTAATTGAAGAAGCGTTTGACGGAAAGCTTCCTCTGTATCAAGACCTCTGCTTACAAATTGTTCGATGACTTGAACAACAACCTCTGTATCTGTGTCGCTTTTAAGTGTGACGTCTTGTAAATATTCGCGTGTCAATTGTACATAGTTCTCGATGACACCGTTATGAACAAGCGTAAAACGGCCAGAAGCACTTTGATGCGGATGCGCATTTAGATGACTTGGTACACCGTGTGTTGCCCAGCGTGTATGTCCAATTCCCGCTGTAGATGCCACGTTTGCATCAACGACCTCACGAAGCTCAGCGATACGTCCTTTTTCTTTGAACACATGCACGCCTTCTTCGTTTGCCACAGCGATACCTGCTGAGTCATACCCACGGTACTCAAGCTTTTCTAAACCTTTTAATAAGATTTCCTTCGCATCATTCTGACCAATATAACCTACGATTCCACACATAAATATTCTTCCTCCCGATCATGTGAAAGGGACAAAGAAAGCCTACTAAAATAGAAGGGACATTTCTTCGTCCCTCTCTACATGTTTAATTTGGGAGATCATGTGTATTCCCTTTGTACAAAGAGTCACCTCTTTGCTTTAAAGAAACACTTACGGCTGTGATCTCTATATTTGATCAGCCGGGAGGCATCCGCCGAAAATTCGATAACCTCCATCCTCGTCAACTAAGCATCTGTCGTCCGATCGCTTAGTTCGGGCGCTATAATTATAAGAGAGTTCCTGAACATCTACCCTGCCTTTCCTGATAGAATAAAAATCCAGTAACACAAGGATGATTGTACTATAAGGTCTGACCTCCGTCAATCACAATGTAGCGGGTGATCCCCTTCATTTTAGAAAGTGAGACCTCCATACACTATATGCGATGAGGCTTGTCACGTTCTACCTTTGATGTGCTCTCCTATGTATGAAGGCATCAGCAAATGGCCCTCGCCTATATGATTCGTCAAGAATCCTCCTCTTATGACGTTTATTCGAAAAAAAAAGCAAACCGCTGCTCTGCGATTTGCTTTGATTGATTACTCAATACCCATTTCTTCTTTGACAACAGCGGTGATTCGAGCCACATATTCATCACACAGCTCTTTTGTTTTCGCTTCTGCCATCACACGTACAAGCGGTTCTGTTCCAGATGGACGAACAAGGATACGCCCGTCGCCGCTCATCTCTTTTTCTACCTCTTGGATCACCGCTTTTACTTTTTCATTTTCTTCGACTTTATATTTATCAGACACTTTCACATTTACTAGAAGCTGCGGGAACTTTTCCATTTCAGCCGCAAGCTCTGATAATGTTTTCCCTGTCGCTTTTAATGTATTTACAAGCATGATGGCAGAAAGCATGCCGTCACCTGTCGTATTGTAATCAAGGAAAATCAAGTGGCCTGATTGCTCACCGCCGACGTTATAGCCGTCCTTTTTCATCGCTTCGACCACATAGCGATCACCAACTGCGGTTTGGATACTCTTAATGCCTTGTTTCTCCAGCGCTTTATAGAAACCTAGGTTACTCATGACCGTTGACACGACGGTGTCATCCTTTAATCGGCCTTCACCCTTCAAATAACGTGCACATATGTACATAATTTGATCGCCGTCTACGATATCACCTTTTTCATCGACTGCAATTAAACGGTCACCGTCACCATCAAACGCAAGACCAATATCTGCGCCCTTATCCTTCACAAAAGCAGAAAGAGCCTCTGGATGAGTTGACCCTACGCCATCGTTGATATTCAATCCGTTTGGTGATGTTCCCATTGTGGACACATCTGCATCTAAATCAGCAAATAAATGTGTCGCTAGAGAAGAAGTCGCACCGTTAGCGCAGTCAAGCGCCACATGAATGCCTGTGAAATCCTCATCCGCTGTCTGCTTCAAGAATTGTAAGTATTTCTGACCGCCTTCAAAGTAGTCATTCACCGTTCCAAGATCGGCTCCAACCGGGCGTGGTAATTGATCGACTGGCTGATCCATTAGCTGCTCAATTTCATTCTCCTGTTCATCTGACAGCTTAAAGCCGTCACCGCCGAAGAATTTAATTCCGTTGTCTTGAACAGGGTTGTGAGAAGCAGAAATCATGACACCTGCTTCTGCATCCATTGCCTTCGTTAAGTAGGACACGCCAGGTGTTGAGATGACACCTAAACGCATCACTTCAGCCCCAATTGAAAGTAGGCCTGCCACGAGGGCTCCTTCTAACATATGACCGGATACACGTGTGTCTCGCCCAACGAGTACCTTTGGACGTTCTTTATCCTTTGTGAGCACATAGCCGCCAAATCTCCCAATTTTAAATGCGAGCTCTGGCGTTAATTCGCTATTAGCCACACCCCTTACACCATCAGTTCCAAAGTACTTGCCCATGTTTCAATCGCTCCTTTTTTACCATTCAAGAGGACTCTGTGTCCTCTTTTTTATCTTCTTTAACCCGCTGTCTTTGAATTGATTCTTTTTTTGCTTTATCTTGTGTCGATTCCTTTTGACTCTTCTCTTCCTGATCATCGTCATTAGACGATTGATCCTTTCGATCATTCGTAGAAGCCGGCTGATCTTCTGTGTCAGTAGAGGTAAGTTTCACCTTGACCTTTGATCTCGATAATGTCCACGTCACGTTTTGAGGACCGTTCACTTGTACTTTAACCTCATGTGTTCCTTCGTTTAAGTCCCCCACATTGATATAGGCTTCAATATCTGAAGCCTTTAGTTTATCAATTGCACTCTTTGACCCTTTTGCTGTTAGCGTGAGACGCCCAGAAGATGGACTCACAAATTCAGAACTCAGGTCCTTGCTCAGACCCACGACAGAAATCGGGACATTATCGATCTTTTTTTCTTCAGCTGTTGCAACCTTCACTTTGATCTTAACAGTTTCGGGCGATACCTTTTTCACACCATCTGGCAGAGGAATGTCGGCATCGATCTCCGTATCATCTTTGATTTTGCTTAGGTCCAGCTTAACGCCATCGATAAAATCAAGTGCATCAAGCACCTTTTGAGAGCCGTACACTGTGACCTCACTCGGGCTTGTCTCAATGCTTGAGATACTGATCCCATCCGGTAAGCTGCCCGTCCGCTCAATTTTAAACGGGACCTTCTTGCTCGGACTCGTGATTGGGACCGTAATATCCACCACTGACGGACTCACTTCGACTGGCAACTCATTCCCGCTGCTATCATACACAGTGAGCTTCGCTTCCTTCTGGATTTGCTGATCGACATCCTCTAAGTTCACAAAGGCTTTAATGACAGAAATTTTGTCGATCACGTCCTTTGAGCCAGTGACAGTCACCTTTTTCGGATTCACAATGGGCTGTTCGGGTGAATAGCCGTCTTTGATTTTATTTTGATTATAAAATTCTGTTTCAACAGGAAATTCAGCTGTCGTTTTTTCTTGTATCGTCACAGTCGTCACAGACGGATTAATCGATAATGTGATTCCCTTTGATACATCTCTTGCCTTCAGCTCCACTTTATGTGTACCTGTAGATAAGTTTTGCATATCTGCATAAATTTCAAAATTCTTTGTTTGTCTTGCTGTTTTCACTGCACTTGTTGATCCTTTAATCGTGACATTGACTGTCTGCGGTACACCAGTGACGACGTACTTCTCGTCATCATAATACGCTTTAACAGGAATGTCGGTTAAGGTTGCTTCATCTGTCGTCGATGTTGGGAAAAAGGATTCACCGATTTTTTTCGGCGTGGGCGCTTGCGCTGAATTGACTGTACCATACAGCAATAAAGCGAAGACCAATGCAAGAAACTTAACGGCCCAGCGATTATTCAAAATCTTATCCATTTTTCTTGCCCCTCCAATACCATTTGGTCGAGGAAGCATCTTTGCTGTTTTTACTAAATTCAGCAATCAGCATTTCTTCAAGCGCTTCTTCTGTCAATTCTCGATGGAGATCACCATTTCTTGCGACAGAAATGCCGCCTGTCTCCTCAGAAACGATGACGGTTAAGCTGTCCGTCACTTCACTAATACCAACTGCCGCCCGGTGACGGGTTCCGAGTTCCTTAGAGATAAAAGGACTTTCTGACAGCGGTAAATAACAAGCCGCAGCTGCAATCTCATCACGCTTCATAATCACAGCACCGTCATGAAGCGGTGTATTCGGAATGAAAATATTAATCAGCAACTCAGAACTCACTTTTGCATTCAAAGGAATTCCTGTCTCTATGTAATCATTCATCCCAGTATCGCGCTCAATTGTCAGCAGCGCTCCTATTCTACGTTTAGCCATATAGTTAATTGCTTTTGTAATTGCCTCGATCGTTTTCTGCTGCTGTTCCTCTACAGGTGTCCCGCTTCTTGAGAAGAAACGGCCGCGCCCGAGTTGCTCAAGCGCTCTCCTTAGCTCTGGCTGAAAAATAATAATGATCGCAAGGAAACCCCACGTAATCGCTTGATCCATCAGCCATTGAAGTGTGTTAAGACCGAGATACGCACTTCCCATCCTGACGAGAACAATGACCACAATTCCCTTTAAAAGCTGAACCGCTTTTGTTCCGCGGATGACCATCATTAATTTATATATCACATACCAAACAACGAGTATATCAACAGCATTACCGAGGTACTGCAAAAAAGGAATATCCCCTAAAGCCATTTCCTCGTCCTCCAGAATTTTCAAGTTTCTTCGTGTGATGCATTTTTTTATAAAAAAAGCCTATGTGTAAATACATAGCGTGGCTATTATACCACATTTTATTTCAGCAAGGAAAATAGTTGCCATATATGGCTGGCATTCTAGTATGTGTGAATCTGAGCAATGATATAGAAAAAGAGCAGCCCCTAAGAGGCTGCTCCCATGCTGTTTGATTTACTTTTGCTCCTCTGGCCCAATGACCCGCATCACGTTTTGTGCTGTGGATTTCATTTTGTACCAGATCCAATCAAACACTTCATTAATTTCATTGATTTGACCAGTGACTTGTCCGGCAGAAGCAGTCAGCTGTTCCCCATTGACGACTGTGACATTTCCATCAACCTTGCCTTCTACAATCAGCTTGCCATTTTTGACAGTGACATCACCTTTGACGGTTTCCCCTTTAGGTACGGTCACTGTATCATTTTCAACCACGAGATTCGGCTGCTTTGACACACTGAAATTATGATCGGTATTCCAGCTTGTAAACAGACTGCCTCCCATCAAAATGAGAAAGAGGGCAGCGGCTACCATCAGCGGGTGAGCTTTGATCCATCTTTGAATCGACACACGCTTTTTCTCCTTTGGAAGACCTGCCATCACCTTTGCAGTGAAATCAGATGGTGCTTCTATATGAGATGTACTCTGCACTAGCGCGATGGATTTCTCAATTTGTTGAAAATGAGTACGGCATTCCTCACACGATTGCAGATGGCTCTTTAATTCTTTTTCGTCTTCGGGCATGATATCCCGGTCTAAATACTGATGCATAAGCTGGACGATTCTATCCTGACAGCTCATCAAAATCACCTCACTCAAAGGTCTCTCAACTGTTTCCGGAGAGCCTCTCTACCCCTGTGTATTCTCGTTTTCACTGTACCAACTGGTATATTCAGAATCTCACTAATTTCTTTTAATGAGAGTTCATCAATATACTTTAATACGATGACTGAACGATATTTATCGGGTAATCTTAGAATTTTTTGCTGAATGGTACTCGATAACTCAAGAGACACCACCTCATCCTCTGGCAAAATGCCATCAGCAGCAATTTGAGAATACATATTCAGTCCTTCTGTTCCTGCCACCTCTGCATCTAAATAATAATCCGGCTTTTTTTTGCGAATACGGTCGATGGTCAGGTTGGTTGCAATGCGGTACAGCCACGTGGAAAACTTACGATTCACATCAAAGCTCTCAATATTCACATAGGCACGAATAAACGCCTCCTGTGCGATATCCTCCGCTTCGTGTGCATTCCCAAGCATACGGTAGCACAGCTGATAAATTTTGTCTTTATACAGGTCTACGATGTCTGTAAATGCGTTCTGGTCGCCTTTTTTCACTTGCTTAATTCTCTTTTTAATCATTGTGTCCATAGTATATTCAACCTCTGCCTTCACCGGTCTTTATGTATACGAACCTCTTTCCAAAAGGTTTCATTCTCCTCTAAAAAATAGTGTAACAAATTTTTGACAGCGTGTTACGCTTATCAGCCGGTAAAAACCTTAATATATCCTTAAATTTTCCCAAAATAAAAAAAACGGGAACAAGTCCCGCTCTACAATAACTTTTCACCCATTAAAGAACCAATTAAAGCAACAGCCGCTTCTGCTGTTTTATTTTTCTCATCTAGTACTGGATTTACCTCCACAAATTCCGCTGAAGTCAAAATACCTGCTTCCTCTAAAAGCTCCATTGCAAGGTGACTCTCACGATAACTAATCCCGCCTGCCACCGGAGTTCCTACACCAGGGCATTCCACTGGATCTAACCCATCTAAATCAAGCGACAGGTGGACACCATCTGTTCTTTCCTTTAAATACGCAATAGCTTCCTCCATCACCCTTGTCATCCCTAAACGATCAATTTCATGCATCGTATACACCTTCATGCCTTTTTCTCTAATCAACGCTCGCTCTCCTTCATCTAAGGAACGAGCACCAATTAATATGACATTTTCGGGTTTCAATTTAGGAGAATAACCACCAATGTTCGTTAAATCAGCATGCCCAAGGCCGAGACTGACAGCAAGCGGCATGCCATGAATATTTCCAGAAGGAGAGGTTTCCTCCGTATTTAAATCACCGTGCGCATCATACCAAATGACACCCAAGTTTTCATAATGCTTCGCTACACCAGCAAGTGTGCCAATCGCAATGCTGTGATCACCACCTAAAATCAGCGGAAACGAACCTGACTGCACAATACTGTCAACCTTTTCAGCAAGCAGCTGATTGGCACCAGCATTCTCCGTTAGATTTTTTAACTTTTCACTTGTATATAAACCTTTCTCATCGTCCCTTTGCTCGACTGGAATATCCCCGAGATCCTCCACACCAAATGAAAGCGATTCCAATTTTTCTTTTACGCCAGCACACCGAATCGCACTCGGCCCCATATCGACGCCCCTTCTCGTTTGACCCAAGTCCATCGGAACCCCGACAATCGTGACCTTCTTTTGATCTCCCATATGTACATCCCCTTTCCGTTCATGCTTATATTTTACTTTCTCGATGCCTTCTGACTCAACTCGACAACATTTTGAATAGTTATACATTCCCTCTGCCAACATAAAAAAAGACACCTTTTTGAAAAAGGTGTCTTAAACGGGATCGATGGATTCGAAACAAAGAATGCAGGCCTTAAACTAATTTTTC
>NZ_JOTP01000023.1 GCF_000715205.1 Bacillus zhangzhouensis | reverse complement strand
ATGTATAACTGTAACCTGCTACCGAGCTGTTAACAGCCGATAGCTCTACCACTGAGCTACTGCGGAATAATAAGACATGTTTCATTATATCTATGCCAGAAAAATGTGTCAAGAATTTTCAAGCGTTTCATCCCTGTCTCATTTGCGACGGCTTTTACAATTTAACATATACTAATATAACAGTCAAGCCTTTTTCCCTTCCTTTTTGTTTTCTGTTGATCCATCGCAGAAAGACCCCGACCTCTCAAAGGGAGACCAGAGCCTCCTTGATGCTGCCATACCTAAGATTTACGACAGCTTAAACTTTCGCATCCACTTGTAAAAAGTGCTTCTTGGCACCCCCGCTAACCTAGCTGCTTCTGACACATGACCTTTCGTTTTGTGCAGTGACTCTATCACCATTTGCTTTCGAATATGTTCCCTATATGTTAGTTCTTTTGAAATATCGTGACCCTCTGCTGGATACAACTTCTTTTTTTTCTGGTCAATTGCCTCTAATACCTCATCATATTGAGACGACCCAATCCTTCCTCCTTCAGGAAACAACACCCTTATATGTTCAAACAGATTAAAAAGCTCGCGTATGTTTCCCGGCCAATGATACTCCTGCAACTTCTGAAAAAAAGATTCAGGAAACTTCGCATTCCACTGATGTTTCTTTTGATAATAACGGTATAAATCAGGGATGTCTTCCTTTCTGTCCCTGAGTGGCGGGATGTTGATTGGATAGACATGAAGACGGTAGTACAAATCTTCTCGTATTTTTCCTTCCTTCAGCAGTTCATTCATGTTCCGGTGCGTCGCTGTAATAATTCTAATATCCAAAGGGATTTCGTGTGTCCCGCCGAGCGGTACGACTTTTCTTTCTTCTATCACCCTAAGGAGCGCTACTTGCATCGCATATGGGATTTCGCCAATTTCGTCTAAAAAGAGTGTTCCTTTATGAGCTTGTTCAAATTTCCCTTTAGCTCCATGACGTTTTGCCCCTGTAAAAGCCCCTTCAGCATAGCCAAATAATTCGCTTTCTAACAGGCTTTCAGGAATGGCTCCGCAATTAACAGCAATAAACGGTCCTCTATGCCTTTCACTGGCTGAGTGAATGGCCCTAGCGGCCAGTTCCTTCCCTGTACCTGTTTCTCCCCAAATATATGCATGAGCATTTGTTTGTGCCGCTCTCTTCATCTCGCTGAGCGTCTGTTGAAACACCTTACTTGTTCCGGATTCCCCGGGAAATTGAGGAAAAGAAACGGTTATGTTGCTTTTCGTTGCTTCTTCAAGAGAAAGGGACATGCCTAGCATCTTTCCATCTTGCTCTGATTGAATGATTTGCTTTCCCCGGATAACAAATGGATGAGCCATAAGCCGCTCGACATCCATTCCGTACCAGTCTGAAAATCGTTCTCTAATCGACCTGCTTGCAGAAACAATTTGCTTTTTTTCATTACAGACAACATACGGTTCGTCCGCTTCCACCTGCTGGAGACAATGAGTGATGAGCTCCATCTCTCTCCTTTTTTGCTGGACTTGAATTTCTCTCTCTATGGCATAAGCAACCGTTGAAGCCATTCCAAGCATAAAAGGGTGCTTGTTATCCGCCATACAGGAGATATCGATCACCCCTAAGATCGTACCGTCTACATCACGAATAGGGGCGGCTGAACAGCTCCAATGATGAGAGGCGATAGAAAAATGCTCAGTTCCGTTAATCATCACAGCTTCTCCGATGACGAGTGCCGTTCCGATCGCGTTTGTCCCTACATCTGTTTCGGTCCAGCGCGCCCCCTCCATAAAATTAATTTTTCTTGCTTCCACCATCGTCCTTTGGCTTCCTGTCAGACTTAGCACATACCCGTCTGCATCGATGAGTAAGGCCAACATGTCAGATTCTTTTAATTGCTGACTGATTTTATTTAAGTAAGGAAGAGCGGTATTGAGGAATAATGAGTATTTCTTTTTTTGAGCACTGAATAATTCCTTTTCTAACAACGACTGTCCTTTATCTAAATACGGATTAACATTTGCTTGTTTACATCTGTGCCATGACTCCATCACTCTTTTATCCAGACGAGACTTATCAAACAAACCTTCACGAACAAAACGTTTCCACGTATTTAAATAACAAGGTGTCGGATTCATTCCATCCTCTCCTCTAGGGGCTTTTTATTCATTATAGATAATTATAAAAGCGCTTTCAATTACATTGGCTACCCCAAGAACACATCAAGATAGATGTCGAGAAGTTTGTTTCTCTTTCAGCAGTGCACCGCTCGTCCACTTGTTTGCAGCAAGGCTTCGTGAATCGCCTCTGAAAGAGTCGGATGTGCCGCAATATATTGCTCTAATGTATCAACGGTCAACTCTGAATGCATCATGACTGCTGCTTGTCCAATCAGCTCTGTTGCATTTGGCCCGATGATTGATACGCCTACAATCTCTTGGTATTGCGGTTCTACAATGATTTTCACCTGACCGACCGGTTGATTTAGAATCAGTGCTTTTCCATTTGCAGAAAATGAAAATTTACCTATCCGAATATCTTTATATTGATTTCTAGCTTTCTCTTCATTTAAGCCAACACTGGCGATTTCTGGGGACGTATAGATACACCTTGGAATTACTTGTTCATTGACCTTTACATGTTCGCCTGATGCATGTGAGGCCGCAATCGTACCTTCATGAAAAGCAACGTGAGCAAGCTGTACTCCTCCTGTGACATCCCCGCACGCATATATATGGGAGAGATTGGTTTGCATATGCTCATTGACATTGATCCCGTTCCAGTCATATTCAATGCCAATCTGGTCAAGATTCAACTCATCAAGCCGCGGCTTTCTGCCAATTGCCACTAAACAAAGATCAGACTGGATTTCACACCGCTCACCATGTTTTCTCTCAATCACCACTTTCTTTGAGGTTGAATCAAGCTGGTTGACTGCAGCCGATGTCAAAATGTCCACACCTGCTTCTTCAAGTTGATCGTGAAGGCATTGTGCAATATCGTCATCTTCTTCTGGTAAAATGCGTACTGACTGTTCAATCATAACAACCTTTGTCCCCATTCTGCTAAAGATACTTGCGAACTCACACCCGATCACCCCACCACCAATGATACAAAGCGAATCTGGTATCGAAGGGAGCGACATTGCATCCTTGCTGTCAATCACCCATTTCCCATCAAATGGTGCAAAAGGTAAAGCAGCGGGTGCTGCCCCTGATGCAATGATGATTTGTGTTGCTTGAATGATTTCACACGCCCCTTCACTTTCAATCAACATCTCATGTGCAGCAAGAAATGATGCCTTCCCATTTATCACCTTGATTTTATTTTTATTCATCAAGTAGCGAACGCCATCAGTTAGTTGCTTGACGACTGACTCTTTCCGTTTTTGAACGACATCCCATTGGATGATGGGCTTTTCCCCTGGAAGTTCAATTCCAAAATGTGCAGCTGACTTCACACGCTCGTACATATCAGCACTTTGCAAAAGCGATTTGGTTGGAATACAGCCTTCATTGAGACAGGTTCCTCCCAACTGGCCTTGATCAATTAACACAACCTCCCTTCCAAAACGAGCGGCTGTAATCGCCGCCACATACCCTGCAGGTCCGCCTCCTATAATAACTAGTGTCATCGTATTTTCCTTCTTCCTATAAAAGAATGGATACTGGCTTTTCTAAATATGCTTTAACAGTTGATAAAAATGCGGAAGCTGGCGCCCCGTCCAGCACGCGGTGGTCAAACGTCAGACTGAGTGGAAGGATATGACCTTTGCACAATTCACCACCTTGATAAACAGGGGTTTCATACATTTTTCCGACGCCTAGGATACCGGCTTCCGGCGGATTCAAAATTGGAGTGAAATGCTCTACACCATAGGCACCAAGGTTGGTGATCGTAAAGGTAGAGCCTTCGATTTCATCGTGAAGAAGTTTGCCTTCACGTGCTTTTTTGCCATACAATTTGATGGTCTTCGCTAGCTCAATGAGCGATAGTCGCTCCGCATGTCGAATAACCGGCACAGCTAAGCCGTTTTCTAAAGCAGCAGCTATCCCAAGATGAACATATTCAAAAGTTTCCACTCTTTCATTTTGATATTGACTGTTCATCGCAGGATGTTCTAGTAATGAAAGGATCGCTGCTTTGGCTACAAAATCGGTCATGGTCAATTTTGTATCGTGACGTGCTATGGCTGTTTCGTTCAATTGAGGCTGTAATTTTGTCAGTTTTGTCACGTCCGCTTTCATCGTAATTGTGAGTTGTGCACTTGTTTGCAGACTTTTCATCATCCGTGAGGCAATTGTTTTCCGCATCATGTTGACAGGTTGATGGTCTGTCTTATTGTTTTGTATTTGTGTTTGTGTTTGTTTCTCTTTCTGATCAGGAAGTGCCTGAAGCACATCCGCTTTTGTAATTCTCCCGTCTGGTCCGGTTCCCACCAGCGTGTCAATGTCCAGATTTGCATTGTTAGCCATTTTACGTGCAACAGGGGAGATTTTCTTTCTCTCTTTCTTTGGCAAACCTCTTCCTTCTTTCTTTTCTTGACCCTGTTCATTTCCTGCACCGATATAGCAAATGACCGTGCCAGGAGGGACACCTTCCCCCTCAGGCACTTTGATTTCCAATACGGTGCCTTCAGCAGGTGATTCGATCTCCATCTCAATTTTTTCAGAATTGATGCTTGCAATGCTTTCCCCTTTATTTACGGTCTCTCCGACTTGCTTGTTCCAGACAGATACAGTGCCTTCTTTCATCGACATGCCCAATTTTGGCATCACAACCTCGACAGCCATCTTTCTCTCTCCTTTCTTTAGTTCAATATCTTGTCTTGATTCTCACCAATCATTTCTAATACGGTGCTCACAACCTGATCAGGTGTCGGCAAATAGATATCTTCAAGAGGTGGTGAAAACGGAACCGGTGTATGAGGAGCTGTCACTTTTTTGATTGGGGCGTCAAGTAAATCGAATCCTTTATCAGCAACCAAAGAAGCGATATCTGCGGCAATTCCGCATCTTGGATTTGCTTCATCCACAATGACAAGCCGATTTGTTTTTTCAACCGAAGCCAGAATCGCCTCTTCATCAAGTGGCGACAGGCTTCTTGGATCAATGACCTCAGCCTCAATTCCTTGAGCAGCTAACTGTTCTGCCGCTTCGAGTGCTGTATGAACTTGTTTACCTACTGCGAAGATGGTCACATCTGAGCCTTCTCTCTTCACATCTGCTTTGCCAAGCGGCAGAGTGTAATATCTCTCTGGAACGTCTCCTGTGATATTGTACAGCGTCTTGTCTTCAAAAAAGATGACAGGGTCCTGGTCCTCAATTGATGCCAGCAGTAAACCTTTGGCATCGTATGGCGTGGAAGGCACAACCACTTTCAATCCAGGAATGCTCGTAAATAGCGCATATAAACTTTGAGAATGCTGAGCGGCTGCTCTAAAACCCGCCCCATGTGTTGTTCTAATTGTGACGGGCACCTCCGCTTTTCCGCCAAACATATATCGAAATTTTGCCCCTTGATTCAGCACTTGGTCCAGACAGGTGCCGATAAAATCATTAAACATGAGTTCCGCAATGGGTCTTAGCCCTGTTGACGCAGCTGCCATGGCAGCACCGACATAGCCAGCTTCACTGATCGGCGTGTCAAGGACTCGCTCACGCCCAAACTCCTGAACGATTCCTTTTGTGACACCAAGAACACCGCCCCATGCTTCATCATCCTGCAAGTGATCCACATGAGCGCCTCCTGCAACATCTTCCCCCATTAAAATGACATCTTCGTCTCTTCTCATCGCAAGTTTAATCGCTTCGTTCAATGCACTAGACATGCTAATTTCTCTTGTCATTTTCCTTTCCCCTTTCTGATTTATTGATACGAAACATACACATCGGTCAATAATTCAGTATGATCTGGATATTTACTTTCTTCACTGAATCTAACGGCTTCATCTATCGCTTCCGTTACAGCCGCTTCGATATTTGATATCTCTTTGTCCGTAAGCAGTTGCTTTTTGATCAATTCATTTTTAAAAAGAGCAATGGCATCTCTCTCTTCTTGATGTTCTGTTCTTTCTTGATTTGTTTTGTAACGCTGGGCATCTCCTTCAAAATGACCATAATTCCGATATGTCATGCATTCAATCAATGTCGGACCTTCTCCATTTTTTGCTCGTTCAATTGCTTGTTCTACGGCTTGATAAACCGCCATCACATCTTTTCCGTCTACTTGAATCCCAGGAATGTCATAACCAGCGGCTCGATCCACGATTGATTTGCAGCTTGAAGCATAGGAAAACGGTGTCGCTTCCCCATAGCCATTGTTTTCTGCAATGAAAATGACAGGCAATTTCCAGATAGCTGCGAGATTAATTCCTTCGTGAAATGTTCCTTGATTGTTTGCACCATCCCCAAAAAAGCAAACGCTTACATTTTTTGTCTTCTTATATTTAGCTGTTAGGGCTGCTCCACACGCCAGCGGAAATCCGCCTCCAACAATTCCATTGGCACCAAGCATTCCTTTATCAAAATCTGCAATGTGCATTGACCCTCCCTTTCCTTTACACAGACCTGTGGCTTTCCCATAAATTTCTGCCATCATTCCTTTTAGATCGCAGCCTTTAGCTATACAATGTCCATGTCCACGATGTGTACTTGTGATGCTGTCTTTTTCATTCAGGTGGGCACAGGCTCCTACAGCGACAGCTTCTTCCCCAGCATAAAGGTGGACAAAGCCTGGCAGGATTCCTTTTGTAAAAAGTGTGTGTACTCGATCTTCAAACTGGCGGATCTCCAGCATTTTTTGATACATCCATACCGCTTTTTCTTTTGTCAATGCGACTTCCATGTTGTAAAACCTCCTATCTTTTTTGCTTGCACTTATATACAAGCAAAAAGCGTGCCAACATCATGACATGTTGAAACATGGGCTTTAGACAATTCAAGCCGCCTAAAAAAAGAGACAAAATGAGACTTGTATCTCTATTTGTCTCAATATGTCTACTTTTTCTCTTGCATATAAGAATTGGATATAAAAAAGCATCCCTCTAGGAATGCTTTTCATACTGAATCTATCGTACGGTGCCAAGTCAATTTTCCTTTGCAGACGCCGCAGACATAGCGAGAGGTATCAAACCGTCTCTTTCTTATAAAATGCTTGCCGCATCCTGTACAAACGTAGTCATGGCGTTTCTGTGGACCTCGCCTGTTTTGCACAGCCCTTAACGGTGTACAAAAGCGCGGGGCTCCTACCTGTTTCAATAACTCTTTAAACTCACGATCACGATGCTGATAGCCCTTCCCTTCGAGATGGAGGTGATAGTGACATAACTCATGCTTGATGATACCGATCAATTCATCTCTTCCATGCTCCTCTAAATAACGACGATTCAATTCGATATCATGTGTACCAAGTAAATATCTCCCGCCTGTTGTTTTTAAGCGGTCATTAAAAACAGCCTTGTGGCGAAATTCCTTACCAAAGAACTGCTGAGAAATTTGCTCTGTTAACTGTTGTAATTGCGGCTGGTTCAAACAAGATCGTTCCTTTCTATAAAAATCTCGAACAGGACAATTTCCCCTTTGCATACATTGAAGGTACATCCACTGTTTCGATCAAAGGAGGAATGGGCGATGCCCAACTGGCTGAAAAATCAGATGCAGAAGGCATTTTATGAAAAAAATCATTACCAAATCAAATTGCTGAATCAATGCTGGTACTTCTATAGAAAAAAACATTCAGTCACATCAAGGCACACCCCATCCTAAGGTGCGCCTCGTTTTTTGTTTATTCTGGTTTCAGCATGGAAAGGGCAACACGGCCTTTTGCCTGGTCAACGGAGTCTACCCACACGGTCACAATGTCACCGACGGACACAACGTCAAGCGGATGCTTCACAAAACGGTTGCTTAGCTTTGAAATATGGACAAGTCCATCCTGCTTCACACCAATATCGACGAATGCACCGAAGTCCACGACATTTCTCACCGTTCCTTGAAGCTCCATTCCTTGCTTCAAGTCCTCCAATTTCAATACATCTGTTTTTAATAGCGGTTTTGGTACTTCATCCCGCGGATCACGCTCAGGTCTTGTCAGCTGATCGATGATATCCTGAAGTGTAATTGTACCAATTTCAAGCTGCTCCGCCGCTTCGTCCAGCTTCACCTCAGCGATTTTCTCTTTTAATTGCTCTGTTCCAAGATCATCTGGCGTCATCTTGATCATGCGTAAGAATTGTTTTGTTTCTTTATAGCTTTCAGGGTGAATGCCTGTACGATCAAGTGGATCTTGTCCCTCTGCAATGCGCAGGAAGCCGATACACTGCTCATATGTCTTGGCACCAAGTCTTGGGATATCCTTCAGTTCTTTTCTGCTACTGAATCTCCCAATCTCTTCGCGGCGCTTAACGATATTCCCTGCGACGGCTTTTGAAAGGCCTGACACATATTGCAGCAGCGCCTGTGAGGCTGTATTGACGTTTACACCAACTTGGTTTACGACCGTCTCTACAACGAAGGTTAGCGAGCTGTTTAATTGCTTTTGACTAACATCGTGCTGGTATTGGCCCACCCCGACAGATTTCGGATCAATTTTCACGAGCTCTGCTAAAGGGTCCTGTAATCTTCTCGCGATTGAAATAGCACTTCTTTCTTCCACTTGCAGGTCTGGAAACTCTTCTCTCGCTAGAGCGGACGCGGAGTAAACACTTGCCCCTGCTTCATTCACGATCAAATATGACACTGGCTGATCCAGCTCTTGAATCAAGTCTGCGATGAATTGTTCTGTTTCTCTTGATGCTGTTCCGTTTCCAATCGCAATGACTTCAATGTTTGATGATTGAATGATCTCTTTTACTTTTTGTTTGGCTTCCGCTTTTTTCTGGACGGGTGGATGCGGGTAAATGACCCCAATATGATGAACTTTGCCCGTATCATCAACGACCGCTAATTTACAGCCTGTACGAAATGCGGGGTCCACTCCTAGTACACGTTTCCCTTTCATCGGCGGCTGAAGCAGCAGATTTCTTAAGTTTTCAGCGAAAATATGGATGGCTTGCTCTTCTGCTTTTTCTGTCAGCTCTTTTCGTAGTTCGCGTTCAATCGAAGGCTGAATGAGGCGTTTGTAAGCATCGTCAATAGCCGCTTCAATATACGGTCTCGCTGGCGTTTGCTTGCCTTTTATGACTTGTTTGTCGAGATAGAAACGAATATTTTCAGCAGGTGGTTCGATGGCTGCTTTCAAGATGCCTTCTTTTTCTCCTCGGTTGACCGCAAGTACACGATGGGGCACAATCTTTTTGATCGGCTCTTGATAATCGTAATACATTTCATAGACGTTTTTCTCATCGCTTTCAACGTCTTTTCCTGATGTGACAAGACTTCCCTTTTGGTAGGTTTCACTGCGAATCCATTTGCGCATATCAGGGTCATCTGCCAGCTGTTCAGCAATAATATGCTGAGCGCCCTCAAGTGCTTCTTCTACACTTGTCACTTCTTTTTCTTCGCTCATAAAGGCAGAAGCCTGCTTTTGGATATCATCATGCGGTAGCTTGAGCAAATATTCTGCTAGCGGTTCCAGCCCTTTTGCCTTTGCCACACTTGCCTTTGTTTTACGCTTTTGTTTGAATGGTCTATATAAATCTTCGACCTCTTGCAGCTTATGAGCCTGTTCGATCTTCTGTTTTAATTCATCGGTCAGTTTGTCTTGTTCAGCAATTAAACGAATGACTTCTTCTTTTCGGTTCGTGACATTTTGAATATATGTATAGCGCTCGGAAATGGTTTGAATTTGCACCTCGTCCAGTGAGCCTGTCTGCTCTTTCCGGTAACGAGCAATAAACGGGACGGTGTTGCCATCCTCTAATAGCTGGATCACACTTTCAATTTGTTTCGTTGAAAGCTTTAATTCTGTTGCAATTTGTTTCAATAAAACGTCAGATGTCTTCATACTTTGCATCCTCTCACTGTGTCTTCTCTTTTAGTGTATCAAAAAAACCGGCAAAACAGAAAAAAGGTCAGCTATTTTCACATGAGCTGACCAAGTACATAGGTGAGATCGTCCTTTTTGTCTTGTGTGTATGTTTCAAGTTGTTTTGCAATATCTGCAACTGAATGGCTATGCTTTAAACACATTCGCATGTTTGGCACATTCAGCCCATCTGAATACATAATGAATGTCGATCCTTTTTCGTAGGAATAGGTGTATGTTTTATATTTTCTAGGTTTCCCTGATAAGTATCCTGATGTCGGAAGTGGATAAATATAGTCGCCAGAAGGTGCATTCAAAATAAATCGGATATTACCAACCGAACAATAGGTAAATTGCTGCTGGGAAAAATTCACCTTTAATATGCCAACCGTGGCCCCGCGTTTATTTTTCATGGCCTGATTGCATCTGTCTATGAGGGTCGTCACATCCTCATGTCCATATTCTTCGACAATTTCACTAACTAAAGAAGATGATTCATTGGCGAACTGGCCGCTGCCTAATCCGTCTGCTACAGAACAGATTAGTTCTTCATCATCTGCTTTAATAAAAAAACTGTCCCCGCAGCATGATTTTCCTTCTTTATTCGATTGATAGATAATGGCGTTCACATGGTCATGCTGTTCGATCTGCTTCATTACCCTAGCTCCATAGACGCATCTTCTGATAATGCATCTCGTAGCTTTTTAACTGCCTTCCGCTGCAGTCTAGATACATGCATTTGGGATATGCCGAGTAAATCGCCTGTTTCTTTCTGACTCTTATTTTGCAAGTAAGTGAGATTGATAATCTCTTTTTCTCTTTCAGTCAGAACATGAAGCACACTCTCAAGCATCATTTTTTGGTTCACGCGTTCGTAGCCTTCTTCCTGAGAGCCGACGACGTCTAAAATGGTGACGGTGCTTCCTTCAGAATCAGCCTCTACGCCTTGGTCTACAGACAGCGCTTGATAGCTTTTGCCCATCTCCATTGTTTCAAGTACTTCTTCTTCTGTCACATCTAGATATTCTGCAATTTCTTGCACTTTAGGTGACTTTTGCGTCTCCGTTGTCAGATGATCAACCGCCATCTTGATTCTTGGGCCAAGCTCTTTAATCCGCCTTGGTACATGGACACTCCATGTCTTATCACGTAAAAAGCGTTTGATTTCCCCGATAATGGTTGGAATCGCAAAGGCTTCAAATGATTTACCGACAAGTGGGTCATAACGCTTTATTGCACCAAGTAAACCAATCATTCCAACCTGTCTTAGATCCTCATGAAAGCTTTTGCCTTTGGAATATTTTTTCGCCAGCATATCGACCAAGTTTGTATAGCATTCAACAAGCGTGAACTGCGCCTGCTCGTCTTGATTGGTTTGATAGCTTTGGATAAGGCGATCCACTTCCTCTTTAGTTAGTTTCATAGTTTTGGATGGTTGTGTCATGGTCAACTCGCTCCCTGTTTAAAAACTTTGTCATCGCCACGGTAACTCCGGAGTTTGCTTGCACCTCGACTTCATCCATCAATGTTTGCATCAAATATAAACCAAGACCTCCTTCTGCCAATTGATCTACCGTATGAGCAGATGTGTAAGGCCCTAATCCTTCCTGCTTTTGCTTAAAGTCAAAGCTACCGCCTTTGTCAGCGACAATGATTTCTAGACGATCCTCATAGACAAGAAAGCGAACTGCTACCTCTCCATCTTCGCCATGTTCACCTTTGTAGGCATGCTGAACTGCATTTGTACACGCCTCACTAACGGCAATTTTTAAGTCCTCAATCTCTTCATAGGCATAACCCATTCGACTTGCTACGCCTGAAAGAGTTAGACGAATGATGCCTACGTATTCTGGTTTCGCCGGGATTTTCATCTCGATTAGATCTACTGATTCGTTCATTGTACCCCACCCTCTGTCTTTGCAGAAATGTCAATGATGTCCTTTAGTCCAGTAATTTCAAACAACCTTACAAGCCGATCCGACAAGTTCTCAAGCTTTAATGTTCCACCTGCTTTTTGAGCCGCTTTGAACAGCCCAACAAATACACCTAAACCAGTACTATCCATATAAGAAACATCCTTCAAGCAGATTTCAAGATGCTCCCCTTTCTCCGCTTTAGGCATAAGCGTTTCTCTTAGCTCAGGTGCGGAGTACACATCGATTTCTCCACCGACACTAATTTTCGTTTTATGATCTATTTGATGCTCTTTCACTGTCATATTCATTATGCATTCACCTCGAAATTCTTGTTTCATAGAATTTTATATACCCGCATATTCACTTTCTAAACCTTTCTTTTGAGCACAAGTAAAGTGAAGTCATCGTGAAGCTGAAAATCTTGCAGCTTGAGTAAGCTGGCATAGATGGCATCGACCATTTCCTGAGCTGAGTAGGATAGGTGCTCTGCTATAAGCACTTTGATATCCTCCCGCTCTAAGAAACCGTCCTCTGACTTGGATTCTGTTACACCATCAGAGAATAAGATCACCATATCTCCTACGTCCAAGTGCTTCTCATACTGTCTGTAGTCAAAGTCTGGTGCGATGCCAAGGACAAGTCCTCTCGCATCTAAATCGTAAAATTGATTCTCTTTATTGCAATAGAAAAAGCCCGGCTCATGACCAGCCGATGCATATTTAAATTCATGCGTTTCTTTATTATAGCTGCCATAGAACATGGTGATAAACATGCTTGGGTCTACGTTCTGTTCGACAACACGATTAAGGGTTTTTAACACCTTTGTTGGACCGCTTCCTGACTCTGGCAGGGAATCCATCGCATATTTAATCATAGACATACAGAGCGCAGCTGGGATGCCTTTCCCAATGACATCCGCGATCGCGATATTGATTGTATCGTGATCAGTGACGAAATGGTAATAATCTCCACTCATCTGTTTTGCCGGCACACTAATGGCACCAATATCAAAGGTGTCACCCTCTGGAATTTTCGTTTCCAGCAGGGTTTGTTGGACATTTGCCGCAATTTCGATTTCTGATTTAATTTCTTGCTGGATGCCTCTGAGTGTTAAATGTTCCTGGTAGGCAAGTCCGTACCCAATCATGACTTCAATTAAGAAGTCTAGTGAATGAAAGACATCTTCCGGCAAATCAGGGTATAGCTCCTGAATTACTTTTCGGTGAACACTCACTATTTCTTCAGGAGGTATTTGATGCTCAATGGTTTTTCGGCTAAATTTTTGAGCTTGATAAAGCGATGTTTCAGTTAAATCACTGATATAACGACTGAGCAGCTGATGATACCGCTGCTCCATTACCTCCTTAAAATCCATGGTTTCCCTCCTAGCGAAGCCACTTGACAGCTTGTATCTCCGTTCCTTCTTCTGGTGTAGAATCTAATTTAAAATCATCCATCAGTCTTCTCACGCCCGGAAGACCTGCTCCGAGTCCGCCTGATGTAGAAAATCCGTCTTCCATCACTTTGCGTATATCCAAGATACCAGGCCCCTCATCGGCTGCGATGACTTTGAGTCCACGCTTTCCGCGCTCCATCACTTCTTCTATACAAATCTGACCTTTACCAGCGTATAAATAGATGTTTCGAGCTAATTCTGAAATGGCCGTCGTAATTCTTGCTTGGTCAACTGTTCCAAAGCCCAGTTCTTTTGCAACATTTCGTCCCAGTTGTCTTGCCGCGACTATGTCCCATTCCGTCAAAATTTTCACACAGGATTGGTCTTTCATATCTATTCCCCCAATTCCCGCTTCAGTGTCTCAAGCCCTTGTTCAAGATCTAATGCTGTCTGAATTTCTTCCAGTGATATACCAAGTTCAATGAGTGTCACAGCGACTGCCGGCTGTATTCCTGTTAATACAACTTTTGCCCCCATGAGCTTTGACATCGTGATGACATCGCCTAATACTTTTGCAATAAATGAATCAATCATATCAACAGATGTTAGGTCAATGACAACACCGTTCGCTCCTGTTTCATGAATCTTATTGAGTAAATCTTCTTGAAAATGAAGAGCCGTTTGGTCATCAAGCTCCCATTGTATAGAAATAAGAAGACAATTATATAATTTTAAGATTGGAATCTTCGGGTGATTTCTCACTGGGTTATCCCTCCAATGAAACAATTTTTCGATTTGTCATTTCTAAAGCAGTTTGAATTCCTTTTTGAAGGGTATTCTTTGTTGTAACTTGAGATAAATCAATTCCAAGGGTGACGATGGTTTGGGCGATTTCTGGACGAATACCGACCAATAAGCACTTTGCACCTACTAATCTCACAGCCTCTGACGCTTGAATGATATGGTGTGCCACCATTGTATCGACGACAGGTACACCGGTAATGTCGATTAAGACCACCTGTGATCGATGCTTCACGACGCCATTTAACAGATTCTCCATGATCTTCTTCGCACGATCTGTATCAATTGTTCCTACAAGAGGCATGACAGTGATGTGCTCAAACACTGGAATCAGTGGAGCAGATAGTTCCTGTAACGCAATCTTTTGAAGGTTGACGGTTTTCTCCCATGAGATAGAATAGTGATTCAATATTTCGTTATGAACTGGTGAGATGAACCGATCAATTTCCCATATGAGCTCATTACTTCCTTGTTCAGTGTTTTTGTCACTGTTCATTTTTTGATATAAGTGTGAACGGATTTCCGTTAGCCCTTTTGCCAGTAACTTAAGTGATATACCCATTTGTACAATTTTTAAAGCAAAAGATTGCACTTTTTCTTCAAAATCCTCAGCATTCGCCTCTGAAAGGGATGCCAGAATAAGCTGAACATATTCGGAACAAATCGTTTCATACATTTTGTCGTTTAGCATCATGTCCGTTTCTTCTTCTCCGAGTCGTTTGAAGATGTCAGTCCATTCTTTTTCTAATTCCTTTTGGTGCGCTCTCGCAAAAGCTAACACGATATGATTCGACATAATTTACCCCCTACGTACATAAAAAACAATAACTTTCATTCTCTCTCCATTATAGCCTTAATAAAAAATGAACACAAAAAAAAGTTGCTCACAGGAGAGCAACCAAATATCACCATATTAAAAATCAATAAGAGCCAAACTAACTTGTAAGGCTTCATCAACCTTCTCCATCATCTCATCATCAAGATGTGTGATTTTATCTGTCAATCTTTGTTTATCGATCGTACGAATCTGCTCTAAAAGAATGACAGAATCTCGTTCAAAGCCGTAGCGCTTTGCATTGATTTCGACGTGAGTCGGTAATTTCGCTTTTTGTATTTGGGCTGTTATGGCTGCAACGATAGCAGTCGGGCTGAAGCGATTTCCAATGTCATTTTGGATGACCAATACCGGGCGAACCCCGCCCTGCTCGGAGCCAACAACAGGAGATAAATCAGCAAAGTAAACATCACCGCGTTTAACAATCAAATGTTTAACCCCCGCTGACTAATCGCTCAACTGTATTCTCAGCCTCAAACTCTGCGTATTGTGCCTCTGAAGAGATATTCAGATTAATTTTCGCCATCTCCATGTAGCCGCGTCTCATCGATTCACGATTTTGTCGAATATTACGTTCACGAATATACGTTTTTGTCGCTCGGTAGATCAATTCATTTCTTGTTACCTTATCCTGCTCTGCTACTCGTTCGATTTCAGACATCAAAGCCTCGGGCAGTCGAATCTTCATTTCGTTTGTTGCGCTGGATTCAGACAAAAAACATACACCTCCACAAAACTTACGGATACCGTATCGATCCATTCCAAGACTAATCATACCATTATTCAATGCACAAGCAAAGCTGTTTTTCATGTTTCTTATTAGATCATGAAGCAGTCGGCCACCCGTAAATCATGATGATAATGGAGTTCCTCTTTCCCATTATACGCCTTTTTCCGAAAATCATACGGTATTTCCAAAATCTCTAAAAAAGGAGAATATTTATTCCTTCTCTGTAGAATAAAAGAGAACGATGTCGGTTTGGACATCGTTCCCGTAAAAGCTGCTTATAAAAAGCTTGGCCCACCTTGAAGCAGCGGATTACGCACATGAACCCTTTTGCCGTCCTCTTTATATACTCTTGGGACCCGGTGGCCAATCGAGCAAGTGACTTCATAGTTAATGGTTTCAAGCCTTTTTGCAATTTCATCGACTGATACCTTTTCTTCGCCTTGTGAACCAATCAAAACGACTGGTTCGCCTGCTGGAATGTCCTCTTTCAATTCAACCATGAATTGATCCATACATACCCTTCCAGCAATTTTTCTGCGTTTTCCGCCAACGAGCACTTCCGTTCCTGCCAGCTTCCTGATCCAGCCATCTGCATAGCCAACTGGAACTGTGCCAATCCATGTATCTTGATTGGCTGTATAGGTCGCTCCGTAGCTGACACTCTCGCCCTTTCGAATGAGCTTCACATGTGCAAGCTTTGTATGAAGAGACATTGCTTCTTCCAGCTTGAAAGGCAATTCATCTTTGATTTCCTCTGACGGTGACAGCCCATACATACTGATACCAAAGCGAACCATATTAAACAAAACTTCTTTAAACCTTAAACCTGCTGCACTGTTGGCGCAATGAACGAGCAGTTTGTCCGTATGAAGTGGTTGAAGCAATGTTTGAAAGGTGTCCACCTGCATATCAAAGTAGTCCTCATCCTTTTCATCAGCTGTCGCAAAGTGAGTAAATACTCCTTCAAGATGTAAATAGGAATGATCGCGGGAAAGCTCTTTTACTTCGTTCACTTGCGCTAATGTTTTAACACCTAAACGATTCATGCCGCTGTCAATTTTCAAATGAAAACGAAAGGGTTGTCCAATCTGTCCTTTCACTACTTTGACTACATCTCTCAGCCACTCGATTGAGTAAGCGGTCATGATAACATTGTATCTAACGGCGACTTTGACATACTCTGGCGGTACTGCGCCGAGTACAAGAATTGGTGCTTTGATGCCTTTATTTCTTAAAGAAATGGCCTCATCTAAAAAGGCTACCGCTAACAAGTCTGCTCCTGCTTTGAGTGCAGCTCTTGCCACTTCTATATCTCCATGTCCATATGCATTGGCTTTGACAACAGCCATTAATTGAACGTTTTGACCAATATGATCTTTCATATGTGAAACATTATGTTTGATTGCTGTTAAATCAATTTCTGCCCATGTGTCTCTATAAAAGGCATTTGTGTCCATCAGTCACACTTCCCTATTGAATGATTCAATACTTCATTATGATACTAAAAATCAAGAATAATGTGAAACAAATCAAAGAAAATCAGCCCTTGCACAGGGCTGATGTATCATTTTCAAGGCTCTCACCTGAGATATTCATTTATTTGGCTGACTGGCCTTCTACACTTTTTGCGACCATTAAGAGCTCTTCCTTCGATAAATCACTTGAGGAAATTAAGTAGTCGACTCCGTCTGATGTCCAAGAAAGAGATTGATCCGTTAGAACGCCCACTGTCATGCCAAGATCGACTGGCTCGCCGTTCATCGTGACAGGCGTAGACGCTTCTGCCACTCTCGCTTTTTCCTGAATGAGTGTGAAGGATTTCTTCCCGCCATACGTAATCACATAACGTTTCCCAGCATCTGTTGTCATTTCTTTCTCTTCCATCTTCTTCACGCCCTCTGGCATTTCAACTGGTGTTTTCACTGCGAAGCTGTCAGATGGGTCTGCACTTGTGGCGACATCCATTTGGGAGAGTGTCATATTTTTCTTCTCATCAAATGCATCTTTGTCAAAGGATTTATTGAATTCAAAGTGAGAGAATTCTACTTTCACCATTGGCTTTTTGTCGCTATCCAGCACTTTCACACTGGCAGGCGCCATTGTTTTTTTATGAAAGGTAATCTCTTGGGTAGGCAGCATTTGGTTGTGCTGATAATTGGTTTTTGTTTCGAAAATATACTTTGACTCTTTCGCTTTGAACTGAGCTGCACTGTCATTTTTAATGTCTTTCACGAGTGATTCAAATAAATAGACCTGACTGCTATTATTCGGCCAATCACTATGAAAACGGAAGCTTTTGTTCAATGAAGGTGTCAGCACAAACACACCATTGCCATTTCTTAAAATGACTTGACTCTGATCCTTTTTCGGATTTTCTAAATAGACACGGTAAAGCTCCGGCTTCTTGTACCAAATTTCCACCTGATACTCCTGCGGATCATTTCCTGTCTCGATGGTCATTTTTGCTTTGGCTTTGTATGATGTCATTTCCTCTGCCTTTTTGTTTAAATCTCCAACGATATCCTGCTGAGATTTTTGACCGCATGCGGAGAGAATCAGTACAAAAAGGATCCCCGTTACAAGCAAAACAAAGCTTTTTCTCACCCTTTTCAACCCCTTCGTTAATTGTGTTAAAAGGAAGAAACCGCTTGTTTGACTTTAACAGTACGCCTAAAGAGTTAACTGCGTACCGCGAACCATCAAAGCCTGTTAGCAACTCGCCCTTCCTTATCGCACTACCCAATATATGAAGGGGGGACAAACAATATGCAGACTAGCTTGACAACCTTTCGATTAAAACTTGCGCAGCAGCATATTCTTTTGTGTGTGTAATAGACACATGAACCTGGTCTCCCTTCGTTTTCTCGCTTTTGATGAAAGGTTTTCCATTATCATCTTTTTGTATCTCGATGTCATGAAAGCTTAAATGCTGACCGATTCCCGTACCATATGCTTTAGCAAAAGCTTCCTTTGCCGCGAAGCGTCCTGCCAAAAACTCCAGCTGTCTCTTTTCACGTAGCGCGTAAAAGATGTCCTGTTCATTTAAAGTCAAAATTCGTTCTGGTAAACGGGGCTGTCTGCTGAGCACCCGTGACAGCCGGTCGATTTCTACAATATCAATGCCAATTCCTTTGATCATGGGGTACCTCCTATGATACTCGTACTAATTTGGATGTTCGCTTCATAAACGTGTTACTATAAACTTACCATTATCTAGTCAAAAGGGGTTTGTTATGTTTATTCGAACGGAGAGCTTTCAACAATTTATTAGATCGTATCCAATCGTAACAGCGATCCTTGCATTGCAAATAGGTCTGTGGCTTTTATTTGCTATTCCTATCCCTATTATACAGCTTGGGCAGGACCATCTCGTCGGTTTCAATTATGGTGTAGCAGCAGGAGAATGGTGGCGGCTCGTTACCCCTATTTTTCTCCACGGAAGTCTGACACACATTTTGTTCAATTCTATGTCTTTGTTCCTATTCGCTCCAGCGCTTGAGTCTTTGCTTGGTAAGGCTCGGTTTCTCATCATTTATCTTGGTGCAGGGTTCATTGGCAATATCGGAACCTATTGGGTGGAGCCTTTAGAGTATGTACATGTCGGCGCTTCTGGTGCCATCTTTGGTTTGTTTGGCGTTTATCTCTATCTTGTCCTATTTAAACCGCACATGATGGACCGCGGGAATTCTCAGGTAATCTTAACGATTCTTGGTGTCTCTGTCGTCATGACGTTCGTCAACTCGAATATCAATATTATGGCTCACTTATTTGGATTGATAGGCGGCATGATTATAGCACCTATCACCCTATTCTTCCACTCCAAAAAAAGACGCTATTAATCTCATAAAAAATGTCGATCATCCCTTTTGACAAGGAGCTGATCGACATTTTTTAGTTTAAGATGATTGTTTTTTTTCATAGGAATACCAATCAAATACACGTGCAGCATCTTTCTCTTCAAGGTGATGCACACCAAAGGAATCAAGCAGTGCAGAGGATTTCACAAAGGTGTGAATACTCGCCACTCGGCCTTTCTTTTGGAAATAAGATTGAGTCACCGTATAGTTTTGCATTCGTTTTCTCAAAACAATTCCGGTGGTTTTGCCGATACCTCTTGTTGTCAACTGAATCAATGGATCTTTGATCGTATAACCCGATTGCTTATAGGCTAAATAGCCAAAGAATAAAGCAATTGGTAATGGAATCAGTGCCAAATACCCCCACGGCGGAAAACGGACTGAAAGGATCACACCAACGAGCAATGGAACAAATCCGAAAGAGATCAGATAGCGTTTGAGTGAACGCTTTGGTACCTTTTTCAGCTCAGCTTCTGGTGTCAGGTGATATTGATCTGTAAATCGAGACAACAATTCATTGATTTTTTTCTTCCGGATTAGTGGAAATAAGACAGAAGAGGTTTCTTTTTCTGTAATAGAACCTCCTGCACTAACGAGCATCACCGTAGCAAATCCAAAAGGCTCACGGAGAATGTTTTCTTTGATTTTCACTGCTTGAATTCTCGCAAGCGGAATGGTCATTTGATGTCTCTCAATGAGTCCTCTTGTAATGATGATGTCGTTCCCTTTTCGTTTGGCAGCAAAATTAGCATATTGGAGTGCTGTCACCCCAACACTGAGTATCCAAGCAATCAATACGGCTAGAAAAATTAGAATCGCGTAGATTTCAACACTCGCATGACTTAAGAAGGAGAACTGCTTGACGAACCCGTCTAAAGGAAGAATTTCATCTATTTGTGTGTAAATGGCTAGGCAACCAGATATAATCACACCGATCCCGCTTGAAGTCGTAGCCGCCAAAAGTAGCTCTGGTACACCCATACGATAGGAGACGTTGATTTCTTCCTCCACAGGTTTTTGCGCAGCTAGATGATCATGCGGTCCATCCCCTGTTTCACCCGCCATTTCATCTTGTTGCAAGCTTTTCTTCCGGTTGAAAATCGACTGTTTCAATTGTTCTGCTTCTGCTTTCGTAATCGCCGTTAGGCTCACTTCTGGGCCATCCGTCCCGCCTGCCGTTTCGATTTGAACTCGCACCAAACCGAAAATCCGCTGGAAGATGCCTTCACTTGTATTGACCGTTTGAATTCGTTCTAACGATATATATTTTTTCTTTTTCGTAATTACACCTGATTCCACACGAAATTCATCGTCTTCCATCCGGTAAGTGAATCGTCTCCATTCTAAAACGGTTGAAACAGCTTTCCATAAAAGAAGCACACCAAGAATGATAAACGCATAAAAGCGAATACTTGAATTCGAGTTCACAAAAATAAGCACGAAAAAAGGGATAATGAAGTTTTTGATCATGGATACGGCATCTGATATAAAATCAATGAACATCGAGATTGGATGTACACGTTTTGGTTCAGACATCATCTTCCGTCACCCTTGCTAAACGAGATATGTAATCACGAAGCTCATCTGCCTCTTCTAATTCTAACGCTGGAATATCATGAACCGTGGCAGCAGTCGAAATTTGAACAGATGCCAAGCGATAGCGCCTTAAAAGCGGTCCCTGGGATGTATCGACATGCTGGACACGCACCATCGGCACAATCACGCGTGTAACGCGAATCAACCCATGCTGTATTTCAATTTCATTTTCAAATACTTCGTAGCGCCAAATGTGATGACGGATTTTCGGTATGAGCCAAATTCCGAAAATGACCTGTAAGATCCACAATCCGATGAGGATGGCCCCAATCCAATATGGCCATTGAAAATAATAACTAGCAATAAATACCCCAATGATGATGAGTAAGAAAATCAATGAGATAATTCCATTTTGAAGACGCCATACTTTTAATCCATTTAAACTAATTTGACGTTGCGGCTGTTTTCTCACATTCTTCCCCCATTCTCTTACTTTTCTATCAATATATTACGAAACAGAACCTAAAAAGTTTCAATAAGCCTGTTAAAAAAAGCGAACCCTGCAAAGGATTCGCTCTTGTATGTTAATTGTTATAAGATTTCTTTTGACGACGATCGCTAGAAGAACGATTGCGATCATTTGATGAACGTTTTTTATCACCGTAAGATGAACGGCTTTTCCCGCGATAGCCGCCACCGCCGCCACCGTCTCTACGTTTAGAAGAGCTGCGGTTGTTACGATTGCGTTTTGAAATCATTGGTGCTTCATCTGTCAAACGAACTGGCGTTGCATCTGGCTCTTTTGTCATCATTTTGATGGCAGCCGCAACCACTGTGACAGAATCATGATCTTCTAGCAATTCAGCAGCAGCTGTCATGTAGAAGTTTAAGTTGTTTTCACTGATGATCGTGCGTAGACGGTCAACTGTTACTTGCTGTTGTCCTTCAATTGCTTCATCTAGAGTTGGCTCTTTCATACGATCCATTTTACGATTTGTCGTTTGCTCAATCGCACGAAGCATATCTTTTTCACGTGGTGTGATAAATGTCACAGCCATACCTGTACGTCCAGCACGGCCTGTACGTCCAATACGGTGTACATAGCTTTCTGGATCTTGTGGCACGTCGAAGTTATACACGTGTGTCACGCCAGAGATATCAAGTCCACGTGCTGCAACGTCTGTTGCCACAAGCACATCGATTGAACCTTCTTTGAATTTACGAAGCGCAACCATACGTTTCGCTTGAGTTAGGTCACCATGAATTCCTTCAGCTGTATAACCTCTAAGGTTAAGCGCTTCTGTCAATTCGTCAACACGGCGTTTCGTACGACCGAAGACAATTGAAAGCTCAGGCGATTGAATGTCAAGAAGACGTGTCAATGTATCAAACTTCTTACGTTCGTGAATATCCAAGTAGAACTGTTGGATGTTAGATACTGTCATTTCTTTTGCTTTTACTTTTACATGCTCTGGGTTTGTCATGAAACGTTCTGCAATGCGCTTAATTGGTGCAGGCATTGTCGCAGAGAATAAAAGTGTTTGGTGTTCACTTGGTACATTTGAAAGGATCGATTCAATGTCTTCAATGAAACCCATGTTTAGCATTTCATCTGCTTCATCAAGCACAACTGTTTCAACATTTTGAAGACGCATTGTACGACGGTTAATGTGATCGAGTAAACGTCCTGGAGTCCCTACGATGATATGAGGATTCTTCTTGAGCGAACGGATTTGGCGGCTGATATCTTGTCCACCGTAAATCGGAAGAACGCGTGCACGCTTGTCTTGGCCGATTTTGTATAGCTCTTCAGATACTTGAATCGCTAATTCTCTTGTTGGCGCAATAATAATCGCTTGGATATTAGGAGACGCTGGGTCGATTTTTTCAACCAGAGGAATACCAAATGCTGCTGTTTTTCCTGTTCCTGTTTGTGCTTGTCCGATGACATCTTTATTCTGAAGACCGAGAGGAATCGTTTCTGCTTGAATTGGTGTTGCTTCTTCAAATCCCATGCGGTTAATAGCTTTCATGAGACTTTCGCTTAATTGAAAATCTTGAAACGTTATAGTCAAATTATTCAAACTCCTTCTAATTGCTGTTTCAGTAATCTCGTGAATGATCATTAAAAACTGCCCTTTTCTGAAAGGACAGGTCCATTATATACAAAGCCCGAATTACCCTACATTATATCTTACCATTACACTATTTGTTTTTCAACAAGACAGAAATGGATATATCTACTGCTCCACAATGACAGATTCACCTTCACTTTGATCTCCGTCCATCCATTTCCACCTTTCTAACAGTTGAATTTTTCCGTTATCCAGCTGCTTAGGTGTGGAATGACAGGACCCGCTCCTCATGCTACCGTCCTTGCCCACATGGTGGTATCTAAAATGAAGTGTTCCATCCTCTTTCACTGTTCCTACAAGTACGCCAGATACAATACTGCCGCCCTGATATGTCCCCGTTAATATATTCCCGTCCTGACGATATTGAAATATGGTTCCTTCTGATACTTCCCCATTACTCGAATTAGACTGCGGGATAAAGGTTTTTCCGTCATATTGAAGCAACCGAATCGACCACCTTTTCTTTCCTATTGTAACATAGGCCTGTCACTGATTCGACAAAAATGTTGCAGATTTTAACAAGTGGGATTCAATTTATATTAGTTTAGCCACATTTTCGCTTTTCTATATATTAAATTGCTTTTTTTAGAAATTGTTCTACTTTCTCAAACAATTGCTGTGCACATGGCTCGTGACAAACATGATGTTTACAGTCAGGTAAATAAAACATTTCTTTCTGGCGAGATGGGATTTTATGATAAATAAATTCTGCGCTAGAAGCGGGAACAATCCCGTCGCTTTCCCCTTGAACAATCAAGACGGGCAGATGAAGTTTCTCCAGGGAGCTCTTCGTTTGTTTGACCAGCTTCATAAATTCTACAGCAGCTGATAGCGGCGTACTCGTTAGCTTATGACGATATCGATCATACAAGGGGTTCGTATCAATCAACCCAGACAAAGATTCCTTCATCATCTGCCTTGTGTCTTGGATCATCTGTTTTGGGTTCACATATTTTGCCGCAGCACTTAAAAGGACAAGGCGGGCAACCGGATACTTCGCAGCTAAGTAAGAAGCAATCATCCCGCCCATTGAAAAGCCGACCAAATAAATGGTGTCACAAGTTCGGTAGAGGGATAAAAGTTCTAGTTCAGCTGTCGCAATCCACTCTTGATAAAGAATGCCTTTTAACTGAAGTTCCTTCCCATGACCCGGAAGCGTGACAGACTGCACGTTCCAATCTGTCGTCTGCTTTAAATACTGTGCCAGCGGTTCTACCTCATAAGGGGCTCCAGTAAAACCGTGTATACATAGACAGCCAATCATTCTGTCACCTTCTTTGCCGCTAACTTTTATAGTGCAGTAATGACTTCTTCCAATCTCATGCCGCGTGAGGCTTTGACAAGAACAACATCGTCAGGTCCTGCCACTTCAGCTAGTTTTTTCTTCAGTTCCTCTTTGTCCATACATGAGAACACGCGCGCGTCTCCAAATGCTTTCTTCGCTCCTTCAGCAATGAATGCACCAAGACGTCCATACGTCATGACATGATCAATAAACTCAGGCTTGATGTATCGACCTAGTTCATAATGATACGTTTCTTCTTCGCTTCCCATCTCAAGCATATCACCAAGTACTAGAATGCGATTGGCGAAACCGTCCATATCTCCTACAAGATCAATCGCCGCTTTCATGGAAGTAGGACTCGCATTATACGCATCGTTTATGATCGTGATTCCTTTCTCTGTTGTAAACAGCTCAAGACGCATCCCTGTCAATTTCGTTTGCATCAACCCTTGGGTTATTTGTCTTTCATTCAGCCCAAAATGCTGGCCAATGGCAATAGCAGCAAGCGCATTCTTCACATTATGTTTCCCTAATACAGGAATGAGAAACGCCTGAGCGTACCCTTCGACTTGAAATTCAGTTCCTTCTGCAAGCTGATTGATGTGATTCACTCTGATATCACAGTCCTCTGCTTCTCCAAAGGTTTTCACGTTGTGAGTCAGTACATTCGCTCTTTCGCGAAGCAAGGGCTCATCTCCTAAGTAATAAAAAACGCCATCCTCTTTTAACCCTTTTGTGATCTCACATTTTGCATCGGCAATTGCTTCTCTTGATCCTAAATCTTGCATATGAGATTCTCCGACATTGGTGATGACTGCTGCATCAGGCTCAGCAAGGCTTGACAAAAACTCAATTTCACCTTTTGCACTCATGCCCATCTCCAAAACAGCGATCTCTGTTCCTTTTGGCATCGCAAGAATGGTGAGCGGAAGGCCGATATGATTATTAAAGTTGCCATCTGTTTTATGGACTTGATACGCCGTTTGTAATACTGAATGAATCATGTCTTTCGTTGTTGTTTTTCCATTACTTCCTGTAATACCGACAACACGAGGGTTTTCTTCTTTCAAGTATGATTTCGCCAGCTGTTGCAGTGCAGCCAGTGTATCCTCTACAAGAATGACTGGAACGCCTTCTGGCGGATTGGCTTCTTTTTGATCCCAAAGAACAGCTGCAGCTCCAAGCTCCACTGCTTTTGAAGCAAATGTGTGACCGTTAAAGTGTTCTCCAATAAGTGGGATAAACAGTGCTCCTTTTGATACTTTTCGTGTATCTGTTGTCACTCCGTGAATCTGCTCTTCGCCAAAAGATTGATTAGATAGTGTTCCACCAGCCATTTGGGCGACTTGTTTCACTGTACGTTTGATCATGATTTTTCGCCTCTCTTTCTCATTTCACGTTTGAAGGAAAAGAGACACTACCTATAGGATAGTGTCTGCTTGTTGCCCACATTAAAAAGTTGTTTTAATGGTTTGTTTTTCTTGATGGCGTTCAATTGCAAGTGACACCAGCTTTTCAATCAACTCAGGATACTCTACACCAGTATGTTTCCAAAGCAGTGGGAACATACTGAATGGTGTGAATCCAGGCATTGTATTCACTTCATTGATCAGCACTTTGCCTTCCTCTGTTAGGAAGAAGTCTGCACGCACGAGGCCAGCTCCATCAATGGCTTTAAATGCTTTAATCGCCATATCGTGAATCGTCTTGTATTCATCCTCTGAAACACTAGCAGGAATGATCAAGTCTGTATCGCCATCTTCATATTTTGCTTTGTAGTCATAAAAATCTGTTTTAGGTGCAATTTCACCAACAACAGAACATTTCGGCTCGTCATTTCCTAATACACCAATTTCGATTTCTCTTCCAATGACGCCTTCTTCCACGACAACACGACGATCATATTGGAAAGCCAAATCAAATGCTGCTTGAAGCTCTTCTTTGTTGCGACATTTACTAATTCCAACACTTGATCCCATGTTGGCAGGTTTCACAAAGCATGGATAGCCTAGTACTTGCTCCACCTGTTCTAAGCTGTCTGATGTTGTTTTCTCATAGTCTTTTTTATTGAAGGAAAGGTGCTTTGCTTGTGCAAGTCCTGCTTGCGCAAAAACATCTTTCATCATGACTTTATCCATACCCGCAGCAGAAGCGAGAACGCCGTTGCCGACATACGGGATATTTAACAGTTCAAGTAAACCTTGCATCGTTCCATCTTCACCATTTGGTCCGTGCAGCAATGGGAAGACGACATCAATCTTCTCATCAGCTGATGTAGGCTGTGGAAACATGCTCTCATTTAAAGAAGTTGGTAAAAACGTCTTTGCGTTTTGTTCAAATTGAAGCATTTTGACGTTTGATACTGGTTCAGTGAGTTTTTCTCCTCTTAGCCATTCGCCCTCTTCTGTAATATAAATTGGATGTATATCGAACTTCTCAGTGTTAAGTGCTTTTGTTACTGCAAGGGCTGTTTGCAGTGATACATTATGTTCGGCTGACTTTCCGCCGTAAACCAATCCTAAACTTATTTTCAATGGATACTCCCCCCACTAAAATTCATCTTTACTATCTTATCACTTTCAAGCGAAAATGCTCTAATTTATTTTTCTTGTTACGGAATTGAAATGATTTGTAAAGGTTGTAAGCGCCCCCCCGAGCATTTGTATGTCATTCGCCTTTATTTTATATTAAAATGACATTGAAAAGGAGTTGTGACAAATTGAAAAAAATCACAAGTACTGAACAATTCAATGAAATCATTCAATCAGACAAAGAAGTCATCGTTAAATTCTTTGCGACATGGTGTCCTGATTGCACAAGAATGGACATGTTCATTCCAAACATTTTAGAGGCTTATGCTCACCATGAATGGTTTGAAATAAACAAAGATGACTTCCCTGAATTAGCGGAAACCTATCAGGTCATGGGTATTCCCAGCCTGTTAATTTTCAAAAATGGTGAAAAAACAGGTCATTTACACAGTGCAAACGCAAAATCACCCGAAGAAGTGACAGAGTTTCTTCAAGAGCACGTTTCATAATTGATGATAATGAAAGACATCAGCAAACTCTTGCTGGTGTCTTTTTCATTTCTTCTCTATCCTCTTTTATCGAATCCCTACATAAGACGAGAAGTATGGCCAAAACGTTTCAACGAAGAAAAGAATGTTTTCTATGATGCCACGACAAGAATTGACAGCGAATTATTTCCTGGGAAAGAATTCAAAGTCGATAGGGCTGGGAATATGTCGGTTACGTGAATTTTCTGAATTGAATCTTTACTTCTGACATTTGACTTTGTATAATGAAGTTGCTAGCTAATTGAAAATGATTATCAATTTCATCTATGTGAAATCTTATAAATACCCATTCTTATAAAGGAGCGATGAGTCACATGTCTAAGAAGAAGATCAAAACATACCAGCAATTGATTGAAGAGAACAAGAAAGCGATCATGCGCGATCCTAAGATGATGGAAAGTATATACGAAACCATCGACAAAAAGCATCAGAAGCAGCTTGCAGCTGCTGGACGTGAATCATAAATACAAAATGAGCAGTCAAAAGCTGGCTGCTCTTTTGTTTGCCTCAATAGAAATAAAAAAGCCGATAAAATCGAATAACAGATTTTATCGGCTTTTGTTTTAATGTGATTTCACTACACGGTCCTGCTTCATTCCTAAGTAAATGAGCATATAAGTGAGATAGCCCATTGTCATCGTTAAACCACCGAAAAAGAATTGAGAAAATACAGGTTCCTCAAATGTCGTGACGGCAGCAAGAATGATCCAGCTCGCATATAAATAAACCATGAACCATTTCATGTTTCTTTTAAGTGTATACAGAAAGAAAAGACCGGCTAATGAAAAGATCCCTAGCGCTAGTCTGAAATAAACAAGATGATCAAACTGGAAGGCAAAAGACACAAACGAAAACGACAGCAGCAACAAAATGGGTAAAGCCGTAATGAAATTTTTCACGATAGTGCCACCTCCATGACTCCTCTTTATTATAAGACAAAATCAGTCGGTTATCGTGAAATACAGACTCGTTTTCACAAAGATGTCACGAATTTTTCTTGTTATTTGACACAATTTTTACACATTTACATCACGCTTCCAAAAAAGGAACCAAGCCGTTCCAACAAAGAAAACAAAATGCGCCCCTACAATGAATAAAGAAAACAAAGGACTCATTCCATCAAAAGGCGGCGGTCCTTGAAAGCTGTATTGGGTAAAGTCCGTATTGGCAAAAAGCAGGATTTTCCCCCACTGATTTTCAAAGAGAGACATGATGGGCACAAGTGATTTTGCCGCATATAAAACAAAGAATGAGGTGACAAGCGCAATCAGGCTGTTCCTAAATAAACTGGAACACATAAAAGCAAAGCTTGCCATCATGACCACTTCCACCCACTGTGATCCGATGACTGCAAACGTATGCTGAAATAACCGTCCCGTACTTTCATCAAATCCAGTACCAAAGAAAATAAGGCCAAATAGAAAAGCTAGCACGTAATAAAAAACAAACAGGTAGATGACCGCTAGCACAAGTGTCATATATTTTGACAGAAAAATATGTAGCCTTGTCTTTGGACGGATGAATAAGAACTTGATCGTCCTTTTTTGAAACTCTGTTGAGATCAGTGTCGCGCCAATGACGACAGCGAGCACTTGTAAAATAAACACGACGTTTGTGGAATAGGCAAAATAGTTCGCGGCCGTGTCTTGTCCACCAATGCTGGATATGACTCGTTTCAACGTTAAAGCCATCGCCATCTGAAAGACAACGATCAATCCGAGTGCAATGAATGTGATCTTTTGCCTCATGATTTTTTTATGCTCATTTTTGATCAGTTGAAGCATCTGCTGTCCCGCCTTCCGTCCATTTCATAAAGGCCTCTTCAATGGATTGTTTTTGAGGCGTCATTTCTAGTACATCAAACCCTGCCAACACGAGTTGTCTGTTAAGCTCTGACACACGCTCTTTGTTCAGTTGAAGCAGTACCTGCTCTCCATTTCGTTCATATGTATATCCATTTGTGTCGAGCCATGAAGCGGCCTTTTCTACTGGCTGAATATTCATCAGCACCTGCTCTTTGCCTTCCATGTCCCGGAGATTTGCACTCGCTCTGATCTGTCCTTTTTGAATGATGATCATACGGTCACATAACTCTTCTACCTCATGCAATAAATGCGTGGCAAATAACACGGAGGTTCCTTCTTCTTGTACGAGCGTTTGCAAGTGCTCGCGGAATTCCTTCATTCCTGCGGGATCAAGCCCATTTGTCGGTTCGTCTAAAATCAGTAGATTGGGCTGATGCAATATGGCTTGTGCAATTCCAAGCCTTTGTTTCATCCCCAATGAATACGTCTTGACCTTCTGATGAATGGCGTGCTCCAGACGAACCCTTTTCACCACTTCATGAATGCGGTCCTCGGAAACTCCATCGTGCATCGCCGCAAACAGTTCAAGGTTTTCAAAGCCTGTTAAATACGAATAAAACTCAGGATTTTCTATGATGGCACCAACCGATGTCATCGCCTTTAGAAATTCATGATCCTGAGAATATCCATTGATCATGATTCGGCCATTGTTTTTTTTCATCAAGCCCACGATCAGCCTAATCAAGGTCGTTTTTCCAGACCCATTTGGTCCAAGTAAACCGACAATCTCTCCCTGCCCAATCTCCATAGAAATATCTTGCAAAATCATATGTCGGCCAATTTGTTTATCGACTTTCTCTACTTTTAGAACAGCAGACTGCAAAGTGGTTCCTCCTTCTGATGTAAAGCCTATGGCGGCATGTTAGACCGCTCATTCTGTTAAAAGTATATCACGCAAAACAAGAAGCTCCATGAAAAAAAGGGCTGATCCAGTCAGCCCTCAGATTGATGACAAAGGGCTAAAATGATCTTTATTTTAGCTCTTTGTCTTTTTTTTCAGCGTGATATGAAAACCCTTGAAGTCTAGGAAGGCCGAGTACTGGAGCGAATTTGATATTCGTGAGCACCAGCACGCAGAACTGACACCGAATGCGAGGGTTTGTCTTCACGCTGAGGGCTTAACCAGTCAGCCCTTCATTCATATTACATAGATAAGTTAGGTGATGAGTCTTGCTCATGTTTTTTCTCAGTTTCTGTCACAATCACCGCACATGCTGCGTCACCTGTAATATTAACTACGGTTCTTGCCATATCTAATAAGCGGTCAATACCAAGGATGAGCGCAATGCCTTCAACAGGTAGCCCCACAGAATTCAATACCATGGCCAGCATGATAAGACCTACTCCTGGAACACCCGCTGTGCCGATACTGGCCAAAACGGCTGTTAAGACAACGGTAATCAATTGAACAAGCGTCAGCTCCACCCCATATACTTGAGCGATAAAAATGGTCGCGACCCCTTGCATAATCGCCGTACCATCCATATTAATGGTTGCACCAAGAGGCTGAACAAAACTTGAAATCGGCTCTGGCACCTTCAAACGTTTCTGCGCTGTTTCCATTGACACCGGCAGGACTGCGTTACTGCTTGATGTACTAAATGCAACAACCATCGCTGGAGAAAATCCTTTGAAAAACGCCATCGGATTTCGTTTAGCTAAAATGGCGACAGTTGATCCATAGGTCAGGAAGAAATGCAGCACGAGCGCAATGAAAACGACCGAGAAATAGAGCCCCATGGCTTTCATAGCATCTAGCCCCTGACTGCCAATGGCCGTTGCGATCAAACCGAATGTCCCGTAAGGTGCGAACTTCATCACAACACCGACAAGATACATCATTAATTCATTTCCTTGTTCAAACAGCTTCAGCAAGCCTTCCATTTTTTTACCGAGCATGGCAATACCAAGACCCAAAAATATACAGAAAACAATAATTTGAAGCATGTCACCTTCGACTAAAGATTGGACTGGATTGGTTGGAATAATGTTGAGAAGTGTCTCTGCCATTGATGGCGCTTCCTCTGCGGTATAATCAGCCGATTTCGTATCAAAATTGCCGAATGATCCCGGCTTGATGAGTAAGGCCAGTGAAATGCCAATGACGAGGGCAAATGTGGTAGTGAGTAGAAAGTAAGTAATGGTTTTTGCTCCGATTCTGCCAAGCTTTTTCGGATCACCCAGGCCTGCCACTCCAAGTGTGATGGAAAAGAATACAATCGGCACAACTAACATTTTAATCAGGTTTAAGAAGATTTGACCTAGAGGTGTGAATAGATAGGGATCTAACACTTTGAATACATTTGGAGCAAAAATGTTGAGCAGAAGTCCTGTGATTGCACCAATAATTAGGGCAATGATAATTTTCGTCGCTAGCTTCAATAAAATCTCCCCTTCCTCGTCAAAAAGGCCCACGAGAGAGTTTTCTCGTGGGCCTGCGTGTCCATACATGTACCACCGTTCACTCTCTTCACGCTGATGAGGTTAGCTGACGGGTTAGGACGAAGAGATGTCCTTTTTTCTCATCAAAGAAAAATTCACCCCAAAATAATGGGTCCCCCATTCCTTTAGAAGGATTAAGCGTGTGGTAATATGATATTTTCATACCATTTATACCTTATTTTCAGAAAATTGTAAACAGGTTCATATGAACTTTTTAATTACTTTCTTCCTTATTTGTGACCTCCAAAATGTCTAAAATAAACACAAAGATTGGGATACCGATAATGAGTCCCCAAATGCCAATATAGTGTTCAGAGAAAATCAGCACAATAAATGTGAAGAAAATAGGGAGTTCTGTTTTAGCTGACATGAGCTTTGGATTTAAGAAATAGGCTTCAATTGCATGGATGATAACGATGACCAGCACAATATAAAGGACATACATTCCGCCTCCAAGTGTATATGCAATGATGCTCAATGGGATGAGAGAGATGACCACACCCGCTACAGGAATTAAGCCTAGCAAAAAGACCATGACCGCTAATCCAAACAACTGCGGAAAGCCCATAATGCCAAGCGCAATTGTCGTTAAGACACAGTTAACGGTGGCAATGATAAACTGTGCTTCAAGTACCTTCCCAAACGTTCTAGAGAATTTACGTCCAAAGAAAGCAATTTCATGATAGAACACGGAGATTTTACTCGTTTTGAACTTGTTCATGAATTGGATGAGACGTTCCTTTTCGAACAGGAAGAACATGCTTAATATTAAGGACATAATGACCTGGATACTGAACGTGCTGAAATCTGTTAAGTATGTATAGAGGAAATTAAACCCTTTCTCAAAATAAGATGATATTTTGATATCTCCGAATACGTTGGTGATGACGTCAAAGAAGGGTAAATCTTGTGGATGATCTGCAATTTTCTTTCCTAAATGAAATAACTGCTCTACCTGTTTGGCGATGATTGGCACAAAAACGAAGCCGCCAAACGTCAATCCACCAGCCAGGAGAATATACAAAAGGGTAATGACCGATTTCTGTCCTATTTTTAGGAAGTGATTTAAAAAGCCTCTAATGACCTCTTCTAACCGATTCATCAAAAAGGTGAATATGAAGGTCAGGAGAATTAAATTCATCATTCCTCTTAATAGATATAATACTGTGGCTAATACTACAAATACTGAAAACCGTTTAACACCGGGTTTTTCGAACAATTTTAAAAATGCCGCCATTACGTTCCACACCTGCCAGGACTAAAGTCTATTTTTCATCGGATCTGATATATATTATATCGGACCTTTCTGTAAATTATATAACAAAAGGTCAAAGAGGTCTTACGATTCGCCCTATTTTTATCAAGCTTTTATGTTTTTTCTTTTCATCACAAAAAAAACCGAGCCCCATGTAGAACATAAGGTTTCGGTTTTTGGTTGTTTTTATACTAAACGGCTTGCTTGATATTCCGCATTTCTTGAAGCGCTGTTTTACTCTTCGCTTCGTCAAATTCACCTTCACTTTTAGCTACAACAATGGTTGCGATTCCATTTCCAATCAGGTTTGTAATGGCTCTTCCTTCACTCATGAATCGGTCAACCCCAAGCAGCAGTGCAAGGCCCTCAAGCGGAATGACCTGAAGTGCAGCAAGTGTAGATGCCAGCACGATAAATCCACTTCCTGTGACCCCTGCCGCTCCCTTTGATGTGAGCATGAGAACAAGGATAATGGTGATCTGCTGACCGATAGACAGATCCACACCAAAAACTTGTGCTAAGAAGACCACGGCCATCGATAAGTATATTGAAGTTCCGTCTAAGTTAAAGGAATAACCTGTTGGAATGACAAGTCCAACAACCGACTTAGAACAGCCATAGCGTTCCATTTTATCCATCATTCTTGGCAGCACTGATTCTGAAGAACTTGTGCCAAGGACAATTAAAATTTCATCCTTGATAAATCGCAGATAACCGAACAGGCTGAAACCATACATTTTACAAATGATGTTCAGCACAACGAAGATGAACAGGAACATGGTCATATAAACGGAGAGCATCAGACTCGCCAGCGGTTTAATCGAAGCCAAACCAAAGTGTCCGATCGTATAGGCCATTGCCCCGAATGCACCGAGTGGCGCTGCACGCATGATATATCCAATGATTTTGAAGAAGACTAGTGACAGCTTATCAAGCCATTCGATGATTCCTTTCCCCTTCTCGCCGAGTGCCGCAAGAGCAACACCGAATAAAATAGAGAAGAATAAGACCTGTAAAATATCTCCCTTCGCAAAGGCATCTACCATGTTAGATGGCACAATGTGTGTCACAAATTCCATCCAGTCGATACCCTGTCCCCCATTTTGGGTATACTGCGAAACATCCCCTTTTTCAAGCTTACTATAGTCAAGACCTGCTCCCGGCTTCATGATATTAACAACAAAAAGACCGATGACCAGAGCAAGCGTTGTCACGACTTCAAAATAAATAAATGCTTTTCCCCCAACTTTTCCAACCTTTTTCATATCCCCCATCTTGGCAATACCAAGAACGATGGTTAAGAAAATAATTGGTGCGATCACCATTTTGACTGCATTGATAAAGGTGTCACCAAGCGGCTTCATTTCTTTCCCGACGTTTGGCCAAACCATTCCGACAATGATCCCGATAATGACAGCTGCAATGACCTGAAATGTCAGGTTCTTAAAAAGCCTTTTCATAAAAAATCAACTCCCTCACCCTTTGATGTAAACGCTTAACTCTTATCTGTAGGTAAATGATAGCGATTTCACCAAAGGCTGTGAAGCTTATGGACATATCGTACATTTTGGTCTTTTTGGTCTCTTAGTCGGAATGTACGATATATTTGTTCACAGGCCGACCTATCCCGCCATATTGCATATCTAATTTCAGCTCACCTTCTTTGACAAGGAAGTCTAAATACCGGCGTGCCGTGACACGGGCAATGCCAAGCGCATTAGCGACTTCCTCAGCGGATAGCGCGCCTTCTTGCAAACGCATATAGGCTTTAATTTCGTTCATCGTATGCACATTCAGCCCCTTAGGGAGCCATGTATTTTCCTGCTTAACGGCAGGCTTTCGTATGATATCATCCAGCATCTCCTGAGAAAATTCTGCTGCGGTGCGAATTTTCGATTTAAATGCTTTATAGCTTTCAAGCGATTCTTTCATTCGTTCAAATTTGAACGGTTTAATAATATAATCCCGCGCACCATTTTGAAGCATGACGCCAATTGTCTCTTTGTCCTTCGCTGCAGAAATCACAATCACATCCACCTGTATCTTTTGCTTTCTGATGTCTTGCAGCGTTTTGACGCCATCTTTCTTCGGCATATAGACATCAAGTACCACAAGATCTGGACGAATCTCTTTGATCAGCTGAATGCCCTGCTCCCCATTTCCTGCTACAGCCGCCACTTGAAAGCCTGGAACACTCATAATGAACTCTTTATTCACTTCTTGCACCATCGGGTCATCTTCAATTAATAGCACCTTAATCTGAGTCATCTGTCTCTCTCCTCTATTGTCATTGGGAATTCGATTGAGAAGGTGGTACCAATGCCGATGCTTGATGTGACTTCTACGTTCCCCATCCCTTTGTCGATAATCGTTTTTACAATATACAGGCCATAGCCTGTTCCGCCTTCTTTGCCGTATGTGAAGCCTTTATCGAAAATATAAGGAATCATTTTCTCTTCTATCCCGGAGCCATTGTCTTCAATCAAAATCGCGAGAACATCCTCCGTTTGATCAATACTAATCGAAATTAGTTTTGTTTCTCTTTCTATAGAATCATACGAGGCAAAGGCATTCTCGATGAGATTGCCAAGCAGCTTCGTGATATCATGCTGATCTAGCCGCTCTGGAAAATCGCGTAGACAGCTATTTTCATCCACTTCGACTTTTATGCCAAGCTCCTTGCCCCTTCTGATCTTGCTCATCAATAAACCTGCGACGGCATCGTGCTGAATGACGCGGTGAAGAAAGTCCGTCACATGTTCCTGTTCTTCTGTCGTTTGAAACGCAAGGTCGAGCGCCTGTTCAGCTTTGCCAAGCTGAATCAATCCCGCAATCGTATGAAGCTTATTCATATGCTCGTGATTCTGCACCCGAAGGCCGTCAACGAAGTTCTTGACCCCAGTTAGTTCCTCTGCCAATTTAGCCGCCTCTGTCCGGTCCTGAAAAATGGCGACTGCTCCGATGATCTTCTTTTTCATCACAATCGGAATACGGCTGCTCATAATCCGCTTTCCGCTCATATGAATCTCTTCATTGTAGACTGGTTCTGCGCGATCAATGATCTCAGGAAGTCTTGTGTCGGCCAGCACACCCCAAATATTCCGGCCTACTACATCACCAGTCACTCCAAAAATTTGCTTCGCCTTCTCATTAAAAATGGTGATCATATGCTGATTGTCGATGGCAATGACCCCTTCATTGATGGAGTGGAAGGTGGCGGTGCGTTCCTCTAGCATTCTGACAATCTCATGCGGCTCCAGCTTAAACATTTGCTGTTTTATATGACGGGCGAGCAAAAAAGAACCCACAAGCCCAAAGCTGAGCGTCAGCAGCAGGATCATGAGGATATCCTGCTTCATTTCTCCTAATATATCCGCCATACTTGGCAGCGTTCTTCCTACAAGGACAACTCCTGTCTGGTTAAACTTTTCATCCTTCACTGGATAAAAAGCTCTAATGGCTGTCCCCAGCTCTCCTTCTGCTTCTGAAAAATAAATATGCTCTGCAAAAGCCGGCTCTTCATCTGTCCCCTCTGAGCGCTGGCCAATTCTTGTTTTCACTGGATGCGTTAATCTCACATGATCCATATCCATGACGACAATGTAGTCAGCGTCTTGAATAATCCGAATCTCTTCAATCGCATGCTGTAATCGAGAACGTTCTTTTGTCTGACCAGCTAACGCCTGCTTCACCTCATTCATTTCTGCCACTGTTCTCGCTGTATTCATGAGTCTTTTTCGAAGCTCGCGTTCCTCCGTTTGCTGGATTCCCCCGACAAGGACAATTCCTCCGATTAAAAGGGCGAAAATGACAACGAAATATGTGAGGATGGTGAGCTTCCACCTAATAGATAATTGTTGTAATTTCAATCGATTTCTCATCATTTTTTCACCTGTATCTTTACGAATTCTTCCTCTGTCAAGTATGCTTGACATAAGGGGGATCTAACGCATGAAGAATTTACTCGCTTATACGTTATTGCTCACAATCGGTTTTGTAACCGCTTTATACTTTGGTTTTTATCATATGATGCCAAAATCAGCGTCTATATTCGATGATGAACAGACAGGGCTGAAGGACCAGCTTGTGTTCAAATTTAGCCATGTCGTGGCAGACAATACACCAAAAGGACTTGCTGCAAAGAAATTTGCTGAGCTCGTGCATGAGAAATCCGATGGGAAGATCAGTATTCAAATTTTCTCCAACGGGAGCCTTTATTCTGATATTGAAGAAATTAATGCACTCAAAGAGAATCAAGTTCAATTTATTGCCCCATCTACCTCTAAGCTCGGCATGCTGTCCCCTGAATGGCTGGCACTTGATCTTCCCTTTGCCTTTTCGAATTATGATGCTGTTCAAGAAGGCTTACACGGTGCGATTGGACAGAGATTGTTCGGCACGCTGCAAAAAGATGGTCTAAAAGGAATGGCCTACTGGACAAATGGCTTTAAGCAAATTACCTCTAATAAAGGGCCAATCAAACAGCCTGGTGATTTAAACAATCAATCTCTCCGCATTATGCAAAGCGACATGATTGAAAAACAATTCAAACTTCTTGGTGCAAAGCCCTATCAGGAATCGTTTAATTCGACGTTTCAGCTGTTAGAAACAAAAAAAGTAGACGGTGAAGAAAATACAATTTCAAATATTTATTCAAAAAAATTCTATCATATACAAGACTATATGACGATCAGTAATCACGGGTATTTAGGGTATGTTGTCTTAACAGATCAAGCCTTCTTTGATCGCCAGACACCTGAAACGAAGCGAATTTTGCTTGAAGCAATGGAAGAAACAACGGCTTGGAATGAAAAACATGCAGAACAGATGAATAAAGATCAGCTGGAGGACATTAAACGGGAATCTCCGATTGCGATTCATGAATTGACGCCAGAAGAGAGGATAAAATGGGTGAAAGCCCTTGATCCTTTGTACGATGAAGCCGAAAAAACAATCGGTTACACTCTGATCAAACAGATCCGCGAGCTGCGGGCACGTTATGAACATTCTCCTATTCATGCTTTTCAAGAAGATGATGAGACCAAATAAAAAATCCCTTTGTGAAAAGGGATTTCAGCGTGTAGACAAACCCTCGCATTCGGTGTCAGTCCTGCGTGCCGGTGCTCGTCCTTCCTAGACTGCAAAGGTTTTCTATCACGCTGAAAAAAGCAGACAAAGGGAATAATGATCATTTTAGCCCTTTCTTTATGCACCAGACTCACTCTGTTCTTGCTGCGTGAGCTCTTCTAATCTTGTTAAAATTCTGCGCTTACGATATTGCATCATGCCAGTCTCGGCAATTCCTTTTAACTGCGAGCGATTGGAGACTGCTCCAAACAAAATCCCTGCAATTGGGACAAGCTGAAATAACTTCTTCCAGCCAAACGAGTCTCGGTAATTATAGACCACTTCACGCCATCCTTGGATTTGGGAGATCATGTTTTCGTGCTTTCCTTCGGATGCATGGTAGCTCTTCAGCTCTTTTAGTATCGACTTTTTCCCAACGACATCAGCAGAGTTTAGCTGCAAACATTTAATGATAAACACCCGTTCTTCCTTGTTTTTAGGATCATAGCCATAGGTGACAGCAATATCCTGTAATGTTTTTAAAGAAAGACCCAGCACCGCAGGAATATCTGCCGCTAGTGTAAACATGCCGCCGACACCTGTTGTCGCACCTTGCACCGTGGCAAGATTCGTTCTGTTTTTCCCCATGTGTTCACTAATGGCATCCATGACTTCAATAGGGGCGTTTTCAATATCCTCTATGCGCTGAATGGATTCGTCGGCACATTTCTTTTGAAATTGATGAATAATGCCTTTTTCTGATGTCAAATAGACACCGCCTGATTGAATATAATTCCCCATTTCATCTAGTAGCACACCGATTTTTTTCTGAATAAAAGCAGGAGTCAGCTTGTCCAGCATTTGAAATGGCAGACGGCTGAGTTTCTCCCAAAACCAAACCTTTTGCTGTTCTTTCTCCCATTTTTCAATCTCCTTTAATTGTGCTTTTAGCCACTCTCTTTCCTCCATGCCATTTCCTCCTTAGATGCCGTTGAAGTATTTGTCTGTTATTATACACAATCCTTGTCCATCCTACGTATCAAACATCGAAGAGGTTCCGAGAGGTTTAAAACTCTTTCAAAACGGTTATTGCTTAATAAACAATCAAAAGAGGAGTGATGAACATGTTAGGATTTCTGATTTCATTAGTTGTTGCGATTGTCATTGGCCTTATCGGCAGTGCACTCGCTGGAGGTAGTGTACCAGGAGGATGGATCGGTTCAATGATTGCAGGGCTTGCAGGCGCTTGGATTGGTCATGGATTACTTGGAACGTGGGGTCCTAGTCTTGCAGGCTTTGCGATCATTCCAGCGATCTTAGGGGCAGCTATTTTTGTTATTATTTTAAGCCTGATCTTCCGTAGTGTTGGATCAAGGGTTTCTTAAAAATTGAAAACAGAGGAAGCAGAGGGGCACCGCCTAAGAGGCGGTGTTTTTTTATGTGTTGATTGACATCGCATCTAATTTTTTCACTTACATATGATAAACAAACCTATTAGTTCAGATAGTTGACTTTTCATGAAGATGGGCATATGATGATTAAAAATTGCATCGAGGAAACTTTTTGTGCCCAAGCAAAACTTTGTAGAATCTAGGTGATGACATATGACAAACAAATACATCGAGGCACAGGCACACATGTCAGCAGCTGCTGAGCGTGCACTTGAAGGAAAGGTCAAAGGGTTTAGAAGGCTCCTTCCTTTTCTCGGCCCTGCTTTTATCGCAGCCATTGCTTATATTGATCCAGGGAATTTTGCCACCAACATTGCCGCTGGCTCAAAATACGGGTATCTTCTCTTATGGGTCATTCTCATATCGAATCTGATGGCTTTACTCATCCAGTCTCTGTCTGCAAAGCTTGGAATAGCGACGGGTAAAAATTTACCCGAAATCGCACGTGAAGAGTTTCCAAAGCCCGTCTCCATCGGCTTATGGATTCAGGGCGAGCTCGTGATAATTGCCACAGATTTAGCCGAGTTTATCGGGGCTGCACTTGGTTTATACTTGCTCTTTCGTATCCCGCTGCTTGAAGCATCAATTATTGCAGCCATCGGATCATTTGCGATTTTAGAGCTGCAAAGACGGGGATATCGAGCATTAGAAGCAGGCATCACTGGTATGCTGTTCGTTGTAGTGATCGCTTTTGCAGTGCAAACCTTTGTCGCAAAGCCAGATATCGCAAGTGTTGCAGGCGGACTTTTCATTCCGAGGTTTGATGGAACAGATAGTGTGCTGCTTGCAGCTGGAATTTTAGGTGCCACTGTGATGCCGCACGCGATTTATTTACATTCAGCTTTAACGCAAAGAAGAGTCGTCGGCAGAACAGAAAAAGAGAAAAAACTGATTTTTCGCTTTGAATTTTTAGACATCCTTATTGCCATGCTAGTCGCTGGGGCCATCAATGCCAGCATGTTGATTGTAGCAGCCGCTTTATTTTATAAAAATGGTCTCTTTGTTGAGGATCTGGATGTTGCGTTTCAGCATTTTGGTACACTCGCAGGTCCTGTGTCAGCCATCTTATTTGGTGTAGGTCTGCTTGTAGCCGGGCTTTCCAGCTCTTCTGTCGGTACACTGTCAGGCGATATTATTATGCAGGGATTTATTCAATACCGGATCCCGCTGTATGTACGCCGGCTGATTACCATCATTCCCCCTATTGTGATTATCGCATCTGGGGTGAATCCAACATCTGCGCTTGTGATGAGTCAGGTGGTATTATCTTTTGGTATAGCCTTTGCTTTAATTCCGCTCATTTTGTTTACAAGTAAAAAACGAATTATGGGCGAATTGACGAATGCTCGCTGGGTGACAGGAATATCTTGGGTGATAGCAGCTCTTGTTGTAGCACTGAATCTCTTTTTAATTGTGAATACGTTTATGTAAAAGACAGTCATGATGCTGTCTTTTTCTTTTCATTTGGTTATGGTAGAATTTTCCCTGAGAGGATGTGGTCACATGTTTTTTTATCAGGATCAAGATCTATCCATGCGACTGCTTGAGCCAAGAGACGCACGAAGTCTGTACCTGCTCATCCAGCGGTCAAGAGAGCACTTACGTGAATGGATGCTTTGGGTGGATACAACGCAAACAGAAGAAGACAGCATGGCGTTCATTCAAGGCGCAATGCAGCAAGCCTTGCAGAACAACGGCTTTCAAGCGGGCATATGGTCACATGGAGAACTCGTCGGCATCATTGGCACCCACCAGATTCATTGGATCAACCGAACCGTTTCCATTGGCTATTGGCTCGGAGAAGGCTACCAAGGAAAAGGCATCATGACAAAAGCGTGTAAAGCCGTCATTCAATATTTATTTGAAGAATGCGGACTGCACCGCATTGAAATCAGGGCCGCTGTCGATAACCAGAAAAGCAGACGCATCGCAGAGCGATTATCCTTTTCTCTTGAAGGCATTTTAAGACAATGTGAATGGCTGGGCGACCGCTTTACCGATCATTGTGTGTACGCACTTTTACAGCCTGAGTATATGACACAAAAAACGCATTCGATCAATCAGTCCACTTAATTGTGTCAATTACATGAATTATTTTACAAAGTGAAGTTTTATGGTATCCGTTGTGATCGGCATCTGATAAAATAGAAGGAAAAATCGAGGTATGATGTATGTCTCTTATTATTTTATTTTACTTATGGATTGTCCCATTATTATTTGGCATTTTCTTCTCATTTTTAACAAAGAAAGCCACATACAAACGCCGTTTTGTCCCATCATATAGCATGGTCGGACTCAGCATCGTTTTTCTGATTCTGGCACTCGTCTTTTCAGCCAGTCATTTTCTATTCATTTGTGGTATGTTCCTTTTTGCCACAACACTTGTCGGCACAGGCATTCCTTTATTCTTGGCCTTTACAAAAACACCAGCATAAACAAAAACCACCTTTCCATTAGGAAAAGGTGGTTTCTTTTTTATTGATGAGGCATTCGGTATGTAATAGATGCACCTTGATTTTCTTCAACCGTCTTCACAATGTCTTGCAGAATCTCTCCTGCTCGATCGCTTGAGTCGTACTTGCCGAGAGTTTTTGTCCAAGAATCATTTCCCATGATCCCTTCAATTTTTTTACCCTGTACTGTGACTTCATTGACGTGGACCAGACTTTGCTGGTTTTGTGTGAAAATCCATAGCATGGCTGATTCTCCTTTTTTGTGGTGATTGGATTTCGTTAGTGCCTTTTCAATAAAGCTAAAAAATGTGCTATTTCACACTTTCCCTATTCTTTTATTAATAATTTTTTTCGAATAGCATGCGTCTCGATATCTGCAAATCTTACGGGGATTGGTAATCGACTACTTTTATCAATAAGTTTCATAACAATTTCTGTAGTTGTATCTAAATCAATCCAGTTACCACATGAAATAAAAATAGGCTTAACATTCACTCTGGTTCTAAGAACTCTACCATATATTTCGTTATTTATAATAATATCTGTGTGTGCATTTTCTTTATTTTGGGGCATGGTAAAATCTACACCATTGATTTTTAAATAACTTTTCGCAACTCCAATGGTAGGTTTTCCCAATAAGAAAGATGCCTGTGTAGCAATTCCCATGTGTCTATAATGTAAATAGCCATTTCCATCAAACATATAGATATCTACTTGTTTCGTCAGCTTTTTTACTGCATCTTTAATTAATGGCATTTCACGAAAAGCAAGAAAACCTGGTATATACGGAACTCTTATTTCTCCATGGCTATGCACTTTTTCTATAACTTGTTTTTCTATCAAATCAAAGACGACTATACAACAAACACCCTTCGTTTTCCCTTGCATATCAAAATAAGCTACATCTACACCTGCGATAAACCGTATGTTTTCTTTTTGAAAATTATTTTTCAATTGGACTTTAGGCAAGAGAGCTTTTTGTTCACTTTTAAATTTTTCTAATAAATCAATTATTTTATCATTATTCATACAAACCACATTTTCAAATTTTTTCTTATTAGCTGTTGAATTTTTCGGCATATTTTAAATCGGATTCATTAGGTTCTGCCTTTTCCTCTACAATATTTCCATTTTCGTCGTACTTTATATAAGTCATCTCTCGACCAGCAACACATTCAGATTCATATTTTTTATTTCCATTCTCAAAAAACTCAACTTGATATCCTTCTGCAGCATTTTTACTAATATTACCTATTTTCTTAACATTTCCGTTTGAGTAGAATTCAACATAGTTTCCTTGTTTAACTCCTTGCTCTACATAGAAGTAACTCTCAATATTTCCGTTTTCATATTTATCATAAGCTAATCCCGTAAACAGTTTTTCTTTACCATCCTTGGTATATTCCACTATTGCTAGTTCGTAAGGGCCTCCGTATTCTAAGCATTCTTCAAACTCAGTGCCATTCTCTAAAATAAAATCTTTTTGCAATATATCATTTAACATTTTTGGGAACCTCCGTGATAATTTTAGATCCATCCGTAAGATAAGCACAATGAGGACACCTAGGAAACATCATTCCAGCCGGTTTCACTCTACTTTGACCTGTCCTAACTACATTCAAAATAAAATTATCCAAACTAGCACCTGGGTTAGCCTTTAAGGCCTTATTCAAGGCGATCACTTCTGCATGTGACCCCGCACCTTTTGTAAATGTATATGAATCTATAACCTCTTTTGGCATTTTATCATATTTGGCATTTATTAAGGGGTGGAAATCTGGTAACTTTCCATCATAATCATTTATTGCATAAGAATATTTCCCAGTCTGTTTATCATAAACTCCAGCAAAGGCAGGTCCCATTTTCTTCTTACTAATACCAGCATCTTTTAATTTATTTAGTTCTTTCATCGTTTCTCCGCGTAAATTAATTCTTTCATTTAATTCTTTCGAACCGATCTTTCCATATTTATTTCTCAAATAATCAATGCGACTGTTCCCAGTCTCTTTGTAAATGTCGACTGCTCTGACTGCGGTTGATGTCGCTTGAGTCGTTTTATAGACGGCTTTCCCGCCTTTGAAAATGCGCCCTGCCCAGCCGACAATTGGGATATAGCCTGCTGCGGCCATACCGCCTGCGGCGACTCGCTGGCCTGCGGTGAGCTCTTCGCCTGTGATCGGATCAATGCCCGTTGCGGCGCGTTTTGCATCGTTCACGCCGGTCAGTTCATTGACAATATTTCCGCCATAATCAAGAGCTTTTTCATACCAAGGACGGTTGGCGAGTGCTTCTTGTTCTTTTGCGATCTTGCGTGCTTCTTCTTGTTCTTTTTTAATGTTAAGATATTCAGCAGTTTGCTTCTCAATATCGCTTTTTGCCTTGTAGATTTCACTATTTTGATACGCTTTCTTGTCAAAATTCATCGGCGAAATGGATTTTCCGTCATTTGTGGCATTCATCATTTCTGCGTACAATGCCATTGTAGCTTGCTGCTCCGTCTCTGACAAAGCATATTCATCTTTTAAATTTTGATCAAGTTCTATTAGATCTTTAACCGTTTTCTTCCGTTCGTCTTCCGCATCTGCAATTTTTTCATCAAAGGTTTGGCTATCAAATACCTCCAAAGAAATGAGGTCATCGATGTCTTGAAAAATGGTTTTCTTTTAATGTTATCGGCACCTTTTCCAGTAAAATCATCACCGAGATTTGCCACGCCTTGTAAGGCTTTTTTCAAATCAGTCATTTCTTCACGGAGTGCCTGATAATG
>NZ_JOTP01000022.1 GCF_000715205.1 Bacillus zhangzhouensis | reverse complement strand
TCTATCAGATTCTGTCATCACCTCATTTGTACTTTTAATAGCTGATTGACCTTTAGAGTCTATTTGGTTCAGATTGCTTGAAGCACTGGCTGTGTACGACGTATTAATATTCATTTTGATTCTCCTTTTTTAAAAAAATAGTGATTATTAAATATATCGGCATTTCAGTTAAAATTTGTTAGTTTGATGACGATATAGTAATTATTACAAGGAGGGTTAATATATGACAAATAATATCTTTAAACATTTATTATTACCAGCATTATTATTGGCGCTTGTTACTAGTTTTTTTGCACCTAACTCAGCGGAAGCAGCTATTACAGGGAATAACAGTCCTAACACTGCAATCTCAATGGGATATTGGAAAAATAGTCGTTCAGACACGACAATCTTACCTGAAGGCGAAAATGAAGCGTATTATCAGTTCACGATCAATAAGGGTGAAAGGGTTTATGTGCGAAGTTCATATGATAAGCAATATACGGGGATGAAAATCGAGGTGTATAATTCGAAAAATTCTGACGAGAGGTCTAGAGTCATTAACTCTGATTCCATTACACCATTTATTTTTGCCAATACTGGTGACGTGACTTCAACTTCAGAAACTTATTTTGTGAAAGTGACACGTGGTACATATACAGGGAATATGTATTTTACTGTATCCATTCAAGATCGTATTAAATCTGGAAATGGTAATTTCAATTTTACGGGCACCGCTTCCAACCTGGGGAATTCTTCTTTAAATCTAGCAGGTGTTGATTCTTCAGTTATTACAATGGATTTAACGAACAATTCTTCTATTCCTAAAAATGCTATCGTAAAATCGATTACGACGACTAGTACCCAAACACCTAACCAAGGGAATGTCACACACAAACTGACGGCTAGTGAAAGTAATGTTTGGTACCAATCACTTTTTTCATCTGCAACAAGCGGTTCTTACCGTATTTCTCTTGAAGATCAATTAAAAGTCGCTCAAAAATGGAGCTTTAAGTACAAAGCAAAGGCTACAGCGAGATCTACTATGAGCAATGTCAAAGCCGATATCCGTTACGAATATGATGTCACAGATGGATTCTAATTGAATGGTGTTTACAGATATGTACACCAATTGATCAATAAGTAAGGGAACATCCCTTACTTTTTTAATTGTCGCATTTTTGATGCTATATGATATTTCACCACTCTTAAAACAGCACCTAATACGGCCTGCTCGGCTTCTATATTTTGCGGCGGCAGCCGGTCATCGAGAAGTTCCGTCATGCCAAGTACCGTCCATTCATAAAATCATACGCTACCCATCTTTTATCATTTTCATCCATAAAAAAGTGAAAGTGTTAGTAGTGGTTTTGCTGGAGGGCATGTTGAAAGAGGAGGATGGTGATCATATCGGTGGCCCGCTGGTACAGATCCCATTCTTCGTAGGCCGCAAATGTCATCCGTATTTCATGTAGTGCCTGTTTCATTTCGCTTAATTCCTCGACCGTAAAGGTCTTCTTCAAGTTCAATTGATATTCGTGCAGTTTTCGTTTTAGCTTGCCAATTGGCGTATGCATGGCGATCGTCTCTCCCTATAACCTGACCTTTTGAGATAGTGAATACCATCCCATTATAAAGGATGTGCCTATTTTCTTCTTCATGATTTGTGATATTTTATCACGCTCTTTTCTACTCATGTTTCCATCGTCTCATTTGACTTCTCATGTAAATCAAGTTACTATTTATTCGATAATGATAATCATTTTCATTTAGAGAGGAGCCTATAACTGAATGATCCCTTCTCTTTTTTACGAAAGCAGCCCATTTATGTTATCTGGGACGCAGCAATTCGATGTAAAGAATCGTCCCTATCGCCTTTTCATCTATCAACCTGATGGACCCATACCTTCAGAAGGTTTCCCTGTGATATATGCACTCGACGGAAATGCGATTTTCGCCACCATGGTGGAAGCACTTCGTCTACAATCAAGTATCCCTGAAAAAACAGGGGTGACACCTGCTGTCATTGTTGGCATTGGATACAAGACGGATCAACCCCATCATCCACAACGACATGAGGATTTTACTCATCAACCGCCTGATCAATGGATACAGGCGCTTAAAAAAGGAGCTGCCACACACTCGTATGGGGGTGCTCATCCCTTTTTTTCCTTTTTGGAAAAACAAATCAAACCGATGATTGAAGCAAGGTACCCAATCAATCGAGGTCGTCAAACTCTATTCGGCCACTCTCTTGGCGGTCTTTTTACGTTAAGTACATTATTCGATTACCCTGAAGCATTTCAAACATATATTGCTGGCAGTCCATCCATTCATTGGTATCCGTCACTCCTGTTACAGCAAGAGCAGGCGTTTCAAGAACGATTAAAACAACAGACGCATCAAAATCGATTATTGATTGGTGTTGGTGAGCTTGAAAAAGACCATCTCTGCCAGATGAATCAAAACGCACAGGCGATGAAAGAGCGGCTTTCTGTTTCTTCACCTAATGGTTTACACGTACAATACATGGAATTTCCAAGAGAAGGACATTCCTCTGTTCTTCCTGTCTTGATTAATGAGGCATTTCGTTTTGCTCTCTATCCTTCCGAATCAAAAAGACAAAGGAGTGAGACCGATGAATAACCCTTTCTTGCGTGAAGATGGTTCATTTCTTGTGCTGATGAACGAAACAAGACAGCATTCTCTTTGGCCATCCTTTGAACCAGTCCCTAAAGGATGGGAGACTGTATACGGAGAAGACACTCGGGACGCTTGTATCGACTACATTCAAGCAAACTGGCAAGATCTCCGTTGCTACGATGTCACCGAAGAAGAGGCACAACCATCTGAATCATATAAAATCATTGTCACCCTGTGAATGAGACAGGGTGTTTTTCATTTCGTTGTCAAAAGAAAGTAGAGGTGACTGTTCATGAATACTCATTCTCAGCCTGTGCTAACTGAGGCTGGTCATTTTATGTACCGCCTAATCAGTGTTGAAAAAATCCATCATACAGAGTTACCGCATGTAGAACAACAACTGTCAAATACATACTGTCTTCTTTTTAGTCTCAAAAGCAGCGGCTTTCTCTTCATCAATGATCAAAAATGGCGACTGAAAGATGAAACACTCTATACGATGATGCCAAACGAGACGTTTATGCTGGAAACTGACCCCTATCAAAAATATGAACTTTATTTAGTGCGCTTTCACATCTATGTCTCGCATCACGATGATCTAAAAGCCATTTCAAAAGAGACGGCAAAACCTCTTCTCAATGCATGGCAATTCGTACATACAGATACGTTTGAGCAGATTCATCACTCACTAACACAGATGGCAGACCTTTTGCAGCAGACTGACTCCACTCATTCCTTTCAAAGTCAGCTGCTGTTTCAAAAGTTGATTTTAAAGCTACTGACGCTTCAAAAGCATATGATGTGTGACACCACACAGGCGCTTTTTAAAACGAAACAATACATCGACGATCATTCAGATGAACCCATTCGTTTAACCACACTCTCTGAGATGGCTGGTGTCAGTCCCAATCATTATAGTGAACGATTTAAGGAACAATTCGGTCTAAGCGTCACAGACTATTTGATGAAAAAAAGGCTGACTCGTGCTAAACAACTGATGGCGCAAGGAAACGAAAAGCTCAAGAATATTGCCCAGGAAATCGGCTATCAGGACCCTTATTACTTCAGTCGAATTTTTAAGAAAAAAACGGGTGTGACCCCTTCTCAATATATGAAAAGCAGACAGCGTAAAATCATTGCCTACGGTCCTTCTATCCTTGGACAGCTCACGCCGCTTCATTTGCTTCCATACGCTGCTCCCATTCATCCGAAGTGGACAGCGTATGATTTTGAGCATTATGGTGATGACATTCCAATTCATTTAAACGCACATCGTATCAATGAACATAGTGAAAAAAACATACAGCAAGTGCAAAAAGCACAGCCAGAATTCATTATTGCAAACGATCAAATAACACATGATGAGAAAGCCGCACTTCAATCGATTTGTCCTGTACATTTTGTCCCTTTCAATCAATTAGACTGGCGTTCTCAGTTTCAAGAGACTGCCGCTATATTGGGCGAAGAAAAAGAAGCACAGGAGTGGCTGACACACTACGATGAACTAGTCGAGCAGGCGAAGAGAATTTGCTCACGCAGCAGAAAAACGGTTCTCCCTATTAGAATCTATCAAGATCATCTCTATTTGTCCGTCAACCGCACTTTGTCAGAGGTTATATTAGACGATATCGGTCTGCCTTCCGCCTTTCATGAATCTAGTAAAATCACGGAGCGGAAAATCGATGTACACTTCATCAAGCAGTGTGATCCAGATTGCATATTTTTACTTTTGCATAAAGAACCGAGCACCCTCGCTTTCTATCAACAATTAAAGCAGCAGGTGGCTTGGCAAAACATAAGAGCAGTTGCGCAAAAAGCGGTTTATTCGCTCTCTTCAGACCCTTGGAGAGAGTATACGGCTGCCAGCCATCAACGGGTCATTCATGATCTATTATCTTTTTATCCGTAAAAAGTCCATCAAATTCCTGAGAAAAATCTATGGATCATTGATGAAAAGCATCATACAATCTTTAATTGAGAACAATTATCAGTTAAAGGAGAAAACATATGAAAAAATGGGCAGCTTTGCTTATCATTTGTATCGTAATGGTCATCAGTTCAGCTTGCGGCAGTGGAAATCAAAAAACAACTACTACAAAGAAAACAACATCCACAGAAGCATCAGCTCAGGCTGAAGTTGAATACTTAGGGAAGACGTATCAAGTAAAAACACCAGCAAAACGCCTTGTCATTGCTGGAAGTTTAGAATCAATGGAAGATGCAAAACTGCTAGGTGTTGAGCCGATTGGGGCATCAACTGTAGGCGGCGCATTCCCTTCATTGTTTGAAGACATCACATCTAAAACAGAGGGCATTGGTGAAAAAACAGAACCAAACTTAGAAAAAATCCTGAAGCTCAATCCTGATGTCATTTTAGGATCGACAAAGTTCCCACCAGCGACCATTAAAAAGCTGGAGAAGGTTCAAACGACGATCCCAGTCTCTCATATTTCTTCTGATTGGAAAGACAATCTCTTATTGCTTGGGGAACTGACTGGGAAGAAAAATGAAGCGAAAACAATCATTTCGAACTATCAAAAAGACCTAGTAAAAGCGAAAAAGCTGTTAAAAGAGACAAGTAAAAACAAAACAGCGATCATCCTCCGCATTCGCCAAGGAGATTTGTATGTCTATCCTGAGGACGTGTACTTCAACTCTACGTTGTATGGAGACCTTGGATTTACAGCTCCAAACGATGTGAAAAAGGCCAAAGCACAAGCCTTACTATCCATGGAACGTCTTGGAGAATTGGACCCTGATTATATTTTTGTTCAGTTCTCTGAAGAAGAGAATGCATCAAATCCAAATGCCCTCAAGGACTTAGAAGCCAATCAGATTTGGGCAAGCCTTCAGGCTGTGAAACACGGACATGTGAGTGAAAATATCGTCGATCCCTTGCTTCAAGGCGGAACAGCTTTAAGCAAAACCACATTTCTCGATCAAGCAGTGAATTGGTTATCCACACAAAAAACAGATTGAGCGCCGACATGGCGCTCTTCTTCATGATGGAAGGAGGGTCTCGTGAATGAAAGGTTCTTTTTTATATGACGAGTTGAACGGTCGTCAACTGGATATTTATATTCCACCTAGTCCAAGTACTCCCATGCCAGCTGTGATTGTGCAGGATGGATCCTCCCTGTTTCACCAGCAAATCCTCTCTTTAGAAGATATGATCGAACGCGGCACCATCACACCTGTGGTCCTCATTGGCGTTCATCCCTTCAACCGGCTTGATGAATATACGCCATGGAGAGCACCTGCTCTTCATCCATCCTTTCCAGCTTTCAAAGGCGAAGCTGACACATATCTCACTTTTTTAGCTGACCAGCTGATGCCCTATCTTGTTCAGCACTATCCGATTCAGCCTGAGCAGGGACAGCACGGACTCATTGGCGCCTCTTTAGGCGGGCTTGTGTCCATGTATGTACTTTGGAAGGAACCATCCCTTTTTCAACACATCGGCGCTCTATCCGGTTCCTTTTGGTACCCTCATTTCATGGCCTACATACGTCAGCACAGCCTTCAGACGCTGCCCCGGCGCATCTACCTATCGGTTGGCAGTGAAGAAGGAAAGGGGAAATCCTCTGCTCAGCAATATATGGTGCCATTTACGGAGGAGCTCCATCACATCGTGCTCCATTGTGGCCTCTCAGAACATTGCCTCCGCCTTCATATTGAGCAGGGAGAAGGACATCATATCGGTCAATTTCAGCGAAATTTTTTGTCTGCCATCAAGTGGTTTTATCAGCGTTAAATAGAGCCTGCCTTTCCCGCGGAAATTTTTTAAGCCACTCTATAAGCGGATATGATATATTGGAACGTATAGATTGAAGGAGGAGGGATTTGCGCATGAGACCTTTACAAATCTCAGCTGATACCTCACAAAAGCTTGCTGCATCTCTCAATGTACCAATTGAACAAATTATGCATATGCCGCAACATATCTTATTAGCTAAATTAGCGGAGCTTGAACAGAAGAAAGATCGCTCTTCTTAAAGAAATAAAGGAGTTTACATTCATGGAACAACAACTAGAACAATCAAAATTACATCCTCGCAGTACAGGGCAAACCATTTTGCTGATTGCTGGGATTTTACTCATTGCCTTTAACCTGCGGCCTGCCATTACGTCCGTCGGACCTGTGATCGGCGCCATTCGTTCTGATTTACAGCTTTCAAATGGACTTGCAGGTTTTCTCACGACATTACCGCTGCTCTCATTCGCATTGCTTTCTCCAGTTGCACCTAAAATCGGAAAACGTCTTGGCAATGAACGAACCCTTTGGCTTGGACTTGCTGTCCTTCTATTTGGGATTGTGATTCGCTCGTTTGGCACCATCACCTTCTTAATGATTGGAACAGCACTAGTCGGCGTTGGGATTGCGATTTGTAACGTGCTCTTACCGGGGCTCGTTAAGCATAAATTCCCTGCACATGCTGGATTGATGACAAGCGTATATACAACCTCGATGTCCGTCTTTGCTGCACTTGCATCAGGTGTGAGTGTTCCGCTGAGCCATACGATGCCTGGCGGCTGGAATACGTCATTCCTTGTATGGGGTGGACTTGCACTCATTGCCATGATGGTCTGGGCTCCGCAGCTTCTTCATCAAAACACAGCGGCAGTCAAAAGCATCTCGCTCACAGAGCAGCCAATATGGCGTTCACGTGTCGCATGGCAGGTGACCTTTTTTATGGGCTTGCAGTCATTTCTTTTCTATAGCAGCATCGCATGGTTCCCTGATATTTTGACATCACATGGAATGAACCTGTCGACGGCTGGATGGATGCTGTCTATTATGCAGTTTGCTGGTCTGCCATCCACCTTTTTAACGCCTGTTTTTGCAGAAAAATTAAAATCGCAAAGACCGCTTGTATGCGGCCTTGTTCTTGTATATTTGCTTGGCATGATCGGTCTTCTTCTAGGAGGAACTACACCTATTCTTGTCATCTCTGTTTTATTGATCGGCATTGGACAAGGAGCTAGTATCAGTCTTGCCCTCACATTTATCGGATTACGGACAACCCATATGGAACAAGCAGCTGCCCTCTCAGGAATGGCGCAATCTCTCGGTTATTTATTAGCCGCTGTTGGTCCATTCATGATTGGTATTCTCTTTGATTACACCCATTCATGGACACCATCCATTATCATCTTTATTATTATTTTGTTCTTTATGTTTTTATCAGGCATGCGCGCCGGACGAAATGTCTATATATCAGATCCTTCTTAAAAAGAAAGAACCCGCCTCAAGAGACGGGTTCTTTTCTATTTATGCTTGTTCTGTCACATGTACTTTCAATGTTGCTTGCACTTCTGGATGAAGCTTCACAGGTACATTTGTATATCCTAACGCACGGATGGCGTCATTCAGCTCGATTTTGCGCTTATCGAGTTTGATTTGATGATCCTTTTGTAATTTATCAGCGATTTGTTTGCTTGTAATAGATCCAAACAGACGACCGCCTTCACCTGATTTTGCAGTGAGCTCCACTGTTAACGCCTCAAGTGTTTCTTTTAGTTGTTTGGCTTGTTCAAGCTCTTGGATGGCATTCTTTTTCTCTTTGTTTTTCTGTCCTTCCAATGCACTTAGGTTCGTTGGATTTGCTTCAACAGCTAACCCTTGTTTGATCAGAAAGTTGTGAGCGTATCCGTCAGCTACATTCTTGACTTCGCCTTTTTTCCCTTTGCCTTTTACGTCTTTTAGAAAGATCACTTTCATCTTTGAACCCCTCCTTCGAAATATTCATCTATGGCAGCTTTTAACTTCTCTACCGCTTCTTCAATGGTTATACCATAAATTTGGGTTGCAGCGTTAGTCAAATGACCGCCGCCGTCTAACGCTTCCATGATAATTTGGACATTGATATCCCCTAACGATCTTGCACTGATGCAGACAGTGTCGTCATCTCGTCTAGCGACAGCAAATGACGCTTCCACCTCACTCATCGACAGCAATGAATCAGCCGTCTGTGCAATCGTAATTTGATCATAATACTCCGAGCTGTCAGACGGCAATGAAGCGATCGCCACCTGGCTTTGATACAGCTCTGTATGTTGAATGAGTTTTGCCCGTTTGATGTAATGATCGACTGTCTCTTTTAAGAACTTTTGCACAAGGACAGGATCTGCTCCCTTCGCTCGAAGGTAGGAAGCCGCATCGAACGTTCTTGACCCCGTTCTCAGCGAGAAACTCTTCGTATCAACGATGATTCCAGCAAGAAGCGCAGTGGCCTCAATCATGTTAATTCTTAATTTCTTCGGCTGATACTCTAATAGCTCTGTCACAAGTTCCGCTGTGGATGAAGCATATGGCTCCATATAGACAAGTAAAGGATCTCGGATAAATTCCTCGCCTCGTCTATGGTGGTCAATTACAACGACGTTTTCAATTTTATTCAGCAGTCGTTCTTCCATCACAAGGGACGGTTTATGTGTATCAACGACCACAAGCAATGTGTCATCCTTTGCAAGCTCCATTGCTTCCTCTGGTGTGATAAAACGTGACCAAAGTTCTTCATAATTCTTAATTTCACTAATTAAGCGTTGGACACTGTCCCCAATCTGATTGGCATCAATGACAATATAGCCTTCTTTCCCATTGGCTTGGGCGACCTTTAAAATACCGATTGATGCACCGATTGAGTCCATGTCTGGGAACTTGTGTCCCATGATCATGACATTACCGCTTTCAGACACAATTTCTTTTAAGGCATGAGAAATGACCCGTGCGCGTACTCGTGTCCGTTTTTCCATTGGATTGGTTTTCCCGCCGTAGAATTTCACTTTCCCATTCGGCTGTTTAATGGCTACCTGATCCCCGCCTCGTCCGAGGGCAAGGTCAAGACTCGATTGCGCAAGTGCTCCAAGCTCTTTTAAAGAAGGAACAGACGCACCGATTCCGATACTAAGGGTAAGCGTCGCGCTATGTGCCCCTGTTTTCTCACGGACCTCGTCTAAAATGGAGAACTTCGACGCTTCAAGCTCAGCTAAAATGCTCTCATTTAATACCGCCATAAAACGTTCAGACGAAATTCTCTTCAGGAAAATGCCATATTCTTGTGCCCAATTGTTTAACAGAGACGTCACTTCACTATTAATGGTGCTGCGCACCTGATCATCAAGGCCTTGCGTGACATCGTCATAATTGTCTAAAAAGATATAAGATAACACCGTTCGTTCATTTTCATACTGTCTTTCAATCTGCACCTGTTCCGTTACATCAAAGAAATATAAAAGGCGCTCTGACCGCTTAATAATGACTTTGAATTTCCGGTCATTCAGCGTCACATTTTCTGTCTCGACCTCCTGTTTAATAAGAGGCACAATTGACTCGAATGTATCGTACAAGGATCTGCCGACAAGTGTGCTTTCATGAAAGCACGAAGCAAGAAATGGATTTGTCCACTCGATATAATACTGGTCATTAAACAGCATAATACCAATTGGCATCTCCATTAATGCTTCTTCTCCAACCTTTTTGACTCGATAGGATAATGTTGAAATATATGAATCAATCTCTTTTTGTACTTGCGTATCTGCCCACTTTAAGAAGTAGAGCACACCTGCAAGGACTAAAAGACCAACCGCTCCTATGATCCAATTAAAATAAAGGTTGAGGAGGACTGTGACCATCGCAAGTACAATTAACGCGAAGATCGGATACTTGATGACAGGTTTTCTATAGAAGCTTGGCACTGATATCAACTCCTCAACATTCAGAGTGAATTATTTGTTTTTTACTTTATCTCTTAAATCAAAGCCTATGTCAGCAATCCCTATAATACGCACAATCACACCGATTGGCGGCAAGAGAACCGTCAACACAATAGCAAAAATGGGTACCACTTTTGAGATGTTTTTTTCGTGGCAATAATAGAAGATAAAAGAAAAGCCCTGAATAAGCACCAGTATAAATAAAATTTGAAACGCACTCGTTTGCACGAGCCATAAAAAGCTGCCTTTTTCCGTCTGAATCAGCATCAAAAGTAGTGTGAGTAAATAATACCATACCATGCTTTTTGGCAGCCGCATATCCTTAAATTTCTTAAGGGTTGGCATGTCTTTGACAAACCGTTTGATCAGAGGCTGCACGAACCAGTGATTCACAAAAGCCATCAGCGTGACACCAATCAATAACGCTACAGGTAAAGCACTCAATGCGGTATCCTGCATCTCTCTAAACTGCTTCAGTTGTTTCGCAATGTCCTGTTCAGAAGCGCCGGATTGCTTTAAGACACTCTCTAACATAGGAATCATTTGCCCAATCGCTTCTTTAGCGATTCCAAGTATATCGACTTGGAAAAGCTGAACACTGACAACAAAGTAGATGAGAAAACTGAATAAATAGATCAGCGCTCCTGTAATGACCGCATTCCCCGGCTGCCTCTTGCTATAGAAAACACCCATGCCTAAACCGACAGCAATCAGCATTGGTGCACTCATCAGCCCAGCAATAGACCCAATTAAAAAGCTGATCACTATGCCAATAGCGCCAGCAGCAATTCCTTTTTTCAAGCCATGCCTGATTGTATAGAGAATGATCGGAATCGGAGCAGCTAGAAAGAAAATAATGGATAATAGCGGCACATACAAATAAAACAGCATCATGACCGAAAAAATACTGATCATAATTGCGCCTTCTACTAACGCTTTTGTTTGTTTCACACCTTCACCTCTATCCAATCATTTTTCTATATCTTGCTCAATGTGTACTTCTATGTATACGTACTATGTAAGCTCTATCATGTCTTGCCCCAACCTTTATTTTACCATAGTGGCAAATCTCAAGTAAAATCCAGGCTATCCTGGGAACGTTTCACGTGGAACACAATATGGAATTGTACATGCAAGTTTTCAGACAGCATGTTACAATTTTTTAGATTATTCTTAGCTATAAACCCTGAATTCAAGGTCAAAAGCTGTTAGAATAGAAACATCATCAATAAATGTAAGAAGGAGAATTCACATGGGAAAAACACTCGTATTCGGACACAAAAACCCTGACACAGACACGATTTGCTCTGCTATCGCTTACGCTGATCTGAAAAACAAAATTGGCGCTCAGGCAGAAGCTGTCAGACTTGGAGAAATCAATGGAGAAACACAATACGCATTAGATTTCTTTAAACAAGAAGCACCTCGTTTCATTGAAACGGCTGCAAACGAAACAAAGCAAGTCATTCTTGTCGATCATAACGAATTCCAGCAAAGTGTAAGCGATATTGATCAAGTACAAGTGACTGAGGTCATTGACCATCACCGTATTGCCAACTTTGAAACAAGTGAACCTCTTTACTATCGTGCTGAGCCAGTTGGTTGTACAGCAACGATCTTAAACAAAATGTACAAAGAGCATCAAATTACGATTGAAAAAGAAATCGCTGGTTTGCTTTTATCTGCGATCATTTCTGATTCCTTATTATTCAAATCCCCAACATGCACACAGCAAGACATTGATGCTGCGCATGAGCTAGCGAAAATCGCAGGGGTAGACCCAGAAGTATACGGCCTAGACATGCTGAAAGCCGGTGCTGATCTGAGCCAGAAAACCGTTCAAGAATTAATTACACTTGATGCAAAAGAATTTGCACTAGGCAACAGCAAAGTTGAAATTGCTCAAGTCAATACAGTAGATATCGCTGAAGTGACAGCAAGACAAGCTGATATTGAAGCGAAAATCAATGAAGTCATTGCAGCGAAAAGTCTTGATCTATTTGTTCTAGTGATCACAGACATTTTAGAAAATGATTCTCTTGCTCTTGCACTTGGTGCTGAAGCGGCAAAAGTAGAAAAAGCATTTAACGTAACACTTGAAAATAACACAGCTTTACTAAAAGGTGTTGTATCCAGAAAGAAACAAGTGGTTCCTGCACTAACGGACGCCCTTTCTTAATCAACACGACAAGACTGCTGACAGACACGTTCAGCAGTCTTTTTCTATGTTAAAAAAGCGTTCCTTTCAGAACGCTTCTTTCTAATGAATATACATATCACTGACGAGGATATCCTTTAGCGCACTTGTTGGTATTGTGAATTCAACAACCCCCATGTAGCCAGGCGCCACATCATATTCATTAAAGGAAATCACAAGCTTGCCTTTCGAATTGATATAGAAGCTTTGATCTGGCTGAATCTTCTTAAATGGGTCCATTTCATCTTTGCCAATCCAGTAAACCTTATTGGAATCCTCTTTCATCTGTTTCTTCATTTGTTCTTTAATATTTTCACTAATCACATCAATATAACGATCATTTTTAAACAAGCTTGGTAGTGTGATCAGTACATGATTTTTCTTATCAACCGTATCGTACGTCATCTCTTCTGCTGCTGAAGCCTGAGTAGTTACCTTGTAACGACCTAGTGAGAGAATCTGGTCATTGTTTGTTCTCACTTCATACCCACTCTCAACGCTCAAATGACCATTTTTATAACCCTTTGTTTCCTTTTCAAAATCTTGATACAGCTTTTTGTTTTCAGCTAAATATTTTTGATTCAGGCTGTCTTCTAATTTTCCGTCACCAAGCCCCGATACGTGTGGTGTTTTGAGATCAATATTCGTTCCTTGATCGCTCTTTTTAAATTCTGTGAAAGTCACGACTTTCACAAGCTCTCCAATGACAGGTACCTCTGAAATCGCTCTTGCTGCCTGTGGACTGACGTTAACAGTCGTGACAAACAGAGCAGCCGCAGCGACGAGTCCAATGGTCCATTGCTGAAAGTGAGGTTTTTTATTTTTTCGTTTCAACGTCCGTTCAACCATGGCATCATATTCCGGTGGAATAGGGATTTCTAAATATTCCTCTTTTAACTGTTCCAAATACTTATCCATTTATATTTCCTCCTGCGATAATTCTACTTTTAAAAGTCGCAACGCCTTATATAATCTTGTTTTGATGGTGTTTTCGTTTTCTTCGAGAATATGAGCGATGTCCTCTAGTTTTAAATCTTCAAAGAATCTCAATATGATGATAACCCGGTACATCTCAGGCAAATCCTCTATGGCCCGTCTGACGTCTTGATCCTCATAGACATCTGATTCACCCTTTGATAAGAATTCGAGTGTGTCGTCATCTGTCACCTGCACCCGCTTCTTCTTTCGTAAAAAGTCTAAGGCAGCGTTCACCACGATTTTATAAAACCAGCTATGCATCTTGCTTGCATCCTCTAGCCTGTGAACAGATTTGAGTGCTTTATGAATCGCCTCTTGAACGACATCCATGGCATCTTCCGGGTTTTTGACATAACTATAGGACAATCGATAAAAACTATGTTTATGCTCCATTACGTAATCCGCAAATTGATCATCAATCTTTCGTTTCTTCATTTTACAAAGAGCTCCTTTATCTTAAATGCGCATCTGTTATTTCTTACAATGGATAGACGCGCACCTTTTGAAAATAGTTTGCGCTCGTTATTTTTTTAACATGTCATCGCATGTTCTTTTCTATACAAAAAGAGCGAACCTGACGGGTTCACTCTTTCAAAGCAGTCATTTTTTGATGAACAAACGATCTTAATGAAGAAAGCGGATGAATGATGGAAGCGCCTGTTTCCCGCTCAACCTGTTGTGCAGCGTGAACCATCGAAAGCTGCATCACGCAAATGTGTCCACTTTTTTGCTTCATACATCTTCTCAGCTGCTCTTTGATTCGATCCTCATATGCTGGCATGTCACCATTTAGGCAAAGATGAAAGATATCCTCCATCACAACAATATCGGCTTCAACCTGTATTCCCCGCTCTTTTGCATACGAATAAAACCGATGCATCGTTCCTTCCACTGTATCTGGGTTTGAAAACACAAGTTGAAGAGGCTCTTTTTTCTCGCAAATCAGCTCAAATAACGGTTCATCTATCGGAACAATCGGTTGTTTGAAAAGGTGCTGCTGGTCACCCATAGCCGCAATATATTGTGTACAGGTTAATAGGATCATATCAGCTTCCCTCTCTTGCATCAGTCTGTTGATGGCATAGGTTTGCTGCTGGTGAAGATCAAAAGCGGGATCTTGTTTGGCACGTTCCATAAATGATGAATCGACTGTGTGATGCAACTCAAATGCTGTATCACGAAAAACGTCTTCTATATAAGACATATTGGAAGGATGTGCGTGAAGGCAATGTAATCGAATCATCAGGTTCGCTCCTCATGAAAGTTTTCAATCATTATATCAATCCTTGTATGAAATAGGGAGAAACATGACCATATTGATATTGAGAGATTGAAGGAGGGATTCTACTTGAAAGAAGATCAACAGCCTAAACCATCTTCAGATTCAGAAGACACTTTAACGAATCGACAAGGTCATCCGGTAACAGATAATCAAAACATGAGAACCGTTGGGAACAGAGGACCAACCACGCTTGAAAACTACGATTTCCTAGAGAAAATCAGTCATTTTGATCGTGAGCGTATTCCTGAACGTGTCGTCCACGCACGCGGGGCCGGGGCACACGGTTATTTTGAAGCCTATGGCACATTCGGTGATGAACCCATCTCCACCTATACAAGAGCCAAGTTATTTCAGGAGAAAGGGAAAAAGACCCCTGTCTTCGTTCGTTTTTCTTCTGTGATTCACGGCGGTCATTCGCCAGAAACATTGCGCGATCCTAGAGGGTTTGCGATCAAATTTTATACAGAAGAAGGAAATTGGGATCTAGTTGGAAACAATCTGAAAATTTTCTTTATCCGAGATGCTTTGAAGTTCCCTGATTTGGTTCATGCCTTTAAGCCCGATCCTGTCACCAATCGTCAGGACGGCGAGCGTATTTTTGATTTCGTCTCGCAATCACCAGAAGCGACGCACATGGTGACATTTCTCTTTTCACCATGGGGCATTCCAGCGACATACCGCCACATGCAAGGCTCGGGTGTCCATGCCTACAAATGGGTGAATCACGAAGGGAAAGCGGTGCTGGTCAAATATCACTTTGAACCGAAACAAGGCATTCGCAACCTGACACAGGAACAGGCTCAAGCGATTCAAGGGGAAAACTTTAATCATGCCACACAGGATTTATATGAAGCCATTGAGCAAGGAGATCATCCTGAATGGGAGGTATATGCGCAGATCATGGAGGATGAAGCCCACCCTCACCTCGACTTTGACCCGCTTGATCCGACAAAACTTTGGTACAAAGATGACTATCCATGGAAACCGATCGGACGAATGGTCTTAAACAAAAATCCAGAGAATTATTTTGCAGAAGTCGAGCAGGTTGCGTTTGGGACTGGGGTTCTCGTAGACGGTCTCGATTTTTCAGATGATAAATTGCTGCAAGGACGCACCTTCTCCTACTCTGACACGCAGCGATATCGTGTGGGGCCAAACTATTTACAGCTTCCGATCAATGCTCCGAAAAAGCATGTCGCCACCAATCAACGAGATGGACAAATGGAATACCATGTCGATCAAGGAAAAGGACAAAATCCCCATGTGAATTATGAGCCGTCTATCCTCGGTGGATTAAAAGAAGCGAAGCAGGATGGAAAGGATCATACACCTTTTGTCGAGGGTGAAGTGAAACGAGAATCCATTGACCGCCCGAACAATTTCGGTCAAGCGGGAGAAACGTATCGCCGCTTCAATGATTGGGAACGTGAGGAGCTGATTAAGAACTTAGTCAATACCCTTGCGACATGTCAAAAAGACATTCAAGATCAAATGATCGAAAACTTTACAAAAGCAGATGCTGATTACGGAAAGCGTGTCGCTGACGGCTTAAAAGCCTTTAAACATGAGGAACCAAGCGGACCCATCGGTTCAACAGGCGCAGCACAAGCCGTGAACGAAGCCATCAAGAACAGCACACCTTCAGACCCTTATTAAATGAAAAAGAATGCAGCGGCGAGGCTGCATTCTTTTTGTTTATATCTATTAAGCGTTTTGACCTTTTTTGATCCATTCTGCCACATTGACTGTACGTTTCGCCTGATGTTTCGCAGCTGCTTCTGCATCCTCTTGAATCTTTCCATTTTGGTCCACAGTGACACTCACACCGTAAGGGTTGCCCCCTGCACCGTATAGGGAGTCATCTGTGTATCCAGGAGCGGCAATAATCGCTCCCCAGTGGAACATAGTCGTGTAAAGGCTGAGAATGGTCTGCTCCTGTCCACCATTTGGATTTTGTGCAGATGTCATCGCACTCACTGCTTTGTTTGCCAATTTCCCTTGGAACCACAAGCCGCCTGTTGTATCTAAGAATTGCTTCATTTGAGCCGGCAAGTTACCGAAACGTGTCGGCATGCTAAAGATGATCGCATCTGCCCACTCTAAATCACTCAATTGAACCTCTGGTACATCTTTTGTTTCATCTAAATGTGCTTTCCATGCTGGATTTGATGCCACAACTGCTTCTGGTGCCAATTCAGCAACCTTTAATACCTTCACTTCAGCGCCAGCTTCTTTCGCTCCAGCCTCAGCCCATTTTGCCATCTGATAATTTGTACCTGTTGAACTATAATAAATAATCGCTAGTTTTACATTTTCCATTTGTTCCAGCTCCTTTTGTTTGGTTTGCCCAAAAAGCTTCTGTAAAAATCCCACCTGTATTCCCCACCTTCATTAAAATTGACGACGATACCATAATGCCGCAGCATCGACTTCTTCTCTCGTTAGCTGATGTCCACGATGTTCCCAATGTAGCGTTACAGATGCTCCCGCCTCTTGCAGTAATTGCTCCAGTTCCTGTGATTCCTCTGGACGGCACATTGGGTCATTTTCACCAGCTGCTATAAAGACTTGTTTCCCCGCTAATGACGGTAATGAAACCCCGCGTCTTGGGACCATCGGGTGATGCAGGATGGCTCCTTTCAGTGCATCTCCATAATGGAATAACAGGCTCCCAGCAATGTTCGCCCCATTGGAATAGCCGATGGCTACCACATTGTGACGGTCAAATCCATGTTCATCTGCTGCTTCTCCGATGAATGTATATAGTTCCTTTGTACGCTCAATTAAATCTTGTTCGTCAAAAACACCCTCTGCCAAACGCCTGAAAAAACGCGGCATGCCGTTCTCTAACACATTTCCTCTCACACTAAGAACAGAAGCGTCAGGATCTATCACCTCTGCAAGCGGCAATAAGTCATGTTCTGTCCCTCCAGTTCCATGCAGTAATAAAAGAACAGGTCTTTGTTCATTCTTTCCTTTTCGAAAAAGATGCTTCATCATGAATCTCCTTTCCCTTTGATTTCTCTCACCTCAATTGGCAGCACAATTTGTTCAATCTGGCTACGCTGCGCCTCATATTGAGATGGCAGTTTCAATGCTTCACCCATTGTTTCCACTGTTTCATCGTGTGCAAACCCTGGAGGATCGGTCGCAATTTCAAATAATATGCCGCCAAGCTCTCTAAAGTAAATGGCATTGAAGTAATTCCTGTCTTGCACAGGTGTGACTTGATACCCGCTTTGTGCAATATGTCTTTGCCAATCTAATTGATCCTGATCATCTGTTGCTCTCCATGCAATATGATGTACAACCCCAACACCCATACGTCCGCGTGCAACAGGTATCTTGTTCACATCAATCACATTGCCTATCTCACCAAACGAACGGAATCTCACATAGTCCTCTTCTGCTCCAACTCGTTCAAAACCCATTGTTTGTTCTAGCAGCTGCATCGTTTGCTCTGGCTGTGATGTTAACAAAACAGCTCCGCCAAACCCTTTTATCGCAACAGCCGGTGTGACCCCGTTAAATGTCCACTCATTTTCTTTTCCCTCCGCACGTTCTACTAGCTCAATCAACAAGCCGTGTGGATCTTCGAATGAGAGAAAGGCTTCATCAAAGCGTTCAACCATTTCATAAGAAATATCAAACTGCTCAAGACGTTCCTTCCAGAAAGAGAAAGCGCCTGATGGTACAACATATGTCGTCACGCCCACTTGACCTGCGCCAATTTGTCCCTTTTGTGCACCTGGCCATGGGAAAAACGTGATAATCGTCCCCGGAGATCCTCCTTCATTTCCAAAATATAAATGGTACGTACCTGGATCATCAAAATTCACGGTCTTCTTCACGAGACGAAGTCCTAAAACACCTGCATAAAAATCAACATTCTCCTGAGGATGACCAACAATTGCTGTAATATGGTGAATTCCTTCTGTTTTCTTCACTTCTAATGACCTCCCCATCATGAAATAACAAGCTTCTATTCATTATGTCTTTGTTAACACCTTTATATTATCTCGAATTCGAGATATTAAATCAAAAAAATATATTTATCTCGAATTAAGGATATGATGTTTTTAAATAAATGTCAATGGTGTATGTTCAATCTTTTGAAAAAACAGATCTTCTTTTTATATAGCGGATCTGTTTTCCCTTTATTTTAACAACTCTTTCTTTTTAATATGTTACTGGTAGAATATTCGTAGAGGAAACTGAATGTTATTGCTTAATATAGGATGATTTGATGTTTTACAGAGCTTTTAAAAATATGTTAAGGGGAGAATATTATGGCTAATACATGCCCATACTGTGGCACAAATCTAAAAACGGAGATAGATTTCTTTTTTTGTGATTTTTGTGAGATGAATTTATCACTAAATCAGATTCAAAAAGACGGAGAAAGAATCCAGATAATAAATAGAGAAGTCAATTCTTCCTATCTTAACATGACAACTCCAGAATTAATGACATTTTCAACGTGGGAGCTAATACTCCTTTTAAGAGAAGCTAGAAAAGTAAGAACTTCCTTTTACAAAAGAAATTTTGAGTCAAGAATTCACAAGGAAACTAGAGAAGGGGATGAATTACTGCAGTCATATAAACTATCCACCAAAAAAATGTATGTAATCGAAAATATACTTAAGGTTCGGCTAGGTTATATCCCATCAAATCTAAATAAATCATTCCTCAACAATTATAAAAAAAATATAGAAAACCCTAAATATAAAGCAAAAATGCTGATATGGGAAACGTAATTAATATATTTTCACTTGATTAGTTTAAACTTTTAATATCTTTAAAGCTATGCCTCAAATAGTCAGCAATTATTTATTTTATTTACTTAAAAAAGCGAAGAGCTCAAGGCTCTTCGCTTTTAAGTCAACGACTTACTCACCAGTAACGTATGGAAGTAATGCCATTTGACGTGATTTTTTGATCGCTAAAGTCAATTTACGTTGATACTTAGCGCTAGTTCCTGTTACACGACGAGGTAAAATTTTACCACGCTCAGAAACAAACTTTCTAAGAAGATCAACATCTTTGTAGTCGATGTGCGTGATTCCGTTAGAAGTAAAGAAACACACCTTACGACGTTTCGCACGACCGCCTCTGCGTCCACCTGCCATTTGTTTTCACACCTTTCCTTTAGTCATTTTTTCAGATCAATTAGAATGGCAAATCATCATCGGAGATGTCAATCGGTTTACCATCATTCGCAAATGGGTCATCATTGAAGCTATTTCCCTGATTACGATTTTGTTGGTTGTTTTGATTGCCATATGGATTTTGATTTGGTTCATTTCCGAATGGATTCTGATCGTTTTGGCTACCGCCATAATACTGGCCTCCGCTATTGCCACCGCCGCTGTATCCACCTGAACCAGCACCGCCGCTCTTAGGCTCAAGAAATTGAACACTTTCAGCTTGAACCTCTGTCACGAAGACACGTTGTCCTTGCTGATTTTCATAGTTTCTTGTCTGCAAACGACCGTCTACACCGGCAAGACTTCCTTTTTTCAAGAAATTAGCCACGTTCTCGGCTTGTCTTCTCCAAGTAACACAGTTAATGAAATCGGCTTCACGCTCTCCAGATTGATTCGTAAACGTACGATTCACAGCTAGAGTAAACGTGGCTACAGCCGCACCATTAGGCGTGTAGCGAAGCTCAGGGTCTTTTGTTAGTCTTCCGACCAATACAACACGGTTTAGCATATTGAAAGACCACCTTTAAATATATATTTCAATGATTTATACTTCTTCTTTAACAACAATGTGGCGAATGATATCGTCACTAATCTTAGCTAAGCGGTCAAATTCTTGAACTGCTGCAGCGTCAGATTGAACGTTTACGATTTGGTAGAAGCCTTCACGGAAATCGTTGATTTCATATGCAAGACGACGTTTACCCCAATCCTTTGTTCCAGTGATCTCCGCACCGTTAGAAGTTAACACGTTATTGAAACGCTCGATAACTGCTTTTTTAGCCTCATCGTCAACTGTTGGGCGGATGATGTACATAACTTCGTACTTTCTCATCTGATTGCACCTCCTTTTGGTCTAAGCGGCCCTAAACGGGCAAGGAGCAATAAATTATATTACTCACAATTGTATATTATAACAAACCACTTGGCCTATGACAAGAACTTATACATTAAAACGGAAATGAATGACGTCTCCATCTTTCACTACATATTCTTTACCTTCTAGACGGACTTTTCCAGCCTCTTTTGCAGCAGACATGCTTCCTCCAGCAAGTAAATCTTCATATGCAACCGTTTCAGCACGAATAAACCCACGTTCAAAGTCCGTATGAATGATTCCAGCACATTCCGGTGCCTTCATTCCTTTTTTAAACGTCCAAGCGCGTACTTCCTGCTCACCTGCTGTGAAATAAGTAGCTAAACCAAGAAGTGAATAAGATGCTTGAATCAGCTGATCTAGACCTGATTCTTTGATGCCAAGCTCTTCAAGGAACATCTGCTTCTCTTCTCCTTCAAGCTCTGCAATTTCAGACTCGATCTTCGCACAAACGATGATGACTTCAGCATTTTCACCAGAAGCAAACTCGCGGATTTGCTGCACATATTCGTTGCCCTCATGATCCGCTACTTCATCCTCACTCACATTTGCTACATAAAGAACTGGTTTAGATGTGAGTAAATGAAGCTGTTTCACAAGCTTCTGCTGCTCATCTGTAAATTCTACAGATCTTGCCGATTTCCCAGCTTCAAATGCGTTCATTAGCTTCGACAAAATATCATATTCAGCTACCGCTTCCTTATCCTTTTGTTTTGCAAGTTTACTCACACGAGCCAAACGCTTTTCAACTGTTTCTAAATCAGCCAAAATCAACTCTAAATTAATGGTTTCGATATCTGACACAGGGTCAACCTTACCTGATACGTGTGTGATGTTATCATCTGCAAAAGCTCTCACCACATGACAGATCGCATCTACTTGACGAATGTGAGAAAGGAATTTATTCCCTAAACCTTCACCTTTAGAGGCCCCTTTGACAATACCGGCAATATCAGTGAATTCAAAAGCAGTCGGAACTGTCTTTTTCGGCTGCACCAATTCTGTTAGTTTTTGCAAACGATCGTCTGGAACTTCTACAATTCCGACGTTTGGATCAATGGTACAAAACGGATAGTTAGCAGACTCCGCTCCAGCCTGTGTAATTGCATTAAATAGCGTTGACTTCCCAACGTTAGGTAAGCCAACAATACCAGCTGTTAAAGCCATTCTTTCATCTCCTCTATATCAAACGTGCTCGTTATACTGCGTAATATGAACCTAGAGCAATTATAAGTAGGTTTACATGAAAAGACAAGCTAACCATCATGCATTTTCAATAGAAGAAACAGCAACAAAAAGAGGAAATCAGAGCTACAAAAGGAGAAATTGCATCTGTTTCTCCTATAGAATATACAAATTTAATCAAAAAAAGCATGAGGCCTACTAAGCAGTTGGCTCCTCATGCTTGACAAGAATTTTCTTCATTTTTCGTTCAAAATCTCTTCTTGGAATCATCACGCTGTGCCCACAGCCTTCGCATTTAATGCGAATATCCATGCCCAAACGAATCACCTTCCACCGATTGGCACCACATGGATGGGGTTTTTTCATTTCAACTACGTCGTGTAACCCAAACGCTTTGTCTGCCATCAGCCTTCACCTCTCTTACTCACTTCATTGAATCTATTGTACAAAAAAACGACGATGAAGGGCAATGCACAAAATAAAGAGCCTCTTTCATTCGTCAATCTCGTTCTTTTTTATAGAAAAAACCCTTCTTTTAGATCATTTTATTTGTGACCAATAGTTACTTAAACTCCGCTTTTTTTCAATATTGTCACAAACACTCTAGGCCAAAAGGTTTTTATTGGTAGAACGCTGTGGTTTTTCCATATTTTTTGATTTATGATATCTGCATAAATGTTATGTGAGGGAGCAGGTATGATGGTCAATCGAAAGGATAGATTAACTGATAAAGAATATAAAATCATATCCGATCATGCTGGAAACATAGACAATTACCAGCTGCACCATACGATAGAAACAGGTCAGCAAACGCTCACTGTCCACGATTTTCTAAAGATCGATCATAAATTATATGGTTTAACGATGCAGCAGGAACATTCAGACGAATTCATTGTTGCTTTTCACTGTCCGCTGCCAAAGCAAATGACGGTCACATCATCACAAGATGTGCAATCGGCGACACAATCATTGCTCAAAACGGATTATGCCTATCCTATTGAAAGAAAGTCCCTAGCTGGGAATCAAGATCATGTCTTTTTTAAAGGGAAAGAATACATAGAACAAGTCTGTCAGAAGCACCCTAATGCAGCCATCCATCTCACTGGACAAGCCCTTGCCGGTGCTGTTTGTGCTTATATTGCAACAGAACAGCCAGCTGTCAAAAAAGCCGTCACCTTTGATAGTCCAAATATATGGGGCAGCCTGTTGCCTTCGATTCAGCAAAAGGCGCTGCAAGGTACATATACTCATGTTCTCACTGAATATATTCAGCCTACTCATTACGTAGGTTTACTCAATCGTCACGATCATGGGGTTGGACAAGTAAAGTACGCTGTACCACCTCGGCAGCAAGGCTCAGTCCAAGAATCCAATAAATACAAACAAAGAGAAATCGACACCTTTTTAAAATCAGCCTTTGCGTCTATGAATATAGAATGGAACGAATCATTTGATACAAATGCATTTTTAGCTCTCGTATCAGGAGATTTCGAAGTAAATGGGTATAAATTCCATTCTAATGGAACTGCCCGTATTTTAGATGAACAGCTTGATCACAATACAAGTTTTACAACCATGCTTTTACAAGAAATTCATTTGGGCCGTGCATATGCACAAAGCGGTCTTGAAATTATCATAAAATCCCATTTACTAAAGAATTCATCTTATGATCTACAAAGCATTATTGAACATGAGGTACACACCATATTTGAGAAAATCGATGGAATCGATGAAAGTGTAAAAGAAGCCGTCCACCATGTAAAACAAGAGCTCAAAGGACTTGTCGGCTTTGGCCACTATGATTTATTAAGTCATACTGATGTGGAAGCACTGTTAGAGGAAGTAAGGATGGAGCAGCAGCATTCATCCTTTTATTCACATGAAAAACAACTGAATGCCTTGTACACCCTTAGAGATTACGAACAAGAACTTGCCACCCTTTCAAGACATCTCTACACAATGGGTGATGACTATGCCAAGGCAGATAGACGCCTTGCGATGCAGATGAGTATTCATTAAGAAAGGAGTCGCCAAATGATCAATCAAAATAAACCTCCTAGTGACGCCCAGCGTTTCTTGCAAAATGTGAGCGCTCGCCGCTCCATGTCTGTATTCGAAAATCAATCTGCACCTCATACACAATCGCAATCTCCTGAAGAAATCGCCGCCATTCAGGCTATACGCAGAGAAGGACAGCGAAAGGATCTAAAGCGACTGCTGAAATTGCGGCTTCATGACGAATTAGCAAACACTCGCGTACACTTGGAGTATCAACTGTCCAAAACAGAAGACATGTTGAACCAGACAACCATTGTCAAACAGCATTTATCCCAGCATTTAAAAGGACAAGCCATCTCAGAATTAGAGGAACGCATTCAGCGTCTTCAGCAAATGCCTGTATATGACGACATCAAAGACGCCATCGATTCAATTCGGATAAAATAAGCGCTTCTCTTGCCAAGAGAGGCGCTTATTTTATTTTATCAATATAATTTTTAGACTGAAAAAATATCTTTTTGCTTAAAATCGGATATAGCATTAAACAGACGAGTAAATAAAGATTCAACAAACTATAAATCGGATACAAGAAAGCAATCAAATCGGCAAATCCAAGAGATGTTAAGGGCGCCATCAAAAGAAGCATAACAAACACAATCAACCAGCGAGGCATTCGTACAACAGAGAGCATCCGGCTGGATAAACCAAATAAACCTGCGGCTGTCGTCGTATAAATCGCTAGACAAAGGACGACTGTCATAAACACAAACAATGACGTCGGCGCCCCTTCTAATACTGTAAACAAAGGAATTCCCTCTGCTGAAAGACTTCCAGAAATATCAACCAGTATTTCGTTGTACACATAAGAGATCACACCAAAAATCAGACCACTTAATATGCTGGCCACCTTGGCTTCTCCGAGCCCCTTCATTTCTTTCCCAACCGAAGACAGCACCGCAACAACAGATAATATATTCAAAGAGGCAAAAACAATACTGGCTGGCCAATTGTACTGCTGCCCAAAATCAATCCTCCACATATGATCATGATTCATATAATAAAAAACAAACGCATAGATGAGCCCCACCACCAAAATTGGTATAATGAAAGCATTCACCGATAAGAGCCCTTTCACATCCCAGAAAAAAATCATAAATGAAAAAAAACAAAACGCACCGATGCCAATCCAAAATGGTACATGATACATCTCAAGTGTAACCCCGCCACCGGCAATCATGACCGTAGTTGTCGTGAATAAATATAGAACGATTAAAATGTCATATACTTTAGCCAGCCATGGTCCTACAAGCCGCTCTAACACTGGCACAAAGTGATCGGCACGTACCTCATAACTAATTTTTAACACCACATAGGTAGACAGCATAAACATCAATGTAAACAGAAGAATGGCTAGTCCACTATCAAGGCCAAAAAACTGCCAAATTTCTTGACCAGAAGCATATCCCGCTCCTATTAAGCTTCCTAAAATTAAAAGCGTCCACCTTGAACCAGCCTTCCACACAATCATCACCTCATAGGTATAGAATTAAGCTTGTTTCCGTATACTGTTACTAACTACTATGACAAGGAAGTGAGACCTATGAATAGCAAGAACGGTCTTTTTTTAAGAAATAGGGTGAAAGAATACGTGTCCCATACGGATACAAATGCCATTCAACAGCTTAAAAGTATTTTATTCTCGCATCTTCAGAAAGCAGGAAAAAGACCCGTTGCCATCGTTTGTATTGGAACAGACCGCTCAACTGGCGACTCTCTAGGTCCACTTGTTGGCACAAAACTTTCAGGTCTGGATTTGAAAAAGCTTCATGTATACGGAACGCTCTCTGACCCAGTTCATGCGGTCAATTTAAAAGAAAAGCTCGCTGAAATTGAACAAGCTCATAAACATCCGTTTATTGTAGCTGTTGATGCTTGTTTAGGAAGAGTGAAAAGTGTAGGTTCCTTTCAGATTGGAGATGGGCCGTTAAAGCCTGGGGCAGGTGTGCAAAAGGAGCTGCCAGAGGTAGGAGATATTCATATCAATGGAATCGTCAACGTGAGCGGTTTTATGGAATACTTCGTTCTACAAAATACACGTCTTCACCTTGTCATGTCTATGGCCAATACACTTTCTGAAAGTCTATCTCACATTGATCAAATGGATTGGACGAGAGAAAAAAGTCGATCTCTCTTCACCCCTATTCAAAATATCACTGGGAGAATATAAAAAAGACCATCTCGTATCAAGATGGTCACTCTGAGGATTCTCTCGCAGAAAGCAATTCAAGAATTCTTTCTAAATCTTCGTTTGAGAGAAATTCAATCTCAATTTTCCCTTTTTTCTTCTGTTTCTTGATCGTCACTGGAGTACCAAAGTAATTTTGTAAGAAAGACTCTCTTTCTTTCAATATTCGATCCTTTGGTGCTTCTTTTTTCTTTGTTTCACGTGGAACATTTTCGTTTAATTGCTGAACAAGTTTCTCAACCTGACGTACATTTAAACCCTCATCCACGATTTTCTTTACCAATGGAGCCAGCTTCTTTTTGTTTTTCAAACTAAGCAGCGTACGTCCATGTCCCATTGATAACGTTCCATTGGCAATTAACTCTTGTACTTCATCTGGTAATGTCAAAAGACGAAGATGGTTCGCAATATGTGGTCTGCTCTTACCTAATCGCTTCGCTAATTCCTCTTGAGTCACACTTAAGTGATCTAGCAAGGAAGCATAGGCTTCCGCTTCCTCTAATGGAGATAAATCCTCACGCTGTAAGTTTTCTAAAAGAGCGATCTCTCTCATCAGCGTTTCTGAAAATTCTCTGACGATCGCAGGAATCGTTATTAAACCAGCTTGTTGCGCTGCTCGGAATCGGCGCTCACCTGCTACAATGTCATATCCTTTAATCGATTTCCGCACAATAATCGGCTGTAAAACACCGTGCTGCTGAATCGACTCTTTGAGATCGGACAATGCCTCTTCATCGAACATTTTTCTTGGCTGATACGGGTTCGGACGCAGATCCTTAATTTTGATTTCTTCGACAGTTTCTTCATTTGCATCTACGTTGTTAAATAGTGCATTAATACCCTTTCCAAGACCTTTAGCCATTCGTATCCACTTCCTTTGCTAAGTCTAAATAGACATCTGCACCTCTTGAACGTGGATCATACAAGATAATAGGCTTTCCATGACTAGGCGCTTCGCTGAGTCTCACATTTCTCGGAATCACGGTCTGATAGACTTTATCTCTAAAGTACTTCTTCACTTCTTCGATGACCTGAATCCCAAGATTTGTTCGTGCATCAAGCATCGTCAGTAAGACACCTTCAATGGCAAGATCGGTATTTAAATGTTTCTGCACGAGACGAACTGTATTTAACAATTGACTCAATCCTTCAAGCGCATAATATTCACACTGAACCGGTATTAAAACGGAATCGGATGCAGTTAACGCATTAATCGTCAGTAATCCAAGTGATGGCGGGCAGTCAATAATCATGTAATCGTAATTTTGCTTAACAGATTCAAGTGCTCTCTTCAGCCTCACTTCACGTGAGATCGTAGGCACAAGCTCAATTTCCGCACCTGCAAGCTGTATCGTCGCAGGAATGACATCAAGATTTTCGACCTCTGTCGTCTTAATCACATCAAGTACATCTGCATCGTCAACTAAAATATCGTACACACACTTCTCTACGTCGGCCTTCTCAATCCCAATACCACTCGTGGCATTGCCCTGCGGATCAATATCAACTAGCAACACTCTTTTTCCTATGTATGCTAAACACGCACTCAAATTAACAGAAGTTGTCGTCTTCCCGACGCCGCCCTTCTGGTTGGTAATCGCTATGATTTTTCCCACGATGTCACCCACTTTCAACTTAACAAGTTTCTCATTCATTCTTACTTTCTATTCTATCAAAAAAAGTATGAAACGTTTGCTTTTTTTGTTTCTCCATTATAAATTCGTCGACGAATGTCTATTTTCGTACATGATTAAATGAATAAAAACACACATAAAAATATATTAGTATATCTTTTTGTTGAATATCGATATACTGAGAAATAAAAAAATCCCCCACTTTAATAAAAGTGAGGGCACATATCAAAAGTTTAATCCGCCAATTTTGCGGCCTTCGCTCACAATGACCTTAGGGGTCACTGTTTTATAGCTTTTCTTTTTCAAAAATCCATAGGGTGCCTTAATGGTAAATGTCGCATGTCCCACAGCGTCACCTGTTTTAGCGTAGGCCTGCCACACAATCTTTGAACAGTATGTGGGGTCCAATGATTGGATCGACATTGTGATGGAGTATCGAGCCTTCGGATGGTCTTTCACGTAATCGTGTGCCCATTCTCCTGCAAGATCCGCCTTTTCTTCGTGGTTGATCCGAATCACCTTTGTGTTGGCACTATAGCGAAACCAGCTATGAATGGAATCGATATTTGGGTGCTGTCGAAACCCTGGAATGGAGGCATAGCTTTTCTCGTTAATGACGATACCTGCATGACCAATTAAACCATTCAAAGCACCAGTGCTTGTCACCAATATATCCCCTTTTTTAGGCATAATATTGGTACCGGGATACGGCTTTCCTAAAAGGTGGCGAATGGTATGCGGCTTTTCATCAGTCACCATCTCATCCTGCTTGTTTTGTCGTAAGCCATAGTTCTTCAAGTCATCATCAGCTGTGATCAAGTCAATCGTATCGTCCTGAGACTCATGCTCTTGATTTAATTGTTGAACTGTTACCTCTTTAGAAACCACGCCTTGTTCCTTCAGGACGTTCAGTTCTTCCTTCGTAATTGTTTCTTCTGAATCATGAACCTCTTGGCTCGGTGGCGTATTCACAGCGAATATAGTCGTTTCATTTGAAAAAAGAGAAAGAGAGAATAGTAAATAACAGATAATAGCAAAAATTGTCTTTTTCATATTCATTGAATAGATGTCACCTCCTTTCTACTATGAGAATCATATTTTACCAATTAATCAATAATAAGTAAATGTTATGAACTTTGAAGAAAGGCAGACAAAAAAAGCTGACGAGTGGATCTCATCAGCTTTTCTCTATTTAGGAATTCGAATCGTTAATTGGATGTATTCCTCAAATTCTTCTTCCTCGGTATTTATTTTAAGTCCGCTGTCTTCTACCATGTGGAGAGACTGGCGAATGGTATTCATCGCAATTCGTGTATCTCGACTAAATGCCTTACGTTTTGGCTTCGGTTTGCGATCTGTTTTTTGTTCAAGCATCTTCACTACACGCTCTTCAGTCTGTTTCACATTCAGCTGCTTTTCGATGATTTCCTGCAATAGCGCGATTTGTAATTCTGGAAGCTTTAGGGGTACAAGTGAACGTGCATGCCTCTCAGAGATTTTTTTCTCCAAAATGGCCTGCTGTACCTCTTCAGGCAACTTTAAAAGTCTTAATTTGTTGGCAACAGTTGATTGTCCCTTGCCTAAACGCTGAGCAAGCGCCTCTTGCGTTAAATCATGGAGCTCTAAAAGACGTGCATAAGCATGAGCCTCTTCAATAGCAGACAGCTCTTCCCTTTGCAAATTTTCAATCAATGCCACAGATGCCGTTTCCGTATCAGTAAAATCTTTTATAATAGCGGGGATCTTCTCCCATTGAAGAGTTTGTACCGCTCTCCAACGTCTTTCGCCGGCGATCAGTTCATATTTTCCTTCTTCTTCTGTTGGTCTGACAACAATAGGTTGGATAATGCCATGGGTATGAATAGTCGTGGCCAGCTCTTGTATCTTTTCTTCTGAAAAAATGGTGCGTGGCTGAAAACGGTTAGGCATAATTGTGTCGACCGGGAGCTCCTGTATCTCTTCCTTTAATGTATCATGCTCAGCAATCTCTTCCTCTATTTCGGTTTCACGCTCAGGATGTTCTTTGTCACCAAGCCCGAAGAAGCGTGAGAGTGAATGCTTCATGAACCTACACCACCTTTAAAAACTACCTTTTTATAATTCTATTTTCTCATGTTTTTTCCTTCTGTAAAATCATAAATATTGAAGAAAAACCGACCTTTTACATGATCAACCTTCTATTGGTGATTTATTAGGTGTTCCTGGTTTTCTAGGATATTTTTTTGGTGTTTGTTTTTTCTTTTCAATGACAATGATGTTCCGTTCGCTTTCTTCTAAAGGAAGAACAAAGGAATGCTTTTCAACAACCTCTCCTCCGAGGACAGTGACGGCTTTTTTGCCTGCTTGCATTTCTTCATCAGCTGCAGACGCTTTTAACGCAACAAACAATCCTTGCTTTTTCACAAGAGGCAGACATAGTTCGCTCAAGACGGATAAACGCGCAACTGCTCTAGCAGTGACAAGATCATAGCTTTCACGCTGTTCCTTACGTTGGCCAAAGGTCTCCGCACGATCATGATAAAAAGTAGTATCTTGTAAGTTTAACCCTTTTGCTAACTCATTGAGAAACGTAATTCGTTTCTGGAGAGAATCTACAATGGTCACATGTAGATGAGGGAAACAAATTTTAAGAGGAATGCTTGGAAAACCAGCACCAGCTCCAATATCACAAATCGTTGTCACATTGTGAAAATCAATAAAAAATGCTGCTGATATCGAATCATAAAAATGCTTTAAATATACTTCTTCCTTTTCTGTAATGGACGTTAAATTCATCTTCTCGTTCCATTCTACAAGCATGCGGAAGTAAGTTTCAAATTGTTCAAGCTGCACAGGAGAAAGAGTGATCCCTTTCTCCTCTAGTGCTGCTTTAAATTGATCAATGTTCATGCCGACATCCTTTCTACTCTGCTATCTTCGCAATACGTCCCTGCTCCAAATACACTAAAAGGATAGAAATATCAGCAGGGTTAACGCCAGAAATACGAGAAGCCTGTGCAACAGAAAGCGGTCGGACTTCTTTTAGCTTTTGTTTCGCTTCAGTTGCAATCCCTTTGATGGCATCATAATCGATTCGATCCGGAATCTTTTTGTTCTCCATCTTTTTCAGCTTTTCAACTTGTTGGAGCGACTTTTCAATATAACCTTCGTATTTAATTTGAATCTCTACCTGCTCACACACATCAGAAGGAAGTGGTGTTTCAGCAGGAGCTAATTGCACAACAGATTCATAGTTCATTTCTGGACGCTTCATCAAATCACTTGCACGAATGCCGTCCTTCAACTCACTTCCACCAAGCGAACGAATAAATTCTTGTGTCTCTGCTGTAGGTTTAATGATGACAGAGTATAATCGTTTTTTCTCCGCTTCAATGGCTTCTTTTTTCAGCTGGAACGCTTGGAATCTCTCTTCAGAAATTAATCCAAGGTTATATCCCAGTTCAGTTAATCTTAAATCAGCATTGTCATGACGTAAGAGTAGACGATACTCTGCACGAGATGTCAAAAGACGATAAGGTTCATTTGTTCCCTTTGTGATAAGGTCATCGATGAGAACACCGATATATGCATCAGATCGGCTTAAAATGACTTCTTCTTTACCTAATGCTTTTCTTCCTGCATTAATACCTGCCATAATTCCTTGACCTGCTGCTTCCTCATAACCCGACGTTCCATTAATTTGGCCGGCTGTATATAATCCGGAAATTTTCTTCGTCTCAAGTGTCGGCCACAGCTGTGTAGGCACAATTGCATCATACTCGATGGCATAACCCGCTCGCATCATTTGTACATTTTCAAGTCCTGGGATGGTTGAAAGCATACGCTGTTGTACATCTTCAGGAAGACTTGTAGACAAACCTTGCACATATACTTCCTGCGTATTACGACCTTCTGGCTCTAAGAAAATTTGATGTCTTGGTTTGTCATTAAAACGAACGACCTTATCTTCAATAGAAGGGCAGTATCTAGGACCAGTTCCTTTAATCATACCTGAATACATTGGAGAACGGTGAAGATTCTCGTCAATAATTTGATGCGTCTCTAAACTCGTGTATGTTAACCAGCATGGTAATTGGTCTGTAATATATTCAACCGTTTCATAGGAGAACGCCCGTGGTACATCGTCACCAGGTTGAATTTCTGTCTTACTATAATCAATCGAATGGCTGTTCACTCGAGGGGGTGTTCCTGTTTTAAAACGAACCAAATCGAATCCTAATTCTGCTAGATGATCTGATAATTTAATTGAAGGCTGTTGGTTATTAGGGCCGCTTGAATAAGAAAGATCCCCTAAAATAATGCGGCCTTTTAAGAAAGTACCAGTCGTTAAGACAACAGATTTCGCACGATAATTCGCCCCTGTTTGTGTAACGACACCTTTACATTCATCATCTTCTACAATTAAATGATCCACCATACCTTGTAGCATTGTCAGGTTTGGTTCATTTTCCATTGTTTTTTTCATTTCGTGCTGATATTGGAACTTATCTGCTTGCGCTCTTAACGCACGGACAGCAGGTCCCTTCCCAGTATTCAGCATACGCATTTGAATATGCGTCTTATCTATATTTCGTGCCATTTCTCCGCCTAGTGCATCAATTTCTCTGACGACAATCCCTTTTGCGGGACCACCTACTGACGGATTACATGGCATAAAAGCAACCATATCGAGGTTGATAGTCAATACAAGTGTTTTGGCGCCCTGTCTTGCAGAAGCAAGAGCAGCCTCAACACCAGCATGACCGGCACCGACGACGATGACGTCATATTGGCCAGCTTCATAACCCATTTCTTATGTTCCTCCCTTTACTTTCCTAAACAGAATTGAGAGAACAACTGATCAATTAAGCTTTCATGAACAGCATCCCCAATAATTTCACCTAGCTGCTCCCAGCAACGTGTTAAATCTATTTGAACAATATCTATCGGTACGCCCATTTCAATTCCTTCAAGAGCATCCTCAATTGATTGTTTTGCTGCCTGAAGGAGCGCAATATGCCTTGTGTTACTTACATACGTTAAATCTCCACTTTCAATTGAACCTGTGAAGAATAGTGATTGAATCGCCATTTCAAGCTCATCAATCCCCTTTTCTTGTAATAATGATGTTGTGACCACCGGACGATCTTTCGCTAGCTGCTTGACCTCTTCTACATCAAGCTTAGGCTCAAGATCTGTCTTATTCACAATCACGATGATATCCATACCGGAGACAGCCTCAAAAAGCTTAATATCTTCTTCTGATAATTCCTCACTATAATTAAGCACAAGTAAAATCAGGTCAGCTTCTTTTAAGACCTGTCTAGATCGTTCAACCCCTATACGCTCAACAATGTCCTCAGTCTCACGTATACCCGCAGTATCTACTAGACGAAGAGGTACGCCTCTTACATTCACATACTCCTCAATGACATCTCTCGTTGTTCCGGGAATATCGGTCACAATCGCCTTTGTTTCCTGTACAAGACTATTCAGCAAGGAAGACTTCCCAACATTCGGCCTTCCGATAATCACAGTGGATAAGCCCTCACGAAGAATTTTCCCCTGCTGCGAAGTCGTCAGCAGCGATTCAATTTCCTTTTTCACAGATGTCGCTTTTTCAACTAAGACTCGATGTGTCATTTCTTCGACATCGTCATACTCTGGGTAGTCTATATTTACTTCAACATGGGCGAGTGTCTCCAATATCTCACCGCGAAGTCGTTTAATTAAACCGGAGAGACGTCCCTCCATTTGATTGATCGCTACATTCATCGCACGGTCTGTCTTTGCACGAATCAAGTCCATTACGGCTTCAGCTTGAGACAGATCGATTCTTCCATTTAAGAAAGCACGTTTTGTAAACTCACCTGGCTCCGCTAATCTTGCTCCTTCTCTTAAAGCAAGCTGCAATACTTTATTTACCGTCACAATTCCGCCATGGCAGTTGATTTCAATAACGTCTTCTCTCGTAAATGTTTTTGGCGCTCTTAATACCGACACCATGACCTCTTCTATTACTTGCTCAGTACTAGAATCCACGATATGACCATAATGGATGGTATGGGAATCCACGGATACAAGTTTTTTCTCCTTAGGCCCCTTATACATACGATCAGCAATCTGTACCGCATCAGGCCCACTTAAACGAATAATCGCAATTGCCCCTTCACCCATTGGTGTAGAAATTGCTGCAATTGTATCCACCGCTCATTCACCTCTTTCTCTTTAATAGACAGTCTTTTATCTATTAAATGGACGTTGTCCATCTCTATATCAAAAACGCTTAATCCAAAATTTAAAGATACCACAAATGAAAGCGAAGCGAAAGTATCCAATATCTAATTATCCACAGCTTTGCACCTTGTCTATTTTAACACTTAACTTATCCACATGTGAATAACGACGTTCTCAACTTATCTTCACATCTTACACCTAAATCCAATAAATTTAAACGCCTACATCCCTTTACTTCATTGTAAAAACGGCGTTTTTCATCCAAATAACACGCTAACTTTTTAGAAATAAAGGGTGAATCTTCTATAGAAAGGGAATTTTTCAATAAAAAAAGACTAAAATCCAGCTTTGCTGAATCTTAGCCTTTCTGCTATTTTTTATACAGCACCACAACATGACGTTTGCTGCCTGTATCTTCCGATGCTGTAGCAAGTTCTTTAGAAAAAGCGGCGATCGTATCATGAACGACTTTTCGTTCATTCGAAGGCATAGGTTCTAAATGGACCTTTCTCTTCGTTTTTAAAACACGTTTTGCCGTCTTGATGGCGTATTGTTCAAGTGCTTCTTGACGTTTTTTCCTATAATCTCCAATATCGATTGTAATATGGTGATATTGATCGGAATAACGATTAAACACTAACTGTACCAATGTTTCTAAAGAGTACAAAGTTTGTCCTCTTTTTCCAATCATTAATGACGTTTTATCTCCATCAATGTGGAAAGAAATCTTTTTCGGTTCCTTCTTGGAAACAATTTTTGCTTTAGGATCAATTGATTTAACAATTTTATCTAAATACTGTGTAGCTAATTTAAGAGCATCTCTCTTTTCTACTAACTTAACAACAGCTTGTCTTTTACCAAATAATCCCAAAAACCCTTTATTTCCTTCATCTACTATTGTGATATCTACTTCTTCTTGTAGTAGCTGAATTTGTTTAAGTCCGGAATCTACTGCTTCTTCGATTGTACGACCGACAGCAGTTATTTCCTTCATTTTTTATTCCCGCCAACTTTTTCTTTTGTATCAACTTGTACTTGAGGTGTTCTAATCACCAATGTTTGAATAATCATGAAAATGTTACCTACAACCCAGTACAGTGAAAGTGCTGCTGGGAAGCTGATTGCAAACACAATGATCATAATCGGCATGACCCAAAGCATAATTGCCATTTGAGGGTTGTCCGAAGGATTTCCAGCCATCATCAGCTTCTGCTGAATGAAAGTAGCTACACCCGCAATAATCGGTAATAGAAACAATGGATCTGGACTGCCTAAGTCAAACCATAAGAATGTATGCTTTTTAATTTCAGCTGTTCTCATAATCGCATGATAAAAACCGATTAAGATTGGCATCTGAATTAAAATCGGGAAACACCCTGCTAATGGATTTACACCATTTTTTTGGAAAAGAGCCATTGTTTCCTGCTGAAGCTGCTGCTGTGTTTTTTGATCTTTAGAGCTATATTTTTCACGAAGCTTCTTCAATTCAGGCTGCAATGCCTGCATTGCTTTTGTACTTCTTAACTGTTTAATCATTAATGGTAAAATAAGCAAGCGAATTAACAGTGTAACAATAATGATCGCAACACCATAGTTTTCACCAGTCAAATTTGCCATGTACGTGATTAATTGAGATAGTGGGTAAACAATATAAGAATTCCAGAATCCCTTACTATCTGATGTAATTGGTTCATTGATTTGTGTACATCCTGCCAATAGAACCAACACGCCAATCAAGCTAAATATTAGTAATAATCGCCTTTTCAACAAGATTCCTCCCATTACTTCAAACTTTATTTAAGTTGGAATTGATTACGAAAGTGACTCACCTAATCAGTATGGTAACATTTTTTCATTACAAAGTGGTGGTTTCATTTTAATTCACTAGATGAAGGAAGCGCTTTTAAAAATTGATTCAACGAAAGTTTCTATTACGAAGACTTTTTCGGTTGTTGTTGATAAACAGCGGATTTTCTAAATAAATGTTGGAGAGACTTCTTTGTTTCCTCAAAGGTCAATTCACTCGCTGGTTTTCGTGCAATGACAATATAATCTTTTTCTTGCTTTAACTTATGACCTTCTTCTAAAAACACCTGACGGATCAGACGTTTAATTCGATTTCTTATCACTGCATTACCAATCTTCTTACTGACAGACAACCCTAAACGCAGTTCATCTTGATTCGGTTGATCCAGCTGATAAATAACGAATTGGCGGTTAGCCATTGATTGACCTTTTTTGAACACTTTTTGAAACTCTTCATTTTTTTTTAGCCTGTTTCGCTTCTTCATGTCTTCTTCCACTCCGATAAAAACTGACAGTTCATTTACGATTTTATGTAAAAAAGACCACTGACATTATTCAGTGGCCTAAGCTGATAATTTTTTTCTACCTTTGCTGCGGCGTCGCTTTAAAACTAGACGTCCGTTTTTAGAACTCATACGGCTGCGGAAGCCATGAACTTTACTACGCTTACGGTTATTTGGTTGAAACGTTCTTTTCATTTATGACACCTCCCTGAGGAATAGCTGTTTAAGACAGTCTAACTCATTATATTTGTGTAACCTATCGATTGTCAATATCAATGATAAAACTCTTATTATCAACCTTATAAGCATAACACAATTTATCAAGTGAAGAAACCTTCTTTTTCAGTTTCCAGCATTTTATTCTTTTTTCCTCCTAAAAGACCTCCAAAACAAGGCTGTGGATATTTTTCTAGCATATTTAGACTATCCACATCCATTATCGACATTTTTTGCACACAAATAACCGATGTGGATAATTATTTTTCAACAGGATGTAAAGTTTGTGGATAAGTTTGTGACACCCATTGCACCATCTCGTTTATTTTGATATTATATTTGTGTTTTAACTCTTAATTACTTATCTGACCTATTTATATTATCCACAAGTTGTGGATAACCTGTGGAAAGTTATTGCACAGCTTGTTGAATTGTTTATCCACAACTTGTGTAATTTGTCGAAAAGACGTTTTTCTACTATATTAATTGTTTTCAACAAAGTATGTGCACGAATGGTAATGACCATTTGCTCTTTTTCGTGTTCTATAACAGTTTGATACTGGTCATTTTAAAAAGAAAAGGAGGGGGGAGAGGCCTTATGGAAAATATTTTGGATCTGTGGAATAAAGCACTTCAAAAAATAGAGACAAAATTGAGCAAACCTAGTTTTGAAACATGGATGAAGTCGACAAAAGCCCATTCTCTTCAAGGAGATACACTCACAATTACTGCACCTAATGAATTTGCTAGAGACTGGCTGGAGTCAAGATATCTTCACTTAATTGCAGATACCATCTATGAACTGACAGGTGAAGAGCTCAGCATCAAATTTATTATTCCTCAAAATCAGAACGAAGAGGAAGCCATGCCAAAGTCTCCAATTAAAAAAATGTCTAAAGAAGAGCCTGTTGAAATTCCACAAAATATGCTGAATCCAAAATATACATTTGATACTTTTGTTATTGGTTCAGGCAACCGTTTTGCTCATGCCGCTTCACTCGCAGTGGCAGAAGCACCAGCAAAAGCATATAACCCGCTCTTTATTTATGGGGGCGTTGGTTTAGGAAAGACCCACTTGATGCATGCGATTGGTCATTACGTCATAGACCATAATCCATCAGCCAAAGTGGTCTATCTATCATCTGAAAAATTTACAAATGAATTTATCAACTCAATCCGAGACAACAAGGCTGTCGACTTCCGTAATCGCTATCGGAATGTAGATGTACTTTTGATAGATGATATTCAATTTTTAGCAGGAAAAGAACAAACACAAGAAGAATTTTTCCATACATTCAACACACTTCACGAAGAAAGTAAGCAAATCGTCATTTCTAGTGACAGGCCGCCAAAAGAAATTCCGACACTTGAAGACAGATTGCGCTCACGATTCGAATGGGGTCTAATTACAGACATTACCCCGCCAGACCTAGAAACGCGTATTGCGATCTTGCGAAAAAAGGCAAAAGCAGAAGGCTTAGACATACCGAATGAAGTCATGCTTTATATTGCCAATCAAATCGACAGCAACATTCGTGAGCTGGAGGGTGCTTTGATTCGTGTCGTTGCTTACTCTTCTTTAATTAATAAAGACATCAATGCTGATCTAGCAGCTGAGGCCCTAAAGGACATCATTCCTTCATCAAAGCCAAGGATCATTACGATTAAAGATATTCAAAGAATTGTAGGGCAGCAATTTAATATTCGATTAGAAGATTTCAAAGCGAAGAAACGTACGAAATCAGTTGCTTATCCAAGACAAATTGCCATGTACCTCTCTAGAGAAATGACTGATTCCTCTCTGCCTAAAATAGGAGAAGAATTCGGCGGACGTGATCATACGACAGTCATTCATGCTCATGAGAAAATTTCGAAATTAATCGTTGAAGATGAACAGCTTCAGCAGCATGTCAAAGAGATCAAAGAACAATTAAAATAAACAAGCTGATATGATTAGTACGGGAAAATGTGAATAACTTCAGCATGGTCATACACAGTCTGTCCACATGTGGATAGGCTGTCTTTCCTTTCTTTTTACCGACTTATCCACATATTCACAGGCCCTACTAGTACTTCTACGATTTTTATTAAATAAATATATATACATGTCATTAAGAAAATTTAGGAGGACCACTATGAAATTCACGATTCAAAAAGATCGTCTTGTTGAAGGTGTCCAAGATGTATTAAAGGCCGTATCCTCTAGAACAACGATTCCTATTTTGACCGGGATTAAAATTGTTGCATCTGATGAGGGGGTTTCTCTAACAGGAAGCGACTCTGATATCTCAATTGAATCTTTTATTCCTAAAAGAGATGGGGATTTAGAAGTCATTACAATTGATCGTCCGGGAAGTATTGTGCTGCAGGCCCGCTTTTTTAGCGAAATCGTTAAGAAATTGCCAATGTCTACTGTCGAAATTGAAGTAGAACAAAACCATTTGACCATCATCCGCTCTGGTTCAGCAGAATTTAATCTAAACGGCTTAGATGCTGAAGAATATCCACATCTACCACAAATCGAAGAACACCATGCTTTTCAAATTCCAACAGATCTGCTTAAAAACTTAATTCGTCAAACCGTTTTTGCAGTGTCCACCTCAGAAACACGCCCTATCTTGACAGGTGTAAACTGGAAGGTGGAAAAAGGTGAATTAATATGCACGGCAACGGATAGCCATCGTCTTGCTTTAAGAAAAGCGAAGTTAGATATTAACGAGGAAAGTTCATACAATGTGGTCATTCCAGGGAAGAGTTTAACTGAGCTAAGCAAAATTCTTGATGATGGACAAGATCTTGTGAGCATCGTCATTACAGAAACGCAAGTTCTTTTTAAAGCACAAAACGTGCTGTTCTTCTCAAGATTGCTGGATGGTAATTACCCAGATACAGCTCGCCTTATCCCGCAAGAAAGTAAAACGGATGTCGTGGTGAACACGAAAGAATTCCTTCAAGCGATTGATCGTGCGTCACTCTTGGCAAGAGAGGGACGTAATAACGTTGTGAAACTGTCTGCTGATCCTGCGGAAAGTCTTGAAATCTCTTCTAACTCGCCTGAAATTGGTAAAGTGGTTGAAACGGTTCAAGCGGATGACATTAAAGGGGAGGACCTAAAGATCTCCTTTAGTCCGAAATATATGCTGGATGCTTTAAAAGTATTAGAGGGAACTGAGATTCATGTAAGCTTCACTGGTGCAATGAGACCATTCCTTTTACGCACGCCGAATGATGATTCAATCTTGCAATTGATTCTTCCAGTAAGAACGTATTAAGCTCATCTAAAATGGCTGCTGTGTGAGTGCACAGCAGCTTTTCTTCTCGTTTACCATGCTTTCTTTCATCCCAGTTCGCTTTCCCCCTTTCCTTCTTGTCTTGTTTTTTAGTACAATTAGATATTAGTGATATTGAAAGAGGTCGATATAATGCCTAATCTTATAACCATTGAAACAGAAATGATTACATTAGGGCAGTTTTTGAAATTAGCCGAAGTCATCCAATCTGGCGGAATGGCGAAATGGTTTTTAAGTGAACATGAGGTGTTCATTAATCAAGAGCCAGATAATAGACGGGGACGTAAATTATACCCAGGAGATGTTGTCGAGATCGAAGGTTATGGCACATTTCAAGTTGTGAATTAGAAACGGGTGACAATACATGTACATTCAAAGTCTGGCGTTAACCTCATACCGAAACTATGAACACACCGAACTTCAATTCGACAATAAGGTCAATGTCATGATCGGTGAGAACGCCCAAGGTAAAACGAACTTGATGGAAGCGATCTATGTATTGTCGATGGCAAAGTCTCATCGTACGTCAAATGATAAAGAACTTATCCGATGGGACAAAGACTATGCTAAAATAGAAGGTAGAGTCATCAAAAAAAACGGTCCACTCCCAATGCAGCTCGTGATCTCAAAAAAAGGAAAAAAGGGAAAGGTCAATCACATTGAACAACAGAAACTTAGTCATTATGTTGGTGCTTTAAACACCATCATGTTTGCACCAGAGGATCTGAGCCTTGTGAAGGGCAGCCCACAAATTCGCAGAAGATTCCTCGACATGGAGATTGGACAAGTTTCTGCTGTCTATTTACATGATTTATCGCTCTATCAAAAAATCCTTTCTCAGCGAAATCATTACTTGAAGCAATTGCAAACAAGAAAGCAAAAGGATCAAGCGATGCTGGAGGTTTTAACAGAGCAGTTGATTGATGCGGCAGCAAAAGTTGTCAAAAGACGACTTACTTTTACGAAACAGCTTGAAAAATGGGCGCAGCCGTTGCATTTTGGGATTTCTAGAGAGCTAGAAACACTCACGCTCCAATACCAGACAGCGATAGAGGTATCAGAAGCGTCAGACTTGTCGAAAATAAAGAATAGCTATGAAGAATCGTTTCAGAAACTAAGGGACAGAGAAATAGACCGAGGGGTGACACTGTGGGGGCCTCACAGAGATGACCTTCTTTTCTTTGTGAATGGTCGGGATGTTCAGACATATGGCTCTCAAGGGCAGCAAAGAACAACAGCTCTTTCACTAAAGCTTGCAGAAATTGATCTGATCCATGAAGAAATCGGTGAATACCCAATTCTTCTACTCGATGATGTTTTATCTGAACTTGATGATTACAGACAGTCTCATTTGCTCCATACCATTCAGGGACGTGTACAGACCTTCGTCACGACAACAAGTGTTGAAGGCATCGATCACGCTACCCTGAAAGAAGCGGAAATTTTCAGAGTAGCCAGTGGAAAAGTAATTGACTGATAAATGAGGTGTGAGTCTTGTATATTCATTTAGGTGATGATTGTGTTGTTTCTACACGAGAGATTGTCGCAATTGTTGATTACAAAATGAGATCATCTTCTGTTGTAGAGGAATTTCTTCAAAAACAAGAGGAACAAATCATTTCGTTGTCACAAGGGACACCCAAATCCATCGTCGTCACAACTAAATCCGTGTATTACTCTCCTCTTTCCTCAAGCACGCTCAAAAAACGTGCTTCATTTGTGATTGAAATTGAAGTCTAAAAGCTCAATTCATATAAATATATCGTTTAAGAAAAGTGTAGGTGAATGTACGTGGCAATGGAACAGCAACATAATAGTTATGATGAAAATCAGATACAGGTGCTCGAGGGGCTAGAAGCTGTTAGAAAACGTCCAGGAATGTACATTGGGGCAACCAATGCAAAAGGACTTCACCATCTTGTATGGGAAATTGTCGACAACAGTATTGATGAGGCATTAGCTGGTTATTGTACAGACATTACAGTGCAAATTGAAAAAGATAATAGCATTACAGTAAAAGATAATGGCCGCGGTATTCCTGTTGGGATTCATGAAAAGATGGGACGACCTGCAGTAGAAGTCATTATGACTGTTCTTCACGCTGGCGGTAAGTTTGACGGCAGCGGTTATAAAGTATCTGGCGGTCTGCATGGTGTAGGGGCGTCTGTTGTAAATGCGTTATCTACAACCTTAGACGTGACAGTATATCGTGATGGAAAGATTCATCATCAGCAATTTAAACGCGGAGTTCCCGTTGGCGATCTAAAAATTATTGGTGAAACAGACGTAACAGGTACAACCACTCATTTTGTGCCAGATACAGAAATTTTCACTGAAACCATTGAATTTGATTACGACACACTTGCCAATCGTGTACGCGAGTTAGCCTTCTTAACAAAAGGTGTTAACATCATCATTGAGGACTTACGCGAAGGAAAAGAGCGTAGAAATGAATACTGCTACGAAGGCGGTATCAAGAGCTATGTGGAACATTTAAATCGCTCGAAAGAAGTGGTTCATGAAGAACCAGTTTACATCGAGGGTGAAAAAGACGGAATCACTGTTGAAGTTGCTTTACAATACAACGATTCCTATACAAGCAATATCTATTCTTTCGCCAACAATATCAATACGTATGAAGGCGGAACACACGAAGCTGGCTTCAAAACGGGTCTGACGCGTGTCATTAATGATTATGCTCGTAAAAATGGCGTATTCAAGGATGGAGACTCGAATTTGAGTGGTGAAGATGTGCGCGAAGGCTTAACGGCTATTATCTCCATCAAACATCCAAACCCACAATTCGAAGGTCAAACGAAGACGAAGCTTGGGAATTCAGAAGCGAGAACCATTACAGATTCTCTTTTCTCTGAAGCACTTGAGAAATTCCTGCTAGAGAACCCGGATTCTGCGAAGAAAATCGTAGAAAAGGGACTGATGGCAGCTCGTGCAAGAATGGCAGCCAAAAAGGCACGTGAGCTGACAAGACGTAAAAGTGCACTGGAAGTCTCTAGCCTGCCTGGGAAATTGGCAGACTGTTCTTCTAAAGATCCTTCTATCTCTGAGCTCTATATCGTAGAGGGAGATTCTGCGGGCGGATCTGCTAAGCAGGGTCGTGATCGTCACTTCCAGGCCATTTTACCGCTAAGAGGAAAGATCCTAAACGTTGAAAAAGCACGACTAGATAAAATTTTATCTAACAACGAAGTTCGTTCTATGATTACAGCGTTAGGAACTGGAATCGGTGAAGACTTCACTTTAGAGAAAGCTCGCTATCACAAAGTTGTGATCATGACGGATGCGGATGTCGATGGTGCCCATATTCGCACGCTGCTCTTAACGTTCTTCTATCGCTACATGCGTGAAATCATTGAAAACGGTTATGTGTATATTGCGCAGCCGCCTTTATATAAAGTGCAGCAAGGTAAACGTGTTGAGTATGTGTATAACGATAAACAGCTAGATGAGCTGCTAAAGACATGGCCTCAAACACCAAAACCTGGACTTCAGCGCTATAAAGGTCTTGGAGAAATGAACGCAACTCAGCTTTGGGAAACAACAATGGATCCTGGTGCGAGAACACTTCTTCAAGTGACGCTTGAGGATGCGATTGATGCTGATGAGACATTTGAAATGCTGATGGGAGATAAAGTAGAACCGAGACGAAACTTTATCGAAGAAAATGCACAATACGTGAAAAATCTTGATATTTAGATAGGTCCCCTTGAGAACAACCTTATTTCTTGTTTGGAATAAGGTTGTTTTTCAAGATTCAGGCCTGTGAAACGAATGTCCTGGTTTTCTATGTTTCGTTGATTTTCTAGTAAATTAATGTGTATAAAGCAGAGATTATTGATATAATGAAGAATAATCTTGTGAAGATAAATACATATTTTACTCCCACATAATTTATTTCATGTGATACGTAAAGGGAGGTTCTTATAGTGAGTGAACAACATACACCGAATGTACGCGAAGTGAATATCAGTCAAGAAATGCGTACGTCCTTTTTAGATTATGCAATGAGTGTTATTGTTTCGCGTGCATTACCAGATGTACGAGATGGATTGAAGCCTGTGCATCGGAGAATTTTGTATGCGATGAATGACCTAGGAATGACAAGCGATAAACCATTTAAGAAATCTGCACGTATCGTTGGGGAAGTTATCGGTAAGTACCATCCTCACGGTGATAGCGCTGTATACGAAGCAATGGTTCGGATGGCGCAAGATTTCAACTATCGTTATATGTTAGTTGATGGTCATGGAAACTTTGGTTCAGTCGATGGAGACGGAGCAGCGGCGATGCGTTATACCGAGGCGCGCCTATCTAAGATTTCTATGGAAATCCTCCGTGATATCACAAAGGATACCATTGATTATCAAGATAACTATGATGGCAGTGAAAGAGAACCAATGGTGATGCCTGCAAGATTTCCGAACTTATTAGTCAACGGAGCGACAGGAATTGCTGTAGGAATGGCGACCAATATCCCGCCGCACCAATTAGGTGAAGTAATAGATGGGGTATTGGCCATCAGTCAAAACCCTGAAATGACAACACATGAGCTTATGGATATCATCCCAGGACCAGATTTCCCAACAGCAGGACAAATCATTGGTCGAAGCGGTATTCGGAAGGCGTATGAAACAGGGCGCGGCTCTATTACATTACGAGCGAAATCGAATATTGAAGAGACATCTAGCGGTAAACAGCGCATTGTTATCAATGAGATTCCGTACCAGGTCAACAAAGCCCGTTTGATTGAAAAAATCGCTGATCTTGTCCGTGATAAAAAGATTGATGGCATTACAGATTTGCGTGATGAGTCGGATCGTAATGGTATGCGTATTGTCATTGAGCTGAGAAGAGATGCGAATGTCCATGTTCTATTAAACAATCTATATAAACAAACGACACTTCAAACCTCATTCGGTATCAACTTGCTGGCGCTTGTTGATGGACAGCCAAAGGTTTTATCACTGAAACAATGTCTTGAATATTATCTTGAGCATCAAAAAGTGATCATTCGCAGAAGAACGGCGTATGAACTGCGTAAAGCAGAAGCAAGAGCTCATATTTTAGAAGGCTTGAGAATTGCACTTGATCACTTAGATGAGGTCATTGCCTTAATTAGAGGATCTCAAACCGCTGAAATTGCGAGAAATGGTTTGATGGAAAACTATAGCTTGTCTGAAAAACAGGCACAGGCCATTCTTGATATGCGACTCCAGCGCTTGACTGGTTTAGAACGAGAGAAGATAGAAGATGAATATAAAGGACTTGTTGATTTGATTGCTGAATTAAAAGCCATCCTAGCAGACAATGAGAAAGTTCTTGAAATCATCAGAGAAGAATTAATAGAAATCAAAGAGCGCTTCAATGATACGCGTCGAACTGAAATTGTGACAGCGGGTATTGAAACAATCGAAGATGAGGACTTGATTCCTGTTGAGAACATTGTGATTACACTGACTCATAATGGTTATATTAAGCGTCTGCCTGCATCAACATACCGCAGTCAAAAAAGAGGCGGTAAAGGTGTCCAAGGAATGGGGACCAACGAGGATGATTTCGTTGAACAACTGATCTCGACATCGACCCACGATACGATCCTCTTCTTCTCCAATAAAGGGAAGGTCTATCGTGCGAAGGGGTATGAGATTCCTGAATTTGGTCGAACAGCGAAAGGGATTCCGATTATTAACCTCCTTGAAGTAGAAAAAGGAGAGTGGATTAACGCCATTATCCCAGTAAGCGAATTTGATGAAGATTCGTACCTCTTCTTTACAACAAGACACGGTGTATCGAAACGGACATCATTGTCTCAGTTTGCAAACATTCGAAACAATGGTCTTATTGCACTGAGCCTGCGTGACGAAGATGAACTGATGGCCGTTCGTTTAACAAATGGAGAAAAACAAATCATCATTGGGACGAAAAAGGGGATGCTGATTCGTTTCGACGAGACAGATGTTCGTGAAATGGGACGTACGGCAGCTGGGGTCAAAGGGATCACACTTTCTGAGGATGACATCGTCGTTGGAATGGAAATCCTTGAGCCAGATGCAAACGTATTGATCGTCACCGAAAGAGGTTATGGTAAATTAACGCCTGAAAAAGAATATCGTGTTCAAACTCGAGGCGGTAAAGGTCTTAAAACATGCAAGATCACTGACAACAATGGTCCGCTTGTCACAGTGAAGGCGACCAATGCTGAAGCTGAAGAAGACTTGATGATTATTACAGGGAGCGGTGTCATCATTCGTATGGCCGTTTCAGACATTTCGACAACAGGCCGTGTCACTCAAGGTGTCCGCCTGATTCGTCTACGTGATGATGAACATGTCGCTACAGTGGCATTAGTTGAACAATCACCAGAAGATGATGAAGAGAATAGTGAAGAAAACATAGAGTCAGACCAAGAACAATCTGAGTAAAAATAAAGCCGGTTTTTCACCGGCTTTATTTTTTTTTGAAAAAACATGATTTTTTTTGAAATTTATAATGCTTTTTTCATAGATATGTGTTAATCTTTCAAAGGAGCAAAAAGAGGCTCTATTTTTTATCTCTTTCACAGCAAAACTTCTTAAAAAAATTAAATGTTTTTCAAGAAAAATGTTGACTATTGATAGAGATATATGATATATTTAAGTGGTCGCTTTGAGAGAGTGGCAAACAAGTTCTTTGAAAACTAAACAAG
>NZ_JOTP01000021.1 GCF_000715205.1 Bacillus zhangzhouensis | reverse complement strand
ATTATTTTGATATGACAACTCGAATCTGTAAAGTTTTATCCGATCGCCGTATTTTTGGTGTCATTGCACATAGACGTTTTCATCCAACAAGAGGACTTTTTGAGAAGTGGAAATTTCAGTATAATTCTGAACATGATTATTACATATGTCCAAGTGGTGAGAAGCTTTTATATACGACAACTGATCGAAAAGGTTATAGGTTCTACAAATCAGATGCTAAAAAATGTGCGTCATGTCCTTTCCTTGAGAGCTGTACAAGATCGAAAAATCATCAAAAAGTCATCTCAAGACACGTATGGGAAGAACATAAAGAAAAGATCAGACAAAATCGTCTATCTATCTCTGGAAAAGAGCTATATAAAAAAAGAAAAGAAAAAATAGAGCGAAGCTTTGCAGATTCAAAACAACTGCATGGGCTTCGCTACTGCCGGTTGAGGGGGAAACAAAATGTGAGTGAGCAAGTGCTTCTCACAGCTGCCTGTCAGAACATGAAGAAGATTGCCACACACCTAGCGAAGCTAGGCTAGGTGTGTGGGAGGCCTTTTTCATTAAATCTCATCCATCATCATTACGATGAAAATAAAGAAGATTGTAGAAAAACATGAGTTTCTCTACAATCTGAAAGCCCAACAAGGGCTTTTTTTCATTTCATAACGAGATGATCCTTTGCCTTTTTGCAGAAAAAAGGGCGGAATTTTCACACAAACAGTATTGAAAAGGAGAAAGAAACGCATTTTCAAAGGAAACGGTTATTGAAGATTCAAGTGATTCATATTAAAATGATGTCAAATGGACTAATTAGCAATTGCTAATAGAAGTTCCATATTTAGTGAAATCATGTCATGTAGCTGAAGGTGATTGGGGGTGTAGAATGAGCAAAGTTCCTGTTGCGGAATTGGCATCACTATTAAATGACTGGAACATGGAAATCAAAAAAGATCATGCAGATGAGGCAGAACGATTATTTGCTAAAGCGAAACAAGCAGTAGAGGAAATTGACGATGCTGATATCCTCATGTATTATTCTCTTCTTGAGAAGAGGCATCACATTCTCATGTACAATTTGAGAGGGCAAAAGGGGAATGTATCAACGAAAAGTATAGAAGGTCATTATGGGAAAAAAGATGATGATCTGTCTCATCGCCTTGCCTATTATTTCGATTTTTATGAGGGTGTGTATGAGCAGCACCAAGGAAATTATGAGGTAGCATTGCAAATGTATCAAAGTGCTGAAAAGCTCTTAGATAAAATTCCAAGTGAGATAGAACGAGCTGATTTTGATTTTAAGGTGGCTTGGCTTTACTATCGTCTTAGTCATATTATGCTCTCATTAAGCTATATTCGCAGAGCCCTCCATGTCTATAAACGTCACAAGCATTATGAAAGAAGAGCGGCACTTTCATACTCTCTCGTTGCAGCAAATCTAACAGAGATCGGCCGGTACGAAGAGGCACTTGAGAATTATCGTCTGGCGGAAGAGGTTTTGACAAGCGAGCAGGATGACTTTATGCTGGCTCAGCATCACCACAATGTGGCTATTTTATATTCATTTTGGAACAAACCGAAAGAATCAATACGTCATCTTGAAAAAGCGCTGTCCCATCAAGAGTATTATGATTCAGATTTCTTTTTCCATTCTACGTATCTGATCAGCCGGGAACTCTGTGTGATTGGTGAAAAGCAGCGTGCAAGCCAATATATAGAGGCTGCATATGCCAAAATAAAAGATGCTTCTCATGAAGTGTTTCAGCTCAAAATAGGCATCGTACATGATCTTTACTTAACGAATGCGCCACAAAGATTTCAGCAAATTGATGAGAAATTAAGAAAGTTAGAAGAGAAGAATGAATATCATGAAGTAAAAGAGCTTTCACATTTTGCGGCAAAATATTGTGAAAAGCAAGCACTTTTTGAGAAGTCTGTTTTTTACTTGAACAAAAGTTTAGAAGCGGATTTACATATGAAAAGAATGGGGTTGATTTAAGATGAAAACAGGATTAAAAGTATTATTCGTTGTGGGTTTAGCTATCGCTGCGTCTGTTCTAACTCAAAACGTTGCGGGTTCATTCGAAGTAGCAGAAAAAATCATTGGTGGTTAATCACTAATCCATATCTCGCCCTTGTTGATGATCATCAGCAAGGGTTTTTTGTTTAAATAGGCTCTTCTTATTAAACGCTGCAAGAGCGTTTAATAAGAAGAATTCGCAACAAAGGGGGTGTGCAAATTTGTTACCTGCCCCATTATTCTAAATAAACATAGGGCAGAGCAACAAGTTAAAAAGGTCACCTTTCTTTGCTTAATTTAATTTTTTGCAGGACTTTTCATTCAAATTTTATCAGATTGGTCTTTTGTACATAGAATTGAAAGAAAAAGTGTGAACACCGCTCCATTTGTCATGCATATGATGAGATGAAGTGTAACTAGAAGGTAGGTGATTGTATGTATCCACGAGTATATGGAGGCTTTCACGGAGGCGGTTTTAGCGGAGGGGCAGTGGGCCCCCATATTGGCTTTGGCGGATATTATGTGAGCCCTGGTGTGTTCTCTGGCTTAGGGGGTTTCCCTGGATATGGTGGATTTGGGACATTTTCTGGATATCCGTATGGCTCCACGTTCATCATGGGGCGTCCTCCTGGTTTTTATGTGAGAGGTTATTAGTGATTCAACACAATGATTGAAATAGCCATCTAGAGATTGGCTATTTCAATTGGTGAAAGTGTTTGAATGTAGCAGTAATCACAATGACCCCAAGGATGCAGATAGGCAGCCAAATGATGATAAACGGATCGTAAGCATCAGTGTATGCAGCTAAAGCGGCACCTAGGCAGTAAAAGACAATAGAACCGATTCGCATCAAGCTCACATGCTGAATAGGGGCTTTTCTTTTTTCGCTGTGTGATAAGCGCTGAGCCAAATCTTCAAACAGGTTAGCGAGTGTGCTCGTTAAAACAGTTGTTGAAATGCCAGCAACATTTAATTTTCGTGCGGCCGTCGTCTGCATGCCCATGGCCATACTTAAAAGAATAATCAGCAGAAAATAAGCACCCTGTGTATAAGGCAAAATGATCATAAGAGCAAATAGAAGCAAGATCATCACTTCAATAATAAAGATACGTGTAACGGCTTTTGGCCAAAACGTTTTTTCATGCTTCCCGCCCATCACAACGGCAAGTAAAACTCCTAGAACGAACCCACTCAGTGCAATGATGGAATGAAGGGCTGTTAACTGCAATGAACTTCCTGCTGCAATGCCAAGCAGCACAATATTACCCGTCATATTTGCTGTAAACACATGTCCTAGGCTCAAATAGCCAATCACATCCACAATTCCTGCGGAAAGACATAAGAAGATCAGTGCTATGTTTCGAAATGAATGTGCGGTCAAAATGGTCATCCCTTTCTTACTCTCTAATAAATAAGTGTAACGCTTAATGACCGCGAAAGTCCATCTTATGAGCTGGTAAAATGTCTTGAAGCTGATGTAAGACTTGTCTAAAAGCATCATCATTCACAAAGTGCCTTATGCGGCGAAACGGATCGCCTTTTTCCTTTAGCCGCTCAATGACAGCCGGCATGGTAAACAGAGAAGGATGAAGTTCGTCGAGATTCAATTCGTCCCATTCAAGCGGTGTCGCAACGAGTCCAAGCTCGTTTCCTCTTGGGGAATATGGGGCGATGATTGTTTTTCCAGCATCATGCTGAAGGTAATCTAAATATAAACGATTGCCGCGATTTTTCTTTAAACGTTCCAGAGTAAAGAGGTCAGGTGCTTGTTCGCATAAAAATCGGCATATAAAAGCTGTGAATTGTCTCGTTTCATCGTATGTGAAGGCATTTTTCTTTAATGGAATATAAATTTGGAGTCCTTTTCCACCGCTTGTTTTGATAAAAGCTGTGAGAAAGAGTCCATCTAAAAGCGCTTTTATTCGCTTGGCTGCTTCTATGGCTAGGTGAAATTCTTTGACAGATGGCGGGTCTAAATCAAAGACGATTTCTGCCGGTCGATCGGTATCTCTTGTTTCAAAAGGAATATGAAATTCCATCGCCAGCTGGTTACCGAGCCAAAGTAGCGTGTTAGGATCATTACAGATCGTGTAAGGAATATCTTCAACTTGATCTGTCACAACAAAATCAGGCGCATAATCAGGCGTCGCCTTTTGATAAAAACATTCGCCTCCAGTGCCATGAGGGAACCGAATTAAAGTGAGACGTCTTTCACGTAAAAAGGGCAATAGATAGGGAGCTACTTGTCTCAAATAAAGTAAGTAATCTGCCTTGTTGAGATGTAGGGCCGGCACAATTGGTTTCTCAGGGTGAGTGACGTCAATGACGGCAGGAAGCGGATACAGCTGCTTGAGCATTTGCTGAAATGTACACGCTGCTGGATCAGTTTCTAGTAAAAATGAAGAAAACCGAGGCTCTCTTAACGCTGACCCATCAAAGGATATACACGCAATATTTGCGACAATAGATGGTGGGATTTCATATTCTGATCCCCCTGTCAAATGGCCTTTGGTTTGAAATAACGCACGCAGGGTTTGTTCTTCTTCTTTAGAGAAACCATGCTTGAATTGGACAACCTCTATAAGAACCGTATCTTGATAAATACAGCCTTGGAAATAGCCATTGTCTTTATCAAAACGGGTCACAATGACAGATACATGCCGCCAGTTTTTGATTTTCAGCCATTCTTTAGAGCGGGTATTATTCTGCCATTTACTCGTCTTTTTTTTAGCAACTATTCCTTCCGCTAAATACGTCGTCATCAGCTCTTTCATATACTCAGGGCTTCGATCTGTATGGATGATTTGAAGAAGGGAAGGGTGATCAAGCTGAACGGATGATGGAAGTTTTACCTCTTGAAACACTTTCTGTAACCAGTCTTTTCTTTCCATCAACGGGAAATCAACAAGGGATTTCCCTTTGCATCTCAATAGATCAAACGCAATCAAATGACATGGAAACCGCTCAGCCTGCAAGCGAATGGCTTCTTTGTTTTTCAGCCTGCCTCTTTGCTGAACCTTCGCAAAATCGCTTTGCTGTTCACTCAGTAAAAAGACCAATTCTCCGTCAAGCGTCAGTGGTAAAAAAGGTGCAAATCGGTCCTTTAATTGTATACACTGATCAATCACCTCTGGAAATTGTTCGTTTAACCGTTTTCCAGCCCTGCTCTCTAAATGAATCTCGTCTTCTTCCCACAAAAGAATGGTCCGAAAGCCATCATATTTTAATTCATACAGCCAGTCTGCACCGGCAGGAACATCATGTGCAGACGTTAATCGCATAGGTTTCATTGAGCTATTCACTTCCTTACATCATGTGTTCTTAGATTGGGATGAAATTTTCATAAACATACATAAGTCTGATGAAAACATTACATAGTAAGGAGAAAAGAACGGAGGCGTTACGATGCATACAGTTTGGAAGGGCGGCATTAGCTTCGGATTGGTCAATATTCCAGTCAAGCTATTTACCGCTACAGAGAACAAAGATATTAAATTAAGACAGTTGCATAAAGAATGCCATACGCCCATTAACTACAAAAAGGTTTGTGCCAATTGCGGGGAAGAGATAGCTCCAGAACAAATAGTGAAAGCATACGAATATGCTAAAAATAAATTTATTGAATTGGACGATGAAGAGCTAGAAAGGCTGCGAAAAGAAAATGAAGAAAAAGCCGTCGACATTATTGATTTTGTGAAGATAGAAGAAATTGATCCGATCTATTATGAAAGAAGTTATTTTTTATCACCAGATACCGGCGGTGCGAAGGCTTATTCATTACTCAGAAAAGCCTTGGAGGAATCGGGGAAAATTGGCGTGGCTAAGATTATGATCCGCTCGAAGGAGCAATTAGCAATCGTCAGGTGCTATGAACATATCTTGCTGATGGAAACCATTCATTTCCCTGACGAGATTAGACAAGTAACAGACGTACCAAATATCCCGCAAGAGGAAAATATCGTGAAGAAGGAGTTAGATACAGCGCTCCTTTTAATCGAGCAGCTGACCACAACATTCGACCCAGCCGCCTATCAGGATGAATACAGAGAACAGCTGATGAATTTAATTGGGGATAAAATATCTGGAGAACATACAGTACAGCCAGAAACGACAGGCAAAAAAGATCCGTCTTCCAATGTGACCGATCTGATGGCAGCTCTACAGGCTTCTATCGATCGATCAAAACCAGCAAAAACGAAAAAAGCAGCTCCTAAGAAAAGAAAAGCACCAGCGAAAAAAGAAAAGAATGCATAAAATAAGACCGCCGCGAGCGGTCTTATTTTGGCTTGACCACGTCCTGAATCGTCCCGTCTTTTCGGTGAATGACAGTGGGCGTTCCTTTTTTTGATGAAATCTCTTTTGCCCGGTCAATTGCTTCTTGTTTCGTTTCTTTGACCGCGCTCGCACGTTTCGCTTTTTCTGTTTGAACCGCCCAGCCATCTTCGTGTTTGACGACATGCTGCGCATGATCCATGAGCTCTGGCCTTGAAGAACTGCTTTTTTTAGATGGAGTGACAGAACCATTAGATGAAAAATCCTGTATTTCTTTCTCCGTAGCGTTCTTTTTCCACTCTTTCGCTTGATTGATTGCGATTGGGATGGCTCTATTTTCTTCATAGCCTTCCTGTATCATTTTGCCCGCAATCTCAAGCGCTTTTTTTCGGATGACTTTTTCTAACGATTGAAATGAAGCAGGATAATCTTCCATTGTCCAAGGCATATTGAACGCTCCTTTCTTTTAGTTGAACACCTTCCCCCATATGCAATTGATCAAACATACAAGAATCTCAAACCAAAGGAAGGGATGGAATACACCTTTTTGCTGAGGCATTTTCACGTCAACTCCTGCAAAATAGAAGGTAGTAAAGGAGTGATTTGAATGATGATGAAAGGCTTGTATGAAGCACATTTACCTGTGAGTGATTTGAAGGTATCCATTTCTTTTTTTGAAAAATTGGAATTAACGCTTGCTCATGAAAATGAAAGAGTGGCATTTTTATGGATTGAGAAAGGAAAGAGCTGGCTTGGCTTATGGAAGGCTGATATGTCCACTATTCCATATCATCCAGCGACGCGACATGTGGCCTTCCAAATTAAAACATCTAGCATCGAACAGATCAAAGCCTGGCTGATAGAAAAAGGGATCACCATTCATCCGATGTTTGGTTTTTCGGAAGAGCAGCAGCCTTTAGTTCTTGATAATCCACCGCAATTTCATGCAGCGATTTACTTTCTTGACCCAGATGGGAATCTGCTTGAATGTATCGCACCGCTAGAAATCGATGCAGCAGAACATCATGACATGATGACATATGAAGATTGGGATAGAAAGAAAAATCCGTTTATTGATTGACAAAATCACTCATTGTAACTATATTGGTTACAACGGTGGTGAAAGATTGTGAAACAAATTAGCAGCAGGTATTCGATCGCTGTTCATATTTTGTCATTTATTGCAGGTGTTCCAAAAGAGTGTACAGGTGATTTTATAGCAGAGAGTGTGAATTCAAATCCTGTCATTGTTCGAAAAATGATGGCAATGCTCAAACGAGCGGATCTCATTGAGATTCGCCGCGGAGTAGGCGGTGCTTATTTAAAAAGACCGGCAGAGGAGATCACGCTGTTAGATGTGTACCGTGCTGTAGATGTAAGCGCTGATGAAGAGTTATTTAACTTCCATCAACCAGTCATCGCATGCCCGATTGGTCAAGTGATGGATACGAGACTGCGGCATGAACTAAAAGAAGCACAGTCTGCACTTGAGAATCACCTAAAGCAAGTGACGATTAAGCAATTATTGACAGAGGCAGAATAGAAGAAGCTCATACCCTTTGAGCTTTTTTTACACCTTTTGTTGTAACCGATATGATGATAACAAATGAACGGATGTGTACCTAAAGCGATTCCATTCATAAAACATCACCGTCGAATGATAAAACGAGGAGGTCAAACAAATGAAATTATTAGTTACAGGTGCAACAGGACAACTTGGATCGCTCGTCGTCAAGCATTTGCTGACAAAAGTACCGGCTGAACAAATTGCGGTCAGTGTTCGAAATCCGCAAAAAGCAGTGTATTTAAAGGAAGCTGGGGTAGATGTACGTCATGGAGACTTCACTCAGCCAGATACCCTTGCATCAGCGTTTCAAGGGATTGACCGTCTTTTGATCATTTCGACTGCGGATGGAGACCGAGTGCAGCAGCATACAGCTGCCATCCAAGCGGCAAAAGCAGCAAATGTGGCATTTATCGCTTATACAAGTGTTGTCAATGCAAGAGAGAGTCAGCTTGTCCTTGCACATGACCATGCAAAAACAGAAGAAGCCATTTTGGCCTCTGGCATCCCCCATGTGTTTTTAAGAAACAATTGGTATGTAGAAAACGAAAAAGACACGATTCTGGCGTCAGTCAGCGGCGCACCATTTTTAAGCCCTATTGGTGAAGGGAAAGTTGGCTGGGCGACAAGAAATGACTACGCTGAAGCCGCAGCAATTGCGCTAACACTTCCGGCACATGACAAGGAAATATATGAATTGTCAGGACCGCTTCGGACGCACACCGAACTTGCACAAATTGTCAGTAAGGTGAGCGGAAAAGAGATGAAAGTAGAGCAAATCGATGTAGACACATTTGGAGAATTTTTAGCTTCAAATGGTGTACCAAAAGAAGCTGTTCCATTTGTAAAAGCCATTCAAAGTGGAATTCGTGATGGTGCCTTAGCGGTCGAAAGCAGTGATTTCGAAACATTATTAGGCCGACCTTTAACACCTATCGAAGAAGGAATTCATGAATTGATTTCAAAATAAATATCAAAAAACGCCCTATAAAAAGGGTGTTTTTTTTATTCAGCCACACGAGCAATATGTACAAATTTACACAAATCACTTCGTTGAAATTTCAGAAATTTGGGATTAAAATGAAATCAAGGTCTAATATTTAGTCATCAGATGACCAGAATGATGATGAAAGTGAAGCGAAAGAAGGGAAGTTCGCCGATGAAAGTCAGTTTATTCGTTACCTGTTTAATTGACACAATGCAGCCAAATGTAGGAAAGGCGACAGTCGAAGTGCTAGAAAGGCTCGGTGTTGAAGTGGAATTTCCAGAAGCGCAAGTGTGCTGCGGACAGCCAGCCTTTAACAGCGGCTATATAAAAGAAACAATCAAAGCTGCGAAAAACATGATCAAGGCCTTTGAATCAGCTGAATATGTTGTGACACCATCAGGTTCTTGTAAAGCGATGTTTTTAGAATATCCTCATCTTTTGAAAGAAGATCCAGAGTGGTCAGCTCGGGCTGAGGCACTTGCTGCGAAAACATATGAATTAACAGAGTTTATTGTTGATATATTACACGTAACAGATGTAGGTGCGAGTCTGAAAGGAGAAGCAACCTATCACACATCCTGCCATATGACGAGACTGCTAAGAATTAAGGAAGCGCCTTTCACACTGTTGTCAAATGTCAAAGATTTGACGATGAAACCATTACCCCGCGCAGAAAATTGCTGCGGATTTGGAGGAACCTTTTCAGTAAAAATGACTCCCATATCAGAGCAGATGGTCGACGAAAAAGTACAAAGCATAGAGGAAACAGGCGCTGAATATATCATTGGTGCTGACTGCGGATGCCTGCTGAATATTGGTGGAAGATTGAACCGCCTTGAAAAACCAATCCAGGTGATGCATATCGCAGAAGTATTAAATCGCCGCTGACGCGAAGAGGGGGAACGGCACATGAGTATGAAAATTGGAGAGAAAGCTTTTAAAGAGCGAGTCGGGGAAGGCTTAGAAGACGCTGTCATGAGAGGAGCTGTTTCCTCGGCACAGGAGCGCCTGTATCAAAGACGGATGACTGCAAGCGAAGAGCTTGGCAATTGGGAAAAGTGGCGTGAACTTGGCGAGGAAATCAGACAGCATACGCTGACGCACCTTGATGACTACTTATATCAATTAAGCGAAAGCGTGAGTGCGCGCGGAGGTCATGTCTTTTTTGCGAAAACAAAGGAAGAGGCATCAGCGTATATTCAAGATGTGGCACAAAAAAAAGCGGCCAAAAAGATCGTCAAATCAAAATCAATGGTCACAGAAGAAATTGAAATGAATCAGCCGCTTGAAGAGGTCGGCTGTGAGGTGATTGAAAGTGATCTTGGCGAATATATTCTGCAAGTAGATGATCATGAACCGCCTTCACATATCGTGGCACCAGCTCTTCATATGACGAAAGAACAAATACGGGACGTGTTTCACGAAAAGCTCGGATATGACATGTCAGAGACCCCTGAAGATATGACGAGCTTTGTGAGAGCAATATTACGAGAAAAATTCCTCGAAGCAGATATAGGCGTGACCGGCTGTAATTTTGCTGTGGCCAACACAGGTTCCATTTGTCTTGTGACAAATGAAGGGAATGCGGATCTTGTCACGGCCATACCAAAGACGCATATAGCCGTCATGGGGATGGAGCGGCTTGTTCCAACGATGGAGGAGCTGGATGTCCTTGTTGGTCTTTTGTGCAGAAGCGCAGTCGGTCAAAAATTAACAAGTTATATTTCTATCGTGGGGCCAAAAGGAGAAGAAGAGGTTGATGGGCCAGAAGAATTTCATTTGGTCATTGTTGATAACGGGAGGTCAAATATATTAGGTACAGCCTTTCAGCCTGTTCTGCAATGTATCCGGTGCGCTGCGTGTATCAATGTGTGCCCGGTTTACCGGCATGTTGGCGGACATTCGTACGGATCGATTTATCCGGGGCCGATTGGTGCTGTTCTCTCACCACTTCTGGGCGGCTACGATGACTACCAAGAACTTCCCTTTGCGTCAAGTCTGTGCGCAGCATGTACCGATGCTTGTCCAGTGAAGATTCCACTTCATGAGCTATTAATTAAACATAGACAAGTCATTGTTGAAAAAGAGGGGAGAGCGCCTAAAGCTGAAATGATGGCGATGAAAATGTTCGGAATGGGGGCATCGACTCCCGGGATGTATCAATTTGGAACAAAAGTAGCACCTGTTTTGATGAATCATATGGCTTCAAACGGACGGATTTCTAAAGGAATGGGTCCTTTAAAGAATTGGACAGATGTTCGAGACCTGCCAGCTCCTAGTAAAGAAAGATTTCGGGATTGGTTTAAAAAGAAACAAAAGGAGGAGTTGTGATGAAGGGAACCATTTCTCATCGAGATTCGTTTTTAGCTCATATCCAGCAGCAATTAGGCAAAGCCTCCTCTCCATCTACATCTATTCAGCGTCCGGTAGGGAAGTATCAAGTACAGTGGGAAACAAACGGACTTCTGTCTAAAGAGGAACTGGTGGAGCAATTGAAAAAGCAATGTCAACAGATCCACACAAGAGTGGTCGAAACAACACCTGAGAAAGCGCCTTCTGCACTACGATTATTAATGACAGAGTATGGAGAGGGTCCCGTGATGACCTCGCGCGATAGACGTTTTGAACAATATGGATTCGATCCTATGTTTGATTGCTTGCAAAAAGAAGGAATCTCAGTCACTAGCTGGAATGCAGATGCATCAAGAGATGAAAATATAAGGCAGGCAGAACAAGCGAAATATGCGGTTGTGTTCAGTGATTACACACTTGCTGAATCTGGCACAGTTGTTCTTTCATCTCATCAAGGTCAAGGAAGAGCGCTTCATTTTTTACCGATGATGTATATCGTGTGTATAGAAAAAAGCTCAATTGTTCCGCGGATGATTCAGGCCGTCTCGGCTCTCAATCGCTTGGTAGAGGAGGGAGAGCGGGCGAAAGGAGCCATTCATTTCATATCAGGCCCGAGTAATTCTGCCGATATTGAAATGAATTTAGTGGTTGGCGTTCATGGTCCGGTTCGGGCTGTTTATGTATTAATAGATGATGAATGAGGGCTGTCGTGATGAGAGCCTTTTTTTATATGAAAACAGCTTTCACAAATTTTAAAAAATCATCTTGCCTCTAGGTGAATGGACATAGTAAGATGACGACATATAAGATGAGAAGCTCATCTATTGCTGATGTAAAGGAAGCTGCTGATGGAAATAAATACAACTGCTCCAAAGAAGTCAATCGCAGTACCGCTTGTGATTTCAATTATTGCCATTTCATTTTCTGCAATTATTGTGAAGTGGTCAAGTGCTCCTGCTGCTATTTTAAGTATGTATCGAATGATCTTTGCGGCGGTTTTGATGCTTCCGTTTATCCTGCCGCGTAAAAAAGAGTTTCTCTCAATTAAACGTAGAGACTGGTTTTTCTTATGTATGTCAGGCTTTTTTTTAGGACTTCATTTTGTGTTGTGGTTTGGCTCACTGAAGTTGACCACAGTGGCAAGCTCTACGATTATCATCGCCCTTCAGCCGATGGTATCCTTGTTAGGCGGATTTCTCTTTTTCCGTGAACGAACAACGATGTCTGCTATATTCACGATGTGTGCGGCGATTGTTGGTGCACTGATGATTGGGTGGGGAGATATAGGTCATAGCCAGGAGGCGATTGTAGGAGATATTTTATCCTTTTTAAGTGTGATCGCAGTTGTTTGTTATTTATTAATAGGTCAACAGGCTGTGAGAAAAATATCTCATTGGATTTATAGTTTTTGTGTATTTGGTTTTGCCGGCCTTTTTTTAATTCTTTTTAACCTGCTTCAGCACACGCCTTTCACAGGCTACCCGGGAAAAGAATGGGGAATCTTTTTATTGCTCGCCATTATTCCCACCATGTCACATGTCATTAACAATTGGCTATTAACCTATGTCAATGCGACAACCATTTCAATGAGTATTCTCGGTGAACCCGTTGGGGCAACGATACTTGCTGTCTGGCTGCTTGGAGAGAAAATCACACTGTTTCAAATGTTAGGCGGTCTACTTGTCCTTTTAGGTGTCTTTTTCTTTTTGATGCAGCAGCGTCAAGGGATCGTGATGAAAACAAAAAAATCCGGTTAATCTCCGGATTTTTTACTCTTTTAAATGATTCTTTTCAATTTTTTTTAATTCCATTCGTTTCTTTCTAATCATTCGAAATGCGATGACAATGCTTGTTACGATAAATGCGATGAATAAAAGAGAAAATACTTGAAATACGATATCTCCAATGTTGAATGCAACATTCTCTCCATTAGACATGTGTAAAACCTCCTTCTCTATCTATATATTACCATAATCAATAAAAGATTGAGATTTATCCATAATTTATCTATAATAGGTAAAATATCACTCATTAAAGGAGAACCAATATGAGAACTTTAGTCCTTTTACGAGGTCTCCCAGGTGTAGGTAAATCAACATGGATCAAAGAGCAAGGCTTAGAGCCATATACTTTATCAGCTGATCAGATCCGTTTGTTGACCCAGCCGCCGCAGCTATCAGTCAATGGGAAACCGGAAATTACGAGCAAGCATGATCATAAAGTCTGGTCTTTATTATTTGATTTACTCACAGCCCGAATGGAACGCGGAGACTTTACTGTGATTGATGCGACACATGTCACAAGCAAGTCGATTTCTCAATATAAGTCGTTAGCTACTACGTATCGTTACAGGGTGTATGTCGTTGATTTCACGCAAGTGCCACTTGAAACAGCCCTCCTGCAAAATCGCTCTCGAGAACCGCACAAAGTTGTAAGGGAGTCTGTTTTGTACCAAATGAACGAACGGTTAAAAACAGAAAAGGTACCGTCATGGGTGACCGTTTTGCAGCCAGAGGAATATCCGCACGTGATGACCTATCAGCCTCGATCCTTTGATCAATATGAGGCCATTCATGTCTTCGGTGATATTCACGGGTGTCATACAGCCCTTAACACCTATTTACAAGGGGACATCAAAGAAAACGAACTTTACATCTTTGCAGGTGATTTGCTTGATAGAGGAATAGAAAACAAAGAAGTTTTAGAATGGATGCTCGCACATAGAGAATGCCGGAATGTCATCGTGATCGAAGGCAATCATGATCAGCATTTATACCGGTTTGCACATGGCGAAAAAGTAAGAAGTAACATGTTTAACCGTCATACTGCGCCTGAAATCGAAGCAGCAGACTTTGATTTAAAAGAAGTAAGAAAGTTTGTCAGAACATTTCATCAGCTTACCTATTTTACGTACCATGGCCAGACATATCTTGTCACCCATGGCGGGCTTGCTCATTTACCAGAAGAGCTTCTGCATGTTTCGACCCAGCAGCTCATTCACGGAGTAGGGGAATATTCAGATGACATAGACCACTTATTCGTTCAAAACACAGCTGGATTAGATATCATTCAAATTCACGGGCATCGCAATTTATACAGGCTGCCTATTCAAGCAGCAGATAGGTCTTATAACCTCGAAGGTCAGGTTGAATTTGGCGGACAGCTGCGGGTGTTGAAAATCACAGCTGACGGGATTGAGACACATGAAATTGACAATCCTGTATATAGAGCCTCTGAGAAAAAACAATCGGTCTCTGTTCAACCAGATATTTCGCTGGATGATTTTTTAGCTCATTTAGATCAGCATGAATATGTACAGGAATTAAAGCTTCCGCACCACATTTCATCTTTTAATTTTACAAAAAAGGCTTTTAGTGAACGGCAATGGGACGACGTGAATGTGAAGGCAAGAGGTTTGTTTGTCAATATGGCTTCAAAGCAGATTGTGTCTAGAAGCTATAATAAATTTTTTAACATTGATGAGCGTCCTGAGACAAGAATGCAGCATTTAGTGAATCACCTTCAATTCCCTGTCACTGTATATGATAAAGCAAATGGATACTTAGGAACTGTTGGGTATAACGAAATGGGGGATGAATTGGTGTTTACGTCCAAATCGTATACATCACATGTAAAGCAGAATCCGCATGCTTTCTGGGTCGAAGAGCTATTTTATGCAACCTTTAACGATGTGCAGGTCGACTACATCAAATCATACGTACGTGACAATCATGTATCTCTTGTGTTTGAAGTCATTTTGCCAGAGAAAGATCCACATATTATCACATATGATCAAGATCAACTTATTTTACTTGATATTGTGAAGCGGCAGCTGAGCTATGAAAAAGCGCCATTCGCTGAAGTAAAAAGATTAAGTGAACAGCTTGGAATGTCATGCAAGCAGGAAGTGGTTGCGTTTCAAGATTGGACGTCTTTTTATAAATGGTATCAGGCAGTCTCTCATGACGACTCAATTAAAGAAGAAGGATATGTCATAGAGGATAACAGAGGCTTTATGACCAAGCTCAAGCTTCCTTATTATCAATTCTGGAAGCAGATGCGTGCGATTAAGCAGCGCGTTGCAGACAAACGTTCCGCGCAAAAATATATGCAGGCTTTGCAAACAGCAGAGCAAGCCAGATTTTATACGTGGCTACTTGAGCAAGATCCTAAAAATGTGAGAAATAGCTCAATTATTGAGCTGCGATCACAATTTGAGCAAAGCGATGCTGCCCTATTGAATAATGACGGAATAAATGCATAGTCTAAAGAAGAGTCTTTTCTAAAGAAAAGGCTTTTTTTCATGGATTGAAAGGTGGACGCTTATATGCCTGATCATATTGAAGTGATTCTTCGGACATTATTTGCTTTTGCTATTTTATTTGGCGGGGCACGTCTTCTTGGAAAGCAAACCATTGCGCAAATGAATATTTTTGATTTTATTGCGGCCATCAGCTTAGGTTCAATTGCAGCGAATCTGGCGTTTAATACAACGCTCCCACTTCATCACACGACGATATCGTTTGTGGCACTTGTCATGATTATTTATGTGATTTCCTTGCTTGCTTTAAGAAGCAGGAAGGTGAGAGGATTTATGGCCGGTAAACCAACACTTGTCATACAAAATGGCAAAATTCTTGAAGAGAATATGAAGGGGATGAGATATACACTTGATTATTTAAACCAGCAGCTTAGAGAAAAAGACGTGTTTGATATCAGTGAGGTTGAATTTGCGATGATTGAAACAGATGGACATATGTCAGTGAAAAGATATCCTTCATTTGAAAATGTAACGCGAAAGGATCTTAATTTGTTAATGAAGGCAGAGCGTTACATGCCTATTGAGCTCATCATGGATGGAAAGCTCATTTTGAAAAACATTCATGAAAATCAATTAACAGAGCAATGGGTCCATGAAGAGCTTCAAAAAAGGCAGCTTTCGTTAAAGGACATTGTATACGCCGTACGTGCAAGTAATGGAAGCTTATATATTGATACATATAATGATCACATTCATTCTCCAATTGATCAGGAATGAAAGTGTAGTGCTGAGGACACCCGCATGTCACAAACCTGCCAATGTTTATAAGTCCTTTGGATGCCATATGACTAGGTATCACTTCTCAATTATTATTATTTTCAGAAAATGTGATGACGGAGTAAAATAAGTGTGTTTAAGTATAAATAGAAGAAATTAAAATATTAATATAATATACCCTATGCGGAATGAACGTTCATTCCTAAAGCGAGAGGAGGGGGTAAAGTGCCAGTAGTTACTGATAAACAAGAGCAGATCATGAAGGCTTCACTTGACTTATTTATTGAACGAGGCTTTGATGGCACCACGATGCCGATGATTTCAAAAAGAGCCAATGTCGGAGCAGGAACCATTTATCGGTATTTCGATAGCAAAGAAGCACTCGTCAATATTTTGTACCAGCGCAGCCTTACTGCATTTATCGAAAAAATGAACAAAAACAGTCCAGATCCAAAGGTAAGTATTAGGGCTTACTTCAAGCATGTATTTTATTGCTTGGTTTTGTTTACAAAGGAGAATCCAAGCGGTCTTTATTTTTTAGAAATTGATAAACGGTCGCATTACTTAGATGAGACGAGCAAAGAGAAGATGCAGCATTTATTAAATGAACTATTTCTCATCTTTGAAGAAGGGAAGAAGGATGGGATTCACCCAAATCTCTCTGGTAGAACCATTTTATCGATTGTATTTGGCGCCTTTGTACAGCTGCATAAACAGATCCTTGCAGAAGAAATAGAGCCAACGATTGAATTTTTAGAGGAAATCGAACAATGTTTATGGCGTGCCATTAGCGTTGCATCATAATGAATAAAGGGAGTGGGAACATGCAACAAACATCAATCATTCCAAAACCGAAAACATACGGACCTTTTAAAAATATTCCACATATAAAAAAGGGGGAGCTTTCTCAAACCTTTTGGCGGCTGGCAGATGAATTAGGACCGATCTTTCAATTTGAATTTTCAAAAGCAACAAGTATTTTTGTTTCCAGCCATGAACTTGTCCAAGAAGTATTTGATGAGAGCCGTTTTGATAAATTTATTGGGAGCAGTCTCAATAAAGTAAGAGCATTTTCAGGGGATGGACTATTTACAAGCTGGACAGAAGAACCGAACTGGAGAAAGGCTCATCAAATTTTGATGCCTGCATTTAGCCAGCAGGCCATGAAGGGTTATCATGAGATGATGCTCGATATTGCCACACAGCTCGTGCAAAAATGGCAAAGAACAGGCCGTGATGAAGAAATTGAAGTAGCTGAGGATATGACAAAGCTGACTTTAGATACGATCGGACTTTGCGGCTTTGATTTTCGGTTTAACAGCTTTTATAAGGAAAATCAGCACCCATTCATTGAAAGCATGCTGAATGGATTAACCGAAGCGATGGAACAAGCGAGCAGATTGCCGGTCGCAGATAAACTAATGATCAAAAGAAGAAAAGAATTTGACGAAAATGTCGATTTTATGAAGCAATTAGTAGATGACATAATTAAGGAACGGAAAAAACAAGATAAAGCGGGCAATGATTTACTATCCCTCATGCTGCATGCAACGGATCCTGAAACAGGTGAACGTTTATCCGATGAAAATATTCGTTATCAAATCATCACTTTCTTAATTGCAGGGCACGAAACAACAAGTGGACTGCTATCCTTTGCGGTTTATTTCTTACTAAAGAATCCAGAGAAATTAAAGAAAGCCGTCCAAGAAGCAGATGAGGTGCTGCAAGGCGGATTGCCGACATATAAACAGGTCCAAAAGCTAAGCTACACTCGTATGGTGTTAAATGAAGCCCTTCGCCTCTGGCCAACAGCGCCTACGTTCTCTCTTTATGCGAAAGAGGACACAGTAATCGGAGGGAAATATCCAATTCAAAAGAATCAAAGTGTCTCTGTTCTGCTCCCTAAATTACACCGTGATCAAGCGGTATGGGGCGATGATGCTGAAGAATTTAAACCAGAGCGGTTTACGCATCCTGAGAAGATCCCGCAGCATGCCTACAAGCCTTTTGGGAATGGACAGCGTGCATGTATCGGGATGCAATTTGCCCTGCATGAAGCCACGATGGTTCTCGCGATGGTTCTGCACAATCTAGAATTAATTGATCACACAGCATATGAGCTTAATTTAAAAGAATCTCTCACAATTAAGCCAAACGATTTTAAAATCAAAGTGCGGTCAAGGAAGCAGCAATTCTTTATGGCACCTCCGAAAGAGGAAGCGAAAAAAAGCACTGCATCTAATGAGTCAAAAGTGGCCAGTCACGGTACACCTCTGCTTGTCTTGTATGGATCAAATCTTGGCACAGCGCAGCAAATGGCCAACGAATTTGCTGAAGACGGAAAAGCGAAAGGGTTTGACGTAACCACTGCACCACTTGATGACTATACACGCCAATTACCAGAGTCAGGCGCTGTATTGATTGTGACGGCTTCATACAACGGATATGCGCCTGATCATGCGAAACAATTTGTGGATTGGTTGACGCAGGATGAGGAGCAGGATTTATCAAACGTGACATTTGCAGTTTTTGGATGTGGAGATCGAAATTGGGCGAGTACGTATCAGCGTATTCCGCGTCTCATTGATGAGGCACTTGAAAGAAAAGGAGCGAAGCGTGTTGCTAATTTAGGCGAAGGCGATGCAGGCGGTGACATGGATGAAGATAAAGAAATATTCCAGAAGACTGTTTTCGAAGAGCTTGCAAAAGAATTTCATATCACTTTCCAAGAGAAAAATCAGGAAAAGCCAGATTTATCAGTTACTTATACGAATGAGCTAGTGGAACGTCCTGTGGCGAAAACATATGGTGCCTTTTCAGCTGTTGTATTAAAAAATACAGAATTGCAATCTGAAAAAAGCCCGCGGCAAACAAGGCATATTGAGCTAAAATTGCCTGAGGGGAAACAATACAAAGAAGGGGATCATATCGGGATTGTACCGAAAAATAGTGATGCACTCGTTCAGCGGGTGACCAATCGCTTTAAACTAGATCCTCAGCAGCACATTAAGCTTTCTTCTGAAAAAGAGGCAAGTCATTTACCATTAGATCAGCCGGTTCAAATCAGGGAACTACTTGCGTCACATGTTGAGCTTCAAGAGCCTGCGACACGTACGCAGCTAAGAGAGCTCGCAAAATATACAGTATGTCCGCCTCACCGCATTGAGCTTGAACAAATGGCTGGTGATTCCTATCAAGAAACCATATTAAAAAAGCGAGTGACCATGCTGGATTTATTAGATCAATATGAAGCGTGTGAGCTGCCCTTTGTACACTTTTTGGCGCTTTTACCAGGTTTGAAGCCGCGTTATTACTCGATTTCTAGCTCACCAAAGGTAGATGAAGAGCGGGTCAGTATCACAGTAGCAGTTGTGAAAGGCGAAGCGTGGAGTGGCCGCGGAGAATACGCAGGGGTCGCATCAAACTATTTATGTGGTCTGCAAGAAGGAGAAGAAGTGGCCTGCTTCCTGCATGAAGCGCAGGCAGGATTCCAGCTGCCGTCTTCACCTGAAGTACCGATGATCATGATCGGACCAGGAACAGGGATTGCCCCATTTAGAGGGTTTGTTCAGGCAAGAGAAGTGTGGCAGAATGAAGGAAAACAACTTGGTGAAGCCCATCTTTACTTTGGCTGCCGTCACCCTCATGAAGATGATCTGTATTTTGATGAAATGCAGCTGGCAGCACAAAAAGGAGTTGTCACCATCCACAGGGCTTATTCTCGTTATGATGAGCAAAAAGTGTATGTTCAGCACTTGATGAAAGAGGATGGCGACATGCTTATTGAATTACTTGATCAAGGTGCATATCTGTATATTTGCGGGGATGGAAAAGTCATGGCACCAGACGTAGAGGCTACACTTGTCGATCTGTATCAAGCCGTGAAACAGTGCTCGAAAGAAACAGCTGAAAATTGGCTGACATCAATTTCGAATGACAATAGATATGTAAAAGATGTATGGAGCTAACAAACAGCGAAAACCGCCAATTTGGCGGTTTTTTTCAGTTTACATAGAGAGAGATAGATAGAATGAAAGTTGGAAAGATACAAAACACCCAATTTAAAAATGAAATATTTTGTAAAAAATAAGAATATTCTCTCATTTACTCCAATATGAAACAATCGTATGATTTTTGGTATAGGACATTAAGGAGGAATATGATGAAAAAGGTGAAAATGTTAATCCCTTCTCTACTCGTTTTTGGTGCTTTAAGTGTGCCTAGTTTTGCCCATGCCGCATCGGATTCAGTACTAACGTCTGATTATGACATGGTGACTTCTGATGGAAAGGTCATCTCTTCAAGTGATTTCCACAATGATACGAAAGCCCCCTCATCCTTTGACAAAGTGGACGATTTATCTTCTACTGTTGGCGAAAAAGTAAAACCACTAACAAAATATTTAAAAGACTTTCAAACAAAAGTAGTCATCGGAGACGATGGTAGAACAAAAGTAGCGAACACAAGAGTTGCGCCATATAATTCGATTGCTTATATTACATTTGGCGGGTCCAGCTGTACTGGTACACTCATTGCCCCAAACAAAATTTTGACAAACGGACACTGCGTGTACAATACAGCATCGAGAAGTTATAGTGCAAAAGGGTCTGTGTATCCAGGCATGAATGATAGTACTGCTGTGAACGGCTCAGCAAACATGACCGAATTCTATGTGCCAAGCGGTTATATTAATACAGGTGGGAGCCAATATGATTTTGCCGTCATTAAAACAGATACGAATATCGGAAATACGGTCGGTTACCGCTCCATCCGTCAGGTGACAAATCTGACTGGAACAACGATTAAAATTTCTGGATATCCAGGAGATAAAATGAGGTCAACTGGCAAGGTGTCACAGTGGGAGATGTCAGGTCCTGTGACAAGAGAAGATACGAATCTAGCATACTATACGATTGATACGTTTAGCGGAAATTCAGGTTCTGCGATGCTGGATCAAAACCAACAAATCGTCGGGGTTCATAACGCAGGCTATTCAAATGGAACGATCAATGGTGGTCCAAAAGCTACAGCAGCCTTTGTTGAATTTGTAAACTATGCGAAAGCGCAATAAAAAATAGAGCATAAAGCTTGTTTCCTTCAAAGGGGACGAGCTTTTTTATTTTGAACAGAATTTGCTGGTTTTCCATATTGATAATCTTAGAGATTCATCAAGCGGCTCATACTCATCATTTTTTTCACATGGTAACCGCTAATCACTCATACATTAAAAATGATTCATTTCCTTAAAGTCAAGATCATACCTGAAGAAGTATGAGGAGGTCACAAGCTTTTGAAGATGAGGAGAGGCTGGTTCACTGCTGTCGTCCTATGCTTTGTGATATGGATGGGTGCGTTATTAAGTGGATTTGGAGAGGATCAGGCGGCAAAAGGGGCAGACCGTTATGATCATGTCATTCAATTTCCAAAGGAACGGTATCCTGAAACAGGCAGTCATATTCAAGAAGCCATTCGAAAAGGGCATTCAGATGTGTGTACCATTGACCGAAATGGAGCAGATGTCCGCAGGCAAGAATCGTTAAAAGGAATTCCCACAAAGCCTGGCTTTGACCGGGATGAATGGCCGATGGCGGTTTGTCTTGAGGGAGGAAAGGGTGCAAGTGTTCAATATGTCAGTCCATCAGATAATAGAGGAGCAGGCTCATGGGTCGGGCACCAAATAAGCGGCTATCCTGATGGGAAAAGAATTTTATTTATTGTGAAATAAAACTGGGGAAGAGGCTCCTTGTTGGGGCCTTTTTTGTTTACAATAAGAGCGTATTCAAGCTAGCAGCGATAAAAGATTCAGTGGTACAATCAATCTACAATGACAAGAAGAAAATGTGAAGGGACATATGCTTATGGATAAGAACCGTGCATTATACGATTTTTTCATGCAACATGCAGAGAAATTAACTGAAACATGGTATGAATCAATTGAGGATGATGACCCAGAATCTATTTATCGTTCAACTGATTCAGGCATCGTAGAAGAGCTTAAACGGCAAAATCAAGATTATTATCAGCATTTTATACGTGCTCTTATTGAAGATAAGACGTATTTACATACTGAATTTAAAAAGTGGTCGGAAGACTTAGCAAGTGATCCGAAGCATTTAAACACACCATTAGATTATGTTGTCAGAGAATATATGTCTAATCAAAGAGTGGTCCTTCATTACTTAAAAGAGTTTATTAAACAGCGTCAAGGTGATATTGATATCGACCGCATCTTTTATTGGTATGATTTAATATCAGAGGCGTTTAACATTTCAATCCATGTGTTCATTCAGCAATATGTGAAAAATACAACAAAAAAGCTCGTTGCTCAAAGAGATATGATTTATGAGCTGAGCTCTCCTGTGATCGTCTTAAAAAGCCATATTGCCTTATTGCCTTTAGTAGGTGACATTGACACAGCGAGAGCTAAGATTATATTAGAAAATACATTAAAACAGTGCTCACAAAAAGGTGTTCAGCATTTGTGCATTGATTTATCGGGTGTCGTCATTATTGATACAATGGTGGCTCATCAAATCTTTGATCTTGTGACATCACTACGGTTAATCGGTGTGGAGACAACCATTTCAGGGATCAGACCAGAAATTGCTCAAACAGCTGTGCAGCTCGGGCTTCCTTTTCATGAATTTCAAGCGGCATCATCACTTGCTCACGCGCTAGATCGCATGACTGAATTTTCTCCAATATAAAAACCAGGCCTAGTAATGGGCCTGGTTTTTAATTAGATCACAGCGTCAATTTTTGTTACTTTCCAATCCTTTTGTACTTTCTCATAAGTGACAGTTCGTTTTACTTTACGTCCATCAAGCGTAGGGACTGTGAATTCATATGTGCGGATTGTATTTTTCTTAGAGACAAGTTTAGGTGTTGCTTTCTCCCAATTGAGCATGTTGTCTCCGTCACCGACGGGAACAGCCATTTTACCTTTATGAACAATAAACTGATAGTCTTTTAAACCATGAGTGATGGCATCTTTTGTGAAAACTTGAGATAGGTAGCTGTCTAGTTTTTTCTTTGTATCAAATGTTTTAGAAAGATAGTTGTATGTCATGTCTTTATAGCTAAATGATTTTAATTTGTAATCTGAATGTTCATTAATTTTATAGCCTGACATCGCACTCCAAAAGTGTTCTCGTGCATCAAGGGCAATATGTAACGCTTCTTTATTTGTTAAAGCGGCTGGTTTTTTGGAAGCGGCCAGTGTTGTTGTTTGTAATGAGATCATCAGCATAATAGCAGTTAATAAAACAAATAGTTTTTTCAAGGCGATTGCCTCCTTTTTTAAATGAAAACTTCTTATGTTACAAATGTTACAATAATTACAGTGATATTACAAGTGTTAAATATAAATGTTTTTTTATTTCTTTTCTTTCTATCTATATAACGTTTGAGTGAGACAAAAAGTTTTCATTTTTTTATTTTTTCTTCTCAACTATTATTTAACCGTTCTAAAGAAGAATAAAACGTCTTTTGGAAAAATTTTATTTGGACGTTCAACACCCTTTTTCATTTATGACATATAATGTCGTGATGAATGTCTAAGAAAGTGGTGTTTAGTATGTATCATCCGTATGAAGTTATGTGGAATGGGTACTTATATGATAGGCAGGTACAAGGATGGCCATCGCTTCCTATTCCTCAAGTTGGAGGATTTCCTGGGCTTCCAATTGGAGGGGGAGGTACTGGGCCAGGGCAAGGTTCAGGCGGACAATCAGCCCCGCCAGCTCCGTCGCAGCAAATCATCTCTCAGTATCAGCAAGCAGTCTCTCAGCCTCAAAGTATGCAGTCACTTATTTCAGGGCAAAGTGTAAGTGGAGGCCAGCAAACTGTGCAATTTGCAGCGGGATGTAATAGAAGGTGGACGATTGTGTTCCTTAGAAATGGTCAAGTATTTTTAATGTATGTGCTTTCCTCACAGCCTTTTGGCCGTACAACAGGCTTTATATGGCCGAATTTTACATTTGGTTCGTTCCCAAGTTCGAGTATTCTTGCTTATTCTTGTTCATAAAAGAAAAAGCCGGTTTTCATCAGCAGCTGATGAAATTCCGGCTTTTCTTTAATGTATATTTCTAAATACGCCAATCACTTTACCTAGTATACTCACATTCTGTAAAATAATCGGTTCCATTGACGGGTTCTCTGGCTGTAATCTAAAGTGTGTATCTTCTTTATAAAAACGTTTCACTGTGGCTTCATCTTCCTCTGTCATGGCGACCACAATATCTCCATTGTTGGCTGTGCTTTGCTGACGTACAATGACATAGTCCTTGTCCAAAATACCAGCATCAATCATACTTTCTCCCATAATTTCAAGCATAAATACTTGTTCATCTGGCGCTGCAAAAGTTTCTGGAAGAGGGAAGTATTCTTCTACATTCTCAACAGCCGTGATAGGCAAGCCGGCTGTTACTTTTCCGATGACTGGTACATTCATTACAGCACTCTTTGGAATATTCATTTCCTCATCATCTAATACTTCGATCGCTCTAGGTTTTGTCGGGTCTCTTCTAATTAAGCCCTTTGTTTCTAGTCTAGCTAAATGTCCATGGACAGTTGAGCTGGATGCTAGACCGACGGCTTCTCCAATTTCACGAACGGATGGGGGATAGCCCTTGCTTTTTACTTCTTCTTTGATGAATTTCAGGATATCGAGTTGTCTTTTTGATAGCTTCGTCATCTTTTGCACCTCAAAACGTCAATTTTAAAGAAATTATAGCATGTTTTTCCTAACAGTACAAACATAGGTTCGAAAAAAACGTTTGACAGAAACGTTTGTTCGTATCTATAATGAATAACAGAAAGAGCGAACACACATTCTATTAGGAGAGATGACATTATGAGGTTAAAAGAATCTATTATTTTTATTGGGGTATTCTCATTCATCGTTGGCATATTTCTCTCACTTATCGCAGTCACTAGCCATAATGATCCAAATCAATATGTTAAAATAGAGATTCAATCAGGTGATACTCTTTGGGGGTTAGCTGATCAAGTAAACGATAGTAAATCAATCGACAAAAATGCGTTTATTGACTGGGTAACCGAACACAATGATCTTGCTTCAACTGAAATCCAGCCTGGAGACATTCTTGTGATACCAGTCAAAAAAGAGCATCCAGTCGTATATCAACTTGCAACGGTACAGTAGAAAGGTCGATTGAAGACATGAACGCAATCATTTATGCGAGAGTAAGTACTGTCAAAGAAGAGCAGGAAACCTCGCTGAAAAGACAAGAAGAAGAACTGCTGGCTTTAGCTGCTTTGCACAAGATGAATGTGGTCAAAGTCATTAAAGAAAAAGCAAGTGGATACGATCTAGATCGTGATGGAGTTTTTGATATGCTTGCTACGCTGAAAGAAGAGTCAATAGATGCTGTTCTCATTCAGGATGAGACGCGCCTTGGAAGAGGACAAGCAAAAATTGCACTTCTCCATTGTCTTTTTAAAGAGAAAGTAAAGGTGTATAGCGTTTTTCATGGAGGACAGCTTGAGCTTTCAGAAGCAGATGAGATGGTCATTGAGATTGTAGGAATCGTGGAAGAGTATCAACGAAAAATTCATAACCTGAAAATTAAGCGGGGAATGAAGAGGGCTGTTGAGCGCGGGTATCAGCCTGAACTCAATTTAAAACACCATGAGCAGGCGCCTGGCCGTGAGCGTATTGAAGTACCGATTTCAGAGATTGTTCGATTAAGAAAAAACAACATGACGTTTGCCGAAATTGCAGCAACACTTCAGGCACTGGGCTTTGACATTTCAAAGGCGACGGTGCATAGAAGGTATCAAGAGTACGAAAAAGGTCTTACCACGTAAGTATGAATTGTTGTAAAAATGAATGATATTTAGTAGTATGTAGAGAAAATGTTTTAAAGGAGTTTGTCATGATTTCTAAAGAACAGCTTGCAAGAATAAATGAGCTTTCAAAAAAGTCAAAAGAGACGGGATTGTCGGACACTGAAAAAACAGAACAAAAGCATTTAAGAGAAGAATATTTAAAAGCTTTTCGTTCTTCTATGAAAAATACACTTAAAACTGTGAAAATCGTCGATCCTGAAGGAAACGATGTCACACCAGAAAAATTAAAAAGAGAAAGAGATCAGAACCTTCATTAAGGCCATGATTTCTTGAATTTTGAAAAGATGGGAAGAATATTCTCATCTTTTTTCATATTTGCATAAGTTTTTAGGTGATCGATAAACTAAATGTGACAAAATCCTTCTTTTTCAGCGTGAAATAGTTGTGAAAAAAGGACAGTAGATTTATGATAATGGTGTACACAAGATACGGAAGGGGATTTATATGGAAACGATTGAATTGAAATCTATTGCAACAATACGTACTCTCTCCATAGACGCAATTGAAAAAGCGAATTCCGGTCACCCTGGAATGCCAATGGGTGCTGCACCAATGGCATACGCTTTATGGACGAATCACTTAAACGTAAGTCCGCAAAATCCAAATTGGTTTAACAGAGACCGCTTTGTTTTATCTGCGGGACATGGTTCTATGCTTCTTTATAGCATGCTTCATTTAAGCGGATACAACCTTAGCATCGAAGATCTAAAACAATTCCGCCAATGGGGAAGCAAAACACCTGGACATCCTGAATTTGGACACACTGAAGGCGTAGATGCCACAACAGGTCCTTTAGGACAAGGGATTGCCATGGCAGTTGGAATGGCACTTGCAGAAAGACATCTTGCGGAAACGTATAACAAAGACAACTTTAACGTTGTGGACCACTATACATACAGCATTTGTGGAGACGGAGACTTAATGGAGGGAATTTCCTCTGAAGCTTCTTCACTTGCTGGTCATTTAGGCTTAGGCCGTCTAATTGTTCTTTATGATTCAAATGATATTTCTTTAGATGGCGACCTAGATCGTTCCTTCTCTGAAAATGTGAAGAATCGTTTTGAAGCGATGAACTGGGAAGTTCTTTACGTCAAAGACGGCAACAACATCGAAGAAGTGACTGCAGCTATTGAAAAAGCCAAACAAAGTACGGACAAACCTACACTCATTGAAGTGAAAACAACGATCGGTTTCGGATCTCCAAACCGCGCGGGAACGTCTGGTGTGCATGGTGCACCGCTTGGCAGCGACGAAGCAAAGCTGACGAAGGAAGCTTATTCTTGGACGTTTGAAGAAGATTTCCATGTACCTTCTGAAGTGTACGATCATTTTAAAGAAGCTGTAAAAGACGCTGGTCAGAAAAAAGAAGCTGCGTGGAATGAGCTATTCGCGCAATATGAAAAAGAATATCCAGAGCTAGCAGCTCAGCTGAAGCTTGCGATTGAAGGAAAGCTTCCTGAGAATTGGGATCAAGAGGTTCCTGTTTATGAAGCAGGCTCAAGCCTTGCCTCTCGTGCTTCTTCTGGCGAAGTATTAAACGGCATTGCGAAGCAAGTACCTTTCTTTATTGGTGGTTCTGCTGACCTTGCTGGATCCAATAAAACAACAATTAAAAACACTGACGACTTTGGTAAAAATAATTATGCAGGCAAGAATATTTGGTTTGGTGTCAGAGAATTTGCAATGGGTGCTGCGTTAAACGGTATGGCACTTCACGGCGGTCTTCGTGTATTCGGCGGAACGTTCTTTGTTTTCTCAGATTACTTAAGACCAGCAATTCGTCTTGCTGCATTAATGGGACTGCCAGTCACTTATGTCTTTACGCATGATAGTATTGCCGTCGGTGAAGATGGTCCGACGCATGAGCCAGTTGAACAGCTTGCTTCATTACGTGCGATGCCTAACCTTTCTGTTATTCGCCCAGCTGATGGAAACGAAACAGCTGCAGCGTGGAAACTTGCTGTATCTTCAACGGATAAACCAACAGCACTAGTCCTTACTCGTCAAAACCTTCCAACGATTGACCAAGCACCAGAGAAGGCATATGAGGGAGTAGAAAAAGGTGGATACGTTGTCGTTGAAGCTGCTGATGCCCAGCCTGAAGCACTTTTACTTGCTTCAGGATCTGAAGTAGGTTTAGCAATTGAAGCGCAAAAGGCACTTGAAAAAGAAGGTATCCGCGCTTCTGTTGTGAGTCTTCCTGCATGGGATCGCTTTGATCAGCAATCAGACGAATACAAAGAGTCAGTCCTTCCTAAAGCAGTGAGAGCACGTGTTGCGATTGAAATGGGTGCTTCACTAGGCTGGGAGCGTTACACGGGTCTTGATGGTGACGTGATTGCGATTGATAAATTTGGCGCTTCTGCTCCAGGTGAAACCATTATTGAGAAATACGGATTTACTGTAAGCAACGTGGTTAGCCGTGTAAAAGCAAAACTTAATAAATAATCGATTTCCAATCATCATGCTTTTTTGCTACCTGTTTGCAGAGCATTTCCATCCGCTCTGCAAACTTTTTTCTTTTTTCTTGTTTTTTTGACAAAACTAGTTTCTTCTTGCTTCATATATAGACAATTCTTTCTTTCACATTTTTGTATAATACAAGCAATAAACGATATTGACGAAATGTGAAAGGAAGGGATAGACATGGAACGCCATTATTATATTTATTGGATTGAGGATGAATTTGCTCATCATTATTTTGGCAGAGAATCTATTTTGTTTCACTTGTTTGAGTCATTGCACTGGACGAACTGTACTGACGATGAGTTAGTCATGCTTGTTAAGCAAGTGGATTACGTGACGAAACGAATCCCTGCTTTTCATATGCACCAACGATTAATGAACAACTTAACGAACATTCACTATACACAAATAGGCTCGATTTACAGCGCCTCATTACCAGATGGAAAAGGAACAGCTGCATTCATTATCAAAGATCGTTATATCCAAATGTCTGCCAAAGGTAGTTATGAGGCAGAAGCGGTGTTTTTTGAAGTGCTGAGAAAAATTAGTCCTTGCTTCCTTGCCATGGACTTTGGATCAAAGAAGCACGGGTGGCTCAATCCGGTAAAAGTGAGGAATTTTGTTTAAAAAAATAAAATTGAACGTGAAATGTTGTATAATAGCCTTTTGTTTAGTACACTTTATACGAGACAACATGAAGGAGGAAGAATTATGGATTTATGGGTTGTCATCCTTGTAGGCGTTGTTGCACTGCTTGCAGGAGTTGCACTCGGATTCTTTATTGCTCGTAAGTATATGATGAGCTACTTGAAAAAGAATCCACCAATTAATGAACAAATGCTTCGAATGATGATGATGCAAATGGGCATGAAACCGTCCCAAAAGAAAATCAATCAAATGATGAAAGCCATGAACAACCAAGCGAAATAATACGTACGATATTATGATCATAGATGGAACATGGGCATAAAGAATGGACAAGCTATGTCCTTTCTTTATGAAGTCACCTTCATCAGACGCTAAAAACCACTGTACTTGCATGAATGAAGCAGGGAAGGTGGTTTTTATTATGTCGTCATGCATCATCTGAAAGACCAAAAACAAAAAACCCCTGTGATTAGAGGTTTTTGTTTCGTTTATTGTCACACATATCAACTTTTCTAAAATCGTGCGGCTTGGTTTATATCATGAGATATGATTAGTTGGCTGAATTTGAGTGTAAGTGTCGTTGATATTGTAAGAGGAGATGATCTAGCTGCTGGCTATGTTCGATGGTCACTGTAGATGTCATCCCATTATGCAAGACAACTTTCATCAACTCTTCTCTTTTTTCTTCAATTTGAGTTAATAATGATGTTTTTACCAAAGTCATGTTCCTTTCATGCAAATCTTGATAAAAAGAATCGATTCTATTATATCCATATTAAGGTTTATTTTCAAATTTAAAGGATTCGTTATCTCGATGTCAAATTAAATTATATAAGGTTTTAAGAGAATAGACCATCTTTATTGAGATGATGTAAAAAAAATGAAATGATTTTGTCATCTCTTATTGTATATTGTAAGAAGGGGGGTGTTCTTTTGTCAGATCTGAATTATTTTTTAGCTTTTGGAGCAGGATTTCTTTCTTTTATCTCACCGTGCTGTCTTCCGCTTTACCCAGCCTTTTTATCGTATATCACGGGTGTTAGTATAGATGAAGTGAAATCTGAGAAGGTGATGTTGAGAAGAAGAAGTCTCCTTCATACATTATTCTTTTTAATTGGGTTCTCTATCATTTTTATTGCGATTGGCTTTGGGACATCGTTCGTTGGTTCGTTCTTTATTGAATATCATCAAGCGATTCGTCAAATTGGGGCCATTCTCATTATTTTCTTTGGCTTTATGATTCTTGGTGTATTTCAGCCCTCTTTTCTGATGGGGGAAAAGAGAATGCAGTTCAAAAATCGTCCAGCTGGTTTTTTTGGATCGATACTCATCGGAATGGGTTTTGCTGCTGGATGGACACCTTGTACTGGCCCGATTTTATCAGCTGTCATCACACTTGCCAGCAATAAACCGGAGTCCGCTGTGACCTATATGATTGCGTATGTATTAGGCTTTGCTATTCCGTTTTTTGTTCTTTCTTTTTTCATCACGAAAATGGCGTGGATCAGAAAGCGTCAGCAGCTCATCATGAGAATTGGCGGGATCATTATGATTGTGGTAGGGATTTTATTGTTCTTTGATCTTCTCACATGGATTATCATTATGTTCTCATCATTGTTTGGTGGATTTACAGGCTTTTGAAATCGTTTTCTACAGTCGCGGCGAATGGTTTTTTTTCGTCAATTGGAGTATATTATACATAGACTGACCTTAAAGAATAAAGGAATGATTTGATATGATGATCATAATCTCTTCTATAATTGCGGTATGTATGGCGGTAGCCGTCATGTTTATTCGCATTAAATCATCTGCAAAACCTGCAACCGCGAAAAAAATTATTTTACCTCCTATATTCATGAGCACTGGCGCTCTAATGTTTTTGATCCCTATGTTTCAAGTAACTGGAGCCGAATTTCTTGAGGCGATCACAGTGGGGATGTTTTTCTCAATATTTTTAATTAAAACATCAAAATTTGAAATTAGAGGGAATGAAATTTATTTAAAGCGATCAAAAGCTTTTGTGTTTATTCTCATTGGTCTTCTTGTTATTCGTATTGGCATGAAGACCATCCTGAGTTCTTCCATTGATTACGGCGCGCTAAGCGGGATGTTTTGGATCCTTGCCTTTGGCATGATCGTGCCTTGGCGTGTCGCTATGTATTTGTCGTTTAGAAAACTGGCTAAACAATTAGATCCACAGCAGGCTCAAATGAATTAAACCTCCTTTTTAAAAAGGAGGTTATTTTAATAGTGATTCGTATGGCGTGTGATCAATGTTTTTTTCTTGCAGGCGCTTTAGTAAAAACTTATGGTCTCGCTTTGGCGTAGCGATGATATAGCCGCGAATGATTAAGTCTAAATTAATGCTGGCAGCTTGTTCTTTTAGTGCCAGTTCGCCAATTTTACCAGCAATTTTTTCTTTGGCGACATCTCGAAACAGCTCTGGAACTGGTAATACCAGCTCATTTAAAAGCTGTTTGTCCTCATCCCGCCATAGGTGCAGGCTCTTTTGAATATATTCATCCTGCCAATCAAGTTCTGATTTCCCGTCTTCCTTCGGCAATCGTTTTAAAAATTTGCGAAACATAAAAAAGCCACCGATTGCTAGTAATCCGATCATTACTGTACCCCAAAATAAAATGAACCACAAAAACCAGCCGCTTAACATGTTCTCACTCCTTATACCCCTTATCTCTCTACCTTATTTTACATGAAGAGATGATAGAAGAAAATAACAAAAATGTCTGTATCTTTTCTGTATAAACGCCCTTTTTTATAAATAGACGTCCAATTACTAGAAGGACCCAAACCATTTAGTAGAAAAAGAATATATTATCGTATAGCGACTCTACTATTTGGCCATGGTGGTTCGCAAAAGGGATTGACTTGAAACGAACGGAAGAGAGCCCACCTAAATAAAGGAGGGCTCTTAATGTTTGACATGTGGCATTTGAAAGGAAAATGCCCCGTCTTGATGATGGGAATATTTTTTAATCTTTATCGATATGATTCGGTTTTCGTAATCCGTGGCTATGTCTTTGTCATTCAAATAAAAAGGAAGCATAACGCTTTTTTCAATTTGCTGATCGCCTGCATCATTTGGCTTTTTTAACGTATAAGCTAAAGTGAGCTCATATCCCGCGAAGGTCAGCTTTACATCAGTGATCGATAGGGCGGAGACATCGATCTCAATAATATAATCACGGCTTGTTTCATAAAGATCAATTGGGAGGTGTTCATCATACCAGGCAAAAGGATCATCCATTAACACATTGAGCCAATCATCTATTTCAAGAAAATCAGAGGAATTCGCTTGCTTTTCATTCTCCATAAACACTCCTCCATCACATCTCATAATAAATCATATGTTGAAAACTGAAATGTGTGAAAGACCTAAAACATCCCGCTTGGTCACGGGATGAGAGAGGAATCTTTACATATCATGATGTGAATTGTGCTTTTGTCTTGTATGGTTGCGGTTTTTAACTTTTTTACTGCCTGATAATGGCTCAGGCTGTCCGCCTTGATGCTCCTTAGGAGAGTTTTGACGGATGTCTTTCCCTGTGTTTTTATTCGTCATGATTCATGCTCCTTTCTTATTGGTTCTTTTTGCGCTTTTTATTGTTTTGTCTTTGTTCTTCTGTTAAAACGAGCTGATCATTTTCAATATAGCCTGCACCTTTTCCTTGGCTTTTGGCTGCGTTCATGCCGTCAATCACATGATTTGCTTTGCGTTTTGTCATGTTCTATCACCTCAATATTAGTATGAACCCGCACCACTCGGTTTATGAAGAGTAATCATTTCCTAATGATAAGATAAACTTATCGAATTTAATAAAAGCATTGTTATTTACTTATGTATGAATTTGTTTTAAGATGAAATTGTGAGAAAATTGTGGTGAAATACGACGATTTTTCTGAGAATTGAAATTGATCTTGATCATCAAAAGGGGGATTTTGGACATGTCGAAACAGCAGCAAGTCGCTAAACAAGACGCTTTTCAATCTAGAAAAACGTTTTCGACAAATGGGAAAACGTATCACTATTATTCGTTAGAAGCACTAGAAAAACAAGGAATCGGAAATGTTTCTAAGCTGCCTTATTCCATTAAGGTACTGTTAGAATCAGTGCTTCGCCAAGTAGACGGTAGAGTGATCAAAAAGGAACACGTTGAAAACTTGGCAAAATGGGGAACTGCCGAGGTAAAAGAGATCGATGTTCCATTTAAACCATCTCGTGTTATTTTACAAGACTTCACGGGTGTACCAGCCGTCGTTGACCTTGCTTCTTTAAGAAAAGCAATGGCAGATGTCGGAGGAGACCCGGATAAAATCAACCCTGAAATTCCAGTTGACCTTGTCATTGACCACTCGGTACAAGTTGACAAAGCTGGAACTGAAGACGCATTAAACATTAACATGGATTTAGAATTCGAACGTAACGCAGAGCGTTATAACTTCCTTAGCTGGGCTAAGAAAGCGTTTAACAACTATCAAGCTGTTCCGCCTGCAACAGGAATTGTTCACCAAGTGAACTTAGAGTATCTTGCAAGTGTTGTTCATGCGATTGAAGAAGATGGCGAGATCATCACTTACCCAGATACACTAGTTGGGACTGACTCTCATACAACAATGATTAACGGAATTGGTGTTCTTGGATGGGGCGTTGGCGGTATCGAAGCGGAAGCTGGTATGCTTGGTCAGCCTTCTTACTTCCCAGTACCAGAAGTTATTGGCGCTAAATTAGTTGGGGAGCTTCCAAACGGAACAACTGCAACTGATTTAGCATTAAAAGTCACGCAAGTATTACGTGAAAAAGGCGTTGTGAACAAGTTTGTTGAATTCTTCGGACCAGGCGTTGCCCAGCTGCCACTAGCTGATCGTGCAACGATTGCGAACATGGCTCCTGAATACGGTGCTACTTGTGGATTCTTCCCAGTAGATGAGGAAGCTCTGGCTTACCTACGCCTCACTGGCCGTGAAGAAGAACAAATTAATATCGTTGAAGAATATTCTCGCGCAAATGGTTTATTCTATACGCCAGATGCTGAGGAACCAATATTTACTGATGTCGTGGAAATTGATCTTTCTAAAATTGAGTCAAACTTATCTGGTCCAAAACGTCCACAAGATTTGATTCCACTTTCTGAAATGAAAGAGACGTTCCATAAACATATTGAAAGCCCAGCAGGGAACCAAGGATTCGGCTTAGAAAAATCAGAGCTGGATAAACAAATCGAATTTGATCTTTCAAACGGCGAAAAAGCTGTCATGAAGACAGGTGCGATTGCGATTGCAGCGATTACGAGCTGTACGAATACATCTAACCCATACGTCTTGATCGGAGCAGGTCTTGTCGCGAAGAAAGCAAGTGAACTTGGTATGAAGGTACCAAACTACGTGAAAACGTCACTAGCACCAGGTTCAAAGGTTGTAACAGGATACCTTGTGAACTCAGGACTTCTTCCATACTTAAGAGACCTTGGATTTAACATTGTTGGGTATGGTTGTACAACATGTATCGGAAACTCTGGACCGCTTGAGAAAGAAATTGAAGATGCTGTCTCTGAAAATGATCTTTTGATCACTTCAGTTTTATCAGGTAACCGTAACTTCGAAGGTCGTATCCATCCGCTTGTCAAAGGAAACTACCTTGCATCACCACCACTAGTTGTGGCATATGCACTTGCGGGTACTGTAGATATCGACCTAACAAAGGATCCGATCGGTGTCGATAAGGATGGCAAAAACGTCTATTTCAATGACATTTGGCCAACGATGGACGAAATCAACAGTGTTGTTAAGAGCACAGTAACACCTGAATTATTCCGTTCAGAGTATGAAACTGTCTTTGATAACAACGATCGCTGGAATGAAATCAAAACAACCGATGATGCACTATACAAATGGGATGAGAATTCAACTTATATTGATAACCCACCATTCTTCGAAAACCTTTCAGTTGAACCTGGCAAAGTTGAGCCACTTAAAGGACTTCGCGTTGTTGCAAAATTCGGTGACTCTGTCACAACCGACCATATTTCTCCAGCTGGAGCAATTGGGAAGGACACACCTGCAGGTAAATACTTGCAAGAAAGAGGCGTGTCACCTAGAGACTTTAACTCATATGGATCTCGCCGTGGGAACCACCATGTCATGATGAGAGGTACTTTTGCAAACATCCGGATTAAGAACCAGATTGCACCAGGAACAGAAGGCGGATATACAACGTATTGGCCAACTGGTGAAGTGACATCCATTTATGATGCATGCATGCGTTATAAAGAGGATGGAACGGGTCTTGCGATCTTAGCAGGTAAAGACTACGGAATGGGTTCTTCACGTGACTGGGCTGCAAAAGGAACAAACCTTCTTGGAATTAAATTTGTTCTAGCTGAGAGCTTTGAGCGTATCCACAGAAGTAACCTTGTCTTCATGGGCGTACTTCCTTTACAGTTTAAAGACGGAGAAAGTGCAGAGACTCATGGACTAACAGGTACCGAAACATTTGAAGTTGATGTTGACGAAACAGTTCGTCCGCGTGATCTTGTCACTGTAAAAGCAATCGATGCAGATGGCAATGAGAAAACATTTGAAGTGCTTGTTCGCTTTGACAGTGAAGTCGAAATTGACTACTATCGTCATGGCGGTATCCTTCAAATGGTACTGCGCGAGAAATTGGCAAGCAACTAATAAAACGAAGAAGAGAAGGCACTCGAAAGCTTTCTCTTCTTTTTTAAAATGGTGGAGGATCAATCATGTGGAAAAAAGTAATGGCAAGTGCTGTTTTACTTGTGTTGATTGGTTTACTTGCGTGGAATTTATTTGGGCCGAAAGAGCCGGCCATCGGTCTTGAAAAAGGGGATCAGGCTCCTGATTTTGAGCTCAAAACACTTGATGGCAAAACCGTATCGTTAGCTGATTATCGAGGGAAAAAGGTGCTCGTCAATTTTTGGGCGACATGGTGTAAACCATGCAGAACGGAAATGCCGGATCTAGATGCGATCAGAAGCGAGAATGATCAAGTCGAAGTACTTGCGGTGAATTTGACGACGACTGAAAAGAGTGTAGATCATGTCGCAGCATTCAGAGATGAATTCAAACTGAGCTTTCCTGTTTTATTAGACCAAAAAGGCATTCAAGCGAGGTATCAGGTGCTTTCATATCCAACTACATACATATTAGATGAAAAAGGACGCATCATGTCTGTGAAGCATCAAATGCTGACAAAAAAAGAAATTGAAACAGAGCTGGATCTCTAATGATTCAGCTCTTTTGCTTATTTTCTAAATTTTTTGGCGAAAATGAAATACATACACTGGAGGTGAGTGGAATGAGAAGAAGAAAACGCCGTACATTTGAAGAGCTTGTGCTTGAAAATAAGAAAGAATTACTAAGTAATGAGGAATTTTTAAACCAGCTAGAAGAAAAGTTGGAAGAGCGATTTAGACAGAAATAAGTTATGATTTATCCGTTTTCGTTCATCCTAAAGAAGAGGGAGGGATGAATGATGGGTAAAGAGCATGATAAACAAGCACAGTTTACACCAGACCATTTAGGGACAAAACCTGTAGCGTACAAACGCAATAAAGGTAAAAAGATGCATAATAAATCAAATGAACAGCCTGATGTGATACAGACAAAGGGCGAATAATAGGAGGTAAGCATGATGTTTGGCAAGTCATATCAATCCAATCCAGATGATCGTTCTGATAACGTTGAAAAGCTGCAAGATATGATCGAGAACACCCTTGAAAATATTGATGAATCTGAAGCAGCGATGGCTCTTTCGACAGAGGAAGAAAAGCAGATGATCAAGCAAAAAAACGAAAACCGCAAAATGAGTATTGACGCCATGCGTACTGAGATAAAGGACGAAGAAGCAGCAAGAAAGAATGGCTATACCGACAAAGGGCTAAAATAAAGATCATTTTGCCCTTTGTCAACAATCTGGAATAAAATAAACCAGGGATACCTGGTTTATTTCAGCGTGAAGACAAACCCTCGCATTCGGTGTCAGTTCTGCGTGCTGGTGCTCACAAATATCAAATTCGCTCCGCGCCAGTACTCGACCTTCCTAGACTTCAAGGGTCTTCGTATCACGCTGAAAAGAAGACAAAGGGCTAAAATAAAGATCATTTTGCCCTTTTTCAACAATCTTGAATACAATAAACCAGGGATACCTGGTTTATTTTATTGTCTCTTTTTAGAAGAACCTTTTGGAATGTGGTAAAATGGCAGAGACCTTAGGTTTCGATAGGAGAGCGATGAAAACGTGTATGTATCCAAAAAAGAAATAGAAGTCCGTTATGCAGAAACAGATCAAATGGGCATCGTCTATCATGCCAATTACTTAATTTGGATGGAAGTCGGCAGAACAGCGTTGATTAAAGAACTGGGTTTTTCCTATGCTCAGCTAGAAGCAGACGGTGTCCTGGCACCTGTTGTAGATCTTCAGGTTCGATATAAAAAACCACTACTGTACGGTGAAACAGCCATCATCCATACGTGGATTGAAGAATATAATGGTGTCAAAACGGTATATGGCTATGAAATTCAAAAGCCTGATGGAAAAACAGCTCTTACAGGGACAACCTCACATATTTGTGTAGATAAAGACACCTTTAGACCTATTCAATTTAGAAAAGCCTTTCCTGCTTGGCACAAAGTATACGAACAGTCGAAAAAGCAGGGTTAATCTATGGCATTTGGCATTAAAAGAAGTGATTTGAATGCATGGAAATCAGCTGTTCAGCAAGGGAAAGTCGCCTTTTTGACACACTATTGGCTTGATGACCGTTTTCCAAATGCCAATACTGTCACAAAAGCAGCCTGTCAGGATATGAAGCAATTAATTGCTTGGGGAGAAAAGCATGGATTAAAAAAAGAATGGATTCATGTCCGTGAAGGCTTTCCTCACTTTGACCTGATCGGTGAATCGCAAAAAAGGATCTTGCAAAAGGAAAGGTCTTTAGGAAACATTCAGGAGTATGGACTATATATTGATGTGTAAAACAAAAAAGATACCCGAGGGATGAGGTATCTTTTTTGTTTATTCATAATGAAACTCTGGTTCTTTCACGGACTCGTTATAATCAATATGCAGATCATGGTTGTCAAAATACCAAATATCACTTTCCTCTATAAAGAAAGTAATACCTTCTAATTCAGCGGTTGCGCCGGCGTTTTGAGGTTTATCTTTTGCAACGCCGAGAGAAAAGCCTTTTTGTACATTACTGCACCCGCCATATCTTACAAAAAAGCGAACATGATCACCTTTTTCTAAATCCAGTTCATCCTTGTACCAATTGAGTGCATCATCTTTCATCGTTAATTTCAATGTGATCGCCCCTTTTTGAAGTCATGCTGTTTTTTAAAATGCAGGATGCAAAAACAGCTTTTCTGTACTTTTACCACATATTTAAACGTAATAAACGGCTAGAGCCATTTGATTTTCGGTTCAGTTTTGTTGAAGATTCGTTTGAGGTTGGCGATGTGTCTGTAGATCACAAAGCCAGCAAGAACGGCTACAACAATGATTAAGAATAGATCTTGGGTGAATATGCTGTAAATGAATGTATAGATCCCAGTCAGCATTGATGATAAAGACACATATTTACTAATGTATAAAAATAAGAAAAAAGCAGCGATCATCGTGATAAATAAGAACGGGGCATAAAATAGCAATACGCCACCTGATGTAGCGACTGCTTTTCCCCCTTTAAATTTTGCAAAGACAGGAAAGCTGTGACCGATAACAGCAGCAACTCCTGCTAGTAAGGGATGAATGTCCAGTTGCATGAAAAACGGTAAAGCTGAAGCGAGAGTCCCCTTTAAAATATCAGCTGTAATAACGATAGACCCTGCTTTTACCCCAAGCGTACGAAATGCATTCGTCGCACCTAGGTTCCCGCTACCATGTTCACGGATATCGATTCCCTGTGCAGCTTTCCCGACAATGAGACCGGACGGAATACTGCCGAGTAGATAAGCCAAAATAAACATCAAAGCAATTAACATCTGCATAACTCCTTTATATTCTCCCTCTTGTCTTACATTTTAACATGATCTTATGAAAAACATGGCGATCTTTTTTTGAAAAAATAGAAGGAGAATGAATTGAGCTTTGTTTTTCAGAAGAAATTCGCTAAAATAGAAGAAAAGGAGTGTCTGGATGAATCATCCTACTAAACAAGAAATTGGTCGTATATTAAAGAGCAGCAAACGAATTGCTGTTGTTGGGTTGTCAGATCAGCCGCACCGAACGTCTTATATGGTCTCAAAAGCGATGCAGGATGCCGGCTATGACATCATTCCGGTTAATCCAACGATTGATGAAGCACTTGGCGTAAAAGCGGTTGCGTCTTTAAAAGACATAAAAGAGCCTATTGATATTGTCAATGTCTTTAGACGTTCAGAATTTTTGCCTGAGGTGGCAAAAGAATTTCTTGAAATAGACGCACCTGTTTTTTGGGCACAGCAAGGCGTATATCACGAAGAAGCGAAAAGGTTGATTGAGGAAAAAGGTAAAGTGGCCATCATGGATTTATGCATTAAAGTGGCTCATGCTATGACAAAAACTCATTAAATCGTCAAAAATCCTTGGTTTTTCAAGGATTTTTGCTTTTTCATTGTAGAAATATATTTGCGATTCTAGAAGAAAGCGATAAAATAAGGCGACAGGGACATATCGATGACCTTGCATATCGAGAAAAAGAGCGATAAGATAAATACGGAACATTTGTTCTGTTTCGCTAAAACCATCATATAATTGCATTTGGCTTATGAAACAGTCTTGTTTATAATGGACTTCTAGTTCTGATTGCAGAATATGGGCCATACTCATAGTCATGCAAAAGAACATGTATAGCTGAATCACACATGCATGGTGATGATGCAGCTTATTAAAGTGGATAGTAATGAGCAGCATGATCATCATTAAAATCTAAAGAGATTATTTGATGATTAACCGGTTATGTTTGTTAGTGAAAGGGGATTAAGCATTTGGTTAAAAAGCAGCAAGTAGATTATAACGATGATTCTATTCAGGTGCTAGAGGGGCTTGAAGCGGTCCGTAAACGTCCAGGTATGTATATTGGATCTACGGATTCACGCGGTCTTCATCACCTTGTCTATGAGATTGTAGACAACTCTGTCGATGAAGTGCTCGCTGGTCATGGAGATCATATCATTGTCAAAATACATAAAGATAACAGCATTTCCGTCCAAGATAAAGGACGAGGAATGCCTACTGGTATGCATAAGCTTGGAAAACCGACACCTGAGATCATTTTAACTGTCCTGCACGCAGGCGGAAAATTTGGTCAAGGCGGATATAAAACAAGTGGTGGACTTCACGGGGTTGGGGCATCTGTTGTAAACGCATTGTCAGAATGGCTCACCGTAACAATTGAACGAGATGGCTTTATTTATCACCAGCGCTTTGAAAACGGCGGCAAGCCAGTGACATCACTTGAAAAAATCGGGAAAACGAAAAAGACAGGAACACTGATTCATTTTAAGCCAGATCGAACAATGTTCAGTGCCATCACCTATAATTTCGATACATTATCAGAACGTTTAAGAGAATCAGCCTTTTTATTAAAAGGGTTAAAAATAGAGCTGATCGATGAACGACACGATGTACAAGAAACCTTTTATTATGAGACGGGCATCGAAGCATTCGTAGCTTATTTAAATGAGGAAAAAGATGTACTTAGTGAAGTCGTCTCGTTTGAAGGGGAGCATCAGTCTATTGAAGTAGATTTTGCTTTTCAATTCAATGATGGCTACTCAGAGAATATCCTTTCCTTTGTGAATAACGTAAGAACAAAAGATGGTGGTACGCATGAGTCAGGTGCAAAAACAGCAATGACGAGAGCCTTTAATGAATACGCACGCAAAGTGACTCTTTTAAAAGAAAAAGACAAAAATTTAGAAGGCACTGATATTCGAGAAGGACTGTCTGCCATTATTTCCGTCAGAATTCCTGAAGAGCTGCTCCAATTTGAAGGACAAACAAAAGGAAAGCTTGGGACAAGTGAAGCTCGATCGGCTGTTGACACTGTTATTTCTGAAAAACTTGCTTATTTCCTTGAAGAAAACCGGGAAACGGCGACTCTTCTTGTGAAAAAAGCCATTAAAGCGCAGCAGGCAAGAGAAGCTGCTAGAAAAGCAAGAGAAGAAGCGAGGAGCGGCAAGAAACGTAAAAAGTCCGAAGCGACGTTAAGCGGGAAATTAACACCTGCTCAATCTAGAAACCCGGCAAGAAACGAACTGTACCTAGTAGAGGGCGACTCAGCGGGTGGATCAGCAAAGCAAGGACGTGACCGAAAATTCCAAGCGGTTCTTCCGCTTCGAGGGAAGGTCATTAACACTGAAAAGGCGAAGCTTGCTGATATTTTCAAAAACGAAGAAATCAACACGATTATCCATGCAATCGGTGGTGGCGTCGGTGTCGATTTTAATGTAGAAGACATCAATTATGACAAAATTGTTATCATGACAGATGCGGATACGGATGGCGCGCATATCCAAGTGCTTCTGCTTACATTCTTCTATCGATATATGAAGCCGTTGATTGAGCATGGGAAAGTATTTATTGCACTTCCGCCGCTATATAAAGTCAGCAAAGGCTCAGGGAAGAAAGAAGTCATTGAGTATGCATGGTCTGATGAAGAAATGGATGGCGTACTAAAGAAAGTTGGAAAAGGGTATACGATTCAGCGCTATAAAGGTTTAGGTGAAATGAATGCCGACCAGCTATGGGAAACGACAATGAATCCAGAGTCGAGAACACTTGTCAGGGTCAAAATCGATGATGCTGCACGAGTAGAACGCCGCGTCACGACACTTATGGGTGACAAAGTAGAACCGCGCCGTAAATGGATTGAAAAGAATGTCGCTTTTGGACTTGATGAGGAAAGCAACATTCTTGAAAATGAAAACTTGTCGCTAGCTGAGGAGGTTTAAACATGGCACAACAAGAACGATTTCATGATTTACCATTAGAAGAAGTGATCGGAGACCGGTTTGGTCGCTATAGTAAATATATTATCCAAGACCGTGCGCTTCCAGATGCACGCGATGGACTAAAACCTGTGCAACGAAGAATTTTATATGCGATGTACGCAGAAGGAAACACACAAGATAAAAACTTCCGTAAAGCCGCCAAAACAGTCGGTAACGTCATTGGTAACTACCATCCGCACGGTGACTCATCTGTTTATGAAGCCATGGTCAGAATGAGTCAGGATTGGAAAGTACGAAATGTGCTGATTGAAATGCATGGGAATAACGGAAGTATTGACGGAGATCCTCCTGCTGCCATGCGTTATACAGAAGCAAGACTTAGTGCGATTGCTTCAGAGCTTTTAAAGGATTTAGACAAGGAAACAGTCGAATTTGTCGCAAACTTTGATGATACGAGTAAAGAGCCGGTTGTATTACCAGCGATGTTTCCAAACCTTCTAGTAAACGGATCAACAGGAATTTCAGCTGGTTATGCGACTGATATTCCTCCGCATCACCTGGGAGAAGTGATTGACGGGGTCATTAAACGAATCGAACAGCCGCATTGTACGGTAGAGGAATTAATGACAGTCATCAAAGGACCAGATTTCCCAACAGGCGGTATTATTCAAGGTGTGGACGGCATTAAGAAGGCATATGAAACGGGAAAAGGGAAGATTATGATTCGCGGAAAAGCGGAGATTGAAACCATTCGCGGTGGACGTCAGCAAATCGTGATCACTGAAATTCCTTATGAAGTCAATAAAGCCAACCTTGTGAAAAAGATGGACGAGTTCCGCATTGAAAGAAAAGTAGAAGGGATTTCAGAGGTTCGAGATGAGACAGACCGTACTGGGCTTCGAATCGTTGTAGAGCTGAAAAAAGAAGCTGACGCAAATGGTGTCTTGAATTTCTTATATAAAAATTCAGATTTGCAAATCCCGTATAATTTTAATATGGTTGCGATACATAATCGAAGACCGACCTTAATGACGCTCACAACAATACTTGATGCATATATTGCCCATCAAAAAGAAGTGGTGACGAACCGCTCATCATATGAGCTTCGAAAAGCGAAGGAACGTCATCATATTGTAGATGGATTAATTAAGGCCCTTTCCATCTTAGATGAAGTGATTGCGACCATCCGCTCGTCTAATGATAAGCGTGATGCAAAAAATAACCTAATGGACAAATATGACTTTACAGAAGCCCAATCAGAAGCGATTGTTTCTCTCCAATTATATCGTTTAACGAATACAGATATTACGCAATTAAGAGACGAAGCAAGTGAGCTTGACGTGCGTATAGCAGAACTTGAAGACATTTTAGGAAACGAGAAAAAGCTGCTAAAGGTCATTACGAACAGTTTGAAAAAGCTCAAAAAGACTTATGCTGATGAGAGACGATCTGTCATTGAAGAAAAAATCGAGGAAATTAAGATTAACCTTGAAGTGATGATCGCATCAGAGGATGTATACGTTACGGTCACGAAGGATGGGTACATCAAACGGACAAGCCAGCGCTCCTATGCTGCATCTAACGGGAAGGACTTTGGCATGAAGGATACAGACCGGCTGATTCATCAGTTTGAAATGAATACAACGGATGTTCTTCTTTTGTTTACGAATAAAGGGAGCTATATTTATTGTCCGGTTCATCAGCTACCAGATATACGCTGGAAAGATATGGGCCAGCATATTACGAATATTATTTCGATTGATCGTGATGAATCTATTCAAAAAGCGATTCCAATTAAAGAATTTGATGAATCGTCATATCTTTTGTTCTTTACAAAAGGCGGTATGGTGAAGAAAACAGAGCTTCTGCAATATAAAGCACAGCGATATTCAAAACCGCTCGTCGCCTTGAATCTAAAAGGTGATGATGAACTCGTAGATGTTCACGTCACAACAGGCCAGCAAGAATTGTTTATTGCAACGAAAAATGGTTATGGATTGTGGTTTGATGAAGAAGAAGTGAGCGTTGTAGGTCCGAGAGCGGCTGGTGTCAAAGGAATCAACTTGAAGGAAGGGGACGAGGTGGTCTCTGGACAAATCATTGATCCGAAGAACGATGTCCTAGTTTTGGCGACACAAAGAGGTGCCGTGAAGCGAATGAACCTCACTGAATTTGATAAGACATCAAGAGCCAAACGCGGAGTGCTCATGCTAAGAGAATTAAAGAAAAACCCGCACCGTATTGTGGCTGTTATCGCTGCATCTTTGCACGATACACTTGAGATTGATACGGAAAAGGGTGCCATGATCCCGCTTGATATCTCTACTTTAAGAGCGAATGATCGATATAGCAATGGATCATTTATTTTAGATGAGGAGGAGCAGGGAGAAGTAATTCATGTCCTTCTGTCACCGGAACCTACTCCAGATGATCATAAATAAGCAAACGAAAACCCCCTGAGATAGTCAGGGGGTTTTTTTATATTTGGGTCATTTAGCTCTCATGGTTGCCAAACATGCTTGTAAGGGCGTGAACTACTTCAATTCCTTGGTAGACGAAAAGAGAAAGTGAAGTGACAGAGAACAGACCTACAATGAATAATCTTAAGAAAAATAACATCGTGTAAAACCTCCCAATTGTTGTTTTGATTTAAATGGTTGGGTTAAACACGAACTGCTCGGAAATAAGAAGATTGATAGAACACTGCAAGTAAATGCTTCTTTTTCCGGTCAAATCGATCAGTATAAGTGATGCGTGCAAATCCAGCTGTCATACTGCCAATGATCAGCAGTGCTGTAAATGCGGCAAATACTGCGTTCACATGTTTATTTTCATCGCCTGTTGTCTGAACGATTTTTATTTCATGTGATTCTTGATCGGCAACCACCTTCGCATGATGGTATACCTGAACGGAATGAGGCATTGAGAACAAATGAAAACTTGCCAGTGCTATGAATAAGACGGCTAATTTTAACAGCATATTTTTTTTCATTTATCTCACCCCTCCCTGTTTATTTTCATGATCTTACCACGTTTTAAGTTATTTGAAAAGTCTTATTTTTTTACTTTCCCTCATTAAAAATGCTGTAAACATCAAGACATCTATAGGACTGTTTCACTTCATGAAAGGTTTCGATTTTATTTTTAAAATTTTAAAAAGTGCCATGATGAGAATCTGGCACTTTTCAGTGAGAATGTAATGAATGTGGTTTTGCTACAGCTTTTGTAAAGATTCCCGCCATACAAATAGCGAATAGAACAAATATAAAGGCATGAAGCAGTCCCACCTCATTGGCGAGCAGTCCTAAAATAGGGGGACCTGAAAGGGAGGCTGTGTAACCCGATAAGGTCACAATGCTGACGCGTTTGACGGCGTAGCGGCTATCATCACCAGCTGCCGAAATGGTCAGTGGGAAGCCTAAAGAAGCGCCAAGTCCCCATAAAAAGATGGATATCATACACACTACGAGTGAAATCTTTAAAATGACTAACAATAGTCCGGCAGCTGCTGAAAAAATAGCGACTCTTAGCAATAACACCCTGCCAAAGCGATCAATTAAACGTCCACTGATCAGTCGTCCACTAATCATTCCGCACAAAAATAAAGCATAGATGACGGTACTCATGGAATGTGAAACCTGGTAACCATCCACCATCGCAAGGGGAATCCAATCATTTGCAGAGCCTTCTACAAATGCAAGACATAAGGCGATCATCGCAAGAGATATCGTCCGTTTGTTCAGCCATGCCGCATGAGAACCATCAGTTGTATCTATTTGCTTCTCAATCTGATCCTTTCCTGTCCCGTGCGGAATAAACCGTGTACAAATCAAAATGCTGAGAAAGAAAAGAATGGCAATGATCAGAAGGTGAATCAACACAGATACCCCTAGATGAATAAAGAGAATGCCAGCACCTGCACCGATTAACGTGCCAATGCTGAAGGAAGCGTGCAATATAGGCAGGATGGTTTTCCTGATGTTGTACTCAATTTCCGTCCCTTCTAAGTTCATGGCCACATTGCACATGCCTGAGCCCGCTCCAAAAAGAAAAAGACCGGCAGTGACAACAAGGATAGAAGAGAGCGTTGAACCAATAGCGAGAGTCGTGAATCCAGTGAACATCAAAAAAGCGCTGATCACAATGGCCACTCGTCCGCCTTTTTTTCGAACGAATATATTGGAAAGGACAAGTCCAACAATAGAACCAACAGATAAGCCAAGTAAAATAAGTCCCATTGTCCCTGTATTCGCTTGTAATAAATCTCTGACTTCCGGTGTCCGTGAAAACCATGTAGAGATGGATATCCCAGACATCGTAAAAATAACAATAATCGCTTTATACCACTTTAATTCCATCTAATCCCTCACATTTAAAGATATATACAAATCTACTCGATTATAAATGAGACTTCCTGATTCGTAAATAACATGAGGAAGGGTCATGCTGAAATTTTAGTAAGAAGAAATGACGCCTTCACAATTCATTTGATGAGAAGGTAAAATAAAGACAAAGGGGGCGGATTTTATGCAGTCATATCGAATCGGTGTATTGAAAGGTGATGGAATTGGACCAGAAATTGTACAAGCAAGTATGTGCATCTTAGAGGCAGCGCTGTCTCAGTTTCATGAGTCGTTTGTGGAATTTGTAGAATGTCCAATCGGTTTTGAAGCCATCCAATCTCTTCACCAAGATCCTGTGCCGACATCTACTAAAGACGAATTGAAAAAATGCCATGGGTGGATTTTAGGGCCTCATGATTCTGCATCATACCCAGACATATTTAAAGAGAGGAGGAATCCAAGCGGAGAGCTCCGTCATACGTTTGATCTATTTGCGAACATTCGTCCGTCTCAATCGTTACCAGGGGTACAAAGCCTTGCACGAGACGTCAATCTCGTCATTTTTCGAGAAAATACAGAAGGCTTCTATCCAGATCGGAACATGTATCATGGGGTAGGCGAGTGGATGATTACACCAGATGTTGCTATATCTACAGGTGTATTTACAAAAAAAGCGATAACACGTATTGCTCATGCAGCCTTTCAAAGTGCGATGGAGCGCAGGCAAAAGGTTACTATTGTTCATAAGGCAAATGTTATCAAATTAGGATCTGGTTTGTTTTTGCGAACATGCCAAGAGGTAGCAAAAGCGTATCCGCAAGTGACGGTAGAGGATGTACATATTGACGCAATGGCGGCTCACTTAGTGAGGCGTGCAAGTGATTTTGATGTGATTGTGACAGAGAATATGTTTGGTGATATTTTATCTGATCTAACAGGGGAGCTAGTCGGAAGTTTAGGAATAGCGCCTTCATTAAATTGTAACGAAGACCAAGCCATGGCACAGGCGGCACATGGATCAGCACCGGATATCGCTGGGCAAAATATTGCCAACCCAATTGGTATGATTCTTTCTACAGTGATGCTTTGTGACTGGTTACATGCGAAATATCATGATGAAAGGTTAAAAAAGACGGCTGCTCTTATCGAACGTACACTTCATGAGATCATGAAAATGAATGTTAAAACGAAGGATTTAGGAGGAAACGAGACGACGACACAATTCACAGAGGCATTCCTTCAAACCATGAATCGATATAAATAGAAGGAAGGATCAACGATGACAGATCGAAAAAGCGAGACAATTGACAGCAAACAGGTCATCAGAAAAAGACGATCCATTTTAAATGAATTGTTGGGCGCTTGCGGTGACAATGTAGTTTTTGAAGGTAGGTTGCAATGTGATTATGAATACAATATCGAGGTCGGTGAGCATTTTTTTACGAATTTTGATCCGGACATCCGCTTGATCCAGTAGAATTGAATTGGGCAAACCAGTCACAATCGAAAAATCATAAAGTATTTACAAGAATCAAAATCTGATAAACGTTGGATTTTGATTTTTTCTTTTTTTGTCTCAATAAGATAAGTATACTTAGTTTTGAGACAGTGAAAATTCATTTATGATTTAACTTCCTAGAATATATATTATGTAAACTAATAAAAAGTTCTATGAAAAGTCATATTAATTTCTTTAATTACTGTACAGCGAAGTAAACATGGATCCATTAATGAACTAAAAGTGGATCCATTGTTTTTTATGCCCTTCTTCTCTATGGGTCCTACAAGAAGTTTATTACCTAAATCAGATAATTTAGACGCGTGTGTCACAGCGTCTCCGATCTATACTAAATTATTCATCCCCGAAGACTTTCTTCCTGATTTTACAGCCAAAGTTTCTTTTGCAGCTGATCCTATTCCAGCCTTAATATTAGGTAACTTTCTTTCTTCTAATTTATTTAACATTTTCATATAAGTATTAATGTAAAAAAAACCTGTGAGCAATATCGAGAATATCTTCCCTAAAGGGTACTGAATAAATTGCATAAACGCAGTCACCTCTTATTCCTATTACAATCATGTTGTCATCAGTGTCTTTTTTTAGAATTTCTATAATTTCAGATGTAAACCACGTGTAACTTTTGAAACACCCACTTTTTCTTTTGAAAATAATTTTGTAGAGTCTCTCAGATCTACAATATTGCTCCGGCCCATGCTTTATATCCATTTGTATAAGTGAAATCATCATCATTTAACCCCTCTAAATAACTTAAAAGCACTCCTATTAAGTAAATAGAAACGGTACTGGCAATCCCTATAAAAGTAAATTTAATTCCTCTACTGAGTATTTATACTTTAATGTACAGATTTGTGCATTTACATATATTTACCTAGTATATCCCCTAGCTCTTCCTCTTCATTTTGTTTAAATTCATTAAAACTGTTTAAGGTGTACTTTTTATACGTTCTCGTTTCTTTCAACTATCAAAGAATATAGTCATACAAACGATGCATAAAAAGTTGCACAATTCGGGTGAAAAATCCTTAGTGGGAACCTAACGCCTCAAGGGTTCTTTTGCTTTCTTATTTCAAGAAAGAGTGATTATGGTAACTAAATTTACATACAACTTATATTTAAAATGTGAAAAAGACTGCTAAATTTAACAGTCTTTTTCACAAAAGTAATTCAGTCTTAAACAAGAATGAAAATCATTTTATTTTTTATGGTTTTCTAGTCGTTTTTAATACTATTGTGTACAAAATAGCAATAATAACGACAATTATAGTTAATATCACGTATATGTTACTGTACTCGATTCCATCTGTTGCGAGGTGGAAAGGATTTAAGCTTGTATTTGCACTACTGCTAAGTGCTTTCCCCATAAATGTACCAGCGATTGAACTTGCAATGAAATTCACTAACATGAATAATCCCATTCCAATACCCGTTTGTTCTTTTGACAACGTATTGGATAATGTATTTGCCATAGCAATTTGGAATTGGGTTTGGGCAACGTAACCAAATACTAATACAATCATCACAAGATACGGTGAACCGCCTGCAATGAATGAAAGCGTGCCAAAAGCAATCAAAAATAAAACAATGGTAATATACGCAAGCGTAGAATTCCCTTTAGTATCTGCAAGTTTACCACCTGTTTTAGCAAGCAATGCAGCAATCATGGCACCTGGAAACATGAATAAACCACTTGCGAATGGTGAAAGATGGTTAACCCCTTGAAACATAAGTGGAGAGAGATAAGGCAATGCAAATGCTACTCCTGCTCCTAAAGCGAATGTTAGAAGTGTTAGCGTGTAAGCTTTATTTTTAAATAGGTCTGGGTATATAAATGGATTCGTTGCTGATTTCATTCTCCATATAAATAGAGTCAGAAAAATAAGGAAAGCTATAAGAAATAGCAAACTTGACTGTGAAACAGCTAGCATAAAAGATACGATTGTTGCTACGAGTAAAAAAGCACCTATAAAATCAATTTTAGTCTGTTTTCCTATTTTTTCATCACCAAGGTATGTTCTAAAGGCCGGAATACATAAAAACTGCAATAGTGGAATGATAAATAAATAATTCCAGTTAAATGCTGTTGTAACTAGGCCTGCAATAATAGGGCCTATCGCTATTCCAAATGTTAAACCAGCTGATGTCATTCCAAGTGCACGACCACGCGTTTCAGGAGTGAAATAGCGTGTTGGAATAATCATGGCTGATGCAGGTAACACTGATGCACCTGCTGCTTGCATTACCCTTGCAATAATTAAAGAAGGATAGTTAAATGCAAAAAAACCAACAAGTGACCCTAAAGACATTAAAGTAATACCAATTGTTATAAGATTTTTTAGCTTATACTGGTCTGCTAGCTTTCCATAGATGACTGAGCCAACTGCATAGATAATCAAATAACTGGTTACAATCCAACCTGTTTGAGATGGTGATAAAGAAAATTGTTTACCAATTGCTGGCAGTGCAACGTTAAACATGGTTGTATTCATTGTTGAAATAACTAATACAAAGGTTAAAATTATCATAAGTTTGCTTCGTTGGCTTTGAGATAATTGTGCGGGTAGTTCCATTATATATTCCTCCATTGTAATTTAGTTGTATATGCACATATTTATCGGAACAATCAACTTTTATCTTCCTTTAATGGGATGTTTCTTAAGTTTCTGTAATTCTTTACATTTAGAAATGTAACCCTTCATCCATTAATTTTTATCAAATAATTATGTGCATATGCACATATATAAAGTACCACAATTTATGTGCATATGCAACTATCTTTTCGTTTTTTATTTTAGTTCATTTTAATAGGCCTACAGGTTATATAGCCAATTCTTTTCTAGAATTAATTTTTTGATTTTAGCCAAGGCTCGTTATTACCTTGTTCTTTATTTTCTTCAATAGGGAGCCATCCAGGAATAGAAGTAATGTTCTCCCACATTGGATCAGGAATAACCAGTTTTTCTTGATCCTTAAGCGACATACTCTGACGAATGACATCAACTTCTTCATTTTTTACTTTTTGAACCCATTCAGGTTCTATAAGAAGTTGACGCCCCAATGCTACTAAAGGAATTTCTTTGTTTAAAGCTTCTATGGCATCATTTGGATGATGGATGGAACCCACTCCAATCAAGGGAATTTTGTGTCCAATTCTTTCTTTTATACGCTCAAGAAGAGGAGTGGTTTGTTCGCTATTTCTAATGGAACCTCTCCAAATTGTACCGATAGAAAGATGAACATAATCAAGTTGTTTTTCAGTCAATTGGTCAAGTAATTGTAATGTATCTTCAATTGCAATACCTGGTTCCTCAATCTCTTCTGGTGAAATACGATAACCTATAAGAAAGGGCTTTTTCGCATGCTCCTTTACCACTTGGGAAACAGAATCTACAATCGCTAATGGAAATCTCATTCTTTTTTCTAAATTTCCGCCCCATTTATCTGTACGACGGTTTGAATGCGGAGAAAAGAATTGTTGGATAAGGTACGTATTTGCTCCGTGTATTTCAATTCCATCAAATTCAGATTCAATAGCTCGGCGTGTCGCTTCACCAAATCCTTGAATTACATGTTGAATTTCTTCTTCTGTCATTTCTCTAGGTGTTACAGCTTCGTCTCGTAAAGCGCGGACAGCACTTGCGCTCACTGGGGTTTGACCTTCGATATTTTGCGGTGAAACCATTCGACCACCATGAAAAATTTGCAGAATAGCTTTAGACCCTTTGTCTTGAATCGTTTTTGCAAGTTTTGTAAGGCTTGGAATCATTTTGTCTGAATCTGCGCTGAAACCTCCGGAAAATGCTTTTCCTTCTCTCGTAACATAGGCGCACGCAGTAATTACTGCTCCAACTCCACCTGAACGTTTTTCGTAATATGAAAGCTCATCATTTGTCACCATTCCATTTTTAAATGATGAGGCGGTTGTCATAGGAGCCATAAGAATACGGTTATTAACCGTAACTCCAGAAGGGAAGATAAATGGTTCAAAAAGTTTTTGGTACTTGGTTTTCATCATATGAATCCTCCTTTAATTTGAATTGCATGCATATCATTAATGAATAAACACATTGGTTGCATATGCACATATTTACATGAACTTATTGAACCGTACAAAAAAATCATTGGGTTTTTTTGATAATACGATCCAATACAGAAGAGAAGATTTCTACTTCATGTTCAGGTATATCCTCAACGATACTGTCTAAAAAAACTTGTACCTGCTCAGTTGCAAGGTTTTGTAGAATTTCCTTACCTTCTTGAGTGAGAAAGACACGGTTTGTTCTTTTGTCATTCGGATCAGGAATTCGTAGAAGCATCTTTCTCTTGATTAAGCTACTAACTAACTTCGAGACCAACGTATGATCTTTATCTACAATAACGGCTAATTCATTTTGTGAAATTCCTTCTCTAGGGCGCAAACAAGTCATAATTTTCCACTGTTCAAATGTGAGTGGGCAATTGAGATCCTTAAATTTTTTATTTAATCCATTGCCAATTAAACGAGAGCATGTTGCTATTTTACGTCCTATTGAATCATTATAATTGTAGGTCTTCATTAATCCTCTTCGCCTCCTTGTAAATAAATGTGCATATGCACTTATATAAATTATCATAAAATGTATTCATACACAACAATGGGATGACT
>NZ_JOTP01000020.1 GCF_000715205.1 Bacillus zhangzhouensis | reverse complement strand
ATTACATTATAAAGCGTTTTCAAGAATCTGATCCTTTCTCTTTCATAGAGAAAGGATTTTTCTATTAGAAATTAGACATCAGGAACCCGAAGAGATATATTTTAAGAAGAGATGCTGAAAAAGGCATACATGGAAGGAATTGCTTTCAGACAAAGGAGGAAATGCCGAATGACGACTGAAGTAAACGAAACGATTCAGCTTATTCAAAAGCTCGTATCAATCCCAAGTCCATCAGGGAATACAGAAAAGGTGATCGGCTTTGTTGAACGTTTTTTACAAGATTTGAATATTGAGACAAAGCGTAATCGAAAAGGCGGATTAATTGCCACAATAAAAGGAACAGATGACGAGGAACACCGCATGCTGACAGCGCATGTCGATACGCTCGGTGCGATGGTAAAGGAAATAAAATCAAATGGCCGAATTCGTCTTGCACTCATCGGGGGCTTTCAGTATAACTCGATAGAAGGCGAGTATTGTGAAATTGAAACAGCATCAGGTCATACATACACAGGAACAATCCTCATGCATCAAACGTCCGTTCACGTATATGAGGATGCTGGAAAAGCGAAACGAAACCAAGAAAATATGGAGATTCGCCTCGATGAAAAGGTGAAAAATGCAGACGATGTCAAAGCACTTGGGATTCAAGTAGGAGACTTTATCTCGTTTGATCCTAGAGTGGAAGTGACGTCTTCAGGCTTTATTAAATCAAGACATCTTGATGACAAGGCAAGTGTGGCGCTATTGCTGCGTTTAATCCACCGGATTCAAACAGAGAACATTACTTTGCCACATACGACACACTTCTTAATTTCAAATAATGAAGAAATTGGCTACGGTGGAAACTCGAATATTCCAGAAGAAACGGTGGAATACCTGGCAGTAGACATGGGGGCCATTGGCGACGGTCAATCAACGGATGAATATAGTGTGTCTATTTGTGTGAAGGATTCAAGCGGTCCTTATCACTACGGATTACGCAAGCATTTAGCTGCATTAGCAGAAGAGAATGAAATTGATTACCGCCTTGATATTTATCCTTATTATGGCTCTGATGCGTCAGCAGCAATTAGAGCAGGACATGATATCATTCATGGACTGATAGGTCCCGGCATTGATTCCTCGCATGCCTTTGAAAGAACACATGAAGATTCACTTATCCATACAGCTAATCTTCTTTATCATTATGTTCAATCAACATTAATCACAGCATAAAAAAAGAACCCCAGCTATTGGGGTTCTTTTTGGTTAGCTTGAAAGTTGTGTTGGCTCAGGAACATCTTGTCCAGTCATCACACGATGTCCTTTTTCAGGGTCATATTGCCCTTCCCATTTAGACATCACGACAGCTGCAAGTGCATTACCTGTTAAGTTGACAACAGTTCGCGCCATATCCATGATACGGTCAACACCTGCAATAAATGCGAGACCTTCAGCGGGTACACCGATTGTTCCTAGTGTTGCGAGTAATACGACAAATGAAGTACCAGGAACGGCAGCCATACCTTTTGATGTCACCATCAGCACAAGAACAAGTGTAAGCTGCTGTACGATCGTGAGGTCAATGCCATATACCTGTGCAAGGAAAAGCGCAGCGATGGCTTGATACAAGACGGAGCCGTCCAGGTTAAACGTATAACCAATTGGGATAACGAAAGAGACAATTCCCTTTGGACATCCGATGCGCTCCATTTTATCCATAACTCTTGGTAAAACTGTTTCAGAGCTGGATGTACTAAAGGCAAGAAGCATTTCGTCTTTCATGTAAGCAAGAAATCTGAAAATATTGACGCCGATCATCTTTCCAATAATTCCGAATACAACGATAAGGAAGAGAGCCAGCGCAAAATAAACAAGACCTACGAGCTTACCTAATGAAATCAGAGATTCTAGACCAAATTTTGAAACTGTCACACCAATGAGTGCGAAGACACCAAATGGTGCAGCTTTCATCACAACATTGACGACATGGAACATGGCGTGTGATACACCTTCAAAGAATGCGAGCACTGGTTTACCGCGTTCACCAATGGCTGAAACGCCAAGTGCAAATAACACAGTGAAGAAAATAATCGCAAGCAAATCACCTTCCGCCAATGATTGGAAGAAGTTCGTTGGAACGATATGAAGGAACGTATCAGCAACTGATTTACTGCTTTGCTCTTTTTCCGTTTCAACATACTGGCTAATATCTTGTTTTTCCGTATTTCCAAAGTCAACGCCTGCACCAGGTTGAACAAAGTTAGCAAGCACAAGACCAAGGACAATCGCAAATGTTGTGATAATTTCAAAATAAAGAATGGTTCTAAAACCGAGCTTCCCTACTTTTTTGCCATCACCGGCACCTGCAACACCTAAAATTAAGCTAGAGACGACAATCGGTATGACAATCATCTTAATGAGTCTTAAGAAGAAGTCTCCAATTGGTTTTAAGTATGTCTCGACACCTGGGTTACCGAAAAAGATCGCACCAACAACGACACCGAGAATAAGACCGATTAGGATTTGTGTAGCTAATCCAAATTTTAATTTTTTCATAGATTTCCTCCCTACTTATTCATCAAAGGAATATTCCCATCATATTAAGTTTTAATATATGAATTAAAGTATAACTAAAATTAAAGAGGTTCGTCCACGGTTAAATTATATTAAGAAAATACAAAATTGTTTGAAAAAATGAACATTTAGAACCTCCTTCATTGTTTCAAGTCAATAAAAAGTGTCTTCAGAACTAAAAGTCATCATATGAAAATACTAAAAAACCCTTTTGTGACAAGGGTTTTACCTTTTTACCTATTTTTCAGAAAAAATAAAAAGCACTTTTAACTCCAACTGACGATGGAGGAAAAAAGTGCTTTTTAATTCAATTTATTTCCTTATTTAAGATAACTTACTTGTGAGCATTCCTCACATTCATTACCATAACACTCGTGCTGTTCCATTAAATCATTTCCACATTTTGTGCATTTCTTCGAGGGCAAATTTCTAAAAAACTCAGTGATTTTTCCTAGCATTTGTCATCCTCCAATACATTTTGTTGTTATCATTGTATTATAACAGATTTACATTTGTCAATCTGTTTTGTAACAACAGGCAAGAAGAATGCTTTTTCTATGAAAAATGGGTATATTGTAAGAAGGGGATTTTGACAAAAGGAGGGAAGAATGACGATGAAATTAACCGTGATTGGATGCTACGGAGGGTTTCCAGCAGCCGGTGAAGCGACATCAGGTTATCTGTTTGAATCAGATGGTTTCCGGCTGCTTGTAGACTGCGGGAGCGGAGTTCTTTCAAAGCTTCAGCAAACCATTGATATAGAAGAACTAGATGCTGTTCTCCTTTCTCATTATCATCACGATCATATTGCAGATATCGGACCTCTCCAATATGCGAAATTAGTGGGTTATCATTTAGGGAAAAGCAGCGGTCCACTTCCGATCTATGGACATACAGGTGATCAAGAAGCATTTAGGCGGCTCTCTGATGATGTACATACAAAGGCAAAGCCTTATCATCCAGCAGAAGGCATTCAAGTGGGTCCATTTCAAGTTGATTTTTTGAAAACGGTTCATCCGGCAGAATGCTATGCCATGAGAATTCAGGCAGATGATGCTGTGGTGGTGTATACAGCGGATTCAAGCTATCAGGACGCATTTATCCCATTTAGTAAGAATGCAGATCTGCTCATTGCCGAGAGCAATTTTTACGCCAGGCAAGACGGATCAGGTGCAGGACATATGAACAGCACTGAAGTAGGGAAGATAGCAAATGAAGCAAATGTTGGGGAGCTCATCATCACCCATCTGCCTCATTTCGGACGGCATAAAGACCTAGTCAATGAAGCACAGGCGTTATATACTGGCAGTATACAGCTTGCCCATTCAGGGCTTAGATGGAACAAGGAAGGAAGATAGAGATGCTGTTTATCGATAACGAACAACATGTTGATCCAATGATTAATCTGGCAATTGAAGAGTATTGCTTAAAATATTTAGATCCAGAAGAAACGTATTTGCTGTTTTACATCAACCAGCCGTCCATTATTATTGGAAAGAACCAAAATACAATAGAAGAAATCAATACAAAATATGTGGAAGACAACGGAATCAAAGTGGTTCGCCGTTTATCCGGCGGTGGTGCCGTTTACCATGACAAAGGAAACTTAAATTTCAGCTTTATCACAAAAGATGACGGGGACAGCTTCCATAACTTTAAAAAGTTCACGGAGCCAGTCATCAAAGCACTTGAAAAGCTAGGCGTCAAAGCTGAATTAAGCGGCAGAAATGACATCATGGCAGATGGACGCAAAATTTCTGGAAATGCCCAGTTCGCCACACGAGGACGTATTTTCAGTCATGGCACACTGCTATTTGATTCAGAAATTGAACATGTTGTCTCTGCATTAAATGTAAAAAAAGAAAAGATTGAATCTAAAGGCATTAAATCCATTAGAAGCAGGGTCGCGAATATTAGTGAACTGATGGATCAAAAAATGACAACAGAAGAATTTAGAAAAATTCTTTTAAGCTATATTTTTGATACGGATGGGGACGTGCCTCAATATCAACTGACTGATAAGGATTGGCAAAAGATTCATGAAATTTCCCGGGATCGATATCAAAAATGGGAATGGAACTACGGCCGTTCACCTAAGTTTAATTTACAACACTCTAAGCGGTTCCCAGCTGGCTCGATTGATCTGCGATTAGAGGTGAAAAAAGGCATGATCCAAGACTGTAAGATATTTGGTGACTTTTTTGGCGTAGGGGATATTGCCGATATTGAAAAAAGACTCATCGGACAGCAATATGATCGTAAAACCATCAGCGATGTATTAGAGGATATGGATATGCGCCATTATTTCGGCAACGTGTCAAAAGAAGATTTTCTTGATTTGATTTATTAAGCGCGGGACAAGCACAGCTAGAGATAGCGGTGCTTTTTTTGATTGAAAGAAATGAAAGCGATGAACATTTGATCTTGTGGATTTTTTCGATTGTCTATTATAATAGGAAGGAGGAATGTTTGGTCATAAAATGAATGGCTATTCATTCATTGACGACGCATAAGGGGTGGGAGAATGGATTTGATCAAAAATCTTGAGCAGACTGCGATGACCAAGGGAGAAAACATCGCACTGATCTTTGAAGGAAACAAGTGGACCTATCGAGAGCTGATGACAAGTATTGAGCGTTTTGCAGATGGCTTAGTCAACGAAGGGTTTCAAGCTGGGGATCATATCGCGCTTATTTTAGGAAATTCACCGCATTTCGTCATTTCTTTTTTTGGGGCATTGAAGGCAGGGCTTATCGTTGTACCTGTCAATCCAACATACACGTCAAGTGAAATTGGATATATGCTGATCACAGGTGATGTAAAAGGCATTGTTGCACCTGATCAGCTTCTGCCAGTATACGAGCAGGTGTATGAACAGCTTCCCTCTATTGAACGAGTGATTATTTGTGCAGAAAATGAATCTGCGTGCAGATCAAGTTTCAAGGAAGTATCTGATCGTCTTGTCTTCTTTGGAAAGCTTGTGTCTGGACGTGCACCAGAAGTGACACATCCTTCCATTCAGCGTGACGATACTGCAGTTATTTTATTTACATCTGGCACGACAGGAAAACCAAAGGGTGCGATGCTGACTCATTTCAACCTTTATTCAAATGCCAGAGACATTGCTGAGTACCTATCGATTGATAAAAGGGACAAGGTCATCGCCGCTTTACCTATGTTCCATGTATTTTGTTTAACGGTCTGTATGAATGCACCGTTGATTCACGGCGCGACCATTTATGTCCTGCCGCATTTCAGCCCATCAGAGCTTTTGCGCATGATGGAAAAAGAAAAACCCACGCTATTTGTTGGTGTTCCAACCATGTATAACTATTTATACCGCCAAGAGGGACATGATGAAGCGATGACATCAGTGAGGATTTGTATATCAGGCGGTGCCTCGATGCCTGTTGCCTTACTACACGGCTTTGAGAAAAAGTTCGGAGTCACGGTGCTGGAGGGCTATGGATTATCAGAGGCTTCCCCAGTGACTGCTTTCAATCCTCTTGATGGAAAAAGAAAACCGGGTTCAGTCGGGACTGATATTATGAATGTGAAGAATAAGATCGTGAATGAACTTGGAGAGGAAGTCGGTCCGAATGAAGTCGGAGAACTCATTGCAAAAGGGCCAAACATCATGAAAGGCTATTATCAAATGCCAGAAGATACCGAAGCTGCACTGAGGGACGGATGGCTATATACAGGTGATCTGGCGAGAAGAGATGAAGATGGATATATTTATATTGTCGATCGAAAAAAGGATATGATTCTCGTTGGCGGCTATAATGTCTATCCAAGAGAAGTAGAAGAAGTGCTTTATCAACATGAAGCTGTAGCAGAAGCCGTTGTCATCGGTGTACCAGATCCAAACACAGGTGAGGCTGTCGTCTCTTACATTTCCCCTAAGAAACATGCTCACATCAATCAAGAAGACATCATCACACATTGTTCACGCTATTTAGCGAAATATAAGCAGCCCCAAACGATCCATTTCATAGAAGATATTCCAAAGAACACAACAGGTAAAATTTTAAGAAGAGCGCTAAAGGACAAGTATCATACAGAAGAAAGTAAATAAAAAAGAGTCTCTTATAAAGAGGCTCCTCAGCGTGAAGACAAACCCTCGCATTCGGTGTCAGTTCTGCATGCGGGTGAACGTTAATTAACCCTTTTCCGTAATAGAATGAGTTACCAAGCGGTGTTGCCGTGTTTTCCAAGCGCTGGCGAACCTGAGAAGTCGATAGATTCGGATACTTAGAAAGGATAAGCGCTGCTGCAACCCTCGCATTCGGTGTCAGTTCTGCATGCGATAAAGATCATTTTAGCCCTTTGTCAACTATCTGGAGAGCCTCTTATGAAGAGACTCCTTTTTGAATGGCTTCTTTTAACTGTTTCTGAAAAGCATTTGACTGTTTTTGATTCAGTTCATAATACGTACCATCTACTAAAAAAACGACCTGAGAACGGTTGGTCCATAGCTGAAAGGTGGTGCCATTTGTTCGTCCAAACATCACCTTGGCAATATAATCAGGTTTTTTTATATTTTTCTTAAGATGATTGCTTGTTTGTTTGCCTTTGTTTAATTCTTCAATTAAATCTTCAGCTGTGTCTTTATCATCTATTTCATAAGAAATGGACTGATTAGTCGGTGAAAGCAATAACTTTTCTGCTCGATTCTCATCGAAGATTTCACTCGTCCGGCTGAACACATAAAAGAAGGTGATCAGTAGAAGTCCAAAGATCACAATTCCTGCAAGGATTTTCTTCATTTTGATCCTCCAACTCACTGTTTTACTTTTAGTTTCTCCGATTTTATAGAAGCATAATCATTTTTTTCGCTGAAGCTTTTTCAGATGGGGCATGCTATGATGGAGCCAAATGAGACAGGTTCTAAACAAAAATGTGCGTGATTAGAATAAAGAGAGGGATGGAAAGGAGGCTGACCTGTGCGAGTACGTAAATGGGTAGCTCTTGCAACGTTAGCATACATATTGTACGGTCTTTTTATTTATTTTTATTTGTTTCTAATGGGGGATTCATCGGTTCCTGAAAGTGTGAAAGGGACAAGTGCAGACCCGCATACTTTTATGACAAGCCATGAGCTTGTGATCAGTGAGAATTTCTCGAAAATACGTAACCTGCTGTACTTTATGACAATACCGTTAGATTGGTATGTCTTTTTCCTTTTGCTCATTTCAGGGTTTTCACGGAAATTAGCAGACTGGAGCTTTGCAGCAGCTCGTTTCACATTTTTAAGTAAACTTGTTTATGTCTTCGTGCTATCACTTCTAACGATGCTGGTTTCATTGCCGATCAAGTGGATTGGCTATCAGCTGTCCTTACACTACGGAGTATCTGCTCAAAGCACAGCAAGCTGGTTAAAAGATCAAACGCTGGATTTCTGGATTCAATATCCGCTCCTTGCCCTATGTGCCCTTGTGTTCTTTTGGCTCATTCAAAAGAGAAGGAAATTATGGTGGCTGTATGCCTGGTGTTTGACAGTCCCAGTCACACTCTTCCTCTTCTTTATACAACCAGTCGTCATTGATCCTCTATACAACGATTTTTACCCATTAAAGGATCAAGCACTTGAGAAAAAGATATTAACCCTTGCAGAAAAAGCGCATATCCCGGCTGATCATGTATATGAAGTCAACATGTCTGAGAAAACAAACACGATGAACGCTTACGTAACAGGGATTGGTGAAAATAAACGCATTGTTTTATGGGACACGACGCTGCAAAAGCTAAAGGATCAGGAAATTTTATTTATCATGGCGCATGAAATGGGGCATTACGTCATGAAGCATGTCTATATTGGTCTAGCAGGATATTTAGTGCTGTCACTAGCAGGATTCTTTGCAATGGACCGCCTTTATTTTTACCTTTATCAAAAGGGAGCCGCCTTATTTCGGCTGAAGGGATCACAGGATGTCGCTGCTCTTCCGATTCTTTTGATCCTTGTATCCATGCTGTCATTTGCGGCGTCCCCTTTTACAAATGCAGTTTCAAGGCATCAAGAACAGGCAGCTGATGAATATGCCGTGAACCTGACAAAAGATGGGGAGGCGGGGGTGACGTCTTTTCAAAAACTTGCAAAATCAGGTCTGTCCCAAGTCAATCCACCGCTTCTCGTGAAAATATTCCGCTATGGACATCCGACAATGATGGAGAGAATCATGGACATGGAAAAAGCAGCAGAAAAAGAGGAAACGTCGAAAAAGCAATAAGCAAAGAAAATCCGGCTAGGTCAGCCGGATTTTTTGCACACTTGTTTAGTTAGAAGCCGCTTGAACGTTAATTAACCCTTTTCCGTAATAGAATGAGTTACCAAGCGGTGTTGCCGTGTTTTCCAAGCGCTGGCGAACCTGAGAAGTCGATAGATTCGGATACTTAGAAAGGATAAGCGCTGCTGCTCCTGCTACATGAGGAGAAGCCATAGATGTTCCAGTATAAGATGTGTATCCACTGCTTGGCACTGTACTTAAAATAGAAGTACCAGGAGCGGAAACATTTAATTCAGGACCTGCGCTAGAAGATGAGTTTCTTACATTGTTGCTGTTCACATTGGCAACGGCAATGGTAGAATCATATTTTGCTGGATAGCCGACAGTACTTGTAGAGCCAGTGGAACCTGAATTACCTGCAGCAGCAACAACAACAATTCCGCGATTGTTTGCTGTATCAACAGCATTTTTAAGCGCTGTTGAACCGATTGGTCCGCCTAAGCTCATATTGATGACATCCATGTTATTGGCAACAGCCCATTCAATACCGCTAATAATCCAGCTGTATTGTCCATCGCCGTAACGATCTAACACTTTAACGGCATATAGGGAAGCACTTGGAGCGACCCCAAGAACACCAATTGTGTTATCAAGGGCAGCGATCGTTCCGGCTACGTGAGTTCCATGTGATTGAAAATCTTGGGTGGCATTTGGCTCTGAAGGGACGAAGCTAGCACCGCCTGCAACATTTAAGTCAGGGTGTGCAGCGTGGATACCAGTATCAAGGACAGCTACTTTGACATTAGCACCTTTATAGCCTTGAGCGTGTATAGCTGGAGCTTTGATTTGAGGGATACCATAAGGGACGGTTTGTGCATATGCTTCTGCTTTGTGATCTTCTTCTACATAAGCAATGCTAGGGTCATGCTCAAGTTTTTTTGCGGCTTGTTCGGACATCTTCACTTGTGCAGCATTAATGAGCCGATATTGCTTTTCTAGTTTTCCGCCATTTTGAGTCACCGCATGTTTCTTAGAGCTGTTTGTCGTGGCAGAAGCTTTAAAGCCAACGATATAGCTTTTTTCACTATCTGACTTTGAGACAGTCTCGGCATTTGCCATGGAGCCTCCAAACCCTGCTGAAAACAGAAGAGGGACAGCCAATAAAACACTTGTCATCACATTTTTCTTTTTCACGCACGTTCCACATCCCTTTTTTCTTATTTCAGAATAATCATCCGTAGTCTATAAGAATGATCCGTTTGATTATTCTGTATTTTCAGTTTAAGGGAAGTAGGCAAATAAGAGTAGACCTGAATTTTTGTGAAAGTCCTAGCGGAAATTAGGGAATTAAGTCGCTTGGAATGGATGGTAAATTATGTTTGTTTTAGTTTTCTTACGTTTTCCTATTAAAATGGAAGGGTGCTTTTTTTCTCATGAGCAATTTGGGGACAAACATTCGATACCCGAAAGGTCATTAAATAGGTAGAAAAGGCTAGCGTTTATCTCGAATTTCGATATAAAAAAATATTATTTTATCATTGTTTCTGTCATAAAAAAAAGAACCTGCTAAGATCACAGGTTCTTTAAGAAGGGGAAGATTGAGTTAAATGGTTGACCACGTTGTAATCACGCACCTTCCATTCGCCATCTTTCCATTCCACATAATTTAAGCAAGCATTGACAAGTCTTGTGTCCTGAAGACCCATGTGTTCATCAGCAAGAATGGTGAGTAAGCAGTGGATGGCGGCACCGTGAGCCACAATCAGTACATGTTGATCTGGGTATGTGGCTCTGACCTTTTCAATACCTTCTAACATTCGGTCTTGCATAGCCTCTAATGGTTCCATATTTGGATATTGTTTATCTGGAAACAGCTTCTGGCGCTCCTCAAATGATATGCCTTCAGCGTCTCCAAAATCACGTTCAATAAAATCATCCATGATGACGAGAGGCGCATGCACATGCACATGTTTTAAAATCAAATGAGCTGTTTCTTTTGCCCTTGATAATGGACTGGAAATGACGACATCCCAATGGGAATCCTTTAAGTAAAGTCCAGTTTGTTCAGCCTGCCATTTACCTGTCTCATTTAAAGGGACATCTGTTCGCCCTTGAATTCTTTGAGCTGCATTCCAATCTGTTTCACCGTGTCTGACTAAGCAAATTGTTGTCAATCAAATCCCGCCTTTTCTGTCTTTTCTTCTATTATACTAGAACAAAAGAAGAATGGCTGGATTAGCGATTTGTCAGACTGGTTAAGGATTCGACTGAGCTGGCAACTTGGGAAACCGTTTGTTTGACTTCCTTCAACTCGTTTAGGAATGTTTGGAGATCTATTTCAATTTTTCCGTTTTGGTTTTTACTTAAGTTCATACTGCTCACGATATCATCGAAGAGCGAATTGATTTGAGTCATTTTTTCTTTACTGTCTGTCACAAGTAAATTCACGTCCGCAATGTGCTGTGACACAATGGAGATTTGTGAATTGGTATTATTGACAAGCTCTGAAACAGTTGAAACCGTTTTCTTTGTGTCCTCTGATAATTTGCGAACCTCGTTTGCGACGACAGCGAATCCTTTTCCATGTTCACCTGCACGCGCAGATTCGATTGAGGCATTTAAAGATAACAAATTCGTTTGCTCTGCTATGCCTGTGACGATCCCAAAAATTTGTTCAATTTGTTTTGCGATTTCTTCTAATCGTTTAATTTCTGTTTCAATCTTTGTCATGCTGCCATCAATTTGATTCATTTGTGTTTGCTGAATTTCTAATTCTTTTTTACCGCCGATTGATTTTTCCTCGACCTGTGCTGATATTTTCGTTCCAGCTTGTGACATATCTGCCATCTCATCAGATTTTGATACAAGCTTGTCCACTGCACTTGTTGTGTTGGAGAAGAGAGAAGCAAGCGAATTTGAGGTTTCTGTGATTTTTGTATGAAGCTCTTGCTGCTGTTCTTCCGCTTCATCACGAATTTTAGAATATTCATTTTGGAACGTATCTAGGACAAGCTGCTGCTCTAAATTTAAAATTTTCGTCGTCGCTTTGACTGCCGTCTGATATTCTTTGAAATCTTGGATATGCTGGACAAATAAATCCATAATTGATAGCAAAAGGTCTTGGAATGCCGCCATATACCATTTAGGCTGGAGGCCAATTCGTAAATGAACTTGTGCAATTTTAATCCTTTTTGCCACGTAGGCATCGTCAATCACACCTGCAAACATTTCGCTAATATGAATACGCAGTGTTTTTTTCAAACGATCGACAGAACTATTATCTTGAATGATATGCATCAAGGAAGACTCTACTTCTAAATTTTTATAAAATTTATCAACGATATGTGTAATATCATCTTGAACGATTGGATTCAATTGTTTCAGTATAAAAAGGTCTTGTTGTGTCAGGTCAATCATTTTGATTTGTTTGGCAATGTCCGTATTCTCCGAAAAGTTGATTCGTTTTATCTCATCATCCTGCTGCGTGAAAAAGGCAGTGCTTTTTCTTTCTTTTTTAAATAACAATGTTTTTGTCCCCCCATAATCATCACAAATATCAGACTTTATGTTTCTTATCGGATAATAATGGATTTTTTAAAGGGAACCAGTGAAATTTTACTGTTCTTTATATGACCTTTTTAGTGGTTTCTTTGCTGGTCCTGCTACTACGTCTCCAGTAATTGAAAAACGTGAACCGTGACAAGGGCAATCCCAGGTGCGGTCACTATTATTCCAAGCGACTTCACAGCCTAGGTGAGTACATGTTGTATCAACAAGGAAGACATTCCCATTCTCTGATTTAAAGGCCCCGCATTTCTTATGTTCATAAGATACAATGCCGCCTTCGCCTGGTTTTAAATCATCAATGGTTTGATCAGTTCGTTTTAATTTACCACTGACCAGATTGGTAGCAACATTGGTATTTTCTTTCATAAAATCTTTGATGAATGAGTCAGAAACAAGTCTTGATGGTGTAAAGATTGATTCGTAGGGATTAGATTTTCCCTCAATTAAATCCCCGATAAGAGTTGCTGCGACATGGCTTGTCGTCATGCCCCATTTTCTAAAGCCGGTAGCAACGAAGATATTCGGATGGTGTTTGGTCAGGTGGCCAATGTAAGGGATTTGATCCATTGTGACCATATCGTGCGTCGACCAGCGATAAAGAACCTCCTCAATTCCAAGTGTATCGTCTCCAAACTTTTCTAGTGCTTCATAGTGTGCGGATTCATCACCGCCTTGCCCTGTTTTATGGCCTTCTCCTCCGATGAGAACCACTTCTTCACCGTGAAGTTTTGCCGTTCTTAAAGAGTGAGCGGGCTGGTCAATTCCTAAGTACATGCCGCCTGAAAGAGGCTTGGTTGTTTTGGCTGCTACTATATAAGATTGCTCGGGATGAATTCGAGTGAAATAAAGTCCTTTGCCATCATAAAAAGGAAAGTGTGAACAGGAAATGATATAGCGGCCCGTCAGATGATGCCCACTTTTTGTGACGACAGCAGGCCGTTTCCCTTCTTTGACATCGACTGCGGTTGTTTGTTCAAAAATACGCACACCTCGCTCAATGAGCTGGTCGATCAGTGCATTTAGATAATGAAGGGGATGAAACTGCGCCTGCTGGGTCATGGCAAGGGCAGCTTTTATGTCAGTGTCAAAAGGAAGCTCTGTTTTCCATTCTCGGTCAATGCCGAGCTGTTTGTAGGCATCTAATTCTTTCTTTAACTTTTTGACGCCTCTTTCTTCCTTTGTATATAGGTAAGCATCTTTTATCTCTAACTGACACTTGATTTGGTGCTCATTTATACGTGCTTGAATGAGCTCTTTTGCTTTCTCATTGGCTTCTACATACAAACGGGCTTTTGGCATGCCAATTTGCTGAATCAGCTCATGATAGTACACATCGTGCTGTGAGGTGATTTTAGCTGTCGTGTGTCCGGTCGTGCCTTGCAGTAATTGATCGGCATCAATGATGATGACATCTAATCCACGTTCTGTCATGTCAAACGCAGTAGCGATACCGGTAATTCCGCCACCTACAATGATCACATCTGCTGTGAGATCCTCTGTTGCAGAAGGAAAAGAATGCTTTTGACTCTCTGCTAACCATAACGATTTTGCCTGGTTCATTCCTTTATGTTCTTGTTCCATGCTGTCGCCTCCAGTTTCTTGTTGTGTGTAATTTTTCCACAATGTAGAAAATCATACATTCGAAAGGAAACAAGCATGACATACATAAAAAAATAGCCAACACATAAAAATAAACAAGATATAAGGAAGGAGTGGACTTGCGTGTCTACAAAGCAGCCGAAGAAAACATTGCCGCCTCAACATCAGAATGAACGTCCAGGTCTTGAATATAAAATGAACCCTAGACCTATTTTTGATCGAGAGGTGCAGGGCAAAAAACTAGCTGGAAAAACGGCTATTGTGACAGGTGGAGATAGCGGGATCGGAAGAGCAGTCTCTGTCTTATTTGCGAAGGAAGGGGCCAATGTGGCGATTGTTTACTTGAGTGAACATCGTGATGCAGAGGAAACGAAGGACTATATTGAAAAGGCGGGAGGACACGTGATCTTAATTGCAGGTGACTTAGGGGATGAGGCTTTTTCAAATGAGGTCGTCAAAAAAACAAAAGATGCTTTCGGTTCTATTGATATTTTGGTGAACAACGCAGGGGAACAGCATCCGCAAAAAAGCATTGAACAGATTACCTCTCATCAGCTTCTTCGGACATTTCAAACGAATATTTTCGCCTTGTTTTATTTAACAAAGGCTGTGCTCCCTCATTTAAAGAAAGGAAGCAGTATTATTAATACAACCTCCGTCACAGCCTATAAAGGGCACGAAACCTTAATCGATTATTCATCGACAAAAGGGGCGGTTGTAACATTTACCAGATCATTATCCTTATCGCTCATTAAACAAGGGATTCGAGTGAATGGGGTAGCTCCGGGACCTATTTGGACGCCGCTGATTCCATCAACTTTTACAGAAAAGGAAGTCTCTGAATTTGGCGGAGATGTCCCAATGGAAAGGCCTGGTGAACCAGTAGAGCTTGCGCCAAGTTATTTATTTTTAGCGAGCGAAGACTCGTCTTACATGAATGGACAAATCCTGCATGTGAATGGCGGAACCATTTTAAATGGGTAAACAAAAAACTTGCGGTAAAGAGACGAGTTGCTGTCTCTCTGCCGCAAGTAAAATCATCATGATTAATGTAAGCAGTGCTCTGCATATTGAGCTGACAGGTCATTGAATCGCTTTTCATCACGCTGATCCAGTGCCTTATCAATCTCTTCTCTAAGGAAGGTTAAGCGCTGTTTATAAAGCGCCTCATCTAAAACCATTTGAATATAGATGTCTAAAATGGTGACGCCGTTTTCTTCGGTTTTTTGGGTGTTGCGGGACTTCATGAGCTCAGCATACGTTTTTTTCTCTTTCATAAAGAATCCCCCCGATGCCTTTTTTATAGTATATGGATTGCTGGAGAAAAAATCAACAAGAATTTATAATTTTTAGACAATTTATTTTTGAGCAAAATCGACACCTCTTGTCCAATCGACAGAATGCGATATACTTTTAAAAATGCCTTTTAGATAGATCGAATGTACTAAAAAATATGGTAAAAAGATGATTTTAAATAAATTTTGAAAAAATCCTGTCGTTTCTTATACGTTGGTGATAGATTAATAGTATCTAAAATAACCAAAAATTAACACAGGAGGAAATGAAGTGTCAGGAATTAGCGAAACACCTTTAGATTCATATGTCATTAATCAAACAACGATGGCGATCCTTCCAGTTGAAGAAGGAAAAAGAGTATATTCAAAAGTCATAGAAAGAGAGACAAGCTTTTACGTCGAATTAAAGCCGCTGCAAATCATTGAACGCAGCTGCAGATTCTTCGGCTCAAGCTATGCAGGCAGAAAGGCGGGAACATACGAAGTAACAGGAATTTCTCACAAGCCTCCAATCGTGATTGACTCATCCAATCATCTGTATTTCTTCCCAACCTGTTCATCCAATCGTCCTCAGTGCGGCTGGATCTCCCACAAATACATTCATACCTTCCAAGAATCATCCCTCGGGGACACGCTGGTCACGTTTACAAATGAGCAAACCGTCAAACTGGATGTCTCATATAAATCATTTGAGAGTCAGGTGCACCGGACAGCGTATCTCCGAATGAAATTTCAAGATCGTCTTGATGGAGGTCTTCCTAAAAAACAAGAATTTATGCTGTATCCAAAGGAACAGCAGCTCAATCTTGTATACGATTTTATTTTAAGAGAACTTCGTAACAGATATTAGCCAAAAACCAGCGGCAGACAGCCGCTGGACTCCTCAACCTACGTGAGCTTAGCACATCGTCATTTCTTTCTCGTAGAAAAAACAACCGATAATCGTATAAAAAATTATACAATTTAACTATAGTGTATAAAATTTTATGTATCGAGTGGCAGTGACTAGTGTTCAGTAAATGTTGTGAGTTTGTCTTTTAGATGAATTGATTTCAATCTATGATCCCTCTTTGATTTAAACTGCTTTTAAATGGTCTTTTTTTTAGAAAAAATCATGAAGATGACATACATTGAAACCAATTATATCTCTTTAGTCGTCTATTGACTGTATCGGTAGGATGTCAAAGAAATGACAGGGAAATGTGGATCATTAGACGTATTTTCATCCATTTGCTCATAAATCACAGAAGTGACACGAGCCGTCTGTTACAATAAAAGAAATCATTTCTTACAAAGTGTTCGTATGAGGTAAAGGATGCTCATATTTGACCGATATGAACGAATGGGAATTAGAAATGGAGGCTCTGTATGAAAAAACGATTGCATTTGATGCTGCTATTCACCGTGACAGTGATATTACTAGCAGCCTGTCATCAAGCAGGTCAGTCGCCTTCAAAACAAGACACAAAAGAAGCTGCGTATGAACAATGGGTTCATCGTTATATGGATGAGTTAAATGAAGCATATGAAAACATGACAGACCAATTTATTTCAGATGGACATGGTAAGATTCAAGCAACTGAAAAATTGGCAAAAGCGACAAAAGCATTTGATCGTGTGATTCAAAAAGGACTTGCTCATCAAGAAGTTCCAGCTACGTACAAACAGGCTGACAAACAATTAAAGACAGGACTTTCTTCATTTGAAAAAGGGATCGATAAGGTGGAGCAGCTGTTGAAGCATCCTGATCAAGAAAAGCTGTTTATTTCCGCTACCCATCATTTACAAGATGGATTGCAACAGACAGCCGTGTTTATTGAAGAAGTAGGTCACATTCAGCAATCATGAAAAAAGCTTGGAAGTTCACTTCCAGGCTTTTTTTAGATGCGCAGTGTTTGCTTTAAACGGCGCACGCCCTCTTGAATCATTTCTTCATCTGTACAGGCGAAACCAAGCAGCAATCCCTTTCTGTTGCTTTCATAGCAATAGGGGCTTAATGGATAAATTCCGACACCAGCGGCTTTAGCAGCCGCAATACTGCCTTTTTCATCAAAGTCTGGCGCTCCTTCCAAAAAGACATGAAGGCCAGTATCGGTTCCATATAAATGGAAATGTTTGTCGAATTGATGTATCAAAAGGGCTTCCATCATGGCCGCCTGCCTTTTTTTATAAAGCTGTCGCATTCGCCTGACATATCGCGTGAATTCTCCTTCTCTGAAAAATGAAGCAAGTGTAATTTGCTCCATGATCGGCAGCTGTCTTTGGATGAGGGATTGCAGCGCAGCGATTTCTTTGATAACAGCTTTGGAGCCGATGATTGCAGCAAGGCGTATGCCTGGTGCCAGCACCTTGGAAAAGCTTAAGATGTATATCACATGATCGGGTGCTTCTGAAAATAAAGAGGGAAGCGGCCCGCCATGATAACGATAATCCCCATCAAAATCATCCTCTAATATGTAAGATTGGTGACTGACAGCAAACTGTATCAGCAGCTGTCTTCTATTTACACTCATACATACACCGGTTGGACGTTGATGGGAGGGTGTCACAGCGATCATCTTGGTTCCCCCCGGCAATGTGTTCACAATCATACCTTCCTCATCTACTGGTGCGGGGTAAATGTTCATTTCACGATGTAAAAACGAAAGCCTTGCTCCAGGAAAACCTGGATCTTCAACAGCCACCGTATCGCCTTTTTTGAGCAGTACCTGTGAAATTAAGTCAATGGCTTGCTGCGTGCCCCTGTTAATACCATTTGATCTTCTTCTACATTGATCCCGCGTTCAACAGATAAATATTGGCGTATTTCTGAGCGTACCTCCCATAATCCGTGCGGGGAAGAATAGCCCCAATCCTTCATGTCTAAGTGCTGTAATGCTTTCATAAGCGAGCGTTTCCATATGTTTTGAAAATGTTCGTCGATGGCTGGCTCTTGATGGCGAAAGTCGATATCGAGCTTCTCATGAAATTCATTGGCCGAGAGCCAGTGCTCCATTTGTTTTTCAGCCTCGTCAAAATGAGGCCTAACGGGGAGTGCAAAGGGCGGCTCACTTTGATGGGGAGTGGAAGCTACGTATTGGTCACTTGAGATGACCTTAGTCCCGCCTCTTCTAGATGTGCTGACATAGCCTCTTGCCAGCAATTCATCATAGGCAAGTTGTACGGTTGATCTTGATACATTTAGCTCCTGTGCTAACACGCGTGTCGGCGTTAACTGATCGTTAGGATTCAGTTTTTGTGAATGAATTTTTTGAATGATACCGGTCACGATTTGCTGCCATAGCGGGGTAGAGCTTGAGCGGTCTAAATGAATATACATGTGGCACCTTCTCTCTTTGTCACGTCATTTATGATGATGACACGGAATTATGGACTGGTCAATAGAGTTATTTTTGGATGTAGGAAGTAAGCCAAATGGTGTGTAAACTGTGATCAGATGTCATTTACATAGAGGAGAGAGTCAAATGATTCCTGCATCAAAAGAAGAAACGGCTCAACAATCCATGATCCCGTTTATTTTCGTTTTATTTGGTCTTTTCATGATTACGACCGCTGTGAATCTGCAAGTGCCTCTTTATACGGCGTATGCAGATCAAGCAGGGTACGGAAAGGCGGCAACAGCACTTGTATTTGCTGCGTATGTATTCGGACTTATTCCAGTATTGCTTTTTCTCGGCGGCATATCTGACCGGGCTGGACGCAAACCAATTTTATTGGTCGCGCTTTGCTTTTCGTTATGTGCCACCCTTTTGATGATCGTGCATCCTTCCATACAGATGCTCTTTGCTGCCAGGCTGCTGCAAGGAGTGGGGCTTGGTCTAAGTGTTGGAACATGCACGGCCTATTTGATTGCTTTATATCCAGAGAAATCAGGCTGGATCCCGACCTTTATTGCCTTATGTAGTTCGGTTGGATTTGGGGGAGGTGCTCTTTTTACAGCGCTTCTTTCTTTTCAGCGTGTGTCGCTCACGCCGCTGAGCTATTGGATTGTTTTGGCCTTTTTGATGCTGACGATTGTTGGTGTATTCTTTTTTGTGCCGCCTATACAAGGAAATACGAGTAAACCGATGATGAATATGCCAAGGTTTCCAAAAGGGACGATGCCGGCGAACTTGGCGATTGCCATTGCATGGTCAGTGTGTGGGCTTGTTATTTCTATTTTGCCAGCACAGCTGAAATTAAATGGATATGAATTATGGGTAGGGCCGGCGCTGTTTTTTATTAATATGGCAGGTGTCCTCATGCAGCCCTTTGTTCGTAAAATGAATAGCAGCGCAGCGCTCCGGGTGGGTTTTATCTGTCTTCCGTGCGGATATGGCCTGCTGCTGTTCGGTGCAAATGGTGGGTCCATCTTCCTTGTACTTGCCGGGACCATGCTTGCGGGCACTGCTTGCTATGGATTTACTTACTTAGGTGGTCTTCAGCTGATTGTCGAGCGAGGGAAGAAGGAGGCGGCTAGAGCGGTTGCAGGATATTACTTGTTTGCTTACTTAGGTCTAGGCATTCCGAGTGTTTTTGTCGGTCTCTTTGCTGATATGTACGGTACTCAGACGGTGTTAACTTTCTTTTTCTTGGTCGTTTTGGCCGCCTGTCTCATACTGTTTATCTCAGGTTTCAAGCGGAAACAAACGTGAGATGTCCATCTTTCTCTTTTTTGATCAATTCGTTTAAAATAAAGACAAGAGAGGGGAAGATGAATATGAAAAAAGTGCGGCTGGACGGTGCGATATGCAGGTCGCAAGAGGAGCTTCATGACCAACTAAAAACAGTTTTACACCTTCCTGACTATTACGGGAAAAACCTTGATGCCCTTTGGGACTGTTTAACAGGAGAAGTGAATCTTCCTGTAGAGCTTACATGGGTGAATTTTCAAACAAGTAAAGACGCTCTTGGCAATTATGCAGAGAGCTTGCGGCAGTTATTTCAAGATGCGGAAGAGGAACTGAAGGGACAATTTCAAGTGAACATTCAATAATTGGGGAAAAAACAGCTGATACCGTAGGCTGTTTTTTTATGTGCTTTACTCCTTTTTTATTCCGGTATTGAATATTTTACTAAATGTGATAATATATGAACTATCGCTTAATTGATAATGATAATCATTTATAGCGGAAAGAGCTTGATAGAAAGTGAGAAACCTGTATGAAGTTGTATCAATTAAGTTTGTTATTTGTGTGTTTGGCATGTGCATCACTGTTTGTCGGTGTACAGGATCTGTCCATTTTACAGCTGTTTCATCTAACAGATGGGCAAATGCATACCTTATTGTCAAGTCGCATCCCACGACTGATGAGTATTGTGCTTGCTGGCATGAGCCTTAGTTTATGCGGCTTTATGATGCAAAGCATGACGAGGAATAAATTTGTTTCACCAACCACTGCAGGAACAATGGATTGGGCCAAGCTTGGTATTTTAGTAGCAATGCTCGTTTTTACACATGCGAGCCCGCTCACGAAAATGGGCATCGCATTTCTATTTACTCTAGCTGGCAATCTCCTTTTCTTAAAAATCCTGCGCCATATTAAGGTGAACGATACGATCTATGTACCGTTAGTCGGCTTGATGTTTGGCGGGATCGTCAGTTCAATTTCTACGTTTATAGCCTATAAATATGATCTGATCCAAAACGTATCCGCATGGCTTCAAGGGGATTTTTCTCTTATTGTTCAGGGGCGTTATGAACTGCTCTATGTGAGTGTTCCACTTTTGATCATCGCCTATTTATATGCTGACCGCTTTACAGTGGCCGGTATGGGAGAGAGCTTTGCCGTCAACTTAGGTTTAACGTATAAACGTGTGATGGCGGTTGGCTTGGTAATCGTTTCGATGATTACGTCTGTCACCATTTTAACTGTCGGAATGCTGCCATTTCTCGGCTTAATCATTCCTAATATTGTATCGATCTACCGAGGCGATCACTTGAAAAAAAGCCTCCCGCATACAGCCTTACTAGGTGCCATTTTTGTTCTGATTTGTGATGTGCTCGGAAGGGTGATCATTTATCCATATGAAATTTCTGTTGGGCTCATGGTAGGCATCATCGGAAGTGCGATCTTCCTGTACATGCTATTAAGGAGGAAGCGCTATGCATAAGAAACGTATATTATTTCTCATTGCAGCCATTGCAGCCGTGCTGGTCGTGATCTTCATCACCTTTCAAATGGGATACTGGCAGTACACAGTCCCGAGCCGTTTAAAGAAAGTGCTTGCGATGACATTGACTGGAGGCGCTATTGCCTTTTCATCCGTTGTGTTTCAAACGTTGACCAACAATCGAATCTTAACGCCAAGCATTTTAGGCTTAGACGCACTTTACTTATTTTTGCAAACAGCGATTATTTATCTTTTTGGATCGACCAATTTGATGATCGTCAATAAAAACCTGAATTTTTTCCTTTGTGTTGGGCTGATGATTCTTTTTTCCGTGCTGCTATATACGGTGATGTTCAAACGCAAAAACAAGCACATTTTCTTACTTCTACTTGTTGGTATTGTATTTGGTACATTGTTCAAAAGTCTTTCTTCCTTTATGGAAATGCTCATTGATCCGAATGAATACCAGGTCGTACAGGATAAATCCTTTGCAAGCTTTAACCACATGAATACGGATATCCTACTCATTGCTTCTATTTTATTTGTAGCGCTATGTTTTTATATTTGGACATTCCGCTCCAAATTAGATGTGATGTCCTTAGGAAAGGAACATGCTGTGAATCTAGGGATTGACTATGATGGCATCACAAAAAAGATGCTGATCGTGATTGCCGTCCTTGTGTCTATCGCAACGGCTCTTGTCGGACCTATTACGTTTCTTGGCTTACTCGTCGTGAACGTGGGAAGAGAGCTATTTCGTACATACCGGCATACGTACTTGCTATTAGGTTCTTTTTTCATCAGTGTCATTGCCCTTGTAGGCGGGGAGTTTCTTGTAGAAAAGGTATTTACCTTTCAAACGCCGCTGAGTGTCTTGATTGATTTAGTCGGCGGATTGTATTTTATTTACTTACTTTTAAAGGAGAGTCGTTCATGGTCGTGATGAAGGGAGTCAGTAAGACATATAACGGAAAAACAGTGCTTCACAAAACAACTGTCAGTGTGAAAAAAGGACAGCTGACCTCTCTCATTGGTCCAAATGGTGCGGGCAAGAGCACGCTTTTGTCCATCATGAGCCGCCTGATTCAGCCAGACACAGGTGCAGCGTATTTACAGGACAAACCGTATAGCGCGTATCCTCCGCAGGAGCTTGCGAAAAAGATGAGTATTTTAAAGCAGTCCAATCACATGAGTGTGCGCCTGACCGTACGGGAGCTTGTCAGCTTTGGACGTTTTCCTTACTCACAAGGCCATCTGACAAAAGAGGATGAGAAGATGATCGATGTGTCCCTTCAATACATGAGGCTCGTCGATATCCAGCATCAATACTTAGATGAACTTAGCGGCGGACAAAGGCAAAGAGCCTTTATTGCGATGGTGCTGGCTCAGGATACGGACTATATTTTCCTAGATGAGCCTTTAAACAATTTGGACATGAATCATTCTGTTGAAATGATGAAGCTGTTTAAGCAGCTCGTTCATGATCTCGGGAAAACGATTGTTGTCGTTCTCCATGATATTAACTTTGCATCTGTGTATTCCGATCATATCGTCGCCTTAAAAGATGGACAGGTGATCCAAGAAGGCGGAGTAGATGAAGTGATTCAAACAGATGCACTTGAACAAATTTATGACATGCGCATACCGATTGAAGTCATTCGTGGTGAGCGTATTTGCTTATATTTTTCTTAAAAAAATGAAGAGGTGATCAAGCATGAAAAAATGGATATGGATGATGACTGTATTAACAGCGATTGTTGTACTCGCTGCCTGCGGTAACCAAGGGAAAACAGAAGGAACTCATGAGGAAACCGTGACGGTAAAAGACATGCTGAATAAAGATGGCGTGAAAATCAAGAAAAACCCGAAAAAAGTCGTCGTGTTTGATATGGGAAGTCTTGATACGCTGGACAAACTAGGTGTGAATGTGACAGCTTTACCAAAACAAGTGGTCCCAAAATATCTATCCAAATATGAGGATGACAAATATGAGAATGTCGGCGGTTTAAAAGAGCCGAATTTCGAAAAAATTGCAGAGATGAAGCCCGACTTGATTATTATTCAGTCTCGTCAATCAGATGCATTCGATGAATTTTCTAAAATTGCTCCTACGATTTTGATGGATGTAGACACTGCCAACTATATGGAATCATTTAAAAAGAATGCCACGACGTTAGGAAAGATTTTTGATAAGGAAGACAAGGTCAAAGAAGAACTTGCAGCCATTGATCAAAAAGTGGATGCGTTAAAGAAGCAAGCAAAAGAGTTAAAACAAAATGGGTTGGTGATCATGGCGAACGACAGCAAAATGACTGCCTTTGGATCTAAATCAAGATATGGTCTCATCCATGATGTGTTTGGTATCACGCCGGCAGATCAAAAGCTTAAGCCATCTGACAAACACGGACAAAGCATTTCGTATGAGTACATGGTCAAAACGAATCCGGATTACTTATTTGTCATTGATCGAGGCGCAGCGATCGGAGAAGAAACTTCTGCGAAACAGCTTGTTGAAAATGATTATGTGAAATCGGTCAAAGCGATCAAAAACAATCATGTCGTGTATTTGAACTCTGATATGTGGTATTTATCTGGCGGCGGACTTGAATCATTGACTGCCATGATTGATGAAGTGAAAAAAGGAATTGAACAAAAATAAATATTGGATAAAAGGCTGCTCGTTTTGAGCGGCTTTTTTATTGTGGATTCATAAAAATATGTTGCGTGCAGGAAACTTTCTTCAAAATATGTTATAGTGGAACCTACATTGCTAGACTAAGATAGAGTGAGGGTTCGGAAAGGATGAAGGAGAAAACAAGATCAAAAAGAAGGCTGAGACCTTGGGTGAAAGTCGTGCTGTTTATCATAGCATTTGTTATGGTGATGGCGGTATCTGTGACAGGATACGCCTATTATAAAATTTCAAAAGCGTCGAATAAGGCGCAAGTCTCATTAGAAAGAGGAGACACCTCGCAAAAGCGTGTGAAAGCTTTTGATCCAGGGAAGGATAGCTTTTCGGTACTGCTGCTTGGAATTGACAGCCGTCCAGGTGAAACGGTAGATGAAGCAAGAAGTGATGCGGTCTTACTGGCGGCGGTGAACCGAACAGAGAAAACCATCAAGCTCCTCAGTATTCCTCGTGATTCTTATGTAGATATTCCGGGAAGAGGATATGATAAAATCGCCCACGCCCATGCCTTTGGGAGTGCAGATTTGTCAGTCAAAACGGTAGAAAACCTGTTGAACATTCCGGTAGACTATGTGATTTCAGGGAACTTTAAGGCGTTTCAAGACATTGTAGACGAGCTAAATGGAATTGAAGTAACGATTGAAGATGAAGGCATCGCAAAGCAAATGGAAAAGGATTCAAAGGGGAAAGTTCATGTGCAAACAGGCACACATACACTAAATGGCGAAGAAGCATTAGCCTTTGTGAGAACGAGAAAGGCAGATAGTGACCTCATGCGTGGAAAGCGCCAAATGGAAGCACTTCAAGCCATCTTTGAAAAATCTAAATCTATTTCTTCGATCCCGTCATATGACAACATCATTGATACACTTGGTGATAATGTCTCAACCAATCTGTCCATGAAGCAGTTTATCGGTCTTTTCCCTTTACTGAGCTCGTTGAAATCAGTGGACACCATTCAGCTAAAGGGGCATGATTATCAGCCTGGAAATGTGTATTACTTTGAGTTAGATGGAGCAGGATTAGAAGAAGTCAGAACAGAGCTGAGAGAACAGCTTGAGTTATCATAAATAAGAAGGAGCCTGCCGCTATGGCAGGCTTTTTTCTTTTAATAGTAGAGGGTTGCAGGCATCGTTGGGTACCACACGCCATTTAAAGCAAGCGCCCAGCCGTACACTTTTTGACCTGATTCAATCTTGTCCTTTACTGAGATGAGCGTTTCGTATGAAGTGACTTGATAAGCCTGACCGGTTTTTTTAGCGACAATGACAGATAAAATATTATCATTGAATACACTCGGTTCTTCGTCATTACTCGTCCAAGCGATGCGTTGATAAAAATTTGAATTAAAATGATTTTCCAGTGCCTTTACTTCAAACTTCACTCGTTTTCCAACGATGGAAACCGTTGTGTAGGCTACACTTGTAAATTGTGCCGTTGCTGCTGGTTCCTGTTTTCCTGCTTGTAGTGGTTCTGTTGCAGAAACTGCGCTTGGCACAAGTAATCCTGCTGCTAAAGTGAATGCTGCTATTTTTTTGATCATCTTTTTGAAACCTCCTAATTTTTGGTATATTGATCAATTCGCCAAAAATCGAAGGGTTCCTTTAATTTTGTAAAATATAACCATTTTTATTTTTCTTGATGGAGAAAATATCGAGTAAGCAGTTCCTCTACACGATGTCGTATACGCGGATTAAAGTATTTATGCTTTTCTTCATAGCCATTCATGATAAATAAATACGTCGTAAACCCTTCATCGTGTTCAATTTGCTGTACCTTCATTTTTTCTTTACGTAAATGCTGCTTCAGTTCATAAAGTGCTTTCTGTGCTTCCTTTAACGCAGAGGTAACAAGCTGAATATATGGTTCATTAAGTTTAAATGTTTGGTGTTCTTTTAAGTGTGTCAAATCACGATTGAGGATGGAGATGACCATTGGAAGAAAGATGGCCTGTTCCATCATCTGAAGTTGTATTGTTGATAGTCTTGTCATATCCATGCCTGCTTTCTTTATAAATAGAACGTTTGTTCCTGTTTATTATATCGGATGAGTCAAAGAATCTCAAGGGGGGATGGAGAGGGATTTATTTGTATATTTTTATGTTTTCCATGTAAAATGAAAAGTAGACAAACCTTGAAGGAGTCAAATAAGTTGCCATCATTTCTTTCCATCTTTACTCATGAAAATATCACATCATTTTTTGAGAGCTATAAGGCCTTTGGACCATTTGTGGCCATATTGCTCCCTTTAATAGAAGCATTTCTACCGTTTTTACCTCTTATTGTGTTTGCTGTGGCAAATGCAAATGCGTTCGGCCTTTGGGAAGGCTTTTTATTGACCTGGATCGGTGCAAGCGCAGGGTCTATCCTTGTGTTTGTACTGATCAGAAAATTTGGGCAGATGAGAATGCTGAACTTTATCAGCAGACACCCTTCCATTAAGAAATTGATGCTTTGGGTGGAAAAGCGGGGGTTTGGTCCGTTATTTATTTTACTCTGCTTTCCTTTCACACCTTCTGCTGCCGTCAATGTAGTAGCAGGCCTATCAAGAATTAGCATCTGGCAATTTTCATTAGCCGCTTTATCAGGTAAGTGTGTCATGCTTTTGATCATTAGTTTCATTGGCTATGATCTTTCTGCTTTAGTAAAGAATCCGTTAAGAAGTGTCTTTGCAGTTCTAGTTATCGCTTTATTATGGTATGTTGGAAAGAGAGTAGAAAATAGGTTGAACATTCGAATGAGCAAGCGTGAGGACAAAGGAGGCTCTTAATGAAAAAGAAGCCATTGCTATGGTTGATGATTATTACATGCATCGTCTTATTGTTCCAAGTAAAGAATTTCATGTTTGTCACGTACAAAGTAGAAGGGGTTAGTATGGACCCGACATTTACAGATGGAACAGAATTATTAATCAATAAGTTCTCGCCAAAACTCACGAAAATTAGCCGGTTTGATTACGTTTTATTTCATGGACCTAAAAATCAAATTTTGATCAAGCGGGTCATTGGGCTTCCAGGAGAAAAGATCAAGTATGAAGATGATCAGCTATTTGTCAACGGTGCAAAGTGGAAAGAACCATACTTAAAAGAGCAGAAAAAACATAAAATGGGGAACGTCCTGACAGGAGATTTTCAGCTGAAAGCCATCACAGGACACGATAAAATACAAAAAAACCATTACTTCGTCATCGGAGATAACCGAATACATAGCTTTGACAGCCGGCATTTTGGGACCATCTCAAAGGACCAAGTAGTCGGTGTAAAGAGGAATAACGATGAATAAAAAAGAGGCGCTCTGCTCATGCAAAGCGTCTCTTTTTATTTTGCAGCTTTATAATCAGTCTGTCTTTTCGCCCAGAAATGATGTAAGAATCGAAAAAACGGTGGCAGCATGGCAATTACAAGAATGATTCTGACGACTTGTACAGCGACAACAAAGGTGGAATCCTCATGAAGTGTGACTGCTGTTGTCGCCATTTCTGCAATCCCGCCAGGCGAAAAAGCAAGAATGGCTGTAATGACAGAAATACCTGTGATTTCTGCTATCGCAATTGAACTGAGAACAGTCGCAGCAATGAGCCCGGCTGAGCTGACGATGGCCACTATTAAGGTGTTTTTTAGCCCAACAAACATCTGTTTATTCATTTTTGACCCGATGGTTGCACCTAGAAATACCTGTGACGCAATATTGGCTTGTGCTGGCCAATAAGGAATCAAATCATGACCTGTGAGCGCACCCGCACCTACTTGAAGGGCTGCGACCCCTAACATGCTGCCGATCAGCCAAGGGGCAGGGAAATGAAGGCGAACCGCTAGGCGTGACATGAGCCAGGCACCTAAGATGAGCGTAGCAGTCCAAGAGATATTTGATAGGGTGAAAATGCCTGATGAGAAGGCGCTGCCCTGTGCTGCTATAGCCGCACCAGATTGGTTTTTTGTATTTAAATAGAACACCATAAATGGGATGGTGAGTACAACCATTAAAACACGTATCGTTTGCACGAGACTCACAACAGCTGTATTTGCTCCAACCTCTTGGGCAATCCCTGGCATCGCGGATAGACCGCCTGGTGCAGTTCCGACAAAGCTGGTCAGCATATCTGTTTTGCTCAGCTTCCATAAGAGAAAGCCAGAGAGCATCGCTAGTAGAATAGAAAAGACGAGCATGAAACTCACAGGGAGCCAATTGTCAGCGAAAATGTGGAGGACTTTCATGTTCATTTTCTGTCCAAGTTCGATTCCGAGAATGAATTGACCAAGGAGTAGCCATCTGCTATGAATACGTAAGGTGTTGTTTTCTTTACGTTGAAACAGGGTGGGGCGGCGCATGGCAATAAATGCAGCTGTGATTAACGTACCGACCATCCAGCCAATAGACATTCCTGTTAAAGACAAAAGAAATCCACCCAAACCGCTTATCGCGATCAGAATCAGATCGGTTCGAAGGCTGTTTCCTTGTTTCATCACATGTAAACCTTCTTCCTATATGTTTGTTCAGTAAGTGAAATGTTGTTATGTTCACTATAATACAAAAGTCTCTATAAATAAAATACGAATTTTTTTACCATTTTCATAAGATTATCTTATCATTAAGAGGCTCCATTTATCTTCATGTAAAAATATCGGATTTATATAAATAAAGAGATCATTTTTACCAAAAACAAAAACAATACACAACGATTTTCCCCTATTTTTGTTATCAGTTGACTATCATTTTCAATTACACTACACTACATAGTGTGAGGTGATGACATGAAAATTCCTTCTTTTAAATATAATGAAAAGGGATTGAATCGTTTTTTTGGTCCTTTAGAGGGAAGGATTATGGAGATCCTTTATCAAGGCGAGGATATGCCGATTAAAGAAGTACAGCAGAAGCTGTCAAATGAGAAGCCGATTAATTTCAACACGGTGATGACTGTGCTGAATCGCTTAACCGAAAAAGGAATTGTGGAAAAGAAAACAAAAGGGCGTTCATCTATTTATAATCCCATTTTAACAAAAGAAGAATTTCTAAATGAGCAAACAAAGTGGATTACGCAAGGGCTGATGGACGATTTCGGTCCACTGGCAGTGAATCATATGGTGGATGCGATTGAAAGTGCTGATCCTGAATTACTCAAAATACTTGAAGCAAGGCTTGCATCAAAAAAAGAGGAGCAGCAAAATGAATAAAATGAAGTCGAGTCTGCTGTTTTTAGGCGGTATATTGATTGGTTTAGTGATTTTTTATCAGATGGGTTATTATGTGCTCTCGAGCTTTTTTGGCTGGAATCAAGCATATAACCTGATCCATGTGTGCCAGTCTGTTCTCGAATTCTACGGTTTCACTCCTTTAAAATATTTTCTAGATGCTTTAGTTCTCTACACATTGGGATTTGCGGCTTTCTATATGACGAAGCAAATCAGAAAGTATATCCAATTCAAAGGAAATATGATGATGGCAGTCGATCAGGAAACGACCGATTTTCTATCAGAGAAATATGCAAATGACATCATTGTTTTTCATTGTCATGAACCACTTGCTTTTGCAATGGGGATGCTTCATCCAAAGGTTTACTTATCAACGGCACTTATGGACATGCTTGATGAAGGGGAAATTGATGCTGTTGTTCATCATGAATTGCATCACAAATACAGCTATGACCCTTTAAAGTCTTTCGCTTTTTCAATGCTCACAAAAGTGATTTGGTACATTCCAGTGTTAAAGCATATGAGACAAAGTTACTCTGTTTTTCGTGAAGTGATTGCAGATGACTATGCTATTCGGCAGACAGGTACGGAGCTTGGAGTGGGGCAAGCCCTTTTGAAACTCATTAAAAAGAGAACCCAGTTTCAAAAACAAACGAAGTTTGCGGTGTCCTTTGGAGATCGGGCGTTAAATTTAAGAATACAAAAGATCTTAAACCCAACATACAATATACCTTTCAATGTACCACTTATTCCAATCGTGACATCCGCCATTCTCATGGTGGTCTTAATGATTATGCTCAACCTAAATTACTAATTTTTTTTACTTATTCACATTACATTATGTAGTGTAAAAACAGGAGGAAATCACTATATGAAAACGAATCAAGAAATAGGAACACTTTTCGTACGCGTTATCCTAGGTATCATTTTCTTTTTACATGGGCTTCAGGCATATCAAGGAGGCCTAGGGGGTACAGCTGCATTCTTTGGTCAAATCGGTGTGCCGGAATTTATGGCCTATATTGTGAAGACAATTGAGCTAGTCGGTGGAATAGCCCTGATTTTAGGTCTAGGAACACGTATTTTCGCAGCTTTATTTGTGCCAATTATGGCTGTGGCGATTATAACAGTTGGTTTTTCTAGAGGATTTGTTGGCGGTTATGAATTTGAACTTTCTTTATTGGTCATGGCGCTTTATTTGACGCTTAGCGGAAGTAAGGTACTGTCAATTGATGGGTTATTAAAACATCAGCAGCAAAGCAATGAAGCAAAATTTCATTAAAATATCATAAAAAAACTCCTCCTGCCTTTTGTGGCAGAGGAGTTTTTTGTTGGTCAAATCGTCGTTTTCTCGGTTGAAAAAGCGAAAGGTAAGAGAGGTTTTGTTGATGATAGTACTTTATTTCACATGTTGAGTGAACAAAAAGGCATTTTCATTTTTTGACGGAACATACGATCTCCTATTAAAATAGGACTATCTAAGATACATGGTGCGTTAAAAGATATAAAAACCATACAGCATGCTGCTGTTCGTCTTGTGCGATACGTTTCATTAGCTCTTTTGTTCCTTGATCACGGACATAGTCTGATACGCTTAAGTAAAAATCGACCGTTTTTTGTTCGTCTTTAAAGGCAAACATAAGCCCTTCTCTGAATTGGTCTGGACAAGGTTCTGTTACGCTTGGTTTGTGGTTTTTACCTGTTAAAGAATAATATAGCTTTGAAAATAGTTGATAGTGTCTGACTTCGTCCTGGCGTATTTCTTGAATGATCTTTTTCGCCTCAGGATTTTTTGCTTTTTGGGCAAGTTTTTCGTAGCATTGGATCGCAGAATATTCACCATTAAGAGCCTTCTCAAGGTCTGAAATGATTCTTGTGTTTTGGCGCATGTCATAGGGCGAGTAGTCATAGTAACCGTAATACATGATATTGCCAGCCTCCTTTTAGATCATCATGGTTTATGATATGAAAAGAGCTAGGAAAGGTGCCTATTTCTTTTCAATAAAGAGGGAGAAAGGGAACGTGATAGGAAAATAGCTATTTACCCTTATTTTCGCTAGAATATGAGTACATAAGAAAGGTGTTGTGGAACGTGGAGATTCAGTTTTTAGCAGGCAGATCGGGGAGTGGAAAAACGACTGCAATCTTAGAGGAGATGAAAGAACAGCTTCGGCTTGATCCGTTGGGTCCGCCAATCATTTTTTTAGTCCCGGATCAAATGACATTTTTAATGGAATATGAGCTTGCAAAAACGTCTGAAGCTGGAGGAATGATCAGGGCCAAAGTATTTAGTTTCACTCGTCTTGCTTGGTCTATTTTACAGCAGACTGGCGGAGCGAACCGGCAATTTGTTACAAGCACAGGGGTTCAAATGCTTTTAAGAAAAGTGATTGAAGAGCAGAAAGAAAAGTTTAAAGTATTCAAAAAAGCGAGTGATAAGCCGGGATTTGTTGAGCAAATAGAAAAAACGATGGCTGAATTCAAAAGGTACTGCATGTTACCGGAGGATATTGAAAAAATTTCAGCGTCCAGCATGCATTCAGAGTATACAGAAGAAAGACGGGCAGCCGAAAAATTGCATGATCTGCATGTTCTTTATCAGCAGATGGAGCAGCATTTACAAGATGAATATGTGCACTCAGAAGATTATTTGACACTTCTCACGCAGCAAATTCCTTTATCTGATGAACTAAAAGGAGCGCATATTTATATAGATGGTTTTTATCAGTTTACCCCGCAGCAGCTTCTCGTCATTGAGCAGCTTTTGCTGCATGCCACAAAAGTAACCGCTGCTTTCACAGTAGATCGTTCATATCATGACACGCAGCCGAATGAACTTGATTTATTTCGTATGACAGGTAAAACGTATTTTCAGCTCTATCAGCTTGCCAAAGAGTGTGGAGCGGCCATTTCTGAGAACATTTTGGAGGGAAATAAGCGGCATCTACATACACCAGATCTAGCTTATTTAGAAAACCAATATGAGCAGAGACCGCAGCAGCCGTATCAAGAAGAAACGCCTCATCTCACAGTATCTAAAAGTGCAAACAAACGGGCTGAAATTGAGGGAGTAGCGAGAGACATTCTTGATTTAGTGAGAGAGGAAGGCTTTAGGTTTCGAGATATTTCGATTGTTGCAAGACATGTAGACGACTATAAAGATACGTTAAAAGAGGTTTTTCGAGATTATGATATTCCTTTTTTTATTGATGGAAATGAATCGATGCAGTATCATCCGCTCATTGAATTGATTCGTTCGAGCATGGATGTCATAAAAGGGAACTGGCGGTATGAAGCGGTGTTTCGCTGTGTGAAAACAGAGTTCCTATTTCCGCTAGAACTCGCCAAAAACAAAGCGAGAGAACAGGCAGATCAGCTTGAAAACTATTGTATTGCTTATGGTGTAAAAGGGGAGCGCTGGACAAACGGCTCACGTTTTCATTACAGGCGATTCCAATCATTAGATGAAGATTTTGGACAAACAGATCAAGAAATTGAAATGGAACAAATGCTGAATGACGTAAAAGAATGGATTGTTCCCCCTCTTTTTCAATTGCAAAAAAGATTGAAAAAAGCACAAAAAGTGAGGGACATGGTGGAGGCCATCTATGTCTTTCTAGAGGAAATACAAGTGCCGGAAAAGCTTGAAAAGGTAAGGCTTGAGGCTGAAGAAGCAGGTAGATTAGCTGAAGCGATGCAGCATGGACAAGTATGGGGTGCTATTGTTCAACTAATGGATGAATTTGTTGAAATGCTCGGAGAAGAGGAGCTCTCATTTCCTTTATTCCAACAGATGATGGATACAGGTCTAGCATCTCTAAAGTTCGCTTTGATTCCGCCTTCACTCGATCAAGTATTTATCGGAAGTATGGATTTATCCAGAATGTATCAAGTGAAGTGCACGTTTATCATTGGTGTAAATGATGGCGTTATTCCGGCGCGGCCTTCTGATGAAAGTGTATTGTCTGAGGATGACCGGGAATGGTTAAAGCGAGCAGGAGCAGAGCTAGCAGAAACAGGAAAGGAACGGCTGCTAGATGAGCAATTTTTAATTTACCAATCGCTATCAAGTCCATCCCATCATTTGTATCTATCCTATTCAGCTTCAGATGAAGAAGGACGTTCTCTATTGCCTTCGACTTTCATCAAGTATTGCCAAGAGCTTATGCCACATCACCAGCATGCTCTTTATGTGTTAGATCCAGAACAGCTGGATGACAAGGATCAATTAAAATTTGTAGCGAATGAGCATGTCTCGTTATCCTATACTGTCTCGCAGCTGCAGCAATGGCTCAATCAATATCCCATCAGTGGCGTATGGTGGAGTGTATATAATAATTTAATGACATCACCCAATCGAGATGTATCAAAAAAGATCATGTCAAGTTTGTTTTTTACAAATAGAGCGAAGCGCTTAAAGCCAAATGTCACAAAAGAGCTTTACGGTGATCATATTCAAGGCAGTGTTTCAAGGATGGAGAAATTCAATGCGTGTGCATTTTCTCACTTTGCTTCCCACGGGTTAAAACTAAAGGATCGACAATTTTACAAATTGGAAGCACCCGATATCGGTCAGCTGTTTCACTCAGCGTTAAAACATATTTCAGATACGCTCATTGAGCAAAAAAAGGATTGGAAAAACTTAACGAAGGAAGATTGTGTCACCTACTCAAGACATGCAATTGAACAGCTTGCCCCGCGTCTGCAAAAGGAAATTTTATTAAGCTCTAATCGGCATGCTTATATTAAAGAAAAGCTTCAGAAGATCTTGATTCGCGTCTCTTCTATATTAAGTGAACATGCCAAATTGAGTGGATTTTCTCCAGTTGGGCTTGAGTTAGGTTTTGGAGGTCAAGGACCTCTGCCGCCGTTTACTTTTCAATTGAAAAATGGCTGCACGATGGAGCTTGTCGGAAGAATTGACCGAGTGGATAAAGCAGAAGGTTCAAAAGGGCTGCTTTTGAGAATTGTCGACTATAAGTCCAGCGAGAAAGGGCTTGATTTAGCAGAGGTATACTATGGCTTGGCCTTGCAAATGCTCACTTACTTAGACCTCACAATTACTTATTCTAAAGAATGGCTAGGCATGGAGGCGACTCCTGCTGGAATTTTATATTTCCATATTCACGATCCGCTCATTCAAGCGCCTATTCCGCTCGCAGAGGATGAAATTGAGCAGGAAATATTCAAGAAATTCAAAATGAAGGGTCTATTGCTTGAAGATGTAGAAGCAGTAAAACTAATGGATCAAACGCTTGAGTCAGGAAGATCCCAAGTCATTCAAGCGGGCTTAAAAAAGGATGGATCTTTCCGTTCGGATTCTGCAGTTTTAAGTGAAGATCATTTCCACATACTCACAAAACACGTTCGACGCACTTTTGAAGAGGCAGGGGAAAGAATTACAAATGGTGAGGTAGAAATTAATCCATATAAATTGAAGGATCAAACACCTTGCCGTTTTTGTTCATTCAAGTCTATTTGTCAGTTTGATGAATTAATAGAGGATAATGAATTTCGGGTGCTCACATCAGACAAAGATGATGTCATGATAGACCGGATCAAAAAAGAAGGGGATCAGTATGCAAATACCAAAACCGAATAACAGTACTTGGACAGATGACCAATGGGAAGCCATCGTTTCAGAAGGACAAGATATCCTTGTTGCGGCGGCGGCTGGGTCAGGTAAAACGGCTGTCTTGGTTGAACGGCTGATTCGAAAAATGACCCGGCCTGAGCAACCAGTTGATGTGGACCGTCTCCTCGTTGTGACTTTTACAAATGCATCTGCGGCAGAAATGAAGCACCGGATCACTGAAGCACTTGAAAAGGAATTATCAAAAAACCCTGGGTCCCTTCATATGAGGAGACAGCTGTCACTCATGAACCGTGCCAACATTTCTACCTTGCACTCATTCTGTTTACAAGTTCTGCGCACCTTTTACTATGAGATTGATCTTGATCCAGGCTTTCGTTTGGCCGATCAAACAGAAGGAGAATTATTAGGAGATGAAGTGTTAGACGAGCTGTTTGAAGATGAATATAAGGCTGGAAAGCCAGCATTTTTTGAATTAGTTGATCGTTACACATCTGACCGTCATGACTTAGATTTGCAGTGGCTCGTGAAGAGAATTTATGAATTTTCTAGGTCTCATCCTTCTCCTGAGCAATGGATGCGGGCATTCCTTTCTCTTTATGATGTGGATGCACAAACAAAAGTAGAAGAATTACCGTTTTATCCATATATCAAAGAGGATCTTTCTCTCGTTTTCCGGAGCTGTCAGGAGCTGCTCGAACGGGCTCTTACCCTATCGAAAGAGCCGGGTGGTCCAGCACCGAGAGCAGAGAATTTTATAGATGATTTAGAGCAAGTCAATGAATTAATCAGGCATCAAGATGATTTTGAAAAGCTCTATGAGCTCTTACCGAACATCAATTTTAAAAGGCTAAAGACGTGCAAAGGGGACGAATACGATCCTGTTCTGTTAGAAAAAGCCACAGATGCACGCAATCAAGCAAAAAAACAATTAGAAAAGCTAAAAGATGAATACTTTATGCGAAGTCCTGCACAGCATTTAAAAAGCTTGGCTGAAATGAAGCCAGTTGTTGAGACCCTTGTGGAGCTTGTCATCCAATTTGGAGAACGTTTCGAAAGAGCAAAACAAGAAAAATCAATCGTAGACTTTTCGGATTTAGAGCATTATTGCTTACGGATTTTAGCGAAGCAGGATGCGGAAGGAAATCTGATCGAAACAGAAGCAGCTAAATACTATCAACAGCAATTTGAAGAAGTGCTTGTTGATGAATATCAGGATACAAACCTTGTACAAGAAACAATTTTAAAGCTTGTGTCTAAAGGGGAACTTCCTGCAGAAGGCAACCTTTTTATGGTTGGTGATGTAAAGCAGTCCATTTATCGGTTTAGACTTGCTGAGCCGATGCTCTTTTTAAATAAATATAAGCAATTTAAAACAGACAGCAAAGACACAGGTAAAAGAATCGATTTAAATAAAAACTTCCGAAGCCGATCTGATGTTTTAGACAGTACAAACTTTCTGTTCAAACAGCTGATGGGGGAAACAGTTGGAGAAATTGAATATGATGAACAAGCTGAATTGAAGCTTGGAGCCAGTTATCCGCAAAGCGAAGATACAACGACAGAAATGCTCCTTGTCCATCTAGATCAACATGAAACGGAAAGCGATGAAGAACGAGAAGAACTAGAGACCGTGCAATTTGAGGCAAGGGTCATTGCAAAGAAAATAAAAGAATTGGTTGAACAGCCTTTTCAAGTGTACGATGCAAAACAGCAAATGACCCGCAACTTGCAATATCGAGATATCGTGATTTTGCTTCGCTCTATGCCGTGGGCTCCGCAAATGATGGAGGAATTAAAGAAGCAGGGAATCCCTGTGTATGCGAATCTTTCCTCAGGCTATTTCGAAGCAACAGAGGTGTCTGTGATTCTTTCTCTGTTAAAAGTAATCGATAATCCATATCAGGATATCCCGCTTGCAGCTGTTTTAAGATCACCTATTGTTCATTTAGATGAAAATGAAATGGCACTTATTAGAACGAGTGATAAAAAAGGAACTTATTATGATGCTGTGAAGGCATTCATGAGTGTAACCCATTCTGATCACCCTACATGTAAAAAACTAGAGAGATTCTTCCAATTGCTGCGTAAGTGGCGTGATTTCTCCATGAATCACTCGGTAGCAGAATTGATTTGGGAAGTGTACCGCGATACTCAGTATGTAGATTATGTTGGCGGGATGCCTGGTGGAAAGCAGAGGCAGGCGAATCTTCGTGCTCTTTATGATCGAGCAAAGCAGTATGAAAAGGCTGCCTTTAGAGGACTGTTTCGATTCCTTCGTTTTATTGAAAGAATGCAAGAGCGTGGAGATGATCTTGGAGCAGCGAAAACGTTCAGTGAAACAGAGGACGTTGTTCGTATGATGACGATTCACAGCAGTAAAGGTTTAGAATTTCCAGTTGTCTTTACTGCAGGACTCGGCAGGAACTTTAATATGATGGACTTAAACCAGTCCTACTTGCTCGATAAAGAACTAGGCTTTGGAAGCAAATATATTCATCCAGAGCTGAGAATTAGTTATGCGACATTACCGCTTGTGGCCATGAAAAAAAAGATGAGAAAAGAGTTATTATCTGAAGAGCTAAGGGTTCTATACGTGGCGCTTACAAGGGCCAAGGAAAAATTATTTCTTGTCGGTTCCGTCAAAAATCAGATGAAAGCATTAAGTAAATGGCAAAATGCCGCAAATGGAGAAGAGTGGCTCCTCCCTGATTTTGAACGATACCAAGCCAAAACTTACTTAGATTTTATTGGACCTGCTCTCATCCGTCATCAAGCGATGTCATCTATTTTAGAAGAAGCAGGCGATGTTGTTCTCTCGCATCCATCATTATTCACCATCTCATTTACTCAAGCCTCAGATCTTCTAAAAGAAGATGTGTCACTTGAAAAGAAGCAGCACGACGAAGTGATACAAGCGTTAATGGAAGGTCTTCCTGTTGAAGGACATGGTGATTATGAAGAGGAGGTTGCCGAGAGACTCTCATGGAAATACCCATATGTAGCGGCCTCACAAGTCGGTACAAAGCAGTCTGTCTCAGAGATAAAAAGGATGAAAGAAGTACAGGATGAGTACAGTGTTCCTGCTTCTATTCGAAAAGCTCGTGCAACCTTGTATGACAGGCCGGCTTTTATGAAGAAAAAAACACTCACTGCCGCAGAACAAGGTACTGCGATGCATACAGTCATGCAGCACATTCCGCTTCCTTCAGAAGAGCCTTATGATGAATCTCGTATCGAGCAGCTGCTCGATTCCTTAAAGCAGCGAGACTTACTAACAGATGAGCAAATCCAGTCTATTGATCGAGAAGGGATTATGTCCTTCTTTTCTACTTCTATTGGTCAAAAACTGCGGAAAGCGGACTGGGTGAAACGAGAAGTGTCATTTAGTATGATTTTACCTGTCAAAGAGGTGTACAGCCATATTGATGCAGAGGATGAACCTGTGCTTATTCAAGGAATGATTGATTGTTTGTTTGAAGCAGATGGAAAGCTTTATTTACTTGATTATAAAACAGATAGAGTGCAAGGCAGATATTCAGGCGGACTAGAGGTTGCCGAACCGATTTTGAAAAAGCGCTATGAAACCCAATTAGCGTTATACGCAGCAGCAGTAGAACGTTTAACAAACAGAACATTAGAGGAGAAGATTCTCTATTTCTTTGATGGGAATTTAGAAATTTCTTTATAAATGTATCGGAATGAGAGGTGAATCACATGAGGATTTTGCATACGGCGGATTGGCATTTAGGGAAAACCCTTGAAGGCCGAAGCCGGCTTGACGAGCAAGCTCAGTTTTTAGATGAGCTGTATCAAATCGTCAAAGACGAACACATTGATGTCATTGTGATGGCTGGAGATGCCTTTGATACAGTGAACCCACCTGCTAGAGCAGAGCAGCTTTTTTATGAAAGTCTGTCTGCATTATCTGATAAAGGAAAGCGTCAGGTTGTGGTCATCTCAGGTAACCATGATAATCCGGATCGCTTATCAGCCGCATCTCCTTTAACAAATGATCAGGGAATTCATTTAATTGGCTATCCGACAAATGACATCATCCGCGTCAATGTTCCTTCTTCAAGTGAACGTCTATCCATTGCAGCACTTGCTTATCCGTCCGAGGCGAGGCTAAATGAGGTGCTGGCTGAAACATTTGAAGAGAAACTGCTTCGTGATCATTATAATTTAAAAATACAACAAGCGTTTCAACATTTAAGTGCTCAATTCCAAGCTGATACGGTCAATATCGCAACGAGCCATATTTATGTGGCAGGAGGAAGCCAAACAGATTCAGAAAGACCGATTGAAGTAGGAGGTGCATATACTGTTGCGGCTGAAAGTCTGCCCGAGGCCGCTTGTTATGTCGCACTCGGTCATTTGCATCGTCCGCAAACAATCAAACGTGCCAAAACGATTGCCCGCTATTCTGGATCACCGCTTGCTTATAGCTTTTCAGAGTCAGGCTATGCCAAATCAGTCACCATTGTAGATGCAAAGCCTAATGAAAAAGCAAGCTGGAAAGAAGTGTTTTTATCAAGCGGTAAACCACTTGTGAAATGGAAGGCGACTGAGGGGCTGAGTCAAGTACACGAGTGGCTAGATGAGAAACGGGATCTTCATGCCTGGATTGATTTAGAGATTCATTTAACAGATCAACTGTCCATTGAAGAGATCCATCAGCTCCGAAAGCAGCATAGTGGTTTTGTCCACATTAGACCAAAGTTCAAAGAATTACAGCAAATGGAAGAACAAAAACAAGTGGAAAAGCTCTCAATCGAAGAGCGGTTCGTGAAATTTTATGAGCGTCAGACAGGAGGCGGTCTGCCTGATGAAAAAACAGTCAAGCTGTTTTTAGAGCTTGCCAATGAAATGCAAGAGGAGGAAGCGACTTGAAGCCGATCACGCTAACCATTAAAGGACTTCATAGCTTCAGAGAAGAACAAACCATTGACTTTAGCTCTTTATGTGAAGCGGGTGTGTTTGGCATTTTTGGACCGACAGGAAGCGGAAAGTCATCCATATTAGATGCCATGACACTAGCACTCTATGGCAAAGTCGAACGTGCGTTAAATAATACACATGGTATTTTGAACCAAGCTGAAGAAAAACTGTCGGTTTCCTTTACATTCGCTTTGCAAAAGGAGCATCACATTTCTTATAAAGTTGAACGTGCTTTCAAGCGGGCAGATGAAATGAAAGTCAGAACGTCATTATGCCGCCTGATTGAAATCAGTGATACGCAGACAGTTCTTGCAGATAAAGCGAGTGAGGTCAATCGTAAAATAGAAGAATTACTTGGATTAACAATTGATGACTTTACGAGAGCGGTTGTCTTACCACAAGGGAAGTTTGCTGAATTCCTTTCATTGAAAGGAGCCGACAGACGCCAAATGCTTCAGCGTTTGTTTAATCTAGAAAAGTATGGTGATCAGCTCGTTAAGCGTTTGCGTGCAAAGGCTCAGAACCGGTATGGGCAGAAAAATGAACTGCTGGCTGAACTGAATGGTTTAGGAGAAGCTGGCCCAGAGGCATTAGCAAAAGCGAAGGAAGCCGCTGAGCAGGCAAAGGTCATTTTTCTTGAGAAAAAACAAATGCGGGACAAAGCGTTAACTGCTTTTACAAAGGCACAAGCGATTTGGCAGTATCAAAAAGAACAAGAGGCGTATGAGACTGAACAAAACAAGCTCAACCTGTTGGTGCCAAAGATGGAAGAGAAAAAAACTCAACTCAACATCGCGGAGCAAGCAGAGACATTAAAGCCCTATGCGGATGCATTAACAAAGGCTGAACAGCAGCTTTCCCAAGCGTCAAATGAGAAGCAGGAAGCAGAAAAACTGTTACTTCATCAACGAACGATCTATGATCAAATGACGCAGGAATATGAGCGAGCGCGTCAGAAAAAAATAGAGACTGAGCCAGCGCTTCTTCAAAAGAAAGAACAGCTGATTCAGTTAAAGGAAATTGAACGGAAAAAAGAGGCGGCTCTTCAGGAAAAGACGGGACTCGAGCAGCAAAAAAATGAAAAAGCGCAGCAATTGATACAAAAAAAAGCAGAAGCAGAGAATCTCCAATCTCTATTAGAGCGTGCACTGACGAAACAAACACAGCTGAAGCGTGAGCTGGAGCAATTACAAGTCTCTGTAAAAGAGCGGAAAAGTGTACAGGAGGCTTTGCGTTTAAGTGAAAATGTGCAAAGAATCAATCAGAGCATTCAAAAGGAAGAACAAAAGATTGGGGAGCTAAAAAAGCGATCCTCACAGGCTGCAGAAGCTTATGAAAAGCTTCAAAAACAGCAAAAAGATTCTCATGAAAAAATAGACCAATCGTTTCAAGCGATTGAACAACTTTATTTTTATGTATGTGAATTTGAGCGAGCTCTTACAGAATGGAGTAAGAGAGAACAAAAGCAGAAGCTCGAAAAATTAAAACAGCGTGATGCTGTAAGGGCAGCAGAATTAAGAAAAGAATTAGCGGCAGAGCTAGTAGATGGTGAGCCATGTCCCGTTTGTGGGTCGATTCATCATGATCCAAAGGCTGCGATAGCCAATGACCATGAAGAAACTGTTGCCCAAATCGATGAAGTCATTCAAAGAATAGACAAAGAGCTCAAGCAAGCAGAGGAATATGCTAGAGACATGTATGCAGCAAAGCAGCTGCTAGAAACGCATGCCAATCAATTAGTAAAGCAGTTCGCCTTTTTATCTCAAAAAGCCCCCGGTGCGGAAGTAGCTGCAGCAGTAGAAACAGTGCAAAATCCGCAGTCCTTGCATCATCTGATTCAAGAATGGAAAGGCATGAAACAAGATATTCAAGAAGTTGAACGTAAACGTGCTCGTTTAATGGATGAAACCCATGATCAAGCAGCAGAGATGAGCAAAATGGCAGAGCAATTGACATTTGAACAGCAGCGTATTCAAGAATTAGAGGTGCTGATCAAGGAGCTTCAATCTGAGCTTTCAGAGCAAACAACACAATTTGAGCAGGCCTTCCCGCGCTTTACATTGAGCCAAGTGCAAGAGATGCAAAAGCAAATAGATGAAAAGGACCAACAAGCAGAAGGCTATAAAGAGCGTATTGAGAAAAGTATTTCGTTTTTAGAAGAAAAACAGCAGATAAAAGAGCAGCTGCAAACAACGATATACGATGTAGAGAAGGAGCTTGATAAACTAGCGCATCAGCTAGAAAGTCAGCAGAAGCTCATCCATCAGTATGAAACAGATATAGGACGATATCCATTAAAAGCAGCCTCTATTTCTGATGAACTCATCGAGGTTGAACAGTCTCTTGCTCATCTAAATGAGACAGAGCAGCAATCGTACCAGCAATTAAAGCATGCGCAGCAACTGTTTAGTGAGGCGCAAAGCCATTTTTCAAGCAGTGAGCGTCAACTCCAAGAGGCTAACCGGCGAAAACAAGAAGCTGAAGCAGCATGGCAAAAAGAAACAGAGTCTTCTCCTTTTCATAAGCCAGAGGAGATTGAGTCTGCTTTCATGGATCAAGCATTACGTCTTACGGTCAAACAGGAAATTGAGGAATTTGAGGATAAAAGAAAGCAATGTGCTGCAAACTTAAAGCGAATTTCTGAACAGCTGAAAGATGAGTCACTAGATGAAGAGCAGTGGACAGATGTTCAATTTAGAAAAGAAGCGGCAGAAAAGGAATTGGAAGAAGCGACAGTGATGAGCGGGTCTGCACATGAACACCTGCGTGTGATTGAAGAAAATCATCAGCGCTTTGCAAGTATTCATGAACGCTTGGAAGTACTGCAACAAGAAATTGATCGGCTTGATAAGCTGCAAACCGTTTTTAAAGGGAATACGTTTGTTGAGTTCTTAGCAGAAGAACAGTTAGAAAGTGTCAGCCGTGATGCATCAGCCCGTCTTGGCATTTTGACAAGACAAAGGTATGCAATTGAAGTCGACTCAGAAGGTGGCTTTGTGATGCGTGATGATGCCAATGGCGGTGTCAGACGCCCGGTGTCCAGCTTGTCTGGCGGAGAAACTTTCCTGACGTCATTGGCGCTTGCGCTTGCTCTTTCCGCACAAATCCAGCTGAGAGGTGAGTTCCCGCTGCAATTCTTCTTCCTTGATGAAGGATTCGGTACACTCGATCAAGACTTGTTGGATACGGTAATTACGGCACTAGAGAAACTACAGTCTCAAAATTTAGCAGTTGGTGTGATCAGCCATGTGGAAGAATTGAAGATGAGACTGCCGAAGAAACTGATTGTCCATCCAGCAGATCCAAGCGGGAAAGGGACAACGGTATCAATGGAATTAATGTAAATGTTGAGGTGATGACAGGGTGGCAAAGCAAACGATTGGATTATGTGAGCTGTGCGGAAGACAAGATGTCTTGCTCACGGAACATCACTTAACGCCAAGAGAAGAAGGTGGGGCATTTTTACCAACTGCCTTCCTGTGCATCCCTTGCCATAAACAAGTGCATGCCCTCTTTACAAACCAGGAGCTTGCCGCACGTTTGAACACGCTTGATGCGCTAAGACAAGATGAAAAGCTTGTTCCGTACATCAAATGGATTCGAAAACAGCCGGCAAGCAAGCTGGTCAAAACAAAAAAATCGAGACAACGCAGACAGAAATAAGCATAAAAAAGCACTCCTCTAAATGAAATGGGTATAGAGGAGTCGCTTTATGCATTGCCTACCATATTCTGATCATTTAAGTCAGGATCCACATAGTTGGTGGCGCTGATGCCATTATTTAATATCAAGAAATCTCCGGTATTCCCCGCTCCAGAGCCTAAAGCAGATTTTGACGAACTTTTAGGCGAAAGGTAAAATGAGTCACCGACGTTTACGACGCCTCCAGAAATAGAGTTAATGTAAATGGGTCCGACAATTGCTGGCATAATCGACATCCTTTATTCGAAGTCATATCACCATCATATGCGCAGGTAGGTCCACTTGTGAGTTTGGCGGACTTTCGTCGTTGCTAAATAACTCTCGAATATGCTTCACTCGCGCTATGCCATTCATTCTACAAGTAGAACCGATTTGATAGACAGAGGACGATGATACCCCTTCTACATGTATCGAAGAAACTTTAATCACAGGCTTTTCATGGTAAAATGCCGTTCTAACTGTTCGTTCTGGCAGCATCAATGGAATCGGCTCATAATACACTTCAAATTCTTTCGCATTTAAGTTTTCTGCTTCATAGCCATAAAACAAACTAAGCGTCCGTTGAACAGCTAACACCTTGACCTTCGGGCATAGCTCCTGTGTATCACCAATTTGAACGACACTCGAAATCCCGACAGAATTCACCTTCGAGAACTTCACTTGAGATGTGCGCTTAATCATTATCGAGGTGCCAGAGGAACAAACGGTCCAATGATAAGAGATTCTGGCGGTGTATCGAAAATCGAGGATAATTGTACATGGTCTGTGTCCCCGATGATGAATAGGGAAGAGGACGATACCCCAACTACTTTAATGCTTCCGGTCTCGATGTTGCGGTTGACAACTGTGAAATTCATCCGTTTTCCTCTCCTTTCGTTTCACTTGGAATATGGGCTAAAAAATGCTCAATCGCCCGCTTCACATCATGCTTCACATATTCAGCAATTTGCTCTGAACGCTGCAGCGGTGTCATATCTTCACGATGTGGCAGCTGTCCTGCATAGTATTTGATCCTGCTGTCAATTTGTTTTCGAATGTCCTCAATGATATGGTGTTTATTGCTTTCATCAAGAGAGCCTTCATATCGCTGCTCTAGTTCTTCAAGAAGTTCTGGTGCTTCTTCATTTAAGAATGCATCGACAAGCTGGCGTGTTTGATTGAAAAATTGATCAGCCATTTCTTGCTGCATCATTCCAATTCCCGGGGTTGTTGTTTGGCCCACTTCAAAATTTTGAACACTGTTTGGATCAGATGGATTGAGGCCGATATTCAATGTACCTTCCAGCCGCTCGATTTTCAGTTGATCAAATTGATAATCAATCCGTTCAATATTCGTTGTCGGTTTGTCTTTGATCATTTGCATTTCCTGCTGAAGCTCGTTAAGCCTTTTTTCAAGCATCATGATTTGCTGTGTTTGTTTTTGAATGATGCCATACACTTGTGAAGCGTTGCTTTGATAGTCATACATTTACATACACCTCCGGGGATTGCAGATGAACTTAAGTTGTTGGTGACTGAAGCGGTACAAAAGGTGCTGTGCTTGCGCCTTGAGATTCTTCAATTCCTTGTGAGCCTGCTGCGGCAGGTGCTGATTCTACGTAGCTGCCTGTGTTATACAGGTTGGAAAGCGCCTTGATTGATCCAGCACTCCCAATTTGCAGAACAGATGAGTTACTGACAGACTCCACGCGTAAATAATTAATTTGTATCGCTTGATTAATATAGAAGTTCAACGGATTCTCACTCCTTACAAGTTACCAACAAGCGGTTGATCAATGACATCACTGTCGTACGTATTTGTTACACTCTTATAGTTGCTGATGCGCAATTGATCACCAGTGTTAAAACTGCCTGCGCCAGCAAACGTTTTAACCTGACTATTTGGAGAAATGGTGATGCAGTCTCCAACATGAACGACTCCGCTCGTTCCGACGGCATTTACTTTAAAGGCTCCAACAATAGCCGGCATAGCGGTGCACATCCTTTATAAAATTAGGGCGCTTTGTTTTTGGGCGTTTCACCATAGCTTATGATGGGTCTTTTAATGTGTGATTGTCTTTTTAAAAGCTTTTGATGAGAGGAATGAGGTGTATGGTTTACCCTTTATTCGAGCATTCTTTAGAGGTGTATTTGATGCCTTTATTTAAGAGTGTGTCAAGCTCTTGACTGCACCTGATGGTTTCTTCAGCATTCATACCGAATTTTTTTGCAGTCTCAATTAAATGTAATCTTTTTTGTTCAATTTCATAATTGATCATAACGGACGCCAACTCTCACATTTTTTATCAAATAGAAGGATATGGTTAGTATACCCTATTTTTCTATAAAAAAAGCTGTTTCGTCAATATGAGTAATAAAGTGACAAAATTCGAAATCATCCTCACGTTCCCAATGTCTCTTTTCTAATCTCAGCCTGTAAATAACGTCGTCTTTTGTTGATATACTGCCGGATTAACTCTCTCTCTGACTGTAGTACTTCTTTTCGATCTTTCGTATATGGGTCGTCCCCGATGCGGTGCTCAATCGAGTCATGCCATTTCTCGATGATTGGACAGAGACGGTCCTGTGAAAAATGCGTATCTAGTACATGCTGGAAAAGAGCATAATAGGCTCTCTTGAACGAAGGAATATCTAGTAATCTAGCAGTTAATGTGTTAAATCCACTTACTGGGATATAATCGAACGCCATTTCTTCTCCATGAATGTCACGGCCCCATGTTGCATCATAATCCCAAGGAAGCACTTGAAACCTTCCTTGTTCATTCACATAAAGAGCGTAGTTATGAACAAAGCCATCAAAATTTTGGGTGCACACCACACCAATGAGCCAGCGGAAATATTGTGTCACATCAAGGTATTGCTCGATTTTTTCTGCAAATACGTCGTCTGTTGCTGTGTTGAGGAAGTAAATAAATTCGCTCAGTTGCTTGTCATGTCTTGATGTACCCGTTTTTTTCTCGTACCCGAGAAGAAGATGCTTTTTGGGCTTTTTATCAAACGAACTCAAAAGGGAGAAATTAGCGTCGTCATCTACTGCATAATAAATACCGCCTCCTGATAGCTGCCGTTTTTGAAGAAATAACTCATCGACGGATTCTATTTTTAAATAAATGCCCTCTTTTCTTCCATTAATGGTCAGGAATACATGAGAAGCAGCAGGGCTTAGCACCCCCATCTGCTCGAAGAAATAAAAGGACAGCCTGTTTCGAATAAAAGAAGGGTCATTGTACTCTGCATTTAAATGAAAGATGGATTCGCCTTGTCTTTGTTTTGGCTTTCGATATTCAATTTGATAGGACTTTTTCTTAAGCTTTCTAATGTGTGACCCGCGGTATGAAGCATAAATATGTGATTTGATTTGGCCTGTTTTCAGAATCGCCTCAACAGGTTCATCGTTCCAAATGTCTTTTTTTAATTCAATCAGGTCCTTAGGATGAATCCACATATCAAGTTGTTTTAAAGGTTCTGTGCTCATACGTTCATCAGCCTCCTATATGCTCTTCTTTACGATATGAAAATGAAGGAATGTCCTGTACCGGCTGGTAGGTGTTCATGGAGTTTTAAAAGAAAGAGGCATTCGTCACGAACACTTGTCTACCGAGTCTCGTAACATAAAGCAGAGAAGATAAGCAGCTTTGTCTGTTTGTTTTGTCGAAGCATAGACTGGGAGGGGAATTGTTCGTGAGTACATTTGATCATTCACACATTGAACATGCAGTGGATTCACTTCGAAGTGAGGGACGTGATCATCACTTAGATCGTGAACCAGAATCGAGACGTTCGCACAAATCAGCTCGTTCTCGTCATTCAAGTCGCCATCATTGGTTCTTTGGCGGATGCCGTAAATCACGCCGTAGCAAAAAAAGCTACAGAAGCTATCGCTCGAAGAAAAGCCATCGTTCAAAGAAAAGCTATCGCTCAAAGAAAAGCATGAAGAGTAAAAAATCTTACAGAAGCAAAAAGAGCGAACCGAAAAAGTCACACCGCAGCAAGCACAGATCTCATCATAAGAAAAGCTGCCGCAAGTCACATCGCAGCCATCGATCTAAGCGCTCTCATCATCACAGACGAAGTCATTCTTGCCGAGGATGCGGAAAGAAAAAGCACCATTCCCGAAGCAGAGGAAATGTTGATCGTAAATGGGATCAAGGGAATATGTGGGAATATCGACGCTACCGCTAAACATGAGGTCATCATTTTTGAAACCCTTTTTAAAAGAGAGTATGATAAAAAAGGGTTTTTTTTATTTCGTAGAGAAATAAAATGAGACATCATAACTTAGCGAAATGAAGATTGCGAGGGGAAGACATGAAGTTTTTTACAGGTGAGATACATAACAGGATGTTTATTGGGGTGGTCATTGATGATGAATGGGTGATGGACGTTAAAAAGGCAGAGGCTAAATTATTTGAGCTGGAGACATTGCCAAACTCTTTAGCTGAATGCATCAACATGGGGGACAAGTTTGTCGAACACGTCAGACAGCTTCTTGATTGGGCTGAGAAAAAAGAAGAAGACCGCGGCTCTTATGTATATCCGCTTTCGGGCGTCAAGCTCCATGCACCGATTCCAAAACCAGCTAAAAACATCATGTGTGTCGGAAAGAATTATCAAGATCATGTTTTGGAGATGGGAAGTGCTGCAGATATTCCTAAAGACGTGATGATTTTTACAAAGGCACCTACTTCAGTGGTTGGACACGAAGCGGACATTCTTCTTCATGAAGATGTGACAAGTGAATTGGATTACGAAGGTGAGCTTGCCATCGTCATGGGGAAATCAGGGAAGAATATTGCGCCTGAACAGGCCCGCGATTATATCTTCGGTTACACCATTTTAAATGATATAACGGCAAGAGATTTGCAGAAAAAACATAAACAATTTTTCATAGGCAAAAGCTTAGATACATCTTGTCCGATGGGACCTTATATCGTCCATAAGTCAGTGATCGAGGATCATGGAGCACTCCATGTGGAAACAAAGGTAAACGGAGAGGTTCGTCAGTCTGCCAGTACGGAATTAATGATCTTCCCAATTGAGGACATTGTTTCAACTCTTTCAAAAGGGATGACGCTAGAAGCAGGTGACATCATTGCAACGGGTACACCTTCTGGCGTTGGAAAAGGCTTTGAACCGCCAAAGTTTTTAGCTTCAGGAGATCAGATTGAAATCACGATTGAACCGATTGGGACGTTATCGAATCGCGTCAAATAAAGGGCTGTTGACACAGGATTGTCGCTTTGTGTTCGACTTATTTCGTGGTACGATGAGAAGGTACTTGTTCTGATAAAGGGGGAAATAACAGATGGGGACACATTTACATATTACAGCGTGGGTGCTAGGGATTATTTTATTCTTCGTGGCCTTTGCTCTAGCAGGTAAAAATGACAAAGGTGCTAAAATTGTGCACATGATCGTCAGACTACTCTACTTGCTCATTATTGCAACAGGCGTAGAGCTGTATGTTCGCACAGGAATGAAAATTCCAGGTTTCGGGGGCGAGTATATCGGCAAAATGGTACTCGGTATCCTTGTGATCGGTTTCATGGAAATGGTTCTTGTACGCAAGAAAAAAGGAAAATCAGTGACGGGTGTATTGATTGGTTTTATCGTGATTGCGATTGTGACCATTCTTCTTGGTTTACGTCTGCCGATCGGTTTCCATATCTTTTAATATAAAAAGGGCATTGCTTATAGGAAGCAGTGCCCTTTTTATGTGACATCAAACGTGGAAACCGACCGGTGACCGTCAGAAGTGGTCCATTCAAAACGCATTCGGCCGGCGGCAGGCTCATGGTGGCATTGAAGTGCTAGCGATTGTGTATCTGCTGAAAACTGAAAGAAAGAGACGCATTGAAAAGCATGAAAGGAGGAGAAGACACAATCGTAGACGGAAAAGCCCAGCTGTTCTACTTGTTCTATGATTTGATAAAAGACGTTTTCTGGTACGAACATGAGTAAGTCAAGCCAACCTTTGGCAAGAGATGCTGTATATTGAATCATTTCACCGCCTTGTACCTCCAGCAACTGCCCGTTTTCATGAAGAATCATAGACCCGAGCAATTCTCCTTTTGTCCATCGGTCATTTTCTTTCAAACAGATCATAGAGCTTTGAAGACTTTCTGGCAGCATGATCTCTCCTTCTTCATCTTCGATCAGACAATGCCCATTTTCAATCAGTAAATACCCGATACACCACCTTCTGCTAGAGCGCTCAAGATGCTTCATTCGTTTCTCCATTGACAAAAGCTCCTTTCCTCTTTCCTTTCTTACCAAATGATGCTTGTCCTATACGCCGGGAAAAAAGGACAAATCAACTATCAAGGAGACGATGCATAAACTAAGAAAGGCTGAATGAGAACACTTGATGAAAAACGGATGGGAGCTGATGATGATGTGTGGAATAACAGGCTGGGCAGACTTTAAAAAGCAGCTCATCCAACAGGAACATGTAATCAATCAAATGACAGATACATTATCTAAAAGAGGGCCAGATGATACAAATACGTGGAAAAATGAGCACGTTCTTTTTGGGCATAAAAGGTTAGCGGTTGTAGATATAGAAGGTGGAAAGCAGCCGATGACTTATACACATCAAAACCATGCTTATACGGTTGTATACAATGGAGAGCTCTATAACACGGAGGACATAAGAAAAGAATTATTAAAAAGGGGGCACCGCTTTCTTGGGCATTCTGATACAGAGGTTCTTCTTCACGCCTACACAGAATGGAAGGAGGAGTGTGTCACCCATTTTAATGGTATTTTTGCATTTGTGATCTGGGATAGTGAGCGTGAATTATTATTTGCAGGGAGAGACCGGCTCGGCGTCAAGCCATTTTTCTATACAGAACGTCATCATTCCTTTTTATTTGGTTCAGAGATCAAAGCCCTTCTTGCTCACCCTGATATGAAAGCAAAGGTTGATCATGAGGGGTTATCGGAGATCTTTGGCTTAGGACCGTCTAGAACACCAGGGCAAGGGGTATTTAAAGGTGTAAAAGAGCTGAGACCTGCACATGCTTTGACCTTTTCAAAAGATGGACTGCGTGTGTGGAGGTACTGGAATGTCAAAAGCGAACAGCATACAGACTCACTTGATGACACCGCTCAGCACGTCAAGCATCTCTTTACAGATGCTGTCACAAGACAGCTCGTCTCTGATGTGCCTGTTTGTACATTTTTATCTGGTGGCGTTGATTCTAGTGCCATTACCGCCATCGCCGCCAAGCACTTTGAGAAAATAGGGAAAGCGCCGCTTCATACGTATTCGGTTGATTACGAAGGAAATGACCAATTCTTTGAGGCAAGTCAATTCCAGCCGAATGCTGACGGTCCTTGGATTGATCAAATGACCAAAGCATTTCAAACGAATCACCACAGCAGTGTCATCGGGCAAAAGGAACTGGCTTCGTATTTGAAGGAAGCGGTTGAAGTTCGAGATTTACCGGGCATGGCAGATATTGATTCATCCTTACTTTGGTTTTGCCGAGAAATTAAAAAGGATTTCGTTGTCGGCCTATCAGGTGAATGTGCTGATGAAATATTTGGAGGCTATCCGTGGTTTCATATGTCAAATGAAACGAATGGTTTTCCTTGGATGAGATCGACTGAAGCCCGCACGCAGCTTCTTCAAGACTCGTGGCAAAAGAAGCTATCACTGAAGGAATATGCGCAAAGCAAATATGAAGAAACCGTGGCAGAAACACCTCTTTTAGATGGAGAAACTGGAGTAGATAAAGCCCGGAGAGAACTTTTTTACTTAAATATGATCTGGTTCATGACAACGCTGCTAGATCGAAAAGATCGAATGAGTATGGGCGCGAGCCTTGAGGTGCGTGTGCCATTTGCAGACCATCGCCTTGTCGAATATGTTTGGAATATTCCTTGGGAAATGAAAATGCATGGAAATCGTGAAAAAGGGGTTTTACGAAAAGCATTAGAGGGAATTTTACCGAATGAAGTGCTTTATCGCAAGAAGAGTCCTTACCCGAAAACGCATCATCCAGCCTATACCCAGGCTGTGAAAGAGATGTTAACAGATTGCCTTGCGCAAAAAGATTCTGTGCTTCATGAATTTTTAGATCCACATCAATTGAAACAGCTGATTGAAACTGAAGGGGCTTCCTTTCAAGTGCCTTGGTATGGCCAGCTAATGAAGGGCCCACAGCTAATCGCCCATCTGGCGCAGATTCATCACTGGTTTGAAACATATCGAATTGATATAGACGCGTAATAAAGGGTCGGCTTTCTTACACTTGTTGAAAGGAAGCTGGCTTTTTTGATACATAACATGAGACTTTTAGAGCACATCGAAAGTTGATCTAACCTTTCTAATTTGTATAATTAACTTAAAGTGAATTAATTTGGAGGAAAAAGGATAATGAAAATCATTGTGATCGGAGCAGGACCAGGGGGACTTGCGGCAGCTATGATGCTTCAAAGCAAAGGACATGACGTTCATGTATACGAAAAACAGCCCTTTGTTGGCGGACGTAACTCTAAGTTTCAACTTGGTGATTTCACGTTTGATACAGGTCCTACCTTTCTCAGCATGATTCATATTGCAGAGGAGCTGTTCACCTTTGCTGGCAAAAATCTTTATGACTATATCGATGTCATTGAATTAAAAGAAATGTATAGATTAATCTTTCAAGACGAGCAGCTTGATATGATTCGAGATCGAGACGAAATGTACAAACGGTTAGAAGCCTTTGCACCTGGTGAGGGCGAAGGATATGTACGCTTTATGAACGATACAAAGCGCAAAATGGACCGCCTTACGCCAATTTTACAAAGTAAAATGGATCGTTTTCATCATTATTTGCGTCCAAAGGTGATAAGAGCACTTCCGCAGCTTTCGTTAAATAAGAGTTTATATGATGTGCTCTCAGACTATTTCTCGAATGAGTCGGTGAAATATGCATTTACGTTTCAATCAAAGTATTTAGGAATGTCACCATGGGAATGCCCTGGAGCGTTTTCGATTCTTTCGTTTATGGAGCATGATACAGGCGTTTTCCATCCGAAAGGCGGCGTGAATCAGCTGTCAGAAGCGATGGCAAAGGCGGCGGTTGAATCTGGTGCAACCATTCATTTGTCATCTGGCGTCGAAAAGCTGATGACTGAAGGCAGGAAAGTAAAGGGCATTCGCTTAGAATCAGGGGAAGAAGTACACGCAGATGAGGTTGTCGTCAATGGAGACTTTGCATATGTGATGACAAAGCTGGTAGAGCCAGGTTTATTAAAGAAATATAGCGAAAAGAAATTGAAAAAGAAAAAATTCTCATGCTCCACCTTTATGCTTTATTTAGGATTAGATACAATTTATGATGAGCCGCATCATACCATCGTTTTTTCCGATGATTACGCTAAATTTGTCAAAGGGATTACGAAAACGTATGAGCTGCCAGATGACCCGTCCATTTATATTCAAAATGCAAGTGTAACAGATGACTCGCTTGCGCCAAAAGGAAAGTCAGCTCTTTATGTGTTGGCACCCGTTGCCAATAATCAAAGCGGTATTGACTGGGAAGCGCATCAAGATGAATTCAGAGAACTTGTGCTGGACACACTGGAGTGGAAAACCGGCTTTAAGAATATTAGACAGCATATAGATGTCGAGCGGATGATCACCCCGAAGCATTGGGAGGAAGACCTTTACGTATATGAAGGAGCTACATTTAACCTTGGCCATCAGCTTACGCAAATGATGGTGCTAAGGCCGCACAATGAATTTGATGAATTGAAGCACTGCTGGCTTGTTGGAGGAGGAACGCACCCAGGAAGCGGTTTGCCGACCATTTTAGAATCGGCACGCATCACGACAAATGCGATTCTCTCAAAAGAGAAACATACGCACAAAACGATGCCACATCACGAAAAGGGGAGCGCCTCATGAAGAAACATATATTGATTGCAGGTGGCGGTATTGGCGGAATGATCTCAGCGCTCTATTTAAAAAAAGCTGGACATGATGTCACCCTTGTCGAAAAAAATGAACGGCTTGGCGGTCGGCTTGCTTTTGTACGTGAGAAAGGATATAAAGTAGATGAAGGTCCGACCATTGTCCTACTTCCTGGAATGTTAAAAGGCATTTTACATGAGGTGGGAATTGACGAAACCTCTCTTGATCTTTTGCAGCTTGATCCGCTGTACACGATCCAGTACCAGGATGGAACCTCCTACACGAAGTACTCTGATTCACAGCGACAGTTAGATGAAATCAGACGTGTATTTCCAAAGGAAGATCAAGGGTTTCTGAAATTTATAGAAGACATGACGAATCGGTTTCAAGAAGGGCAGCAAGCTTTTCTAGAGAAATCGTTTCATGAAAAACGAACATTTTTCACAAAAGAAAACATGAAGATTTTGATGAAATTAAAAGCGTACCGAACGGTTCAAAGCGCTCTAAAAAAATACTTCTCAGATGAACGCCTGCGAGATGCATACGCACTTCAAACCCTCTATGTCGGCGGAAACCCATATGAAGCATCTGCTATTTATTCGCTTGTTTCATATAGTGAGCACGCACACGGAATCTACTATTTAAAAGGCGGATATGCCAGTTTAGTAGATATATTGGAGAGACAACTCATTGAGATGGGTGTGAATGTAAGACGAAATGAAGAAGTGACGCAATTGGAGTTTGAGGGCAAACGGGCGGTCAAGGCAAAAGTAAATGATGAACACATAGCAGCTGATGCCTTTGTGATCAACGGGGATTATCCAGCGGCGTTAAAACAGCTTGGTTTAGATGAACAAGACCGGCGTAAATACGTTCCATCCTCTGGCTGCGTGATGGTGTATCTCGGTTTAAATAAGGTGTACCATGAAGCACCTGTTCATCAATTTTTTATGGGAGAACACTTTGATCAGCATATGAAAGAGGTTTTTCAAACGAAAACAGTCCCTCAAGACCCGTCATTTTATACATTTAATCCATCCATCATTGATCCAACTCTTGCCCCAGAAGGCTGTAGTGTCTTGTATATGCTCATTCCTGTTCCTTCAGGAGATCACATCAACTGGGAAGAGGAGAAAGACTTTGTGGGAAACATGCTGAATCGTCTTGAGAAAAGAGGCTTTCCGCAATTGCGAGAGTCGATTGTATGGAAAAAGGTAAGAACACCAAATGATTCACTGCGAGAAGGATTGTTTGAGGGAGGCAGCTTTGGACTTGCACCTAATTTGTTTCAATCAGGCGTCTTTCGCCCGCAAGTGAAGGTGGCAGAGACAGACAATCTTTATGCGGTAGGTGCCTCCATTCATCCTGGCGGCGGGGTACCGATCGTCATGCAAAGTGCAAAGCTCATGGCTTCTGTGCTACTAAAAGATTTGAATGACAGAAAGGAAGTGAAGCTAAGTGGTTGATGTGCAAACAGCATTGAAAGTATGTGAAGAGACGATTCAAATCCATTCAAAAACGTTTTATCGCGCCTTTTCTATGCTGCCTAAAAAGAAAAGACAGGCAGTCTGGGCTGTTTATTCCTTTTGCCGGAGAGCGGATGACATTGTAGATGAGTCCCCTTCACCAAAAGAGGAGTTAGCATCCTTTCGGGAGGCGTTTGATCAATTCTTACATGGTGAGGTAGACCGGAATGATCCGATATGGGTGGCGCTAGAGCATACATTTCAGGAGTTTCGTATGGATGAAGCTCCGTTCCGTGACCTGCTCCATGGACAGGAGATGGATTTAGAGCATCAAAGATACGAAACGTTAGATGAATTGCTCATCTATTCCTATCATGTAGCGAGTACAGTTGGACTCATGCTGCTTCCGATTATTGCTCCCCGTAAAAAGGAACAACTCAAAGAAGCAGCCATTTCGTTAGGGATTGGCATGCAGCTCACCAACATCCTTCGTGATATTGGTGAGGATGCAGCTGAAAGAAATCGCATTTATTTGCCTAAGCAAGTGATGGATCAATTCGGCTATACAGATCAAGAATTGCAAGAAGGTGTGGTCAATCAAGCATTCCAGCACGTATGGGAGTACATTGCCTTTGAGGCAGAGGCGTACTATGAGGAATTTTTTGACCATCTTCATGAATTTCCACTTTATTCACGTATGCCGGTGAAAGCAGCTGCTCACTTTTATAAAGCCATTTTAGATAAAACAAGAGAAAATGAATATCGCGTCTTTACACAGCGCTCGTTTATTTCAAATCAGGAAAAAGCACTGATTTTAGAAGATATGAAGTAATAAAAGGACTGCATCCGCAGTCCTCAGATTGTAGAGAAACTCATGTTTTTATACAATCTTTTTTATTTTACTCGCAATGATGATGGATG
>NZ_JOTP01000019.1 GCF_000715205.1 Bacillus zhangzhouensis | reverse complement strand
CAACGGGAGCTACAGGTGCAACGGGAGCAACCGGAGCAACGGGAGTAACCGGAGCAACGGGAGTGACCGGAGATACAGGACCAACGGGAGCTACAGGTGCAACGGGAGTAACCGGAGCAACGGGAGCAACGGGAGCAACGGGAGTAACAGGAGCCACGGGAGTGACCGGAGATACAGGACCAACGGGAGCTACAGGTGCAACGGGAGCAACCGGAGCCACGGGAGCCACGGGAGCCACGGGAGCCACGGGAGCCACGGGAGCAACCGGAGCAACGGGCGCCGCAGGAATAGCAGGAGCAACCGGAGCGACGGGAGACACAGGTGCAACGGGAGCAACCGGAGCCACAGGAGCCACAGGAGCCACGGGAGCCACGGGAGCCACCGGTCCAACCGGAGCCACGGGAGCCACCGGCGTAACGGGAGCCACAGGAGATACAGGTCCAACCGGAGCCACGGGAGCCACGGGAGCAACCGGTCCAACCGGAGCCACGGGAGCCACGGGAGCAACCGGTCCAACCGGAGCCACGGGAGCCACGGGAGCAACCGGTCCAACCGGAGCCACGGGAGCCACGGGAGCAACCGGTCCAACCGGAGCCACGGGAGCCACGGGAGCAACCGGTCCAACCGGAGCCACGGGAGCCACGGGAGCAACCGGTCCAACCGGAGCCACGGGAGCCACGGGAGCAACCGGTCCAACCGGAGCCACGGGAGCCACGGGAGCAACCGGTCCAACCGGAGCCACGGGAGCCACGGGAGCAACCGGTCCAACCGGAGCCACGGGAGCCACGGGAGCAACCGGTCCAACCGGAGCCACGGGAGCCACGGGAGCAACCGGTCCAACCGGAGCCACGGGAGCCACGGGAGCAACCGGTCCAACCGGAGCCACGGGAGCCACGGGAGCAACCGGTCCAACCGGAGCCACGGGAGCCACGGGAGCAACCGGTCCAACCGGAGCCACGGGAGCCACGGGAGCAACCGGTCCAACCGGAGCCACGGGAGCCACGGGAGCAACCGGTCCAACCGGAGCCACGGGAGCCACGGGAGCAACCGGTCCAACCGGAGCCACGGGAGCCACGGGAGCAACCGGTCCAACCGGAGCCACGGGAGCCACGGGAGCAACCGGTCCAACCGGAGCCACGGGAGCCACGGGAGCAACCGGTCCAACCGGAGCCACGGGAGCCACGGGAGCAACCGGTCCAACCGGAGCCACGGGAGCCACGGGAGCAACCGGTCCAACCGGAGCCACGGGAGCCACGGGAGCAACCGGTCCAACCGGAGCCACGGGAGCCACGGGAGCAACCGGTCCAACCGGAGCCACGGGAGCCACGGGAGCAACCGGTCCAACCGGAGCCACGGGAGCCACGGGAGCAACCGGTCCAACCGGAGCCACGGGAGCCACGGGAGCAACCGGTCCAACCGGAGCCACGGGAGCCACGGGAGCAACCGGTCCAACCGGAGCCACGGGAGCCACGGGAGCAACCGGTCCAACCGGAGCCACGGGAGCCACGGGAGCAACCGGTCCAACCGGAGCCACGGGAGCCACGGGAGCAACCGGTCCAACCGGAGCCACGGGAGCCACGGGAGCAACGGGAGCCACGGGAGCCACGGGAGCCACGGGAGCCACCGGTGCAACTGGATCGAGTGCGATTATTCCGTTTGCATCAGGTTTACCTGTCGCTTTAACAACGATTGCAGGCGGTCTAGTCGGGACATCTAGTTTGGTCGGCTTTGGTAACTCTGCAACTGGAGTCAGTATCTTAGGTGGTATCATCGACTTAACAGGTGCAGCAGGTACTCTTCTAAATATGGCATTCTCTGTACCAAGAGATGGTACTATTACTTCATTTGCCGGATACTTTAGTACCACGGCAGCATTGGCTTTAGTCGGCACGAGTATTACAGTAACAGCAAGTTTATTTGCTTCACCGACACCAGATAACAGCTTCACTCAAATAGCGAGTGTCACGTTGGCACCACCATTAACTGGGATTCTCACTATTGGTGCTATTTCAAACGGCATCGCTACTGGTCTGAATGTGCCAGTTACAGCACAAACAAGATTACTGGTTGTATTCTCTGCGACTGCAACAGGCTTATCCTTAGTTAACGCTGTAGCAGGCTATGCGAGTGCTGGTTTATCCATCACGTAATAGACACAAAGGGATGACTCGATTTGAGTCGTCCTTTTTGTTTGAATGAATTTTCTCTCAACTTCGTAAGAAAAAATGATATGATTTTCTTAGAGTCTATTCGATGAATCTACTTGAATTAGGGGTTGTGGCGGTGAGGATGGGCAAAAGGAAAGTCACTTTACAAACGAAAATATTTGGATTAATTATCGGGCTTTTGCTAGTTGTCATTGCTTTATTGACCATTTGTTTTGGTTTTTTACAGACATCAGAAAGACAGGGACAAGCTGAACAGCTGGCGGTGCAAACCGCTAGAACGATATCATATATGCCGCCAATTAAAACTTCGGTGGCCACATTAGCATCCCAAAATGAAGAACAGGTAGTGCTTGAGCAAATGAAGGAGCAAGTAAGAGCGCACGCTATCTTGATCACCAATCAAAAAGGAAAGGTCCTTTTTCATACGAATCATGAGGATGTAGGTAAAACCATCAGTGTATCGGAAGGAAGGAGTACTCTGCTGTTTGGAGGAACCTCCATATCGACTGGTGATTCTGACGGTGAAACGGTTGTCAGAGGCAGTGCGCCGATTATGAAAGAAACTGGACAGCACGAAGAAATTATTGGGACAGTTACCGTCGAATTTTTGAAAAAAGAGATTGATCAAGCAACAGCCCATCAACTTTTTAAACTTAGTTATATAGCACTTCTCGTTTTGCTCCCTGGCCTATTCGGAGCGATTTTTTTAACAAGGAGTATTCGAAAAGATACATTAGGGCTTGAACCACATGAAATTGCATCATTATACCGAGAAAGAGAAGCGATGCTGCTTGCCATTAAAGAGGGGATTATTGCGTTTGACCGCAAAGGTGCGATGACGATGATGAATACGTCAGCTGAACACATGCTGCGCGTTTCATCAGAGCGCCCCCTTCATATTGACCAAGTCTTGCCAAATGCCAATCTTCTATCCTATTTAACGGAAGAGACGATTGAGCCTAACATAGAGACAGTCGTCAATAATAAAACCTTTGTGTTAAACGTGAAAAAAGTTAAGCAGGACAATAGAGTATTCGGAGGAATTGTGAGCTTCAGGGAGAAAACAGAGCTGACGAAGCTGCTGGATACATTAACAGAGGTAAGCCAATATTCAGAAGACCTTAGAGCGCAAACACATGAGTTCTCAAATAAGCTGTACGCCATTTTAGGCTTGCTTGAGCTGAAACAAGTGGATGAAGCGATCGACTTAATTAAGGAAGAATATACGCTGCAAAATCGTCAGCATGATTTACTCATGAAGCAAATTCGTTCTCCTAAAATACAAGCTATTTTACTCGGGAAATTAGGAAAGGCATCTGAGAAAAAGGTCCATTTCCACATCGATGAAAATAGTTCATTGGAGCCGCTACCCGCTCATTTGAGTCTATCTCACTTTATCACCATCATTGGCAATCTTGTAGACAATGCCTTTGAGGCCGTATTAAACAAGGAAAAGCGAGAAGTAGGTCTGTTTATCACAGATATTGGATTTGATATTATTATAGAAGTTTCCGATTCAGGTGATGGCATCAATGATAAGGAATTATCACACATTTTTACAAGGGGTCATTCGTCAAAGGGAGAAGGGCGAGGCTATGGACTAGCTAATGTGAAAGAAGTATTGGATGAACTTGGGGGCTGGATTGAAGTCTCGAACCAAAAAGAAGGCGGTGCCATCTTCACTGTATACATACCGAAAGGCACAAAGGGGGAATAGATTGTGATGAAGGTACTCATTGCGGAGGATGATTTTCGAATCGCTGCCATTCATGAATCCTATATACAAAAGATACAGGGCTTTCAAGTCGCCGGAAAGGCAAAAAGTGCAAAAGATATGTGGGAGGCGCTTCAAAAAGAACAGATAGATCTCATCTTGCTTGATGTGTATATGCCTGATGAGCTCGGTACAAACCTGTTGCCGCTTTTAAGAGAACGCTATCCTGAAGTAGATGTGATCATTATCACCGCTGCAACAGAAACGATGCTTTTAAGAGATGCCCTTCATTATGGAGTGGTTCATTATTTAATCAAACCGGTGACAGCCCAAAAGTTCACGCAAGTCTTAACCGAATATAAAGAAAAGAAAGACTTAATCAATTCAAAGGATGAAGTCAATCAAACGATGATCGATCTGTTTTTTGGGCAAATGCAGGAAGAATCAAAACAAAAGGATGACCGGGACCTGCCAACAGGCATCAATTCACTCACCTTGGAAAAAGTGAAAACACTGATGGCATCGGAGAATAACGGAATTACAGCGGAAGAACTCGGAGAAAAAATGGGCGCATCACGCACAACAGCGAGACGTTACGTAGAATATCTCGTGACAACGGGAGAATGCCGGGCAGAGCTTGCATACGGGATCATTGGCAGACCAGAACGAAAATATTATCCTGCCAAAAAGCAAGCGGAGTCTTAAAAGATGAAAAAAGGAATGCTCCTAGTCATCATCATCTTTCTTTCTATGACGCTCACCTTTAATGAAAAAACAGCAGAAGATTCTTTCTTGCAGCATAGCCCATTATATATTGTAGTGTCTGGTGTACCTGACGGTGGATTTGACCAAACGGCCCAGGTAATGAAATCAGTGCTTGAACAAGAGAAGCTGGTGAAACGGCCTGTGAACATCCTTTATCAAAGAGGCGGGACGGTGGATAAGGGATGGACTTATATGATGGAGCGAGATGCCAATTATATTAGTTTAAATTCAAGCTTATTATTGAGCCGTAATTTGCTTGGAAGCAGTAACGTGACAATGAATGATGTCACGCCACTTGCGATTCTTGCGGAAGAGTGGCAGGTCGTCGCAGTCCCAGTGGATTCTCCTTTTGCAAATGGGAAGGAGCTATTAAACACATTAAAGAAGAAACCGGATTCCTTAAAAATTGGATTTGCCCCAGACTTCGGAAATGATGATCAAATCTCGTTCGCACGGGCAGCAGAAATGGCAGGGATTGATCCATACCGCATTCAATTTTTGAAATTTGACAGTGCAGATTATTTATTTCAGGCGCTTATTGACCATGAGGTGGATGCAGCAACAACAACGATTACAGAGGTTCGTCATGATTATGAAAAGAAGAGGCTAAAACTCATAGCGACCACAACCAATCAGCGTTTAGAGGGATTTGAAGATGTGCCTACTTGGAAAGAGCAAGGAATCCCACTCATCTTTTCTCATTGGCGTGGTGTCATGGGACCCAAGCAAATGAATCAGCACGAGATTCGTGAATGGGATCAGCTTCTTCAAAAAATGACACAGACTACGTCCTGGAAAAAGCAATTAAAGCAAAAGGGCTGGACAGGTCGCTATATGAACAGTAAAGAGGCGAAGGTCTTCATGGAAGATCAATTAAGGCGTTATGAGCAATTTATACAAGGAGAACAAGCGGTCAAATGAGACCGCTTTTTTTCATGGAATCGAGGAACAACAACGAATGCACAAAATGAACAAAAAGCATTTATCGACCGAAAAAGAATTAAAATTCATAATATTTACTTCAATTCAGGCGTCAGATATCATGACAGAAAGGGTTGGAAATGGGATACCGACAATTAATGAAAGCGTATACAACATAAGGGGTGAACAAAGTGTTAGCAATTTTAGGATTTCTTATGATGGTTGTATTTATGGTTTTGATTATGACGAAACGTATGTCTGTTTTAACGGCATTGGTGTTAACACCAATTGCATTTGCTCTTATTGCAGGTTTTCATTTTACTGAAATTTCAGACATGATTGTCAAAGGTGTGCAGCAAGTCGCTCCGACAGCGGTCATGATCATGTTTGCGATTTTGTACTTTGGCATTATGATTGATGCGGGTTTATTTGATCCGATGGTGGCGAAAATCTTAAAAATCGTCAAAGGCGACCCATTAAAAATTGTTGTCGGAACAGCTGTCTTGACCATGCTTGTCGCACTTGATGGTGATGGGACAACGACGTACATGATTACAACAACAGCGATGCTTCCGTTATTTACACTGCTTGGCATACGACCGATTATTTTAGCGGGAATTGCCGGAGTTGGCATGGGAATTATGAATACGATTCCATGGGGCGGTGCCACACCTAGAGCGGCGAGTGCACTTGGTGTCGACCCTTCACTTTTATTTGGCCCGATGATTCCAGTCATTGGCGCAGGGGTTTTGAGTATGATTGTTGTGGCATACTTTCTTGGAAAAGCCGAAAGAAAACGCCTTGGTGTCATTGAGCTTGACCAGCCGATCCATGCAAATGAAATGGCAGCGGCACTGCAAGATGACATCAAACGACCGAAACTTTGGTGGTTTAACCTAACACTTACTTTGTTATTGGTACTTTTGCTTGTATCAGGAAAAGTCAGCCTAACCGTTCTATTTGTTCTTGCTTTCTGTGTGGCGATTATCGTGAACTATCCGAACTTAGATCAGCAGCGTGAGCGGATTGCGGCTCATTCAACAAACGTCTTAGCGATTGCTTCGATGATTTTCGCAGCAGGTGTTTTTACAGGCATTTTAACCGGGACGAAAATGGTAGATGAAATGGCGATCTCCATTGTATCTGCGATTCCAGAGCAGCTTGGCGGATTTATTCCAGTCATTGTCGCGTTAACAAGCGGGATATTTACTTTCTTTATGCCGAATGATGCATACTTTTATGGGGTGCTGCCGATCCTATCAGAAACAGCGGCAGCATACGGTGTCGATAAAATTGAAATTGCCAGAGCTTCTATTATTGGTCAGCCGATTCATATGTTAAGTCCACTTGTTCCATCGACTCATTTGCTTGTTGGACTTGTTGGGGTATCACTGGATCAGCATCAGAAATTTGGGATGAAATGGGCTGTGCTTGCAGTCGTCGCCATGACCGTTATGGCGATTCTGATTGGAGCCATCTCCATCTGGTAAATAGAAGAGTGTTCTGCTGTCCGAGCAGGCACTCTTTTTTAGGTCATATTGCCGAGCAAGCTTCTTTCATTTGCCCTATAGAAAGAAATGCCTGTTCCTCCTAAAGATTTATTTTTGAAAAATGCTGACACTTTTGCTGTTTTTTTCTTTATAATGCAAATCAACGAAGGGAGAGGATAGCATGTCCAAACGAAAAGGCACGATTCTTTTTGCTGCTGTATGCCTCATATCAGGCAGTTTGTCGATGGTGACCCCAGCTTCAGCTAATGCAGACACCCCTTATTATGGAAAAAGTTATGAACAGCCAGCCTCAGTCAAAAAGCTATACCCTGAGCCTGATGAGACGTTCGACACCCCTGCCTTTCAGAAAAAAGGAGACGCATTTACGACACAAGAAGAGCTTCAACACTTCTTACGTGACATTGTCCGCAAAAGTCCTTACGCCACGCAAAAACAGATTGGAACATCCATTGAGGGTCGATCCATTCCAGCCCTCTACTTTACAAAGGATCGTCATATCTCTCCACTTTCAAAAAAGCCAACGATCTGGCTACAAGCACAAATACATGGAAATGAACCAGCCTCCGGTGAATCTGCTCTTGTTATCGCGAAACGACTAGCAGGTGATGAAGGAGAGCGTATACTGAGCCATGTCAATATCATCATTGTCCCAAGAATCAATCCTGATGGTTCTTATGCATTTGACCGCAGGCTTGCAAACGGAATGGACGGGAACCGTGATCATATGACATTAGAATCTCCAGAACTGATAGCCTTGCATGAAGAATTTAATCGTTATGCGCCAGAGGTGGTCATTGATGCCCATGAATACGATGTAGGCCAAAAGCAGTTTGAAAATGTTGGCTCATCAGGCGCCCTCAAATATCACGATTTGCTCATATTATCAGGGAAGAATTTGAACATTCCGGAAAGCATTCGTCTGACATCAAATGAGTTGTATGTGAACGGAGTTCGGGAAACGCTGACGAACAAAGGATTTTCTAACGACCTATATTATACAAACACGAGAGGGAAGGATGGAAAGATCGACCTCTATGAAGGCGGAACGGATGCACGAATTGGCCGGAATGCCTTTGCACTCTCGCCAGCTCTATCGTTTCTTGTAGAAAGCAGGGGGATTGGAATTGGAAGAGAAGACTTTACCCGCCGCGTCGCAGCACAAGTCACCACTCATGAAAAAATCATTAAGACAACAGTGAAGCATGCCAAACAAGTGAAGCAGCAAATGGTAACCGAGCGGCTGAAGCTGGTGAAAAAAGGTCTTCAAACAAACGATGACGATCAAGTGGTCATTCAAGATGATTTCAAAGCACCTGTGAACGATTCACTGGAAATGGTGGATATTGAGAAAGGACAGACCATCGATGTCCCTGTGCGTTTTCATAGTGCGAGCGATGCTGTTCCAGTCTTGACGAGAGAACGACCGACAGCTTATCTCATCCTTCCGGGACATGAAGGGGTAGAAAAGAAGCTCAGAACATTAGGATTAAAAAGTGTCACATTGCCTGTTGGCGTGAAAGTGCCAGTACAAGCCTATCAGGTGACAAAACGAGAGGAAAAGAGCAAAACGGATATTCAGCTTGAAACAACGCTCGTTGACAAGAAACGTCAGCTGCCAAAAGGAACGAAGGTATTTGTCACGGCACAGCCACAAACCAATTTGCTGTCACTTGCCCTTGAACCAGAATCAAAAGATAGCTATATGTCATCAGGGTTTATCGCTTCAAAAGCAGGGGATGAACTGCCAGTTTACCGTTTCTTGCTTCATCAAAAGACGTTAGGGATCAAATGAAAAAGCGGCACGCATTGTGCCGCTTTCACTATTTTCGTCCAGCTCTTATCTCATCTGTCATGCCTTCATACGGTGCTTCTGCGATAATCGATTCGTCATTTACACCTGCATGATTCATATACGTAATGTCTGCGAATTCTGGAACAACATATTTCGGATAAGTTTCGTATTTTTCACGAGATTCTTTCATGAGATCGATGTAGTCATTTTGATAGCAAACCGTGATATCTGGACGTTCATGCACCCATTTTGGGAAGAAGATGACGCCATGCATGCGTTTTTCTTCAGGCATAAAGTTCAGAGAGACGTCTGTCCCCGTTGGTTCTGTCCAAGAGACTTTGTAGACGCCTTTTGTCAGCTTCACAATATTCACTTCTTGATCACGAACCCAGCGGCCTCCAACCATCCCACTATGAATACGATAATCAATGGTGTGATCATTTTTAATGTAAATCTCATATTCCCAGCCATTTTCATACGTATAAATCATATGAAGTCCAACGAATTGATCCATGTTTATTCCTTCTTTCATTAGAATGATGTTGTTTCAAACATGTCATGATTTACATGTTTACTTTAGTGTGTATGGTATACTATTGTCAAAGAATATGCGTTGGAGGTCCGTCATGAGAGTACTGAAATATGCCATTCTTGGCTTACTAGATCAGCGTGAGCTGACGGGATATGATATGAAGAAACACTTTGAAGATTCCCTTGGACAGTTTTGGAGTGCGAAGCATAGTCAAATATACCCTGAATTAAAGCGGCTAACAGAAGAGGGTTTTATTGAATTTGATATTCACATACAAGGAAAGAAGCTAGAGAAGAAGGTTTATCAAATCACTGATGCAGGAAAAAGAGAACTGCATGAATGGTTAAGGACAAAAGACCCGATTCCAGAAACAACAAAGGATGAATTTATGCTAAAAACATTCTTTATCTCCTCCATGGACAAAAAGGAAGCGGTGGATCTGTTTACACATCAACTACTAGAGCGGACCAAGAAAGTAGACATGCTTGAACAGAAGCTGAATGCTTTAACGGAGGAAGATCCTTCCGCTGAATTGCTTCATTCAGCGCAATTCGGGCATTACTTAGTGCTGACAAGAGCAATTGAAAGAGAAAAAGGCTATGTCCGCTGGCTCCAAAAGACCCTTGAGCTCATGGATTCATCTATTGTCTAAGGACAATGGTCGGATGATATGATAAAAAATGGTTTGAAACAAGTGAATTTCTTAATAGAAACCGCTACAATGGATATATTCGTATTAAAGTGAGGCGAGTATGTTTGAGTAACCAAGAAGCGTTGTGGAATGAAGCAGAAGCTTTTATTTCTTTATGCTATGAAGAATTAGACAAATCAAATGAAGAGAAAGCAGCACGTCTGCATGAAATAAAAAAAGACATTGAGTCTGAAGGCATCTATACTCATACGCCGGAGGAATTAGCTCACGGGGCTAAAATGGCGTGGCGGAATAGTAACCGCTGCATTGGCCGTTTGTTTTGGTCGACGCTGCATGTTCATGACTGCCGGCATGTGAGGACAGAAGATGAGGTGAAAGAGGCGCTCTTTCATCATATTGAGTATGCGACAAATGGTGGGAAAATCAAACCGTCCATTACAATCTTTCCGCCAGAGCACGAGGGACAGAAGGAAGTTGTCATTTACAATCATCAGCTTGTTCGTTATGCAGGCTATGAAACGGAATATGGCATCATCGGAGACGAGGCATCGCTTGAATTAACAAAGTTATGTGAAGCCCATGGCTGGAAAGGTGAGGGCACGCATTTTGATATTCTGCCTCTCATGTTTCAGCTAAAAGGTCAGCCGCCCGTTCTGTATGATCTTCCGAAAGAGATCGTTCAAGAAATCGAGATTACCCATCCTGAATATGAAGGATTTCGTGATTTAGGATTGAAATGGTACGCTGTTCCGATCATTGCTGATATGAAGTTAGAGATTGGCGGCATCCATTACAACGCTGCACCGTTTAATGGCTGGTATATGGGAACAGAAATTGGCGCACGTAACCTAGCGGATGAAAATCGCTACAACATGTTGAAAAAAGTCGCTTCTATTTTAGGGCTGGACACGACAAAGAATGCGTCACTTTGGAAGGACAAAGCCATTGTGGAATTGAATGTGGCGGTTCTTCATTCTTACCGCGAAGCAGGGGTGACCATTGTCGATCACCATACAGCTGCTCATCAATTCAAACAGTTTGAAAAGCAGGAAGAGAAGGCCGATCGCAAGCTGACTGGAGATTGGACATGGCTGATTCCGCCGGTATCACCAGCTGCTACCCACATCTTCCACCGGCATTATGACAATACCACTCTGAAACCGAATTATTTTTATCAGGAAAAGCCCTATCATGGGACAGAAAAAGCCTAGCGAGAGCTAGGTTTTTTCTGTAAAATGAATCCTTTGAATGATGCCTCTGTTGGGATTTTATGGTTTAATGAAAAGGAATTGAAAAAGGGGGAATGATGATGAAAAAAGTCACATTGATGATGTTAGCGGCTGTATTAAGTATGACAGGATTTTTACCGTTATGTGCTGAAAGAGCAAATGCAACTGATGTAGGTTCAGTGGTTCAAAACTCCGTCGATTTGAAGGTCACAACCGACCGTTCAACTTACTCTTCGCTTCATCCTCAAATCAATGTCAACATGGCGACAACGACAAATGAAACGCTCTATTATACAGCAAGTATACGAAAGCTTACGTTCCCAGTGACACCTGCCTTCACACACCAAGGGTCTATCTCTAGACAAGCAGCTTTCACAGCACCTACTCGTTTGTTTCTTCCTAACAGTGGATCAGCAAATTATGATGTTCATGTGAGCCTGTATAAAGACGCTTCACGTACAACGCTAATCGGTTACTATGTTGCAAACCCATTTACTGTTGTGAAATAAAAAGTACACATCGTTATACATTATCCTTTTATTCGGAAGTTCTTATAATAGGCTAGTTCGGTGAGCGGCTCCATCTGTATATCTGTCACTTTTGAAAAAGGACTTCCTTTCCGGACTGTCTCTAAGAAGTCATGAACCGCTTGCTGCTCACCTTCTACTTTTAACTCGACATGACCTTCATCTGTGTTGCGCACCCAGCCTTTCATCCCACGATTGTTGGCTTCCCCTTGAACAAAATAACGAAATCCGACACCTTGCACCCGTCCTTTTACAATGGCGTAATAATGAATCAATGTCATCTCTCCTTTTTTCTCATCGTATCATAGCCTTTATCTTACCTTCACGCATCGACTATGATTTGGCTGTCAAACGATGTAAAATAAAAGCAATCAGACAACCGAAGGAGATGGCCATAGTGGGACAGAAAAGGTACGACATAGAAGGAATTCAAGTAGGACAACCGATCACCATTCATGCAAATGGAAAAGAAATCAAAACAGCCATCAATAAAAGGCGCATTTACGAGCCTGTCTATTTGAACAGGCTCAATTTTGAAGGAGATGGTCAGGGTGATTTGGTTCATCACGGAGGCTATGATAAAGCGATCTGCGTCTTTCCATATGATCATTATGATTACTTTGAGCAATTTTTAGGGGTACCGTTACAGGAGGCGGCCTTCGGTGAGAATTTGACAGTGCATCAGCTTGTGGAGACAAAGGTGTGCATTGGAGATGTGTTTCAGCTTGGAGAAGCGCTTGTTGAGGTTAGTCAGCCAAGACAGCCTTGTGTGAAGCTATCTCTTAAGCACGGCAACATGAAGCTTGTGAAGGAAGTGCAGCAAACAGGGTATACAGGCTTTTATTTGCGTGTGTTAAAAGAAGGAATGGTGTCGCCTGATGAACCTCTTGTGTTAGTTGAGAAAGCGTCCCATCAGATTACGGTCCATGAAGTCAACGAAGTCAAATACCATCAAGCTGATCCACAGAGGCTGAAAGCCGTTCTAGAAGTAGAAGCCTTGGCAGATGCAGTGAGGAAGTCATTAGAAAAAAGAATCCATCATATTTAAAAAAAGCCGTACATCAGCACAAGATGTACGGCTTTCCAACATTTATGAGCTTGGTTTCTTTTGCTCAAGAAGATTTGCAAGGAAAAAGGTTTTAAAGCTTTGAAGCTTTCTTCCTTCATGCTTGGTCACACCAAGCTTCTTTAATTCTTCGACATACCAGCCTTTGCTACCATAATGCATGATAGAAAACTCCTTTCAATGGAAACTGCCTGCATTGTAACATCTCAAAAAAGGACGTGAAAACTGTGCAGGTGTTCAGAAATGAAAACTGATTCTATCTGCCTATGATCCATGTATATGCTGGAAATGATGAATTATGAATTTGGTGGATTGAGGGTGACAATGATCATGCCGATCGTCATAATCATGATGACAACACCAAGATACGTCATCATGGATTGTTTTTTCTTGAGACCCACAACCGTTAAGATAATACTTTCGATGAAAAAGATGACACCGATGATGATGAACCACATATCAAATAAGACCCCTTTCACATATCTTTGCCTATTTTACCACAGGCATTTTTGTTTAGTCATGACAGATTCGTGAAAGGGACACGAAAAAAATCCCCTCCAGTGAAAGGAGAGGATGGATGGACTTACAGCTTCGTTAAAATAATCGGTTCGTCTTTTGTGATCACAATCGTATGTTCAATCTGTGCCACCATGCTTTTATCTGGCGTTTTAAATGTCCAGCCATCATCGGCCTGATAAACGGATTCAGCATTTGTTGAAATAAAAGGTTCAAAGGCAATAACGGTGCCATTCTTAAACAAAGCATTATCGAAAGGATCATAATAATTCAAAATATGGTTTGGTGCTTCGTGCAGATTTTTCCCAATGCCGTGTCCTGTTAGGTTTTTAATCACTGTAAACCCTTGTTCTTTGGCGGTATTGTAAACCGCACGGCCAATTTGGTTTTGTCTTTTACCGGCTTTTGCATGCTTTAACCCTTCTAGGAATGCATCCTCTGCACACTGGCATAATGCTTCAAGCCGAGCATCACCTGTACCTAGTACGAATGAAATTCCAGTATCGGAATAATATCCGTCAAGCTCTGCTGAGATATCAATATTAATGAGGTCGCCCTCTTGTAAAATGGTTTTTTCACTTGGAATACCATGTGCGACTTCATCGTTCAAACTAATACATGTGGTACCAGGGAAGTCATATTCCTTTTCAGGCGCTGAATTGGCTCCATGCTCTTCTAAAATTTTTTTTCCAATCAAATCTAATTCCTTTGTAGACATGCCTGGTTTCGCTTGGCTTTTCATTTCTTCTCTTGCCAAAGCAACAATTCGGCCAACTTTTTTTAAGGCTTCTAACTCATGATCATGTTTGACAATCACTGCTCATTCCCGCTTTCTATAACTTCATTCTATTCAATAGCTTACCACATTTTACGCAAAAAGAGTAAAGGGCGGGACTTCAATTAGATATGGACAAATTGGTATAGATAACTAGATGTGCATATGATATATTTTTTATGAACATCATGAGAAATTTGCTCATGATGATGACGAAGGGGGGAGACATCAGATGGTGTTTCAGTTTTTTCAAAAGTTAGGAAAATCATTTATGCTTCCAATCGCTGTGCTTCCGGCAGCAGGCATTATTTTGGCCATTGGGCGGGAGGATGTATTCAATATCCCGTTTATTCATGCGGCAGGTAATGCAATTTTTGCGAACTTGGCTTTAATTTTTGCAATGGGTGTGGCGATCGGCATTTCAAAGGATGGTAACGGGGCAGCGGCGTTATCAGGTGCCATCTCTTACTTTATTTTGTCAGCCGGCACAACGTCGATTAACTCAACCAACAATATGGGGGTATTGGGTGGTATTTTATGCGGGCTTTTGGCAGGTTACGTTTACAATAAATTTAAGGATACAAAACTGCCGGAATACTTAGGCTTCTTTAGTGGAAGACGGCTTGTGCCAATTATGACAGCACTTTTCACCATTTTATTAGCAGCCGTTTTTGGATATGTATGGCCTCCGATTCAAAGTGTGATCAATGATTTAGGAGAATGGATTTTAAGTCTTGGTGCAACGGGTGCGGGGCTGTTTGGTTTCTTTAACCGATTGCTGATTCCATTAGGACTTCACCATGTGCTTAATAACTTATTCTGGTTTCAATTTGGGGACTTCAACGGGGCAACAGGGGACTTAGCGCGATTCTTTAAAGGAGATCCAAGTGCAGGTGTCTTTATGACCGGGTTCTTCCCAGTGATGATGTTTGGTCTGCCAGCGGCATGTTTAGCCATGATTGTAACAGCAAAGCCAGAAAAGCGAAAAGCAACAGCTGGTCTGATGATTGGAATGGCGCTAACGTCATTTATTACAGGGATCACAGAACCAATTGAATTTTCATTTATGTTTTTATCTCCACTTTTATATGGTGTCCATGCTATATTAACTGGTCTGTCACTCTTTATCGTGAACACCCTCGGAATTCATAGCGGCTTCGCCTTTTCAGCAGGTGCGATTGATTACGTCTTAAGCTTTGGCATTGCTCAAAAACCGATCATGCTGCTTGTGGTTGGGGTGATTTATGGCGTTATTTACTTTGTCGTCTTCTATTTCCTCATTAAATTGTTAAAGCTGAAAACACCAGGCAGAGAAGATGATGACAGTGAAGATATCCCAGCAGATGATACTATTACTGCCGGAGCGAGTATGCTCGTAGAGGGACTTGGCGGTAAAGACAATATCACGAACATTGATCATTGTGCTACCCGCCTTCGCTTAACAGTAGAGGATACGAATTTATTGAACGAAGGCACATTGAAAAAAGCAGGTGCCAAAGGGGTACTAACTTCAGGGAAAACATCCGTACAAATCATCATTGGAACGAATGTGGAATTTGTCGCAGATGATCTCCGCAAGGAAGTCGATCGAGATTAAAAAAAGCGTTCAGCCAGGTCAAATGGGCTGAACGTTTTTTTGTTTGCGCTGTTCGATGACTAAAACAATACTGATGACAACAAGTAAAAACCATGAACTGATTTTCCCTAAATGTACGAGAGACCAAGCGTGCTGTTGATTTGGGTATTGCCATGCCCCTAAAAAGGTGGTGACATTTTCAGCAATCCAAATGAAAAAACCAATCAAGAGAAATGAAACAACAAGCGGCATTCGAAAGGTAGATGAACCAACCTGAAAGGAAACCATCGTTTTTCGAAACACCACAACCAGGAGCAATGTCAGGCACCAGCGAAAATCATAGATCCAGTGATGAGTAAAGAAATTTAGATAAATACATAAACTGATTCCAATTGAAAGAAATGGATAAGGCCAAGCGGTCACCTCTACGCGAAGTCGTGAAAGTGCCTGATAAATATAGCTTGCCACGCTCGCATACATAAAGCCGCTATAGAGAGGAACACCAAAAATTTTCGTATAAGCATCCTCAGGATAGGACCAAGAACCCATATGTACTTTATAAATTTCTAAACCTATTCCAATGAGATGAAATAAACAAATGACCTTCAGCTCAGTCAACGTCTCTAGCCGAAGCGTCAGCATGAGGATCTGTGCCATGAGACAAAGCAGAAGAATGAAATCATAGCGATGAAGAAAATGAATAGACACCGTCTTCGATAGTGCAAGTGCTGCAAAGATCATGACGGGGAATAGGCACGAGATGGCCTGTAAATAGGCGAAGTGGAATAAAGTTTTCATACATGTTCAAACCCCTTTTATCTGTCTGAAATGACTTAGACGGTTAAAGGAAGGGGAAAGTTTACCTCGATTAGATATTCATGAACAATTTGTGAATATATATGTGAAAAAGATCACAAATTAAATATTACGTAGTATAATAAGATCATAAAGAAAATGTGAAATATTTCACATAAATTAAAAGGAGGCATCATCATGTTTACAAAATTTTTACAAACGAATGTGTGGGCAGCCGTTATACTTTTGGCAGCAAGACTTTATATCGGATGGACTTGGCTGACATCTGGTATTGGAAAACTAACAGGCGGATTCGATGCATCAGGATATTTGCAATTTGCGATATCTGAACCCGTTGTCAAAGATGGCCATCTTGTTTATCCGTTCTATGTATGGTTTTTAGAAAATGTCGCTTTGCCAAATGCCGGACTATTCAGTGCCATGGTCATGTGGGGAGAAATCTTAGTTGGTCTAGGGTTAATTGTTGGATTGTTCACAACAACGGCAGCCTTTTTCGGTAGCATGATGAATGTCTCTTTCTTACTAGCTGGAACCGTCTCTGTCAACCCACTTCTTCTTATTATTGCCGTCATCATCATGGCAGCGAAAGGGAATGCCGGAAAACTCGGCCTTGATTATGTAGCAGGCCCAGTCCTTAAGCGAAAACTGCAAAGAAAGCCGCATTTAGAAGTGGCATCTTAATAAAGGAAAGCATCCTGAGCGAGAACTCAGGATGCTTTTTATTTAGAAACCGGCTTTGATGAGGTTAATATGCACCACAGTCAGCTCGTGCTGGCTGATATCTGGATCATGTCCGACGATAAATTCGAGCTCATAATCACCGGTGCGGTAAACGTATTTCTTCTCTTTTGTTTGTAGGATGGTGCTCACTGAATCGGCCGGTCCAAGCTGTTTCTTTAATAGGGAAGGGGTCATTCCGCCGATATTCGTTTCTTTTTCTACATTTGTACCGAAATAACGGATTTCGTCAATTTTGCCTTTTTTGTCATAGTGAAAAGCAAATCCTGGATTCCCCATTTCAGCATGATACAAATCAAAGCTGCTTTGACCTGTTTCTGGATAAGGCTTTCCTAGTTTATGATGAACGTCTTTTTTTGTTTGAACGCCTATTTTGAGCCCTTTTGCATAGTAGGGCATTTGTCCTTTATGCGCCAGCTCATAAATGCTGTTTAGCGCGGCTTGAGGACCTTGGGGAATGGATTGTTCTGCCGTCGTTTTGGTCATGGTGTGTGCTGAGATCGCAGGGCTGAAACCGAATAGGGCGGAAGAAGCAAGTGAGGCGTATACGACAAAAGCTGCTGTTTTTTTCATGAAAAATCCCTCCTTGATCTCCTATACCCGGTGCAATAAGGATCAAACGTCAAAAGAACCAGCTGATCAAGGATCGGCTGGTTCTTTGATGAAGAAAGTTATTTTGAAGAAGAGCTGGATTCATCTTTGGCGGAAGAGGAATCTTCTTCATCCTGTACTTTCTTTGTATAGTCATACTTATTGCGATCAATCGGTGTAAAGCCTTTAGGCTTGTAGAAACGGAGTAAATCTTCAGTGACGATCTTATCAGATGTCTCTAGCATCTTTTTCACCGTTTCATTTTCTTGTGATGCTTTTTCAGTTGGCTCGATTTTCTCGCCTGTTTTGTTGCTGTAATAGCTATTGCCTACTTTCGTGTAGTCCTTTGACACGAAGTCTCCATTTCTAAATGGCACAAGCTCTTTAAAGTTATTCGATAAGATATCAGAACCAGACATTAAATAGTTCTTCGTATCATCGCCGAGCAGGTGCAGAAGGGTTGGAGCGATATCGACTTCACCAGAGTATTTATGAATCTGTCCGCCTTTCACACCTGGCACATGAATAAAGAGCGGCACACGCATGAGCTGGGCATTTTCATAATCTCCAATTTTTTGTCCAGTCACTTTTTCCATGGCTTCATTATGGTTTTCTGAAATACCGTAATGGTCGCCATACATAATGACCACTGTATTGTCATATAGACCAGATTTTTTCAAGTCTTTGAAGAACTGTTCAATAGCTTCATCTAAATAATGAGCAGATTGGAAGTAGTTATCGACGACAGAGTCTCCGAAATCACCAGGTTCGAAATCGGTATCACCTTCATCCATGCCAAATGGGAAGTGGTTCGATAACGTAATGAATTTCGAATAAAACGGCTGCTTTAGATTTTCAAGCATTGGCATTGATTCTTTGAAGAACGGTTTGTCTTTCAAACCATAGTTCTTCGTATCTTGCTCGTTCATATCGTAGTACTCAGAATCGTAAAATCTGTCATATCCAAAGGACTTAAACATTTCATTACGGTTCCAGAAGGTTTTCGTATTCCCGTGGAATTCTGCTGACGTGTATTGATCCTTCTTCAAAATACCAGGAAGTGCCTGATACGTGTTTTGCGCTTTGTTAATAAAAACAGAGCCTTGTGATAATGGGAATAGCCCAGTATCCATCATAAATTCGGCATCAGACGTCTTTCCTTGTCCTGTTTGATGGAAGAAGTTATCAAAGTAAAACGTTTTGTTGTCATGTGCCAATGAATTAAGGAATGGAGTGACTTCTTTTCCGTTCACTTTGTAATCAATGACAAAGTTTTGCAGAGATTCAAGAGAAATCGTAATCACGTTCATGCCCTTCGCTTTCCCGTAATAAGCCGGGTTTGGATCAGCGCTGTTCGCTTTTAAATAATTCTCTACATCTGTCACATCATTTGAATTTGCCAGTGCACGCTGGCTGTTTGATTTCACATTTTGAATGGCATCAAACACGGTAAAGTTATAAGCACCCAAATATTTGACTAAATAATTGCGGTCGAACGATCTTGATAAGAGTTCTGGACGATCAATCTCTGCAGCGACTAAGTTGACAACAAAGATCACAACAGAGGACGCAAGAACGAGTCTAAACGATTTTGACTTTTGAACAGGTACAGTTGCTGTACTTGTTTGCTGCTGCCTTTTCATGCGGACTGCGAGTACGATCAAGATGATTGTATCGATAAAGTAAAATACATCAGTCCAACGCATGAGTGAAAATGCACTATCACCTAATTGTCCGCCATTCGTTCCTGCCTGCATCACAACAGGCAGCGTGATAAAGTCATTGAAGAATCGATAGTACACGATGTTTGCGTATAGTAAAAAAGACATGAAAAAGTGAATCACAATGATAGCGGCAGGCTGCCATTTTTTCTTGAACAATAAAGCAAAGCCAAGAAAGAACAAGCTGGAGCTAATAGGATTCACGAAAAGCAAAATATGCTGAAGCATATTTGATATACCAAGTTTGAATTCGATTAAATAAGCTGTATACGTTTTGAGCCATAGTAGGATGGCTGCAATCACAAAGAAGCCGAGGCCTCTTTTTTGAATAAATGTTTTCATATAAACACTCCTTTTCTCCGTTAAACGGAAGAGGCGGAACGAAAGAAAACGAACCATTAGAATATACCACGAAATCCACAAATAGAAAAGTCATAACCGGTGAAGAGCGACAGCAGCCTGTCCGAGCAATAAAAGGAAAGAAATCGAAAATATTCGATCTTCGAAAAAATTTTTATGAAATTTATCCTAATATTAACAGAAAATTCAGTAATTTTCCTGTTGTTATATCAATAAAACAGGCAAAAAGACACAAGTCTAAAGAATTAATTTGATTTCTACAATGGTGCTTTTGAGATAATTTCCAGTGTTTATTAATGTTTATGCAAGTTAAGTAAAAAAAATGAGTAAATGAACAGCGAATTAAGGTGGATAAAAATTCCTGATAAATAATATATCGATATATTTTGTTGTTTCACAAACAAAATGGTTTTGATGTGTTTTGTAAGGGTTTTATTTGTTTTGATGAGTGAACAAATTATCCGAATATACTTAAGTGAACATTTTGAGACTATAAACTTTTCAATTGAAGTCGATATAGAGATTGACAGGAAATCTTCCATTGAAAGGATTGATAGTATATGACTGTACGAGCAGAGAACCTCGTTCAGAACTGGTTTCCGAGTGAGGACGGAAATGCAGAAGAGCGTAAAGAATTTATCAAATTAATGGAACAGATCATTTCAGGGGTCGATCACCTGAAAGATCCGAACCGTGCTCACCTAAAGGGTGAAAAGAATCGTGGAGAGGATTTTTATCAAAAGCTTACTGAAACAAGTCAAATTCCGGTGAACGGACAAAAAGCGGAACTTGTGAATGAAGAATTACTTAAGCTTTTACATAACCATCCATACCACACAAAGTATTTCTTTACGAACATTTTGCCAATGGCAAGTACACCAGGAATTCTAGGCATGCTGACGGCTATGCTGGTAAATGGAAACAACCTATGGGATGTTTATGGACCAGCAGGTGCGGAAGCTGAGGTCAGAGTGGTCTCAATGATGTCTAAACTCATCGGATATGATCCAAATGTGAGCGGGGGATACACAACATGGGGAGGTCAGGGGGCTATTTTCTCAGGACTTCGTTTAGCGATTGCGAAAGTCGCACCGGAGTCATTACGAAAAGGCGTCCCACAAAATCTTTATGCGTTTTGTTCTGATGCAGCACATTACAGCTTATTTAAGTCAATGGAAGCAACAGGACTTGGCACAGACAATTTAATCAGAATTAAGACGAATAAAGATCATTCAATGGATATGGAAGATTTGCGTTGTCAAATGGAACGTGTTGCACAAAATGGCGGGATTCCCGTTTATATTGTGGCAACAACCGGAACAACAGATGCCATTGCAATTGATGATGTAAAAGGGGTACGTGAATCAGCAGAAGCTATTGCTGAGAAGTATGGTCTAAAGGTGCCGCATATTCACGCAGATTCGGCGCTTGGCGGATTCTTTGCTTTCTTTAATGAGTATGATGTATCTAAAAACCCGCTGCAATTCTCAGACGGTGTTCTTCGTATGCTAAAAGAAATCAAAGCGAAATTCGAACATCTTTCTCTTGCAGACACGATGTGCTTTGATTTTCAAAAGCTCGGTCAAACACCTTACACATCTAGCTTATTCTTAGTGAAAAACGCTGCTGACTTAAAGCGTTTGGACCTAGAAGAACAAGAGACACCATATGTTGGACATAGGGGCTACGGGGAATACCATACGGGTTATACACTTGAATGCACAAGAATGGGAAGCTCTATCAGCATGCTGAGTGTACTGTTAACGTTTGGGATTGAAGGCTATCAGCGCTTGCTCGGGCAATTTTTAGAGGTGAACCTTGCATTCAGAGAAGCACTCAGTCAGGAAATTCCGCAAGCAGAAGTCGTAAATGATGACAACGTCGGAATGGCTACATTGTTTAGAATTTACCTAGACGGCTCTCCGCGCTTTAAAGAAGAAATTTCCGGCGAGGCGACTTCAATGGAAATTGAGCGGAACAATCAATTGAACAAAATGCTGTTTGAAAAGCTTGGAGAGAAAAGAGACGAAATGTTCTTTGGCGATACAACGAAGTTTTTACTTGTGAACGCGAAAGAAGGTCAAGAATTCTATCTAAGTGTAAGTAAGTTTTTTGTGATCTCACCTTATACGTTACCGGAGCATATCCCTCATATCGTATCTTATTTAAAAGATGTAATTGCATCTGTTTGTGGACAATTTGAAAGTGTACATGCTTAAATCAAATCTGAGAGTGGAGATGTAGAAAAAAATGGCGAAACAAAGGAAATTTGGAGGACTCACGATATCCTCCAAAATCATGTCAGTCGTTGTCGGAACATTACTCGCAACCGTTGCACTATTCGTTCTAACATTTTATCTAGTCAGCCAGGATTTATCATCCCAGTTATTAAAGCAATTTGATTATCGATTAACAACAGATATTGATACAGCAAAAAAAGAAATCGATCATATTGATGGAAACGTCCTGAGCATTAGCGGGAAGGATGATCCGATTTATGTGGAGATCAAAAAGAAATTCACAGAGCTTCAAGAAGATCATACGCTTGAGAACTTATACGTGTTATCAAATAAGGGTGGTAAAGAAAGAATCGTTGTATTAACTGGGGAAGACAATGATTTTGATCAAGATTATGTATTTTCAGATGAGATGAAACAAGCTCTTTCTGAAGATAAAATAGTCAAAAGTGATATTTACAAAGATTCATTTGGAACACATAAATCAGTCTTTTTACCAATCAAAGATTCAGGCGGTGAGCTGACGGGGATTCTAGGAATTGATTTAGATGCGTCTGTTGTACCTGAAACAACGCAGAAGCTGACGATCTATATCACGGTTGCATCTGCCATTGTGCTCATCGGCGGATTACTCTTCTCATTCATCATGGGAAGAAGAATTGCGAAACCAGCACGTTCATTGATGGAATCAGCGAACCGCATTGCAGATGGCGATTTAACTGGAATGGTAGAGGTTGAAAGTAAAGACGAGATCGGTCAATTAGCTGCTTCCTTCCAGAAAATGCAGGGACGGATCAAAGAGCTCATTGGAAAGATTTCCAACTCATCAAGCGAAGTGTCGAAAATGTCTTCACAGCTTCGCACCGTGACGAACGAATCAAGTCAAAGTGCGCAGCAAGTGTCAGAAGCCATGACGAATATGAGTGAAGGAATTAATGATTCTGTAGCAAACATTACAGACTGTACGACCTCTGTTGCGGAAATCGATACTCAAATCGAAGGCGTAACGAAAGAAGTAGATGAAATGAAATCTGTGTCATCAGAAGTACAAGAGCAGTCAGAATCTGGTCAAAAACTGGTGCAGCATGTCCTTGAACATCTCAACATGCTCCACGACATGATGACAAGCTCAAAGCAGGCAGCAGAAGAATTACAATCACATTCAACAGAGATTGAAAGTGTCATCTCCATTATTACCGACATTTCAGCGCAAACGAATCTGCTTGCACTGAATGCTTCAATTGAAGCGGCACGTGTTGGAGAAGAAGGAAAAGGGTTTGCTGTTGTGGCAGATGAGGTGCGTAAGTTAGCAGAGCAATCAGCTGATGCAGCTAAAACTGTGTCAGACCTCGTCACTGGCACACAGGAAAACAGTCAGCGTGTTCTTGAAAGCGTAGAGGAAAGCAGTAAGGCAGTGGAAGAAGGACGTGAGCAAATGAAAGGCACGTCACAGAACTTCGCTGGTATTTACGACGGAGTGTCTCAATTTGCAAACAGAACGAACAATTTGCTTCAATCCATCAAGCAGGTAGAACGAGCATATCAAACGATTTCTACATCGATTGAACAAATTTCGGTTGTGTCAGAAGAACATGCTGCGAGCTCACAAGAAGTAGCGGCAGCAACAGAACAGCAAAGTGCTGGCATGCAGCAAATTTCAAGTGCGATTGAACAGCTCTCTGATATGTCAGAGGACTTGGCACAGATGGTATCCACCTTTAAAATCGACAATAAATAACGAGAAAGCTGGCTCTTGTGAGAGAGTCAGCTTTTTTGCTATGCTTAATCAAATACATGCGGCCGAAAGGAGAAGCGCCATGGATTTTACGCAGAGATTATCAGAAGAACAGATTAAAAAGGCAATGGACAATGGAGCTTTTGAAGGTTTATCTGGCTTTGGGAAACCTCTGCCAAAGGATGACGCTGCTCATGTACCTGAAGAGCTGAGAATGGGCTACCGTATCATGAAAAATGCCGGCTTTGCTGGGGAAGAAACGGCACTTAAAAAAGAACTCATGACCGTCAAAGAATGACTCAAAACCAGTATAGATGGAGAGAAAAGAGAAAAACTTTCTCTCATATGTGAAGAAAAACAAAAACGTCTGGATGAACTCACATCAAAGCGCCAAACGTTTGACCGTCCAGCCTCCTCCTTTTATAAAAATAGGGTCTACGAAAAAATAACAGAGCATAAAAAAGATGATCACACGCTGCCTCTCTTAGCACATTGAGGGAGCTTTTTTTATGAAAGCGCTACATTTAGTTGTTGACTACATGTATATACAAATATAAAATATGAAATAAACATGTATATACAAGTTTATTGATTCTTTTTTCTTATAAAAAAACGGTCTCGGAGGGGATAGCATGGCTGATTATCAGGCAGCAGCAGATCAGATTGTAAAAGCCATCGGCGGCAAAGAAAACATTGATCAAGCGACACATTGTGTGACAAGACTGCGCTTTGTGCTGAAAGATGAAGGAAAGGTTGATGAGAAAGCACTTGAACAAATTGAAGAAGTGAAGGGATCTTTCTCAGCGAATGGACAATACCAAGTCGTCATTGGCCAAGGGGTTGTCAATCGGGTATATGCTGAAATGGTCAAACAGACAGGGATTGGGGAAGCAACAAAAGAGGACGTCAAGCGTGCCTCTGATCAGAAATTGAATCCATTACAGCGTGCTGTGAAAACGCTTGCGGATATCTTTATTCCGATCCTTCCTGCTATCGTCACAGCCGGTTTATTAATGGGGATTAATAATATTTTAACGGCTCCAGATATTTTCTTCGATCAAAAATCAATTGTGGATGTGTATCCGGCTTGGGCTGATTTAGCGAATATGATCAACCTGATTGCGGGCACTGCCTTTACCTTCTTGCCGGCATTAATTGGCTGGTCGGCTGTGAAGCGATTTGGGGGAAATCCGCTTTTAGGGATGGTCCTTGGACTAATGCTCGTACATCCTGACCTGTTAAATGCGTGGGGCTATGGAGCGGCTGAAACGTCTGGTGACATTCCTGTATGGAATTTGTTTGGACTTGAAGTGCAGAAGGTAGGATATCAAGGACAGGTTCTTCCGATACTTGTCGCCTCCTATTTACTTGCAAAGCTCGAATTATTTATAACTAAGCGGACACCTGAAAGTATTCAGCTGTTAGTCGTTGCACCGATTACGTTATTACTCATTGGGTTTTTATCGTTTATCGTCATTGGACCCATTACATTTGCGATCGGAAACGTTTTAACATCTGGACTTGTGACTGTATTCCAGCAATTCGCAGCACTTGGCGGTCTTTTATACGGCGGGTTGTATGCAGCATTAGTCATTACAGGTATGCACCATACATTCCTAGCTGTCGATATTCAATTGATTAACTCAAAATTGCATGGCACGTTCCTATGGCCGATGCTCGCACTGTCCAATATCGCACAAGGATCAGCTGCGCTTGCGATGATGTTTGTCTTAAAAGATGAAAAGCAAAAAGGACTCTCTCTAACTTCAAGTATTTCCGCTTACTTAGGGATTACCGAGCCGGCGATGTTTGGGGTCAATCTGCGCTATCGATTCCCGTTTATTTTTGCACTGATTAGCTCAGGGTTAGCTGGTATGTTTATCGCCTCTCAAGGTGTGCTGGCAAGCTCGGTCGGAGTTGGAGGCATTCCAGGGATCTTCTCAATCATTCCAAAATATTGGGGCGCTTTTGCAATAGGAATGGTCATTGTTCTCATCGTTCCATTCATTGGTACCCTATTATATGCAAAACTAAAAAAGAAGAAGGATTTTTCACAAGAACTTAACTAGTGGTGGTGAAGGAAATTGAATCAACAAACAAACGAACCGTGGTGGAAAAAAGCGGTGGTCTATCAAATTTATCCGAAGAGCTTTTTAGATACAACAGGCTCTGGTACAGGTGATATCAATGGCGTGACGAAAAAGCTCGACTATATGAAAGAGCTGGGGGCAGATTGTATTTGGCTGACCCCTATGTATGAGTCACCGCAGTATGACAACGGCTATGATATTAGTGATTATACAAAAATCCATGACATGTACGGCACAATGGCTGATTTTGAGCACATGCTGAAGGAAGCCCATGAACGGGGAATACGAGTCATCATGGATCTAGCAGTCAATCATACGTCGATTTTCCATGAGTGGTTTCAAGCCTCGCGTGAGTCAAAGGATAACCCTTATCGAGATTATTATATTTGGAAGGAGCCAAAGGCGGACGGATCTCCGCCGAATGATTGGCAGTCAAAATTTGGCGGACCAGCTTGGGAGCTAGATGAAGCGACAGGTGATTATTATCTTCATTTATACGATGTTACCCAAGCGGATCTCAATTGGGAACATGATGAAGTGCGCAGGCAAGTATATGACATCATGCACTTTTGGTTTGAAAAAGGAATTGATGGATTCAGGCTGGATGTCATCAATAATATTTCAAAGGATCAACGTTTCCTAGATGATGCCGGGCAATCTGTGCAGGGGGACGGGCGGATGTACTATACAGATGGTCCGAGAATTCACGAGTTTCTGCATGAAATGAACGAGGAGGTTTTTTCGAAATACGATAGCATGACCGTTGGTGAAATGTCTTCAACGAATATCGCAGACTGCATTCGGTATACAAGACCGGATCGGCAGGAGCTGGATATGACGTTTAACTTTCATCATTTGAAGGTTGATTATCCAAACGGTGAAAAATGGGCCATTGCGCCATTTGATTTTCTAGAGTTGAAATCAATTCTGTCAGAATGGCAGATGAAAATGCATGAGGGAGGCGGGTGGAATGCACTATTCTGGTGCAATCATGATCAGCCGCGTATCGTCTCCAGGTACGGTGATGATGGCACGTATCATCAGCAATCAGCGAAGATGCTAGCGACCACCATCCATTTGATGCAAGGCACTCCGTATATTTATCAAGGTGAAGAAATTGGGATGAAGAATCCTCGTTTTGAGGACATTTCGTCATACCGCGATATCGAATCACTGAATATGTATGAAGCTATGCTTGAAAAAGGGAAATCAGAGGAAGAAGCACTGGCGATTTTACAGGTCAAATCAAGAGATAACGCAAGGACACCTATGCAATGGACTTCGGAAAAAAATGTGGGATTCTCAAAAGGTACACCTTGGATTGAACCAGCTCAAAACGATATTTCAGTAGAAGCTGCATTAAAAGACGAGACGTCGGTTTTTTATCATTATCAAGCCCTTTGCAGACTTCGAAAAGAACTTGATGTGATCACCTATGGGAGCTTTACTTTACTGCTTTCAGATGATCCAAAGGTGTTTGCGTATGTGCGAGAAGGCAAAGATGAGAAGATTCTCGTGATCAACCATTTTTATGCAGGCGAGACGGACTTTACACTTCCAGATGAGCTTGCAAAGGATGTCAATGAAATGGAAGGGCAAGTCCTGCTGTCCAATTATGAGGATGTGCCGGCAGATATCAAGGGATTTACGTTGCGCCCATATGAGTCAATCGTTTATCATTTAACCAAACGCTAGTAAATGGGGCGGAGGGAAAATGAAAGAGAATAAATTTCGAGTGATTTATGATCAGCTCGCTAGACGAATTGAACAAGGTGAATGGCAGGATAAAGGCATCCTCCCATCAGAGCATGAGCTGTCCTTGATGTACGACACGTCCCGGGAGACGGTGAGAAAGGCATTAAACATTCTTGTACAAAATGGCTATATCCAAAAAATCCGCGGGAAGGGCTCTGTATTGCTGAATCGGGAGAAAATGCAGTTCCCTGTCTCAGGTCTTGTCAGCTTTAAAGAGCTTTCGCAAACGCTTGGCCGGAAGACGGTCACAACAGTTCATGATTTTGGTTTAATCAAACCGGATCAGTATATTCAGTCTCAGCTGAAAATAGGTGGGCAGGAAGACGTCTGGGAAGTTATTCGTTCTCGCAATATTAGCGGGGAAGAAGTCATTTTAGACAAGGATTACTTTTTGCAAAAGCATGTGCAGACACTGTCTAAGGACATATGTGAAGGATCGATCTACGAGTATATTGAAGGAGAACTCGGTGTATCGATTAGCTATGCCCAAAAGGAATTTGTGGTGGAGCCATGTACAGAAGAGGATGCCAAGTATCTTGATTTGAATGGGTTTGACCATGTAGTAGTGGTGAAGAATTATGTGTTCTTGGAGGATACGAGTCTATTTCAATACACAGAAAGCCGTCACCGATTAGACCGCTTCAGATTCGTCGAGTTTGCAAGAAGAGAAAAGTAGACAGGGCCGAGGCTCTGTCTATTTCAGGTTTTAGGGAAGCAAGGGGATAAACAACGACAAGAGCAAAATTTCAGGAGGAAAGATGATTAGACTGAATAGACCACTAAAATTACGTGACTTAGAAATTTTTAGCGTGATGAAAGATCACATGATTTTATGTTACGTCATCATTGAAGACACGCGAAAACCGTTTACGGAAGAAGATAGAAAATTAGAGCCGTTATGTTATATGGATGAAGAAGACATTCAAGCGATTTTGAATGTGTTTCATATTTCAATTATCAGTGATGAAACATTAAATGAAGTAGATTTAACCCTTGTGAAATCGTACTTTGCTGAATTTGTGAATAACACGAACTTAACGAATTTTATTACGCGAGAATATGTTCTAGAGGATTTATATGCCATCGATGATGAAGATGACATCACTTTCTTTAATAGAATGCTGCGTCATATAGGATCAGATGATGTGAAAGAATTTGACGATCGCAATTGGATTTATTTATCCCAAGATTGATGTTGTAATAAACAAAGGACAGAGCCTAGGCTCTGTCCTTTTCTATTAAGATGATACTTTGTTTCGTGTGCGCTTGCGCTGGTAGTAATAAAGAATACCGCCTGAGGCGAGCATGAGTAAGCCAATCAATACCGCTGTATACATCATCGTTGCCGTATTCGGCAGTGTGCCGCCTGGTAAGCCGCTTCCATCCTGATTTGGATCCGAACCGCCTGGAGCAGAAGTTCCACCGTCTCCTCCAGTTTGGTCTGGAACTGATCCAGCAGCTTCGCTTTGATTGAGTACGGTGTATTCACTAAAGTGCTCCGTTTTACCTGAGACAATCCCGTTTTCGAATGAACCGTTACTTGTTTTGGCATAGCGGTTTTTCTCACGATCGACATAATAGACACCTGGTTTCTTCGCTTTTTCAGGCGCGTCTAATGTAAAGAACAGTGTGACGGGATCTTTAAAGGTAGAAACCTTTTTCTGATCTTGTTTGATTTGGAAATCATATGTGCCGGTTAATGCGTTTTTCACCTTATCTGTTTTTGCCATCCGTATATCTGCACTTTTCTCTGACAAATTGGAAAGCGGTAATTCTAGTCCCACTTTGTCATGATAGATGGTGACGTTTGGATCTTGCTCTCTTTTCTTTAGCTCGGCTACTTGCGCTTTTGATAGAGACAATTGAACGTTTTTCGCCTCGCTCGCTTTGTCTAAATAGAGCCATGCTTTATTTGTATGCTGCACATACGTTTGGAATTTCTCATCATCTTGAATGTCATAGGCGCCTTTTCCTTTCACACGAGGAAGGAACACTTCTTTCACTCGATGGTCGATGATCGGAGAAATATGGCCGTCTGCCTTTTCAATTTGCTCTTTGAAAATTTCATAGTCAACATAGCCTAAGTCTTCTCCATGAGAGGCTTCAGTAAAGACGCTGTAGCCGTCACCGCCTGTGCCAACAAATGCGTTTGTCGCCACGCGGTATGTTTTTTTATCATCAATGTCAGTCAGTTTGCCATTTTGATCTTTCAATTTGACATCAATTAGTCTGCTGCCAGCTGGTTTACTTAGTGTAAACGTGTATTCAATGCCAGCTACATGAGGGAATGCGCCTCCACCTTCTTCAATGCCTGACAAACCTTGTTCAAGCGCTTTTTTAATTTGACTGCCTTTTAAATCTGCGACATAAAGTGTATTTCCGAATGGCATCACCGTTAAAATATCACCTAATGTGATATCTCCTTTTTCAATGCTGCCTCGAATACCACCGCCGTTTGTAATGGCAAGGTCAGCTCCAGCAGATTCTTGCGCTTTCTTCAGCATGCCATCTGCAATAAAGTTTCCAAGATTCGTTTCCTTTGCACGGACGTGCTCACGCTGTCCATCTAAAAGGACGTCGGTCGTCCCGACTTTTTCGGTTTTTAAATCTTGGATATCTGCCTTGTACTGATCAAGAATCGCCTTTGCATCTGCATCTTCTTTTACAGAGTCATCGATTGTGATGAGGTCAAAAGAAGATTCTTTTGGCTGTACGACTCCTTTTTGATCAAAGGCGACATCTACTTTACCTAAAAATTGTCCATAGTCTTTTACTTGCGCAACAATTGTTGGTTCTTTTTTATTGACGACCTTTAATTTTTCAACAAGGGTATGCGTGTGACCGCCAATGATGAGATCAATGCCGTCTACTTTTTGAGCCAGCTTCAGATCACGGTTATAGCCGATATGTGTTAAAGCAATGATTTTATTGATTTTTTCTTCTGTTTGTATGGTGTTGACTGTTTCTTTTGCTTTCTTGTACGCATCTTTAAATTGAATGTTAGGGCCGCTGCTGGATGTAATGGCCGTGTCTTCAGTAGTTAAGCCAAATACGGCCACCTTTTCGCCGTTTACATCAAGCAGGATGTACGGATAAATCCCGGCTTCTTTTTTCTCACCAGCTTTGAATGTTGCTGGTTTTTTCACTAAGTCGCTTAACTGTTTTTCCTTAGTGACATCAACGTTTGATGACACGATCGGGAAGTAAGGCTTTTCAAATTGATAACGGTTTTTAGCATCTACACTTGATGCATCTCCTGTCAGGAATTGGCGAAGGACAGAAGGGCCTTTGTCAAATTCATGATTTCCAAACGTCATCGCATCGTATTTCATTAAGTTCATTAGCTTCAAATCAGCAAGTCCTTGCCATTTTGTGAAGTATAGGTCACCAGAGAATACATCTCCAGCGTCTAATAAAATATTGTTTTCACTTTGAGCACGAACTTCTTTGATTTTAGTTGCGCGTCTTGCAGCATCATCTAAGTGTGCATGTGTATCGTTCGTATGCATCACCGTTAAATTCCAGTTGTCTGAGGTTGGCGGCTCTGTTGTGCCATCCTCTTTGAAGGCTAGCTTGTACACGCCAAGTCCGTCTGTGCTGGCGTTTCGAACAAAGTCTACGTTGCTTGATCTCTCAGCGAACGGCTTTGCAAGAAGAGAAGATTCAAAGGTTACCGTCGCGCCTTTTACTGATGCAATGGACCAGTTTTGATCCGCACTTGGGTTAATGGTTTTTTGTTCGATAATATAATCCATCAGTACTTGACGGTTCTCATCCGCTGAGGCAAGCACCACTTTATCTTGCGTGAGGTGCGGGAAGCCTCCGCCGCCAGAAGCACGATAATTGTTTGTCACGACTAAAAACTCTTGATTGTCAGAGACAGGTTTCCCGTTGTAAGACAGGTTTTTGATGCGGCTTGCATTGGCATTTACAAGTGTGCCTGTTGTGCTATATTTAGCAGGCTGCGTTACATCCACTTGGTACGTCACACCATCGATCACATCAAAGTTATACGAGCGGTATTCTTCGTTTAAAATAGGCTGTTCTTTTGAATCGTTTTGTTTGATTTGGTTAAATTGCCCGGCAGACATCTCTAACCAGTCTTTCACTTCACTGCCTCTCAGTTTCACAATCTGTACGGTGTTATCGTATAGGTAGAGATCACCGATATTTTTAATCGCTAAATCTCCTTTTGCGATATTTGTATAATAATTCACACCATTTCGGCCGCCAGCTTTAAATGGCGCACCCGCAGATAAAATCGGTAAGTTTTTATACGCAGTGTCCTTCATTTTTTCTTGTGCATACCATTTTTGTGCATCTGTCACAATTTGAATAGAAGGGTCATCCATCACTTGGGCAAAAAAGCTGTTAATGTCTGCTTCTGTTTTACCAACAGGCTTTCTGACATAATCAAGTGTGTATTGATGTGTCGTTTGAATGGCATCTTTCACTGTACTGTTTTGAGATGTCACCCCAGCAACAGATTCAATTTTTCCTGTTCCGTCTGTGACCTTCCAGTTGCTGCCGTCAGGCTCTAGTGTTAAATCAATGACCCCTAGGTAGCTGCCCCAGTTTTTTGACATGACGACTGGGATGCCGTTGATGGTTCCTTTTGAGACATCGAATTTGTCTACGCCGCTATATTCAGAGCTTGGGAATGTGCCGTGCTGGTGGCCAGACACAATCGCATCGATGCCTTTCGTTTTAGTGGCAAGGTCAAAGATCATATTTTCTGACCCTTTAGGCGAAGCGGTTTTTTCAATTCCAGTATGGGCAAGAGCGACGATGACATCTGCGCCTTTCGCCTTCATTTCAGGGATGGCTTCATTGGCAGATTCGACGATATCCTGCACTTGAACTTGTCCATCTAAATGTTTCTTATCCCACGTCATAATTTGTGGTGGGACGAATCCTATGTAGCCAACTTTCACAGTTTGAGATGCTCCGTTTGCATCTTTAAAGGTTTTATCTTGGATCACATAAGGCGTAAATCGATGTTCTCCATTTAACTTTTTGACGTTCGCATTAACAATCGGGAAGTTAGCACCGGCAATGGTACCGTCAAGGAAAGATAAGCCGTAGTTAAATTCATGATTGCCAAGAGTTCCTGCGTCGTATTTTAGTTTGTTGAGTGTATGAATAATGGGATGAACCTTTGATTGATTGATGATGCTGTCTTTCTCATTTTTGTAAACGTATTCTCCAAGAGGGGTTCCTTGAATCAGGTCTCCGTTATCAACAAGGAGTGTATTAGGATTTTGTGAACGGTGCTTTTCAATGAGCTCGGCTGTTTTTGCCAAACCGAATTCATTTGTTTCTTTGTCGCTGTAGTAATCGTAATTCATCATGTTCGCATGAACATCGGTTGTGGCTAAGATGCTGACTTTTACGGCTTTGCCGTTTTCTGTTTCTGCATGAGTAGGTACTGCTGGGAGAATGAGACTAATCATCATAATGGAAGTGAGCAGAATAGACAGGTTTTTCCTTCGTTTAGACCTATGTGCTTGCTTCTTCACCTGATCTCCGCCTTTCTAATTTTTTTGACCACAATACCTATTGTAGAAATGTTTCGTTAACTTTTGTAGTTATTTTTTGCAGATTATTGTAAAGATAACATAAATCATACGAATTACCTTGTTAAGGGAAAGGGAATGAGTCTAAATGCTTATTTTTATCATAAGGGGTTTTCTGATAGGGATAGGATGTTTGATTTCATCGTGCCCGGGTATAGTGTGTAGTGTAAACGATAATCAAGCAGGAGGGTTTCTACATGGGTAAGAAAATTGCAGTTGTATTAACAGATTACTTTGAGGATGTTGAATTCACCGAGCCTGCAAAAGCCTTTAAAGACGCAGGTCATGACATCACAGTGATTGAAAACGAAAAAGGAAAAACAGTGAAAGGGAAGCAAGGAGAAGCTGAAGTGAGAGTGGATGCGTCCATTGATAACGTGAAGCCAGAAGACTTCGATGCACTTCTCATTCCTGGCGGTTTCTCACCAGATATTCTGCGCGCAGATGATCGCTACGTCCAATTTACAAAAGCATTTATGGACGAGAAAAAACCAGTATTCGCGATCTGTCACGGACCGCAATTGCTGATTACAGCGAAGACGCTAGAAGGCAGAGGGGCGACGGGGTATACATCCATTCAAGTGGATATGGAAAACGCAGGCGCTAAATTTAAAGATGAAGAAGTCGTCGTTTGTCAGGATCAGCTCGTGACAAGCCGTACACCAGACGACATTCCAGCATTTAATCGTGAATCATTAAAACTGCTTGCGAAATAAGCAGCAGTAGTTAGAGCATAAATAAGCCAGCACTTATAAAGTGCTGGCTTCAGCGTGTAGACAAACCCTCGCATTCTGTGTCAACACGAGAAAAACTGCTCGAAGACTACAGAGCAGTTCCTTTTACACAATTATTTTCTTAAGCTTTTCAGCTCGCTTGCGATGGCTTGCATTTCACTTGGGCTGAATGAAGATTTTTTCATCACCATTTGGTGAAGAAATTCGATATCTTCGTACTTGTCTGGACTGAAGTCCTCGGCTTTGATGACTCCAATGTTCAGCATATTTAACTTTTGCGAAATGTCTTCAATCAGCTGATTGACTTCAGCCGCTTTTTGCTCTGACAAGGGCGGCACGTCCTTTCCTACATGTGTGTCGAATAATATGTCTATTTTAACAGAAATGCAAAAGAATAAAAGGGCTATTAAGACGATACTGAGATGTTTTTCTCCTTTTTCTCCTGCTTGATCTTATCAATGATTCGTTTAGATTCAAACACCACAACCCCTGATAAACCGATAAGCCCAATTAAGTTTGGAATGGCCATAAGCCCATTTAACATATCTGCCACACCCCATACGAAGTTATTCTTAAACACGGCTCCGAAAAAGACAGCGATAACAAACACAACGCGATAATACATGACATACGAATCTTTGGCCAAGTATGTAAAGCATTTTTCTCCATAATATGACCAGCCAATGATCGTTGAATAAGCAAACAAAAGTAACCCGATTGCCACAATGGTTGAACCAATTGGACCTAGGAAATGAGCAAAGGATAAAGAGGTCAGGGCATCACTTTTTTCCGTGACATACATATCGGCCATGACAATGGTAATCCCCGTAATCGAACAGACAATCATTGTATCAATAAACACTTGGGTCATCGACACAAGCGCCTGACGTGCTGGCATATCAGTTTTTGCTGCAGCCGCAGCAATTGGTGCAGACCCAAGACCTGCTTCGTTGGAAAATACCCCTCTCGCCACACCCCAGCGGATCACAGTACCGATAGCGCCGCCTGCGACGGCTTGACCTGTAAAAGCATCAGAGAAAATAAGCCCAACTGCACCTGGGACAAGATCTGCATTCATCACAAGAATGATCAGTCCACAAATGACGTAGAATAAAGCCATGACCGGTACAAAAATAGACGTCACACGGCCAATACTTTTAATGCCGCCTAAAATCACGAGGGCCGTAAAGGCAGTAATGATGATGCCTGTCACCCAAGTTGGAATATGAAAAGTTGAATTCATGACCCCAGAAATTGAATTTGATTGAACGAGATTCCCAATCCCAAAGGCAGCACTTGCGCCAAAAACAGCAAACAGCACCCCAAGCCATTTTTGTTTTAAGCCATGCTCCAAATAGTACATAGGACCACCAGACATTTCGCCTTTTTCATTTTTAACGCGATATTTGACTGCGAGAACGGCTTCAGCATATTTTGTCGCCATTCCAAAGAACGCTGCAAACCACATCCAAAACACGGCGCCTGGTCCGCCGGCAATGACAGCAGAGGCAACCCCTACTATATTTCCCGTTCCAACAGTTGCAGCAAGAGCTGTCATTAATGCTTGGAAGTGAGAAATATCACCTTCTGATGTCTTATCTTGCTTTGAAAATGCAAGCTTGAGCGAATATGGAAGCAGCCTGATTTGAATGAAGAGCACGCGAAAAGTAAGGTAAATCCCTGTCCCCACAATTAAAAGCAAAAGCGGCGGTCCCCATAATACATCATTGATATTGCTGACCAACTGTTCAATCCATCCCATGTGTATCCCCCTTTGTTTGTACAATTCTCCTAAAGTGTCACCTTTTTTTGTATAATGTGTCAATGCCGATGAGAGTTTTTCTTGCAAAGTTTTCAAAAGAAAATGGTCTTGATATGATAGGGAAAAGGTTTTCGAAAGAAACTCTTAGGGAAAAGATAGGAGGAGAATGAAGAATGATTCATGTGTTATTCGTGTGTCTTGGCAATATTTGCAGGTCACCGATGGCAGAGGCCATGTTTCGAAAACGAGTAGAAGATGAAGGGCTTAGCGATCACTTTGTCATTGATTCAGCAGGCATTGGCGGCTGGCATCAAGGCAGTCCTCCGCATGAAGGAACAAGAAAGCTGCTTGATGAAAAAGGCATCAGCTATGAAGGAATGACCGCAAGACAAATCATGGATGAGGATATCACCTCATACGACTATATCATTGCGATGGATGCTGAAAATGTAGGTGCACTCCGCAGTATAGCCGGCTATGGGAAACATCACTTTATTGGCCGTCTTCTCGACTTTGTAGAAGACGACGATCGAGATGATGTGCCAGATCCTTATTACACAGGGAACTTTGAGGAAGTACATGATTTAATTGAAACAGGAATTGACCGTTTTTTGACGTATGTAAAGAAAGAGAAACACCTTTAACTGAAAGGAGATCAAATGAGATGGAAGAGAAAAATCAAATCGTGCTTCGAGGGGCTGTCATAGGCGCAGCCTGCGGCGTATTGCTGACATTATTTCATCGGCCAACAAGAATTGCACTAAAAGACAAATGGAATGACTGCCAGCAAAAGCTGGATGAATACCGCCAGGAGCCGGGCAGAGTGTCTGCTTGCATGAAAGAAAAAATGGAAGAAACGAAGCAGTTAATGCGAACGGTCTCAAATGATTTATCATTTTTAAATGAACAGGTAAATCAGTTAAAGGAAACAACCCCAAAGGTATTAGAAATTATTGAAGAAACAAAGGATCACTTTCGAACGAAACAGAAAGATTGATCATTGGAGATGAGGCGTATGGGTTTTGTTAAAGCGTTAATTGAACGCTTTTTACTACATGAAGGACCGGCTAAATCTGCTGAGCTTGCTTATTTCTTTTTACTTTCATTATTTCCGTTTCTCATCTTCGTGCTGACGCTCGTTGGATATTTGCCGCTGACGTCGAAGGATGTCCTAAGCGTCATCTCTGGTTATGCGCCAGAGGGGGCGCTTTCGATGATTGAATCCATTGCCGAAGAGACGCTGAATAGCCGGAACGGCGGATTATTGTCATTCGGGATTATTGCCGCCCTTTGGTCTGCATCTAACGGCATTAATGCGGTCGTCAGAGCGTTTAACCACGCTTACGAAGTTGAGGAAAATCGTTCCTTCATTCTCGTACGTTTAACATCGATCATCTTAACCATTGCGATGGTTCTTACGATTATTTTTGCCTTGATGCTGCCTGTCTTTGGCAAAGAGCTTGGTTTATTTGTTGCCAAATTAGTCGGGCAGTCAGATGCCTTCCTCACCATGTGGACAGCCATGAGATGGATCATTAGTCCGCTGATTTTAATGATTGTTTTTACATCCTTATATTATTTTGCCCCAAACATCAGGCTGAAATTGAAATTTGTTCTGCCAGGCGCCATTTTTGCGTCGGTCGGTTGGATTCTGGTTAGCATGCTGTTCTCATTTTACGTAGGCGAGTTTGCCAACTACAGTGCAATGTACGGTAGCATCGGGGGGATCATAATTTTGATGATCTGGTTTTATTTAACCGGCATCATGATTATCCTCGGAGGCGAGCTCAATGCGCTTTTACATAAGCGTAAAATCGTACCAGGCAAGCTGTAAAGAAAACAGGGCATCCTAAAGAAGAACAAACGAGTTCAATCTTGATAGATGGGGGAATCACATATGTCCAAACAATCGAAAAAAGGCGGAAGCAACACAAAACAAAACAAAGGTCATCAGCCAAAGCACAAAACAAGCGGTAGTGCGAACGGGCAAAATGGATATCATTAAATGAAAAAAACTCCTCTGCATAGGCGCAGGGGAGTTTTTTAATTAGTAATGGATTCATTGGGAGTTTCAAGCACTGCCGTTGTTCGCCCAAATCGAACGCAGAAAAATACGAATAATATCACGATGCTGACAAGGTAAAGTAAATTCATCCCCTCAAACGTTTGAACAAAGATTCCTCCTAGAACCGGTCCAAGAATACTGCCTGCACTAAACGCCATCCCGCACATTAAATTACCGGCAGGAAGCAGATGCTTTGGCAATAAGTCGGTCATATAACTGATGCCGAGTGAGAATGTAGAGCCTACAGCCATTCCGGCAATAAAGAAACAGATCGCAACAGCCAAAACGGATTGAATGAAAATACCTGCCAAAAGGAAAAAGAAGGATCCAGCGAGTGTGACACATAAAATGATTCGGCGTCTGCCAAACCGGTCGCTGAGCATCCCGAGAGGAAGCTGAAATACAATGCTTCCAATGGCAAAAGCAGGTAAAATAAACGCAACAGCATCTACAGTCACCCCGCTTCTTAGTGCATACACAGGGAAGTTACTATTGAGCGTCGTTTCTAAAAAGCCGTAGCAAAAAGGCATCATAAAGGCCACCCAGCCAAATTGAAAGGCTTTTTTGAAGCGCTTCAAACTGTTTGTTTGCTCTGACGTCTGCATTTCGCCCGTATCTGGATATGTATTTTTTAAAACAAACACAAGCAGCCAAATGCATAAGCTAACAGCACCAGACACGATAAAAGGCAATGATGGATTGATCTCAATGAGTGGCGTTAAAAAAGGCCCAGCGGCAAAGCCGAGTCCAAAGGATAACCCGTACAATGAAATATTCCGTCCGCGATTTTTAGATGACGAAGCGTAGGTCACCCAAGTCTGTGTGGAGAAATGCAGCATATGGTCACCAATGCCAATCATAAGCCGCAGGAAGAACCAAACGACATAAGATTCAAAAAAGACAAAGCTGAACAAGCTTAAAAAGACAGCAGCGCCTCCAATTACGATTAACGGTTTAAAACCAAAACGGCGAAGCGGCGCTTCCATAAAAGGAGAGGCAAGCAGCACGCCAAGATATAAGCCTGTGGCATGTAGTCCGTTTAACGTAGGAGAAGTGCCAGCATGTTCGAAAATAATGGATATGACAGGAAGTAACGCTCCCTGTGAAAAGCCAGATACGGATACAAGTAAAATTAAAATCATAAAGTGAATTCTCGGCATAAGATGCTCCTTACAAGTTCATGCTTTCATCGTACAATGGAACCATAGGGGTTTCAATAGAAAGGTGGTAAAGGAATGAAGCTGACATACGAAAATGATCGGTGGGTGGCAAATACTGATGATGGACAACTACATATTTCAGGAAAAGAAGAAGCTGGATACCGGCCATATCAGTTGTTCACCTCAGCCATTGCAGGTTGTTTTGGAGAAATGCTTACTCATGTATGCGGGAAAAAACGAATATCCTATGAAGGGCTGACCATCACACCTGAAACGACAAGAGAAGGAGCGGCCAACAAAATCTCCCGCATCCACTTACATATAATCTTTGAACGTATCAGTACCTCTGATGAACAAATAGAAAAAGTGATGAAGCTTGCGATGAAGCATTGTTCCATGGTGCAATCCGTTAAAGGAAGTATCGACATCACCATGTCACACGAGCTAATCTAAATGTATACGATGCCGGTCCTCACGAAAGAATAACAGTCAGACATATGTAAAGGAGAATGGCTGTATGAATCGTTTGTTTCTGGTAATTGTCGCAATCGGTGTTCCGCTATCTGTCATTGGCAGTTTTCTTCATTTCCCGCAGGTTGTCATGTTCGCCGTTTATTGTATCGCCATTATTGGTCTTGCTAGTTTTATGGGAAGAGCCACAGAAAGTCTTGCCATCATTGCGGGGCCAAGAATTGGTGGACTATTAAACGCCACATTTGGAAATGCAGTGGAGTTAATCATTTCGTTTTTTGCTTTAAAGCAAGGGCTGACTGCCATTGTACTTGCTTCATTAACTGGATCGGTCATCGGGAATTTACTGCTCGTGGCAGGGCTGTCTTTTTTCGTTGGCGGGTTAAAATATAAGCGTCAAGAATTCAATGTCCACGATGCAAGGCACAACTCTGGCTTGCTCATGTTTGCCATCATTGTGGCGTTTGTCATTCCAGAAGTGTTTTCTATGGAGATGGCAGAGGATAGACAATTCGTTTTAAGTATTGGCATTAGCATTGTGATGATTTTGCTTTATGTCGCAGCGCTTTATTTCAAACTGGTCAGCCACCGCGGGGTCTATGTCGCCAAGCAGGAGAGCATGAACGGTAAATCAGAGACGGAAGAAGAGACACCTGAATGGTCCGGGAAGTTTGCCACTGTGATTTTACTGCTTGCGACGGTGGCAGTTGCGTATATTTCAGAGCGGCTCGTTCATACATTTGACACGGTGGGAGCACAATTTGGCTGGAGTGAGCTGTTTATCGGGGTCATTATTGTCGCCATCGTCGGCAATGCAGCAGAACACGCCTCTGCTATCATCATGGCGTATAAAAACAAAATGGATGTGGCAGTGGAAATTGCCTTCGGCTCAACGCTTCAGGTCGCCATGATGGTGGCGCCGATCCTTGTCATCAGCTCTCTTTTTTTCGAAAAGCAGATGCCGCTGATTTTTTCCTTACCGGAGCTCATTGCCATGGCATCCTCTGTCTTACTGACGGTCATTCTATCAAATGATGGTGATACGAACTGGTTTGAAGGGGCCACATTACTCGCTGCCTATTTCATTATGGCGATTGGATTTTTCCTTTTATAATCTTTTGTGGATAAGGGACGTCTTTGCGGAAAATACTATGGAAAAATGAATGAGAAAGAGTGATGATATGAAAAAGATGCCCCGCATCATGTTTGTTGTTCTCTTATCCTTAAGTTTTCTATACAGCTTTCCAGCAGAGGCGGCTAAGCCGTTTAAGGTTCCATCCTCTGTCGCCAGTATTTCAAAGGAGAATACGTATCCGAATGCGTCACAGGATCAGCCGCTGCTTCAGCCGAGCGAGCTGACAGCCGAATTGTTCAAAACAACGAATGTACCGATTGAGAATACCCATTTGATCAAAATGCTGAATGAATCCAGTATCTCAGGAACACCTTTAGCTGTTGGATACCGGGCGACCATCTTCCTTGGAAGATGGGCACTGAGCTACGATTCAAATGAGACAGTCGCCAACTGGGAATATAAAAAAGTGAACACCAATCACATTGATAACAGAGGCGGCACCAAAACAGCCATTGGCAAATATGTTCAAAAGCAGCAAGTGAAAGTAAGCGGCGGGCTCACAGCAAAGGTACCAAACCCAGAAGATGTGAAAACATTGATGATGCAAAAAGCCATGCAAAAAACAAAGCTGCCGCTCGCCTTCGACACGGTGATTGGCGCAGGAACAAAACGAGATCAGTCCTACCACGTATCTCCGAAAAAAGCAGCATCCCTGCATGCCTACGCTCCAGCCATTAACGAAAAAGGAAAGGTCACATACGGGGAAGTGTACCTTGTGCTAAAAGGGAATAAACGCAAACTTGTCGTAAAAAATGTGACTTCACAAGGAATCGGCGCTTGGATTCCTGTTCAGGATCACCTGACGTTTGGGTTTCAGGGGATGAATTAAAACAGTCATCTCCTCTATTGATAAGAGGAGATGACTGTTTTTTTGCTAATAGGTTTTATCTTTTTTCTTTTTCATTTCATTTATGTAAAAGTCAAAGGCATTATATAAAAACCAAGCAATGAACAGAAAGAAGATGACTTTCGTAAACGTCGTCAGGTTGTTGAAAATAAAGCATAGGGAAACAAAAGGTATGATCATAAATCCATAATACGAAAACCACCATGTTTTAAAAATGAAACTCAGCTTCTTGAATATGTGTATCATTTAGCAATTTATTCATATGTTACAATTTTATGGTTAGTTCGTAAACCTTTTTGACAAACAAAAAAGCCGTTGTAGAAGCTCGATCAATCGAGCGACTACAATGGCTTCTATTTTTCCTTATTCCCCTAAATCCACATTATGATAAACCTGCTGCACGTCTTCAAGCTCTTCTAATACATCGATGAGTTTTTCAAATTGTGCTTTAGATTCCTCATCTAATGTTACTTCGTTTTGTGGAAGCATTGTGATTTCGGCGACAGTGAATTCTTCGACACCGGCTTGTTTGAATGCTTCTTGTACGTGATGGAATTGATCTGGCTCAGCGTAGACGATGACCGTTTGATCTTCTTCCATGATGTCACGTACATCAACGTCTGCTTCCATTAAAAGCTCAAGCGTTTCTTCTTCACTTTTCCCCTCGACACCGATCACCGCTGTTTGGTCAAACATGTAAGCAACAGATCCACTGACGCCCATATTTCCGCCGTTTTTCCCAAATGCTGCACGAACATCAGACGCTGTGCGGTTGACGTTATTGGTCAGGGCATCAACGATCACCATTGATCCGTTTGGACCAAATCCTTCGTAGCGCAGCTCATCGAAATTCTCTTCCGCACCGCCTTTGGCTTTTTCAATGGCACGGTCTACAATGTGTTTTGGGACACTATATGTTTTTGCACGTTCTAGGACAAAGCGAAGTGCTTGGTTTGATTCTGGGTTTGGCTCACCTTGTTTGGCAGCCACATAGATTTCACGACCGAATTTTGCGTAAATACGACTTGTATTGGCATCCTTTGATGCTTTTTTTTCTTTAATGTTGTTCCACTTACGACCCATCTTATTCACTCTCTTTCACTTAGTAAATACACAGTATGAGGGTCCCCATGCTGCATGAAATCATTCTGCTCTCTATTATACATGAATTAGTCAAGTGGATAGAAGTAAGAGGGCTGAAATGAAGAGAATTCCTTACCGGATGTGTCCAAGCTGTTCAAGCGTCTCATGAGGTCTAGTCAGCTCGTCACACTTCATTCATAAACAAAAAATAACCTCATAAGAATGAGGTTATTTTGCAGGCTGAGGATACACGAGATCTTCAAGCAATTTGACATCGTGCTCATGAAGCTGCTTGATGATTTCTTTACGTACAGCGAGGGCGGCTTCGAAGTATTTTTCATCTTCGACCATCCCTTTCACAGTGATTTCTATTCCGCGATTGAGCTTATTGAGGCCCATAATTCCATGAACCTGAAAGGGTTCAATGGCGTTTTGGAATTCATCTTTTTTGAGAAAATCATGATGCATTTGATTCAACTGGTCACAAGCTGATTCGAGCGCTTGAAAGGCGATGTCTGGGTTCTGATTTGCACTAATTAACACCGACTCTGTGATACGCATGTAATGTATGTTGTAATTTTGAATTTGCCGGATGTCTCCGTTAGAAATGGTTAACAGCTTGCCGCTCCATTCTCTAATTTGCAGAGAACGGAGACCAATTTCTTCAATGGTTCCATTAAAGAGATTATTCACCGTCACATAGTCACCTTTATGAATCTGACGTTCATAGATCAGGAAGATGCCTGCTAAAATATCACGAATCAGCGTCTGGGCGCCAAAACCGATGACGATCCCGGCAACACCAGCACCAGCAAGAATTTTTCCAAAGTCATGAAAGAAAAGAGAAATGACATAGAACACAAAGCAAATCGAAGCTGTGTACTTCGTCACAGATTTGACCAAGCTCTCGATCGTTTTCTTCTTCTTATCTTCAATAAACTCCGTTCGTTTAAAGAAAATCTGAAGGGCTTTGTTGATGATAAAGACGGCAAGCCAAAGAACAAGTCCAACAATTAGAATTTCAATGTATTTGTTCTTGACCACTGTCAGAAATGTATCGTCCATTTATCGGTTACCCCCTGGCTGTACGAGAAGTAAAATCAACATCTTGATAATAGCTGTTTTTCACAAGAACATTCGGACCAAGGCATTGCACATTTGGACAATGACAATTCAGCTCTTTCGCTAATTTTGTGTCCATCCAGCGTGTATATGCAGATTGCAATGTATCGGTTTCAATGTTTCCAAGCGGCGGCGTATCGCCAAAGTCTGTCACAATAATATTCCCATCAAAAATATTTACATTCAACCTTGAGCGACCGTCAGGATCATTTCGTACAGTAACATTTTTCTCCTGGCGCAATCGCTTCAGGAGGCGCTGGTCTTCTTCATTTGTGCTGCATGAATAAAATGGCAAGGTGCCAAACAGCATCCATGTGTTCTCATCACGAATATCAAGCAGTTGATGAATCGCATCACGCATTTGCGGAAGTGTTAATGACTCAAGTGCACTAGCGAAATCGCTTGGGTACATCGGGTGAACTTCGTGGCGCTGACATTTCATCTCCTCCACGATTTGACGATGGATGTGTTCAATATAAGGAAGCGTGCGCTTATTGAGCATGGTTTCAGCAGATACTGTGACACCAGCTTTCACAAGCGCCTGACTATTTTCGATCATTCGATTAAATAATTTTTCACGCTGCTGAAAGGTTGGTTTTCTATCCATCATTGCAAAGCCGACCGTTGCAAACTCTTCGACAGTGCCCCAGTTATGTGAAATGTGAAGAACATCTAAGTACGGAATAATCTCTTCATATCGAGCCAAATCAAGTGTTAAGTTTGAATTGATTTGTGTACGGACGCCGCGTTCATGAGCATACTTTAATAAAGGTACGACATATTCCCTCACAGACTTGAGAGAAAGCATTGGCTCTCCGCCTGTAATACTTAGTGAGCGCAAAAGTGGGACTTCATCTAAACGGCGAAGCAGCAAATCAAGTGGCAGTGCATGTGGGTCCTTTGGCTGCAACGTATAGCCAACCGCACAGTGCTCACATCTCATGTTACATAAAGTCGTCGTCGTAAATTCAATATTTGTCAGCTTCATTTCTCCGTAATCCTGCACATCGAGATAGGCTTCCCAAGGGTCGTATGCAGGTGTGATCGGACGAAGTGCTGTTTTTTGGTTCATGGTATCTATCTCCTTTTCATTCGGGTAAACGTAGACCCGCCAACAGTTAATTTTAAGCCCCATGACCGTTATACGCAAGAGGGGAGACAATTGATTTATAAGGGAAAGAAAGATAAGCTATAAACAAATGCTAAAGGGAGTGTATCTATGGGCAAGGCAGCAGATAGTAAAGAGCAGCAGGTTGATTATTTAAAGAACCGATTAGATATGTTTATGAATGTGATTGATTCATTAGATCCCGAATCAACAGACGTTGAAGATATAGACAGATTGATCCAGATGATTGACGATCTAGAAGCGAAATATGAACGGTTTAAAAAAGATTGGAAGGAAGAATAGCTCGCACTTGTGCGGGCTTTTTTCTTTAAATTGGCAGGCGAATGGACGTATGAGTCTCGGTCATATTCTGCACAATAAAAGAAAAACCGGGAAGTGACGTAGATGAAAAAATATATGCTGATCTGTTTATGTGTGCTTTTTGTTTCAATGCCTCTGTCAGAAGCAGCAGCCGAGTCTAATAAGCCCATCCATTGGGGATTTGCTAAAAGCAAAGAGCACAAGCCAGCAGATGCTGGGAAGGAACTGACGACACTTTTAAAAAAGTATGATGCTTTCTATTTAGGAAACACGAAAAAGAAAGAGATTTACTTTACATTCGATAATGGTTATGAAAATGGGTACACACCCAAAATTTTAGATGTGCTGAAAAAACACCAAGTACCAGGCACCTTTTTTGTGACAGGGCACTTCGTGAAGGATCAGCCGCAGCTTGTGAAACGTATGGCAGAGGAAGGACATATCATCGGCAACCACTCCTATCACCATCCAGACTTAACGAAAAAAAGTGCGAAAGAAATCAAAGAAGAGCTAGGCAGTGTAAATGAAGCCGTGTACAAAATTACGGGAAAACAAGATAACCTCTATTTACGTCCACCGCGCGGGGTATTTAGCGAAAGAGTATTAAAGGAAACAAAGAGGCTTGGCTACCAAACCGTTTTCTGGTCAGTTGCCTTTGTGGATTGGCATATCCATCATCAAAAAGGAAAACAGTATGCCTACGATCAAATGATGAAACAGGCACATCCAGGTGCGATTTACTTACTCCATACCGTCTCAAGAGACAATGCCGAGGCACTGGATGATGCGATCACATCTCTCAAAAAACAGGGGTATTCCTTTAAAAGTCTAGACGATCTCATGCTTGAAAAAGTATGGCATCTGCCTCAGTTATAGAAAAAAGCTTGCAGAGAAACTGCAGGCTTTTTAGTTATTTAAAAATCCGAAACCACCCTTTATGCTTAAACCATAAAAGCATACCCGAGACGAGCAGACCCATGAAAATAAGCACGCCAAAATAGCCGTATTTCCAGTGCAATTCAGGCATGTTATCAAAGTTCATCCCGTAAACCCCAACGATAAAGGTCAGTGGAATAAAAATAGTCGACACAATCGTTAGTGTCATCATAATCGCATTCATCCGATTGGAATTCAGCGTCTGATAGCTGTCTCTTAAATCTGCTGTCATGTCTCTGTTCGACTCGACAATCTCTGTCAATTTCAGAAGGTGATCATAGATATCATTGAAATAGGCTTGCCGGTTTTTGTCGTTTTTCATCATATTAATGTTCACGATACGGTATAAAAGGTCTCTCATCGGAATAATGGTCCTTCTTAGCTTTAACAAGTCTGAGCGAATCCCGAATACTTCGTTCATTAAAGTACCATACGTTTTATGACCTTCTTCATCTTCAATCTCATTCAGCCTGTCTTCAATTTGATAAATAATCGGGAAATAATCATCAACCAGATCATCAATCAGCATGTAGGCAAGATGCTCAGGTCCACTATTTCGCGCGTGATCAGATGTTTTTAGCTTTCGAATCACACGATCAATGTAAGGTGCTTCCTTTAAGTGAAAGGTGACAATAAAACTTTCACCAACAAACAAGTCCACTTCCTCTGAACGAAGTGTTTTTTGATTGAGAGCATGAAGAACGAAAAATAAATACTCTTCATAAAAATCAAGCTTAGGCCGCTGCAAATAATGGAAGCAATCTTCAATTGAAAGCGGATGAAACTGAAAGAATTCCATCAGTAGCGCTGCTTCTTTTTCCGTTGGCGCATGAAAGTCAATCCAATACCAGGCGATATCGGGGCTTGAAAGCTGCTGCAATGTTGCATGTTCAATCAAGTCTCCGTTTTTTGTCACTGCAAGTTTTTTCAGCATATACACCCCTCCAGACTTGCATTATATCATGAAGCAGCGTGCACAAACTTATTCATCTTATCCACAAAAAAGCCGATCTCATAATTGAGATCGGTCCATGTGCGTGTATGATTGATGAATAAAAGCGAGAATTAAGGACGACGGAAGTTAACGAAACCACCGTTACGGTCAAACCAGCCTCTAAATGCCCAGTTGATGTAGCCGCCGTCACCTTTATTTGTGAAAGATCCATTTTCAAATACCCAAACTCCGTAAGTAATGCTTCCGTATTTCACAGTAGCGAACGTTTTGACACCGCTGAAACGAGTCTCGTAGCCTTGGCTTAAGTTAAATACCATGACATTGTATTTAGCGCCAGCAGCATAGAAAGCAGACTCCATTAAACCTTTGACAAAGCCTTCACGGTTTGTGTTTGCATTTGCAGCATTGATCAGTGCATTTGCAATTCCAAGAACGTCAAAGTTAATGTTTACGTTTGTTGCATTTGTAGATGCTTTACCTTCAGCAGCTTTGTTTAAAACAGTTTGCTGAACAGTTGTTGAAACTGGAGCAGTTTTTTGCTCAGCAGCATCAGCGAATACTGGTAGTGTTGAAGAAACAGCAGTGGCAAGGGCAACAGAAAGGATTGTTTTTTTCATTGGTCGGATCTCCTTTGTTTTTGAATTTTGGGTCTTCTTTTTCGTAAAATGTGAAACTAGGTGAAGCCGGTAATCAATGAGGTAAATATGTTCCTGCAAGATGAAACGAATGATTGCCTAATCCGCTTATTTCTTTGTTCACCTCCTTGATATGTCATAATTATACAAATATTTTTGAAATAGAAGATATCACCCATAGGTTCTATTTCTAATTTAAGGAAAATGATCCTAAAATGTTGAGGGATTGTGTCGAATATTAGCTATATTCGACTAAAAATGTTCATCAATCCAAAAGGAGAATGACCAAGAATAAGGAATATATAACTGATAAATTCTTGTACTCTTTATATTTCAAAGTATTCAATATAGAGAATGATTCACGCAAAATGAAACAATCGCATCGGCGTGTGCTGGCAGAAAGGAAGAGGAAAAACATGTGGGAAAAACAGCTGGTGGTTGAGCCGCCGTATCACTTCGATCAAGTGCTAAGACGCTTATCAAGTGATCCATTAAAGGCAGTCAATTTGAATAGAAGAGAAATCAAAGTACCGATGAGGCTGAATCAAAAGCCGTACGTGGTGGTCGTTCAAGCCACAGGAACAAAAGAAGCGCCTACATTCCGGGTGCAAGCAAACGGCCCTGAGGAACCAATCATTTCTGAGGTGAAGCGGATTTTTGGCATGGAGCATCAATTACACGTTGTTCATCACCATTTTTCTCAAACAAATCTTGCGTCGATTTTCGAACGTCATATCGGAACACCGCTCATGCTGGACTTCCATTTATATCATTGTTTGATGAAATGCATCATTCATCAGCAGCTCAATCTTGCGTTTGCTTATGAGCTCACGAAACGGTTTGTTCATTCGTACGGTGAGCAAATAGAAGGCGTTTGGTTTGATCCTTTACCGGAAACCATCGCATCCCTTGAAACAGACGATTTGAGAAAGCTTCAATTCAGTCAGCGAAAGGCGGAATACGTCATTGATGTATCAAAGCGAATTGTGAGCGGCTCTCTGGATTTGGAGGAATTACACGACTTAACGGATATCGAAATCGAAGAACGTCTGCTTCCGATTAGAGGGATTGGACCTTGGACAGTTCAAAATGTTCTCATGAATGGGCTTGGAAGACCCAATCTCTTTCCGATGGCAGATATCGGTATTCAAAATGCGATTAAGCGGCACTTTGACCTGCCTGAAAAGCCAACAAAAGAAGAGATGGCAGCATTAAGCAAGGAGTGGACCCCTTATTTAAGCTACGCTTCTTTATATTTATGGAGAAGCATCGAGACAGACAAATAAATAAAACGCATTTTCTCTCTTTGTCCAAGTCATGATATACTAATGAGATGGAATAAAATGAGGACAACCTATAAAGGTTCAGATAGAACGGAGAGAATGAATTGAACGAAAAACAGCAAGGTGCCCTTTTGCAAAAAGGACAGCAGTTCCCGCTTACCATTAAACGCCTTGGCATTAATGGTGAAGGGGTCGGTTATTTTAAAAAGCAAGTGGTCTTTGTCCCGGGTGCGCTTCCAGGTGAGGAAGTGGTCGTTGAAGCAACAAATGTACAGGCAAAATATGCAGAAGGTACGGTTAGGAAAGTGCGAAAACGCTCGGAGCATCGAGTGAAACCGCCATGTCCAGTATACGAGCAGTGCGGTGGCTGTCAGCTTCAGCATTTGGCGTACGAGCAGCAGCTAAAGGAAAAACGTGATATTGTCATTCAATCAATGGAACGACACACGAAGCTATCGGTCGAAACGCTAGACATTCGACCAACGATCGGCATGGAAGATCCGTGGCACTACCGGAACAAAAGTCAGTTCCAAGTAGGGCGATCTCATAGCGGTGACATCATCGCTGGGCTTTATGGACTGAATTCTCATAAGCTTGTACCGATCAAGGAATGTATCGTTCAGCATCCGAAAACGAACAAAACAACGGGCGTTGTCCGCAAAATTTTAGAGAAATTCGGCGTATCGGTTTACAATGAACGGACAAGAAAAGGTGACGTGCGATCGATTGTCGTGCGAGTTGGCTTTGAAACAGGTGAAGTACAAGTCGTTCTTGTCACATCAAAACCTGAATTTCCAAAGAAAAAAGAAATTGCCGAAGCCATTCAAAAACGTCTGCCAGAAGTGACATCCATTATGCACAATATCAATGGCGAAAAAACGTCTGTCATTTTTGGACATAAGACATCACACTTAGCAGGCAACATGGTCATCCAAGAATTTTTAGGAGACGTTTCATTTGAACTAAGTGCACGTGCATTCTTCCAATTGAATCCGAAGCAAACGCTAAAGCTATACGACGAAGCGAAAAAAGCAGCCAAACTGACAGGAAAAGAAAAGCTTGTCGATGCGTATTGCGGTGTTGGGACCATTGGGATGTGGCTCTCAGATGGCGCCAAAGAAGTAAGGGGAATGGATGTCATCAAAGAATCAATTGATGATGCCAAGAAAAATGCCAAAAAACATGGTATGAAAAACACAACCTATGTGACAGGAACAGCGGAACACTGGCTGCCAAAATGGGTCAAAGAAGGCTTCCGTCCTGACGTCATCGTCGTGGACCCGCCAAGAACAGGCTGCGAAAGCACCTTCCTAGACACCGTCAAACAAGTCAAACCAAAACGCTTTGTCTACGTCTCTTGCAACCCATCCACACTAGCAAAAGACCTTGAGTACATGTCAAGAGACTACAAGATCGAATACATGCAGCCAGTGGATATGTTTCCGCATACGGCGCATGTGGAGACCGTTGTATCGCTCGTGAAAAAATAGACTTTAAATCAAGGCTCGAAAATCAATATTAGATTTTCGAGCTTTTTTTGTTTTGCGGGCATTTCTTTCATCAGACTTTTTTCTAAATGAACATCAACACTTGCAATATTTAAATTAGTACTATATAGTACTAATTATGACAAAGGTAAAATTAATGAATCAAAAACGTGTACTTGAAGTAGCTGCAACATTATTTTTAGAAAAAGGGTTTGCTTATACAAGCATGGATGAATTAGTACGTGTAAGCAAAGTATCAAAGTCTAATGTGTATTATCACTTTTCTAATAAGGAAGAATTATTAGAAGGAGTCGTTGATTATTGGATTGACATGTATCAATCTGCAATTGATGACGTACTGTCTCAGAACCAATTTTTAGTTGAAGATCGTATTCAGCTGTTTTTAAAGCAATTATCACAAGGGGTTCAGTCGAGAGACTATAAGGGCGGCTGTCCATTTATTACTCTTTATATTCAAAGTCCTACACAGGCCACGCAAATTAAAGAAAAAATAGGTCTTTTTTTTACAGGATTACAAAAGAAAGTATCTTTATTACTGAAACAAGGAGTAGAGAAGGGAGAATTCAGACATACGATTCAGATTGATGAGGTGGCATCACTTTTTATTACAAATCTTGAAGGAGCGTTATTTATTTCAGAAACATTGAAGGATGCAACTGTCATCACGAAAACAGCAGATCATTTATTTAACTTGCTTCGATAAAAGAAGCATTTTTTTTACACTAAATTAGTACTGGGTGGTACTAAAAAGGAGATTTCATATGAAAACAGTATTTTTAATTGGTGGAACAGGCTTTATTGGAAAGCAGTTAGTCGAAGAATTAGTGAAAGAGGATGTGAACATTCTTCTTTTAGTAAGGTCAAAAAGTAAAGCAACACGCATTTTTCAAGAAAGAGGCATTTTAAAAGAGGCAGTGATGCACTTTGTTGAAGGTGATTTGACGAAAGTCGATTTGGGTCTAAGTCCTGAAGTTCAGGAGAGGGTATATAAAACGGATGTGATCATTCACGCAGGAGGACCCATGGATATTCAAGCAACCAGGAAAGAGGCAGCTTCTGTCTTTTTGAATGGCGCCAAACACATTAGTGAGTTAGCTAAAAGTATTCATCAATTGAAGGGCTTGCAGCAATTTATTCATGTTGTCGGTTATATGAGTCCCTTTGATGATCAAAATAGTAAGATTGCAATTGATGTGTTTAAAGAAGGAAACCATTATTTGAAAATAAAAAATCCCTATGAGAGAACAAAATTTTTAGCAGATCTTTATATCCGTCAACAGGCATTAGCAGTAGGTTATCCGCTTTCTGTCATTAATCCGCCAACTGTCGTCGGTAGTAGTCAAACAGGGAGTACAGAGCAAATTGCAGGATTGGGTTTGCTTGTGAAGAGTATGCGAAGAGGGCTCATGCCAGTGATTCCTGGAGGTAAGGACTATCGGTTACCACTTATTTCAAACGATGAGTTTGCGAAGTTTATTGTGCAGGTTTTCAGATTGGAGCAGCCAGCTATTCAAACATATACGCTTGTTGAAGACTGGCAGCACGATCAGAACATTGGTGAATTATTAAGTATGATGTCAGAAAGTATGAATATGAGGGCACCAAAAACCTCTGTCCCAATGCCACTGATGAAAGCTATTATGAATAGTGGCGTAAGTAAAATAACAAACATTCCTTCTGATGGACTGAACTTTATGACAAAACGAACATTTTCAAATGTTGCAGTAAAAAAAATAATGGGAGAAGATTGGTTTAAGAAGACGAGTGTCATGAAATTTTTCCCTGCTGTAGTAGCTGATCTGGATTATCGAATGATGAATCCAAACGGTAAGGATGATCATTTATTTAAACGAACACTATGTGATAACACGACCCTTTACCAATTAAAAGGAGAGGGTAAACCGTTTATTTTATTACATGGTTTATTGAGTGATGGAGAGGATTTATTCCCCTTAGCACAAGAGCTACATGAAAAAACGGGTCAACCTGTATGGATCTTGGATCTTCCAGGCTTGGGACGTTCTCCTTTTAAACGAGAGAAACATCTTCTAGATATGTATTTGAATGTCGTGAAAAAGTTATTGGAGAAAGCGACGAATGGTGCACATCTAATCGGCCATTCATTTGGTGCGTATATTCTTCTAGAGGCATTGGTACAAGAGTACATCGATAAGAAGTATTCAATCACTTTACTTCAGCCACCAGTTGATAAGAAAAATGCTAAATTGCTAAATGTTCCTCAATTGATGAACAAATGGACATTGAAATGGGCAACGACTAATATGATAGGGCGTTATGTATTAAGGAATGGTTTGTTTGAAAATACGGAGAGCATCCCTGAACATTATATTGAAAAAGTCAGAAATAGTTTTACGTCTCCTAGAATATTAAATACGACGGTTCAGCTTAACAGCTTACTACAGAAAACCGATCAAGATGATTTCAATGAAGTCACAAAGGATCGTCTTTATATTATTTGGGGGGATTATGACAAAGGCTATTCTGCCCCGTCACATCTTGGCAAGGTTGATTTTGTTCCATATGGTCATCATTTCCCACTTAGCCATCCGAGTGAAACGGCAACATTGGTCATAAAGCAGATGAGGGTATGGGATAAATAAAAGGTTTGAGGTAGACCATCTACTCAAAACGAAAAATGAGATGTTTATGACAAGTGAGCACAATTTTTCGTTCTGGGGGGTAGACCAGTTTGGCTATAAGCGGAAATGGACAGAAAAGCAAAAAAGAGTAAAGCCGGGTGAAGCAATTCACAATAGATAACACTGTCATAGTCAATTTCTATTTGTATTTTCACCATTCATTATTTTTACATCAATTTTATTTGAGCTCATAAAATTCGACTCCATTCCTTCATTTTTTAAAAGATCTTGAAAGTCATATAGCTAAACAGAAATAATAGGTAAATATGTTATAGTGAAGGAAATCATTTTTTACAGGGAGTTATTAAATATGAGACTGAAAGAATATGAAACATAACAATTTTATACATTCGTAAGAGGCCCACCAAATATTTAATTATTAAAACTGCAAAATGAGTATTGGAGGGCTATTATGAATGACAAACAATTTACTTCGTTAATAAAACAAGCAGATGAACCTTTTGTTGGGTGGGATTTCGCATTCATATCTGAAACTGGAAGAATGAAAAGCGATATGCTTTCGTGGTCATATGGTAGTATAGCTACTTCTCTTGTTCAAAATGCAAGAATAATGCTAGATATGGGAACAGGTGGTGGAGAATTTTTATCAAAGTTAAGACCTTTTCCATCATCAGTTTATGCTACAGAAGGTTACATGCCTAATGTACCTATCGCAAAAGAACGATTAACACCTTTAGGCGTTAAGGTAGTTCAAATTGATGAGGATGAAACTCTTCCGTTTGAGGATGGGAAATTTGATCTTATCATCAATCAACACGAGTCATTTTCATCTAAAGAGGTGAGAAGAATTATCTCGAAAGAAGGTATTTTTCTAACTCAACAAGTAGGTGGACTCGATTGCATAGAGATTAATGAAAATCTAGGGGCATCAATAAATGAGGAATTTATTGATTGGAACTTAAAGCTAGCTTTAAAAGAAATACAGGAGAATCATTTTGAGGTTTTGAGAAGTGCTGAAGAGTTTCCTATTCTAAGATTTTATGACATTGGTGCATTGGTGTATTATCTGAAAGCAATTCCTTGGCAAGTGCCAGATTTTGAAATAAGTAATTTCAAGGATGAATTATACACCATTCATAAAACTATTGAACAAAAAGGTTATTTTGACGCAAAACAACACCGATTTATTATTTTAGCTAAAGCAATTTAGTTGGAAATAGAGATTCGATATATTCGAAAGCTCCATCCTAATTTTGAATCAATGATACTCCTGTTACATGCTAAAATCATTAAAAATGAAATATCCACTTACTTTTAGTAAATAAAGACTGTCCGTGATTTGAATACTGGTGTCTAGCTGGTAGGATGATCACGGATTTTTTTATATACTGATCCATAGGAATGAAATAGAGGAGGATGAGAATGAGCCAATTCGATATTCTAACAAAATACATATCAATGCTTCAGGAAGATCCTATTGGAGAATGGGTGATCGATCAAGAAAATGATGGAACAGCTGAACATCCGATTCAAATGCCTTTTGTGAAATATTCCGAAACGGTCCGTCACTTGATTGAAGATATTTATACCTTTGCAGAACAACACGAAGGGATGGGGTTTATCCGCTGCAGAGAGATCCTTAGAGAAAATGGGATTGAATCGGGAATGAATGATATGGAGAATGTGGACATTTCAAATTTAAATGCGCAGTGTGTGCTTGCTCTTATGATGGAGGTTGTGAGAGCCGAACGATTTAGCGAGGGTGCCATACTCAATTTCTTTAAAAGCGGAGCTATTGTAAAGTGCCTGGAAAGATTGGATTGTTTGGAGTGATCAAATGAAAAGTAAAACAGATGCAGCCAACACTTTTCCTCCTATAAAAATAGAAGAAATTGATCACATTTTATTAAATGATCTTGATGCAATAAAAATGGAAAAAGAAGATGAGCGTATAAAATTCATTTTACAAGATCCCTATTGTCCTGATAAAAGTGATATTCACAGTGTGTATGTCATCTATAAAAAGTCTATACTCAATTTACTTGAAGGCAGGATTCGTTCTATTCATAGTCATGAATTCATGAGTGCTAAGAAAAAAGATCGAACGATTTCTAAAGAAGATATAGAATATGTACTAGAGATGGCTACAGTTGTGGTTCTTACAAGTGAAAATAATGGAATATTAACAAATTATTTTTATAGCGGAGTCGGTGAAAGGTTAGATCGTATTTTTAATCTATGCTTAGGTTATTCTTCAGATTTACAGAAAAAAGAGAACAAAGCAAGTTTGCAACGGTTTATGAATGATATAAAGATTGTTGCAGAGATGGGATTGTTAGAAAAATTTTAGGATCATGAGCAAAACCTAGATGTTAGAGAAATCTAGGTTTTTTCGCGCTTTTGAAAAATTTATTCAACTTCATGTTGACCTTCCCCTTAACTGAAAGGTTTATACTTTGATCAGATCAACAAAACGGAGGAGATGCAGGATGTTCAAGATCGGCGATTTTTCTATGTTAAGTAAAGTGCCTGTTAAAACCTTAAGGTATTATGACCAAATTGATTTATTAAAGCCTAAGCAGATTGATCAAGATTCAGGATACCGTTATTACTCAGCTGAACAGCTGCTTGAGGTCAACCGAATTTTTCTGTACAAGGAATTGGGCTTTACGTTAAAGCAAATGGCTCAGCTTCTTCGTGAAGATATCTCAGTAGAGCAAATTCAGGGCATGTTTCTGCTGAAAGAAAGTGAAATTCAGCAATTGATCGAGAGAGAACAACAGAAATTAGCGCGTATTAAGGAGCGGATGCACCTCATCAAACGAGAGGGATGTGTTGAAAAAGAACAGGAGGTCATCATCAAATCCGTTGAAAGCAAACGCATCATGTCTTTTCAATCCAACGGAGCTGTTGACGAAATTCCTTCATTCTTTCAAATGTTTCATCATTTATTACTTAAACATCAACAAGAATCGATCTCTGGACCACAAGTAGTGCTATGGAGGGAATCATTCGAAAAAGAAAGTGAGTTCGAGTTTGAGGTGGGGTATTCCGTCAAAGCGTTAAGGGGCACTCTTCCTCAAGGAATCAAGATACGTACGTTACCTGCTGAAGAAACCATGGCGACACTATTATTTCATTCACATTCTCCATCCGCACAAACAGCTTGTATTGACCTGGCGACATGGATCGAAAATAATGGATACCGCGTGAAAGAAGACCAGCCGGGCCGAGAGATTTATTACCCATTGTCTGAAAATGAAGAAGGCAGACTCATTGAAATTCAAATTCCTATTATAGATGAAATCAAATCGTAAACATTGCCCAAAGGAGAAACGTCACGATGAAAAATAAAACCGTTGTCTATTTACTTGCATTAGCAGCCTTTTTAATCGGAACAATCGAATATATCATTACAGGCATTATCCAGATGGTCGCAGATGATCTACATGTCACGACGTCTGCCGCTGGATTATTGGTCACGTCTTTAGCGCTCTCAGCGGCAATCGGCGCACCGATTGTCATTGCACTGACCATCAATATAGACCGCAGAAAAATACTGTCATGGATGCTGATTATTTTTATTTTAAGTAATTTCATCACAAGTGTCAGCCATTCGTTTGAAATGGTGATGATGACAAGGATTTTACAAGGAATCAGTGGGGGAACGGCTATTGTGGTGGCAATGGCTGTTGCGACTCGTCTTGTAGAACGTGAAAAAAGAGGAACTGCTATTGGTATCATTTTAATGGGACTCAGCAGCTCCTTGGTTTTAGGCGTTCCAATCGGGACATTTTTAAGCAGTATGATCGGATGGAAAGCATTATTCGCAGCCATTGGATTGATCACGCTTATTCCGCTGATTGTTGTGTATAGGCGGATTCCCTCTATGAAAGAACAAGAACCGGTGACGCTTCGTATGCAGTTATCGATTTTAAAAGATAAGCGAATATTACTCGCGGTGGCAGTGACGCTATTCTATGTAGGTGGATATTCCACGTTATTTACCTATTTAACGCCCTTCCTGCAAGCATCAGCAAACCTTAGCATCACAGAAATCAGTGGTATTTTGTTACTAGCAGGAATATGCAGCTTTTTGGGTTCCAGTCTGGGAGGGATGGCGGCAGATAAAAAAGGCCCAATATTCACGATTTTCTCAGGAATCATTTTGCAAATCATCATGCTCTTGCTGCTATCATTTGTCACAGGTAATCTCGTGGTCATGGTAGCTGTCATCATGATATGGATGATCGCTACATGGAGCACATCACCAGCTCAGCAGTTATATCTTGTCACACTTGTACCAAAATCTCCTGATATCGCATTAAGTGTCAATACATCATTTATTCAATTCGGATTTGCTTTAGGATCGGGTTTAGGGGGGCTTGTGATAAGCAGGACATCTGTATTGAACCTGAGCTGGATCAGTGCTGGAACGGTTCTTCTCGCTTTACTTATGACCATCCTGATGGTGGCGTTTGACCGAATCTCTCAGCATAAGAGTTTGAAGGTGATGGAGCAAGGAAGGTAACATGATAGATTCACTAGTGATCACACAAATTCAGTTTTGTATTGAGGAACTACTCATTTCGGGTAGTTCTTTTTTGCGATTTGAATAATGCACCAGCTGAGTTGTTTATTTGCTACAATAGGAGTGAATATCCAAAGATTAAAGGCATCAATTTTATATTAGCTTTTAGGGGTCCGAAAATAATGAATGTCAAACAAAAGTACTACTAGACAGGAGAGAATACATCATGCCAATAAGTGAGGAGATCATCAATCGAAAAGGTGCTCGAAAGGGGACTGATATCCCTCATGACGTCTTGATCCTTTTGAATCAGGGAAAAATAGAGAGTGTGAATTTAACTGAATGGCTGGCTGTCAATCATATGACGTTAATTTATCATGTTTTGCCATCCATTGGTTTAGACCATCATTTAGACGATGTATCATCTGAGGTCACTCAACAAAAGGCTGAGTCTGGAATGAAAGCAATTCGTCTCATCGGTCAATTGTTAGATGAAGTGCTACAGAAAGAGAATGGGGAAAAACAAGCGGAAGTGCTACAGGCATTTACTCACCACGTATCTGATAGCGTTCGCTGTTGGGCTGCTTATATGAACAAACAGCGTTTATCATCTTTGGAAGAGAAACTAGCGTACATTCAGCCATTTGCAGCTGATCACCATTTTGGTGTTCGAGAAATTGCTTGGATGTCAGTGAGAGAAAGTCTAAGTCATCAGCTCGACCAAAGTATAGAACATTTAACAGAATGGGCAAAAAGCGAGGATGAACATATTCGTCGATTCTCTGTAGAGGCGATCCGTCCGAGAGGTGTATGGACAAAGCATATTGAGTTATTAAAACAAGAGCCAGAGAGGGCACTGCCTATTCTAGATTACCTCAAATCTGATCCATCGACATATGTTCAAGATTCTGTAGGAAACTGGCTTAATGACGCTAGTAAGACACAACCAAATTGGGTCATAAATCTGTGTGAACAGTGGTTAAAAGATTCTGATACAAAAGCAACTAGGAGGATTGTCAAGAAAGCCAAAAGAACGATTGTGAAGGGGAATTTGTGAATAAGTACATGAACTGAATTTCCCTTTTTGGAGGGTATTTCTATCAATAGATCATTAGAAAGAAAGTCTCAAAGTTAGCTCAGTAAACTAACTGCCCCATTTCGTGGGGTTTTTCATTTATTATAAAAAATCTAGTCTCCTCAATTCTGCATTCTTTATATAGATCTTATCCTCTCATCGTCGTACTTTTGAATGAAATTGACTCAATAGAATTGACGTAAGAACCATGAATAGGCGAAGATGAAATAAAATGTAAGATAAAGGGAGACGAATAATGATACATATCGTATTTGGGGCAGCAACTGCTGGTAGTTTAAAACAAGCATTACGTGAAATGAAGCAAAAACCAGTGGAAGACATCATCACCTTTGATGATATCTACTCCATTGGCCCACTTACGCACTTACATGAACGTCGAGGACAAGAGACTCGTATTGAGTGGCTTCGTCATGTCATGTCCAATGAGTTTGGTGAATTTAATGATATGGTAATCAATCAGCAAATAATGATTCAACAAGTTAAGGATATAAAAGATGGATCACATATGATGATATGGATAGGCAACAATGCACACGAACAAATAGGTCTACGATTTGCCATCTATTTATTAAAAGGAAAAAACGTGGACGTGTCTGTCATCAATACAGCGATTGCATATGATCACCATTTTAATACAAAGACGATTCGCATGGACCTTCGACATACTGGGGAAAGCCCATCTGAAAAATTTAAAATCATTTATGAAAGTAAAAATCACTTTCACACCATTTCCAAGGAAGAAAGAGAACGATTACAAGAAGAGTGGCTTCACATTGCCGAAACAGATCATACACTTAGGATATGGCGAAATGAACAAACGATCAACGTATCAGAAGATGAATTTGATGCTTATTTAGTGAAAATGGCTAAGCGGCTTCATCTGTCCGAGCCAGAAGAGGAATACATCGTAACTCCACGCTTAATTGGAGAAGTCCTTGGTCATTTAGAACAATATATCGGAGATGATTTTATTGAGTATAGGCTAAAGAAGCTGATTGATCAAGGTGTTTTTGCCATGAAAGGAAAACGAACGTCCATGCGTTATTACTCGATAAAACTGACAACATTTGGTCATGAATTCAAAAAATGGGTATGCTGTCGTGATTTTGAGCATCAACCTTATGTGAGAATTGAAGGAACCTATGGTGGCGAACCTTTTCAATGCGGACATTGTCAATGTCATTTAGAAAGAGATGATGTACCTATAAGCGATGTACTATTCTCTAAAATATGGAATTGGGCCATACAGTATGGTTGTTGGTTTGATGAAGAAACAAATGACTTGCTGCCAGAAGGGGTAGAAATGGAAAAGAAGTTTAATCAGGCAGGCGAGTGTATAACGGAAGAAGTGAAGAATGCGTTATCTCCTAAGTATCAAGTCGAATATAGCCCCAGTGAAAGACAAGACATTTCATTTAAAGAATAAAATTCAATAGCACTGTACAAAATAAATCTTTACATCATTCCCCATCATCATGTAATATATGGAGAAATCAAAAGCGAAGAAAAGGACATGAGCAGCTTTTATCGGTTCACAGAGAGGGAAGTCACGGTGAAATCATGAAAGCAATTCGTCTCATCGGTCAATTGTTAGATGAAGTGCTACAGAAAGAGAATGGGGAAAAACAAGCGGAAGTGCTACAGGCATTTACTCACCACGTATCTGATAGCGTTCGCTGTTGGGCTGCTTATATGAACAAACAGCGTTTATCATCTTTGGAAGAGAAACTAGCGTACATTCAGCCATTTGCAGCTGATCACCATTTTGGTGTTCGAGAAATTGCTTGGATGTCAGTGAGAGAAAGTCTTAGTCATCAGCTCGACCAAAGTATAGAACATTTAAAAGAATGGGCA
>NZ_JOTP01000018.1 GCF_000715205.1 Bacillus zhangzhouensis | reverse complement strand
TGCGAGGGTTTGTCTACACGCTGAAAGACTAGCATGACGCTAGTCTTCTTTTATGCCGTCAAAAGGCTGGCTCTAATCGCTAACGCCCGCTCTTCCTTCGTTTTTTGATCGACCAAAGCGAAATCACCGTTCGCATACGTTAGTGAAAATAATTCTTCAATATGAAAAACACCTGCTTGAAATCGTCTGTTCAATAAGTGAAAGGCCGTGGCACAGGCGACTTGAGCTGTTGCCTGAGACTCATCGTGTCCTTTAATTCCAAGCGTTGAATGATGAATCTTTTTCCCATCCGTCCCTTTCGCCTCCACTTTGACCGCATATTGATCTGTCCCCATTTGAGAGGATTGAATCAATGCGATGGCTCGTTCCTTGATCTTCGGTAAGGTGAGAAATGACGTCATTCCAAGACTTCTCGTGAAAGCCAATGCGCGCGTTGCCACGCGGGAATCGAAACAAAGCCTTGTCGTTACAGAAGGCACGTGAAGCGTTGAAGGCAATGTCTGCTGATCAGAGAAGGGGAATCGATAGGCATACCGCTTTCCAAGTTTCCCACCAAAGTCTACCTGTTTCCCTCCAGTAAAGCTTTTGACTCTTTTCCGCTGACGATGCTCGGTGAGCTCATAGTCAGTATGGACATGATCAAGAGTCCATTCAATGGCGGCTTTTCCATGCTGATCGCCCATCCCAAGCATAATGCTAATATCCATTTGGTCCACTGAAGCGAGCGTAGATGCCGCTTTCGCTGCTAATAAATTCGTAAGACCAGGCGCAAGCCCTACACTGAGCAAAGCAGTTGCACCCATGTGCTGCTGATCCAGCTTTGCCACCTGCTCCATATATGCCCCCTTTGCCGAAATATCGAGATAATCGATCCCTGACCGCAAACATGCTTCAGCAAATGACGTGTCGTCTTGATCAAGACACATGATCACCAGCTTCGTTTCATCCATCCAGTCCGAATTTAACGGCTTTTTGACATCTATTTGATAAGGACGAACCCGCCCTTTTGTCTTGCGTGAAAATTGTTCAGCCTTCTCATAGCTCCGACCTGCCGCAAAAACTTGCCCAGGGTACACTTCACTTAACTGAAGACATATTTGCTGTCCGACATGTCCATAGCCGCCAATCACCATCACCTTTGATCTCATCTCTCATCCGCCTCTCTACGACCTCGCTTGCAAACAAGTCCTTTGATCATTCCTGCCTGAAAATAAGGTCTGATGTCTTCAAATCCCGCTTTGATTAACTGTCCGTTCATCTCTTTCTCAGACACAGGGTGCGTCGTGTCTCCCAGCCTTTCTTTAAAGGAAGGAAACACTTCTTTTTCAAGGCCTTGACGCTGCATAAATAAGGAAAGCATATGAAGCTCCTTCTCAAATGCGTGAGACTTCATATCTCCTTGAATAAATGCCACCACAAGCGGTGCCTCTGGTTGAAGCCGGCGGGCAATCTCCTGTAAAAAGGGCAGCCGATCTTTTACAAAATGAATCACAAGCATGCTCACCGCTGCATCGTACACAGTTTCAGCCGACACCATGTCTAATGCGGTCTCATGCCAGGTGACGCGTTCCTCCATATGAAGCTGTGCAACCCGCCGTTTGGCCATATCAAGCATGGATGGAGACGGATCGACCCCTGTGATTTGCCAGCCTTCTTTTCTTTGGAGCATATTAATGATCTCTTCTCCTCCACCCGCTCCGACAGTCAGAATGCGAGAGGCCGCTCCCTTTAATTCGGTTTCTAATACATCGACTGTCAGCTCATGCAAGAGATGATAGCCAGGTACTTTATGTGCAATCGTTGCTGCGTATGATTCAGCAACGTGATCGTGCCAATGCTGGTTTACTTTCATGTGCTTCTCCTCCAGTTCCTTTCCGCTTTACATGGTTTCCTGTACACTGATGGTATGACATCTTTATTGTAAAAAGAGACATCAGAAAAAACGATCCCTAAAAGTGGGGATTTTTGAGGAGGAGATCAAGTGACCAATCCAGCCGCTCATTTTCAGCAGCTAAGACAACATATTCGGGACGAGCTTGCCACCGTCCTTGATTTTGATGCCGCCTGTATCACGACCATTGATCCAGCCACCCTCCTCTCGACAGGTTCCTTCACAGATGAACCGATTGAAGAAATTCATGACCAGCTGTTTCAAAATGAATTTTTAAAAAAGGATGTGCACCAGCATGAATCTCTAGCCAAAGGTCCTGTGCATGCTGCGAGCCTGGTCCAGAGCGGAGAATATCTCAACAGCGAGCGCTATCAGCACATCTTGTCTCCTAAAGGATGGGCAGATGAATTGCGGGCAGCCCTTGTGATTCAAGGGGAATGCTGGGGAATCGCCAGCCTCTATCGTCAAAAGGGAAAGGAACCTTTTCATGAACAAGACATACAAGCGGTCATCCATCAAACACCAACACTTGCAGCCAAGCTGAGAGATGAGCTTTTCAAAAAAAGAGACACTGAAGCTGATGACTCGGCGAATCAGCAAGGATTCATCATTCTTTCTCATGATCACACCCTTCTTTATGGAAATGAGACAGGGCTTCATTGGCTTCATACGTTCCAAGCCTTTGAGCAAATCCATGACCGTGCCATCATGCCCCGCCCGTTCAGAGCATTAAGCGCTAAGCTTTTATACGGAGGCAGCACCCAAACAGCGGCAATCATGACGAGAATGCCTACGGGACTTTTTCTCTCTCTTCAGGCATTTCAATTAGAGCAGGCAGCCGGGCAGGCAGAAGCCGTCATGATTCATATTAAACGAGCCCAAACGAGTGATATTCTTCCTTATGCAGCGAAAACGTATCGGCTGACAGAAAGAGAGATGAACGTCCTTGACTGCTTATTAAAGGGCCAGTCTACAAAGGAAATCGCCAGTACGTTATTTATTTCAACCCATACCGTACATGATCATGTGAAGGCTATGCTGCAAAAGACGAATTTGAGCAGCAGACGTATGCTTGTTTACTTTTTCTCAAACATATAAAAAAAGCGGCTACCTCACTGGTAGACCGCTCTTTTCTTTATTTTCCTAAGACTAGCTCATGCAGGACATGTGCTACTCCGGCTTCATTATTGGATTTTGTCACAACATCCGCTACTGCTTTAACATCATCAATAGCATTTCCCATGGCAACGCCACAGCCTGCAAACTCCAGCATTGATACGTCGTTTCCATTGTCACCAATGGCCATGACTTCTTCACGAGAAATCCCCAGCTCCTTAGCCAAAAGCTTCACGGCATTTCCTTTGCTCACATCAGGATGCAGGATTTCAAGGAAGAAATCCGTGCTTTTCACCATCATGTACTTGCCCTTCACTTCAGATGGAATGGCTTGGATCGTCTTTTCTAAGCGTTCTGGCTGATCGATATACATCATCTTTGGAAGTCTCATTGACTGATCTGCCTCTTCAACAGGTAAATATTTAAGTGGTAATTTTGTTAAGTAGGATTCAAGCACTGTGTACTCGCTAATATCACGATTTGGTGTGTACAAATGAGCTGAATCGAAATAATGCATCGGCGTGTCGAGCTGACGGCTCAGTTCATATAAAGAAGTCAAATCATCATAGGATAAAGTCAGTTCTGACACCACTTCATTTGTATGGCTGTTTTGAACAAGAGCCCCATTGTAGGCAATCACATAATCTCCCTCTTGATCGAGCTGAAGCTCTGCTAAATAGCGGTTCACCCCGCCAATTGGTCGGCCTGTACATAAAACAATTTTAATTCCTTCTGCCTTCGCCTGTTGAATGGCTTCGAAAACCTCATCTGGCACCATATGTTGATTATTTAATAACGTACCATCCATATCAATTGCGACTAATTTATACATTCACTGCTCCCCTTTTCTCAGCAAAAACGTGCTGTCACTATTTTGAGCAATCATCTACATGATCACATATTATTCCATTACTATTTACCTATTTTAGCCTATCGTTTTTTTCTCACTCTGTCTACTTGTTCTCACCTGTAACAAAAATCACTTTATCCTACTCTATTATATCGTATTCTATTTGTCCTGCTTTAAATAGAGCTTACTCCCCTTTTTAAATGAATGAAATGAAACAAATGTTCACCACTGAATATTTTGAAACTAGCAAGTCTAATTGTATGATGGATAGCAAAGAAAGGAGGTGCAGGGAATGATTACGTTTACGAGAGGTAAATTGTCAAAAATGTCTGGTGTACATATTGAAACCATTCGTTTTTACGAAAATGAGGGTGTGCTCCCCGAGCCTAAGAGAGCGCATAACGGCTATCGTTTATATGATAAAAAATATGTACTCATGCTATCCTTTATCACAGAAGCAAGAAAGCTAGATTTCTCACTCAAAGAAATTCGTGAAATGATCACGTCACTATTTGAAAAACAGTCAAAAACAGAAGCAGAACAGCTGCTCGAACAAAAAGTCGAAGATATACAACACTCCATTCAAGAGTTAAAAAAGAGGAAGGCTGCCATTCAATTGTTAATGAAACAAACATTAGCCAACATCAGCTAATTGTAAGAGCTGCCCCAGTGTTTGTCGCACGTTCGGTTCAAACATCAGGTATACTAGAGACAGCTTCACTTGACATCAAACGAGTTTGGAAGGGGTTTTGAGTAGAATGAACATTGCAACCATCGGAACAGGTGTGATTGTGGAAAGCTTCCTGCAGGCAATCGAACAACTGGAAGGTGCCTCTTGTCACGCTGTCTATTCAAGAAAGGAAGCAACGGCAAAGAAACTCGCAGATCAATTTGATGTGCAAACCACTTATACAGATTTAACCGCCATGCTAGAAGATCCAGACATAGAGGCTGTTTATATCGCATCACCGAATCGTTTACATAGCGAGCATGCCACGGCTGCACTGAAGAACGGAAAACATGTGATTTGCGAAAAGCCTTTCACCTCTAATGTGAAAGAGCTGGAAGCGTTAATCGCTCTCGCAAAGGAAAAGCAGCTCCTCCTATTTGAAGCCATTACGACCGTTCATATGCCAAACTATCATTTAATCAAAAAGCATCTTCATCAATTAGGCAGAATCAAACTGGTCCAATGCAATTATAGTCAATATTCAAGTAAATATAATCAGCTGCTAGCCGGTGAAACGCCGAATGTCTTTAACCCAGAATTCTCTGGAGGAGCCTTGATGGATATTAATATCTATAATGTCCATTTCATCATGAATCTCTTTGGATCACCAGAACAGGTTCGCTACCAGGCCAACCGTCATCCAAACGGCATTGACACATCTGGTGTTTTGACGTTCACTTACAATGATTTCATTGCGACAAGTGTCGGCAGTAAGGATACAAGCAGCATGAATTTTGCATTGATTCAAGGAGAAAAAGGCTTCATTCATGTGAAAAATGGGGCCAATGGCTGTGAGGAAGTGCTGTTGCATGTTGATAACAGGGTCATCTCACTCAATGCACAAACGAATCCAAATCGCCTGTTTTATGAAGCAGAAGCTTTCCAGCACATCATTGAAACAGAAGATCATGAACAGTGCTATGGGTGGCTTGAAGAAAGTCTCTCTGTCATGAAAGTCCTTGAAGCCGCAAGAAAAGATGCAGGTATTGTTTTCCCGGCAGATCCATTTTAATCAAAAAACCGCCTTCACGAGAGGGCGGTTTTTAAGATTAAATACTCTTTGAATACGCCACAAGACGCTGAGACATGTGATTCACTTCATCGACTGCAGCATTCACTTGCTCTGTTAAAGCAGCCTGTGTTTGCGTAAGAGCTGTCATATTCGAGATATTTTCAAGAATTTCATCAATTTGTGTTTTCATTTCCGCTAAACTTGATTCGATATTTTCCGTTGCATTGGCACTATGCAGCGCCAGCTTACGCACTTCATCTGCGACGACTGAGAAGCCGCGTCCTTGCTCACCAGCTCTAGCTGCCTCGATCGCAGCATTCAAACCAAGTAGGTTTGTTTGGTTCGCCACTTCTTTGATTAAGTCAGAAATGTTTTTCGTCTCATCTGCACTATTTTTTGCTAAGTGTGCGGCAGACGTTGACTGCTCTTGAGCTACAGCAAGTTCCTGCGCTTGGTTTGTAACAGAGCTAATACCCGATACCATCTCGCTAATTGAACTTGAAAGCTGTTCTACCTGAGAAGCCATTTCATCAGCTATTTTCTCTTTATTTTTTTCTAACGTGATATCACGAATGGTTCCTGCAACACGAAGAGGTACACCTTTCTCATCACGAGTGGTTTCACCACTCGCATGATACCAGCGGTACTCGCCATTTTTACTCTGCAATCTATAGTCAATGTCAAATGGCGTGCGCCCAGAGTGGTCATTTAAATGATCCGCAAAGGCTTGCAGAGCCATTTCTTGATCCTCAGGATGCAAACGATCGCTCCAACTGCTCAAAACGTTCGGGAAATCTTTTTCATCTGTGAAACCAAGCGTTTTTCTAAACTGTGGAGACCACCAGAATTCGTTGTGTGGATTGACTGGATCGCCAGCCTCTACGACCATATCCCAAGGAGCTTCCACAAGCGCACGGTTGATCAGGTCATACCTTGTCACGAATGCTTGCAGCTCTTCTTCTTTCAATTTTTGATCATGAATATCAAAAAGAGCCCCCGCCACACGAAGAGGTACACCATTTCGATCACGAATGGTCGTTCCTGTTGCTTTGAACCAGCGATAATCTCCGTTTTTCAACTTTAAGCGATATTCGATATCATATGGCGTACGCCCGGAATGATCCAATAAATGCGTAGAGAACGCATTCAAGGTGTATTCTTGTTCATCTGGATGAATTCGAGATGCCCAGCTGTCTAAGACATTCGGAAAATCGTGCTCATTTTGAAAGCCGATCATTTTCCGGAAATCATCTGTCCATGTGAATTCATTTTTTGGATTCACCGGATCTCCTGCTACGACCGTCATATCCCATAAGCCAACTTGAATAGCTTTTGTCACTAAATTCATACGCATATGAATATGTTCATTCGCTTCCTGCATCTTTTGTAAAGCTTCATTTATTTGAGCCACTGCTTCTATCGTTTGACTAGAAGAGAACGCAGCAGTATCTAGCCTTGCTGAAAAATCTCCCTTCTCGATTTGTTCTATTAATTGACTGCTTTCACTTAGAAGAATACCCGACGACGGATCATTTGCTTTCCTCATAAACATCTTCAATAACCCCTTTCAGCTCTTTCGTACAATTTTCAAATATTTTACATTTATAAACAATTCTTTATTAGGTCTTTAGTAATACAAATGATATATCGACAAAAACAGAAAATTGTTTATGTCATAAATAAGGCAAATGTTCTTTTTTCACGAGGTTTAATATTTTGATTTTGGGTTAAAGAAGGAATTTATGGAAATAAGAAGCTAATTTGATAGAATCAACCGTCTATTTTGTCTGAAAAATCTCTTTTTTTATATTGACACTGGCGTCTCGAAAAAAGAAAATGGAACATAAGCATTTTTAAAAAAGGAGAACGACATGAGCGCGAATCAGGAACAACAAGAATTAAAAAAGCTTTTATCGCCGCGTCACATTCGCATGATTGCGTTGGGCGGGGTCATTGGTACAGGAATCTTTAAAGGAAGTGCCGATACAATCGGTTTAGCAGGTCCTGGAGTCATCTTTTCCTATGTATTTGCCGGATTGCTACTTCTCATTGTCATGGCAGCCTTGGCTGAAATGGCCATTGTTTATCCGGGGAATAACCTTCGCGACCTTATACAGATTGCGCTTGGTCAACGTTTTTCTTTTGTAGTCGGCTGGGTTTACTGTTTTATGTGGCTCACTGTGTGTGTCATCGAGATCATTGCAGCAGGCAGTCTGCTTCAATATTGGATGCCGAACGTGCCGCTATGGTCACTATGTTTACTTTGCTCGCTTTTAGTCATCGGAATTAACTTAAACAATGTAAAATACTTTGGTGAAATTGAGTTTTGGTTCGCTGGAATGAAGATTTTCGTTATTATTGTCTTTATTATTCTTGGTGCAGCATTATTATTTGGGATCATTCCAAACGAACAAAGCACACCTGCTCTCACCAATTATCAAAACTTCATCCCGAACGGATGGGGTGCTATCTTTGCATCATTATTAGTGGTTATTTTCTCATATGGGGGTTCTGAATTGATCGGGCTGACCATTACAGAAACAAAGGATGCGGAGAAGGTCTTACCTGGTGTTGTCAAAAGTATGATGTGGCGTATTATTTTATTTTACACATTGCCAATTTTGATTATCTGCGGTCTCATTCCTTGGAATCAAATCGATCCAAATAACAGTCCTTTTGTCCAAGTCTTCTCTGCTGCAGGTATGCAAGGCGCCTCTCACTTCATTAATTTCGTATTGATTACAGCCGTTCTATCTGCAGCCAATTCCGGAATTTATGGAACAACGAGAATGATTCATTCTCTATCTAAATCAGACGGCGGTCCGAAAAAGCTGGCACAGGTCAATAAAAGAGGTGTACCTATCTTAAGTTTATGGGTGACCGTTCTGTTTCTTTTAGTCGGAACATTCTTTGCTTACTTATACCCAGACCAAATTTTTAGTTATATGCTAGCTATTCCTGGTTTTGCGGTTTCTCTTATTTGGATCAGTATCTGTCTGGCACATTTGAAATTGCGTCCAACATATCCACAAGAGCCGTATTTCAAGGTTTGGCTCTTTCCGTATTTGACGTTATTTGCAGGTCTTGTACTAAGTTTGAGCTTTGTTTTGTTCCTATTCAGACAAGAAAACCTGCCTAGCTCGATTATTAGCATCGGTTTCTTAGTTGCTGCTATTATTGCTTCGTTTTTAATGAAAAAGAAGGCATAAACGCCAAACCCCGCCTCATTGGCGGGGTTTTTCATTAGCTGCTGTGACTTCAAAATCAACCGACGCTTTTGGGATGCCGTTGATGATGATTGTTAATGTATGGGTTCCCTCATAATGCTTTCTCGTCGTCATATTTTGAAAAGACTGGGACCTGACGAATTCTCTATGTATCGCTGAGCCTGTTTCAAATTCTGTAATTTTAAATACCTTTTGATTGCGGGTACCACGAGCTTTAACGTAATCAATCGCATACTCTACACGCAGCTTGAGTGGCTTATCCACTTGAAGAGTAAAATGAAAGGTCATTTTTTCTCCAATACGAATGGAATTTTGCGCTACCTTTAAATCTGTTACTTGAATGGACGGATCGTCTCCATAGCCAAACATAGCCATAATATCTGGATCGCCTTTTTTTAGTAATGTACGGGATGCATGTTTGACAATCCAGTTCGTATGTTCATTGGTCCCATACCATCTTTTGACCGTTTGCTTCATCAGATCCGGCTGAATCGCAGAAATATCATTTAAATGATTCGCTACACTTTTTTGCACATACCTGGCCGAATCCGACTTTAAGTTTTCCAAAATCGGCAGCGTGACCGAGGGATCCTTTTTAAGCGCAGGAACAGATACCCCCCAAGGCAAACGTGGTCTGCATCCTTCACTAGCCAGTCGGCGAATATGCTCATTTTGATCCTGTGACCACACCAGCATCTGCGCCAACATGTTGTCTTGATTTTGAATGAGAAAAGGCCGAACAGCAAATTCAGAAGTGGAAAACGGTGTAAAGAATTCGATCGCCTTCATTGAGATATCCCAATGTTCAAGACCGTAAGTCTCGACGTAGTCTGGAAATACAAGCGCACTAAGTCCTGAAAAATGCGGTGCTACCTGACGCAGCACTTCAATTGCCTGCACGTAATCCTCAGGCAGACAGGCATGCATCGATTCAGTGACTCTTCTCATCCGTCCTTTCAACTCAAGCTGTGGCCAATCCTCTTGAAGCACGAGCCGCTGGAATTCAGCAGCATCAAATACAGTCGATTCTTGTGCTAGTTTCTCCGCTAATTCCTGAATAAATAATTCATGATAAACATGTTTTAATGGTTCGATCGTATCCGCCTCCCACATCTCACTATCATTATTTTACCCCAATTCGTAAAAAGTGGTATCGCAACAAGCTAAAAACAGCCCAATTCCGAAGAACTAAGCTGTTGCGTTCGCTATATAAACATATTAATGATCATAATAAATGCAATGGCACTAACGGAAATGATCGTCTCCATAGCAGTCCATGTCAAGAACGTCTCTTTAATGGTCATGCCAAAATACTCTTTGATCAGCCAAAAACCAGAGTCATTGACATGAGATAAAATCAACGAACCCGCTCCTGTTGCTAACACAAGAAGCTCTCTGCTCACATCCGGCATGGATGCAGCAATCGGGGCTACAATACCAGCTGCTGTCATCATAGAGACAGTAGCTGATCCTGTTGCCACACGAATGACCGCAGCAATCAGCCAGCTAAGCAAAATCGGTGAGATGGGCGAGTGTTTCGCTAAATCAGCAATATAATCACCAACACCCGAATCGATGAGCACATTATTGAAGGCCCCGCCCGCTCCAATGACAAGCAGAATGGAAGCAATCGGTCCTAAGCATTCATTACTAAAGGAAAGCACCCGGTCACGGCTCATCCCTTGCATAAAGCCAAGGCTGAAGAAAGAATACACCGTTGCAATCAGCAGGGCTGTAATTGGATCTCCGATATATTTGAACACCTGAAACCAAATACTTTCCTCTGGCAAAATAACATCCGCCAGTGTGGCAAGCAGCATTAAAATTACTGGCACCAAAATGGTAAACATCGTATTCGCAAAACCAGGAAGCTTTCGATCTTCATTTCGTTCAGTGAATTGCTTTCTCAGCATCTCTGGAACCGGTTTATGTATCCGTTTGCCAATCCACTTTCCATATAGCGGTCCAGCAATGATAGCTGTGGGCAAACCGACAATAATGGAAAAGAAGATGGTTTTCCCCACATTGGCATGATAGATGCCCACAGCTGCCATTGCAGCTGGATGAGGCGGCACAAGACCATGCACAACAGACAATCCAGCGATTAACGAAATCCCAATCGTCACGAGCGATATGCCCGTTTCAATCGCAATGGTAAAGAGTAAAGGAATGAGAAGAACGAATCCGACCTGGAAAAACACAGGTATTCCCACGATAAAGGCAACGAACATCATTGCCCAATGCACATTCTTCGTCCCGAAACGGCCGATTAAAGTTTGAGCAATCCGCTCAGCTCCCCCTGATTCAGCCATCATTTTCCCAAGCATGGTTCCAAGCGCAAGAACAATCGCCAGCAATGATAAAGTATTTCCTAATCCCGTTTTAATCGATTGAATGATTTCCTGCAAATCCATCCCTGTGGCAAAGCCGACAAGCATAGAGGTAATAATTAAACTCACAAACGGATTCAACTTCGCGACTGTAATGAGAATGAGCAAAAGGACAATCGCCGCAATCACGATGAATAAAAGCATGTTCTCCCACCTTTTCCCTGATGTTTAACGATTTTGTTTTAATTGCAGCGCACTAATGACATCAAATTCATCCTTTAGTTTGTCATAGAGGCGCTCATATAAATAAAATAGCTCTATGTATGTCTCATTGTTCTTCATATTTGGTTCATGACGGGCAGAGATCCGAATCCACTCTTGAACCTCTTCCATCTCTTCCATATGACCTAAACTATGAAGTGCGAGGACAGCCGCCCCAAGTGCCGAGGCCTCATAACTTTCTGGAACAAGTACTTCTCTACCCATCGTATCCGCTAAAATTTGCCGCCATAGCGGAGATCTTGCAAAACCACCCGAAGCCCGGACATCCTTTGCTGAACCAGTTAAATCTCTTAATGCAACACCGATCGAGAAAACACTCATAATGACGCCTTCTAACACGGCTCTAATAAAATGCTCCCGCTTATGCTGAAGGCCAATACCAAAAAAAGTGCCTCTCGCATTTGGATTCCAATAAGGTGCACGTTCACCTGTTAAAAATGGTAGAAACAGCAGTCCCTCTGAGCCAGCTGGCACCTTTTCCGCAATATCAATCATGAGATCGTAAGGATCTACACCAAGGCGCTTTGCAACCTCCACCTCCGAAGAACCAAATTCATCCTTCAGCCATCTCAGCATGATTCCGCCATTATTGGTAGGTCCCCCGACCACCCAATGCTTGTCCGTCAGCGCATAGCAAAATGTTCTTGATTGCTCATCTGTTACCGGCTTGTCTACGACGGTACGGACTGCACCGCTTGTCCCAATCGTGACAGCCACTTCCCCTTTACCAATGGCACCAACACCTAGATTCGCTAGAACACCATCATTCGCACCAACGACAAATGGTGTATCTTCCGCGATCCCCATTCGCAGCGCAATCTCTGGCTGAAGCCCTCTCAGCTGATACGTCGTTGGGACAAGTTCAGACAGTTGATTTTCCTCAATTCCAGCAATGCGTAGTGCCTCCTCGTCCCATTGAAGCGTTTCCAAACGGAACAGCCCTGTTGCTGAAGCGATTGAATAATCGACGACATACTGACCGAAGAAATGATAGAGAATATATTCTTTTATGGAAATAAATTTTGCTGCCTGCTTGAAGACATCAGGTGTCATTTCCTTTATCCATCGTACTTTTGAAAGCGGTGACATTGGATGAATCGGCGTACCGGTTCTTTTATAAATTTGAAAGCCATCCATGTCCGTAGTAATTCGTTTCGCTTGTTCTGCACTTCTGTTATCTGCCCAAATGATACTGTTCGTTAAAGCCTTGCCATCCTCATCCATCACAATTAAGGAATGCATCGCCGTACTAATCCCGACACCTATGAGATTCTTTGTATCAAATGCTACTTTCGTCAATGCGCCTCTTACACTCGCAATGACGGCTTCTAATATATGTTCAGGATTCTGCTCAACCCATGCTGGCTGGGGCTGAATGAGATCATAAGGAACTGAATGTTTTGCTATCACTTTTCCCTGTGGTCCAAACAGAACCGCCTTTGTACTCGTTGTACCAATATCCAAACCAATTACCGCCTGGTTTCCCTTCATCTGCATCACGCCCAATCATTGATTTGAAATAATTTTTGTGGTTTTGATCTACCTGATTAAATCCCATTATAGGAATATTTTTTTCGACATTCAATGACCGAAAAGAAAATTATTTTCACTCAAAACCTCACAATCTTTACCACAACAGTACTTTTCTCTAATAGAAAAATTTATTTTTGAAACCATTAAATCCTTTTTTGAGAAATGGTTTCTCTCATTTGCTTTAAGTTTGTTAATGTTTCCTGCTGTCTTAAATGCGCAAGTGCGAAATATAGGACATCAATAACAGTGAGCTGAGCCAGCCTTGCAGACATCGCTTCTGTTCGAAAAGCCGTTTCTTGCGTCGATGTATACAAGGTGACATCTGCTAGTTGACTCAATGGTGAGCGCTGATAGCTCGTAATACCAATGGTTTTTGCTCCTTTTTCTTTTGCTGTTTTCATCGCATCGAGTAAATCTTTGTTTCTACCAGAATGAGATATACCGACAACTGTACTGTGTTGATCAAGAAGCCCTGCAGACATCGCTTGAAAGTGAGAATCTGTATGAACAATACAATTGATGCCTGTCCTCATAAATTTGTGAAAAGCATCTGTTGCAATGAGGCCAGACCCACCGCTCCCATAAAACTCTAGGCGCTCAGCTTCATCGATTATTTGTATGGCTTTTTCTACATCGTCTGGATTCAACAATTGAAAGCTATCCTTTAATGCAGATATATTCGCCTGAAATACCTTTTGCATAAAAACGGCGGTATCATCATCAAGACTCATCTCTTCATCGACATAATCAGGCTTTGTTTGGTCTATTTCCTGGGCAATAGTAATCTTCAAATCTTGATAGCCCTCAAATCCAAGCCTTTTACAGAGACGAAAAATCGTTGCCTCTGAGCTCGCTGTCTTTTTGGCAAGCTCGACAATAGACAAATGGATGATGTCGTGGGGCTCACTCGTAATATGTTCTGCAATTGCTTTAAGCTTTGGCGGCAACCCTCTGCTTGCTGCTCGTATCTTTTCAATACTACTTAAACTGACAAAAGCCAATTGACTTCACTCCTTTCTCATTCATGTGAGCGCATACATTCCCTCATGTTCCCATCTTATAAAAAAGAAGCCTGTTTGCACAGACTACTTTTTTAAGAATTCATGACTTGGATCAATAATTCAAAGAAAGCCTCAGCATCTACATCCATACATACTTGAACATTGCGTTCTTTCTCCCATTGATGCTGAAAATCACATATCATCTGACCATCACAAAGCTCACTCTTTATCTCCACTTCTACATGAAAAGCCTGTGTGCTCACCAGCTGCTTGTTAATCGCAAGACTCACAGCAAGCGGATCATGCATCGCACACGCCCACACACCATTCCGTTCAAAATAGCGCTGGCGATAAATGCTTGTACTCTCTCTTATGTAACTTGCCAAAGTTTCATTCTGAATGGCATCGATTCTCTCATCCGTTAACAAGACCTGCCTTGTGACATCTAATCCAACTTGAGTCAATGAAGGGAACCCAGCCTCCAGCACCAATTTCGCCGCTTCTGGGTCTGCATATGTATTGAATTCCGCAACTGGTGTGACGTTCCCCTGCCCCTGCACGACACCACCCATAAAAATGACTTCTTTGACGTGATGAATCAGTTCAGGGCATTTTTTCAACGCAAGGGCTAAATTCGTTAAAGGTCCTGTCAACACAAGCGTGACCTGCTGCGAATACTTCAGCACTTGTTCAATGATAAAATCAGGCGCAAAACCTTCATCTGCGGTCTTCTTTGGCTGGGCATCCTTTAAAGCACCGCCAATTCCATCCTCTCCATGTACCCAATGTTCATAATGGGGCGCTCTTAAAAGAGGTGCAGCCGCCCCTTTGATAACAGGAATCTCAACTGCATCAACCAGCTCAAGCACTTTACACGTATTCAATGTAGCCGCATCGACAGACACATTCCCGCATACAGTTGTAATCCCCAAAATATCAAACTGCTTACTTTTCACTGCAAGCAAAATACCAATCGCGTCATCGATTCCAGTGTCTACATCCAAGATCAATTTCTTTGTATTTGCCATGGCTGAAATCTCTCCCTTATTTGAAAGTGTTGTTAGGGGAATGATAGCATATTATTTTTGGAATCTATTTAGGAAATAAATCGGCAGTGTCCACTTGTTATTTCTCTTTTTCTCCAATGTCTTTGAGATATTGTTCGCGTTCTTTTTCAGAGAGTCTTTTAAGATAGTTTTCCTTTAGTTCAGGCTCATCTTTATATTTATCCCAGTCTTTAAAGCGATAAGATAATTCAGGAGAAAAAGTCATTGTACCTACCTCCTTAGATCGATATTCTAATGATGCAGAGAAATCATATTTTTCTGGGTTACCATTAATATACCCTCTAATTATTATATAACCCATTGGATTAATGTTTACTCCCTTATCGAACGTAATGGTTTTAATAAAGTTGTGAATATCTATTTTATGTAAACGTTCTTCCACTTTCGGTTTCATTTCTTCTGCGAATTCTTCTGCTTTTTCTAAATCGTTCTTCTCTTGCACGATTGTTTCACCTCCTGATTCATTCGATTTTTTTTCTTTATCTTTTTGAAAAACAAGTGATAATACTAGAATAAAAACGGTAGTAATCAAAACAATAAGTACAACTTTAAATGTATTTTTCACAAAAAATACCCCACCTTTTAAAAATTTAATCGATAGGTTTTTATACCTCTTTTTTATAGATATTTACCATACAATATCTTATAATATACATGATAATTATTACAGGAGTGTAAATGTTGACCAAAAAAAATTCAATTAATCAACTTAGCGATAAAGAATATAATGAAATATCATCAGCATCTTATGATATCTTCAACTATGAAAATTCTAAAGATATACACTTAAAAAATGGTAAAATAATGTATGTCGTTGACCACCAAGAAACAAAAAAAGGTCTTAATTCACTAACACTTGTATCGGAAGAAGATTTCGATCGCTCAGATGGCGGAAGAAACCTCACCAAAATCAAAAACGCAGTCATCGCTTACCGCGGTTCGGAGCCGATTGGCGCAGGCCAATATAAAGATACCATTAAAAAACATGGAAAAAAGAGTCAGATGATCTTCTTTCTACCATTTTGACAAAGCTTCCTCCTTTTAGTCAGTCACAGGCGTCAAAGGAAGTGACGACTAAGGTGACAACAGGGACAACTACCTATACAAATGAAATTGTACAGGATTGGATGATTTCAGATACAAAGTATTTGATTAAAAATATCCCTTTTGAACACGGTGCAGAGAATCAAATGGTTCAAGCAGATCGTTATGCAAAAGATATACATAAGAAAATGCCGAATGCCAAGATGTATGTCACAGGGCATTCACTCGGCGGGTCTAATGCTTCCTATGTTCTTGTGAAAAATGATTTTATTCAAGGCGGCGTGACGTTTGAGAATCCAAATATTTATCCAAATCTATCAGATGGTTTACAAGCCAGAGCACTAAAAGGCGATTACCGCAGTAGATTAACAGAATATATCAATTTAAACGACGGGCTTTCTCTATTAAATCGACATACGACAGAAATCGGTCAAGTGAAAGTGATGTATGATGCCACTCTACCTGAAGGTGTCGATTACTCCCAGGACTCCTCAAAAGCCGTCCAATTCATAAAAGACCTCCTCAATCGGGCAATGAGTGTGAATCCTTCACTAGATGCTAATTTATTTCTTGAAGCCCTCGCTGGCAGCCATGGCTTAGATCGTTATACCTTTTCGCCAGATGGCTCCGTTCAAACCATTGATGATATGCTGCGAAAAAATCCATCTCTTACCACGGCCAGGTTACATCAGTTGAGTCAATCAAATGTTGATCCGCATAGTGTAGTGGCGATTTTAATTAAGTCCCACGTTCTCATGAACACTGGGCGTAAATTCTCGACATATGCCGATCACCATATGCAGCAAATCATTCGCAAAATCGAGAAACTCGATGACAAAGTAGATCAATCTGTGGAACGGGTACGCTCTAGATACAAACAGATTGTTGGCTTTGGTTCCTATGACCAGCTGACGGCTTCAGATGTGGATGCCGTGATTCGCCACTTAAAAACAGAGGGTCTTGAGAATGAGTTCTATTCAGTCAAAAAATATGATACAGCGATTGATGGCGCTATGAATTTGAAAAGGTGGATCGACTCACTATCAGATGATATGAACCAGCTGGGGAAACATTACCACGATGCAGATACAGCCCTGGCAAAGAATATGGGCATTTCTTAAGGAGAACAAAGAATGGAATTTTCAAAGAAACAACCAACAGACGCAGATCGTTTTTTGCAAAGAATGACAGATACTCACACGTCAAGCTCCGTCTTCTCTCAAGCAAACTTTCACACAGAAGACATGACACCAGCAGAGCTGGCTGCTTTGAAGACAAAGATCAAAGAAGAACAGAAAACAGCGCTGATGAGAGCCATTCGGCACCAGCTTCAACATGAATTTGCAGAAGACCGTCAAGAAGCGGAAGACATTTTGGAGCAGCTCGATACGCTTCTTGTTAAAGTCTATAAACATAAAAAGCAAATTCAAACGCATATGTCGGGTCAAGCCATTGATGCCTTAACAGAGAAAATTGAGCAAAGACTCACGTTTCATGAACTGAAAGAAGATGTTCAATCCGTGATCAACTCGATCGGCATTTAAATGAACCTTCAGTCCGATGAATCTTTTCCCCGCCTCACTCGTATATACTAAAAGAGTGATTGATTTGAAAGGAGATTTGTTTGTGGGATATATTTTGTTATTTTCGGTTGTGATCGGTCTTGTCTTGACCCTTTTGCTCACACCACTCAGGTTGATTTTTAGAAAGAAAGGGACGGAACAACAGGTGCCGCTCATGTGGATTGCGGGTCTTGCACTGCTATTCATCATCGGCATTTTTGGCTTTTATTACATCACCAATTTAGATCGTAACCCTTCATCATTATGGCTGATTGGACTTGTTGTGACAGCAGCAGGCGCCTTTTTGTCAGTCGGATTGGAGCGGAAGATTAAAGGTGTGTTGTTCCTTATTCTTTTGCTGCTTGGTGTTTATATGGCGACAGCTTTTTTATTCAATGCGAATGAGAAATTCGATGTCTCCAAAATGGAGCAAAAAGTGGAAATCAAAGCGTTCGATGAAACAGAAACACCTGCGAGTGTACCGCCGCAATTTGCTCGCAATAAAATGAAGAAATCGTTCGGACAGGTTCCAAACACAAGCTACTACGAGCTTGGCAGCTTGCAAATTCAGAAGGTCAATGGTGAGTACGTGTACATCGCACCAGTGGAATTCTCGGATTTCTTTAAATGGATTCGTTCAGGCAGTACGCCGGGTTACTTTACATTAAGTGCGACCGACTCATCTGCTAATCCAAAGTTCGTGAAAACAGAGATGGTCTATACGCCTTCCTCCTATTTCAACAAAGAAATTGAGCGACATATCCGTCTCCAGTATCCAGATTTGATTTTCTACGGAGACACACAGCTGGAGATCAATGATGATGGGAAGCCTTATTACATTCGAACATTTGGCGATTTCATCTCTGCCCGAAACGGCTTTAAAGCGTCAGGCGTCGTCGTTGTTGATGCCAAAACTGGCGCAACGAAGAAATACTCTTTAGATCAAGTACCTGCCTTTATCGATGGTGCTGTTTCACCAGAGGCGGTTAGTCTGCAAAACAGTTATTTCGGAAACTATATTCACGGTTTCTGGAACAGTATGTTTGGAAAATCAGATGTGAAGCTGCCTTCAGACGAGGGAACAGAAGCCAATGTGAGTCCAGTGTTTGATTCAAAAGGAGAGATGTATTACTTCACAGATTTCACCAGTCCGAAAGAGGGCGTTGATTCCATGCTCGGATATGCACTGACAAATGCCCGGACAGGAAAGGCCACGTATTACACCGGCAATCTTGAAGAGTCCTACATGGATTCTCAAGGAGCATTGCAAATTATTGAGAAACGATTTATCGAGAAGAAATGGAAAGGGCGCATGCCGATTCTTTATAATTTCTATGGAGAAGCCAGCTGGCTCACACCTGTTCTCGATTCAAACGGGTTCCTGCAAAACTACTTTATTGTCTCTGCGGCCAATCCTGAAATCGCTGCGTACGCTTCTACACCAAATGAAGCACTGAGAGCCTATAAAACAGCTCTTCAAAAGGGCAGCGGCACAGTCAACAGCTCATCTAAGCAAGAAAAGAAAGATGCCACAGGCAAGGTCAAACGTGTGTATAAAGAAAATACCGGTGATTACACAACCGTCACCTTCCTATTAGACGATGGGAAAAACTACACCATGTCATCTGAAAAAGAACCTCTTGTCATTTATTTGAAAGAAGGGGATCAAATCACGATCAAATACACAGATACAGGTGAAATTTTCCTTCCAGTCGATGAAATTCAAATAAAAGGATTATAAAAAAAGACGTTTCTCCTACTGTGGAGAAGCGTCTTTTCTCTCTTTCCTTAACAATTCAACAAGTAATTCCTTATTTTTATTCCCACCTGTCATCGGTGACTCAACATAGGAGAATTTTCGTTTGAAATCCATTCCTCTCACAGAAATGACAGCCAATTCACCGCCAATGCTGCCTCGCTGGAGGACATATTTTGATAAAATGGAAAGTCCCATTCCGTGGATCACAGCCTCTTTAATGGCTTGGTTGCTGCTAAATGTCACAAAGGTCCGCGCTTTCAGTCCATTTGATTTCAGGACGTGCTGTAAGTATTCCCCTGTACCTGATCCCTCTTCTCTCGTGATCCATGTTTCGTTTTGCAATTGATCAATCGTGACATCCTTTTTCTTTGCAAACGGGTGGTCTAATGGGGCCACGATGTAGAGTTCATCCTCTAGAAAGGTTTCCACAGAGAGTTCTTTGTCATTGGTCTGTCCTTCGATTAGGCCGATATCGACATGGAACAAACGGACATGTCTTGCGATTGCTTCTGTATTATCAATGGCCACCTCAATATCAACATGTGGATAGAGCTGATGAAACTCCGCCAATATTTGCGGCAGCACGTACTCACCAATCGTGAAGCTCGCTCCAATCGTCAGCTTTCCTCTTGCCAGATGATGATGCTCATAAATATCCTGCTTCGCCTGTTCATATAAACGAATGATTTGTTTTGAACGATGGTACAACATATCCCCAGTGGGTGTAACAGTTAATTGCTTTGGCGAACGATTGAGCAGAACGGTCTGGAATTCCTGCTCCAAGTTCTTAATATGAAGACTGACACTCGGCTGAGAAATCCGCAGCTTCTGGGCTGCTTTTGTAAAGTTTCTCTCTTCCACGACTGTCACAAATGTCTTCAGTGCATCATAATACATCTGTCCCTCTCCTATCAGAAATCTTAATCCAACACCTTCATGACATATATTTTACTAATTCCTTGCCGGCTCGTAAAGAACCATCTAAACGAAAACAATTTAATAAAAATATTTACTAATTTTTTTAAAGACTCTATACTGAAAGGAGATATTTTCTATAGGAGGTGCTGATTTGGCAGCAAAAATAAAGGACATTGCTGAAAAAGCTGGATTATCAATTGCGACGGTGTCTCGCGTACTGAACCAGGATCCCAACCTATCAGTCACGGATCAAACACGTGAAAAAGTATACGCAGCCGCAGAAGCTTTGTCCTATCAAAAAAAGACATTCAAACATTCCTTAAAAAAAATCGCCTTTCTCTATTGGATGACCGAAAAGGAAGAGCTTGAAGATATTTATTTTAAATCCATTCGTTTGGGCATTGAGAAACTCAGCAATACCCGGAGTTTAAATGTTACCGCTTACAATCCAACTGATGGTCTTCACTCCATTGATCCTTCTACAGAAGGGATCATTGCCATCGGTCGATTTAAAAAGTCAGAGCTTGACCAATTATATGCAATTACCCATCACATCGTCTTTATTGATACGTCGCCTGATGAAGACCGCTTTGATTCTGTAAAGCCTAACTTGAAACGAATTGTTGAAAAGATCATTGATTCCTTCATCGAAAAAAAGCACCACTCGATTGGATTCATTGGCGGGACAGACCTTGATCTTAATACGAATGTGCATATACCAGATATTCGTGAAACGACTTTCCGCGAGTATATGACGGCACACAATGTGTTGGATGAGCGATTGATCTATATCGGTCGCCATTTCTCGGTAGATGAAGGCTATTCGCTGATGATGAAAGCGATCGACGAGCTTGGTGATGATCTGCCCACCGCCTTTTGTGTCGCAAGTGATCCCCTTGCCATTGGCTGTTTACAAGCATTAAATGAGCGTGGACTTTCCCTGCCGAATCGCGTCAGCGTCTTTAGTATCAACGATATTCACGTCTCTCAATATGTCTCACCACCGCTCACAACCTATCACATCCATACATCTTTACTTTGTGAGACAGCGGTCGATTTACTTTTAGAAAGACTTGTTGATGGCAGAACATTGCCCAAAACCGTGCTGATTGCGTCAGAACCTGTCTTTCGGAAAAGCACCATATAAAACAGCTGGAAGCCCCGCCCAATGTGGAGGGCTTCTTTTCTCTCCTAAACTAGTAAAAATTTTTACTTAATAAATTTAATAAAATGTGTTTACTTTTTTTACTCAAGTTGATATTCTCACATTAAGAAAGCGTTTTCTTATCATCTGTGAAAAAAGAACGAGAGGGGATTACGAATGAAAAAGGGAAAATGGGCGACATTATCGGCAGTCGTTGGTACTGCTGTGCTGCTGCTGTCAGCATGCGGACCAGGGGATGACAATTCAAGCGGTACACAGCCCGCATCTACAGGTACAAAGACCTTGCTAGTGTGGGAGGATGTCAAAAAGTCTGATGGGATTCAAGACGCTGTCAAAGAATTCGAAAAACAAAACGGTGTGAAAATCAAAGTGGTCGAAAAAGCGTATGCCGATCAACTAGAAGCTCTCCGTCTAGATGGGGCGGCAGGGACAGGTCCAGATGTGATCACCGTGCCTCACAATCAGATTGGATCAGCTGTAACCGAAGGGCTATTACAGGAAATCAAACCAGATCAAAAAGTGATAGATTCCTTCACAGACGAATCTATTCAATCACAAACGGTTAATGGCAAGCTGTATGGTCTGCCAAAATCCGTTGAAACCACCGTGCTTTTTTATAACAAAGATCTTGTGAAAAAGGCACCTACTACACTTGATGGCTGGTATGAGCTTTCGAAAAAGCTGACAAAGGACGGGAAATACGGTTTTGTCGCGAAATGGGATGAAATTTACTACGCACAAAGTGTGTTAGGCGGATCAGGGGGCTATATTTTCAAACAGAAAAGCGATGGCTCTTATGATGTCAATGATATCGGTCTGAATAACGATGGCGCCATCGAAGGCGGAGAATACATTCAGAAATTCTTTAGCGAAGGACTTTTCCCGAAAGGCATCATTGGTGAACAAGGCATCAACGTCCTCAACTCCTTATTCACAGAGAAAAAGGCAGCGGCTCTTATTTCTGGTCCGTGGTCATTTGGTCCATATAAAGAAGCTGGTATTGACTATGGCGTGACTGAACTGCCAACACTCCCTAACGGAAAACATATGAGCTCATTCTTAGGCGTGAAGAGCTACAACGTCTCCTCTTATTCTAAAAATAAAGAACTTGCTGAGAAATTTGTTGAGTTTATCACGAACGAAAAAAATTCGAAGAAGCGCTTTGAAGTGACAGAGGAAATTCCACCAGTGAAAAAACTGATGAAAGATCCAATCATTACTGAAAATGCAAATGCGAATGCTGTTTCAAAACAAACGAAATATGCCACACTGACACCGAACAATCCAGAAATGGAAGAGGTGTGGAAGCCAATTGACAGCGCATTAGGGCTGATTGCAACCGGCCGTACAGATGTGAAAAAAGCATTTGATGATGCGGTCAAACAAATTGATTCTCAAATTAAAGCGAATCACTCCAAATAACATCGAACGCGGGTAGCTTTGCGTGTATGAAGCTGCCCGTGTCTGATCTAATTTCATACGAAGTAGGTGTTAGACATGACGGGTAACCTTGAACTAGACCGCACACACACAATTGAATCAAAGACACACCGGAGACGGGCGCTAATGTTCTCCTTCATACCCGGGATGGGGCAAATATACAACAAACAGTATGGCAAAGGGGCACTCTTTTTCCTGTTCGGCGTCTCTTTTCTGATTGTATTTTATGATTTATTCAATATTGGCTTCTGGGGACTGTTCACACTTGGTACGATGCTGCCTCGTGACAACTCTGTTTTTCTTTTAGCAAAGGGGATTATTGCCCTTTTAACAGCTGGGTTTGGTATCGGCTTTTACATACTCATGATGCGTGATGCATTTATGAACGGAAAGAAACGTGATCAAGGGGTTCCGCTTCATTCCATCCGTACCCAATATCATCAGCTCATCGACCAAGGCTTTCCTTACTTAATGAGCACTCCTGCTTTCTTTTTACTTCTATTTTCTGTTGTCTTTCCAATTATGTTTAGCTTTGCGCTTGCCTTTACGAACTACGACTTATACCACTCACCTCCTGCCAACCTCATCGATTGGGTAGGGGTCAAAAACTTTCAAAATATCTTTTCGATCGATATTTGGAGAGACACATTCATTGATGTACTTGGCTGGACCGTCGTATGGACATTGGCTGCTTCGACCCTTCAATGTGCCGTCGGCATCTTTCTAGCCGTTCTGCTCAATCAGAAGGATTTAAAAGGGAAACGGTTTTTTAGAACGATTTTGATTCTGCCTTGGGCTGTTCCGGGCTTTGTGACCATTTTGGTGTTTGCCGGACTGTTCAACGACACGTTTGGTGCCATCAACAATACGCTTTTTGCATCGATTGGGATTGATCCAAAGCCGTGGCTGACAGATCCATTTTGGAGCAAAATTGCCCTCATTGCGATGCAGACTTGGCTTGGATTTCCTTTTGTTTTCATTATGACAACCGGTGTTTTGCAGGCCATTCCTGAAGACTTATACGAGGCTGCGACCATTGATGGAGCAAACTTTTTTCAAAAATTCCGTTCCATCACATTACCGCTTGTCCTTTACTCAATTGCACCTATATTAATCACGCAATATACCTTTAACTTTAACAACTTTAATATCATCTACTTATTTAATGGCGGAGGACCACCTGTTGCAGGCTCAACAGCTGGGGGTACGGACATATTGGTTTCTTGGATTTACAAACTAACGATGCAATCCTCTCAATATGCACTCGCTGCCGCCGTCACGATCTTACTTTCGATCTTTGTCATTGCCATTGCACTCTGGCAGTTTAAGAGAACGAATTCATTCAAAGAGGAGGATATGATGTGATATGGGATCAAAACAAAAAAAACTCATTCGTCTAAGTATCACTTATTTTATCCTTTTCATTGCCTCCGCTTGTATTATGTATCCACTTCTTTGGACGATCGGTGCTTCCTTTAATCCTGGGAACAGCCTCATGAGCACAAGCATGTTTCCGAAGAATCCAACGTTCAGCCACTTCACCGAGCTGTTCTTTGGTCAAGGGGCACTTTATGCAAAATGGTATTGGAACTCAATGAAGATCAGCATTGCCACAATGATCTTGACGCTGATTCTTGTCAGCTTTACAGGCTATGCCTTTTCCAGGTTCCGATTCAAAGGACGGAAAAATGGGCTCCTGCTCTTTTTACTGCTGCAAATGATTCCTCAATTTTCAGCGCTGATTGCCATTTTTGTTTTGGCTCAAATGCTTGGACTGATTAACAGCCACCTTGCGCTGATTTTAATTTATGCAGGTGGACAAATTCCGATGAATACGTATTTAATGAAAGGCTATCTAGATGCGATTCCGAAGGATCTCGATGAATCAGCCAGAATGGATGGCGCAGGGCATTTCCGGATTTTCATCCAAATTATTATGCCGCTCGCCAAGCCGATTTTAGCTGTTGTCGCTATCAACTCATTCACTGGCCCACTGGGTGATTTCATCATCTCAAGTGTCATTGTTCGATCACCCGAAATGTATACGCTCCCAATCGGTCTGTACAATCTTGTTTCGGACAAAATGGGTGCCAGCTACACGACCTTTGCAGCCGGGGCTTTACTGATCGCTGTTCCAGTCGCTTTATTGTTTCTTGTTTTACAAAAACAATTTGTATCCGGCCTCACACAAGGCGGGACAAAAGGATAAGGGGAGATTTGATGAAGAAATGGATGCTTGTCACTGTTGTCGTTTTCTTTCTTATGGGGTTAGGTATTCTGCCTGAAGCAAAAGCTGATACGATTTCTGTTAAGCCGATTAATGGATTGCAAGGTGATTTCATCAAAGGAGCCGATATCTCCATGCTTGCGGAAGTGGAAAGAAGCGGAGGCAGATACTACGATCAGAACGGACAGCAGGTTGATCCGCTTAAACTATTAAAAGATAAAGGCGTCAACTATGTGCGCATCAGACTGTGGAACCATCCATACGACAACCAAGGCCGTGCCTATAACGGCGGGACAAATGATTTAAACACAGCCATCGCTTTATCAAAACGCGCAAAGGCTCAAAACATGAAAGTGCTGCTTGATTTTCACTACAGTGATTTCTGGACCGATCCTGGTAAACAGTTCAAACCGAAAGCTTGGGCGTCCCTCTCACAAAGCGATTTAGAAAAGGCGGTCGGCACTTACACAAGTGATGTATTAAAAACGATGAGAGCGCAAAATGCTCTGCCGAACATGGTACAGGTCGGGAATGAATTGAACTCAGGCATGCTGTGGCCAAACGGCAAAAGCTGGGGTGAAGGCGGCGGTGAATTTGACCGGCTCGCTGCTTTGCTAAAGGCTGGCACAAATGCTGTACGCTCTGTCGATTCGAACATGAAAGTGATGCTTCACCTTGCACATGGAGGGGACAATGGCGCATCCCGCTGGTGGTTTGATGAAATCACAAAACGAGGCGTCTCATTCGATACGATTGGTTTATCTTACTACCCGTATTGGGACGGCGGATTTAGCGGTCTTACTAACAATATGAATGATATTAGCGCCCGCTATAACAAAGACGTCATTGTCGTGGAAACAGCCTATGGATTCACGACAGCAAATGGTGACAACCTAGAGAACTCCTTTAATCAAGACTCTGTCAAAACAGCTGGTTATCCAGCTTCACCACAGGGCCAGGCATCTTTTATACGAGATGTATCAGAAAAAATTTCTCAAGTGAAAAACAATCGCGGAAAAGGGTTCTTTTATTGGGAGCCACTTTGGATTCCAGCGAAAGGCGCTCCGTGGTCTAGTCAATACGGGCTGGCTTATATTCAAACAACCGGTACGGTCGGGAATGCTTGGGAAAATCAGGCGATGTTTGATTTCAACGGAAAAGCACTGCCTTCTCTTGATGTATTTAAACAAATGACACCGTAATTAAAATGATAGGACGTGACAAAATGGGAAAGCGTTACCCACTCGTTCACCCAAATGTGAAAGGCTTTATGCATGGTGGCGACTATAATCCAGATCAATGGCTTCATATGCCGGAGATCATTGACGAAGATTTTCGATTAATGAAGCTTGCACACTGCCAAACATTCTCCATCAACATTTTCGCATGGAGTAAGCTAGAGCCAGAAGAAGGTCAGTACGATTTTGCATGGCTGGATGACATCATGGACCGCTTGGCAGCGCAGGGGGCTCACGCCATTCTCGCCACACCTAGCGGGGCAAGACCTGCTTGGCTCTCGCAAGCATATCCAGAAGTATTACGCGTCGAAGCGAACCGCCAGCGTAACTTACACGGGCTTCGGCATAATCATTGCTTCACTTCACCAGTTTATCGTGAAAAAACGAATACACTCAATCGTTTACTTGCTGAACGCTATAAGGATCATCCAGCACTGATCATGTGGCACATATCGAATGAGTACGGCGGCGAATGTCATTGCGATCTTTGCCAGGAGGCATTCCGACATTACCTGAAAGACAAATACAACCATGACCTTGAAGCATTGAATCAAGCATGGTGGACGGGATTTTGGAGCCACACCTATAGTGATTGGTCACAAATTGAGTCACCTGCACCACATGGGGAGCACATGATTCACGGCATGAACCTAGATTGGAAGCGCTTCGTCACAGCTCAAACGATTAATTTTTATCAAAATGAAATTGAGCCGCTACGAGAATTAACGCCTCATATCCCAGTGACCACCAACTTTATGGGCGACTATCCGCATATGCGTCCATTCCTTGGGCTGGATTATCATCAATTTGCAAAGGAAGTCGACGTGATCTCATGGGATAGCTATCCTGCGTGGCATAGCGGCAAAGAAACAACTGCCGAATTAGCGTCAAACGTCGCCTTCGTTCACGATTTGTATCGTTCGTTAAAGGACGGACAGCCGTTCCTCGTCATGGAAAGCACGCCTAGCCTCGTAAACTGGCATGATGTGAATAAAGTCAAACATAAAGGAATGGCTCATCTATCTGCTATGCAGGCGATCGCCCACGGATCAGACTCCGTGCTGTATTTCCAGTGGAGACAGGGGCGAGGTGCCTCTGAGAAATTCCACGGAGCAGTTGTGGATCATTCAGGACATGAACATACACGTGTATTTCAAGAAGTGGCTGATCTAGGGAAACAACTACAGCAGCTGCAACCGGTTGCGGGCACATCCGTTCAACCTGAGGTCGCGATCATATACGATTGGGAAAACCACTGGGCGATTGATGATGCTCAAGCCTTAAATAATACAAACAAACGCTATGTGGAGGCTTGTCAAACTCACTATCGCAGCTTCTGGAAAAAGGGCATCCCTGTTGACATTGTCGGAATGGAAAAGGACTTCTCATCCTATCGAGTGCTAGTTGGGCCAATGCTCTACATGATCAAACCAGGCGTCGCAGAAAAGATTGAAGCTTTTGTCAAAGAGGGCGGCATTTTTGTAGCGACATACTGGAGCGGCATGGTCGACGAAAACGATCTCTGTTTCCTCGGCGGTTTCCCGGGTCCTCTCCGCCATGTACTTGGCATTTGGACAGAGGAAATCAACACATTGATGTCAGATGAACACGTTTTAATGTCCACTGGGAATGGACGCACCTACCATGTCGGCCAATATTGCGAATCCATTCATCCTGAATCGGCCTCTGTGTTAGGGCATTTCGAGAATGGCTGCTATGAAGGACAGCCAGCTCTTACTGTCCACCCATTTGGAAATGGAAAAGCGTACTATATGGCTTCCGAAAATGAACAGGCTTTTTACGATGAGTTTTATGAGGATATCATCGCAGGAATTGGCATACAGCCCATCTTATCCTCGCCGATCCCAGAGGGAGTCAGTGTACAAAAACGAACGGATGGCACACAGGAATATGTGTTTATGATGAATTTTACAGAACAGCCGCAAAACATTTCACTAGATTCAGAGGAAATCTATGAGAATATACTGACTGGACAGCATATACCCGAACAGCTTCAACTTGATTCTTACGAATACATCATCTTGAAAAAATAGATTGAAAGAAGCGTCCATTCATTGGACGCTTCTTGATTTTAATAATTCTAAATACCTATATAAATTCTTTTAATTGTAGATATGCACTTGAAGTGTTATTTTTTATCTAAATTTTTTGACATGTTTGACACCGCGTCCTGACTGGATTGACCATCCTTTTTTACCATTGTATAGGTATGAAAGCGGTTGCCTACTGCTCATATTTTTGATACTCTTTTTTTCAATGCAGCTAAGGGACTGCATTGTGTTAAAAAGAGCAAACAAATGTAAACGGTTTATTGTAGGGGGAGGGTATTATGTTAACGATTGTTGGATTGTTGATTATTTTAACGATTGTTGTATTGCTGATTTGGGGGAAAGCAAGTCCAATTGTCGCCATGGTCATGGTGCCTTTAATAGGGGCGCTCATTGCGGGATTTGGTATCAATGACATTCAAACCTTTTTTGAAGAAGGGATTATCAAAGTATTGCCGGTGGCGACCATGTTTATCTTCGCCATTTTATTTTTTGGCATTTTACAAGATACAGGGTTCTTTGAACCTGTAATTAAAGCGTTAATTAAGCTGACCAAAGGAAATGTTGTCACAGTTGCGATGGGAACTGCTTTGATTGGGGTCATCGCGCACTTAGACGGAGCAGGGGCTACGACCTTTTTATTAACTGTTCCTGCATTGCTTCCGCTTTATAAGAAATTACATATGAGTCCTTACTTACTGCTGCTATTAATCGGGACAAGTGCCGGATTAACCAATATGATTCCATGGGCCGGACCCACTGGACGGGCAGCAAGTGTCTTGAATATGGATCCATCTGAACTCTGGGTACCGCTCATTCCGATTCAGCTGATTGGGGTCGTGCTCGTGTTAGGGATGGCGTTCATTTTAGGAAAGAGGGAAGAAAAACGAATTCGAGTGAAAATTGCTGCAAACGAAGTAGCCGCTGTTCAACTAGAAGGCGCAGATTGGGATCGTGCCATCCAATCTATTAGTGAAACAGGTGACGCCTCTCTAAAGCGTTATCACCTCATCTGGGTGAACCTCATTCTGTTTTTGGCTGTTGTTGTCCTTCTCGTGCTTAACGTGATTCCTGCTAGTTATATGTTTATGATTGGTCTTTCACTAGCACTTTTGGTTAACTATCCGAATGTGAATTTACAGATGGAAAGAATCAAGGCACACGCACCTAGTGCATTGATGATGGCGGCTGTTATTTTCTCCGCAGGCTCATTTTTAGGAATTCTTGAAGGAACCGGTATGCTGAAAGCCATTGCGGTTGACAGCATTCATATTCTACCTGCCTTCCTACTACCATTCTTACATATCATTGTCGGTATGCTTGGGGTGCCGCTTGATATGCTGACAAGTACAGACGCCTATTATTATGCACTTCTGCCAATTGTCGAATCGATCACATCTGAGGTTGGCGTACCTGGAACTTCTGCGGCATATGCCATGATGATTGGGAACATCATCGGAACCTTTGTCAGTCCACTTGCTCCCGCTGTTTGGCTTGCTGTTGGCCTTGCAGGGGTCGATATGGGGAAACATATCCGCTACTCTTTCTTTTGGATGTGGGGATTTAGTATCATCTTGCTGTTCATTGCCATGCTGATTGGCATAATTTAAAAAAAGAAAGACATGCGCACATGGACGCATGTCTTTTTCTTTTATTATGAAGGATATTCACTCGTGTGAATGTCTGTTTTCGGCTTTTTAATAAGTGACATCAATCCAATGACGATCAACAAGATCATTGGAACGAACGCAAGACCGACTGTTCCAATTAAAAGAGTGATGGCTGAAACCAAGAAGAGAATACCAGAGATCACAGCACGTTGATCTGTTTTCAGGAAAATCACACCCACAAGCGTTAACACAGCTGCAATGGCCGAAACCACCATGAACTGGATACCAAAGGCACTCATCCCAGCCTCAAGTGTTTCAATCGGCAATGTTTCACCTTCCTCTTGCAGGACTTCATTGATTTGATCATAAAATGATGGGTCGATAGAAAGGAGCAATGCCCCAAAACCAACACCAATGATATTGAGGACAATACTAATAATCCCTATTACTTTTTCACCTTTACGTTTAATCATGTGTAAACCTCCTAAAAGATTAGATTAACTACCTGTTTTCACTTCTCGCTTTTGGAAGACAATCAAGGCTATAGCCAAGAAGATAGCCCAATAGATGACTAGGACGGTTAATGAGAACCCTAGAGACATGCCTTCGATAAAAGTAGGTGTGTCCGCGAAATATTGTGCAGGATCATTGGCAAACAATAAGTATTTCGCCCAATCAAAGAAGAACATCAAAATGCTTGTGATGGATGCTCCAACAATATAAGCTAACACACTGATTGCAATAGATATGGCCTCACTTCTAAATACCGTTGAAATGGCAAAAGAAAGTGTCCCTAATACAACAAACATAGCACAATGTGCCAAATAATAAGAGATCATATTTGCAAGCTGAGATCGTTCAATGACTTCTCCATTTTGATAGGACAAATACACATAATCATGACTGAGTCCAAAGAATATCGCACCTAGGATAAATGACAGAATAAATAGGACCGCAATCAAAAATAGAGAGTAAAGTTGAACAGTAAAGTATTTAGATAAGAGAATCTTCATTCTTGATGGTGGACGAATCAATAATAATTTAATTGTACCATGCTTATATTCCGCCGAGACAATCGTGGCTGCAATGATAATCACAAATACACCAACCAACTGAAGCAAATCAGCATTGATCTTCACATAAGACCATGCATTTTTACCGAATTGATCCGCAGGAGGCAAATCATGTTTGATTCGGTACTCATTGATCGCTATTTCCTGTTCAAGGGTCCTCTTATAAAATGCTAAGTCATTTTCTTTCAATTCTTGTTTCTTCTCTTTGTTCATCATTCTCAGTTCGGTTTTCCAATCACCTGAAGCTTGATCTTCGTCATTTGTTTTCACTGCAAAGATCAGCGTGGCGATCATACCTAAAACAAGAAGTCCAACCATAATCCAAGTACCAACACGATAACTGATCTTCATCCACTCGTTTTGAATGAGGCGAATCATACGTCTGCCCCCTTTTTACCTGTTAAACTTAAAAACTTATCTTCTAGTGTTTGTTTTTCTATTTTGATTTCGTACAAATGAATAGACGCACCGCTCAAATGACGAATCAATTCCGGCATTTTTTCTTCTGGCATGGAGAAGAATAAGTACTGCTCCTCTTCCCTTACAGTGACGCCTTCCTGAAATGCACCAATAAGCTTCTGTGCTTCTTCAAGCTCTTCGGATGCGACCTTCATTCGATAATTGACCAAATCATCCTGCTTCGTCTCCGCACGCTGATCCTCAATGGCAATCAGCTTACCTGTTTGGATAATGGCAAAACGATCACACATCAATTCCATTTCTGACATGAGGTGACTTGAAACAATGACAGCCAGTCCTTCTTCCTTCGCAAGCCTTCTTAAGTAATCCCGTATCATTCGAATGCCCTCTGGATCAAGTCCATTGGTCGGCTCATCTAAAATAAGCAGTTTCGGTCTATGTATAAGTGCCTGTGCAATGCCCAAGCGCTGCTTCATTCCTAATGAGAACGTACGGACACGCTTATGTTTCACATGCTGCAAACTGACTAGCTCTAACAGCTCATCAATTCGTCCTTCATCCACTTTTCCATTCATTCTGGCAAAATGAACAAGATTTTGTCTTGCCGTTAAATGATTATACATTTCTGGATTTTCAATAATTGCACCGACATCTTGGATCGCATGCTGATAGGAGGTTTGAATACTATGTCCATTAATCAGAATGTCACCAGATGTAATCGGAGAAAGTCCGACCATCATGCGAATGGTAGTCGTTTTCCCTGCGCCATTCGGTCCTAAAAAGCCAAAGACTTCGCCCGCCTGGACAGAAAAACTCAAGTCTTGAACAATCTTTTTCCCACGAATATGCCTAGATACATTATGCAGTTCTAAAACGTTCGTCACGTTACCTCTCCTTCTTTGTCTAAGTATCATCTATCATCTATTTCCAGATAAACACCATGATCCGTCAAAAATAGAAGAACACTTCCATATGGTACAGCAATGCCAAAAAATTGTGAAGGGAATTAGCCAAAATTTAGCGAATCATCTGCCTTTTTTAAGGTGGAGTTAAGAAAACTGCGGGTTTTTATGTGAAAAGAGGCTTGATTTTTTAAAAAATGAATCTTTTTCAACAGGTATATATGTATGGAATTCTGTTTAAGATTATTCCTTTCACCTATAAATAATGAAATGAAAAAAGAGGCCTCTTAACGACAGCCTCTTTTCATTCTTTATACCTTTTTCACAAACTCTGATTTTAGCTTCATAGCGCCAAAGCTAGGAATTTTACAATCAATGTTATGATCGCCTTCGACTAAACGAATGCCTTTGACCTTCGTTCCTATTTTTAAGACCGAAGAAGAACCTTTCACTTTTAAATCTTTAATGACAGTGACCGTGTCGCCATCACTTAACAGGTTCCCATTCGCATCTTTGACAACAAGCTGCTCCTCAGCCGCTTGTTCTTGTTCTAGTGACCATTCATGCGCACATTCAGGGCAGATAAGCAGACTGCCGTCCTCGTAAGTATAGGATGAACTGCACGAAGGACAATTCGGTAGATTAGACATTTGTGTTTCCCCCAACTTTCTATTTCATTTAATACGATTTTACCACATTTCTATAGAAAGGAATGTGATAGAAAAGGAAACATTTTTCAGCATTTACTTCTCTCTTCCAAATGTCATCACAGCCGCAATATTCCGCGCAGTTCTCTCTACGTAAAGAGCCGCATCTTGCATCGCATCAGAAAGAGAGGTGACACCTGGAACAATACTAAAAAGTGCATCAATTCCATGATCATGTACGACTGTACTGTCTTTTGAGAGGGAGCCTGCGATGCCAATCACAGGTAGGTCATACTGCTTTGCTGCTTTGGCTACACCGATCGGCGTTTTTCCATAAATGGTCTGCCGATCAATCCGTCCTTCGCCAGTAATGACAAGGGTTGCCTCCTTGATGACGTCATCAAAATGAACGGCCTTCAGCACAATATCGATTCCTTTTTGCAGATCAGCCTGTAAAAAGCCTAATAAACTCGCACCAAGTCCTCCCGCTGCTCCTGCACCTGCTGCATCAGCAAAAGATACATTCAACTGCTTTTCTGCTACATATGCAAAATGAGATAGGTTCTTGTCTAACACTTGAACCATTTCTTCATCCGCTCCCTTTTGCTGGCCGAATACGACAGACGCCCCTCTCTCTCCCGTTAAAGGATTATCCACATCACAAGCTACCTCCAGCCGGACGAATTGCAGTCTCGGGTCAAGTCCAGATAGATTGATAGAAGCTAATTGATTCAGTGACCCGCCGCCCGGCATAAGGTCTTGTCCTGCTTTATCGAGGAAAGCTGCACCTAATCCTTGCATCATCCCAACCCCACCATCATTCGTTGCACTTCCGCCAAGCCCAATGATCAAATGATTTGCGCCCTTATCCAGTGCCGCAAGCATTAATTCTCCTGTTCCTCTCGACGTTGTGAATAACGGATTCCGTTTTTCTGGCGGGACAAGGTGTATTCCTGAGGCTGCAGCCATCTCTATGACAGCGGTCTGACCATCACCCAACATGCCAAAAAAAGCATCCACAGGTTCGCCAAGCGGACCCGTTACCATGTGATTGACAATGTGCCCGCCTGTCGCATCAACCAATGATTGAACCGTCCCTTCTCCTCCATCTGCCATTGGAAGTTTGATATACTCTGCGTTTGGCAAAATAGAACGAAATCCTCGTTCAATGGCATTTGCTGTCTCATATGCAGATAAACTTTCTTTAAATGAATCTGGTGCAATCACAATTTTCACCCTAAAATCCCTCGTTTCTCATCATATCCTCAGCCGAACAGCTGGAAAATACCAAAGATAATGGTCGATACAACGGTTAAAGTCAAACCAATTAACGATTCAAAGGGCATTAATTTCAACCGTTCTTTGATGTCCATTTGAACACTTCCTGCTGTTGCATGAAAAAAACTCCCGTGCGGCATATGATCAAGCACCGTTGCGCCAGCATGAATCATGGCTGCACCTGAAAGCGCAGATACGCCAAGCCCAATCAGTGTACCGCTAAATACTCCACTAGCGACCGCCGTTCCTGCTGTTGTCGAAGCAGTTGCCGCTGACATAAAAATTCCCGACGTTGGTGCAAGCAAATAAGGAGGCAGTCCCGAAGCATCAAGCGCTTGAATAAAAACCTCTTTCAAGGAAGAATTGGATACGATTCCTGCTAATGTACCTGTCCCTAATAACATAATCGCTACACCTGACATTTTATGAAGCCCTGACATCGCATAATCATTGAGAAACTTTCCTTTTTTCATGAATAGAGCGCCTACAATGCCCCCAATCGGTAAAGCAATCATTGGATCTATATTGATTTGAAACAACGGCCTTAAGGCCAACAATAGAATGGTGACAACCGGACCCACAAGTGCTTGGAAAAAAGCAGGCACTTGAACCTTGCTTTGATCAGCTTCCTCTTCAAGAACGGGTGTCCCTTTATTTGCGAGCTTTTTGGCTAACACATATGTGACAGCTAATCCAAATACAGCCGGAATGACACCTGCGGCCATCATGGAAGTAAGGGGTACACCAAAAGCATCAGAGGCTGCAATCGCATTCGGATTCGGCGACATAATATTTCCTGCCTTCCCGCCGCCAATCATGGCAAGTAAAATTCCTGTTTTTGAAAGCTTTGCCCGTTTGGCAATGGCAAGCGCGATTGGCGCTACTGTGATAACTGCTACATCTACAAAAACGCCCACCGTTGTTAAAATCATCGTTGCAAGTGCGAGTGCTAAAAGGGCCCTCGCCTCTCCAAGCTTTTTCACGATAGCCTCAGCAATAGCTAACGCTGCACCTGACTCAATCAAAACGCCAGCCAGTACACCTGCGGCCATAATTCTAAGAACAGCCGGAATCATGTCCTTAGCTCCATCCATCATGACATTCACAGTCTGCACGATATCTACGCCGCCAACCAAACCGCCTATGAATGCACCTGCCAGCATGCCATATGCAGGTGATACCTTTTTTAAAATGAGAACAATAGCAATCACAAGCGCCATCATGGCTCCCAGTGTACTTACCGTCACATCTCCACTCATTCTCGATCCCCCCAAATTGTCTTTTCTCAATTGTAAGCGTTTACTAAGTAGGATCGAGTTGTGAATCTAGATGATCTTTTTTTATTTATCACTTTATTCAATTGTGCAAATGCACAATCAAGGTAGTTGACTGATCAACTGCGCCATGTAGAGCTCCATCAACTGTTTCACATGACGAGGGTCTTTTCCGGTGATTGCTTGTATTTTATCTAAACGATATCGCAGTGTATTGCGATGAATATATAAACGATCCACGCATCTTTGCAAATCGCCCCCCTCTTCAATGTAAACCTTTAACGTATGGACGAGCTCCGTTTCTTGTGTAAGTGACTTGTAAAAATCAGTCCATCTATTTTCCTCCTCTGCGGTTCCTGCTTTCATGAATAAGCTTTCCAGCTGATACGATTCAAAGAAAAATATACTTTCATCTGAATCAAGAACCTTCCCCAACCGTAGAGCATCCCCCGCCTGCTGAAAAGATAGAGGCAATAGGCTCATGTCGTCAGCGACAGTCCCTACACCTACAAGCACTTGCCTACCTACTGCTCTCACCATCGCTCTCTGTAGCTGCTCGACCACAAGCTTCAGATTTTGTTCAGGAATAGGTTGCCTTAAAAGAATCAATTCATGAAGGAAGGTCATGCCTAGTAAATCAGCCTCGTTCTTATCATATTGAATCGCATGCATCATTTTGTGCACAGTGTCCTCGGAGGATGGAACTGGCTGAAAAATTATCGCCATTCGGCGCTTATCTAATTCCATCCCCAGCCAGGTAGCTCGATTCTTTAGCTGATGATCACCCACGTCAGAATCAGAAATCAACTGATTGACAATTTCACTTTCTATTCGCTGCCGCCACTGAACTCGTTCAAGCAGAAAAGATTGTTCTAACACCAGCTCAGCTGCCATTTTCACCAGCTCTGCATGATGCCGAATGTCCTCTGGCTCACCAGTAATCCCAATCACACCAACTACTTGTTCACGAAAGCAAATAGGCAAATTGATTCCGGGCATCACTCCCTTTAAACGGAAGGATTTCTCCTGGTCAATTTCCACACTGTTCCCGCTCGTCAGTACAAGTCGTGCACCATCATGTTTCTGTCCAATCCTTTTTCGTTCACCAGAACCAATAATCACACCATCTGCATTCATGACATTGATGTTTTTATGTAAAATATGCATCGTACGTTCAACCATTTCTTGAGCCAATTCACTGGTTAAAAATTGCATGCAGCATCTCTCCTGAAGGTGTTTTCATTCAATGTATCATAGTGTTATTGCACAATAAATGCAAAGTTCTCAAAAAACAGCCGTTGACAAAGGTACGGTGAAAAGTGTTTAATCAAAACAAGGAACCGACCGACAGTCTAGTTAAAAGAAAGGATGGCTTTATGAGAACCGTTAAACATCCTGAAGAACGCAAAAATGACATCTTAAACGCAGCAGAGGTGCTTTTCTCAACCAAAGGCTATCAGCAAACAACGATTATTGACATATTAAAAGCTGTTGGCATTGCAAAAGGCACATTTTATTATTACTTTACATCCAAAGAAGAAGTGATGGATGCCATTATTGATAGGATCATCAAAACAGATATCATCGTGGCAAAGCGTATTGCGGCTGATCCAGACCTGCCAGTCGTCGATAAACTATTTCGTATCATCATGGAGCAGTCTCCTAAACAAGGAAGCAACAAACAAGGCATGATCGAACAATTTCATCAACCTTCGAATGCAGAAATGCATCAAAAAAGCTTGATCAAAGCCATAAAAGAACTATCACCAGTATTGGCAGATGTCATTCAGCAAGGTGTAGAAGAAGGGACGTTCCAAACGAAGTACCCGCAAGAGACGATTGAATTTCTTCTTGCTTCTGCACAGGTCATTTTTGATGAGGGCCTATTTCAATGGACCGCAGAAGAAAGTATACAAAGAGCTCTAGCTTTTATCGATCTCCTCGAATCCTCGTTACATGCAGAAAAGGGAAGCTTCTCCTTCCTTCTCAAGCGATTAACTGGAGAGGGAGATGAAAATAATCAGTGATTGGTCACTTCAATACCAATCCTGCATACATTATAGACTGACGGTCGGTCTAAAGGGAGAGTGATATTTATGTTTTTGTTATCCAATAGAGGTTCCAGCCACTTTATGTACCTTGTTCTCGGACAGATTATTTCCGTTTTCGGGTCTTCCTTGATTCGGTTTGTTTTATCTTTACACGTACTGGATATGACACAGCGTGTTGACTTATATGCCTTACTTTTCGCTTTATCCAATGTCCCACTCCTCCTTTCCCCATTAGCAGGGGCAATCGCTGATCGGTTTAACAGAAGAAACTTGATGATTTTATTTGATGTCCTCACTGGCATCATGATTCTGGCCTTTTATCTCTGGTTATTTTCAGGAAATGATTCACTTTATATCATCGGAGCCGTCATGATACTTCTTGGTGTGATGAGTACGTTCTATGCTCCTGCTGTGATGTCCAGCATTCCTCAGCTAGTGAAAGAAGAAAAATTAGAACAAGCAAATGGCATCGTCAATGGTGTGCAGGCCCTTTCAGGTGTTCTCGCTCCTATTATCGGTGGAGTTCTGTACGGACTTATCGGGAGTCAATCTATCATTGGGGCTAGTGCCATCATATTTTTTCTATCCGCATGTATGCTTTTACGGTTAAATATTTCTTTCTCACCTAGCCCGCTAACGGAGTCCATGACCAAAGTGCTCATGAAAGATATGAAACAAGGATTTTCTTATATTGGCACCCAGCCATTTTTAAAAAGAGCCATGCTGCTCGCAGCAATGTTAAATTTCATCCTCACACCATTTTTTATCGTTGGTGGTCCAATCATTTTAAGGGTCTCAATGAAAAGCAGTGACATCATGTATGGGATTGGAATGGGCTTGATTGAGTTTGCTGTCATCGCAGGGGCCCTGCTAGTTGGACTTGTAGCAAAGCATTGGCGCATTCCTACTTTATATCGCTGGCTGCTCGTCATCGCAATCATTTTACTGCCTGTGGCTTTTTCAACATCAAAAACGGCCCTTCAATTTGGCACATATCCAGCGTATTTTCTCTTTTTAGCAGGGTGTCTTCCAATTGCCATGCTGCTCACAATGATTTCGATTGTTGTCATCTCACATGTCCAAAAGAAAACACCAAATGCTCAATTAGGAAAAGTCATGGCCAATCTGACAATGGTCTCCCAATGTGCTGCTCCACTCGGCCAAATGATGTATGGGTTCTTGTTCAACACTTTTTCAGCCAACATGTATGTAACCGTGTTAATAGTCAGTATCTTGATGTTTGCACTTGCCTTCCTAACAAAAAATATGCTTCAACCTGAAGGAGAATCAGCCTCATGAGATTGACGTTTATAAAGAAAGACTTAACCCGCCACCGTCTCATTTCAATCGGCTTGACCCTTTGCATCATGATGACATCGTTTTTAGCAACAAACGCCGCGCAAATGACGGTACAACTGAACGGTTCCATTTCAGATCTACTTCAATCTGCCAAAGCGCCAGACTTTGTCCAAATGCACGATGGCAGCCTAGATGAACAAGCGATCGAAACATTTTCAAGCAAACAGCCCCTGATAAAAGCACATCAAATTGTCCCAATGATTCCAATTGAACATACCAGCATCAAGTTCGGACATGAGCCTGCAAAAGCAGGTGTGATGGATCATTTATTTGTAAAACAAAATCGTTATTTTGATTTTCTTTTAAACGAACGAAATGAAAAGCTAACTGTAAATAAAGGTGAAGTGGCTGTCCCTATTTATTTTCAACAAAAGTATCACCTCAAGATAGGTGAAACGATAATGATTGAAAAAGGGTCGCATCAATTCTCTTTTCAAATCAAAGCGTTCTTACGAGATGCGCAAATGAACCCCAGCCTTGTCAGTTCAAAAAGATTCCTCCTTCATGACGAGGATTGGGACGCACTGAATCACGAGTTTCAAAAAAAGGAGTACTTGATCGAATTTTTACTGCATGATGCTGCGCAGGCAGATGCTTTTCAATCACTCTATCAATCATCTCAGCTGCCACAACAGGGACCAGCAGTCACATTGCCCCTGCTTCGCATGCTGAATGCACTGACAGATGGCATGGTCATTGCCATTCTTCTTCTAGTCTGCTTTCTGCTCATTAGTATTTCCCTTCTCTCCCTCCGTCTTGCTATGACTGCTGCTATAGAAGAGGATGAACGTGAGATTGGGATACTGAAGGTGCTGGGGATTCCTTTATCAAAAATTAAGCAATTATACGTTGGGAAGTATGCTGTGCTTGCCTGTGCAGGGTGTATAGCAGGATATGTGTTAACGCTTATATGTGGTGATATGTTTACGGCCAATATTCAGCGATATATGGGGAATTACTCTTCTTTTGCTCAATGGCTGATCCCGCTTTTCGTTTCTATTTTGACGGCAATGATCGTCATCTCATGTAGCTATGCTGTCCTAAGAAAGTTTGGTCAAATATCGGCAGCTCAAGCACTTCAAGATGGCGTCACTTCACCAAATCATAAAAAACAAATACCAATGCACCTCAAGAGAAACAGGTTCCTCCCCATCAATATATGGTTTGGTTTGAAAGATCTGATCTCCCGAATGAAGTTGTATACAACGATTGCCTGTATTATCGCAATTTGTACATTTTTAATGCTGATGCCTATTCAGCTATGGCATACTTTACAATCACCGGATTTCATCACATATCTTGGCTCTGGCAAAAGTGACCTTCGAATTGATATACGGCAAGGACATGATTTAGAGAAAAGTACAAATAAAATCGAGTCTACGATTCACGAAGATCTAGACATTCAATCATCTGCCGTATATGAAACAACTTCTCTCCAGTCCAAAACAAAGGAGAATACATTAGAAACAATCTATTTAGAAACAGGTGATCTCTCAGCATTTCCTCTCACCTATTTACAAGGGCGACAACCTTTAAAGGATGAAGAAATTGCCTTATCAGTGCTAAGTGCAGATTCACTTCAGAAAAAGGTAGGAGAAAGAATCACTCTCGTAACAAATGGGCATGAAATTCAAAGAATGGTGACTGGCATTTACCAGGACGTCACCAACGGAGGAAAAACAGCAAAAGCATTATCACAACCTTTTCCTCAATCAGCCCTTTGGAAAACCATTCAAATTCAACTGAAACAAGGAATAGATATTGCAGAAAAAAAGGCAGCATTTGAAACAAGTATGTCTCCTGCAAAAGTGACAGATATGAAAGAATACGTTCATCAAACCATTGGCAGCACAGCATCTCTAGTAAAGCTGATTGCACTATTCTCAACAATCGCTGCTTTTGGAACAGCCAGCTTGATGTTAACGATGTTTCTGCACATGTTAAAGGCGAAAGATGCAAGTCGTAACCACATGTTAAGAACGATTGGATATTCTATAAAGGATTTAACAAGTCAATACTTAACAAGTTTTATCGTGGTTCTCTCTTTTGGCACCTTTATTGGAACAATCGCTGTCCATACCATTGGACCGGCTTTGATGAGTGTAGGCGGGGCATCTTTAGGGGCATCAAGCCTTCAGTGGTTAGCACCACAATGGGTGTCAGTCATGTACCCTATCTGGCTGTTTATTGTGAGTTTAGCTGTAACCTCGTGGTTATTGAAGTCGTTTTTTTCTAGTAAAACCAGCCGTCATACACTTTCATAAGGAGATGTTTCACATGGAACACTTAATTGAAACGAAGCGATTGTCTTTGCAAATCGATTCATTAAAAGGGCAGAAACAAAACATTCTTAAAGATATCCATTTATCAATAAAGCCTGGGGAATTCGTGACCATTATGGGACCTTCCGGGTGTGGAAAAACTTCTCTGCTTTATCAGCTTAGCGGTATAGAAACAGCCTCAGCAGGAGAAATCAAATATAAAGACCATTTACTGTCAAAAATGACAGACAAGCAGTTAACTGCTCTGCGCTTAACAGAGATGGGGTTCGTCTTTCAACATAGCCACTTACTAAAGAATCTCAATCTATTTGATAACATTATTGCTGCAGCTTACTTAGCGAAAAAAAAGCCGAGAAAAGAAGTAAATGAACGAGCTCAATATCTAATGGAGAAACTTGAAATTGATCATTTAGCAGATAGATATTTGTCAGAAGTATCTGGTGGACAGCTCCAAAGAGCCTCTATCTGTCGAGCTCTTATGAATGAACCAGACATTCTTTTCGCCGATGAACCAACAGGTGCTCTTAATTCCAGTACCACAAAGGAAGTCATGAATATTTTTTCACAAATCCACTCTGAAGGAACAACTCTACTTCTCGTCACACACGATCCAAAAGTGGCTCTTTGCTCTGAAAGAATTTTGTTTATGATTGATGGAGAAATTGTTGCCAATTTAAACTTAGGAAAATATGATCGCTTCACCACTGACAAACGAGAAGCAGTATTAAACAAGTGGTTACAAGATTTAGACTTTTAATTGGAGTAAAAACAGGCAGAAAGCTGCCTGTTTTATTTTTGCTTACACTCAAACGAATAATCCATAGACAAACTATTTGTTTCTAATATGATTTTGCCATCTGCTTGTTGACAAGATTCTGTCAGCAACTTAATTTCTTTGCTATAAAAGTATCTCTTTGACATATAAAGAGTCACTAAAACGATTAAAAGCGTCGTGATCATCACTGTGATTTGCCAGTTTAAGATTTGAAATCTTTTTTTCATTTCAACGTCCTTTCTAAAAGGCTAGAGTTTGTGTTTGGTATTCATCTTTGTCTGCATCTATCAGCTTCTTTTCTAATATGATCTAGCAACATCATAACTGATTTTCTTTAATAGATCGACCTTCCATTTTCCGTCTTCCATGCCTAAAATTGCTTTACTTCAAATATACGGGTGATATTTTCGAACATCATCATAAAATCGATTGTAGGTATCACTTTTTTAGACTACCAAAAAAAGATTTTATGCATTTGTACAAACAATCATTCACCGTTACAATATCGTACATCACATGACCTAAGGTCCTTTTTATTACCTCTTGTCAATCACCTCGCAGAAACGATTATATTTTACCAAAAATTGTGATATCGTTTTTTAGTGAAACAGGCGAAAGGATCATAAAGAGGTGAAATTTTGATGACTATCATTTCAGCTGAACAGGTGGGGAACCGTTTAAATGATTGGCGAATTGCGATTCGTAAGCATGATGTACAGAGTGCAAAGGAAATGTACACAGAATTAAAAGAATTACTTCAAGAAATGGAAGAGAATCAGGAGGTCTTGACTTATTATTCATTGCTAGAAGGCAAGTATAAACTCATATTATATGAACGAAGAGGTAAAAAACTGAATGAACAGACAGAGCTAGATTGCCCCTCTAAAACAAACGACTTAATTGAATACTATTTTTACCTTTACAAAGCCCTTTACGCTTCATATAAAAGAGACTATGCATCAGCGATCGGACTATTTAAAATTGCCGAGAAAAAACTACAAAACATTCCTGATGAAATAGAAGTAGCAGAATTCCATACGAAGATTGCAAACTTATATATGCTGCTTCGTCAAAGTCTGATTTCACTTCACTATATTCAGAATGCTATTGATATTTTTAAAAGTCATGAAGGGTATGAAAGAAGACTGGCTGCAGCCTTTGTGATCTCCGCTGCTAATTTTATGGATATTGGTGACTTCAAAAGAGCAGAGGGCTACTACAAAGAAGCATTACACATCGCAAACAGTCTAAACGATCATTTTCTAACTTCACAGCTTTATCATAATATCAGCATTCTGTATGCAGAAGCTGGAGAATCAAAAAAATGTATCGATGCCCTAGAAAAGGCTCTTAGCGATGATGACTACCTTTCATCGTGTTATTTCCCTCACTCCATGTTTATGTTAATAAAAGAGCTGCTCTCCATCGATGAAAGAACACAAGCTCTCTATTATTTCGAATTGGTCAAACAAAAACATGCAACGGAGAAAAACCCCATCTATACAGCAAAAATGAATTTGCTTTATCATCTATATTTCACTGAAGATATGGTCAAAAAAGCTCAAACCTGTTTCGATGAAATCAGCATTTTGAAAGAATTAAAAGATGCTGAGGGTGCCCGTGAATTAAGTGCACTGGCTGCCAGACACTTTGAAGAGTTGGGAGCAATTCATCAAGCCTATCTCTTTTTAAAGGAAGCCTATCACATGGAACATCCTATAATTGACTGGAGGAATTCTGATGAAAAAAATGAGTTTACTGATTTTCACTTTAGCCATCGTTGTTTTCGGACAAACAGTGTCTTTCAATACATTAAATGATACGAATCCTGGTACAACAGAACGGCCAATCGGGACATAAACTGGCGCAATACAAAGAACCACTCGCCTCATCACAAGGCAAGTGGTTCCACATTTATTTTAATTGTTGATAAGACATGAGGCGGTGTATATGCACCGCAAGATAAGTAAGCTCATCATTAGGAATAACGATACTATGCACCTGTTTAATATAATCTTTGATTTTAAAAGCAACATCCATCGCTTGAGGATACAAGTGTGCAATTTGTTCAAATAACTCATTTTCTTGATCTGATAATAATTTATTTGCATAAAATCTTTCTACAAAGAATTTCACATGTGTAATGAACCGACTGTAATGAATATTCTCTTGATCCATTTTCATATTTAACGTATATCGCACGAGATTGACAATACTCCCGATCATCTTGGCATATTTCATGCCATCTGTCGAATCAGATTCTTCACCTAATGCATTAATTAAATGAAAGGCGATATTGGCCGCTTCTTCTTTTGGTAATTGAATGCCCAATGTATCATTGACTAACTCAAGTGCGTAATTCCCTACTTCAAATTCTTCAGTATAGTAATTTTTAATTTCCCAGTACACGCGATTCGTAATATTAATATTCTTTTTATGTCGTTCGACTGCAAAATTCAAATGATCCATTAAGGTAAAATAAACACCTGAATTTAGTTTTGAGTTTAAACGTTTTTCTGCAAATTGGACGATGTGCTGTGTTAAATCTATAAACTCATGAGGCATTGAATCTAACAGTTGAAGAAATTCTTTTGCTCTCATGTTATCGACTGACATAAAGACTTGGTCCGCTTTCTTCTCTTCTATCATTTGACCCGGTTTCTGTCCATAGCCAATCCCTCGGCCGAACAAAACCATCTCCTGTTGGTTCTGATCTTCAGCCAGGACCACACTCGAGTTTAAAACTTTTTTGATTTTAAACATCGTCATCACCTGTTTTCATGATTGTGGTTTTTCAATCAAGCGATTCACCATTTGTTTCCATGACCTTTTGGTACCAATAAAATGAGTCTTTCCTAGAACGTTTTAATGTACCATTTCCATCGTCATCCTGATCTACGTGAATAAAGCCATAGCGTTTTGACATTTGTGATGTACCTGCACTAATAATATCAATTGAGCCCCAGCTCGTATATCCAAAGAGATCGACGCCTTCTTCAATTGCTTCTCTCATTTGACGGAAATGCTCTTTGAAATAGTTAATACGGTAGTCGTCATGGATAGATCCATCACTTTCAACAACATCCTTTGCACCCATGCCGTTCTCTACAATAATGAGAGGTTTTTGATAACGATCATACAATTCTATCAAAGATATTTTCAGACCAACCGGATCAATCTGCCAGCCCCAATCAGTAGATGGAAGGTAAGGATTTTTGACCCCACGAATGGTATTGCCATCGGTCTTTTCTAACCCTTCATCGGCTGACTCAGTTAAAGACATATAGTAGCTAAACGAGATGAAATCTACTGTGTTTTCTTTTAAAATGGCAAGGTCATTTGCTTCCATTTGGATATGAATATTTTTTCTCTCAAGCATGCGCTTGATCAGTGGCGGGTATTCACCAAATACCTGAACATCTGCATAGAAATAGTTTTCTAAGTTTTGTTTCAAAGCTCGTTCCACATCATTCGGATGACACGTATGCGGATACGTTGTTAATTTTGTCAGCATACACCCTACTTGACTGCCTGGTATGATGCGATGGCAATCTGCTGTTACGAGAGCAGATGCGACAAATTGATGATGCAGTGCTTGGTAAACCATCTCTTCCTCTTTTCCTTCTGGACAACGATCAGGAATAATTCCTGCTGTAATAAAAGAATGGCGGTGAATACTATCAATTTCATTAAAGGTGAGCCAATATTTCACATCATTTTTATAGCGTTCAAAACACACATTGGCGAATTTAACAAAAAGATCAATGACTTTTCTTTCAACCCAGCCGTTATATTTCACACTAAGTGCTAATGGCATTTCATAATGAGACAGCGTCACGATCGGTTCTATGTTGTGTTTTTTCATTTCTGCAAATACACGCTCATAAAATTGCAGCCCTTTTTCATTCGGTTCAGTCTCTTCACCAGTTGGGAAAATGCGACTCCAGGCAATTGAGATACGAAGTGTTTTAAAGCCCATTTCAGCAAAGAGAGCCAAATCCTCTTTATAGTGATGATAGAAATCAACGCCTCTACGTTTTGGGTACTTTTTATCGTCTGGATCTTTAATGGCACGATCTATATTTTCAGAAGAAACTGCTAGGTGTCCTTCATAATCTTCTACACTCAAATTTGAACGGTACATCGCAATATCTGCAACAGACGGGCCCTTTCCATCTATATTCCAGGCGCCTTCTGCTTGGTTTGCGGCAATTGCACCGCCCCATAAAAATCCTTTTGGAAAACCTTTAATTGTTGTCATATGATTAGCCTCCTAATTGTGTTACAACCATCAATGTATCTTGACGATTAACCTCTTGTAATGGCTGTACTTTAATATCATATTGATCTGTATTTGTGATCACAGCAAGTGTAACTGGATCATATCCTGCTTCTATGATTTTTTCTAGATCAAATTCAATTAGTAAGTCTCCTGCTTGAACACGATCTCCTACCTGTACTTTCGGATCGAAATGCTGACCTTCCAACTGAACGGTGTCGATGCCAATATGGAATAATACTTCAACCCCTTGATCTGTTCTCATACCAAGTGCATGATTTGTTTCGAACAGCAAGGTGACCTCACCATCTACTGGTGCATAAAGTGCTCCTTTTGAAGGCACAATGGCAATTCCTTCTCCCATAACCTTTGAAGAGAAAATATCATCTTTCACTTCAGACAGGGAGATCATTTGACCAATGACAGGACTCTTGAATGTTTCACCTGCTCCAATTTGTTCAGCAAATGCATCTTGATCAGTTGTTTTTTCTTCTACTGTGCGATCCTTACCTAAAATAAAGGCAGCGACAAATGCGACAACAAACGATATGACGAACCCAATGACAGCAAACATAAGATTTCGCGGGAGCTCGTCTGATATGAACATCGACATACTTGCTAATCCAGGACCAACAAGCACAAAGGCTTGTATACCAACTAATCCAATGAAGATCCCGCCAACAAACGAACCAATCATGACACTCCCAAGGACTCGCTTATTTTGAAGTGTCACACCATATAAAGCCGGCTCTGTGATCCCAAAAAATGCTGAAATTCCTGCCGAAATGGCTGTTGATCTGAGTACTTTATCTTTTGTCCGTAGTGCAACAGCGAAACATGCTCCACTTTCCGCAATATTATGCGCAAGTGATGCTGGTAGGTAAAGCGCTTCTTTGCCAAGGTTCCCCATCGTTGTGACCGCATAAGGAACCATCGCTTTGTGCATGCCTGATGCCACCATGAATGGAAGAACTGCTGCTAAAATAGCGACAGCTACCCAGCCTACTGTATTAAACATTGCAAGAATGAGAGATGAAAAACCTTGTCCTGCTGTAAAACCAAGCGGCCCTAACAGAAGTAACGTAACTGGTACTGTAATGACCAATGACATCATTGGTACGAAGAAGATACGAATCGGTTTTGGTGAAAATCGAGTAAAGAATTTTTCCATCTGTGCGTAAAGCAATACAGATAGGATTGCCGGAAATACTTGATACGCATAGGCTATATTTTTTACGTCAAACGACAGTAATTGCGCTCCTTCAGTGAGCATTGCTGTCATATTCGGAAGAAGGAGTGCACCGACTGCCGATAGGGCAACGAGTGGATTTACTTTTAATTTATTTGCAGTCGTGACGGCAACTAGTAAAGGCAGGAAGTAAAGAGGTGCGTCACCGACCATGTTTAGTATTTGATATGTTTGACCCTTTGCATCCACCCAGCCTAATAAAGAGAAAAGGAGAAGAAATGATTTCAAAATCCCTCCACCTGCGATAGCTGGAACTAGCGGTTGGAAGACACCGACAATGAAATCTAACAGAACTGCGCCTGCTTTTCTTTTTTCTTTTGGCTGATTGGAAGGCACTTCTTGCCCTGATGAGCTGCCCCCCATTAAACTTGTAACTTTTTGATACACTTCGATGACATCATTCCCAATGACTACTTGGCATTGACCTGACATTCTGACAGCTATGACACCTGGTGTTTTTTCTAGAGCCGGTACATCTGCCTTCTTCTGATCAATCAGTGTGAAGCGAAGTCTTGTTGAACAGTGTTCAAGATGAGCAATGTTTTCTTTGCCACCTACATGCTGTAAGACGTCTTTGGCAACCTGTGTATAATCCATCTTTTCTCCCCCTTTTCTCATACATGAGACCTATATTTTAGCAATAAAAAAAGGACCTAAAACGACAAATTCAAGAAATTCATCGTTTTTAGATCCTGCCTGCATGACCAGTCACATGTCTAATTTATCAATATTGGATTTGTTTTTAGTATATATTGAGTTAATGTAAGCGTCAACATATATTTTTGAATTTAAAAAATATTTTTTATAAGTCTAATGTCACCATAACGACCTCGTTTTACTTTAGAGGAAATTGAAATAGAAAAAGTCAGATAGTCTTATATGTCCTATCTGACTTGATTGAATGTTATCTTTATTTTTTCTTTGCTTTTTTCTTTGCGGCTTTTTTAAATGCTTCTACTTGCTTTTTATATTGTTTCTTATTCACAGCTTTGAGTTTCATTTTTTCATTCTTTTTCCAAAACGGCAACTCAATATAGGCAGCTTTTACATCAGATGATCCGATCATCTTAGACAGGCCACCCTTTATTTTTGGTGTGGGATAGACCCAAAAGCTTTTAAAGCCTGTGATTCCATCTGCTTGATATTTTTCTTTTTTCAATGGCTTGCTTTTCTTCCCTGTGGCTTTGGAGATTGTAATAGCCCCTGAAAATTCCCCTTCAAAAAGGGCTTCTTCGATATCAAGAAAAATTTGATATGAATTGTTTTTTGCTGTATACAGATAGCCGTAGGCTTTATTTAAATTATCTGTGTATTTCCCTATGATCTCATAGTAACGGTCTTCTGCTGTATCCACGTACTCATCATAGCGCTTATCAATGGCTTTTTTGTATTTTTTTAATTTCTTCTCATCAACAGCTTGATAGCGTTTACTTTTCTTTGCTCCTTGCTTTTTGACCATGAGATCTTTTCCAGAAAAATAGATGTCATATACGATTGTTTTCTTCTTTTGTTTGACTTTAAGTTTGTATCCTTTTTTGGTGGTTTTCCCCGTTAGTTTGTATTTTGTTTTCACCATAAACGGTTCAATTGGATCAATCTTCACACCCTTACCGTTTAGGTAACCCGTGACCTTGCCTTTCTTTTCAGTCACCTTCAGCCAACTGACATTGTCCTTTGTTTTATAGGCATATGCATAAGATTGATTCAGTGATTCTTTTTTAGCAGATGCTTTGTTTCCTCCAAAACTTCCAACACCAATCAATAGTGCAACAATCATGAACAATATTCCTATGTTCCTCAACTTCATTTGTACACCCTCCATTCTTTTATGAATAGATGCGCAAGCTCTTTACACATCAAGTATATATTACCATATTTATGATTTATCTCCTATATTTCAAAAATATAAATCTATCAATTATTATTTTCTTGCTTTTTATTCATTTCAAATTTATTATATATCTAAATGATATATCTTTTAGATAGGTGTGCTGATGTAATGAAAAAATACAATGATACGACGTATGCGATTTTAGGGATTTTAACGACAGATTGTAAGTCAGGTTACGAAGTGAAGCAATTAATTGATAAGAGCTTGCATCATTTTTGGAAAATTAGTTATGGACAAATTTATCCAGCTTTAAAGTTTATAGTCGAAGAAGGACTTGCTGAGGTTTCACCTGCTTCTACAACTGGCCGCTCAGACAAGCGGGAATATCATCTGACTGAAAAAGGACTGGACACTTTGAGGCAATGGCTGGCGCAGCCGCTCGATCAGTTACCAGCAGAACGAAATGAAGTGTTATTAAAGTTATTCTTTGGACAATATCTTTCGTTTGAGAAAAAGCTGGTGCTTCTACAGGATTATGAGAGGGGGCTCCGTATCCGTTATGAGACATACGTTTCGATTGAACAAAACATCAAGGAGCTCTATCCAGATGAAGCTGATGCGAAGTACTGGCTGTTTACTTTAGATTATGGCAAAAGAGTGGCTCAAGCAGGAATTGATTGGTGCGTGGAAACATATGAACAGATGAAGAAAGAAGGGTGAACGAATGAAAAAAGACATACGTGCTGGCAGGTTTACAACAGACAATTCTGACTCGATTGTTGTGTTCATCATCGGAATGAGGATCAACAAACGCTGGGCCATCCACCAATGGCTGCCTGTGTTCATGGCGATGCCTGGCATGATCAAAGAACTGTATACCCATCAAGACGAGCTTGGTTTCCTCGGGACAGAAAATTACTTCGGCTTACGCAATACAGCCATGATCCAATATTGGAAGTCAACAGATGACCTCCTTGCCTATGCCAAGATGGAAAAGCATTTGGCGGCTTGGAAGGCATTTAACCAAAGAGCACGGACCAATGACGCAGTGGGCATTTATCATGAAACGTATCAAGTTCAAGCCGGCTCGTATGAATCTGTCTACGTGAACATGCCTTCCTACGGACTGAGCCAAGCGAGAGCTCCTATTCCAATTGGTAAAGGAAAACAAACAGCGAAAGAACGTCTGGATACAACAAATTCCTAGAGAGCGATTCTCTAGGAATTTCTTTTCGCAACGGTCACAAAATGCTTTAATATACGGGCTGTTAATCCCCAAATGGTGTAGTTTTCATAATCATAAAACCATTCCTCCATCGAACGACTTCCCCAGCGGTACTTCTCACCATTCATGATTTTTTCATAGGGGAAATCCTCAGCTGGTGTTGGCTGAACGGACACATGATGTAAGTACGGCTCATATTGGCTGAGCCATGATAAAGGTACAGTAAAGGTCTCCTCCACTTCCTCTTGATTAAACGAGTGCTTTACCTTTTGCTCATCAATGATGCCGACATATGGATAGACCACGAAGGATGGAGAAGCAATGTAAGGGCTGAGCTGCCCAAGGATCTCGACTGATTCAGGCGGAATGCCTAGTTCTTCATGTGTTTCTCGCAGTGCAGCTTCTTGTGCTGTTTCACCGCCGTCGAGTTTGCCTCCAGGGAAACTAATATCACCAGGCTGTTTTCTCATGGTCAGCGATCGTACCTCAAATAATATATGCCATTCTCCGTTTACTTGCACCAAAGGGACAAGGACTGCCGCTTTAAACGCTGTCTCTTCTCCAATAAACAACGGCTGTGATTGATGTAAGTCATTTTTTAATTGATCAATAAACACGGGCCTCACCTGTTTTCTGTTTCTCTTTCCTTTAGCGTATCATTGTTCACCTTTTGAATAAAGATGATCTTTCTGACAATTATTTTTATCATTTTGACAACTTTACTTGTCAAAATGAATATCATGCTTTACAATCAAGGAAAGATTTCGATCAAAGTTGAGGTGACAGAATGAAAAATCGGCTAAAAGAGCTTCGTGCACGTGATGGTTTGAACCAAACTGAGCTTGCAAAGCGTGCAAAGGTTTCTCGTCAGACCATCAGCTTAATGGAACGAGATGAATTAATGCCGTCTCTCTTGCTCGCTGTTAAGCTTTCACGCATTTTTCAGGAACCCATTGAACGTATTTTTCTATTCGAGGAGGATGAACTCACATGAAAACTGTATATAAAATGCTCTTAGGTGCTCTCCTTGGCTTTCTCGGCGCTTACTGTTTGCTGGCAGCCGAATTTGAGTTGGCACTTCTAGATGCTGCGTTTGAAGCAACGCTTGTGATCACTGGCTTGACGATCCTATTCATTATTTATTGTTTTTCAGGAATTTCACGTATGAAGAAAAGAGTCTCTCTTTCCGTGTCTGGTGATGAGGAGGATGAACTCGAGGCAAAGCAGTACCGAACTTTTACTGATTTAACGTTAGCCAATACCGTGAGTACGATTTTATCCATTGTTGCTATTGGAATGGCCATTGTAACCGAGCAACTAATCTGGCTGATTGTTGTAAATGCTGCTTTATTTTTGATCACCATTATCCTTTCTTATACGGCGATCTCTGTCCTAAAACTCGTCTATCCGAATCGCAATCTACCAAGTCCATCCGACAAGGATTATGGCAAAAAACTGCTCGCTATTTCTGACGAAGGTGAAAAACATGTGATGCTCGACGGGCTATTTCATACCTATCAAATGATGAATATTTTATTGACTGGTGCCATGTTTATTATGATTTTGTATTCCCTCGGAGCCAATCACTCTCAGCTCTTCTCCATTATCGTCATTGGACTTGTTATGATCATTTTAAATGCATATTATATGTTGAAAATTAGAAATCGGTAAATAAGCAAAAGCACAGCTATTTGAAAAGGCTGTGCTTTATACGTACATTATGCTGAACGGCGTTTCTTTCGTGCATAAATGAAGAATAGGAATCCGAACCATACGGGTGTCAATAGCAGTGCTGGGCGTGTTGCGTCAGCGAATAGCATAATGACAAGAATGGCCGCAAATAGCACAAGGACAACGATATTCACAAAAGGAGTGAATGGCGCTTTAAAAGTAGATGCCTCATGCAGTTCAGGCCGAGTCTTCTTATATTTCAAATGACAAATTAAAATAATACTCCATACCCAAATGAAACAAATGGCACTGATTGTTGTGACAATGCCAAAGGCTTGTTCGGGAATCAGCTTGCTTAAAAGAGCCCCGACCGATACCACAATCGTTGAAACAAAAAGTGCATTGCTTGGGACAGCGTGCTTATTTAGACGGCCAAAGGAAGATGGTCCCTGCTTTTGATGACTGAGATTATACAAAATACGGCTCGTCGAGAACATGCCGCTATTACAAGCGGAAGCCGCAGAAGTCAGGACGACAAAGTTAATAAGCCCTGCTGCTACTGGTATACCAATCAGTCCAAAGGTTTTCACAAAAGGGCTTTCTGATGCACTGAGCTCGGTCCATGGGTTGATACATAGTAATACAAAGATGGCACCCACATAGAAAAATAGAATTCTTAATGGAATTTTATTAATCGCAGACGGAATGTTTTTTTGAGGGTTTGCTGTTTCTGCTGCGGAAACACCGACAAGTTCCACTCCCACATACGCAAAAATCACCATCTGGAATGACAATAAGAAGCCTGTGACACCATTTGGAAATAACCCGCCATGTGACCAAAGATTCGTGACCGTCACAGGCCCGGCATCTGTTTGAAATCCAATGATTAATAGGACAATCCCTACGCCAATTAACAGTAGAATCGTAATGACTTTAATCAATGCAAACCAAAATTCCATTTCTCCAAAAAGCTTCACCGTTAATAAATTAAACCCTAGTAAAATCAACAAACAAATGATTGCAGGAATCCATTGTGGAATGTCAAACCAATACTGCACATACACACCGACCGCAATGACATCAGCCATCGCTGTCATAATCCAGCAAAACCAATACGTCCACCCTGTCACAAAGGAAGCCCATGGGCCAAGATAGTCCTCTGCAATATCGGTTAATGACTGATAGCCCGCCCTTGATAAGAGCAATTCTCCAAGTGCCCTCATGACAAAAAAGATGGCCATTCCGACAATTAAATAGGCAAAAATGATCGACGGACCTGCCAATTGAATGGCCTTTCCGGAGCCTAAAAAAAGCCCTGTTCCGATGGTTCCGCCAATTGCAATCAATTGAACATGGCGGTTTGATAAATCTCGCTTTAACTCTTGTTGTGCCAATTTCAACGCCCTCCTACGACACGATCTTATACTGATATAATGAACCCTGAAAAAGTCCATAAAAAAAGAGATTGGATGCGCTCCAATCTCATGGTCATAAAAGAATAGCAAAATAGAGAAAAGCAATACATGGCATCATCCATGCATCACAAATACAATATTTCGTACTCTTCTGTCCTTTTGCCTGAGATTGTGAACCCTTCGGCGCCGCACATACATGCGGTCTCTCCAGAAGCTGCTCCTGCCATAGTGTGACCCACAGCAATCATAGCCTTCGTTATTTACTTAAAATGTTGCTATTTCTGAATAATTTTATATTTTACGCCTCTAGAAGAAAGCTGTCAATGGTAATCTTTTAAGATTTTATTCCCTCCCTATCTGACGTAAGATGACATCACTTCATCAACACACCTGATTAAGGTATAATAAAACAAAGAATGTTCGGCTCGTTTGATGGAGAAATCCATCTTGATCATGAACCAAGTTAGGCAATCCTTTGAAGTTGGTGAAGACAAATGAAAAAATTGAACAAACAACGTGTCACATTACAGGAAGTCGCCCGGCATGCCGGTGTCTCGACCTCAACGGCCTCACTCGTTGTTCGAAACAATCCTAGAATCTCTGAAGCCACTCGAAAGAAAGTACTGCAATCCATGGAGGATTTAGGATACGTGTACGACCGCGTTGCTGCAAACATGCGGTCAAAAAGCTCCAATATTGTCGGTGTTATCGTCACGGATATTTCAAATACCTTTATTTCTGAGTTTTTAATCGGCGTGCAAACCACACTTGAATCACTTGGCTATACCGTTTTACTTGGTACAACCTTTGACAGTGTCGATAAGCAGGAACGGCTCATTTCTACAATGATAGAGCACCGAGTTGGCGGGATTATTTTAAACCTAGCTTCGAAAAGCTCAACTCGGACGGTCAAACAGTTAAATCAAATTCGCACCCCAAAAGTACTGGCAAACCGTGAATTAGCGGATGTGCATTGTGACTATGTCGGCGCTGATTATGAACAAGGCACTTGGATGGCGGTACATCACCTTCTTCAAAAAGGACATCGACGTATTGCCTTTTTAGGCGGCATCAAATCCTCATCGACTTGGATTGAACGTATGAAAGGATTCAAAAGAGCCCATGATGAGGCGAACCTGACGATTGATGAATCTCTTATTATCGATATGGTACCTACTCGTGAAGGCGGGAAAGAAGCCCTTACCCAAGTCATCGACCAGCCCGAGCCTCCTACTGCTATTTTTTGCTTTAGTGACTTAGTCGCGTTTGGGGTCATTCAGGAACTGGCAGCTCGTGACATCAAGCCTGGTGAAGACATTGATGTTGTTGGATTCGATAACATCCCTGAAGCGGAGCTATATCACCCGCCGCTCACCACTGTTTCATCATTCCCACGATCCATCGGGGTAAAAGCAGCGAACCTTTTATATCAAAAAATGAACGAGCAGGATGAAGAGCTACAGCGAGTGATCTTAAAGCCTCAACTTCATATTAGAGAAACCTCTACATCATCATGAAAGGGAGAATTGCGTGCAGCAATTCTCTTTTTTTTATTGATCAAGTCAACCATTTCTTTATTTCATTTTTATTTTTTTAAATCACAAAGTCATAAACTTGACACATTTAAAACGCAGGAGTATATTTATCTCGTTGCTTCTTTTAGTATATCGTTATACCCATCTCATCAGATCGTTATTTTTATTCAACAACAGTTAAAATTGATCATTTCTGATTCTGATCAAATCATAAAGATCCACTTTCTTATTAAGACTGTTATTATTTTTTATATTTATAGTAGAACGATGTACTTAATTGAAGAACAGATGAATATTCATTATTTTTTCATCAATCACACAAGGGGTGTTGTGATGGGCATAATATTATTTACTTTTAAGGAAATAACAAAGGGTGTACAAAGAATTTGACCCTAAAGGGGTTTCAAATATAGGAGTGGGAACATGAAAAATCCTTATATTAAATCGTCACTTGGCATGTATTTAAACTACTTCATGCTCGGCATGATCAATATTATTGTGGCATCCAACATGGACAGCTTATCTGAACGCTACCATGTGGATATTCCGAAAATCAGCTTGCTTGTATCGGCGATCGGAATTGGTAAACTGGTTGCTCTCTTTTTCTCAGGCCGGTTAGCAGACCGCTGGGGACGTAAGCCTGTCATTATTACAGGAAACTTTCTTTACTTATTATTCTTAATCGGTATTCCAACGACAACGAGTTATACACTGGCATTTATCTTTGCGATATCTGCTGGGATTGCAAACTCATTACTTGATTCGGGAACATATCCTGCTTTGACAGAATCGTTTCCTAAAAAGGCAAGTTCAGCTTCTGTTTTAGTGAAGGCGTCCGTTTCAATTGGAGCGACTGTTCTTCCATTTATCTTGGCGTTCCTTATTGCACATGACATCTTCTGGGGCTGGGCGTTCTTTGGACTAGGACTTCTTTATTTACTCGTAGGGATTTACTTAGTCTTTATGCCGTTCCCGAACCATAAGCAAATCTCTTCACAAGATGATCTTCCAGTACAGGATCAATTGAAGGAAGAACCTAAAATGATTGGTGAAGGCTTAGCTGTTGTACTCATGGGGTTCACGTCTACTGCATTGTTTGTCGTATGGCAAACGTGGCTTCCACAACTTGGGTTGAAATTGATTGGGCTTGGCACAGAACAAGCGACACAGCTTCTTTCTTATTTTAGTATTGGTGCACTTGTGTCTGTTCTATTGCTTTCGATCGTATTAGATAAATTCATTTCACCTATTATGGTGGCAATCATTTATCCAATTGGAGCATTTCTTGCGATGCTTGCATTATTCCAAATTGAAACATACGGCATTGTGATTGTCAGCACCTTTTTCTTAGGATTATTTACAGCAGGAATCTTCCAGCTAGCCATGAGTATTATGATGAAATTATTCCCTACAAACAAAGCAACCGCTTCATCATACGTCAACATTGCAGCAAGCTCAGCGTTTATTCTTGTGCCACTCATTACAAGTGGGTTGGTCAGCACGTACGATATAAAAATGACGTTATTTTTCGATATGATCATTGCGGTCATTAGCGTATTGTTAGCAGTCTTTGTTCTTGGACGTATGAAAAAATTATTTAGATAATTAAAGGAGATGTCAATCGATGACAAACATACATGAACGAAATATTGATGGAAAAACAAAATTAGTCGGTCTTCTTGCTACACCAATTGGACACAGCCTTTCACCACGGATGCATAACCTTGGCTATACATTAACAGGCATCAACTATGCTTACTTAGCATTTGAAGTAGGAAATGATGAACTAGAAGCAGCAGTAAACGGAATGAAAGCGATGGGTGCAACTGGATTTAACGTATCCATGCCAAACAAAATGAAAGTATTGGATTACTTAGACGAACTAGACGATTCTGCCAGATATACTCGCGCAAGTAACACCGTCGTGAACAAAGATGGCAAACTAATTGGCTACAACACAGATGGTCTTGGCTACGTGAGAAACTTGATTGAGCATGGCGTTGAATTAGCGGGACAAAAGGTGACACTGGTTGGTTCAGGCGGTGCCGCTACTCCGATTGCGATTCAACTTGCACAATCTGGTATTCGTGAAATTAGTATTTTCGCTCGCAATGATCAATATTTTGTTCAAGCTGAAGAAAATGTGACGTACATTAACGAAGAAATGAAATCATTCGGTGTTAAAGCAAACATTTTCCCACTTGAAGACAAAGACGCTTTCCGTCGTGAAGTAGCAGAGAGTGCGATCTTAGCAAATGGGACAAGCCTTGGCATGAAACCATTAGATCAACTCAGCATCATCGATGATACGCTTGATGTATTGCGTAAAGATTTAATCGTGACAGATGTCGTGTACAACCCGCAAAAAACAAAGCTCCTTGCTCAAGCACAGGAAGCTGGCGCAAAAACCATTAACGGTCTTGGCATGATGCTATGGCAAGGTGCTCTTGCTTACAAACTCTTTACTGGTGAAGATATGCCAGTTGATCAAGTGAAACAGATTCTTTTTGAAAACGACCGTTTCTAAACAAAAAAAAGACGACTTCCTGAGCGGAGGTCGTCTTTTTTTTATTCATGTATCATGATTTGACGGTATCGATACAGAATATACATCGCACCAATAATCGCCACAACAGCCACAACCGCATCAAACATAAAGATTTGTAAAATGGTCGAGTGACTTTCAATCAATCCTGTTACGACCGGGATGACGATAGCCGATACCCCGCCGGCTGTTGAGATAATCCCAGTCATCGTTCCTTTGTTCTTCCAGAAGAACTCAGCCATCACCGTTAATGTCAGCTGGAAGACACCGGCTGTTGAAAATCCCAATACAAATGCATTGATGGTTCCTAAGACTGGGGATTTCACGACCAATAGCACACAGATAGAAGCAAGTGTAATGATTGGATAGATCAGCAGTACGGTCACCGGACGGACAAAGCGGCGCAAAAGAAATGCGAGCAATAAGACAGACAGCAAACCACCCATGCTATAGTAACTAAGCAGTTTCACTGCACTGCCAGAAGCCATCCCCAATATGGCCTCACCGTACGTAGGAAGCCAAATTTGCGGCAAGGCATAAAGACCATTTGACGTAAAGCTGATCACAATGAGTGCGACCCCTTCTCTCCAAAATGTAGGCTCTGACGAGAAGCGCGGAAGTCCATCATGCTCCGTCACTTGGACTTGCTCTACTTTGCGATGATTCGGAAATGGCAATGTCCAGAGCATCAAGACATTCACCAGATAGATCAGAGCAGGAACAAAAAACGCAATTCCATAAAACAAATCATGCTCCGCTAAAAAGAAAATAGCCAGTGGCAGAATGGTCGCCCCAATCGAAATAAAAGCCTTCACCATTACATTCGCAGAGCCCGAGTTTTGCGGAAAAGCCTCCATTAAGGCTGGATACGTTCCTGCATCCATCGCTGAATTCGCTACCCCTGCCAAAATCGCAAACGCAAAGGCGATTTGATAATTTGGAGACAATGGAATCCCGATGAGGAACACCGCCATCAGCACACCTGAAACCAAAACCACCGGCTTTCGGCCAAACCGATCTGACAGCACGCCTGATAGACCATACGTGAGCACCCTGCCAATGCCGAGTGCCGAGATCATATAACTAATTCCCGCACTATTGGTATCTAACTGCTTGATTAAAAATGGCATATTTGAAGCCAATATAATATTGACCATACCTAATAAAAAATAATTCATATAAAGACTAGAAGCCGTTTTCACATACGGATTCCTCATGCCGACACACTCCTCAACACCATCTCAATGAAGTGACAAATAATGGTTACGCTTACAAGATCTCATGTGTGAGGAGAAACCGCTTCGCAACCTTCACGTGCAAACATCTATCATCTCATGCAGCTCACAGCTTACATGTCCTTCATTTATCAAGCATCTCTTCAATTTTTCACTAGCTCTTATTTTATACGAATGTGAAAGGTAATGATAGTGAATTGCTTAAATTTGAGGGAAATGATTCTAGAGAAAAATCGCTTGATCGATACAGGGGACTTTTTGATATTAGAGGTATCATAAGTAAATTCGTGATGTTAAATTTAATGAGCTCTCACAGCCCCCAAGTACTTAGCTCATAAAAATACTCTGTGCGCTCTATACACAACCTAAAATGAAATCCCCATATCCACTTGAAAATTTCGTTTGCTCAAGAAGTTGATTTAAATGAGTAAAGCATTCATTCACATTCACTAATATCGCTTCAATCTCATGCTCCCGAAAAAATATCAGTCTACCTTGTTTAGGAGTCACTTTCACCCTGCTGACGATTTCCTTTAACATTTGTGTAGACTTTTCAATATGCTCTCGATAGTTATCTCCATGTATTTGAATTTTATGTTCTCTCGAGTGAAGGAAAGCAAATACCTTCTGACAAAACAAATGATTTTCTTCGATATCTAAAAAAGGGTTTTCTGGAAGTGTCATGTAGCTTAATTCGTTCATTAAGTGCTTTCTTCTGCTTTTTCTTTTTAATTTCTCCATTTTCTCTTTTCGGACCTTACTCATGTTAGTCACCTATCTTAGGGTTACCTTACTCTTTTTATATTCAAACATCTTAAGATTTCTAACCAAATAAAAGGCACTTTGTAGCAATACAGTGCCTGAATCATTATGTTGATAATCATCAATAATGATGTTTAATCTTTGAATATTTCTGGTATTTTCTCTCTCCAAATTAACAACAGCTCTCTGAACTCCTTCGTTTCAATTTTATTTTCATGGGGTTCTTCAATCCTATAATGATGTTCAGCTATTGTCTCATATTTTTTGATATTGACACTGGTAGCATTCAATGTAATTTCAAAGTTTTCATATACTCCATCTATCACATTTTGAATATATCCTATATACTCATCCACTTCGTCTTCTGTTGAAATATCTTGAATAAAATCTGAGAAAATACTTATTTCTTCTGGTAGTATTATTGCTAAATCACCAAATTGGTCTTCCTTAAATTCATATGAATATCTCATATATGTTAATCACCTTCATATTATTTTTTATATAGTGGATATGCTGTAGCTATTGAACCATCTTTATTCAGATACATCTCTATTTTCATTCCTGATGATGTTACACCTTTGAATTTGTTAGGACCTATCTGTTGTTTATTTTGGTAAGCTTCATCGATAGCTTTTAACACATCAACGCGATTCCATTCCTTAGGAAAGAAACTTGATTTAGCTACTTTTTCAACTCCATCAATTTCAACTTTAGCTCTATAAATACCGTTTTTATCAGGTAAACTTTCACTTCCTGGAATAACCTTACCACCCTGCATACTTTCATGATGATAACCAACTGCTTTTCCTCGTTTGTTTATTTCGCCATGATAAATGTGCTTCATTGTATGGGTATTATATTTTTCAGCATCCTTGTAAATGTCGACTGCTCTGACTGCGGCTGATGTCGCTTGGGTGGTTTTATAGACGGCTTTTCCGCCTTTGAAAATGCGACCTGCCCAGCCGACAATTGGGATGTAGCCTGCTGCTGCCATGCCGCCTGCGGCGACTCGCTGGCCTGCGGTGAGCTCTTCCCCTGTGATTGGATCGACGCCGGTTGCGGCACGTTTTGCATCGTTCACACCTGTCAGCTCATTGACAATATTCCCACCATAATCGAGCGCTTTTTCATACCAAGGACGTTTGGCGAGTGCTTCTTGTTCCTTCGCAATCTCACGGGCTTCTTCTTGTTCTTTTTTGATTTTCAGATATTCAGAAGTTTGCTTTTCAATATCACTTTTTGCCTTGTAGATGTCGCTATTTTGATACGCTTTCTTATCAAAATTCATAGGTGAAATCGCTTTTCCGTCATTTGTCGCATTGATCATTTCAGCGTACAATGCCATTGTAGCTTGCTGCTCCGTCTCTGACAATGCATATTCATCTTTTAGATTTTGATCAAGTTCTCTCAGATCTTTGACCGTCTTTTTTCGTTCATCTTCCGCATCTTCTATTTTTTCATCAAAGGTTTGGCTATCAAATACCTCTAGGGAAATGAGGTCATCAATGTCTTGAAAAATGGTTTTGAGTGCCTTTTTTTGATCCTTCACAATGCTTTTCGCGTTTTTGATGCCCATATGGACTGCGTTGTCTAAAAAGTGTTCCTCTATAAAGGTATCGCCGTCAAAGCTCGTATCATCCAATGTCCCAGAAACACCTTCATGAAAGGCTTTTTGCTTATCAATGAAGCTAATAAACATGTCCACATTACCTGCTAGTTCTTTATAAAAACTTTTAATGTTATCGGCACCTTTTCCAGTGAAGTCGTCACCGAGATTGGGAACACCTTGTAATGCCTTTTTTAAATCAACCATTTCTTCACGGAGTGCCTGATAATGTTTTGCCCTTGTATCCATGGCACTTGTTAGTGCTTTTGCATCAAGTATCTTGCCCAGAAATAGCCACTCCCTTCATTATTGATCATAAAGCTTATGTTATCGTGATTATCAATATT
>NZ_JOTP01000017.1 GCF_000715205.1 Bacillus zhangzhouensis | reverse complement strand
GTCTTTTTTGTGTTTTTGAGAGGTTTGACACCATATAAATGTGGAAATAATATTGTTAGTTGAGCGATTATCTTGAAAAATCGATCGAAAAAATTTATAGTAAGATTAAAGTCAAATATAGTCAAAGTCAATGGAGGAGGAGGCGGAGTGGCACAAAATATTTCTGATATCATCGAACAGTATTTGAAGGAAGTCTTGGATCAGAATGGTCGAGAAATATTAGAAATTAAGCGCAATGAGATTGCAGATAAGTTTCAGTGCGTACCTTCACAAATTAATTATGTTATCAATACACGCTTTACGAGCGAAAGAGGCTATATCGTTGAAAGTAAGCGTGGCGGCGGTGGCTATATCCGCATCATTAAAGTCAAAATGAATGATGAAGTCGACTTATTGAACCACATTATTTCCCAAATCTATCATCGTTTATCACAGGCTGCATCTGATCATATCATCATGCGTCTTGTGGAAAACAACATTCTATCCGAAAGAGAAGCTAAGATGATGATCAGTGTCATGGACCGTTCTGTTTTGCACATTGATTTACCTGAACGAGATGAACTGCGGGCTCGGATGATGAAAGCGATGTTAAATGCTTTGAAATTAAAGTAAAGCGGGTGAAAAGATTGATTTGTCAAGAATGCAATGAGAGACCAGCCACTTTTCACTTTACAAAAGTTATAAATGGAGAAAAACAAGAAATGCACATATGTGAACAATGTGCAAAAGAAAACAGTGATTCATATGCTATGAGTGGAAACCAAGGTTTCTCGATTCACAACTTATTATCAGGCTTACTGAATATTGATCCTAGCTTTACCACAAGTGCTAACAAAGGATCATCTATTTTTCAAGAAGCGAGAGAAGTGGATCAATGTCCTAAGTGTGGCTTAACCTTTAAGCAGTTCAGAAAAACAGGCCGTTTTGGCTGTGCAGAATGTTATCGTACATTTGATCAGTACCTCAATCCTGTTTTGCGGAAAGTCCATAGTGGAAATACAGTCCATAATGGAAAAGTTCCTAAACGGATTGCCGGCAGTCTGCATGTACGCCGGAAACTTGAGTTGATGCAGCAAGAGCTGAAGCAGTTGATTGAACAGGAAGAGTTCGAAAAAGCAGCGGAAGTTCGAGATCAAATTCGTGCATTAGAGCATGAGCAATCTCAGCAGAGGGAGGGAGATTAACAATATGTCGCTCCAGCATTTTATTCAAGACGCTTTAAGTCAATGGATGAAACAAAAAGGGCCAGAAAGTGACATTGTTCTAAGCAGTCGTATTCGGCTAGCGCGCAATCTAGAGCATGTTCGTTTCCCAACTCAGTTTTCTCAAGAGGAGGCTGAAGCTGTTCTCCAGCAATTCGAGCAAAAGTTTGCTAGCCAGGAAGTGAAGGACATTGGAAACTTTGTTCTGATTCGAATGAATGAAACACAGCCTTTAGCAAAGAGGGTACTCGTTGAAAAGCATTTGATTAGCCCCAACTTGGCAGAATCAAGATTTGGCGGCTGCTTGCTTTCTGAAAACGAGGAAATCAGTGTCATGCTAAATGAAGAGGACCATATTCGTATCCAATGCCTGTTCCCAGGTTTTCAGCTGGCCAATGCACTTAAAGTGGCTAATCAGGTAGACGACTGGATTGAAGAGCAAGTAGATTATGCGTTTTCGGAAAAGCGAGGATACTTAACAAGCTGTCCGACCAATGTAGGTACAGGTATAAGGGCTTCGGTCATGATGCACTTACCAGCATTAGCTCTCACACGACAAATGCATCGGATTATTCCTGCAATTAATCAATTAGGTCTTGTCGTCAGAGGAATTTATGGTGAGGGTAGCGAAGCAATAGGAAACATCTTTCAAATTTCAAATCAAATGACACTTGGTCAAGCAGAAGAAGATATTGTGGATGATTTGAATAGTGTGACAGCTCAGCTCATTGAACAAGAGCGATCTGCACGAAAAGCCTTATATCAAACATCTAAAATTGAACTTGAGGACAGAGTGTACCGCTCCTTAGGGATATTGGCCAATTGTCGTATGATTGAATCAAAAGAAACGGCAAAGTGTCTGTCTGATGTGCGGCTTGGAATTGATTTAGGTATCATTAAGGGGCTTTCAAGTAATATACTGAATGAACTCATGATTTTGACACAGCCTGGCTTCCTTCAACAATATTCAGGAGGAGCCTTGGAGCCAAATGAACGAGATATAAAACGAGCAGCGATTATCAGAGAAAGGCTGCGCTTAGAAATGCATAGGAATGGACAGGAGGATGAAACGATATGATGTTTGGAAGATTCACTGAAAGAGCTCAAAAGGTATTAGCACTTGCACAAGAAGAAGCCATTCGCCTAGGCCATAAGAACATTGGAACAGAACACATTTTACTTGGTCTTGTACGTGAAGGTGAGGGCATCGCCGCAAAAGCGTTAGAAGCACTGGGCCTTGTTTCAGATAAAATCCAAAAAGAAGTCGAAAGCTTGATTGGAAGAGGGCAAGAGGTGTCTCAAGCTATTCCTCATTATACGCCTAGAGCGAAGAAGGTCACGGAGCTTTCTATGGATGAAGCAAGAAAGCTAGGTCATTCCTATGTAGGGACAGAACATATTCTTTTAGGTCTTATTCGTGAGGGAGAGGGTGTAGCTGCCCGTGTCTTAAATAACCTCGGAGTGAGCTTAAATAAAGCACGTCAGCAAGTGTTGCAGCTGCTTGGCAGCAATGAAACTGGTGCATCAGCGGCAGGATCGAATAGCAATGCAAATACACCAACCTTAGATAGCTTGGCAAGAGACTTAACGGCTATTGCAAAAGAGGACAGCTTGGACCCTGTCATTGGCAGAAGTAAAGAAATTCAGCGTGTCATTGAGGTGCTAAGCAGAAGAACAAAGAATAACCCAGTTCTGATTGGTGAGCCTGGTGTTGGTAAAACCGCGATCGCAGAAGGTCTTGCACAGCAAATTATTCATAACGAAGTGCCTGAAATCCTGCGTGATAAACGAGTGATGACACTCGATATGGGAACCGTTGTAGCGGGAACGAAATATCGTGGTGAATTCGAGGATCGTTTGAAAAAAGTCATGGACGAAATTCGTCAGGCTGGAAATATCATTCTCTTCATTGATGAGCTTCATACACTGATTGGCGCAGGTGGAGCAGAGGGTGCGATTGATGCGTCTAATATTCTGAAACCATCCCTGGCACGTGGTGAGCTTCAATGTATCGGTGCTACAACGTTAGATGAGTACCGTAAATATATCGAGAAGGATGCGGCACTAGAACGTCGTTTCCAACCAATTCAAGTGGATCAGCCGTCCGTTGATGAAAGTATTCAAATCTTAAGAGGACTTAGAGATCGTTATGAAGCACATCACCGTGTGTCCATTACAGATGAAGCGATTGAAGCGGCAGTGAAGCTGTCTGACCGTTATATCTCTGATCGTTTCCTTCCAGATAAGGCGATTGATCTAATTGATGAGGCAGGTTCGAAGGTACGTTTACGTTCATTCACGACACCGCCTAATCTAAAGGAACTAGAGCAAAAGCTGGATGAAGTACGTAAGGAAAAGGATGCGGCTGTTCAAAGTCAAGAATTTGAAAAAGCAGCTTCCCTACGTGACACAGAGCAGCGCTTGCGTGAAAAAGTAGAAGTCACAAAGAAATCGTGGAAAGAAAAGCAGGGACAAGAGAATTCTGAGGTATCTGTAGATGATATCGCAATGGTCGTCTCTAGCTGGACGGGAGTGCCTGTTTCGAAAATTGCTCAAACCGAAACAGATAAGCTTCTGAATATGGAACAATTGCTCCATTCTCGCGTGATTGGTCAGGATGAAGCGGTTGTCGCTGTAGCGAAAGCTGTGAGACGTGCGCGTGCTGGTCTAAAAGACCCGAAACGTCCGATTGGCTCCTTTATCTTCTTAGGCCCAACAGGTGTTGGTAAGACTGAGCTTGCAAGAGCACTGGCCGAGTCTATTTTCGGTGATGAAGAAGCGATGATCCGTATTGATATGTCTGAATACATGGAGAAACATTCTACATCAAGACTTGTTGGTTCACCTCCAGGCTATGTTGGCTATGATGAAGGTGGCCAGCTGACTGAAAAAGTGAGAAGAAAACCTTATTCTGTAGTGCTTTTAGATGAGATTGAAAAAGCGCATCCTGATGTGTTTAATATCTTACTGCAAGTATTAGAAGATGGTCGTCTTACTGATTCTAAAGGACGTACAGTTGACTTTAGAAATACTATTTTGATTATGACTTCAAACGTTGGGGCTAGTGAACTGAAGCGCAATAAATATGTTGGCTTTAACGTACAGGATGAAGGTCAAAATTACAAAGATATGAAAGGCAAAGTAATGGGTGAGTTGAAACGTGCGTTTAGACCGGAATTCATCAACCGTATTGATGAAATCATTGTCTTCCACTCGCTTGAAAAGAAACATCTAAAAGAGATTGTGTCTCTCATGTCTGATCAATTAACAAAACGTTTAAAAGAGCAAGACCTCTCAATTGAACTGACAGAAGCAGCAAAAGCGAAGATTGCCGACGAAGGTGTAGACCTTGAGTATGGTGCTCGTCCGTTAAGAAGAGCGATTCAAAAGCACGTTGAGGATCGACTTTCTGAGGAATTGCTGAGAGGTAATATTGAAAAGGGTCAACATATCGTATTAGATGTGGAAGACGGAGAAATTGTCGTAAAAGCGACGGCTGCTACGAACTAATATAGTAAGAAAAAAGTGTGAGGCATACCAGTCAGATGTATGCCTCCCTTTACTTATTTTCTGATCAGTATAAGGAGTTGTATTCTTCAATCTATGGCTAAGACAAAATCAAAATTTATATGCCAATCGTGCGGTTATGAGTCAGCCAAATGGATGGGGAAATGTCCTGGCTGCGGCACGTGGAACAGTATGACAGAAGAGGTCGTTCGCAAAGAGCCGACAAACCGTCGAAGTGCTTTTAATCATTCTGTTCAAACCATTCAAAAACCTTCACCTATTTCTGCAATTGAAACATCCGAAGAACCCCGAATTAAAACGAATTTAGAAGAATTTAACCGAGTATTAGGAAGTGGAATTGTCAAAGGCTCTCTCGTTCTCATTGGCGGAGACCCTGGGATTGGGAAGTCCACATTATTATTACAAGTATCAGCCCAGCTCTCAGACCAAAATCAGAATGTATTATACATATCTGGTGAGGAGTCCATTAAACAAACGAAGCTAAGAGCGGATCGCCTCGGTATTGATAGCACCTCTTTACATGTTTTGGCTGAAACCGATATGGAGTATATAACGTCTTCTATACAAGAGATGAAACCCGCTTTTGTGGTGGTGGATTCGATTCAAACCGTTTATCAAAGTGATATTACGTCAGCTCCTGGATCTGTTTCTCAGGTAAGAGAATGCACAGCGCAGCTGATGAAGATTGCCAAAACGAATGGTATTCCGATTTTTATCGTTGGTCACGTGACCAAAGAAGGCTCGATCGCAGGTCCACGCCTTTTAGAGCATATGGTGGACACGGTTCTTTATTTTGAAGGGGAGCGGCATCATACGTTTCGCATCTTACGAGCAGTGAAAAACCGATTTGGTTCAACGAATGAATTAGGGATTTTTGAAATGAGAGAAGAAGGGCTCACGGAAGTATTAAACCCATCAGAAATTTTCTTAGAAGAGCGGTCAGCAGGTGTATCTGGTTCGTGTGTTGTTGCCTCAATGGAAGGAACAAGACCCGTCCTTGTGGAGATACAAGCATTAATTTCGCCGACAAGCTTTGGCAATCCACGGAGAATGGCTACAGGCCTTGATCATAATCGTGTGTCATTGCTAATGGCCGTTTTAGAAAAACGTGTAGGGCTGCTTTTGCAAAACCAAGATGCGTATTTAAAGGTTGCAGGCGGTGTGAAGCTTGACGAACCAGCGATTGACTTGGCCATTGCTGTCAGTATTGCATCAAGCTTTAAAGACGCAGCGCCACAACCAGCGGATTGCTTTATAGGAGAAGTTGGTCTGACGGGAGAAGTCAGAAGAGTATCAAGAATTGAACAGCGTGTGCAGGAAGCTGCTAAACTAGGATTTAAGCGAATGTTTATTCCTCAGGCGAATATAGACGGATGGAAAAAGCCGAGAGGGATTGAGATAGTCGGTGTAGAAAATGTAGCGGAGGCACTTCGTATTTCACTAGGGGGATCATAGAAATGGAAAAAGAGAAAAAAGGAGCGAGAGAAGTTGATCTCTTAGATATCGTACAGTTTGTGGCACCAGGGACACCTTTGCGAGTAGGGATTGAAAATGTCCTGAGAGCCAATACTGGCGGGCTCATTGTTGTTGGTTATAACGACAAAGTAAAAAGTGTGGTGGATGGAGGATTTCATATTAATTCTGCCTTCTCCCCAGCACACTTATATGAATTGGCCAAGATGGATGGGGCCATTATTTTAAGCGATTCTGGTCAAAAAATCTTGTATGCGAATACACAACTGATGCCAGATGCAACGATTCATTCATCAGAAACAGGCATGAGACACCGAACGGCTGAACGTGTAGCCAAACAGACAGGCTGCTTAATCATTGCCATTTCTGAACGGAGAAACGTCATTACTTTATACCAAGGAAATCGTCGTTACACGTTGAAAGATATCGGCTTTATTTTAACAAAGGCCAATCAAGCCATTCAAACACTTGAGAAATATAAAACCATTTTAGATCACGCCATTTCAGCGTTAAGCGCCCTAGAATTTGAAGAGCTTGTCACCTTTGGTGATGTACTATCCGTGCTGCATCGCTACGAAATGGTGCTCAGAATCAAAAATGAAATTAACATGTATATCAAAGAGCTCGGGACAGAAGGACACTTGATCCGTCTTCAAGTCAATGAGCTGATTACAGATATGGAGCAGGAAGCGGCTCTATTTATTAAAGATTACGTGAAAGAAAAGATTAAAGATCCATATGTTTTGCTTAAACAACTCCAAGATATGTCTAGCTTTGAGCTTTTAGATGATTCCATTCTGTACAAGTTACTTGGATATCCAGCATCTACAAATGTTGACGATTATGTGTACACAAGAGGGTTCAGATTACTTCACAAAATCCCTAGATTGCCAATGCCTATTGTTGAAAATGTGGTCGAAGCGTTTGGTGTGTTAGATCGAATTATGGAAGCAGATGTACAAGAATTGGATGAAGTAGAAGGAATTGGAGAAGTAAGGGCGAAAAAGATAAAAAAAGGATTAAAAAGGTTACAAGAAAAACATTATATTGACCGTCAGCTGTAGAAGAGAAATTTTCCTCAATTACGGTTAAAAATGGATGAATATGGGTATATTAATGATGCTTTTTGTTTTCTGTTGATCATGATAGAAAACTTAAACATATATCAATGTTAGATGAAGGTGGATTGACAGATGAAAAATAAAGGAGGTGAAGGTATGTTAAAAAGAATCGTTCAGGCGTTTTTTATCATTTTTGGTGCAGTTGTAGGGATTTTTATCATTCCAGAGTTATTTCTGCTGTTAAATGTAAAGGACATACCTCTCATAACAAATGCTTACTCTTCAGCACTAATAGGAGCCGCTGTGTTCTTTATCATCGGCCAATGGTGCACAGGCTATGTTGTTAATTGGGTGAAATGGATCGAGGATTCTCTATTAAAGGCGCCTCTTCCTGATCTTATATCTGGAAGTTTCGGTTTAGTATTTGGACTTATTCTAGCATATCTTATTGTAAACGTGATCCCGCTAAACAATATCCCATATCATATTTTTGGTACCATTATTCCGATTTTTCTGGCTTTCTTTTTAGGATACCTTGGATTTCAGGTAGGGTTTAAGAAGAAGGATGAAATGATGGGGCTGTTCTCTCGATCTGCAAAGGTCAGCAAGAAAAAAGGCGCAGCTGATGATGAACCTGAAATAGAAGATAAAAAGCTGAAAATTTTAGACACAAGTGTTATCATTGATGGAAGAATCGCAGATATTTGTCAAACTGGATTTTTAGAAGGAATTATGGTAATTCCTCAATTTGTTCTCGAGGAACTACAGCATATTGCAGACTCTTCTGATGTATTAAAGAGAAATAGAGGCCGAAGAGGTCTTGATATTTTAAATCGTATCCAAAAAGAATTGGATATCAAAGTTGAAATTTACGAAGGTGACTTCGAAGACATTCAAGAGGTTGATAGCAAGCTTGTGAAGCTCGCTAAATTAACTTCAGGTGTTGTTGTGACAAATGATTTTAATTTAAATAAAGTATGCGAACTTCAAAAAGTAGCAGTGTTAAACATCAATGATCTAGCCAATGCGGTCAAACCGGTTGTACTGCCTGGGGAAGAAATGAAGGTACAGGTCATTAAAGATGGGAAAGAGCATAACCAAGGTGTTGCCTACTTAGATGACGGTACGATGATTGTGGTCGAAGAAGGACGCAATTACATTGGAAAAGATATTGATGTGCTTGTCACAAGTGTGCTGCAGACTGCTGCTGGAAGAATGATTTTTGCGAAGCCAAAACTTCTGGAGAAGGCGCTCTAAAGGGAGAACGAACATGTATTATGAAGTAGTTATTCCGGCTGCGGGGCAGGGGAAACGAATGAAGGCCGGTCGCAATAAGCTTTTTATTGAATTGAAAAGAATGCCGGTCATCATTCACACACTAAAGGTGTTTGACGCCCATTCACAATGCAAACGCATGATCTTAGCGATCAATGAAGAGGAGCGTCGTGACTTTGAAAGGCTACTAAAGGTACACGCTTTTCAAACGCCTGTTTCACTTGTCACTGGCGGTGAAGAACGTCAGCAAAGTGTATACGAAGGATTGAAGGCTGTGAAAGATGCGGACATCGTGCTTGTTCATGATGGAGCAAGGCCTTTTATTAAGCATACACAGATCGACTTGCTCGTTAAAGCAGCGATTGAAAAAGGCTCCGCAGTCGTAGCGGTACCAGTGAAAGACACAATCAAACGCGTTCAAGAAGGCAAAGTGGAGCAAACCATTGAACGTCAAAGCTTGTGGGCAGTCCAGACCCCACAAGCTTTTCGTCATTCTATTTTAAAAGAGGCGCATGAATATGCGGAGCGGACAGGCTTCCTTGGAACAGACGACGCCAGCCTTGTGGAACAATTACATGGTAAGAGTGTGTATATTGTCCAGGGAGACTATACCAATATTAAACTGACAACACCAGATGATTTACTGGTTGCCAAGGCAATTATGGATGCGGAAAGAGGGTACTAGATCATGTTGAGAATAGGACAAGGCTTTGATGTACATCAATTAACAGAGGGAAGACCTCTTATTATCGGCGGGGTTACCATTCCCTATGAAAAGGGCCTGCTTGGGCATTCAGACGCTGACGTACTGCTTCACACGGTGGCAGATGCCTGTCTAGGTGCGATTGGTGAAGGAGATATCGGCAGACATTTCCCAGATACTGATCCCGAGTTTAAGGATGCAGATTCTTTTAAATTACTTCAGCATGTGTGGGCACTTGTGAAAGACAAAGGCTATACACTGGTGAATATTGACTGCACCATCATGGCGCAAAAGCCAAAAATGGCACCTTACATTCAACCAATGTGCGAGAAAATCGCAGAAGCGCTTGAGGCAGATGTCACACAGGTAAATGTCAAAGCAACAACAACTGAGAAACTCGGATTTACAGGTAGAGGCGAAGGAATTGCTTCTCAGGCGACGGTGCTTCTTCAGAAAAAGTAAAATCCATTTTGATGAGAATGGTATTTGATGATAAAATACGTTTATAAAAAAATGGTGTCAGACAACATGATGCAGATGAAAGGAAGTTAAACTCATGGGAAATGAAGTGCGTGTTCGTTATGCACCGAGTCCAACTGGGCATTTACATATTGGGAATGCTAGAACGGCTCTTTTCAACTATTTGTTCGCCCGCAGCCAAGGCGGCAAATTTATTATTCGAATCGAAGATACGGATCAAAAGCGTAATGTAGAAGGTGGAGAAGAAAGCCAGCTTCGCCATTTGCAGTGGCTCGGCATTGATTGGGACGAGAGTATTGATAAAGATGGCGGCTACGGCCCTTACAGACAATCAGAGCGTAATGATATTTACAAAAAATATTATGACGAGCTGCTAGAAAAGGACTTGGCTTATAAGTGCTATTGTACGGCTGAAGAATTAGAAGAAGAGCGTGAAGCACAAATCGCCCGCAGTGAAATGCCTCGATATTCTGGTAAATGCAGTCATTTATCAAAAGAAGAAGAGGATAAGCTCATTGCTGAAGGAAGAGAGCCAAGTATTCGCTTCCGTGTTCCAAAGGGAGAAATCATCAAATTTGGCGATATGGTCAAGGGTGATATTTCGTTTGAAACAGACGGCATCGGTGACTTTGTTATTGTGAAGAAAGATGGTACACCAACTTATAACTTCGCTGTAGCAGTGGATGATCATTTGATGAAAATGACTCACATTCTTCGCGGAGAGGATCACATTTCGAATACACCTAAACAAATCATGATTTTCAATGCATTCGGCTGGGATGTTCCGCTGTTCGGACATATGACGTTGATTGTGAACGAGAACCGTAAGAAATTAAGTAAGCGTGATGAATCGATTATTCAATTCATCGAGCAATATAAGAACTTGGGCTATTTACCAGAAGCCCTGTTTAATTTCATTGCATTACTTGGATGGTCTCCAGTTGGCGAAGAAGAACTATTTACAAAAGAGCAATTCATCGATATTTTCGATGTAAACCGACTTTCTAAGTCACCAGCTCTATTCGATATGCATAAACTAAAATGGGTGAATAACCAATACGTGAAAGCACTTGATCTTGATCAAGTCATTGCATTAACACTTCCACATCTTCAAAAGGCTGGCAAGGTAAGCGAGCAACTGACAGAAGAAGAAAACACGTGGGTACGCAAACTTATTTCTCTATATCACGAACAATTGAGCTACGGAGCAGAAATTGTTGAGTTAACAGAGTTGTTCTTTAAGGAGCAAATTGAGTATAATCAAGAGGCAAGGGAAGTTCTAGCAGAGGAGCAAGTACCAGAAGTCATGGCCTCTTTTGCAAGTCAGCTCGAACGTCTTGAGTCTTTCACACCTGATGAAATCAAGGCTGCCATTAAAGCGGTACAAAAAGAAACAGGGCATAAAGGCAAGAAACTATTCATGCCAATTCGTGTGGCTGTCACAGGACAAACGCATGGCCCAGAACTTCCGCAAAGTATTGAACTACTAGGTAAAGAAACGGTATTAAACCGCATTAAACAAATATAAGGAAAATCGTTGCGAGGGAGAAGTACAATGTTTTCGTCCATCACAGAAAGAGTCTTCACCGGCTGAAAGAGACTTATGGGCAGACGTTGGAAATGCACCCTCAAGACCCTTGAGGAACACGTACGTTAGTATGCAAGGGCGGTACCCTCCGTTACGGGATTAAGTTGAGAAAGCTTGCAAGATAAGGAGCTTTCTAAACAGAGTGGAACCGCGTTTTCAAAACGTCTCTGTCATATGGCAGAGGCGTTTTTTATTTGTCCAAAAAAGAGAGCAAGTCCTAAGAGAGATTCATGGGGAAGAACGGGGGGAGCATGTGTTTTTCAAAATGCTGAAAGAAGATATTGATACTGTGTTTGATCAAGATCCTGCTGCTAGAAGCTATATTGAAGTAGTGCTAACCTATTCAGGGCTTCATGCGATTTGGGCTCATCGTATCGCGCACGCATTTTATAAACGTAAGCTATATTTTCTTGCGCGGATCATTTCTCAGGTCAGCCGATTTTTCACAGGGGTTGAAATTCACCCAGCGGCAACCATTGGCAGGCGATTCTTCATTGATCACGGCATGGGTGTCGTGATTGGGGAAACATGTGAAATTGGAGACAACGTCACTGTTTTCCAAGGCGTGACATTAGGGGGAACAGGGAAAGAAAAGGGAAAGCGGCATCCGACCATTTTAGACGATGCCCTCATTGCGACAGGTGCAAAGGTGCTTGGTTCCATTACAGTGGGAAAAGGGTCCAAGATTGGTGCAGGGTCGGTTGTGTTAAAGGACGTCCCAGACCATTCCACCGTTGTAGGTATACCAGGGCGCGTGGTCGTTCAAAATGGAAAGAAAATCAATCGCGATCTCAATCATCAAGATTTGCCAGATCCAGTTTCCGATCGTTTTAAAGAATTGGAACGAGAAATGGAAAAGCTAAAACGTGAGCTAGCTTCATTGAGCAGAAAGGAAGAACAATCATGACGATCAATATTTATAATACATTAACGCGTAAGAAGGAAGAATTTGTCCCGCTTGAACCAGGAAAGGTCAAGATGTATGTGTGCGGACCGACCGTTTATAACTACATTCATATCGGGAATGCAAGACCGGCGATTGTATATGACACCGTACGTAAGTATTTAGAATACAGCGGTTATGATGTAAATTTTGTATCAAACTTTACAGATGTAGATGATAAACTCATCAAAGCAGCCAATGAGCTCGGAGAAGATGTCCCGACCATTGCTGATCGGTTTATCCAAGCCTACTTCGAAGACGTCAGTGCACTAGGTTGCAAAAAAGCAGACCTTCACCCGCGAGTAACAGAAAATATGAATGACATCATTGCGTTTATTGCCACATTGATTGAAAAAGGCTACGCCTATGAAGCGGATGGTGACGTGTATTACAGCACGCGTTCTTTTGAAGGCTACGGAAAGCTTTCTCACCAATCGATTGATGAACTGAAGACAGGTGCTCGTATTCGTGTAGGTGAAAAGAAACGAGATGCACTGGACTTTGCTTTATGGAAGGCTGCAAAGGATCAGGAAATCTCATGGGATAGCCCGTGGGGCGAAGGACGTCCAGGCTGGCACATCGAGTGCTCGGCAATGGTCAAAAAATATTTAGGTGATACGATCGACATTCATGCTGGCGGACAGGATTTAACGTTCCCTCACCATGAGAATGAGATCGCCCAATCTGAGGCTTTGACAGGGAAACCTTTTGCGAAGTATTGGATGCATAACGGGTATATTAATATTGAGAATGAAAAAATGTCAAAATCACTTGGTAATTTTGTGCTGGTGCATGACATTATTAAAGAACAAGATCCAGATGTACTTCGATTCTTTATGTTATCTGTTCATTACCGTCACCCTATTAATTACTCAATTGATTTATTGGACAGTACAAATAGTGCTTTTAACAGACTCAAAACATCATATGCCAATTTACATCATCGTCTTGAGAGCAGCACCAATCTAACAGACAATAATACCGAATGGCTGACGAAGATTGAAGAGCAGCGCGCGACATTTATTTCTGAAATGAATGATGACTTCAATACTGCGAATGCCATCTCTGTCTTATTTGAACTAGCGAAGCAGGCAAATTACTATATGGAGAATGATCATACTTCTAAGGAAGTGATCAATGCATTTATCAGCTTGTTCCAAGAAATCACAACTGTTCTTGGCTTCTCATTAGAAGAAAAGCACACGCTTGACGAAGAAGTAGAAGCGTTAATTGAGAAACGAAATGAAGCTAGGAGAAATCGTGACTTCGCACTGTCTGATCAAATTCGTGACCAGTTAAAGAGCATGAATATTGTATTAGAGGACACTCCTCAAGGTACTCGCTGGAAAAGAGGAGAATAGGCATGTTGAATTTTGAAAAGCTGAAAGACGGTAAACAGTTGAACGGACTTGCGCTTGCTTATATGGGTGATGCCATATTTGAAGTATATGTGAGGCATCACCTCCTCCAAACGGGGGCGACAAAACCAAATGAGCTGCATAAACGAGCAAGCAAGATTGTTTCAGCTAAATCTCAGGCCGCTATTTTATTTACTCTTCAGCAGCAGGGCTTTTTCACTGAGGCGGAAGAAGCGGTGCTGAAAAGAGGAAGAAATGCAAAATCAGGCACAGTGCCTAAAAACACAGACGTTCAAACGTATCGTTATAGTACGGCGCTTGAAGCGCTTATGGGTTATTTATTTATTGAACAGCAGGACGAACGCTTAGAAGAGCTGATTAGTCAGGCGATTGAAATCGGAACGTCAGGGAGGAAGACAAATGAGTCAGCAACATGATTATGTGATTGGGAAAAATGCAGTGATTGAGACACTGAAGTCAGATCGAGAGTTATACAAGCTCTGGATGGCTGAAAACACTGTAAAAGGACAAGCCCAGCAGGTCATTGAACTCGCTAAAAAGCAAAATATCACCATTCAGTATGTTCCGAGGAAAAAGCTTGATCAAATGGTATCAGGTCAGCACCAGGGAATCGTTGCACAAGTAGCGGCATATGAATATGCGGAATTGGACGATCTGTATCAAATCGCTGAAAAGCGGAATGAACAGCCATTTTTCCTTATTTTAGATGAAATCGAAGATCCTCATAATTTAGGGTCCATTATGCGTACGGCAGATGCTGTAGGTGCGCACGGGATAGTCATTCCAAAAAGGCGAGCAGTCGGCTTGACGACAACCGTTGCCAAGGCATCTACCGGGGCTATCGAGCATATTCCTGTCGCAAAAGTGACCAATCTCTCAAGAGCTCTTGATGAGATGAAAGAAAGAGGAATCTGGGTCGCAGGAACAGATGCGTCTGCTAAGCAGGATTACAGACAATTTGATGGAACAATGCCTCTAGCTCTTGTGATCGGCAGTGAAGGAAAAGGAATCGGTCGATTGATCAGGGAAAAATGTGATTTCCTGATTAAACTGCCAATGGCCGGGAAGGTCACTTCATTAAACGCATCAGTTGCCGCTAGTCTATTGATGTATGAAGTGTATCGAAAACGTTATCCGTTAGGAGAATAGAGATGGACATCCTCTTAGTCGATGGATACAACATGATAGGTGCATGGCCTCGTTTGCAGCACTTAAAGGAAAACAGCTTTGAAGAAGCCAGAGACGTATTGATTCAAAATTTAGCAGAATATCAAGCATACACAGGGTATCGAGTCATTGTCGTATTCGATGCCCATATGGTTAAAGGAATCGAGAAAAAGCGGACAAACCACCGAGTAGAGGTCATCTTTACGAGAGAGAATGAAACGGCTGATGAGCGGATTGAAAAGCTGGCGCAAGATTTAAATAATATTCGGACGCAAATTCATGTAGCGACCTCTGATTTTACGGAACAGTGGGCGATCTTTGGACAAGGTGCTCTTCGCAAGTCGGCTAGAGAGCTTTTAAGAGAGATTGAAGTGATTGAACGAAAGATTGAAACACGGGTCAAAAAGATTACTTCTGATAAACCAGCATCCAAAATTGAATTGTCAGAAGATGTATTGAAAACGTTTGAAAAATGGCGGCGTGGGAATTTGGAATAGCTTGACGATATTTCAACCATTAATGTATAATATTTCTATCTAGGTGCGGTCGGGGGGATCGAAGTGAATCTAAACAACAGCAAGGGTAAGTCCATCAGAGAGCAATTTTGCCAGTTGGAAGATGAACAAGTCATTGAAAGGGTTCATGTCGGAGATAGTGATGCGCTAGATTATTTAATTACGAAATACCGCAATTTTGTACGTGCGAAAGCAAGATCTTATTTCTTGATTGGAGCGGATCGAGAGGACATTGTCCAAGAGGGGATGATCGGACTTTATAAGTCTATCCGCGATTTCAGAGAGGACAAGCTTACTTCATTTAAGGCTTTTGCAGAATTATGTATTACCCGCCAAATTATCACCGCAATTAAAACAGCTACTCGCCAAAAACATATCCCGTTAAATTCCTATGTATCATTAGACAAGCCGATATACGATGAAGAATCGGACAGAACATTGTTGGATGTCATTTCCGGTGCTAAAGCGCTTAACCCAGAAGATTTAATCATTAGCAAAGAAGAATTTGATGATATTGAAATGAAAATGGGTGAACTATTAAGCGAGCTGGAAAGAAAGGTACTTGTGCTTTATCTTGATGGTAGATCCTATCAGGAGATTTCTGAAGATTTAAACCGTCATGTGAAATCAATTGATAATGCACTCCAAAGAGTAAAGAGAAAATTAGAGAAATATTTAGAGCTGCGCGAGATCAGTCTCTAGTCAAACCTATATTGACAGCTTTTTCGACACTGTGATAAGGTACTAAGGAAATGATGTCGAGAAAATAGGTGTAAATATGAGGAAAAAAATCACTCTAGCCTGTAAAGACTGCGGAAGCCGCAATTATACGACAATGAAAAGTGTTGCTTCAGCAGCTGAAAGATTAGAAGTTAAGAAATATTGCAAGAATTGTAATTCACATAAAACACATTTAGAAACGAAGTAAGATTTGCGTTCTTTAATCTGTGGAGGTCTTTTACATGCGTATTATCAGTTTCTTAAAAAGTGTCGGGAAAGAAATGAAAAAGGTCAGCTGGCCAAAGAAAAACGAAATGGTCCGCTACACAATCACTGTTATTTTAACAGTTGTATTCTTTGCAATCTTTTTCTCTTTTCTTGATATAGGAATCTCACAATTAATCGAATTAATTCATTAATACTTGAATAATGATCTGCTGAACGTGCTATAATAGATCATAATATGACTTGCCAAAAAACCCGTTTTACGGGTTTTTTCAATTGCTTGAAAATATTTACGGTACTCGATATTCGTCAAATAGACATTATGAAATGTGGGGAGGGAAGGACTGAATAGTCCTGATCTAAAATGGAAAAGAATTGGTATGTTGTGCATACGTACTCTGGTTATGAAAACAAAGTAAAAGCGAACTTGGAAAAGCGTGTTGAATCAATGGGCATGCAGGATAAAATCTTCCGCGTAGTCGTACCAGAAGAAGAAGAAACTGATTTTAAAAACGGTAAGAAAAAAGTGGTCAAAAAGAAAGTATTCCCTGGCTATGTCCTAGTGGAAATCGTCATGACTGACGATTCTTGGTATGTTGTTCGTAATACACCAGGTGTGACAGGGTTCGTTGGATCAGCTGGATCAGGCTCTAAGCCAACAGCTCTATTACCAGGCGAAGCGGAAACCATTCTGAAGAGAATGGGCCTTGAAGAGCGTAAAACAGAAATCGACTTTGAACTGAAAGAAACAGTCAAGGTCATCGATGGACCATTTGCTAACTTCACAGGATCTATCGAAGAGATTGATTACGATAAAAGCAAAGTCAAAGTATTCGTTAATATGTTTGGTAGAGAAACACCTGTGGAACTTGAGTTCACGCAGATCGATAAATTGTAATTTAAAAGAGCTTGAAATGAGTGTATAGAAGTGGTAATATAGCAAAGGTACGTCTTGAGTTCACTCAAGATCGCTAGCTAGTTATTTCGTCATTCATATAAAGAATGAAGTTGTTGAGTGGGAGGGGGATTCCCCTATTACCACATCACGGACTTTAAGGAGGTGTGTCTCGTGGCTAAAAAAGTAGTAAAAGTTGTTAAATTGCAAATTCCTGCTGGAAAAGCTAACCCAGCTCCACCAGTTGGACCTGCACTAGGTCAAGCCGGTGTTAATATCATGGGATTCTGTAAGGAGTTTAACGCTCGTACAGCTGACCAAGCTGGTCTTATCATTCCTGTTGAAATTTCGGTTTTTGAAGACCGTTCATTTACATTTATTACTAAAACTCCACCTGCTGCAGTATTACTTAAAAAAGCAGCTGGTATTGAGTCTGGTTCTGGTGAACCTAACCGTAATAAAGTGGCAACTGTTAAGCGTGATAAAGTACGCGAAATCGCGGAAACAAAAATGCCTGACTTAAACGCTGCTAGCGTTGAATCAGCTATGCGCATGGTTGAAGGTACTGCACGCAGTATGGGTATTGTCATCGAAGATTAATTTTTTGTCTTGTTGGGTTGCGAGTTTGGTTTTGACAAGTTCGCAACCCTTATTCGTGGGAGGTTATTCCGCTAAAACCACATAAGGAGGATTTTTATAATGGCTAAAAAAGGTAAAAAGTATGTAGAAGCTGCGAAGCTAATCGAACGTACTAAAGCGTATGATGTAGCTGAAGCTGTTTCTCTTACAAAAAAAGCAAATACAGCGAAATTTGATGCGACTGTAGAAGTTGCTTTTCGTTTGGGCGTAGACCCTCGTAAAAACGATCAACAAATCCGCGGTGCAGTTGTACTTCCTAACGGAACTGGTAAAACTCAACGCGTTCTTGTGTTCGCTAAAGGCGAAAAAGCAAAAGAAGCAGAAGCTGCTGGAGCAGACTACGTTGGAGATTCTGATTACATCACAAAAATCCAACAAGGTTGGTTCGATTTCGATGTAATCGTTGCGACACCTGACATGATGGGTGAAGTTGGTAAGATCGGTCGTGTACTTGGACCAAAAGGTCTTATGCCAAACCCTAAAACAGGAACTGTTACATTCGAAGTAGAAAAAGCAATCAATGAAATCAAAGCTGGTAAAGTAGAATACCGCGTTGATAAAGCTGGTAACATCCACGCGCCAATCGGAAAGGTTTCTTTCGAGGACGAAAAGCTTGTTGAGAACTTTGCAACAATCTATGAGACAATCCTTAAAGCAAAACCTGCAGCGGCTAAAGGTGTATACGTGAAAAACGTTTCTGTTACATCTACTATGGGCCCTGGCGTGAAAGTGGATCCATCTTCTTTCTCTGCAAAATAATTCTTGACTTATCACAATCGTTTTGATAATATCAAAATGTTGTAAAATAGAATAATGTCCATTTATACCGTAGACAGCAGGGGCCTTATGGCTTAATTAACCCGCCGAGGTGTATATGTCACAGTCTTACGTTAACGTATGCTTGTATATACAGCCTCCATGTCTTAATGGAGGCTTTTTATATGGAGAACCGTTCGCTAGGAACGTGATGGCCTGATCGGTATAAGTGTTACACAAAGAATGTACAGGAGGTGTAACCATGAGCAATGCAATCGATACTAAAAAAGTAGTCGTTGATGAAATTACTTCTAAATTTAAAGACAGTATGTCTACTGTAATTGTAGATTACCGTGGTCTTTCAGTTTCTGAAGTGACTGAACTTCGTAAGCAACTTCGTGATGCTGGCGTAGAATTCAAAGTTTACAAAAACACTTTGACTCGCCGTGCAGTTGAACAAGTTGAACTAACTGGTTTAAACGATTTCTTAACAGGTCCAAACGCTATCGCATTCAGTAACGAAGATGTTATCGCACCTGCGAAAATCATCAACGAATTTGCGAAAAGCCACGAAGCTTTAGAAATCAAAGCTGGTGTCATCGAAGGAAACGTAGCGACTGTAGAAGAAGTGAAGGCTCTTGCGGAACTTCCGTCTCGCGAAGGCTTACTATCTATGTTGCTTAGCGTTCTTCAAGCTCCAGTTCGTAACCTTGCTCTTGCTACTAAAGCAGTTGCAGATCAAAAAGAAGAACAAGGCGCTTAATGCGTACTTTACGTAAAATAACTTTAAATGGAGGAATTACAAATGGCTTTAAATATCGAAGAAATCATTGCTTCAGTTAAAGAAGCAACTGTACTTGAGTTAAACGACTTAGTAAAAGCAATCGAAGAAGAATTTGGCGTAACTGCTGCTGCTCCTGTAGCTGTAGCTGCTGCTGGTGGTGCTGCTGCTGAAGAAAAAACTGATTTTGATCTAGTACTTTCTGGTGCTGGAGACCAAAAAATCAAAGTTATCAAAGTGGTTCGTGAAATCACTGGTCTTGGCTTGAAAGAAGCTAAAGAACTTGTTGACAACACTCCAAAACCACTTAAAGAAGGTATTGCTAAAGAAGAAGCTGAAGAACTTAAAGCTAAGCTTGAAGAAGTTGGCGCTTCTGTAGAAGTTAAGTAATCTTCGCCTAATCTTTTGGGAAAGCTCGCTTTTACTGGCGGGCTTTTTCTTTTCTAATCTCCTGAAACGATTGAACCCAGAGGAGGTCCATTCATCGTGAGTGACCACTATTATACGGAAAAGCCATCAGTGAAAAGCAATAAACAGACATGGGACTTCACCTTGAGAAACCGTACCTTTACTTTTACAAGTGACAGTGGAGTGTTTTCTAAGAAAGAAGTCGACTACGGTTCAAGGCTATTAATTGAAGCTTTTGAAGAACCTGAATTGGATGGCGATGTCTTAGATGTCGGTTGCGGTTATGGACCGATCGGCTTATCGTTAGCAAACGAAATGACTAGCCGCACCATTCATATGATTGATGTGAACGAAAGAGCAGTCGAACTTTCAAAGGAAAACGCTAAGCATAATCGCATCGATAATGTCCGCATCTATCAAAGTGATTTATTCTCGAATGTTCATTCATCAGCTGCTTTTGCCTCTATACTGACCAATCCCCCAATACGGGCAGGGAAGAAAGTTGTACATGCGATCTTTGAAAAAAGTGCTGATCATTTATTGCCAGAAGGTGAGTTGTGGGTGGTTATTCAGAAAAAGCAAGGTGGACCATCTGCGATTGAAAAATTAGAGCAGCTCTTTGGAGAAGTCGCGGTCGTTATGAAAAAAAGGGGCTACTATATTATCAAAGCTAAAAAAGTTTGACGCAGTTTCCTAGCTGTGTTAACATTATAAAATGCCAATGTGTATATTTTGCTTGATAGGCTTAAAAAACAACTATTTTGTATAAATTATGCATACTTGGGAAAACTAATAAAATCGGTATTTGTTTTTGGATGTGGTTTTCTTATTTTAGAAACCCTTTTTTCTTTTGTCTTGTAAAAGTATTTCTTTACTGACATTTGAAAGACAGAAATACTTTTTACACATATAATACGCATGATTTGAGGGGTGAATCAGTTGACAGGTCAACTAGTTCAGTATGGACGACACCGCCAGCGCAGAAGCTACGCACGCATAAGCGAAGTGTTAGAATTACCAAATCTCATTGAAATTCAAACCTCTTCTTATCAGTGGTTTCTTGATGAGGGTCTTAGAGAGATGTTTCAAGATATATCCCCAATTGAGGATTTTACTGGTAACCTTTCTCTTGAATTCATTGATTACAGCCTAGGGGATCCTAAGTATCCTGTAGCAGAATCAAAAGAACGTGATGTAACTTACTCTGCTCCACTAAGAGTGAAAGTTCGTTTAATTAACAAAGAAACTGGAGAAGTAAAAGACCAAGATGTGTTCATGGGTGATTTCCCAATCATGACAGACACAGGTACTTTTATCATTAATGGTGCGGAACGTGTAATCGTTTCTCAATTAGTGCGTTCTCCGAGTGTATATTTCAGTGGTAAAGTAGACAAAAACGGTAAAAAAGGTTTTACTGCGACTGTCATTCCAAACCGTGGCGCATGGTTAGAATACGAAACTGATGCGAAGGATGTAGTTTATGTACGCATCGATCGCACACGTAAGTTGCCGGTTACGGTTCTTTTGCGTGCTCTCGGCTTCAGCTCTGATCAAGAGATTCTTGACCTCATTGGCGAGAATGAATACTTACGCAACACGCTGGAAAAAGACAATACAGAGAATGCGGATAAAGCACTTCTCGAAATCTACGAGCGCCTCCGTCCTGGAGAGCCGCCAACTGTTGAAAATGCGAAAAGCTTGCTAGACTCTCGCTTCTTTGATCCGAAGAGATATGACCTAGCAAATGTTGGACGCTACAAGATTAATAAGAAGCTTCATATTAAAAATAGACTGTTCAATCAAAAGTTGGCTGAAACACTAGTTGATCCTGAAACAGGTGAAATTCTAGCAGAAAAAGGTCAAATTTTAGACAGAAGAGTTCTTGATAAAGTTCTTCCATACTTAGAAAACGGCATCGGATTTAGAAAACTTTATCCGAACGGTGGCGTAGTAGAAGATGAAGTAGAACTTCAATCTATTAAGATTTATGCACCAACTGATCAAGAAGGCGAGCAAGTGATCAACGTGATTGGTAATGCATATGTAGAGGAAGCTGTGAAAAATATCACTCCTTCTGACATCATTGCATCGATCAGTTATTTCTTCAACCTGCTTCATGGTGTAGGTGACACAGATGATATCGATCACCTTGGTAACCGTCGTCTACGTTCTGTAGGTGAACTTCTGCAAAACCAATTCCGCATTGGTTTAAGCAGAATGGAGCGTGTTGTTCGTGAAAGAATGTCGATTCAAGACACAAACACGATCACACCTCAGCAGCTGATTAACATTCGTCCTGTGATCGCTTCTATCAAAGAGTTCTTTGGTAGCTCTCAGCTTTCTCAGTTCATGGATCAAACAAACCCGCTTGCTGAATTGACGCACAAACGCCGTCTGTCGGCGCTTGGACCGGGTGGTTTGACACGTGAGCGTGCAGGAATGGAAGTTCGTGACGTTCACTACTCTCACTATGGCCGTATGTGTCCAATTGAAACACCAGAGGGTCCAAACATCGGTTTGATCAACTCTCTATCTTCATTTGCAAAAGTGAATCGCTTCGGATTTATTGAAACACCTTACCGCCGGGTTGACCCTGAAACAGGTAAAGTGACACCGAGAATCGATTACTTAACTGCTGATGAAGAGGATAACTACGTTGTAGCACAAGCGAACGCTATATTAGGTGAAGATGGTTCGTTTATCGATGATAATATCATTGCTCGTTTCAGAGGGGAAAACACAGTTGTTCCTCGAAACCGCGTTGACTACATGGACGTTTCGCCAAAGCAAGTTGTTTCTGCGGCGACAGCATGTATCCCATTCTTAGAAAACGATGACTCTAACCGTGCTCTAATGGGAGCGAACATGCAACGTCAGGCTGTGCCTTTGATGCAGCCGGAATCACCGATTGTTGGTACAGGTATGGAGTATGTATCAGGGAAAGACTCTGGTGCTGCTGTTATCTGCCGCTATCCAGGTGTTGTAGAACGTGTTGAAGCGAAAAACATTTGGGTTCGTCGCTATGAAGACGTTGACGGACAACAAGTCAAAGGAAACCTAGACAAATACAGCTTGCTGAAATTTGTCCGCTCTAACCAAGGGACTTGCTACAACCAGCGTCCAATCGTAAGTGTTGGAGATGAAGTCGTTAAAGGAGAAATCCTTGCAGACGGTCCTTCTATGGAAAAAGGTGAATTGGCTCTAGGACGTAACGTAATGGTTGGCTTCATGACATGGGACGGTTACAACTACGAGGATGCGATCATTATGAGTGAGCGCCTTGTAAAAGATGACGTCTATACTTCTATCCATATTGAAGAATATGAATCAGAAGCTCGTGATACAAAGCTTGGACCAGAAGAAATCACACGTGATATTCCAAACGTTGGGGAAGATGCTTTACGCAACCTTGACGAACGTGGAATCATCCGTATTGGTGCAGAAGTAAAAGACGGAGACCTTCTTGTAGGGAAAGTAACGCCTAAAGGTGTAACAGAACTGACAGCTGAAGAACGTCTATTACATGCAATCTTCGGTGAAAAGGCTCGTGAAGTTCGTGATACGTCTCTACGTGTTCCACACGGCGGCGGCGGAATTATCCACGATGTAAAAGTCTTTAACCGTGAAGATGGAGATGAATTACCACCAGGTGTGAACCAGTTAGTCCGCGTATACATCGTTCAGAAGCGTAAAATTTCTGAAGGTGACAAAATGGCCGGACGACATGGGAACAAAGGGGTTATCTCTAAAATCCTTCCAGAAGAAGATATGCCGTATCTTCCAGATGGAACGCCGATTGATATCATGTTAAACCCTCTAGGGGTACCATCTCGTATGAACATCGGTCAGGTGCTTGAGCTTCATATGGGTATGGCTGCACGTTACCTTGGCATCCACATTGCGTCACCGGTATTTGATGGTGCTCGTGAGGAAGATGTTTGGGAAACGCTTGAAGAAGCAGGTATGTCCCGTGATGCGAAAACAGTCCTTTATGATGGTCGAACTGGTGAACCTTTCGACAACCGTGTATCTGTTGGAATCATGTATATGATCAAACTGGCTCACATGGTTGACGATAAACTTCACGCACGTTCAACTGGACCATACTCACTTGTTACGCAGCAGCCACTTGGCGGTAAAGCACAGTTTGGTGGTCAGCGTTTCGGAGAGATGGAAGTATGGGCACTTGAAGCTTACGGTGCTGCATACACACTTCAAGAGATCTTAACTGTTAAATCGGATGACGTTGTGGGTCGTGTGAAAACATACGAAGCCATCGTCAAAGGGGATAACGTACCTGAACCAGGTGTCCCTGAATCATTCAAAGTGTTAATCAAAGAACTTCAAAGTTTAGGTATGGATGTCAAAATCCTATCTGGTGATGAAGAAGAGATAGAAATGAGAGATTTAGAAGACGATGAGGAAACGAAGAAAGCAGACGGATTAGCGTTATCTAATGACGAAGATGCTGCAGACCTCGCACCTGTCGATCTTGAACGTGACGCAGTCACAAAAGAATAGCAGAAACGATTAGAGCAAGTGACTAGGGTATAACCCGAAGATTAAAAGGGAGGTAGGCCCCTTGCTAGATGTGAACAATTTTGAGTATATGAACATCGGTCTCGCATCACCTGATAAAATCCGTTCTTGGTCTTTTGGTGAAGTGAAAAAGCCTGAAACGATTAACTATCGTACACTGAAACCTGAAAAAGATGGTCTCTTTTGTGAACGTATCTTCGGACCACAAAAAGACTGGGAATGTCATTGTGGAAAGTATAAACGCGTTCGTTATAAGGGTGTTGTATGTGACCGTTGTGGTGTAGAAGTAACACGGGCAAAAGTCCGTCGTGAGAGAATGGGGCATATCGAACTGGCTGCCCCAGTTTCCCACATTTGGTATTTCAAAGGTATCCCAAGCCGTATGGGTCTTGTTCTTGATATGTCACCACGTGCGTTAGAAGAAGTGATCTACTTCGCTTCTTACGTCGTGACAGATCCGGGCAACACACCGCTTGAGAAGAAACAACTTCTTTCTGAGAAAGAATTCCGTGCTTATTTAGATAAATACGGGAATACGTTCCAAGCAGCTATGGGTGCTGAAGCAATCAACAAACTTCTTCAAGATATCGATCTTGTAAAAGAAGTGGATACACTAAAAGAAGAGCTGAAAACTGCCCAAGGACAGCGTCGTACTCGTGCGATCAAACGCCTTGAAGTGTTAGAAGCCTTCCGTAACTCAGGAAACAAACCGTCTTGGATGATTCTTGATGTACTTCCGGTAATTCCACCAGAATTACGTCCAATGGTTCAGCTTGATGGTGGACGTTTTGCTACTTCTGACTTGAACGACCTTTATCGTCGTGTCATCAACCGTAACAATCGTCTGAAACGTTTATTAGATCTTGGCGCGCCAAGCATCATCGTTCAGAACGAGAAGCGTATGCTTCAGGAAGCTGTTGATGCCTTGATTGATAATGGACGTAGAGGTCGACCAGTAACAGGACCTGGAAATAGACCGTTGAAATCTCTTTCTCACATGCTGAAAGGGAAACAAGGACGTTTCCGTCAAAACTTGCTTGGTAAACGTGTTGACTATTCTGGACGTTCCGTTATCGTCGTAGGCCCACATTTGAAAATGTATCAGTGTGGACTACCGAAAGAAATGGCTCTTGAATTATTCAAACCATTTGTGATGAAGGAGCTTGTTGAAAAAGGATTAGCTCACAACATTAAGAGTGCGAAGCGTAAAATTGAGCGTGTGCAGCCGGAAGTATGGGATGTTTTAGAATCAGTTATTCGTGAGCACCCAGTCTTACTAAACCGCGCACCAACTCTTCACAGACTTGGTATTCAAGCGTTTGAACCTACACTTGTGGAAGGGCGTGCGATTCGTCTGCATCCACTTGTATGTACAGCCTACAACGCTGACTTTGACGGTGACCAAATGGCGGTTCACGTACCATTATCTGCTGAAGCTCAAGCTGAAGCTCGTATCTTAATGCTTGCTGCTCAAAACATTTTGAACCCGAAAGATGGAAAACCAGTTGTTACGCCATCTCAGGATATGGTGCTTGGTAACTACTACCTAACACTCGAGCGTAAAGGTGCTATCGGAGAAGGTATGGTCTTCAAAGATACGAATGAAGCCCTTTTAGCTTATCAAAATGGTTATGTGCATCTTCATACACGTGTAGCTGTTGCAGCTAGCTCGTTGAAGAATGTGACATTCACTGATGAACAGCGTTCTAAATTGTTGATCACAACAGTTGGAAAACTGATCTTTAACGAAATCTTACCGGAATCATTCCCATACATGAATGAACCGACTAAGAGTAATATTGAAGAAAAAACACCTGATCGTTTCTTCCTTGAAAAAGGTGAGGATGTCAAAGCTGCGATCGAGAAACAAGAAATCAATGCGCCGTTCAAAAAAGGTATTTTAGGAAAAATCATTGCGGAAATCTTTAAGAGATTCCACATCACTGAGACTTCTAAAATGCTTGACCGCATGAAAAATCTTGGGTTCAAATATTCTACTAAAGCCGGTATTACCGTTGGTGTATCTGATATCGTCGTATTAGATGATAAGCAGAAAATCCTTGAAGAAGCACAAGCAAAAGTAGATAACGTCCTTAAGCAATTCAGACGTGGTTTGATTACAGAAGAAGAGCGTTATGAGAGAGTAATTTCAATCTGGAGTTCTTCTAAAGATGTCATCCAAGGTAAACTGATGAAGTCCCTTGATGAAGTCAACCCGATCTACATGATGAGTGACTCTGGAGCGCGTGGTAACGCATCTAACTTCACTCAGCTGGCTGGTATGCGTGGTCTGATGGCCAACCCGGCTGGACGTATCATTGAACTTCCGATTAAATCTAGTTTCCGTGAAGGTTTAACCGTATTAGAATACTTTATTTCCACTCACGGAGCGCGTAAAGGTCTTGCCGATACAGCCCTTAAAACAGCTGACTCAGGTTACCTCACGCGTCGTCTCGTTGACGTTGCACAGGATGTCATCATCCGTGAAACAGATTGCGGTACAGACCGTGGAATCTTGGCGAAGTCCATTAAAGAAGGAAATGAAATTATTGAGAAACTTGAAGAACGTCTTATCGGACGTTTTGCAAGAAAACCAATTGTTCATCCTGAAACGGGCGAAGTCATGGTCGACGAAAACGAGCTAATTGATGAAGATAAAGCACTTGAAGTAGTCGAAGCAGGTATTGAGGAAGTATGGATCCGTTCTGCATTTACATGTAACACGCCTCATGGTGTATGTAAACGATGCTACGGCCGTAACCTTGCAACTGGTACTGACGTTGAAGTTGGTGAAGCAGTTGGAATCATCGCTGCACAATCGATTGGTGAGCCAGGAACACAGCTTACAATGCGTACGTTCCACACCGGTGGGGTAGCAGGAGACGATATCACACAAGGTTTACCTCGTATCCAAGAGCTATTTGAAGCACGTAATCCGAAAGGGCAAGCGACCATCTCTGAAATTGATGGTGTCGTTGCTGAAATCAACGATGTTCGTGACAAGCAGCAGGAAATTGTGGTTCAAGGCGAAGTTGAAACTCGTTCTTACACAGCTCCTTATAATGCACGCCTGAAAGTTGTTGAAGGTGACAAAGTCACTCGTGGTCAAGTGCTGACAGAAGGTTCTATTGATCCGAAAGAGCTTCTAAAAGTGACTGACATGACAGCTGTTCAAGAATATCTGCTTCATGAAGTACAAAAAGTATACCGTATGCAAGGGGTAGAAATCGGAGATAAGCACGTAGAGGTAATGGTTCGCCAAATGCTTCGTAAAGTGCGTGTCGCTGATGCAGGGGATACAGATGTATTGCCAGGCACACTTCTTGATGTACATCAATTCACTGAAGCGAACAAAAAAGTACTATTCGAAGGCAAGCGTCCTGCAACAGGCCGTCCAGTTCTTCTTGGTATTACAAAAGCATCACTTGAAACAGACTCATTCTTGTCTGCTGCATCCTTCCAAGAAACGACTCGTGTCCTAACAGATGCGGCGATTAAAGGAAAACGTGATGAGCTTCTTGGCTTGAAAGAGAATGTGATCATTGGTAAACTTGTTCCTGCTGGAACGGGAATGCCAAACTACCGTAAAGTTAAGCCGATTTCACAAGTGCAACCGACTGACGATATGGTTCCTGTAGAGTAATCTTTCTCATAAGATTTCCATAAAAATCATCAAAAAATGGTGAAGGATGTCAAGATAATCTGTCATACGATATTGACATCCTTCTGCCATGATGATAATATAACCAAGGTGCTCAAAATAAAACCTGTTACTTTGGAGGATATTCGATGTCTTATGATAAAGTATCACAGGCTCAGTCCATTATTATTGGTACGAAGCAAACAGTAAAAGCTCTGAAACGAGATTCAGTAAAGGAAATCGTCGTAGCGAAAGATGCTGATCCTACTTTAACAGCTAGTGTAATGAAACTAGCGCAAGAGAAGGGTGTAGACATTTTAGTGGTAGATTCCATGAAAAAGCTCGGCAAGGCCTGCGGAATTGAAGTTGGGGCAGCAGCTGTTGCCATTATGTTATAACGTACTTGTTTGTTTTTGCATGCTTTAATTGCAAAAGCATTGTTTTTTGCCTTTTGATGAACCACCTGGGTATGTGGGTTATAAAAAAAGTAATGAAGGGAGGAATAACAACATGCCTACAATTAATCAGCTAATACGCAAAGGACGCGTGAGTAAAGTTGAAAACTCAAAGTCTCCTGCACTTAACAAAGGATACAACAGTTTCAAAAAAGAGCACACTAACGTAACATCTCCACAGAAGCGCGGGGTTTGTACTCGTGTCGGTACAATGACACCGAAAAAACCAAACTCAGCACTACGTAAATATGCTCGTGTACGTTTGTCTAACCTGATTGAAGTAACAGCTTACATTCCTGGTATCGGTCATAACCTACAAGAGCACAGTGTAGTACTTATCCGTGGCGGACGTGTAAAAGACTTACCGGGTGTACGTTACCACATCGTTCGTGGTGCGCTTGATACTGCCGGAGTTGACGGTCGTATGCAAGGACGTTCTAAATACGGAACAAAACGCCCTAAACAAAGCAAATAATATAAACAAACATAAGGGTTTTTAGAAGTTGATATCAGATCAGTGGAGTCAGGTATCTGACAATGAAATTGAGATGAGAGACAGATAGAAATCCTTTTAAAAGAGAAGGGAGGCTATTCAGATGCCACGTAAAGGTCCTGTTGCAAAAAGAGACGTTTTGCCAGATCCAATTTACAATTCTAAACTTGTATCTCGTTTGATTAACAAAATGATGATCGACGGTAAAAGAGGAAAGTCACAAACAATTCTCTACAAGTCATTTGATATCATCAAAGAACGTACTGGTAATGAAGCGATGGAGGTTTTCGAACAAGCCTTGAAAAACATCATGCCAGTTCTTGAAGTTAAAGCACGTCGTGTAGGTGGAGCTAACTACCAAGTACCTGTAGAAGTTCGCCCAGACCGTCGTACGACTTTAGGTCTTCGCTGGTTAGTTAACTACGCTCGTCTTCGTGGAGAAAAAACGATGGAAGAGCGTCTTGCTAACGAAATCCTTGACGCAGCTAACAACACTGGTGCTGCTGTGAAGAAACGTGAAGATACACACAAAATGGCAGAAGCGAACAAAGCATTCGCTCACTACCGCTGGTAGGATTTATACCAAACTAAAAAAACTATTTCCTAATAAGGAAGGAGAAATTACCCAATGGCAAGAGAGTTCTCCTTAGACAAAACTCGTAATATTGGTATCATGGCTCACATCGATGCCGGTAAAACGACAACGACTGAGCGTATCTTGTACTACACTGGTCGTATCCATAAAATTGGTGAAACTCACGAAGGAGCTTCACAAATGGACTGGATGGAGCAGGAGCAAGAACGTGGTATTACAATCACTTCTGCTGCTACTACAGCACAATGGAAAGGTTACCGTGTAAACATCATCGATACACCAGGACACGTAGACTTCACTGTTGAAGTTGAACGTTCTTTACGTGTACTTGATGGTGCGGTTGCTGTTCTTGATGCACAATCAGGTGTAGAGCCACAAACTGAAACAGTTTGGCGCCAAGCAACAACTTACGGGGTACCTCGTATCGTATTCGTTAACAAAATGGATAAAACAGGTGCGGACTTCCTTTACTCTGTAGGCACATTAAGAGATCGTCTTCAAGCAAACGCTCATGCAATCCAATTGCCGATCGGTGCTGAAGACCAATTCGAAGGAATCATCGACCTTGTAGAAAACGTAGCATACTTCTACGAAGATGACCTTGGAACTCGCTCTGATGCACAAGAAATCCCTGCTGAGTATAAAGACAAAGCTGAAGAGCTTCGCAGCAGCTTAATTGAAGCTGTGGCTGAGCTTGATGAAGAGCTTATGGAAAAATACCTTGAGGGTGAAGAAATTACAATTCCTGAATTGAAAGCTGCAATCCGTAAAGGAACATTGAATGTTGAATTCTATCCAGTTCTTGTTGGATCTGCTTTCAAAAACAAAGGTGTTCAGCTTGTACTTGACGCTGTGCTTGATTACCTTCCTGCACCAACTGATGTTGCTGCAATCAAAGGTACCTTGCCAGATACAAATGAAGAGGTTGTACGTGAGTCTACTGATGACGCACCATTCGCAGCCCTTGCATTTAAAGTAATGACTGACCCTTATGTTGGGAAACTAACTTTCTTCCGCGTATACTCTGGAACACTTGATTCTGGTTCTTACGTGAAGAACTCTTCTAAGAACAAGCGTGAACGTGTTGGACGTATCCTTCAAATGCACGCAAACAGCCGTGAAGAAATCTCTACTGTTTACGCAGGGGATATCGCTGCAGCTGTAGGTCTTAAAGATACATCAACTGGTGACACTCTTTGTGACGAGAAAAGTCTTGTTATCCTTGAGTCTATGGATTTCCCAGAGCCAGTTATCGATGTAGCAATCGAGCCTAAGTCTAAGGCTGACCAAGATAAAATGGGTATCGCTTTAGCTAAACTAGCTGAAGAGGATCCAACATTCCGTACACAAACAAACACTGAAACTGGTCAAACGATCATCTCTGGTATGGGTGAGCTTCACCTTGATATCATTGTTGACCGTATGAAGCGTGAGTTCAAGGTTGAAGCTAACGTAGGAGCTCCTCAAGTTGCGTACCGTGAAACATTCCGTTCTAGTGCAAAAGTTGAAGGTAAATTCGTACGTCAGTCTGGTGGACGTGGTCAGTTCGGACACGTTTGGATCGAATTCGAACCAAACGAAGAAGGCGCAGGCTTCGAATTCCAAAATGCAATCGTCGGTGGGGTTGTTCCTCGTGAATACATTCCAGCTATTCAAGCAGGTCTTGAAGATTCACTTGAAAATGGTGTATTAGCTGGATTCCCATTAATCGACATCAAAGCTAAATTATTTGATGGATCATACCACGATGTTGACTCTAACGAAATGGCGTTTAAAATTGCTGCATCTATGGCATTGAAAAATGCTGTCAGCAAATGTAACCCAGTTCTACTTGAGCCAATGATGAAAGTAGAAGTCGTTATCCCAGAAGAATACATGGGAGACATCATGGGTGATATCACATCTCGTCGTGGACGTGTAGAAGGTATGGAAGCTCGCGGTAACGCTCAAGTTGTTCGCGCTATGGTTCCACTTTCTGAAATGTTCGGATATGCAACTTCACTCCGTTCTAACACACAAGGACGCGGTACTTTCACTATGCACATGGATCACTACGAAGAAGTGCCTAAGAGCATTAGTGAAGAAATCATCAAAAAAAATAAAGGTGAATAATTGATTTTGCCTTTAAACTAAAGTATAACTACTATTGAAGATCAGAAAGTGAGAGGTAACTCTTCACTTTCTATCACTCTATACCAAATACAATGAACCTTTTAAGGAGGATTTTTAGAATGGCTAAAGAAAAATTCGACCGTTCCAAATCGCATGCTAACATTGGTACAATTGGACACGTTGACCATGGTAAAACAACTCTAACTGCTGCTATCTCAACAGTTCTTCATAAGAAATCTGGTAAAGGTACAGCTATGGCTTATGACCAAATCGATGGTGCTCCAGAAGAGCGCGAGCGTGGGATCACAATCTCAACTGCACACGTTGAGTATGAAACTGAATCTCGTCACTATGCACACGTAGACTGCCCAGGACACGCTGACTACGTTAAAAACATGATCACTGGTGCTGCTCAAATGGACGGCGCGATCTTAGTAGTATCTGCTGCTGATGGTCCAATGCCACAAACACGTGAGCACATCCTACTTTCTCGTAACGTAGGTGTACCATACATCGTAGTATTCCTTAACAAATGTGACATGGTTGACGATGAAGAGTTACTTGAACTTGTTGAAATGGAAGTTCGTGACCTTCTTTCTGACTATGACTTCCCTGGTGATGATGTACCAGTTATCAAAGGTTCTGCTCTTAAAGCTCTTGAAGGAGATGCTGATTACGAAGCAAAAATCTTTGAACTTATGGATGCGGTTGATGAGTACATCCCAACTCCAGAGCGTGACACTGAGAAGCCATTCATGATGCCAGTTGAGGACGTATTCTCAATCACTGGTCGTGGAACAGTTGCTACTGGTCGTGTTGAGCGTGGACAAGTTAAAGTCGGTGACGAAGTTGAAATCATCGGTCTTCAAGAAGAAAACGGTAAAACAACTGTTACAGGTGTTGAAATGTTCCGTAAACTTCTTGACTATGCTGAAGCTGGTGACAACATCGGTGCACTACTTCGTGGTGTATCTCGTGAAGATATCCAACGTGGTCAAGTACTTGCTAAACCAGGTACAATCACTCCACATAGCCGTTTCAAAGCTGAAGTTTATGTACTTTCTAAAGAAGAGGGTGGACGTCATACTCCATTCTTCGCTAACTACCGTCCGCAGTTCTACTTCCGTACAACTGACGTAACTGGTATCGTACATCTTCCAGAAGGTACTGAAATGGTAATGCCTGGCGATAACACTGAGATGGAAGTTGAACTTATCTCTACTATCGCTATCGAAGAAGGAACTCGTTTCTCTATCCGTGAGGGTGGACGTACTGTAGGTTCTGGCGTCGTTTCAAATATCATTAAGTAATAAAACTTATAAAAGAGACTCCTTGCAAAAGGGTCTCTTTTTTTGCTTTTCCAGATCAGAACGGCTACTATAAGCTATAGAATCTAAATGGAACCGAGAGGAACACTGGAATGGCGAAGACATATTTGAAAAAATGGTTGATCGGCGGAGTTGACCAATGGATTATGATGAAAGAAGATCACCCAAAAGAAACGAAACCCGTACTGTTATTTTTACACGGTGGGCCTGGCTCAGCTCAAATCAGTTATATCGATTCCTTTCATGAGGAACTTGACCAAGATTTTACAGTCGTCCACTGGGATCAACGCGGTGCAGGGCTTTCTTATTATAAAGATATTCCTGCTGCATCAATGACCATTCAGCAGTTTATTGAGGATACAGTTGAACTGACAGAAAAGCTCCTTTCATATCTAGGTCATTCAAAACTGTACATCGCTGGATACTCATGGGGATCCTTAATTGCGATACAAGCAGTACATCAGCGTCCGGATTTATATCATGCATATTATGGAATTAGTCAGGTAGTAGATGTATTGAAAGAAGATATCGTGTCGTACGAGCTTCTTTTGAAGAAATACCATCACAATCGTCTGTTCTCAAGCTGTCTGCGATTACTGACACCTCCCCCGTGGAAACGAACCTCTGCTCATGCTTTATTCTCTCTATATAAGGAGTTCGTAAATGCAGGTCTCACGTACAGATGGAAGCCGCTTTTTCAAATGCTGCGCGGGATTCTTCATAGTAAGCATTATCAGCTAATAGATAAATGGAGATTTCTTAAGGGGCAGAAGTTTAGCCAGGACATGCTGTGGAGTGAGCTGATGAATGAGAGCATTCAATACCGAGTTTCTACTATATTAATACCGTGCTACTTTATTATTGGTGAACATGACATGATTACACCAGCTGCTGTATCAAAACCATATGTTGATCAATTAACAGCACCAATAAAGGAATGGTTCACCTTTAAAGAATCTGCACATTCCCCGCATATTGAAGAGCCAGCTGAATTTATTCGTATCGTAAGAAAGACTGCTATACATCATCTTCAGGGAAAGCTTGATTTATAGGTTGAACCCCTGTATAATATGAAAAGTGTGCAAATCATAAATTTATCCGATTTATTATTGCAACACGCAGACCAATTTGGTACAATAGTGCATGTTGGTCTTTGACTGCGATGAAGTGAGAGGTTGCTGACACACCCGGCCGCTTTGCCATGGCAAGGTGATCAGGTTTTTCTCACGGAGAACTGTCTAACGTAAGTAGGCGAAAAGGAGGGAAAATAATGGCAAAACAAAAAATTCGTATTCGTTTAAAAGCATATGATCATAGAATTCTTGATCAATCTGCTGAGAAGATTGTTGAAACGGCTAAGCGTTCTGGTGCTAGTGTATCTGGTCCAATCCCGCTTCCAACTGAAAAATCAGTTTACACAATCCTTCGTGCGGTGCATAAGTACAAAGATTCTCGTGAGCAATTCGAGATGCGTACTCACAAACGTCTAATCGACATCGTGAATCCAACTCCGCAAACAGTTGATGCACTTATGCGTTTAGATTTACCATCTGGTGTAGATATCGAAATCAAACTTTAATTCAAATAGAAAACACATATTATAGGAGGTGTGACGAATGACCAAAGGAATCTTAGGTAGAAAAATTGGTATGACGCAAGTATTCGCAGAAAACGGTGATCTTATCCCTGTAACTGTTGTTGAGGCTGCTGCTAACGTTGTTCTTCAAAAGAAGACTGCTGACACGGATGGCTATGAAGCAATCCAAATCGGTTTTGACGACAAACGTGAAAAGCTTTCTAACAAACCAGAGAAAGGCCACGTTGCTAAAGCGGAAACTGCTCCTAAGCGCTTCGTAAAAGAATTACGCGGTGTGGAGTTAGATGCGTATGAAGTTGGTCAGGAAGTCAAGGTTGATATTTTCGCAAATGGAGATATCGTAGATGTAACAGGAACATCAAAAGGTAAAGGATTCCAAGGGGCTATCAAGCGCCACGGACAATCACGCGGACCAATGACTCACGGTTCACGTTATCACCGTCGTCCTGGTTCAATGGGACCTGTTGATCCAAACCGCGTATTCAAAGGTAAACTTCTTCCAGGACGTATGGGCGGAGAGCAAATCACTGTCCAAAACCTTGAGATCGTTAAAGTTGATGCAGAACGCAATCTTCTATTGATCAAAGGAAACGTACCAGGAGCTAAAAAATCTCTAGTAACTGTAAAGAGTGCAGTTAAAACTAAATAACTCTCTTAGGAAAGGAGGAAACAAGTCATGCCAAAAGTAGCATTATTTAACCAAAACGGTTCTACTAACGGTGAAATCGAATTAAACGCTTCTGTGTTTGGAATCGAGCCAAACGAAAGCGTAGTATTCGATGCTATTCTTATGCAAAGAGCTTCCTTACGTCAAGGAACTCACAAAGTAAAAACTCGTTCTGAAGTACGTGGCGGAGGTCGTAAACCTTGGAGACAGAAGGGTACAGGTCGTGCTCGTCAAGGTTCTATCCGTTCACCACAATGGCGCGGAGGCGGTATCGTATTCGGTCCATCACCACGCAGTTATTCTTATAAATTACCTAAAAAAGTTCGCCGCTTGGCTATCAAGTCAGTATTGTCTTCTAAAGTAATCGACAACAACATCATCGTTCTTGAAGATCTAACTCTTGATGCAGTGAAAACGAAAGAATTCGCAGGCATCCTTAAAGGATTATCTGTTGAGAAGAAAGCGTTGATCGTCACTGCGGATGCAAACGAAACAGTAGCTTTATCTGCTCGTAACATCCCTGGAGTAACAGTTGTTGAAGCTAAAGGTATCAACGTTCTTGACGTTGTCAACCACGACAAACTTCTGATCACTAAAGCAGCGGTTGAAAAAGTAGAGGAGGGACTTGCATAATGAAAGATCCTCGTGATGTTCTAAAGCGCCCTATCATTACTGAACGTTCTGCTGATCTAATGACAGAGAAGAAGTACACGTTCGAAGTTGATGTCAGAGCTAACAAAACAGAAGTGAAAGACGCTGTTGAAGAAATCTTTGGAGTGAAAGTTGAGAAAGTCAACGTTCAAAACTACAAAGGAAAATCTAAACGCGTTGGACGCTACACTGGTATGACTAGCCGTCGCAGAAAAGCGATCGTGAAATTAACTGCTGACAGCAAAGAAATCGAAATTTTTGAAGCGTAAATCTTAAAAAGAAGGAGGGAAATTCAAAATGGCGATTAAAAAGTATAAACCAACCAGTAATGGTCGTCGTGGCATGACTACTTCAGATTTTGCTGAAATCACGACTGACAAACCAGAAAAATCGTTGCTTGCACCGCTACACAAAAAAGGCGGACGTAACAACCAAGGTAGATTGACTGTTCGTCATCAAGGTGGCGGTCATAAACGTCAATACCGTATCATCGACTTTAAGCGTGATAAAGACGGTATACCTGGACGCGTTGCTACAATCGAGTATGATCCAAACCGTTCAGCGAACATCGCTCTTATAAACTATGCAGATGGTGAGAAACGTTACATTCTTGCTCCAAAAGGAATTCAAGTTGGTATTGAAGTTACTTCTGGACCAGAAGCTGACATCAAACCAGGTAATGCTCTTCCACTTATCAACATCCCAGTTGGTACAGTTGTGCATAACATTGAATTAAAACCAGGTAAAGGTGGACAATTAGTTCGTTCTGCTGGTACTTCTGCTCAAGTTCTTGGTAAAGAAGGTAAATACGTTCTTGTACGTTTGAACTCAGGAGAAGTTCGCATGATTCTTTCTGCTTGCCGTGCGACTATCGGTCAAGTAGGAAACGAGCAACACGAATTAATTAACATCGGTAAAGCTGGACGTTCTCGCTGGAAAGGCGTACGCCCAACAGTTCGTGGTTCTGTAATGAACCCTAACGATCACCCACACGGTGGTGGTGAAGGACGCGCTCCAATCGGACGTAAATCACCAATGTCTCCATGGGGTAAACCGACTCTTGGATTCAAGACTCGTAAGAAAACCAACAAGTCTGATAAATTCATTGTACGTCGTCGTAAAAACAAGTAACGGGGTTGTCTACGGTTCATTTAGGACCGTAGTTCAATCACGAAGGGAGGTTCCACAATGGCTCGCAGCTTAAAAAAAGGACCATTTGTTGATGATCATTTGATTGCTAAAGTCGAGAAATTGAATGAAACTGACAAAAAGCAAGTCGTAAAAACTTGGTCTCGTCGTTCTACAATTTTCCCACAATTCATCGGTCACACAATCGCTGTCTATGACGGACGCAAACATGTACCTGTTTTCATTTCTGAAGATATGGTAGGTCACAAATTGGGCGAATTCGCACCAAGCCGTACTTACAAAGGTCATGCTAGTGACGATAAAAAAACAAGACGCTAATGAGAGGAGGCTTTTAAATGCAAGCTAAAGCTGTCGCAAGAACAGTCCGTATTGCTCCTCGTAAAGCACGTCTAGTAATGGACCTGATCCGAGGTAAGCAAGTAGGAGAAGCAGTTTCTATCTTAAACCTTACACCTAAGGCTGCTTCACCAATTATTGAAAAAGTATTAAAATCTGCTATCGCAAACGCTGAGCACAACTACGAGTTGGACGCTAACAGCCTAGTGATTACTCAAGCATTCGTTGACGAAGGTCCAACACTTAAGAGATTCCGTCCACGTGCTATGGGTCGTGCGAGCGCAATTAACAAACGTACTAGCCACATTACAATCGTTGTATCAGAAAAGAAGGAGGGATAATCCGTGGGTCAAAAGGTAAATCCAGTAGGTCTTCGTATTGGCGTCATTCGTGATTGGGAATCTAAATGGTTCGCAGGTAAAGATTACGCTGACTTCTTACATGAAGACTTGAAAATCCGTGAATTCATCAGCAAGCGTTTGTCTGACGCGTCTGTTTCTAAAGTAGAAATCGAACGTGCTGCAAACCGCGTAAATATCACAATCCACACGGCTAAACCAGGTATGGTAATTGGTAAAGGCGGATCTGAAGTTGAAGCACTTCGTAAAGCTCTTAACAGCCTAACTGGCAAACGTGTACACATCAACATTCTTGAAATCAAGAGAGCAGATCTTGATGCTCAGCTAGTTGCTGAAAACATCGCTCGTCAACTTGAAAATCGTATTTCATTCCGTCGTGCACAAAAACAAACAATCCAACGCACAATGCGTGCTGGAGCACAAGGAATCAAAACAATGGTTTCTGGTCGTCTTGGCGGTGCAGATATTGCTCGTTCTGAATATTACAGTGAAGGTACTGTTCCGTTGCACACACTTCGTGCTGACATCGACTATGCTACTGCTGAAGCTGACACTACTTATGGTAAGCTTGGCGTAAAAGTATGGATCTATCGTGGAGAAGTCCTTCCAACTAAGAAGAATACTGCGGAAGGAGGAAAATAATATGTTATTGCCAAAACGCGTGAAGTATCGCAGAGAACATCGTGGAAAAATGCGTGGTCGTGCAAAAGGTGGCACTGAAGTACATTTCGGTGAGTTCGGTATCCAAGCTCTAGAAGCTTCATGGATCACTAACCGTCAAATCGAAGCTGCTCGTATTGCTATGACTCGTTACATGAAACGTGGCGGTAAAGTTTGGATTAAAATTTTCCCTTCTAAGCCATACACAGCAAAACCTCTAGAAGTCCGCATGGGTTCCGGTAAAGGTGCTCCAGAAGGATGGGTAGCTGTAGTAAAACCGGGCAAAGTTTTATTTGAAATTTCTGGTGTGTCTGAAGAAGTTGCTCGTGAAGCTCTTCGTCTTGCATCTCACAAATTGCCAATTAAAACGAAGTTCGTAAAACGTGAAGAAATTGGTGGTGAATCAAATGAAAGCTAATGAAATTCGTGACCTTACCACTGCTGAAATTGAACAAAAAGTAAAGTCTCTTAAAGAAGAACTTTTCAATCTTCGTTTCCAATTAGCGACTGGGCAGCTTGAAAACACTGCTCGCATTCGTGAAGTGCGTAAATCAATCGCACGCATGAAAACTGTGATTCGTCAAAGAGAAATCGCTGCTAATAAATAATAATTAGAGGGGAGGCCCCGCAAACATGAGCGAACGTAACCAACGTAAAGTGTATCAAGGTCGTGTTGTTTCTGACAAAATGGATAAAACCATCACTGTTGTTGTTGAAACATACAAAAAGCATTCACTTTATGGCAAACGTGTAAGATACTCTAAAAAGTTAAAAGCACATGATGAAAACAACCAAGCAAAAATCGGAGACATCGTAAAGGTCATGGAAACTCGTCCTTTATCTGCGACTAAACGCTTTCGTCTAGTTGAAGTTGTCGAAGAAGCTGTTATTATCTAATAAAGTTCGGATTTCTTTTTCCGAAGGGAGGTAACATTAATGATTCAACAGGAGACTCGTTTAAAAGTAGCTGACAACTCTGGCGCACGTGAAGTACTAACGATTAAAGTTCTTGGTGGCTCTGGACGTAAGACGGCTAACATCGGTGATGTGATTGTTTGTACGGTTAAACAAGCAACACCAGGAGGCGTTGTCAAAAAAGGTGAAGTTGTGAAAGCAGTTATCGTTCGTACAAAGAGCGGAGCTCGCAGAAACGATGGATCTTACATCAGTTTTGATGAAAATGCATGTGTCATCATCCGTGACGACAAGAGCCCGCGTGGAACTCGTATCTTCGGACCAGTAGCACGTGAGCTTCGTGAAAATAACTATATGAAAATTGTTTCTCTAGCACCAGAAGTACTTTAATGAATACAATCCCCGACTCAAGGAGGTGCGATTAAATGCATGTTAAAAAGGGCGATAAAGTAGTGGTTATCTCTGGTAAAGATAAAGGTAAACAAGGAGTCATCCTTGCTGCTTTCCCTAAGAGTGACCGTGTTTTAGTAGAAGGTATTAACCTTGTGAAAAAACACTCTAAACCAACCCAAGCTAACCCTCAAGGCGGAATTTCTGAACAGGAAGCGTCGATTCACGTATCAAACGTAATGCCGCTTGATCCTAAAACGGGTGAAGTGACACGTGTTGGATATAAAGTTGAGGACGGAAAGAAAGTCCGTGTAGCGAAAAAATCTGGGCAAGTTCTAGATAAATAGTAAATAAGGAAGGGAGGTCTTTCTCATGAACCGCCTTAAAGAAAAGTATGTAAAAGAAATTACACCTGCATTAGTTTCTAAGTTTGAATACAATTCAGTAATGCAAGTGCCAAAAATCGAAAAAATCGTGATCAACATGGGTGTTGGTGACGCAGTTCAAAACGCTAAAGCAATCGATACTGCTGTTGAAGAATTAACGTTTATCGCTGGTCAAAAACCTGTCGTTACTCGTGCGAAGAAGTCTATTGCTGGATTCCGTCTACGTGAAGGAATGCCAATCGGTGCGAAAGTAACACTTCGCGGAGAGCGCATGTATGATTTCCTTGATAAACTTATTTCTGTATCTTTACCACGTGTACGTGACTTCCGTGGGATTTCTAAGAAATCTTTCGACGGACGTGGAAACTACACACTTGGTATTAAAGAACAGTTAATCTTCCCAGAAATTGATTACGATAAAGTATCAAAGGTCCGCGGTATGGATATCGTTATCGTTACTACTGCCAATACGGACGAAGAAGCACGTGAGTTATTAACTCAAGTAGGTATGCCGTTCCAGAAATAATCAATGAAAGGGAGGCGAAATCGTGGCTAAAAAGTCTATGATTGCGAAGCAACAACGCAAACAAAAGTTTAAAGTTCAAGAGTATACGCGCTGCGAACGTTGTGGACGTCCACATTCAGTTATTCGTAAGTTTAAACTTTGCCGTATTTGTTTCCGCGAACTTGCATATAAAGGACAAATTCCTGGCGTTAAAAAAGCCAGCTGGTAATCCCCATAAATGGGAAGGAGGTTATTAAATAATGGTTATGACAGATCCGATTGCAGATTTGCTGACTCGTATTCGCAATGCGAACATGGTACGTCATGAGAAGCTAGAAGTACCGGCTTCAAAAATCAAAAGAGAAATTGCTGAAATCTTAAAGCGTGAAGGTTTTATCCGTGACGTTGAATACGTTGAAGACAGCAAACAAGGAATTATCCGTATGTTCCTTAAATACGGTCAAAACAACGAGCGTGTTATCACTGGTCTTAAAAGAATCAGTAAACCTGGTTTACGCGTATATGCGAAATCAAATGAAGTGCCACGTGTACTTAACGGACTTGGAATCGCAATTATTTCTACATCACAAGGTGTTTTATCGGACAAAGAAGCCCGTGCTAAACAAGCTGGTGGAGAAGTACTTGCTTACGTATGGTAAAAAAAGCTTAAGATGAATGGAGGTGCTTGGTATGTCTCGCATAGGTAAAAAACTAATTGAGATCCCTTCAGCTGTTACTGTGACAAACAACGATAACACAGTGACAGTAAAGGGACCAAAAGGTGAACTAACTCGTACGTTTCACCCTGATATGGAAATTAAAATTGAGGACAACGTCTTAACTGTAAGCCGTCCGTCTGAAAATAAAGAACACCGTGCATTACATGGTACAACACGTAGCTTGCTTGCAAACATGGTTGAAGGTGTATCTAAAGGTTTCGAAAGAGGTTTAGAACTTATCGGTGTCGGTTACCGTGCAGCTAAATCTGGAAACAAACTTGTTCTTAACGTTGGATACTCTCATCCAGTTGAAATCGTTCCTGAGGCTGGAGTTGAAGTCGAAGTTCCATCTCAAACGAAAGTAATCGTTAAAGGTATCGATAAAGAGCGTGTAGGAGCTCTTGCTTCTAACATCCGCGCTGTCCGTTCTCCAGAGCCTTACAAAGGTAAAGGAATTCGTTACGAAGGTGAATTCGTTCGCCGTAAAGAAGGAAAAACTGGTAAGTAAGATCGCTTAATGTGAAGAAAGGAGTGACTCGGATGATTACGAAAACTAGCAAAAACGCTACTCGTCTTAAAAGACACGCTCGTGTTCGTGCGAAACTTTCAGGTACTGCTGAAAGACCTCGCCTTAACGTTTTCCGTTCTAACAAGAATATCTACGCTCAAGTAATTGATGATGTTAACGGTGTAACACTTGTAAGTGCTTCTACTCTTGATAAAGAGTTAAAGATCGAGAATAGTTCTGACACTGCAGCTGCTACTAAAGTTGGCGAAGTTGTTGCAAAACGCGCTGTTGAAAAAGGAATCTCTAACGTGGTATTTGACCGCGGAGGATACCTATATCATGGACGTGTAAAAGCTCTAGCTGAAGCTGCTCGTGAGGCTGGACTTAAATTTTAATAAAAGAAGGAGGGACACATCCGAATGAGTCGTATTGACCCAAGCAAATTAGAGTTAGAAGAACGCTTAGTTACGGTTAACCGCGTAGCGAAAGTTGTTAAAGGTGGACGTCGTTTCCGTTTTGCAGCTTTAGTTGTTGTCGGTGACAAAAACGGTCATGTTGGTTTCGGTACTGGTAAAGCACAAGAAGTACCAGAAGCAATCCGCAAAGCTGTTGAAGATGCGAAAAAGAATTTAATTGAAGTACCAATGGTTGGAACTACAATTCCACATGAAATCATCGGTCGATTCGGTGCAGGAAACGTTCTATTGAAGCCTGCTTCAGAAGGTACAGGAGTTATCGCTGGAGGCCCAGTGCGTGCGGTACTTGAGCTTGCTGGTCTAGCTGATATCCTTTCTAAATCTCTAGGTTCTAATACACCGATCAACATGATCCGCGCAACACTTCAAGGTTTAAGTGAACTTAAACGTGCTGAAGATGTAGCGAAGCTTCGTGGAAAATCTGTAGAAGACCTGTTAGGATAAGGAGGGAACAATAATGGCAAATAAATTAGAAATTACCCTCAAACGCAGTGTAATCGGTCGCCCTGAAGATCAGCGTGTCACTGTTCGTACTCTTGGTTTAAAGAAAACAAACCAAACAGTCGTACATGAAGACAATGCAGCGATCCGCGGCATGATTAACAAGGTGTCTCATTTAGTTTCTGTTAAAGAACAATAAAACAATTTTTAATCGATAAGGAGGTGCCCAAATGAAACTTCATGAATTGAAGCCTTCAGAAGGTTCACGTAAAGTACGCAACCGTGTTGGTCGTGGTATTGGATCAGGTAACGGTAAAACTTCTGGTAAAGGTCATAAAGGTCAAAACGCTCGTTCTGGCGGCGGTGTACGCCCTGGATTCGAAGGTGGACAAATGCCTTTATTCCAACGCCTTCCAAAACGTGGTTTTACAAACATCAACCGTAAAGATTACGCGGTAATCAACTTAGACAGATTAAACAGTTTTGACGAAGGAACGGAAGTCACTCCTGAACTTCTTCTAGAGACTGGTGCATTAAGCAAGTTAAAAGCAGGAGTAAAAATTCTTGGCAACGGTAAATTAGAAAAAAAATTAACTGTAAAAGCCAATAAATTCTCTGCTTCTGCGAAAGAAGCGATTGAAGCTGCTGGCGGTACAGCCGAGGTGATCTAACTTGTTTAAGACAATCTCCAATTTTATGCGCGTGAAAGATATACGGAATAAGATTATATTCACACTTTTAATGTTAGTCGTCTTTCGTATAGGTGCTTTCATCCCTGTGCCTAATGTGAACGCTGAAGTTCTCCAGGCACAGGATCAAATGAGTGTTTTCGGGATCCTCAATACATTTGGGGGCGGGGCACTTTTCCAATTCTCCATTCTTGCAATGGGGATTATGCCGTATATCACTGCTTCGATTATCATCCAGCTCTTGCAGATGGATGTTGTGCCGAAGTTTACTGAGTGGTCAAAGCAAGGAGAGGTTGGCCGCCGAAAATTAGCACAATTCACAAGGTATTTTACAATTGTTCTAGGATTTATCCAGGCGTTAGGAATGTCATATGGATTCAACAATATGGCAGGAGGCATGCTGATTGAAAACCCTGGGGTGTCAACGTATCTCTTAATTGCGGTCGTACTCACTGCGGGAACAGCATTTTTAATGTGGCTGGGTGAGCAAATTACTGCTCACGGTGTTGGTAACGGTATATCGATTATTATCTTTTCCGGTATCATCGCAGGTATCCCTCAAACATTAAAACAAGTGTACGCTCAGCAGTTTGTAGGTGGAGATGGACAGCTGTTCATGCAAATCCTTAAAATTGCCCTTATTGTTATTGCTATCCTTATCATTGTTATAGGTGTTATTTACATTCAAATGGCAGTGAGAAAGATTGCAATTCAATATTCAAAAGGAACTGGCCGTGCACAAATGTCTGCTAGTCAAGCAACGCATCTACCATTGAAAGTGAATCCAGCAGGGGTGATTCCAGTCATCTTTGCCGTTTCGTTCATTATTACTCCGCAGACGGTCGCATCCTTCTTCGGAACGAATAATGTCACAACTTGGATAACCAACAACTTTGACTATACTAAGCCAATCGGTATGACGATTTATGTAGCACTGATTGTTGCTTTCACATATTTTTATGCCTTTGTCCAAGTAAATCCTGAACAAATGGCTGAAAATCTGCAAAAGCAGGGTGGCTATATCCCGGGAGTTCGTCCAGGGAAAATGACTCAAGATAGAATTACGAGTATTTTGTACCGACTCACGTTTGTGGGCGCCATTTTCTTAGCCGTGATTTCAATACTTCCTATCTTTTTCATTCAATTCGCTGGATTACCTTCCGCTGCACAAATTGGCGGCACAAGTCTTCTCATTGTTGTAGGTGTTGCACTTGAAACAATGAAACAACTTGAAAGCCAATTAGTGAAACGAAACTACCGTGGATTTATGAAATAAAACAGAGGGCTGGGCTCCTGCCCAACCTCTCTAAGTAAGGAAGGGGAAATCCGAAATGAACTTAGTCTTAATGGGGCTTCCGGGTGCTGGTAAAGGCACTCAGGCAGAACGAATTGTTGATGATTATGGGATCCCTCATATCTCAACAGGAGATATGTTCCGCGCTGCTATGAAAGAGGAGACACAACTTGGGCTCGAAGCAAAATCCTTTATCGATAAAGGAGAGCTTGTTCCTGATGAGGTCACAATCGGTATTGTTAGAGAAAGACTTGGCAAGAATGATTGTGAACAAGGTTTTCTTCTGGACGGATTTCCGCGAACAGTCGCTCAGGCTGAAGCTTTAGAAGAAATTCTAAAGGACCTTGGCAGAACGATTGATTATGTCATTAATATTAAAGTCGATAAAGATGCTTTGATGGAGCGTCTGACTGGCCGAAGAATTTGCAAAAATTGCGGAGCGACATATCATTTAGTATTCAATCCACCTGCGAAAGAAAATGTTTGCGACAAATGTGGAGGCGAGCTTTATCAACGTGCAGATGATAATGCAGAAACCGTTTCGACTAGACTTGAAGTAAACTTAAAGCAGACTGAACCTTTACTGAACTTCTATTCAGAAAAAGGATATCTTGTAAACATTGATGGAGCAAAGCACATTAACGATGTATACGCAGATATCAAGGGCCTGCTTGGGGGATTAAATAAATGATTATCTGTAAAACTCCTCGCGAGCTTGAGATTATGAGAGAAGCTGGACGCATTGTCGCACTGACTCATGAAGAGCTGAAGAAACACATAAAACCAGGTATTTCGACAAAAGAATTGGATCAAATTGCCGAACGTTTTATTACAAAGCAGGGTGCAATCCCATCTTTTAAAGGGTATAATGGTTTTCGCGGGAGCATTTGCGTTTCGGTGAATGAAGAACTCGTTCACGGTATTCCTGGTAAACGGGTTTTACGTGATGGAGACATCATTAGTATCGATATCGGCGCAAAGTTAAATGGCTATCATGGTGACTCTGCTTGGACTTATCCAGTTGGGGTAATCAGTGATGAAGACCGCAAACTACTGGAAGTCACAGAGGAATCTCTATATAAAGGCTTACAGGAAGCAAAGCCAGGCGAACGTCTGTCGAACATTTCCCATGCCATACAAACGTATGTTGAAGGTGAGAATTTCTCAGTTGTTAGAGAATATGTTGGACATGGGGTCGGACAGGATCTTCATGAGGACCCTCAAATTCCTCATTATGGTCCGCCAAACAAAGGCCCACGGTTAAAACCTGGAATGGTGTTGGCCATCGAACCGATGGTGAACGCAGGCAGCCGATATGTGAAAACATTGGCTGATAACTGGACGGTTGTAACGGTTGATGGGAAAAAGTGTGCTCACTTTGAGCATACGATTGCGATTACAGATACAGGTTTTGATATACTGACTAAGATTTAGGTCTTCACCGAAGCCTTTCAGGCCCAAATCGGGCAGGTTGTCTGTATAGTCCAAGGAAAGAACAAGATCAGTATACAGTTGTCATCGACATGTTCGATGGCTGCCATGTACTAATCGCAGACGGAGAAAAAGCGTAAATTTCATTCTCCTAAGAAAAATATCAATCATTTAACCTTTTATGATTGCGTATCTCCGGAAGTTCAGAACAGTATATTCAAAACAGGTCGGGTGATAGATGGACAATTGAGATGATCTCATTTGAACATTTGTCAGAGAGCAAATTACTGATTTGAAGAAGGGAGAACACTTGAATGGCGAAAGACGATGTAATTGAAGTGGAAGGTACTGTAGCAGAAACTTTGCCAAATGCAATGTTCAAAGTTGAACTAGAGAATGGTCATACAGTTTTGGCTCATGTATCAGGAAAAATCCGTATGCACTTCATTCGCATTTTACCTGGAGACAAAGTTACGGTAGAATTATCTCCATATGACTTAACTCGTGGTAGAATTACGTACCGTTACAAATAAAGCAACTCCGGAAGAAGGAGGTTGGAAACACATGAAAGTGAGACCATCTGTTAAACCTATCTGTGAAAAATGTAAAGTGATTCGCAGAAAAGGAAAAGTAATGGTGATCTGTGAAAACCCAAAACATAAACAAAAACAAGGCTAATAACAAGGAGGTGCCCAAATCATGGCTCGTATTGCTGGTGTAGATATTCCACGTGATAAGCGTGTTGTCATTTCTTTAACATATGTTTTTGGAATTGGTCGTACGACGGCTCAACAAGTCCTTAAAGAAGCAGGTGTTTCTGAAGACACTCGCGTTCGCGATCTAACTGAAGACGAACTTGGTAAAATCCGTGATAACATTGACAAACTTAAAGTAGAAGGTGACCTTCGTCGTGAAGTTTCACTTAACATTAAGCGTCTAATTGAAATCGGAAGCTACCGCGGAATCCGTCATCGCAGAGGACTTCCTGTTCGTGGACAAAACACAAAAAACAATGCGCGTACTCGTAAAGGTCCGCGTCGTACTGTAGCTAACAAGAAAAAATAAGTAAAGGAGGTAGTTAAAGAATGGCTGCTGCTCGTAAATCAAATACGCGTAAACGTCGCGTGAAAAAGAATATTGAAGCTGGAATCGCTCATATCCGTTCCACTTTCAACAACACGATTGTAACGATTACTGATGTTCATGGTAACGCAATTTCTTGGTCAAGTGCTGGTGCATTAGGATTCAGAGGTTCTCGTAAATCTACTCCTTTCGCTGCACAAATGGCTGCTGAAACTGCTGCTAAAGGTTCTATCGAACATGGTCTTAAAACACTTGAAGTAACTGTTAAAGGTCCTGGTTCTGGTCGTGAAGCTGCAATTCGTGCGCTTCAAGCTGCAGGTCTTGAAGTTACTGCAATCAGAGACGTAACTCCAGTTCCTCATAACGGATGCCGTCCACCAAAACGTCGCCGCGTGTAATTTGTTTGTATAGATTTTGTGTCCCTGTCAATAATGGGTTATGATACAGTGATTTATGAGACGAATACACGACTCGTTGCCTGAGCACATACGGGACTAAACAATGAGGAATTTCGGATGGAATCTCATATGATTCTATTCGAGGTTTCGACGTTTTGAAGGAGGGTTTTATTAGATGATCGAAATTGAAAAACCAAAAATCGAAACGGTTGAAATCAGCGACGATGCCAAGTATGGCAAGTTTGTCGTAGAGCCACTTGAGCGTGGATATGGTACCACTTTAGGGAACTCCCTTCGTCGTATCCTTTTATCCTCACTTCCTGGTGCAGCTGTAACATCGATCCAGATAGATGGTGTCTTACACGAATTCTCAACGATCGAAGGCGTGGTTGAAGATGTTACAACGATTATCTTAAACATTAAAAAGCTTGCACTCAAAATCTACTCTGAAGAAGAGAAGACGCTTGAAATTGATGTACAAGATGAAGGTACTGTAACAGCTGCTGATATTACACACGACAGCGATATTGAAATCTTAAATCCAGATCTTCACATCGCAACTCTTGGTAAGAATGCGAGCTTCCGTGTTCGCTTAACTGCACAAAGAGGTCGCGGGTATAGTCCTGCTGATACAAACAAAAGAGACGATCAGCCTATCGGTGTGATTCCGATCGACTCAATCTATACACCTGTATCTCGTGTGACTTATCAAGTGGAGAACACCCGTGTTGGGCAAATCACAAACTATGATAAACTAACACTAGATGTATGGACTGATGGAAGCACAGGACCGAAAGAAGCGATCGCTCTAGGTTCTAAGATTTTAACTGAACACCTTAATATTTTCGTTGGGTTAACTGACGAAGCTCAGCATGCAGAAATCATGGTTGAAAAAGAAGAAGACCAAAAAGAAAAAGTGCTTGAAATGACAATTGAAGAGCTTGATCTTTCTGTTCGTTCTTACAACTGTTTGAAGCGTGCGGGTATTAACACTGTTCAAGAGCTTGCTAACAAGACAGAAGAGGATATGATGAAAGTTCGTAACCTTGGACGTAAATCTCTTGAAGAAGTGAAAGCGAAACTAGAAGAACTTGGACTGGGTCTTCGTAAAGACGATTGACTAGTTTCATTGTGAACTAGGATTTTCGTGTGTTTTTTATTCATACAGCATCTCTAATTAAGGAGGGGACATCACATGGCATACAGAAAGCTAGGACGCACTAGTGCACAACGTAAAGCAATGCTTCGTGACCTAACGACTGATTTGATCATCAACGAACGCATCGAAACAACTGAAACACGTGCGAAAGAACTTCGCTCTGTAGTTGAAAAAATGATCACTCTTGGCAAACGCGGAGATCTTCATGCTCGCCGTCAAGCTGCAGCTTACATTCGAAACGAAGTAGCTAACGCTGAAACAAACCAAGATGCACTTCAAAAATTATTCGCTGACGTTGCAACTCGCTACGAAGATCGCCAAGGTGGATACACTCGTATCATGAAGCTTGGACCTCGTCGCGGCGATGGCGCACCAATGGCTGTCATTGAATTAGTTTAATCACATATCGTGTATCTAAGAAAGGGCGGGACAGTTCATAACTGGATCTATGCCCTTTTTTAGATACTACGGCTTTTTAGGAATAAGCAAAGAAGAGGTTGAGCTGAGAGGAGGTCCGGTAGAGATGGGGAAGACATTAATTGACGTAAAGGACATTGTATTTCGTTATCACAAAGATGCGGACAAGCCCGCTTTAGATCAAGTGTCATTGCATGTGAATCAAAACGAATGGCTCGCCATTGTTGGTCATAACGGTTCAGGTAAATCCACACTTGCCCGTGTGCTGAATGGGCTCATTTTACCGGATGCTGGAACGGTCAAAGTTGGTGAGATTGAGCTGAAAGAAGAGAGTGTCTGGGATATTCGTAAAAAGGTCGGAATGGTCTTTCAAAACCCAGATAACCAATTCGTTGGCTCGACGGTTCGTGATGATGTGGCTTTTGGTTTAGAAAATAACGGGGTTGAGCGGGAATTGATGATAGAACGTGTAGATTGGGCTGTTAAACAGGTCAATATGCAGGAGTTTCTTGATCAAGAGCCGCACCATCTATCAGGCGGGCAAAAGCAGAGAGTAGCCATTGCAGGTGTGCTTGCCGCAAGCCCTGACATCATGATCTTGGATGAAGCAACATCAATGCTTGATCCGATTGGCCGGGAAGAAGTCTTAGAGACCGTCAGACTGCTGAAGGAACAAGGAACGGTTACGGTCATTTCCATCACACATGATTTAGACGAGGCTGCAAAGGCAGATCGCGTCATTGTGCTGAATGGTGGAAAGAAATTTGCCGAGGGAACACCAGAAGAAGTATTTGAACTAGATGAACAGCTGGTTCAGATTGGACTTGATCTGCCATTTTCCTACCGGTTGAGCAAGCAATTGAAGCAGCAAGGTGTGCCACTTGCAAATGCCCATTTGACACAAGAAGGATTGGTGAAAGAGCTATGGACATTACGATCAAAGAATTAGAGCATCGTTATCAAATGAAAACGCCGTTTGAGCGTCTCGCTTTGTATGATGTCAATGCTTCCATCAAAGAGGGCAGCTATGTCGCTGTCATTGGTCATACGGGCTCTGGCAAGTCCACATTACTGCAGCACTTAAATGGATTGCTCAAACCAACAAAAGGGAGCATTACGCTTGGAGATGCAGTCTTACAAGCCAACAAAAAGCAGAAGGATTTGAAATCCCTCCGGAAAAAAGTAGGTATCGTGTTCCAGTTTCCTGAGCATCAGCTCTTTGAGGAGACCATCCTTAAGGATATCTGCTTTGGTCCGATGAATTTCGGTGTTCCTCAGGAGAAGGCAGAAACGAAGGCGAAAGAGATGCTGAAGCTGGTCGGCCTTTCTGAATCCTTATTATCTCGATCACCCTTTGAATTAAGCGGTGGTCAAATGAGACGTGTGGCGATTGCAGGTGTTCTAGCGATGGAGCCAGAAGTGCTTGTACTTGATGAGCCGACTGCAGGGTTAGATCCACGCGGACGGAAAGAAATCATGGACATGTTTTATGAACTCCATCAAAAAGCTAATCTCACCACGATCCTGGTTACACACAGTATGGAGGATGCAGCCCATTATGCGGATCAAATGATTGTAATGCATAAAGGGACAGTGAAGGCGACAGGTACGCCGAGAGAATTGTTTGCCAATCGTACAGACATGTCTTCTTTTGGTCTCGACCTCCCAGAAACAATTAAATTCCAGCAGGCTGTAGAAGAAAAGCTGGGCATCTCGTTTCCAAGGCCGCTTCTAACTATGGATGAAATGGCAGAAGCCTTAACAGCTCTTTATCAGGAGGACACGACATCATGATGGATAGTATGATTATCGGCAAATATGTGCCAGGTTCATCCTTTGTCCATCGTCTTGATCCAAGGACAAAGCTGTTATCAATTTTCTTTTTCGTTTTTATTGTCTTTTTTGCTAATAACTACATTACTTATGGGCTTTTAGGTGTATTTACGATCCTTGTGGTGATGGTTTCACAGGTGCCTCTTTACTTTATTCTCAAGGGAATGAAGCCGATCCTATGGATTGTCCTGTTTACCTTTATTCTTCATATTTTCATGACAAAGGATGGCGCCTTGCTATTTCACTTTGGTTTTCTGAATATTTATGAAGAGGGGTTAAAGCAGGGGATCTTCATTTCACTGCGTTTTGTGTATCTTATTATGATGACGACACTTCTTACGTTAACCACAACGCCAATAGAAGTGACGGACGGTATGGAGAAGCTGCTGCATCCGTTCCGTAAAATCAAACTACCTGTTCATGAGCTTGCCCTCATGATGTCAATCTCTCTTCGATTTATTCCAACTTTACTAGAAGAGACAGACAAAATCATGAAAGCACAAATGGCAAGAGGTGTTGATTTTACAAGCGGGCCTCTAAAGGATCGTTTGAAAGCGATCGTTCCTTTGCTTGTGCCGCTTTTCGTCAGTGCGTTTAAGCGTGCGGAGGAACTGGCCACCGCCATGGAAGCGAGAGGCTACCGCGGGGGAGAAGGGCGGACAAAATACCGACAGCTTGTCTGGGGCATGAAAGACACGTTTACGCTGCTTATATTCATCTTATTAACGGCACTTCTTGTACTTTTGAGAAATTAGGTGATTCCTAGATGAAGGTGAAATGTACCGTATCATACGATGGGACACAATTTAAGGGCTACCAGGTGCAGCCTGGGCAGCGAACCGTTCAGACGGAGATTGAGTCAGCTCTTGCAAGAATGCATAAACAGGATGAACTGATTCCGATTGTGGCTTCTGGCCGTACAGATAGCGGTGTCCATGCAAAGGGACAGGTCATCCATTTTGACACCCCGCTTGCGATCCCGGTGGAGAGATGGCCTTTTGCCCTCAACAGCTTGCTGCCGGATGACATCCGTGTTCTAAAGGCTGAGGAAGTGGATGAGTCGTTTCATGCACGGTTTCATGTCGTTTCGAAGGAGTACCGTTATAAGGTCTCAACGGAAACGCATCAAAATGTGTTCACGAGACAATATGCCTGCCACTATCCTTACCAGCTGGATGTCGAAAAAATGAAAGAAGCTGCTGCTCACCTTATTGGCACACATGATTTCACGAGCTTTTGTGCGGCCAATACGGAGGTTCAGGACAAGGTGAGGGATATTTACACCCTTGAGTGGGAAAACGTCTCAGACGGGCTTGAAATGCGTGTGAGAGGAAATGGCTTTTTATACAACATGGTGCGAATTATCGCTGGAACGTTACTTGAAATCGGATCTGGTAAATTTCACCCTGAGGAGATAAAAGCCATGCTTGCCGCCCGAAATCGCGAAGCGGCAGGCAAGACTGCGCCTAGTCACGGACTGTATTTATGGGAAGTTTTCTATGACAACTAAACCAGGTGTAACATGTTCTTGACACAGGAAGCAGAAAGTTATAAGATATCATATGGTATGTATTTCAACCCCACAAATAAGCCCCGGAAGACTTATCTTGTGTTTTGAAATAGAACGTAGCATTTGATTCAAGGAAAAATCATTGATTTATTTAGGAGGGAAACTCATGCGTACAACACCAATGGCGAACGCAAGCACAATTGAGCGCAAATGGCTAGTTGTTGATGCGGCAGGCAAGACTCTAGGTCGTCTTTCTACTGAAGTAGCATCACTTTTGCGCGGTAAGCACAAACCAACTTATACACCACACGTTGATACAGGTGATCACGTTATCATCATCAACGCTGAGAAAATTGAATTAACAGGTAAGAAATTGACGGACAAAATTTACTACCGTCACACGATGCACCCAGGTGGTTTGAAACAAAGAACTGCTCTTGAGATGCGTACAAACTACCCTGAAAAAATGTTGGAGCTTGCTATCAAAGGTATGCTTCCAAAGGGTCCACTAGGTCGTCAAATGTTCAAAAAATTAAATGTGTACCGTGGTTCTGAGCATCCACATCAAGCACAACAACCTGAAGTTTACGAACTTCGCGGTTAATTATAAGGGAGGTTAACAATTTGGCACAGGTTCAATATTACGGTACAGGTCGTCGTAAAAGTTCTGTAGCGCGCGTTCGCTTAGTTCCAGGTGAAGGCCGTATCGTCGTTAATAATCGTGAAATTACTGAATACATTCCATTCGCTGCTTTAATCGAAGACGTGAAACAGCCTTTGAACATCACAGAAACAGCTAACAGCTACGATGTTCTTGTAAATGTTCACGGTGGTGGATTCTCTGGTCAAGCTGGAGCAATTCGTCACGGTATCTCTCGTGCTCTTCTAGAAGTAGATCCTGAGTACCGTACACCGCTTAAACGCGCTGGACTTCTTACTCGTGACCCTCGTATGAAAGAGCGTAAAAAATACGGTCTTAAAGGCGCACGTAGAGCTCCTCAGTTCTCAAAACGTTAATCAATTTTATATTGTATGGACGTTTTACAAAGGTTTGTTACAGACAAACCATATAAAAAAAGCATCAGCATTCTGCTGGTGCTTTTTTATTTGTGTTTTTTTCTGTTTAGAAACATATAAAATAGGATCATAGCAAGGTTTCTGTTTAAAAAACGAAGTCTATGGAGGGGTGTCATATGAATCTAACAACAGAAAGGTGTATCGTTCGATCATTTGCTGAGGATGATTGGCGGGATGTCTATGCATATACATCTGATCCGGCGGTAATGAAGTATATTCCGGAAGGTGTTTTTTCTAAAGAAAATGCGCAGGAATTTGTTAAAAATAATAGTCTTAAAACAGCCAAGAATTTTGCTGTTCTATTAAAAGAAGACCAGATATGCATCGGGCATATCGTGTTCCATCCATACTTTGATGATCACACATATGAAATTGGGTGGGTCTTTAATCCTTCCTATCAAAACAAAGGCTATGCATCTGAAGCAGCTTATGCTGTACTACATCATGGTTTTAACACACTAAATTTACATAGGATCATCGCCACTTGTCAGCCTGAAAATATCCCTTCGTGGAGAGTGATGGAAAAATTGGGGATGAGAAGAGAGGGTTATTTTAAAAAGTGTATACCCCAAGGAAATGAGTGGTGGGATGAGTTTTACTATGCCATCTTACAAGAGGAATGGCATAGTAAAGAAGGATTGATAAGTTTTCATAATATGAAGTGATTCATCATCCTAAATATTCTCTGGCTTTTTTAATTGATATAATCAGGTCAATAAGCGGAAGAGGGGCATGAGCATGAGGATCTTTGATGCACATTTTCATATCATTGATTTTGATTTTCCCATCCAAGAAAACCAAGGGTACACACCGCCGAGTTATGTGGTGAATGATTATAGGAGAGAGACGGCTGATTTGGGGATTTTAGGTGGAGCAATCGTCTCAGGGTCATTTCAAGGCTTTGACCAAGGCTATTTGTTGAAGGCACTAGATGAAATGGGGCCGTCTTTTTGTGGCGTGACTCAATTGCCTTTTACGGCAACTGATGAGGAAATTGTCCATTTGAATGAACATGGGGTAAAGGCTTTACGTTTTAATGTGAAGCGGGGAGGTTCGGAGGATATTTCGAAGCTCGATTATTTTGCGAGAAGGGTGTATGAGCTTGCGGGATGGCATAGTGAGATTTACATAGACGCTAAGCATCTCCCTGACATTTCATCTACGCTTGAAAAGCTGCCGGCCGTTTCGATTGATCATTTAGGCTTATCGGAAGAAGGCTTGCCGCATTTGCTCAAGCTGGTTGATAAAGGAGTTCGGGTAAAAGCAACTGGTTTTGGACGAGTCGATTTAAACGTTGAACATGCATTGACATCAATTTATCAAACGAATCCTGATGCACTGATGTTTGGTACAGACCTTCCATCCACAAGAGCAAAGCGCCCATTTGAATACGGTGATGTTGAGTTGATTCAACAGCTATTTGAGGAAAAAGCAGCTGATCACATCTTATATAAGAACGCACATCAATGGTATTTTGGTCAATAATTTCATAGGAGGTGTGTTCAATGGGGTTCAGTCAACTGACGTTCAGAGAAGCCAAGCTGGATGATCTCGATAAAATCGTCTTCATGCTCGCGGATGATATGTTAGGTCAAAAAAGAGAGCGTTACACGCAACCATTGTTAGAAAGCTATATCGAAGTCTTTCATTCAATAGATGCTGATCCAAATATTGAACTCATTGTTGCGTGTGATCAGGAAGAAGCTGTCGGTGTTCTCCAATTAACCATGACGCCATTTCTTACACATCAAGGAGGATGGAGAGCTTCAATAGAAGGAGTTCGTACGGCCTCGACTCATAGAGGAAAAGGAATTGGCACGATGTTGATAAAAAGGGCTATTCAACACGCAAGCGACCGAGGCTGTCATATGGTTCAGCTAACAACAGACAAACAGAGGCCGGATGCACGCCGTTTTTATGAAAAATTAGGGTTTGAAGCCACACATGAAGGAATGAAGCTGCATCTCTCCCCATGAATAAGAACACCAAGAAGCGAGGGGTTCACTTGCCTTTGCTTTTTTGTGACTTTATTTGAAATATTTGTTATATTAAATATAGAAATCCTTAGTTATTTGGAAAGGAGAAACATGTTACTCAAAATCGGGCTAGTTGTCTTAGGTGTGGTCATACTTTACTTGGTGGTTGATGTCCTGTTGTATAAAAGAGATATGAAGAAAACGAAGGAAGATCTTTTGACATTTGTCACAAAAAACAAAAAGGACGTATCAGTGACAATCATTGAAAATGAAGATGTGGTATTAGATTGGAATGGTAATCAAAAAACACCACTTGCAAGTACGGTGAAATTAATGGTTTTGTTTCATTTTGTTAAAACCGTCTCTAGCGGTGACATCAAGCTAGATGAAAAAGTGGCATTGGCGGACATAGAGCGGTTTTATATTGATAGAACAGATGGCGGTGCTCACACATACTGGCTGGAGGTCAACGATTTTTCTGAGCATGCAACTTTATTAGATGTTGCCAAAGGGATGATGCAAGTCAGTTCGAATGCTTGTACTGATTATTTGATTGACCGGCTCGGCTTAGATAAGATCAATGATCGGATGAAACAAGCGGGTCTTACAGAACATGATGAACTGATGCCAATCACCCCAAAGCTTTTGTGGTCATCCTATGTATCTGATCATCGGCGGGATGCATTCAAGCAAATGAGCGGTATAACTGATGAGCAATACAAATCTCTGATGATTGAGATTTTTAATATCATGAAAAATGACCCAGAGCAAAAAAAGGCGTTAGAAGAAAAAATGATGAAAAAGAACTTATTAAGCTTGCGTATTCAATCATTACTGACGCAAAAGATAACAAAGTCTACAACCAATGAATATGCACATTTTATGAAACGTCTGCAGGATGAGCTGTTAACAAAAGAAGAAAAGAGTCTTTTTAGCCAAATTGTGCTGGGAGAAACATTGAAGACGGAAAAAGATCAATATATTTGGTATAAAGGCGGTTCAACATTGTTTGTTTTCACAGCTGCTTTATATCGAAAAACGGATACATCATCGATATCCATTTCTCTTTTTATCAATGATCCGAAAGCAAACAATTCTCACTGGATTGGGGGAGCATTCAATGAATTTATGCTTACTGCAGCAGTGGATCAAAGTTTTCGACAACGATTGATTCAAGCTTTCACTACATAATCATCAAAAAAACAGAGGGAGACACCCCTCTGTTTTATTATTTCTGCATGGGAAACGCGTTGTATACATCTTGGCGTTTTTCTTTTGACTCCACAACTCCATCAACCAGTTCCTTTTGCCAAAGTGCTGTATCGTCTTTGTACTCTTTAAAAGAGTGAGGGAACATTTTTTCTAGCTGCTGTCTTTTGAACGTGACAGACGGCTCGTCGTTTGAGTTCATCTTGAGTGTCACTTGCTGTACATTATCGATAAGAATAAAAAGTGCTAATGCATTATATAAGTAGTTTTTCTCAATGGTATCCTTTTCATTAAACCAAAATGCATCAAATTGTTCTTCTGTATAAGTGGTATTTTCCTTCACGCCATATGTCACTTTTAGCGCTTTTTCATCTACGATTTCATACTCACGAATCACGTTACCTGGAAGATCTGATAAAATAGCGCCGATTGCTCCGTTGTCTCCAATATAAGAATTTTTGTGCTTAGAAAGTTGCTTTAAGGACATGTCTTCTATTCCTTTAATGTCGCTCTCTTTTTCAGTAGCTTGACTGCTGCATGCAGATAGGACGACTGTAAGTAGCAGCAGGATATACATCCATTTCTTCATTTATTATGCCCCTTTACCATTCTTTCTATATTCAAATGTCCATTTTATCACAATTTTCCATTCCGATAGACCACTGACTTTTCCATTTCCATTTACTGAACTGCATGTTTTGTTCAAAGCAACGAACAATACAAAGAAAAAAGGAGTTCAGTCCATGGCAGAAGTGCTTTCATTTTATCAATTGAAAACAAAACGAGATGTCACGCTTGAAAAGAAGCTCTTGCGTACATTGTCTCTTCAAAAAGTGACGGTCGCTTCGGAGAAATTCACGAAGAAGCTCTTTCCGTTTGCAGATGATCCAGCCGGTATGATGAGTGATGGCTGTATCGATTTCGCAATTGAAGCTTTTTTAGCCGGCGGGAGATACGGTGAGTCGAGTAAGTACGGTGAATCGTTCGATGATATCAAAAAGCGGTCATCCCAAGAGGAGGATGAGCTGATTGAAGAGCTGGCAGGGTGTTTGCAATCGTGGGGGAATATGTTCCGGATGGAGCGTGAGACGTCATGTCTGTATCCATTTGCAAAGGATTTTTTAAACATGTGGTGGCAGGAAGGCTTTCGTGAATCAGAAAAAAGACATAAGCTTCGGCTGCACTAAGCATATTTCGAGCCCTTGTCCCATATCTATAAAATAATGGCGTATGGGAGGGACAGGGATGAAAAGAAAGCTGAAGTGGACAGGGTTTTTAATTGGGTTTATTGTCCTCTTATTCTTATTCAGATTTCAATTTCTAAATGATGATTCATGGAAATCATGGAATTTGCCTCTAAGTGGGAAGATCATCTATTTAGATCCGGGTCACGGTGGTCCAGATGGCGGGGCTGTAGGTGGAGAGCTGCTTGAAAAAGAGATTGCACTGGATGTGTCCATGAAGATACGAGACTATTTGCAGGAGCAGGGAGCGCTTGTTCTCATGACCCGAGAGGATGATTCCGATCTATCATCAAAGAATACAAAGGGATATGCCCGTAAAAAAGCGGAGGACTTGAGAAACCGCGTGAAAGTCATCAATGAGTCTGAAGCGGATCTCTATTTAAGCATCCATTTAAATGCGATTCCATCGAACAAATGGAGCGGGGCGCAAACGTTTTTTTACGGAAAGTATGAAGAGAATGAAAAGGCAGCGAAGTTCATTCAGGATGAATTACGCAGGAACTTGGAAAACACAGATCGGAAGGCGAAGCGGATCAATGGCATTTATTTAATGCAAAATGTGACGAAGCCAGGAGCCCTTGTGGAAATCGGATTTCTCTCCAACCCGAAAGAGGCCGGTCAGCTGGCAACACCGAAGTATCAGGATCAAATTGCTGCCTCCATTTATAAAGGCATTCTGAGATACTTAACAGAGCAAAAAGAGCCGCCTGAATAAGCGGCTTTTTCCTTTTGATCGCAGGCAAACAGGACAGACATTGTAAGGATATGTATGATATACTTGGATTGTAAACGAATTCAATAAAGGGTGAGGTTCTGCTATGATCGGACAAGATGATGTGAGAAAACTAGTTGGGAAGATGGACGAACCTTTCCTTCATATACCGCTTGGAGAGCTGGATGCCATTAAGGAAATCAGCCTAAAACCTGAAAAAGAGCATGTGAGCTTAAAGGTGGCCATTGCCAAAACAGGCACTGCTGAGCAGATGAAGCTACAGCAAGACATCGTACAAGCCTTAAAAGCAGAAGGCGCTAAAACAGTAGGGCTTCGTTTTGAAGAACTGCCTCAGGAAACGCTAGAAAAGTTTATGCTATCACAAGATGAGGAAGAAAACCTGCTTAACTCTAAAAATCCGCCTGAGTTCTTAGCGATTGCGAGTGGAAAGGGTGGCGTTGGGAAATCAACGGTTTCCGTTAACCTTGCTGTGGCACTTGCTCGTCTAGGGAAAAAAGTCGGACTGATTGATGCTGATATTTACGGCTTTAGTGTACCGGATATGATGGGGATCACCGTCAGACCAACGGTTAAAGGGGAAAAAATTATACCTGTGGAACGCTTTGGCGTCAAAGTGATTTCAATGGGCTTTTTTGTTGAAGAAAATGCACCGGTCATTTGGAGAGGACCGATGCTTGGTAAAATGTTAAATAACTTCTTCCACGAAGTCGAGTGGGGAGAATTAGATTACTTACTATTAGACCTCCCACCTGGAACGGGAGATGTGGCGCTTGATATTCATACAATGCTTCCTAGCTGTAAAGAAATCATTGTCACAACACCGCATCCAACGGCTGCCTTCGTTGCTGCTAGAGCAGGTGCAATGGCACTGCAAACAGATCACGAGGTGCTTGGGGTCGTTGAGAATATGAGCTATTACGAAAGCAAAAAAACAGGTGAAAAAGAATACGTCTTTGGAAAAGGCGGCGGTGACAAGTTGGCTGAAGAGCTGCGTGTATCGGTCCTTGGCCAAATTCCTTTAAGACAGCCTGATTGGAATGAGGATGATTTTGCGCCGTCTGTCTATGAAGCGAGTCATCCGACAGGAGAAGTGTACCAACACATCGCCAATAAAGTGATTGAACAATTAGCAGTAAAAGCATAATGAAAACCCGAGTGGACCCTTATGCCACTCGGGTGATGTTTAACTGCTGCTTCCTTGGTCTTGTGAACCGGAATCACTGCTGCTCTCAGTTGCTGCCTTTTTCAGCTCATCTTCGAATTTCTTCTTATAAAGAGGGCTGCTTAATGTTTCTGTAATGACTTTTTCTAAGTGTTTTCTAAACTCTTTGCTTTTAACCAGTTCACCGTATTTCTTTTCCATCTCAGGATCCTTGAGAATATCCATCATCAGCTGTTGATAGTCAGGGTCCTTCATTAACTGTTTTAACATCTTTTCATGCTGTTGCTGCATGGATTTTGCGAAAGTCTCGGCAAATTTAGAATCCTCAAAGACCTTCTTCCAGAACTCTTTGCCTTTATCAGAAGTTAGTGTTTTCTCTATCGTTTTTTTCACAGTTTGTTCATCCATTACCAAAGCTTCATTCATTGCCTCGTCATTTAATAACTGTTGAATGGCCTTTTTACCGTCATCTGTCTTCAAAATATCGACGACCATTTTCTTTGTTTCGTCATAGTCCATATTAGATGAGGATTGGGTTTTGGGAGCACAAGCTGTTAGAGATAAAAGAAGAAAACAGCTCATTATACGCAAGATGCCTTTTGACATACTGTGGCTCCTTTCGTTACATGTCTTACTTTTAATATGAATGTTTCACGTGAATTTATACATAACAAAAATAGGGGTTGGGTCAATTCAATGAAAAGTCGGGATTTAGTTCGTTTTTTCTTCTCTGTGCTAGCTGTTGGAGCGGTCATGACAAGCGTGGTAGGCTTTGCGCTGGAGTGGGGGAAATATCAGAAGCTTTTTATATCGTTTGAAATTCTAGAGATCGCATCTGTGTTATTTTGGTTCATTGGTGTGGGGATGATCTTTAGTGTGATTAGCCAGATGGGATTTGTCGTCTTCTTAACTGTGCACCGGTTTGCACTTGAAATTTTCCGGTCACATTCTTTATGGAATACGATTCAGCTGTTTCTTGTGATTTTTGTACTGTTTGACTTAGCTTATTTGCGATTTTTGTTTTTCGGGGAGAATGAATCATTTCTTCCATACTTATGGCTGCCTGTCTTTATCGGTATGTTTGCATTGATCGTGGCTTATTTTAAACAGAAGCAGTCCTCTAAGAAAACATTTATCTCCGCAATGTTTCTCATGGTCGTCATCACGTCGTTAGAGTGGTTCCCGGCGCTCAGAGTCAATGAAGAGGACTGGCTGTATTTAATGCTTTTCCCGCTATTAGGCTGTAATGCGTTTCAGCTGTTAGCTATGCCGCACTTTTCAAAGGCGAAAGCTACTTAACTTCGGTTGATTTTGTTTTTGTATTAGAGATAAGCTCCCCAACCGTGACATTTTTTAAGTTCTTTTCTTTTAAGTGTTTCAAAATAGCTGGTAAGGCTTGAGCGGTTTGGGTTGCTGAATCCGAGGCGTGAAGGAGAATGATGTCTCCGCTTTTCATTCGATCATTTACGTTTTGAACAATCTGGTCGACGCCCGGGTTCAGCCAGTCCTGTGAGTTGATGCTGTAATGTACAACGGTATAGCCGTACTGTGTTGCAATTTTCAGTACTGTTTCGTTAAATTGTCCAGTTGGCGGTCTTAATAGTTGAATATCATCTAGTCCCAGCTTTTGAAAGGTATTTTGTGCCCTGACAAGATCTCGCTTGATTTCGCTTTCTTCAAGCTGGCTATAATTTTTATAAGCATAGCCAAGGCTGCCGATTTGATGCCCGTCCTCTCTAATACGCTTCACAATATCAGGATGACGCTCAGCCCAGGAAGCGGACAGAAAGAAAGTGGCGTTCTTTATACCGTACTCTCGAAGGACATTCAAAATAGGAACGGCCTTCTCATCTCCCCAGCCAATATTAAAAGTAAGAGAGGTATGTTTTGATGAAGTCTCTCCTTTATAAATCGCCCGGGGGCCATGTTCTGTTTTAAATACCGACAGCGGCGGTGCCTTTTGTACATAAAAAAAGGTTGCAGCTGCAAGGGCTGCTACAAGAATAATGACAACTTGCTTCAGCCGTTTAATAGGCAACACATATAATCGACTCAATTCAAACACTCCTGCCTTGTCCAAGATTGTTACTTGATTGTATGCAGGACAAGGATTTGACATGCACAATAAAACTATTTCAAAAAAAGTTTTGAAAAGGCGTTGACCAACAGAATGTTTTCGTGATATATTATTAATCGTCGCTGACACACAGTGACAAACATAAAACGCTTCGGGAAATAAACTTGAAAAAAGTTGTTGACATAAGATGAAGCGAAATGTTATATTATTAAAGCCGCTAAGAACGGCGAAGATGATCTTTGAAAACTAAACAAGACAA
>NZ_JOTP01000016.1 GCF_000715205.1 Bacillus zhangzhouensis | reverse complement strand
CGTCTACGCCACGTTACGGCACCAGAGCCATAAAGCGAATACGCGTTATGGGAATTTGGGTGGAACCACGGACGTTACGGCACCAGAGCCATAAAGCGACTAGGCATTATGGGAATTTGGGTGGAACCACGAATGACACATTCGTCCCTCTATGAGGGATGGGTGTGTTTTTTTATTTCAAAAAAAGTGAAAGGTGTGTCAGTTATGAGAGAAAACATGGTGAAGATTCAATTTCCAGATGGAAAGATAAAGGAGTTTTCTGCAGGTACGACTGTCGCAGAAATTGCCTCCCATATTAGCCCGAGCTTAAAAAAGAAAGCAGTGGCGGGAAAGGTCAATGATCAAATGGTTGATTTAAGTTATCAGCTATACAGCGATGCCGGGCTGTCTATTGTAACACTTGATTCGAACGAAGGGCTTGAAGTGTTACGCCATACATCTGCACACGTATTAGCCCAAGCCGTGAAGAGGTTATATGACCATGTGACGCTTGGAATCGGACCTGTCGTCGAAAATGGATTTTACTATGATATGAATCTAAATCAATCTTTAAGCGTAGAGGATTTGGCTGTGATTGAAAAAGAGATGGAAAACATCATGAACGAAAATCATTTGATCCAAAGAATCGAAGTGTCTTACGAAGAAGCTGGAGCGTTGTTTGCGAATGACCCATATAAGCTGGACATTTTGAAAGGTCTTCCTAAACAAGAGGCAATCACGATTTATCAGCAAGGAGAATTTATAGATTTGTGCCGTGGTCCTCATCTGCCATCTACAGGATATATGAAGGCATTTAAGTTAACACGTGTTGCAGGGGCTTATTGGCGAGGGGATCGCAATCACGATGTATTGCAGCGGGTGTATGGTGTTGCGTTTCAACATTCAAAACATCTAGCTGATTATCTTCACTTTGTGGAAGAAGCAAACAAACGAGATCACCGAAAATTAGGCAAACAATTATCTCTAGTTATGTTCTCTGAAGAAGCCCCAGGCATGCCGTTTTATTTACCAAAGGGGCAGCTTATCAGAAATGAATTAATGGCTTTTTCAAGAGAAATGCGAGGTAAAGCACAATATGAAGAAGTGAGCACACCATTTATGATGAACCAAGAACTTTGGGAAAAGTCAGGCCATTGGGATCACTATCATGAAAATATGTATTTCTCGGAAGTAGACCAGACAAGTTTTGCTTTAAAGCCGATGAACTGTCCAGGGCATATGCTCATGTTTAAAAACAACTTATATTCATACAGGGATCTTCCAATCAGGATGGCCGAATTTGGTCAGGTGCATCGGCATGAATATAGCGGAGCATTAAATGGATTGTTTAGGGTCAGGACATTTTGCCAAGATGATGCCCATATTTTTTTGAGAGAAGATCAAATTGAGTCTGAAATCAAACAGATTTTCCAATTAGTTGATCACGTATATCGAACTTTTGGATTTGAGTATTCAGTTGAACTATCGACTCGTCCAGAAAAAGCATTAGGGGATGATGCGATTTGGCATCTATCAGAAACAGCGCTTCAAAATGTGCTTGATCAGCTAGAGGTCGACTACCAGCTAAATGAAGGAGATGGGGCCTTTTATGGTCCAAAAATTGATTTTCATATTAAAGATGCGCTGCAGCGGAGCCATCAGTGCGCCACAATTCAACTTGATTTCCAAATGCCTGAAAAATTTGATTTAACATATATCAATGAAAAAAACGAAAAGGTCCGACCGGTTGTCATTCACAGTGCCATTTTTGGTTCTCTTGATCGCTTCCTTGGTATTCTGATCGAGCATTTTGCAGGTGCCTTCCCGTTATGGCTAGCACCAGTACAAGTACAAATCATACCTGTCTCAAGCGTTCACCTTGATCACTGCTTGGAAGTTCAACAGCAACTAAGAAGTATAGGGATAAGAGTCACAATCGATGAACGGGATGAAAAACTCGGCTATAAAATGAGAGAAGCACAAATGCAAAAAATCCCTTATATCGCTGTGATTGGCGATACAGAAATGCAAGAAAAAACGCTTAATATCAGGCAGCATGGAGAAAAGGCTTCAGAGCAGCTGTCTATGGAGGACTTTAAACGGTTGGTAGCTCAACAAATAAAAGATAGAACGGTTGCTCAAGAAATGATGTGATGCGTTTCAGCATGTAAGATACGAAGGATTGGACGTTCATTGAATGATGGGCGTCTTTTCATTTGTGAAAAAACCGAATATGCGATGCAAAGGGAAAATATTGAAACATTTACTCAATAAAATCGTAATATAGATAGAGCGCTCATCAGAAACATTTGAAACGGAGAGGAGCATTACATGGAACAAGCAACGCTAAAAAAAATGAGAACAAAACAAATCGTCGCCTCTAATTTAATAGCCGGCATCATGATCGTCGCTTTTTTTATCTTGATTCAAATTTCTGAAATTCGTTTTACACATTTCTTTTTTTGTTTAGGAATTTTCATGCTCCTTCAAGGTATTTTAGGCTTTATCAAAAAAGGATCAACGAAGTCTTTCATTCCCATTTTCGAGCAGGTAGCTATATATGAAAAAGAGAAACTGGGGAAAGAGTGGGAGAAAGAACAGAGGATGGAGAATATTTGGAAAGTGGTATTGAGTGGCATTATGTTCTTTCAATCATTTAGCTTCCAAAATGTCACGAATCCATTCTTTGATATAGAACCTATATTTCTAATTTTTTTATTGGTTATTGCTCTAGCCCTTATCAATGTAAGCATGCTTTTTCGCTTTAGAAAAATTGACCGTTCTACTGAAGAGCATGAATTAAAAGGGTATACAAAGGAATCAAATATGATGGCAATGGTTTTAGGGCTCTTGACAGTTATCGTTATATTTTTCTTTATCATCGTCTTTGTCCTTCCATAAAAAATCACTTAACATGTTGAGGAGAAACAAATGAATGCAAACATACAACAATTGATAGATCAGACAAGGATGAAATTTGGCTTAGATCATTACCTTTTAAAAAGATACGGTTTTAGCCGTTACGTCAATGTCATCAATGAAACAATTTATAAATTGAATATGGAGTGGTTCCCTCCTCGTCACACTGAACCTGAAGACGATGATTCAAACCCCGAAGGAACAGCAGTCATTGAGGTGAATTTGAACACAGGTCAATTTGAAACGGTTATTTTTGTCATGGACAAGACTTACGCTAAGAATGGTGTGACATTTGACAGTCAGCATCCCGATGATATCTACCAATGGGTGGAACAAGAAACAGGGTTGATCTATGGGGAGCATTTTCATTTGCAAAAAGAAGAAAAGGGAGAACTTCATTTTCATGAAAGCATCGATAGTGTTCCAGTTTCGCCTTCTGGAACGATTGAAGTAACCTGGGATGAAAATGGACAACTCACGTCCTTTATTCATCATGGCCCATTTATAGCGAAAAAAATGCTGAGAGCGGAAGAATATGCGCTTTCTATTGATATGATCGAGAGCTTAGCTAAGCAACAGGTCCAGCGGTTTGAATGGCCTTCCTTCGAGCAGAATCGAATCCGTTCTGTTTATGCGTTAGAAGAGATCTATGTCAAGAACGATGGAACAGGAAATATTCCGTTTGAAATTGGGCGTGAAGAAACTCATTGCATACACTTGAATCAGGTCATGGAGTGGAATGAACCGTTAAACAAATCCTTTGAAAAAAAAGAAATGAATATACATGAAGACATTTCAGCTGAACAAGCCTTCTCATTGGAACCTTCGCCAGATACAATCCCGATATCAAAAGAGGAGCAAGACGAGTGCATGAAAGCGGTACGAACCTTTTTGCGACAGAAATATTCAAAGGATACAGGAAAGTGGGTCCTCACAACACTGCATCGTGACCATGGTTACATCCATGCGATCTTAAAAACGAGTCAGCAAGAAGGAAGTGGTTTTTTGGATAAAATCAAGGTCTTCATTGATGCCAGCTCTTTTGAAGCGGTCAATTACATAGATAAGAAAGAGATGTTTCAGGTGTGCGGGATACTCGACCCTTTTCAAGCACCCAGTGAAATCACTCTATCAAAGGAAGAAGCCTTTGAAAAATTGAGAGAGTACTTGGAGCTTACACCCATCTATGTCTATGACGATGCGCAAAAACAATATGTTTTATGCGGGAAGCTTGATTGCCATTATGGCGTCGATGCAGCCAGTGGCAAAGTGGTTCCATTACAGGACATTTGAAGTAATAAAGACAAAGCGCTTTACGACTTTTTAAAGAACAGTGAAGAGCTGTTCTTTTTTCTGTCTATTTAACCTATTTTTTGAATAAAAATGGAATTTTGTAGCAGGAAGTTGTCATTTCATCACGAAAGAAACAGATAAGAATATGATCATAGGTCCATCGTTTGGATTCGTGGTTGAGTCAATGAGAAGATATAGTAAACGTCATACAAACTAAACAGTCGGGACAGTACAGTTGATCTACAATTGATCTCTAGAAAAGAGAAATTGTGTCTCTAGTCGTATACGAAAATACGTGGGCTGAGATCATATGATGAGTTGATAACGTTTGTTTTTAGGTGAGCTTGAAGTCATGATAGAAGAAAGTGAGGATATCTACCTTGAGTACATTGGAAGTGTTTCGTCAGTTTTTGGTTGACCATTATCCTGCGTTACAAGATGAGCTTTGGCTGAAAGATGTTGATACCCTTCGAATCTCTCCTATTCTTCATCCTTTTCTGAAAAGCAAGCTGCCAGAGGGGATCGAAAAATTCACTTGTGTGCTATTCACGCAGCAGACAGATCAAACAGCTGCCCCGCTCAAAGTATACCTTCTATTAGATGAATATGAGCAATCACTTTACGCCATTGATTTGATGAATGAACAAATAGCGCTTCATTAATGAATGAAAAAGATGGAAGCTGAAATTGGAAAAAGCTGTTGAGAGGTTCTCAGCAGCTTTTTTATGATGAAGTTTCTACATCAATCAGTCGGTCATATCAACTATTCTTCGGTGCAAGTTGTTTAATTCTTTCTTGGTTGGAAAAGAGCTGATTAACAGAGTAGATCGTCCAAATTGAATAGGAAGCTCAGTATCCGTCACAATGATATCAATTTGAAGTTGAGCCATTGTCGATTCATTTAAAGTATTTTCAGGACTTGTAAAAATGTGAATAAGAGGAGGTACTCTCAATTTAATTAAATCTGCAATAAACAAACTGTGATTATAGCCTAGTGTTGAAATAACAAAAATGTTTAACATGTTTCTTCGCTCCATTTCTAATTGAACAAGTCCTCTCCAATTAGACGTAATGATTCGAATCAATTCTCGCTCGTTCTTGACAAAAGAAGCTAGTATATCATCTGTTTTTGACTCTTGAATGATATGAGAGATTCTTGAATAAAAGTATGGAAGCTGCTTTTTCACCTCTGATATATAGCGCGATTTCTTTTTGAAGAGAAATCCATCTCTTCCGGTAATTTCATTAGAATACACATAATGTTGGAGAAGAAGTAATGTCAGTACCTTTCGATTCGTAATTTCTGTATGGTAAATTAATTCCAATTGATCGATAAATGAATGGATGGCTTCATATAGACGCGGCGTATGCGACTGAAAGAATGTTAATTTTTCTTCGACAGACTCAATTGATTTAAAGTGACCGATAGCTGGTTCGATCAATAGTAAAAAGACAAACTCATGATGGTCTAGCATTATATCAAATTTGTCTTTCATCCTTCGACAAATCTGCTCCTCCCATGCTTTGATTTGATAATAGATACTCTTAGCTGTAGAAGACTGATTTTCTTCGTTCATTGAGTACGTATAGTTGCGTTTTATTGTGAAATTTTTTCTGATTCGGTGAATGGAAACGCCGAGCCACAGGCAGTATTTATCAATGGCGGCATCTGGTACATTGACTTCAATCACCTGAAATAGGTCTTGTAATAGATCAGCTGCATCTTGTTTTTGAATCTCATCAAACGGCCAAAGTCTGCTTCCGTACACTTCAAATAAAAACTCGACAAAGAAATGACGTATTTCCTTCTCATTTCCATAGAACTGCATACTATCTGGACGTAACTCAATGTCATAGGATGTAAGCACGGAATTGATTTTATTGATTGTGTTATACATTGTTGATCTGCTGATATTGAGAATGTCCATCCATTCATAGAAAGACATGTTTTGTTCGAAAAAAATCCCATCGATCAAACGTATTTCGATATTATCTTTTAGAATTTCCTTGGTATAGTAGTCCACTCGTAAGGTCTGCGTAAAACAAATGGAAATGCCCTGTCTTGGTTTTATACGGATTAATGGTTCCCCTTCCTCTGTTTGAAATGATTTCATCTGTTCTAAATCGCTTTGTATCGCACGAACAGAGCCGATCTTCTCATCTGATATTTCTTGAAGAGTCCACCATTTATTTTTGGATACAAGTAGTTTTAAAATATTGATCCATCTCTTTGATTTATTATCAATGAGTTCCATTAACCAAATACTCCTTTCTCTTGTTTGCGTCCCAATAAAGAATATGTAATGACCAGAATAGGCATGAAATGATTGTAATGTTTAGGATATATTGTTTTGTCTTCTCTTTTGATTATAAAAGAGAAAAAAATTAGACGAAATCGAAATTTATTAGCTTATTTACCATTTTTTTCTTATAAAAAGATATGAGCAAGTCATAAATATCTTAAAAATGGATCGTTTTAGAAATTTTGTTTATTTTTTTGCTGCTAAAACGGTAAATGTAAGAATAAAAAGCAGAGGATTTTTGATTAACATATGTAGGGGAACAAAGAGGAATGCTGTCTACACGATGCTGCACTGTCTCACCACCATACCATACATACAAGCTTGTGTTCATATGATCGGACCATATGTGAGTACATGCTTATATAAGCATGTATTAAATAGTATATTGATCATTCAAGCATAAATAGATACGTAACATTTGTTCAATCAATGATTCCTCTCAACATTCCCCACTTTTCCACGACCACTATTCCACCACATGATTCATTCACATGAGCATCTTTTATACGAAGTATTATTTTTCTCTTTGAATGCATAGGGTCTTAAGGTGTGATTTTATTGGGAAATATTTCATGAATAAGCGGGGTGAGTTTTTACAGCACAATTAAGGGTGATTTAACTTGATTTGAAATTGATTTAAGAAAAGGGTGAATGGATTGAAAAGAATTTTGTCACTGACTCTCATCATTGTATTAGTCATACAGTCTAGTATATTAGGAATCTTGCCTTTGGCAAATGCACAAGCTAAGGAATTTCAACAAAAAGACATTTATCGCAGCATTGAATTCGCTGACAACGAAGGGAATATTTTATCAGACAATGAAGACCAGAAAATCAGTAAAGCCATTGTGCATTGGTCAACCAAAGGAATCGATATAAAAAAAGGATATCCGTATGTTCTCTCTCTTCCTTCAACAGTTCAGGTAGAGAAGGAACAAAAAGATTCGATCATTGTCAATCAAATACATGTTGGCGATTATACCGTTTCTAAACAAAATGAAGTGACGGTAGTATTGAAAGAAGATGTTGAGCTTGATCCCAATTTAGAAGGATCATTCGTATTTGATATAACCAGTACAGCGGAACAAAAAGAAGAAACAAAGCAAAATCAGTCTAAAGAAAACCTTGTTACAGATGACTCAATAAAAGCGGAGCAAGAAAATACAAGCAAGGTGAAAGAAGACACTCAACCGAAACAAAAACAAAGCAATGAGGATGAGTTGCTAAAAAATAAAGTCGAAGTATCTAAAAGTTTAGGATTACAAAGTGCTACTCAGCAAACGCTTATTAAAGAAAATATTCTCACTGATGCTCATTTAATGTATGAAGATCAGCAAGGGAATCCAGTCGATAGGCCTGATATTAACTCGCTTATTTCGATGAACTATGAGTGGGCACTTCCGAATGGGCATAGCTACACTGGCGGAGATGAATTCCATTTCAAGGTTCCAGATGAATTAGTCATTTACGAAAAAATCAATCGTCTTGAGATGAAATTTAATCAGGCGACCATTGGTTATTTTTCTGTAGATGAAAGTGGAAATGCCTCCATAGAGTTCACTGATTTTATTAAGCAATATTCAAACATCCATGGAACGCTCCAAATTTGGACGAAATTAGATCAACAAACAGTCATCACTGAAGACAAAGAAATCATTATTACCCCGATTGAAGGCAAGGATACCGTCTCTATTCCCATCAATTACCTTCCAAGTGGTCCAAACGTTTCAAAAAAGGGAGAGCCAAATCGATCGTACAATGCTGAAACCATTCAATGGACAGTAGATTTTAATATGGACTTAGATGATGTCAAGCAAGCCAAGCTAGTGGATCCGATTCAAAACGGTCAATCTTTGAAAAAAGATTCAATGAAGCTTTATCGCGTTGATACAAAGCTAAATGGTGAAACATCGATTGGCCAACTGGTTGATGAAAGCCACTACACAATAGGTCAAACAGCAGATGGTCAAGATTTCACGATTGAATTCAAAGATGAAGTGCACCTTGCTTATCGTTTAGTATATGAGACTGACATCACAGATCAGGATCAGTCTACGTTTCGTAATAAAGCATCACTAGTCTCCGCTGATAAGGTAATTAGTGCTGCAGAAGGAACAGTAAATGTAACAAGAGGCAGTCCTTTAGAAAAAAGGGCCGCTCACTACGATCCAGTGACCCAGACCATTACATGGGAAATTCGTTATAACTACAACGAAAAGACGATTGCCAAAAAGGATGCTTTTTTAGAGGACTTTTTTAATGGCACACAGGAGCTCATTTCCGGTTCATTTCAAGTGAAGGAAGTAACAATTGATCAGAATGGCGCTGAATCAGGAACAAAGGATTATGAAGGTTACACCATTCAAGATCAAAAAAAGGGAGATCAAAACGGATTTGCTTTTCAATTCAATCATGATATTCAATCAGCCTATCTCATCACGTATCAAACAAAAGCCACTGAGCGCATTTTCGAGGCTGAACAAATTGTAAATACCGTGACGACTGGCGATCAGAGCAAACAAGCCAATCAAAGAATTGATCAACAGATCTTGACGAAACATCATGGAACACCGAACTACAAGAACAAAACGATTCCTTGGAGTATCACCTTCAACAAAGATCAACAAACCATGAACAATCTGACAATAAAAGATACTTTCACAAATGAAGGGTTGACGCTGCAAAAGGATAGTTTGAAGGTCATGACAGGGAATACAGTGCTTGAAGAGGGCACTGATTATCAAATCGTCGAGCATGAAAATGGGTTTGATATTCAATTTGCAAAAGAAATTAAGACTGAGCATACCATCACGTATACAACTTCATTTGATTATGAAAAAAGAGCGGATAAAGATCAAAAAAATCTGCGTAATCATGTGAAGCTTGAATGGACCAATGAAGATGGGAAGGACCTGACGAAGGAAAACGATTCTGTTTTCACGCCTGACACATATACACAATCAAATGGCTTTAAAAATGGGTCCTACAATGCGAAAACGAAAGAGATCACATGGAATATTGGTGTGAACTATAACCTGAAACATTTAGATGAGGCGAGAATTGAAGATTTCATCCAAGGGAATCAGCGCTTGATAAAAGATTCAATTACAATTTATTCGCTTGATCTACAAGGTGGAGAAAATGGCACTGAAGAAAAAGAGGTTTTAGCGAAAGAAGATTATGAAATCAAATTCCTTGAAAATGCAAAAGGAGAAACAGGATTCGAAGTTATCTTCAAAAAAGCAATCGATTCACCATACAAGATCACATATAAGACGAGTCTTGAAGGGATGAATTTAGTAGAGAAAACGTATGAGAATACAGCGACTCTTTATGAAGGAAACACAAAAGAATCTGATGTGAATGCCACGGTTTCTATTCCAAATGGCGGGAAATACACGAGCAAATCCGGAAATCAACAAGGGAAAGTGATTGATTGGAGACTGAATATCAACTTTGGTCAATCAACAGTGCAAGATGCAACGATCATAGATCATCCAAGTGCGAACCAAGCATTAATAGAAAATTCTTTTCATCTCTATACGACGACAATAGATGAAAAGGGGCAAGTGACAAAAAAGGATGAACTGGAAAAAGGAAAGGATTTTGAGTTAAACCTCGAACTCAATCCAGATTCTTTTCAAATCCAATTTAAAGAAGAAATCACCAGACCGTATATCCTAGAATACCAATCTCTTATTTTAGATAAGGTGGGAAGTACACTTCAAAACGAAGTGACGTTTAGAGGTGAAAATGTTCAAGAAATAAAAAAAGAATCTGAAGCCTCAATTGTTGTAAAACGCACCGCTGGTATGGGAGATGGAACGGGAGCTGTTGGTGCTTTAACCATTAAAAAGGTAGATGCGAGTAGTGGAAAAGCGCTAAAAGGAGCGAGCTTCTCCTTGTTAGATACTGCGAGTGGAATCGTCATTGGAACAAAGACGACAGATGAAGAAGGATCTCTCATATTTGATCGTCTATTGTATGGTGACTATACAGTAACAGAAGTGAAAGCACCTGATGGTTATATCAAGAGCAATGAACCGATCCATGTATCAATTGATCAGCCTTACGAATCAGGAGATCAAGCGAAAACAGGAAACGTCATGACCGTGCAGAACCAAGAAATTAAGCAGCATGTCAAATTGACGAAAAAAGACAAAGATACAGGTGCGGCATTAGAGAATGCGGAATTTGAACTCAAGAATGAAGCTGGAGATACAATTCAAACCAATTTGAAAACAGATGAAAATGGAGAAATCCTTTTCAAAGACCTTGAGCCAGGCTCCTATTATTTTGTTGAGACAAAAGCACCGAAAGGCTATCAACTAAATACTCAGAAATGGCCGTTCACAATCAAAGAGAATCAAACAGAAACAACCACAGTAACCGCAGTGAATGACATTGTCAAAGGCTCTGTAGAACTGAGCAAAATGGGTGAAGGCGGGGAAAGACTAGCAGGCGCACAATTCAAGCTTTTAGATAAAGATGGGCATGAATTGGATGGAACGCTTGTGACAGGAAAAGACGGCAAGATCACAATGAACGAACTAAGACCAGGTGCGTATCAGTTGATCGAAACAAAAGCACCTGAAGGTTATGAGTTAGATGATACGCCGCTCAAATTTGAAGTTCCGCTTGATCCAAAAGAGCCGGTCATCATTTCGAAAAAGAATCTTTATCAAACAAGTGCATTAGAAGTGATGAAAGAAGGGGAAGATGGCAAGAAGCTTCAAGGTGTTCGTTTTGAAGTGATTGATCAGAATGGCGAAGTCGTTCGTAAAGAATTGAAAACAGATCAGGATGGAAAGCTATTCATCAACAACCTCAAACCAGGTAAATATCAGCTAGTGGAGACAGAGAGTGTCGAGGGCTATCAAAAGAAGAGTACACCTTATCCTTTTACCATCGAAGTTGCACAAAAAACCCCGACAGAGATGAAAGTAATCAATGATTTAAAAACGGGAGCTGTCCAGCTCACGAAGCTCGGCGAAAAGAATGATGTGCTTGAAGGAGCAGAATTTAAGCTCTTAGATGCAAATGGAAAAGAGATTGAAGCTGGTCTCGTCACAGATCGGGATGGGAAGATCACAATCAACGATCTTAAACCAGGAACCTATCAGTTTGTTGAAACGAAAGCTCCATTTGGTCATGAACTTGATGAAACACCTGTCACCTTTGCTATTCCATTTAATCCTCAGAAGATGGTAAGCGTCACAAAAGAAAATAGCCGAACAACAGGCGGGGTCTTGTTACACAAAAAAGGGGAAGATGGGAAATCATTAGAAGGTGTTGTCTTTGATCTATCTGATGCCAACGGAAAAATAGTGGCAGGAGGAGAAGGGATCGCTACCAATCAAGATGGAAAGATCGTGTTCTCAGGTCTAAAACCAGGAACCTACCAATTTGTTGAAAGAAAGAGTATTGAAGGCTATGAATTGAGCGAAACACCACTTGTATTTGAGGTGAAACTAGGCCAAAAAGAGCTGATTCATGTTGAGGCAATCAATCAGCTGAAGAAAGGTTCAGTTGAACTGACAAAAATAGGGGAAGAAAAAGAAAGGCTCAAAGGCGCAGAATTTACACTCTTAAATGACAATGGTAAAGAATTAATGTCGGGGTTGAAAACCAACGAGAAAGGCATCATCACTGTGAACGATTTAAGACCAGGTGCCTACCAATTGGTTGAAACGAAGGCACCATTCGGACATGAACTGGATTCAGAGCCAGTAGACTTTAAGATCGATTTCAACCCGAGTAAAATGGTCAAAGTCACAAAAGAAAATATCCTGATGACAAGCGCTGTGAAGCTTCAGAAAAAAGGAGAGGATGGTCAGTTACTCACTGGAGTGACCTTCGATCTAATCGATGAGCATGATAAGCGAATCAAGAAAGGATTGAAAACAGACCAAAACGGTCAATTGACTGTTGATCAACTGAAGCCAGGAACCTATCGCTTTGTCGAAACAGCAAGCATTGCTGGCTATGAATTGGATCAGACACCTATCCCATTTACAATTCATCTAGGTCAAGACAAACCGGCAAAAGTAGAAATGATCAATCAGCTTACACCGGGAGCAGTAGAACTGACCAAAGTCGATGATAAAGGACATAAGCTAGAAAATGCAGAGTTTTCTCTTCTTAATGGAGAAGGAAAAACGTTGCAGAAATCACTTGTAACTGATCAAGCGGGTAAAATCAACATCAATGACCTAAAACCAGGGGATTATCAATTCATTGAAACGAAAGCGCCGCATGGCTATCAATTAGATGACAAACCGATCCTATTTACCATTGAGAAAAATCAGCAGCAGCCACTTCAATTAACAGCGAAGAATCAATTGATCTTAGGAAGTCTGCGTATCATAAAGGTAGACCAGCAAACAGATAGAACCTTAAAAGGAGCAGCCTTTGACATTCGTGAAAAAGCAGGAAAAACCATACAATCTGTGACAACCGGAAAAGACGGAGAAACCATAGTAAAAGGGCTTAAACCTGGTGATTATATACTCACAGAGACGAGAGCACCAAATGGTTACGTTCCTTTAAAGAAGCCAATCGAGTTTACAATTGAAATGGGCCAAGTGGAGATCAAGACAATGATTGTGAAAAATTCACCAGTGAAGAATGAACAGGATCATTCCAATCCTCCAAGCTCTCATAAAGGTGATCAAAACCCGCCTCATCATACAAACGATGAGCTTCCAAAGACTGGGGAAGAATGGCTGCGCTATTTGATGTATGCAGGTATTTTATTAGTCGCTTCAGGCACTGTTCTACTTGTTGTCAGAAGAAGAGCCACTCAGTAAAAGGAAGGAACGAGTCTATTGACGAAAACAAGAACCTTACTAGGCTGCTTTTTGGTGTTCATTGGTCTGATGCTCATCTCCGTACCTCTTATATATGAATGGCGAACAACTCAAGAGGCTGCGGCAATGGAACGGGCATTAAAGATGATTAAAGAGAATGACAGTGACAACCTTTCTTCCATTCCACATTTAACTGTGTCAGAGGAAGACCTGCGTGATGTCATGGAACTAGAGATCCCGTCAATTGATTTAAACGAAAAAGTGCTTCCTGTCACATCAGAAGAAAATTTAGGCATTGCACTGACTCAAATCAAGCCTCACCAATTACCAGGTGAAGGGAACTTTACAATTGCAGGCCATAGAGGCTATAGAGGTGATCGGCTTTTTAGACAGCTGCCAGAGGTGCCTAAAGGAGAAAAAGTCATCTTACATCATCAAGGGGAAACATACGAATATCAAATTGTCAGCTCTGCTACGATTGAGCCGACGGATGTTGATGTATTAAAAGATCGTGAAAAAAATGAACTGACATTGATCACTTGCACACTCGATGGCAAGAAACGCTTTGTCTTAAAAGGTATACGTACAAATGATCAAAAGGGTGAGCGTATTTCGGATGCATAAGAACAAAATAATAGATGCTGAGTACGGTGGAAAAGAAGTAAAGAAGACGTTGACGATAGACATGTTGCACCAATTGTTATCGGAGCATTATCCCACCTTAAAAGACGAACATTGGGATGTTGATGTGGATACCATTCGGGCTTCACCCATTCTTCATCCTTTATTAAAAAGAAAGCTTCCGATTGGTGTCGAGAAATTTACCTGTGTTTTGTTCACTCAACAGACAGCATCTTTTGGAGACCCTTTGATTGTGTACTTTTTATTGGATGAGAAAGGCGAGTCGTTTTACGCAATGGATCTCTTGCTTGAGCAGAACTGCGCACATTAAACGAATTTAAAAAAGGAAGGGGTTTTTTACTCCCTTCCTTTTTTGTCATGATTGAATCACGCAAATAACTTCAGTCCAACCACACCAATGACAATCAGTAGCAGGCTGAGCATCCGAATCATGTTTTTCGGTTCTTTAAAGAGAATCATATTGAACAAGACAGAGCCCGCAGTTCCAAGTCCAATCCAGACCGTATAAGCGACGGATACTTGAACGGAAGAGAACGAAGCGTATAAAAACAAAAAGGATAAGGCAAAACCGCCGACAAATAGTAGGCCTGTAGTGATTTGCTTTTTCTTACTAAACATACTCAAGCCAATGGTTCCGCCGATTTCGCAGACAGAGGCTAACAACACAAAAAACCAGCCCATATTATACCGCTTCTCCTTTCTGCTCATGTGCATCTCCATCAGACACTTTTAATCCAATAATGCCGAGGACCAATATCCCCATAAATAAGAGCTTTTTGAATGAAAACGAACCGCCGAACAGCGCATAATCCATCATAGACGTACCGATTGTTCCAACTCCGGCAAATACGGCGTATACCGTTCCTGTCGGCAGCTTCTCACAAGCTTTCATTAAAAAATAAAAATCAATCGGGATGAGGCAGATAATGATCGCCCACTCCCACACAGCATCTGCTTTATTTAAACCAAACACCCAAAGTAACTCGAATAAACAAGTGAGTGCGACATACATCCAGCTTTTCCTCATGTTATTCCTCCTAAAACTGACGATTCGTCATTTCGAGACCAAAAAAGAACGTACAGCATGTGCTGTACTTTTTAAGGTGTCTCTATGCCAAGTGCGTAAACGAGAAATTGCTTGACCTCTCGTTTTTGAATAAGGACCTCTTCTGTATCTGTTTCTGTAAATAAATACATTTGCTCAGCTGACGATTCAAGTAAACCGATAATGAATTTCGCCGCGTAATGACAATTCAAGTTCGCGCGGACTCTTTTGTCCTGCTTTGCTTTTTCTAGAAAAGTGGCGATCCATTTGTAAATCGGCTCATAAATATCTTCCCATTCCTTTAAATGCTCGGTGGCAGCTAAACCTGAATAGGTCAGGGCAAGGACATCATGGTATTTTCTTGTAAAAGAGAATATGAATTCAACAAGCGCATCTGCTTGATCGAGGACATCTGCATGCTGAGTTAATTCCTTTTCAATTGCAGGCACCATCTCCGAGATCAGATGCTCTGCGATAGCAGGCATGACAGACAGCTTTGAAGGAAAATATAAATAATACGTTCCTTGCGCTACCCCTGCTGCTTTCACAATATCCGAAATGGTTGTCTTTTCAATTCCTTTTTCTTTAAACGCGTCAATGGCAGCAAGCATAATCTTTTCTCGTTTTGACATATCATCACCGACCTTAAATGACTGAATGTCAGTCAGTTTAGCGGGAAACTGACGATTTGTCAATAGCCCTTTTGAAGTGCTAACCTCATATAGACTGTAGTACAATCAGGGATAACCTATGAATAGATGATGGACTGTATGAATAGGCTGTAATATGTCCAAGCAATCTAATAAACAAATAGAAAGGAGCTACACATCTATGAAATTATTATCATCACTTCCAATCGGCTCCTTATTGCTACTTGTTATATTGTTTGTTTACATGCGATTCAGGTATACAAAGAAGCGCAATCAATCCATGTATTTGTTCACAGAAACTGCCCTTGCATTTCTGTTTTTTTATACGAGCACATTGCTATATTTAACGGTATTACCCAATCAATTTTCCGCAGCAAAAGATCAAGTGAGTGTCAATTTCATTCCACTTCATTCGATCTATCAAAATTTTCATGCACTGCATCATGGTTACCCTGCACTCGTTTACTTAAATATCATAGGGAACATTTTGCTATTTGTACCGATTGGCTTTTTGCTTTTTTGCGGTTTTAAAAAAATGACATGGCAGAAAGCGATCTTGACAGGTTTTCTTTTATCAACAAGTATTGAAATGTTGCAATGGTTGTTTTCTACATATGGCATCATTACAAGAAGTAGTGATGTTGATGATTTGATCTTAAACACGCTTGGTACAGCGATTGGTTGCATGGTCTACATCTTATATCGAAGCAAAAAGGGGGTGTTAAGGTGAAACGAATTTGTATCATTCCGTGTGGAGCAAAGAAAATATGGGATGTGTCAAAAGAGGCCGGTAGCCAGCCAGCACATCTTGTGTATTTAAGCCCACTACATCAACGAACAAAAACCTATGCACAAACGTTTTTTGATGATTGGGTGATTCTATCAGGAAAGTACGGATTCTTACATAAAGACGACATTATTCCTGCAAATTATGATGTGACGTTCGGTACAAATCATATAGAGCTCATTACAGAAGAACAGCTCCGACGGCAATTTTATGAAAAACAGCTAACAGCCTTTGATGAGTTGGTGGTGCTTGGCGGGAAAAAATTTAGAAAAGTCATTGATCCACTTCTGCTAGACCATCAGCATGCGAATTACCCACTCGCACCATATAAAGGAATTGGATATATGTTAAAAGCAATAAAAGAAGCAACAGAATCAGGCACAGAACTAACAGCACATGATTGAAGGAAAAATGATTCCTTAATGTCTCTCTATGCAGGGTTTTAAAGAATGAAAAGCGAATTATTTGTAAGCAATACTAAAAAGATCAGCTCACCTTTTCTATCGACGAATGAATGAAAATGGATCCTATATTAAAAGGGGGCAGTACTCATGACAACCATCTATTTAGCTGGTGACTCGACCGTTTGTTCTTACCCAGATCGTCCTGTTCAAGGAGGTTGGGGGGAATTTCTCCACCTCTATACTGCAAATGATGTGTCGGTGATCAATAAGGCAATTGGAGGCAGAAGCTCAAAGACGTTTATTGAAGAAGGGCGGCTCGACGACATATTAGCCAAGATTCAACCAGGCGACTGGCTTTTTATCCAAATGGGGCATAACGATGCATCCACCAAAAAACCGGAGCGACATACTGACCCTTTTACTACGTATAAGGCCTACTTATCACAATACATTCAAGGGGCTAGAGAAAAAGGGGCAAACCCTTTACTCCTGACACCTGTCGGCCGCTTTCATGAAGAGAATGGGGTATATGTCAATGATTTTCCTGCATATTGTGAGGCGATGAAGGAGCTGGCTGATGAAGAACAAGTGCTGATCGTTGATTTAATGAAAGCAAGTCTTGACTTTTATCAGGCATCAGGTCATGAAAAGACAGCATCATATTTTATGCTTTCAACTGGTATTGATGATCGTACACATTTTACAAAAACAGGTGCAGATGCCATCGCAAGACTCGTTTCACTTGAACTAAAAGATCTTGGATTGTCATTTGTTTAAGCTACGTTTAGGACGAGTTTTAGGACTCGTCTTTTTATTTTGTAGAAAGTTATTGCCACCACTTACTCCTGTAGACTACAATGAATATGTATGATAATGAGAATCAATATCACTTATTTGGCATAGATAGCTACAAAACAGGAGGGACACGAATGACAGAGCAACTTGAATTGTTTGACGTGACAATTATCGGTGGTGGGCCTGCTGGCATGTATACCGCCTTTTATAGCGGAATGCGTGATTTAAAAACGAAGGTCCTTGAATACAATGAAACCCTTGGAGGAAAAGTGCTCCTTTACCCAGAAAAAGTCATTTGGGATGTAGGCGGATTAGTGCCGACAAGAGGAGAGCAATTAATTAAACAGCTTGAACAGCAAGCCAAAACATTTGAACCTGTCATTGCATTAAATCAAAAAATAACAGACTTTCATCGCTTAGAAGATGGAAATATATTGATTACGTCCGAAAATGGTGATCGTCATTTAACCAAAACCTTGATTTTGGCAATGGGGCATGGTATTCCAGTTCAAAGAAAGCTGGAGGTTGAAAATGCAGATCGCTACGAAGTAACAAACCTTTATTATACGGTTCAGGAGCTCAAAACCTTCGCTGGAAAAAGAGTCGTTATCTCTGGGGGCGGCGATTCTGCGGTGGATTGGGCAAATGCCCTTGTGCCAATTGCGAAAAGTGTCACTGTTATACACCGCAGAGATATGTTTGGTGGACATGAAAAAAACGTGGCGAATATGAAAGCATCAAGTGCACGTATTTTAACCCCACATGAATTAACGGACCTACATGGAAACGGAAAAGAAATCGAAGCTGTCACTGTTCAGCATTTAGAAACAGGTGAAAAAGAACGTATTGAAACAGACGCAGTCATTGTCAACCACGGCATGAAAGGCGATTTAAGTGTTCTTGCAGAATGGGGATTAAAGCAAGGTGAATGGGGACTCATTGAAGTGAATGAGCAGATGGAGACCAATTTACCAGGTGTGTATGCAGTAGGTGATTTATGTACACATAAAAGCAAGGTCCGCTTGATTGCAGGAACGTTTGTAGATGGTGTGAACGCACTAAATAGTGCGAAATTATATATCGAACCAGATGCGGAGAAAGTGGCGTATGTATCTTCTCATAATGAACGTTTTAAGGAAAAAAACAAAGAATTGCTGGCAGCCGGTGCAGATCGCTAAAAAAAACAAAACAAGAAGGGTGGTGCCGCAACGGCATCACCTTTTTTATGGCTGAAAGGAGGTATCTGAGGATGAACGCACAAATGGAAACGATGCTACATGTGAAAAAGAAAATTCAGATGTGTCTGAAAGCAAAACAAACGAACAGATGGCAGACAAAATCACCAAGCGTTTTAACAGCTGATGGTACCGTTGTCATTCAGCTAGAAGGAATGGAGTACGAGCTTGACGGTGGGGATAGCCTGTTTATACGATCTCACATCCCCGTTGTCATCCGTTCTTTATCTCATCAGCAAGTCACAGTCTTTGCTGTTTCATTTGAACATTACATGCTCACAAATGATGCTGATGATGAATTAATTTATAAAATCAATTATGATACCCTGCCTGATAACGGGCAAGTGGTGATGGGCTCACCGGTATTATTTCATCATATTAAACGTTTAAGTGACCTCTCTTATTCAGAAAGTAGCCAAGTGAAGCTACTAAAGCTAGTACTGCAAATATTCCAGCAACAAAATGAAAAAACAACTGATGCGGATCATTATTCAATTCAAATGATTCTTCAATACATTGCAGAGCATTACCAACAAGAACTGACCCGTAAGGACTTAGCACATAAAATGGGCTTTAATGAAAGCTATTTCTCTACTTTTTTTAAGAAAAGCGTTGGAATGAGTGTCACAGATTATATTGCACAAATTCGAATAGATGAAGCAAAAAAGCTATTGTTCAAAACCGATGAACAGGTTCAGGCGATTGCACAAAGAGTAGGCTATACTGATAGCCTCTATTTCAGCAGAAAATTTCGTCAAAAAACGGGCAGATCGCCTAGTCAGTATCGACTGAGTCGCCAACCAAAACGAATTGCTGCTTTTCAGTTTGTAGGCTCTTTGCTTGCGCTTGGAGTGAAACCAATTTGCATGGAAGAAGATATTGCTCTTTATTCAGATGTGCTTCAAGGTCAACTCAGTGATGTCTTCGTCATTCATGAGCATACACCTGACGACGTTTTGAAGGACATGAACTTAGACCTCATTTTAATGCCTGATTATTTCTATACAAATAGAGAATGGATGAAACGCATGGAGAAAATCGCTCCTGTGCTTGTTTTTCCATATAGTCGCCTGAGTCCTGTAGAGGAGGTACTTTGTTTAGGTAGCCTCATCGGAAGGAGCGAAGAAGCTAAGCAATGGGTGGAGCGTTATGAGAAGCAAGCGCAGAAAGAAAGAGCTCGCTTGACGCCGTTTTTGAAAAAAAAGGAAACGGTTGCTTTATATGAGATAAGGGGACATGACAAGGTGTATATGTGGTCTTTTCATGCGAGAGGAGCAATCAACCTATATAAAACGTTGGGGGTGATGCCCCCTGAAGCCATTCAAGAGGAGGTGCTGAAACCTGATAAACATGTTGTGATTCCGCTTGAGCGTTTAGCAGATTATGCAGCAGATCATATGTTTTTTATTGTGGCTGTTCGGAATGGATGGTACAGACATATGGACAAACGTATGAAGGAAAGTGATGTCCTGCGTAATTTACCCGCAGTGCAAAATAATACATTCTACCTGTTAAAACTAGAAGAATTTAGATTTGGTGAAGGGGAACGGGCGATAGAAATCATGAAACGATTCTCTCAATTTTTAATAAAAGAATAAGAGTATCTAACAATTGTCCATAAACAAGTTATGACGATTATCCATAGACCGATAGACAAGCGGTTGATAGAATACGAGAGACAAATAAATGATAATGATTCTCAGTGATTCATCATGATATGGAGGAGAAAAGCAGTTATGAAAAAACAAGGCATATTTCTTAGTTTAATGGCTTTAGTATTGTTATTCGCACTAGCAGCCTGCGGTCAAAAGGAAGAAAGTAAAAAAGCCGAAGAAAAAACAAAAACGGTCGACACAGTGAAAGGCAAGGTCGAGATTCCAGCAAATCCAAAGCGTATTCTCGTAGATGGCTATTTGGGTAGTGCTGTTGCACTAGGGGTAAAACCGGTTGGTGCCACAACACAAGATTTAAAAAACATACATCTTAAAGGCAAAGTGGATGGTGTGGCAGACATTAGTGATGAACGCTCCGCCGAAAAGGTGGCAAGCTTAAAACCAGACCTCATCATTTCAGCTGTAGACGATGAAAAGGTACTTGACGTCTACAAAAAGATTGCCCCAACGATTGTTTATCCGTTCGGTGTATTTAAAAATTCACAAGAAGAGATCACTACATTAGCCAGCATCTTGAATAAAGAAGAAGAAGGAAAAGCGTTTTTGAAAAAATTTGATCAACGTATAGAAGCTGCTAGAAAGAAAGTGAAAACAGTCATCAAAGATGGCGAAACAGTATCAATCTTGGGTGCATTTAAAAATGATGTCTATGTGTATGGGAATGGTATCTATCGAGGTGGACAAGCACTTTACGAACAATTGCAGCTTCAGCCGCCAAAAGATGTTGCAGACACTGTTTTAAATGGAAAGTCAGGATTTGAACATATTTCATATGAAGTGCTACCAAAATATGCAGGTGATTATATATTTGTTGATGAAGCCAACGGAGGTACGTTCGATAAGAGCAATTCAATATGGAAAAGCTTAAAAGCAGTGAAAAAGAATCAAGTACATGACTTGGATATTGCGTATTTCTGGCCATTTGATCCAATAGCTATCGCCAATCAAGCAGAAAAATACGTTGAGATATTGACTGACTTATCTCAGAAGTAAGGGGGCTGCTTTTTGTTAAAACGATTTTTCTCCTATTATAAGCCATATATGGGGCTGTTTATATTAGATTTTTCCTGTGCCGTTATAGCGGCACTACTTGAATTATCATTTCCACTCGCGATCAGTATGGTTGTAGATGACCTTCTCCCAAACAGAAACTGGGAAATGATTCTCATCTGGAGTGGAATTTTACTGGCAGTCTATGTCGTCAGCTCAGCGATGAATTATGTGGTGACATATTTCGGACATAAGCTAGGTATCAATATTGAAACAGATATGAGAAGTCAGCTATTCACCCATGTACAAAAAATGTCCTTTCGATTCTTTGATCAAAAGAAAACAGGAAAGCTTGTTTCACGCATGACAAACGATTTAATGGATATTGGTGAAATTGCTCACCACGGGCCTGAAGATTTATTTATTGCAATGATGACTCTTACAGGTGCATTTGCCCTGATGCTATCAATTAATTGGCAGCTTGCCGTCCTCACGTTTCTCATTGTTCCATTCTTAATATGGCTCTCGGTTTATTTTACGAAGAAAATGTCGATTGCCTTTGATCACATGTTTTCAAGCATTGGTCGATTCAATGCTAGGGTTGAGAATAATGTGAGCGGAATTCGAGTAGTGAAGGCATTTGGGAATGAAACGCATGAAATTGATCGCTTTATTGAACACAATGAACAGTTTAAACAAACGAAATTAACCACATACAAAATGATGGCATTACACGCTTCAATTAGTCACCTGCTTATGAAGGGCGTCACCATCTTTGGACTTGTATGCGGGACATGGTTTGTGATGCAAAAGAATATGACCTATGGTGAATTCATTTCATTCGTCCTGCTATCTGGAATCTTTTTAGGACCCATTCAACAAATTAATTCAGTGATTGAGACGTATCCAAAGGGAGTCGCAGGCTTTAAGAGATTTGTTTCGCTCTTAGATCAAGCCCCAGACGAAAAGGACGTCCCTGATGCGATTCATGTCGATGGGCTAAAAGGTGAAATTACATTTCATGATGTCAGCTTTGGTTATGAGAAGGACAGTTTGATCCTTGAGCATATTAATCTGGAGATCAAACAAGGGGAAACGGTTGCCATTGTAGGTCCTTCCGGTGCTGGTAAATCAACGCTATGCAGTTTATTACCAAGGTTTTATGAATGGCAATCTGGAACCATTACGATAGACGGCATTGATAGTAGACAGATGAAGCTGTCTTCACTGCGTCAACAAATTGGAATAGTCCAACAAGACGTCTATTTATTTAATGGGAGCATTCGAGAGAACATTCTTTATGGCAAGCTTGATGCAACTGAGGATGAAATATGGCAGGCGGTGTCAAAAGCAGAGCTAAAAGAACTCGTCGAATCTCTGCCCGAAGGTCTTGATACAATGATTGGTGAAAGAGGCGTCAAGCTGTCAGGTGGACAAAAGCAGCGTGTATCAATCGCACGTATTTTCCTGAAAAATCCACCTATTTTAATACTGGATGAAGCGACCTCATCACTAGATACTGAAACAGAGGCTTCGATCCAGCGATCACTAGAAGAGCTTTCAGAAGGTAGAACGACGCTAGTCATTGCGCATCGCCTTGCAACTATTCAACATGCAGATCGAATTGTTGTTGTGACAAAAGGTGGCATTGCAGAGCAAGGAAATCACAAAACATTACTAACGCAAAATGGCTTATATAAGCGCCTTTATGAAACACAATTCGGGGCATAAAAATCCATTAGGAGAAATGTGAAAGCCGGCAAAAGAGCGCCGGCTTTTTTCTCATGACAAGTATCGCAATCTTTTGCCCTAGTTTCTAGGGGCAAAGAGCATTATACTCACACCTATTAAACAAATAAGAGCGCCTACCCAATCGTACAAATCAGGTGTTTTTCGATCCACCCACCATCCCCAAAACACAGCGAGAATGACAAAAACCCCGCCATAGGCAGCATAAACCCGTCCAAAGGTTGGGAACTGTTGGAAGGTGGGGATGACGCCATAAGCGACCAAAATGAGGCTTCCGGCGATCCCGTAGCTGACGGGTTTTGCTTCACGCAGCCAAAGCCAGACAAGATAGCCGCCGCCAATCTCAGCTAAACCAGCTAATAAAAAAAGGACAATCGTTCCAATCATTGACGTACACTCCAGTTCTCCTATTTACGTTCTATTATGACACCATGAAAGAATGCGTTCCACCCGATTTGAATCGAGAGACTCTCGTGAGTTTGCTAAAATCAACTGAATAGTGAATGGTAACACATGGATTCTTGACTTTGTTAGCATAAGTGATCCAAACGGTCTGTCAATTCGTAAAGTAAGTACATTCTCATGAGGAGCACACTTCCTTTTTCAGCGCTCTTTTTTTCTCCTTAAAAAAAGAGTAAAGTACAAAGTAGGCTTATCACTGTAATCTCGTAATATAAGCAATACGTGAAGGATTTCATGATGAATGCAGCATGCTCTTTCTCATGAAAAAGGAAGGAGATGACTATGGACACACTGAAGGATTTTGAGCTGTATCACAAGATCAAATATGATCGTCACAAGCCTTCGCTTGAAATGTTGTACGATCGCTATGAACGGGTGTTATATTCGTTTATTTATAAAATGACTGGAAACCGTGAGCTCGCGGAGGAAGTGCTTCAAGAAGTCTTTATCAAGCTTTGGCGCGGCATAGGAGAATACAATACGGATAAAGGGAAATTCTCCTCGTGGTTATTCATGATCTCACGCAACACAGCCATTGATCTCCTAAGAAAACACCGGAACGAAACAGCACTAGAAGATGAGCATATTGAATACTTGGCAGATCATCAAGAAGATGTGTCAAAAGAAGTGGAATGGAACGAGGAAAAACAAATCATACGTGAAGCAGTATCTACATTGTCAAAAGAACAGCAAACCATTATAGAAGATGTCTATTTTAATGGAATGACACAAAAGAGCATTGCAGAAAAGCTAGGCATCCCCATTGGAACGGTGAAGGGAAGGGTTCGATTGTCATTGAAGCATTTACGAACGAGACTGTCTCGCGGAGGAAAGGAGGAAGAGGCATGACTCAGTGTAAACATCAAGTGATTGATTATTTCAACGGGCATTTACAAGGAGAAGAAAAGGCGCAATTTGAAGAGCACATCAAGCACTGCTCGGCTTGCAAAGAAGAGCTTGAAGAATTGACATCACTCATGTCTGACATTCCGTTTTTAGCAGGTGACCAAACACCTCCGGCGGGGATGAAAGATCGCATTTTATCCCAAGTGTTTGAAGATGAGACGTCAGAGACAGTCACAGAAAAGACCAACCAGAAAAAAGAGATCAAGGTCGTACCTGAACGAAACGAGATCAAACTGCCACAAAAGAAGCGAAACGAGTGGCTATTGCCACTCGTTGCGGCACTGTTTCTCATATCTGCAGCTGGAAACGTGTATTTCCTGACGAATGGAAAAGAACAGGCGGAAGAACCTGTAAGAGTTGTTGCGACAAAGTCACTGGCATCTGCCGCATCACCTAAAACAACGGGTGCTTTTTCAGTGATCGAGCATAACGGCAAAAAAGAGCTTGTTGTGAGTGCAGACGGGTTAAAGGATCAGCTTGATTCATCTGCTGTTTATCAAGTATGGCTCATTAAAGGAGATCAGCCGATTCCAGCCGGTGCCTTTAAAACAGATAGCAAAGGGGAAGGCACCGTCACCTATGCGTTATCTGAAAAAGAAGCAAGCGAATCATGGGATACCGTGGCTGTCACCCTTGAACCAAAAAAGGATAACCAGCTTCCGCAAGGTCCTGTCGTACTAAGTGCTGCATTTTAAGTTTTATTCATGAAGGATGCCTTTTTCAAGGCATCCTCAGATTGTTGACAAAGCGCTAAAATGATCTTTATTTTAGCACTTTGTTTCTTTTCAGCGTGATAGAAAGCCCTTGAAGTCTAGGAAGGACGAGTACCGGAGCGGAGCGAATGAAATATTCGTGAGCACCGGCACGCAGGACTGACAACGAATGCGAGGGTTTGTCTACACGCTGAGGATGCCTTTTTCAAGGCATCCTTTTTTGATAGGTAGAGGAAACTTTTAAAAAAATGAGACGTAGTACTTAGGGAGGTGAAACACATGAAAACATACATAGAAAAAGAACTATTTCTCTTATTTGTTAGACACGCATTTACCGCATTATATTTTTTAGTGTTTCCGTTTGTCATCCAAGTCCTTTACACCCCATCTCCTTTATTGATAGCCATCATCGCTCTTTTTATGACTCATAACTTAGCAGAAAGTATCATTTGGTTTTACAAATCGAGAAAGATCAGGAAGCGCCAGTCCGGCGACATATCCAAACGGGGGTATGTCTTTGTTCAGCTTGTGCAAAGGCTCGAACAGCTCATCATGATCGTTTTTGTGGCTTTCTTTATCAGCGAATGGATACAGGGAGGGGCAGATAACTTTACCCTCTCATTCACTATTTTTCTATTGATCATCGTTTTCCTGCAGCACGTTCAGTTTTATTACGTTCAGCTATTCTTTAAATCAAAGAGCTGGTTCACTTATGTTCCTTCTTTGAAAAAGGCTCGTCCTTCTTACATTGCGAGGGAGCGAAAGGCTTTGAAGCGGTCATAAATGTGACATCGCTCCGTTGATCCACCTATCAACATCAGAAAATTATGATAAAATGTGGAAAAGAAGCATGGAGAAAGGGAGTGCGAGCGAGTGAAGGCAGTTGGACTATTTGAGTACTTGCCGATTGATAATGAGCAAAGCCTGATGGATCAAGAGGTAAAAAAGCCTAAAGCAGCTGGCAGAGATATACTGGTGAAGGTAGAGGCTGTGTCGGTGAATCCAGTGGATACAAAGGTGAGGTCACCGAAGGATCAGAAGGAGGAAGAATTGAAAATTCTTGGCTACGATGCAAGCGGCACGGTTGTTGAAGTAGGCGAAGATTGTACGTTGTTTCAGCCTGGAGACCACGTGTACTATGCAGGAGATATTACGCGTCAGGGCTCAAATAGTGAATACCAGCTTGTGGATGAGAGAATTGTCGCGAAAAAGCCTGCAAATCTTTCTTTTGCAGAAGCAGCTGCGATGCCTCTTACGACCATTACGGCATATGAAGCGTTATTTGACCGGATGCATATGAAGCAGAATGCAGAAGGCTCGACACTGCTGATCATCGGTGGTGCAGGCGGGGTGGGTTCGATTGCCATTCAACTGGCCAAATTAGCGAAGGCAACTGTGATTGCCACCGCATCAAGACCAGAAACAAAAAAGTGGTGTCTGTCATTAGGTGCCGATCATATCATTGACCATCATCAGCCGCTCTTCACGCAGCTTCAGGAAAAAGGGATTGGCGAAGTGGATTTCATTTTATGCTTAAATGATACAGATGGGCATTTTAAAGGAATGGCAGAAGCGATTAAACCCCAAGGTACGATCTGTACGATTGTTGAAAATCAACATCATTTAGACATTCAATTGCTCAAAAATAAAAGTGCTGCATTTGTATGGGAATTCATGTTCACAAGGCCTATGTACGAAACAGCAGATATGATCAAGCAGCACGAGCTTTTAACTGAAGCGAGTGAGTTATTTGAACAGGGAAAATTAACACATACCTTAACAAGGGTTCTCAGCCCGATCAATGCTGTCCATTTGAAGCAGGCACATCAAACGCTTGAGCAAGGGAAGATGATTGGTAAATTTGTGCTAGAAGGGTTTTAGGGGGAAGTATATGACGTCATTACAATATCCGATTGGCTTATATAAACCAGTTGAAACACAAACGAAAGAACAGCTTGAGGCATGGATTGATCAGTTAGCAGCGATCCCTCAACGGTATGAAGAAGTGACTGCACAGTTGACAGATGCTCAGCTGGATACACCGTATCGGCCGGGAGGGTGGACTGTCCGTCAGCTCATTCATCACGTAGCGGACAGCCACCTGAATGCTTACTTGCGATTCAAACTCGCTCTCACAGAAGATACACCACACATACGTCCATATGATCAGGAGGCATTTGCCTCCCTTCCAGATAGCAAGGCACCCATCAGTCTATCACTGCCCTTGATCAACAATCTGCATCGCAGGTGGTGCACCTTGCTTCGCGGGATGTCAGAGGAAGACTTTAGCGCTGCATATTATCACTCAGCCGATCAACAAACGGTGTCCTTATATGATGCAACAGGCAAGTATGTCTGGCATTCACAGCACCACCTTGCCCATGTGACGGAATTAATCAAAAGAAATCAGTGGAATTAAAGGAGTAGACACATGTCTGGTAGAAAAATTGTCGGCGCCATGTTTATCTGTATGGCGGCCTTGTTTTATATAGCAAAATACGTTCTGTTTGAGATACGCTATAGTAACAGCTTAGGCTCAGAAAGAACGATTGAGGAACTTGAACATCTGCTGCCTGGCGGGACGTGGATCAGCATCATTTTTCTCATCATCGGTGTAGGTTATCTCTTATGGGATGACAGGGAAGTCATTCGTAAATTTCTCTTCACTCCAGATCGACAAGTACAAGAAGAAATAAAAAAGACGGACCTCAAGTGACCGTCTTTTTCCCTTTTCATTTTTAGCCACGTTCAGGGCGCAGTGCTTTTTCTAAGATGGCTAGCCCTTCATTGACTTTTTCTTTTTCCTCATCATTGAGCCGTTGCAGGGAATTTTTAATTTTTTCGTGTCCTTTTTGATAAATACTTCTGAAAATATTTTTGGCTTCCTCTGTCAGTTCTACGACAATGATTCGCCGGTCACGCTCAGAATGCTTTCGCTCGACAAAGTTAGACTGTTCTAAACGGTCAAGCAAGCCTGTCATATTGGACAAAGAAGCCCCCATTTTTTCAGCAATTTCGGATACCTTAAGAGAGCCATGGTTATTGAGCAGCATGAGTACCTTCATTTGAGGCATACTCATATCAAGCTTCATCCATTCAGAAACATCTCCAAGACCTGCAGCAGTGAGCACTTTCATATAAAGCACCCATGTCTTTTTTTCCTCTGGAGATAGAATTTCTTCTTTTAATACGGTGGTGTCATGAATATTATATTCCACGCTTGTTCACTTCCTTTAAGCGGCTCTTTTCTTTATATTACTGATTTTTACTTCTAATTGAAAGTATCATCAAGCTTTTGAATGTTAAACTGCATGAATCAAGTGGTATTTGTTGTATAATAATCATCAGTTGAAATAAATGAAGCAACCTAGAAAGTTGGGAAAACATGTGGAACAAAAAAACGGGTATGACGGTCTTGAAAATGCTTTTTCCGATCGTGATTATCCTTGTCTTAATTTTTGTCGCCAAGCAGGAGCTCAGCGGCCTTTCCATTAAAAAGACTTTTTATATTATTGACAGCTTGAATCGAATGGACTTGTTTATTCTTGTCTTTCTTGGACTTGTCGCGGTTTTATCGATGTCCTTATATGATTTTATTTTAAGAAAAAGCCTTAATATGCCAATCAGCGGCTGGAAAACGATTCGTATTTCTTGGATTGCGAACTCCTTTAATAGTGTACTTGGTTTCGGCGGCTTATCGGGAGCAGGGCTCAGAACACTTCTATACAAGGAGTACATAACAGATACGAAAAAACTGCTGAAAGGCATTGCCCTTTTGACATCCTCTGTCCTTTTGGGTCTATCTATTTTCAGTGATTTGATCTTGGTCAGGGTTCTGCCTGTTGAAAGTATTATTAGTCAGGAGCCGTGGCTATGGGCATTTGTCATTATCTTTGCCTGTATTGTACCAATTTACATCATCATGGCCTCGGTTCGAAAAAGTTCGATTGAGAGCGGCGAAAATGGACTGAAGCACCCGATCTACGCTTATATTGGCGCATCGTTTTTAGAATGGCTGGCAGCAGGTCTTGTCATGTACATGGCTGTCGTCTCAATGGGGATGAACGTCGATGTCCGTATTGTATTAGGTGTGTTTGCCATTGCATCAATCGGCGGTTTAATCAGTATGGTTCCAGGCGGGTTTGGTTCATTTGATTTGATCTTTTTACTCAGCATGCAATACATTGGTTTTGACAAAGAGATGGTGCTGACGGCGCTAGTATTGTACCGCTTCGTATACTCGATCTTCCCGTTTATTCTTGGACTTTGTCTTGCTGCATATGATTTAACCGGAACGACGCTTAGACGTCTTGAAGGCAACCCAAGGATGGCACCTGCCATTGAAACAACGAACGTCTTAATTATCTTACACCGCGCCCTATTAATCCGTTTATTGTACGGGTCTATATCCATTTTAACGTTTGGAAGTGGCCTGCTCATTATGGCTTCTGTTGTGCTTCCTGTTGATCGTTTAGGCGTAATTACCAGCATTCCACGCTTTCTGTTATCGGGGTTTAATGGTCTTTCTTTAATGTTCGGAATCATTTTAATGATTTTGTCCATTGAAGTGTATAAAAGAACAAAAAGATCTTACGTGCTGACGATGATTGCCTTGGCTGGCGGTTTTGTGTTTACTTTGTTAAAAGGGTTTAACCTGAGTCTAATCTTTATTTTGCCAGTCATCATGGCGGTGTTTTTCTCTCTTCGAAATCAATTTGTGAAGCAGCAGGCGCCGTATTCCTTATATCAGTTTGTGGCGGCTGCCGCGGGATATTTACTCGTTTTGTTTAACTATAATGTCATTGGCAACTTTATTTGGACGAAAATCGGGCATTTTCTGAGTAAGGACTACTTGGTGCATAATGAACGGCACATCACGATGACAAGTATGATTGCTTTAATTGGTGTACCGCTTTTCTTCTTCATTAGCAAACTGATTTTTAATAAAAAAGCATTTCCAATTGGGGAAGAAGCAGATGAAGAAAAATTAAAAGCGTTTTTAGAAGAAAAGGGAGGAAATGCCCTCAGTCATCTTGGCTTTTTAGGAGACAAAAAGCTGTTTTTCTCAAGTGATGGAGAGGCGATGCTACAGTTTGGCCGAATTGGCCGCTGCGTCATTGTGCTCGGAGATCCTTCTGGACGTAAAGCGTCTTATCCGCTTGTACTTGAAGAGTTTTTGCAGCAGACCGAAAAAGCAGGCTATCGAGTCGCTTTTTACCAAGTAGAACGAGAAGGGATGGCTCTCTATCATGACTTAGGCTTTCACTTTTTTAAGCTTGGGGAAGAAGCCATGGTCGACTTAGAAACGTTTTCTCTATCAGGTAAGAAAAAATCGAATTTACGAGCTGTCGCTAATAAGTTTGAACGAGAAGGCTATACCTTTGAGATGGTGGAACCACCCTTTTCAGATGAATTGATCTCTACCTTAAAACAGATCTCTGACAGCTGGCTTGGAAAGAAAAAAGAAAAAGGATTTTCTCTCGGCTACTTTCATGAAGACTACCTTCAAAAAGCACCGATTGCGCTCTTAAAAGATGAACAAGGACAGATCATTTCCTTTGTGTCATTAATGCCGATGTACCAAAAAGGAGAGATATCCATCGACTTGATGCGCCATATGCATGATGCTCCGAATGGAATGATGGATGCGCTGTTTATCCACCTTTTTCAATGGGGGAAAGAAAAAGGATACAAATCCTTTAACATGGGAATGGCACCTTTATCAAATGTAGGCACATTCCATCAGTCGTTCCTCACAGAACGTTTGGCGAGTGTCATCTTCAATAACGTCAGATATATGTATAGTTTCAGCGGATTACGTTCGTTTAAACAGAAATATAAACCCGAATGGCACGGAAAATATTTAGCGTATAAAAAGAATACGTCACTAGCTGTTACCATGGTGCTTGTCACCAAGCTGATCGGAATGGATCCAAATCGGAAACGGCGTCAATAAGTCATAAAGCCTTTACCTTTCACTAGGTGAAGGTTTTTTTAGACAAAAGAACAGAAAAAGTGGTAAAGTTGAAGGGTAAAGGGGATGTTAAAATGACATTGAATGAATGGTTTACAAAGGGATTAGCTGAACGTACATATGTACACAACATGGAGAAAAACCGTGAAAATCTACTTACGGTGTACAATCAGTACGCAATTCATCAAAAAGAAAAAGAGCTGTTTCAACGGCTGCAAAAGAAAAAGCTCAGAGCGCTTGTCATCACAGCGGATTGGTGCGGGGATGCGATGGTCAATGTACCGATTTTCATGCGTATTGCGAGTGAAGCACTCATTGATGCGCGCTATTTCATTCGGGACGAGCATCTAGACCTGATGGATCAGTATTTAACGAACGGGACCGCAAGATCGATTCCGATTATCGTCATCATTGATCAGGACGGGAATGAAGTGGGGAAATGGGGACCTCGCTCAGCAGAAGCACAGCGCTTTGTCGACGAGAAAAAACCAGACAAAGATGCACCTGATTTTGAAGAAGCTTTTAAGGTATTTGCGAAAGAAGCCGCACATCACTATACGACAGATCGTTTCTTATGGAAAGATATTGAGAAAGAAATAGTAGAAGTTCTGGAAAAAATATAAACCAAAAGACTACTTCACCGCAATGGGAAGTAGTCTTTTTTTATCTTGTTTTTGCGTTTTACCTACAAAACACCGCATAAAGTTGTAGAAAAACCGCAGATTTCTATCAAATACCGCAGAAAACCGCAAAGCACCACGATTTTCCCAACCACTTTTAGTTGAATAACCTCATATATGCCATAAAATCATCAATTTTGCCCTTATCTAAAGGCTCATATAACGCACGTTGGTTTGCTTTTTCCCAATACAAGAGGCCCAGCAACTATAGTAATCTAATTGTAATCTCCTTTGAACGAACTAAAAAAACAAATGACGGAAAAGGGCTGGCGATCAATCTATGAAAAAAATCATTTATCTCGACCAAGAAAAGAAGAAGCTTGCTGAATCAAAAAAAAGAGAACAGCGTTCCATCAAATCACTCAGGCTGCTTGTGTTTTATGATGGACAAAGTCCTACATGTGCAAAAGCGATTGACCTGCTAAAATCACTCGATTGGAAGAACCGTATTCACTTTGAATCATTTAGACATTCACAGCTGCTTAGGCTCAATAAAATAAGTGAAGAGAAGGCAGAAAAACGAATCGTGTCTATTTCCTTAGCCAAAAATCAGAAAAATTCAGGGATCTATACTTTGCTACGTATTGCTTATAACATCCCAGCATTATGGGGAACGGTCCCATTCATTGTGCTCAGCATTTGGCTAGGATTTGGACAGCATGCGTATGATTATTTTGCGAGAAAACGGTATATTCATTCTGTCGAACAAGTCACCCGTCCAGATACAGATCAACAAAAAACCATTTAATGAAAAGAAAAAGCATGACCTTTGATCGGCAGAAGGTCATGCTTTTTTGTAATAGGGAATATATGACGCTAGGTGATCAAGCAGCTTCCCCGTGTAGGACATATACGCACGTTCGTCAAGCTGAGAAGCTGCATAGGAAAGCAAGGTTCTAAGAGCAAACAAGTACTCACTGTGCAGCTGATTTTGTTCAAAGTAGGGAATGGCTGCTTCGACTAAATAGGTTTTCAAATCATGAGGATTCTCCTCAATCATCAATTTATAGATTTTGATCATATATAAACAGTTTGGCTGAATACGAGGCTGTTTTAACAGCTCGTGTATGTAGGGAAGGGCCTTTTTGCGGTCATATTCAGCATATAATGTTGCAATTTCATATAGCGTTTCACAGTAACGATCTTCTATCTGTTCTTGATTAAAGTAATTGAGTGAATCTAGTAAATAAGGCACAGCAGAAGAGAAATCACCTTCACGTTTTAAGAGCACCCCGTAATAAAAATAAGCCGTCATTTTAATATAGGCATCAGGGTGAAGAGAAGTGTGCAAAATCACTTCTTTTAAATATTTTTTAGCGGTTTGAAAGGCTTTTAGTTCCAGTGAGATCACGCCATGAATGAGTGTACAATGAATAATCCGCTTGAAATTGTTCTTTTGTCTATATAAATCCATTGCTTGATGTGTGGCTTCAAGCGCATCACCAAGATGTCCCATGTTGCCAAGCGCTTTTGCATAGTGATAATACAGGTCGCTCTGTTCAACAGAAGCATAAGAAAAGCAGCTTTCAAGCTTTTTCAGTCCTTCTTCGAGCTGACCATTTTTAATCTGATGAATGCCATCTAGATATTCGAAAATTTCTTTTTCCCTTTTAATAAAGGTTTTTTCAAACTTTTTGAGCACGCGGTGTGTCTTTAAGGCAAGCGGCTGTTTTTTCGTTAATAAATAAAATTGAAATAAGGACAAATGATACTGAATCCCTAAATCTAGCGAAAAGAACTGCTCTTCGTGATGAATGATCATTTCTGCATTTTGTTCAGCCTGATCGAGTGCATAGAAATACATGTTCATTTGAAATTCATCTAGCAATGACAGCAGGTGACGCGCCTTTTGCGACAGCGATTCTTGACTGATGCCAAGCTTTTCAAGCAGCAGATTGATCGTATCTTGATTGGCCTCCTTTGAGCCATTTTCAATTTTACTTAAATGAGAGACAGAACAAATCCCTTCTGCCAATTCAGATTGGGTCATATTTTGTTTATAACGATAGAGCTTAATGATTTGCCCAATATTGATTTTCATTCCATCCAGAAGCCTCCCTTCCAATCATGGGTTGAAAGCTGTTTTAAAAAATGGCCGAATCAGATGAAATGGGAATACCTGATATTATTTCATCATCTTGGCGTATTTCTCAAAATTTGTTTAAAGCGTAATATGATTGTAACATTACTTGAAAAAGTCAAACAACTTTTTAGCAGATGGGGAGGGATACTCTATTTGCAACAACACGAAATGATGTTTATAATGTGAATGAGAATCAATTTCAATTAAAATTGATTGAAAGGATGACATATATGCCAGAAATGAAACAACAAACAGAAGCGTTAACGGTTCGAGACGCTGTCAGATATAGACGATCGATTCGAAAATTCAAAGAAACGGCAGTGACCATTGAGCAGCTTCAGCCATTATTAGAGGATGCGGTCTATGCACCGAATCATAAAATCACTGAGCCGTGGCGCTTTCTATATGCGACGACTGATGCAGCAAAAGCGACATTTGTTAAGCGATTCATTGCTTTCTTTAAACGCAACAACCCAGATGCAAAAGAAGAGAAAATCAATCAATACAGAGACTACTTTTCAAAAGTTCCAGCGCTTTTATTTGTCGTATTAAAGGAAGACGAGAACCCAGTGGTGAGAAATGATGATTTTGCCGCGGTGAGTGCTTTGATTCAAAATTTCCAGCTGCTCGCTTGGGATCAAGGGATCGGTATGGTATGGAAGAGCGGCCGCATTTTATACGACAAGGGCTTTCAACAGGACATGGGATTAAAGGAAAACGAGCGTTTTGCTGCCATCCTTCATATCGGATATCCAGAAGAGGTACCTGAGGAAAAATCACGTCAAATGGCATCAAGCCTGCTTACTGAAATCAAATAAAAGAAAAGCAGACCGTTTAAAAGGGTCTGCTTTTTTACTTATTGTTTTTTGGCGCGCTGATCAGCTGCTTTCATACGTGCCATTGCTTTTACGTCATTTGGATCTGCAAGTTCTTTGGAAAATTCAACATATTCGCCATCCGTCTCTTGAGCCGCAATTTGTTTGACAGATTTCTTGTGTTGGTCTTTATTCAAAGCCTTCTCCTCCTTTACAAGATCACTATAGTTATGTGCTTGTTGGAGTGGAATATCCGTCTTATTTGCTTCTTTTTTCTGCTGCTCTTTCCGCTTTTTTGAATTCCTGCTGATACAGAACTTCCTGGGTTTTCTTGAGCTTCGAAGTTGGCTGGTGTTCTTTTTTCTTCATCCAAATGGCCCCCTCATATCGTTTCTACATAGGATGGGTGTTTTTGACAAACTTTATTCCTTTGAATGTAAAATGGCTTCTTTTAGTTCAGGGTGCAAAAATTCATAAGAAGAAAGCAGGGCCTTTTTCGGTAGGGCACGCTGGCCTTCTAAAACAAGTAATGACATTTCGCCAAGTGCCGTTTTGATAACAAAGGCTGGCACCTTCAACCAGTGGGGGCGGTGAAGGGCAGAGGCGATGGCTTGTCCGAGCTGCTTCATTTGAACAGGATTCGGAGACGTGACATTAAGTGGACCCGATACCTCGTCATGACGGATGGCAAAGGCAATGAGATGTGCCACATCCTCCACATGAACCCATGATACCCATTGTGACCCGGGGCCAATGGTTCCACCGGCAAACAGCTTGTATGGCAAGGTCATGAGAGGCAGTGTTCCCTTTTCTCCTAACACAACCCCAAAGCGTGTATAAACAGTTCGAATGCCGAGAGCCTCAATTTTTTGACCTTCAGCTTCCCAAAGCTTTGACGTATGACTTAAGAAATCTGTATCGGCTGGAGGGGCTTCCTCCGTAAAATCCTCGGTCTTAGAAGTGCCATAAATACCGACAGCACTGGCTTGAATAAGCACAGACGGTTTCGATTCCTGCGCTTCGATGATGCGTCTCACTTCTTGCGTTGATTGTAGACGGCTAGAGAGGATGCCTTCTTTTGCCTTGTCTGTCCAGCGTGTGAAAATAGATTTTCCAGCTAGGTTAATCCATACATCGATGGCAGGCAATTCATGCTCCGGTGCGGCACCTTCTGTCAGCCACTGCACATAATGTAAATGATTTTGTTCGGATTCCTTTGGGTTTCTTGTTAAAATATATAGATGATGTCCTTCAGCTGCGAGCACTTTTGTGACATGCTGGCCGATAAAACCGGTTCCTCCGGTAATGGCGATATTCAATTGACATCTCTCCTCTCATATACATACCTATATCTTTCACAATTTTGAATCAGAAGAAACATCCTGACTGTTTTAGAAAAGGAGTGATTACAGGATGCCTTATATTACAAAAATTTCTGCTCAGAAAAACAATACAGAGCGCGTCAACATCTTCCTTGATGAAAAATACGCCTTTAGCGTTGATCTAGATGTGCTCGTTCAGCACGATTTGAAAAAGGGGAAAGAGCTGGACGAAGCAGAGATCATTGAGATTCAATTCGGCGATTCCGTCAAAAAAGGATTTCAGCAGGCTGTCGATTATTTATCTTATCGCATGAGATCAGTAAAAGAAGTCACCGATTATTTGACGAAAAAAGAAATACCAGCACCTGCTATTAGTGAAATTATACACAAATTAAAGCATTATAAGTATGTAAATGATCTTGAATTTGCAGAAGCATATGTGAGCACCCACCGAAAAACGAACAGCAAAGGGCCTTCCGTCCTGAAAAAAGAGTTAAAGCTAAAAGGCATAGACGATGACACCATTGAACAAGCGCTATCGCAATATCCTGATGACTTACAGCTGGAGGAAGCCGTCAATCAGGTTCTCAAGCTGGTGAGAAAAGAAAAGAATCGTTCTGCAAAAGAGATCAAGCAGCGCATCAAGCTTCAGCTTCAGCGAAAGGGATTTTCATTTGCGATCATTGATAAAGCCCTTCAAGAAGCCTATGATGGACAAGAAGAGGAAAAGGAAGAAGAAGCCCTCCTGTATATGCTAGAGAAGGCAAAGCGCAAGGTAGGATATGACGGATCATTTGAAAAGAAGATGAAAGTGAAGCAATTTCTATACCGAAAAGGCTTTGATCTCGATACAATTGATCACGTTTTAAACAAAGGGGAATAACAGATGGAAAAACGCTATAGTGAGATGACAGAATACGAATTAAAGCAGGAGATTGCCGCCCTTTCTGAAAAAGCTAGAAAGGCTGAACAGCTAGGCATTGTGAATGAATATGCCGTCTTAGAGCGAAAAATTGATATGGCCAAAGCCTATTTATTAGATCCAGCTTTGATTCAGACCAAGACGACCTATCAAATCAAAGACACAGAAGAGCAATTTTACGTGGAATATTTAAATGGGGTGTTTGCTTGGGGGTACAGAGTGTCGGCTCCAAATAAGGAAGATGCCCTGCCGATTTCAATGCTTACGCAAAAGGACTGATCCTAGAGATCAGTCCTTTTCTTTACTTCGAACGCTGTTTACGGACGTTGTTCTGAAGTACGATGTCGTGCTGCGTTTGCTGCGTTTCTCCGTTGACCTGAGAGGCAGAATGCTTTGCATTCGCCCATGGTTGAGGGTAAGCGGTTGTCCTTAATTGAACAAAATCATCCATATACGATTTCCCATTTGAACTCATATCTCAAGCACTCCCTTTGGAAAAATTAGCGTTTCCCTGATGCCCTCATACGTTCCTGTGGACGTGTATTCGTCTCACCATTTGGCCATTTAGATGCATAAGCGTCTGTGGCGCCTGGTTCGCCTTCAAACTTGTGATTCACTTGATTTGGAAAGCCCTTTGCTTTATTGCGCATATCGATTCCCTCCAAACAATACAAATCATTTGCGTCTTTTGAAGACGTAAGGGTAGTATATGAAAAAAGAGGTTTTTTTAAAAAGGCACTTTCTGCTAGATGAAGGAGGAACGGACATGGAACAATACTTTGAGCGATTAACAGAACAACTCATGGAAAAAAACAATATGCTGACCTATGAAGAAGCACGTACATGGGTAGAGCTGCTTTGGAGTGATTTTGAAACGACCTATGCAAAGGCTGGCCGCAAATATAAAGGACAGGAAACAACCGAACGGATTGTCCAAGAATGGATTGAGAGCTACGGCGCTCAGCTGCATTTATTTCAAAATAAACAATCAAAGGCAAACGAGCATCTGCAAAATAACAACAAAGGGCTGCTCCACTAAAGGGATTGCCCTTTTCATTCTTAATCATCTTTTTGAAAAAATAGGAAAATATATAAGTGTTCAAACAATTTTATGAAACAATACCCAGTCTGTGATCAAAATTACAGGCTTTTTACAATGGATAAACTTAAAGTTACATTAAATTCATCTTGCTGAAAATCACTGGAAATAAAACTTTGATATAATGAAACGATTAAAGAAGCATGTAATTTATGGATAATAAAAAAGGGTTTCGTTTTCTAACAAAAAAGGAATAATGAACATAACAGACTATGTGAAAAAAGTGAAGAGAAGGTGCGATATGGAACGAGAATTGCTCTCTGTTATAATTCCTTCTTACAATGAAGGTGAAAACATCAGACGAATCTTTGAGGCACTCGAGGAAGAGTTTCGCGATTTTCATTATGACTTTGAAATCATCTTTATTAATGATGGAAGCAAAGACAATACGCTTCAATACATGAGAGAGCTCTCTCACAAAAGTGCCAAGGTCAAATACATTTCCTTTTCGCGTAACTTCGGAAAGGAAGCCGCTATTTTGGCAGGTCTTGAACATGCAAAGGGAGCAGCTGCGATCATTATGGACGCCGATCTGCAGCATCCGACCCATTTGATTCAGGATTTTGTCAGAGGGTATGAAGAAGGCTATCATCAAGTCATTGCCAAACGGAACCGTAAGGGAGACAGCAAGCTTCGCTCTTACCTATCATCGATGTACTATAAAATCATGAATAAGGTGGTTGAAGTGGACTTGCGTGATGGCGTAGGAGACTTCCGTTTAATTTCACGCCAAGCGATCGACGCATTGCTAGAGCTGAAAGAGGGCAATCGTTTTTCGAAAGGACTTTTTTGCTGGATTGGGTTTGAAGAAAAGGTCATCTATTATGAAAATGTAGAAAGACAGCATGGTGATACAAAGTGGTCTCTGAAGAAATTATTTAACTATGGCATTGATGGTGTCATTTCCTTTAACAACCGCCCGCTGCGTATTTGTTTTTATACTGGCATACTGATCTTATTCCTCTCTTTGATTTACATCGTGGCCACCTTTATTCAAATCGTCAGAACGGGCGTGATGGTACCTGGTTATTTCACTTTAATATCGGCTGTGCTTTTCCTCGGAGGTGTCCAGCTTTTGAGTCTAGGTGTGATTGGAGAATATATTGGCCGCATTTATTATGAAACGAAAAAGAGGCCGCATTATTTGATCCAAGAATCAAATGTCATGCAACAAGAGACAAGCTCAAAAGAACAAAACCGAGTGTTAACGCAGTTATTTAAATAACGTGGAGTCAAATAACCGGCAAGCAAGAATCGCTTGCTGGGTTGTTTTGTTTCAAAGAACAGTGGATCTTTTGTGGAAAGGATTTAGATGATGAAACGTAGATGGATAATCATAGGAATGTGCCTCATTCTCGCTTTATTAGGACACTCCTTTTTCTTATATGAATATACGCAAGGCCGGTACATGACAGGAGATGGGGACGGCATCTCACAAATGCTCCCATTTAAAAAGCTGCTTTACGACGAATATGTCAAAGGGAACTTCTTTTATTCCTACCAATTTGGTCTAGGCGGCGGTACATATACGCAATTAGGTTATTATTTTACAACGTCGACTGTCTTTATGGTCACAGTCGCTGTCGTCTGGCTGTTGAATGCGCTTCATCTCATACAGTCAACAGACATTCATTTCTGGGCAAATGCCGTGATTTGGATTAGTGTGATCAAGCTGACGTTGATTCTTTTTATTGCCTATCGCGTTCTTTTTTCGCTGGTTCAAAATAGACTTGGCGCACTGACTGGTGCCGGGATCTATGGGCTGTCTATTGTGTATTTTCGACACGAAACGTTTTGGGAGTTTTTTACCGACAGCATGATGTGGCTCCCGCTGCTTGTGCTTGGGGTTGAACGTATTTTCAAAACAGGCAAACCGGCTTGGTTTATTGCGGGTTGTAGTTTGATGCTGATCAACAACTTTTATTTCGCCTACATTCACTTTATCTTTTTGGCGATTTATCTCGTCTTCAGATATATGATCAAGCTTCGGAGCGAGGAGCGCGGCTGGAAGGTTTTCTGGACGCTTGCGATCTCTACGCTGTTATCCTTTGGGATCAGTGCCGCCTTTTTTATCCCATCTGTTTACGGCTTTCTCAATAATATAAGACCGCCTTATGAACAGTCGATTCCTTGGTTTGAATTGCATGATCATCTGCTGTTTACAAGCAGGGTGTATTTATTACCGGTGATCTTTCTCATTTGTTTGTTCCTCGTTCCACTTTATCGGAACAGATGGTTTTTCATGTTCACCTCCATCAGTATGTTGCTCATTGTTTTTCACTTTAGCCCAAAGATGGCGAGTGTGTTTAATGGTTTTTCAGCACCGCAGTACAGATTTGAATACATTCTTGCCTTTACAGTTGGAGCGGTCGTTGCCATCACGATCAAGCATTTCTCACAAATCGAGTGGAAGTGGAAAAAGCGTGCGGTCTTAGGTGCTTGGATTGTATTCCTTCTCGCAGTCATCTTATCAGAACGAGCAAAGGGAAATATGGATATCGTTGTGTTTACAGGCATAGGACTGGTTGTGATCAGCTTGTTCTTCCTATGGATGCATGCCGAAAAACGCCAGCACCTTCGTCTCTTTTCAGCTGTGCTTATTGCCATTAGCCTACTGACAGCAGGCGTGTATCAGCAGGGATACTTATCTGAAAGAAGCAATATTAAGAGCGTATCAGATACGTATCTGAATAGTGAGGCATATGCTGGACATGAGCAAATGAAGCTCATTCAGCAGATTCAAAGCCGCTCAAAAGAAGACCCCCTTGCTCGTATTGATTGGATGAATGGTGTGCGTAACAACACCCCGTTATTTGAAGGCTTTCAAGGGATGAGTGTGTATTCGAGTATATTGAATCAGCATTTGCTAAATTTCTACTGGAATGACCTGCAAATTGATATGGGACGAGAAAGTGTCAGCCGTTATGCGACAATGGGGGACAGGGCGAATTTATACAGCCTGACCTACGGGAAGTATTATATGAGAGACAAATTGATGTCTTACTCACCGCCAGCCTATTTCAAGCCAATATTGGAAAGTGAGCATTATGCGGTGTATGAAAATACACGTCCGCTCCCATTTGCAAGAACAACGAGTACCGTCTATTCAGAAGCGTCCCTAGAGCATGCGTCAGCACTTGATAGAGAGCATGCGATGCTGCAAGGCGTGATTTTAGACAAAAAAGAAAACGCTGAAATCGAGCACTCGCCAGATCGAGTAAAGGATACAAACATTCATACCGAACAAGCAGTATACGAAAATGGCGTGCTTGATGTATATGGAGAAACGGGTGGGCTGAATATCACCCTTCCAGATGATATGGCCCGTGCCGGCGATGTGTATGTGAGCTTTTATGTGAAGCGGACCGACCGTAACGAAGGATTTCAGTTATCCGTTGACGACTATGTCACATCACGAAAAAGCAATACATCCATCTACAAAACTGGCGTAAATGAAGTGACGATTCGGGTCCCTGCGGAAAAGATCCTCTCCATTCGAGTACCAAAAGGGACATATGAGCTCAATCAACTGAAGCTGTATCATGAACCTTACCACGTTCTAGAGAAAGCATATGAAAAAGAAAAACAGGATGATGGCAGCCAGCAAGTAAAGCTTAAAAATAACCGCTTTACGATTTCATATGATAACAAGCGCGGCGATGATTACATGATTCTGCCTGTTCCATATGAAAAAGGCTGGGAGCTCACGGTGAACGGACAGCAAACCGATATTGAACAAGCCAACTACGCATTCATCGGTTTTTCAATAGAAAAAGGCAAAAATGAGATCGTCTTAACCTACTATCCGCCTTATATCAGAATACTAGCGTTCATCTCACTGATCAGTTTGATCGCTGCGATTTTATATGCACGGAGAAAACACAAGAAACACCACTTTTCATCATAAGTGGTGTTTTTTTATCTTTCATTATGTCCTTAGCATTGTCATACGTATGTTTCTTCCTCCCATTCAATCGTGTATTCGTTCATCTTTTTATCAATATCGTATTGAATACTCATATGCTGAAATAACGCATTCAATTCTTCTGTCCTCTTTCTTCGATCCTTTTCATAATAATAGAACGCATCCCGATAATCATGATCTCTCAGCATCTTTGATATGACCATGGCATCTTCTAGACTATACGATGCTCCTTGACCAACAAAAGGATTTGCTGTATGTACAGCATCACCTATAAGAACAACTCGTCCTTTTGACCACACAGGAAGATCCTTTATTTCATAGATACTTCTTGGAAAGAACATGTCTGTATGATCGATGATGTCAGAAAGGTGTTTAGGAATGTTCCAATGTTCCATTTGTTTATATAATAACGTTCGAATGGTTTCTTTATTGGCTTTTTCAAAATGTTTTGTAGGTAACTTCTCAGGACACTGAGAGAAAGCTTGCCATAAAATATTCATTTTATTTGTCGGGTGCGCTTTTCCAAAAATGAATTGAAAGTTTCCGTCATTGTAAAAATAACTCGTTGCCTCATCCAATACAAAATCCTTCGCATAGGCTACCCCTTGAAGTCCCCAAAAACCGCTATAGTCTAATTTGGCGTTAAATGCCACAGCTTCTCTCGTTTTCGAAAAAGTCCCATCTGCTCCTATTAAAATATCACCTGTTATCACAGTTTCATCTTCAAAAAGAATTTCAACGGAATGAGACGTCTGTTTGACCGAAGTTAACTTTTTGTTGTATTCCACTTTTATTCCTTGACGGTGAACTTCCTTTAAAAGTGATTTGATGATTTGGTCTCTCATGACATTCAGTAAAGGGGCATGATAATATGTTTCGCTATAATTGTTGAAAATAGCTTCTAGTTTATTTTCACTGTTTATTTGATGGATCCTCTTTATTACTGCTGCATTTGCTATCACTTCATTTTTACACCCAATTTCATCCAAAATCTTTACCCCATTCGGAGACAGTAAAAAACCTGCTCCTGTTTCTAATTCTTCATCTGACCTGCTTTCATAAATCGTACTTTCCATTCCAGCCTTTTTTAAAAATAAAGAAGTAGCCAATCCTGCTACACCACTGCCGATAATGATCACATTTTGAGATTTCATCATTTTCCCTCCTCTTTTATAAACAGACCGGTCGGTTTATTTTAGTGCAAAAAAATAAGCTTTTTCATATAGGACAGCGCATCACAATTCCCCCTTTTCATTTGGTAATTAAAGTATATGATAATATGTTATAAATGATTTCGCAAGAATGAAACTAACCAATTTCTGATCAACTTCTTTTAAATAAAGTTAAAACCAACATGAAGGGGATAACAAAACATGAGCAAAGACACCGTGATAAAACACTATGAACACACCCTTGAATGGGTACAATCGCTAACGGAATTAACAGACAAAGAATGGCGCCACGCCATTGCTGATGGAAAGTGGAGCATTGCTGAGATCATCGCACATTTTGTTCCGTGGGATGAATTTATTTTACATGATCGCCTAAAGGAATTTTGGAACGATCGGGCGTTATGTAAGGCACCTGATGTGCATGAAATGAATCGACAGTCAGCCGAAAGGGCAAGACACGAAGAGAGAAGCGAGACGATCGGGCGATTTATTGCTGTCAGAACAGAATTGCTTCAAGAAATGAAGAAAATCGAAGCATCTCGCTGGAATACATCCTTTTTGATCGGTCAAACCGAGCTGACGTTATCAAGTTATTTTCAAGGTTTAATTAAGCATGATCTTCATCATATGGAGCAGGTCAAACAAGCGCTCTCTACAGAAAGACGATAGCGCCTCACGAAGCTTCCTTATCAAATGGAAACGTCGCATAATCAAACAAAAAATGAAATAGCCAAAGACTAAGCGCAAAGAGAATTTCCTCAGAAGTAGTCAGCAAAATGCCGTCAACCAATTCGTCAGATACATATACAGCACCCCAAATAAACAAAAGGTGAAATAAGATGGCATAGAAAACGATGGATCGTTTTTTGGACCGGCATTTTCGAACAAACCGCATGAGCACGTGTTCCAGATGTTCAAAAGAGATCCCGAGTACAACGTAGATGCCCATAAACAGTAGCAGCGATAAAATCGATTGATAAAAAGCACCCGTCAAATGAAAGAACAGCACACAAAACAACAAAAATATGTAACAGATAGCTGATAGCGCCATCAGCCATTTCAACCCTTGCCAAAAAGCGTGAACAGATTGCTGCATGGGTAAACAACACTCCTTTTCATGAAGATACCTGCAAAAAGGACAGCCTTTTTGCAGGAAGGTGGAATTAATCCTCTTTTTTAGGTGCAGCGATCACAGGATGTTTTTCAGTGTCAAGCAGTTTCAAGAAGTCTTCGCCTTGATCTAAATGATCAAGAACAAGCTGTTTCGGTGTGACCGCAAGCCACTGATTGAGTGAGATATCTGCATAATGATCACTCTTAAAGATTTCTAAGAAATAAAGCGGTTCGTCGCCTGTATTTTCTACATAATGCCCCATCGCAAATGGCACATATCCAACGTCTCCCGCTTGATAATTGAAGGTTCTTGCATGTCCATCAGAAGCAAAGACCGTCATTCGTGCCTTTCCAGAAATGAAATATTGCCATTCATCCGTATTTGGATGCCAGTGCAGCTCGCGAATGGCGCCAGGATCGACTTTCACTAGAGCAGAGGCAATTGTTTTAGACGCTTTGAAATTGGTAGAGTCCGCAATCCACACTTGTCCGCCGCTTGACGTAATCGGTTCTTGTTTTAACAGCTCATATTTAAAGGAATTAGGGACCTCTCCTTGCTCTGTTTTCACCTTGTCACATTCAAGGGAATCAGGAATTCCTTTTTGGAAAATATACTTCTCTTTCTCTGGCAGCTTGTTAAATTGCTCCTTTGTCATTCCAAAGTTTTGGAGCACAACTTCCTCTGGCGTATGGGCAAGCCAATCGGTTACTTGGAAGGTGCTATTTTCTGAGAAAGACCCATCATCAAACACAAGCAAGAATTCAGCTCCCGGTTCGAGTGCTTGGATAGAGTGCGGCAGGCCAGAAGGGAAGTACCACAAATCACCCTCGGTCACATCCTCTGTAAAATTACGTCCCTCTGCATCAACTGATGTAATTCGTGCTTCCCCATAAATCATGTACGCCCATTCCGCTTCCTTATGCCAGTGCAGCTCGCGAATCGCACCAGGCTTTAGCCGCATGTTCACAGAGGCAAGACTTTTAGAGATCGGCAATTCGCGAACCGTTACTTCACGGGCATAGCCGCCTTTTTCTAAACGGTTGTGCGTATCAGAGAAAGAATATTTCATGTTGGAGACCGTTCCATGATCGGTTTCCGGCGGCGTGAGCATATCTGGGTTTTGTCTGTCTCGCTCGAGATTACGTGGAATTTTGACTGTTGCTCCTTTTTCTCCTCGGATCGGCTGTGGTACCCCATTCTGCTTTTCACTCATGATAAAATCCCCTTTCAACATCGTATTGTGTGAGGTGACAAAAGGCCTTTCATTTCGCCCTCGTTTTCATAAGGTGAAACGAATCAAGCAGATGTCAATCTGATTCATCATTTTTTTGAGCAGCGACTAATCGTTGGATGAGCTTGCTTAATTCATCAAACTTTCGTTCAAAGCGTGTCAGCAAGTAAACCGTTAAAATGGCAGGGAAGCCCGCCTGACCAAGCTGCTTCAGCCATTCCTCTGAAAAAAAGCTCTCCATGTGTCTCACCTCCCAGCGGATGCTCGTCTTCTTTATAAGTGGTATGAAAGAAGAAATAGGAAATCAAAGGGAGAGAAAATGAACCATTAGACCCGTTTCACGAAGTTTACTTTTTTTAACTTTTGTCCACTTAATGCAAGTAGAGAGAACAAAGGGGAGGATGCACATGGATTATCGGCTGTTATTGAAAGCAAAATGGAAGGAAATCATTGATCACCCGCTCATTCAGCAGTTTTTAAGCAACCCGAAAAACGAGCAGCTGCTAAGGCAAGTCATGGAAGAGCCAAACGAAGAAAATGCGAAAAAACTAGATTCCGAGTTCAAGCAGTTTTATCAAAAAATCCGCATCATCAAGTATATTTCCACAATGATCCGCATCTTTTCAGTCGACTTTGACAAACGAGTCAAAAAAAAGCAGCAGCGTTTTCCGCTCATACTCGATCATCCTGATCATCAAGAAGTGAAAGACCCTGTTCAAACAGATACGTATGAAGCCGTGCTCTTCAACCAGCAAGACTTAGGAGAGCACCTACAAGATCAAATGTTGTACAAGGCCTACCAGCAGCTCACAGACAAACAAAAAATGGTCTTAACTCAAATCTATGTCGATGGCCAAACGATGAAAGAAATAGCCGATCAGTTAGGCGAAACAAGACAAAACATCTCAAACATTCACAAAAAAGCACTCAACAAACTAAAAGAAGAAACAGGGGGAGATGTCCGTGAACGAAGAAAAAATGCCCAATGGAGAAATGGAAGAACTCATTGAAACCTTCACACCCATGATCAAAAAGAAACTACAAAACACGGCATATCAAGAAAGAGAAGACCTCGAACAAGAACTCTATATCAAACTCATCGAAAAAGTAGACTGGCTGATTTACCAAGAGGGACCTGGCTTTTGGGAGTTTATTGTGGAATATATGACGAAGTTGTAAGGAGAGATTGGAGGTGCGAATAAGGGGTATGAAGCCGCCGTGCATTTCACGATGAGTGTTTACGCGCAAAAAAAGACTCGCTCACACAGAGCCGAGTCTTAATTTTTTTTGCAGTTTTTCTTCACTGAAAATCCAGCCGGTATAGGAATTTTTGATTTGGTGGTCCATGTCGATATGGCAGATCGCGACAAAGGGATAGTGACCTTTGCTGCGGTAGCGCAAATCAATGAACCGCACCTCATAATGATCCTTGTATTTATCTACTTCCCACCGGTAGACAGGGGAGAAGGAGAGAAAGGCTGAAATGTTTTCATCTTGCTTGGCAATTTTCATAATTTCAGTATCAGGGACCGGCACACGGTTAAACGTGTCTAAAATAACGATCTCTCCATTCATACTGCGTCCTACATGGAAAGAGGATTTGCATTTGACCGCAATGCGCCATTGTCTAAATTTCATTGTAGGCGAGATGATAATGTCTTCAATCTCATCAAATCGTGCACGCAGCTCACGTTTAATTTGAAGCTGCATGATGACCCTGACGATATAATAACAGAAAATCACGGCATACAGCGTAATGAACGTAAAGCCGGGATGTCCGCCTATGGCCCAGATGACAATGGCGACAAGATGTGTAAAAAAGATAAACGGATCAAAGGTGTTAATGATCCCAAGCGCTACCCATTTCTTCGAAAATGGACGAATGGCCTGCGTACCGTATGCATTGAAAATATCGACAAATACATGAAGCACGACGGCTAACAGTGTCCATAACCAAAGATGAAGTAAATTCGCCCCCGGTACAAACGGGAAAAGCACAGCCGGAATCAGCAATGACCAGAACAGTACAGCCGGAATGGAATGAGTAAATCCTCGGTGATTTCTTATATAAACCGCATTATTTTTTAGTTTTAGCACAGTATCAATGTCTGGTGCTTGGGAGCCGGCGATGGTCGCGATCATCACGGCATGTGCCATGTGTGGATCTGCGCTGACGGCTGGATCTAAAAGTGCAAGTCCCCCAAGAGAAATGCCCATTACTACATGAGTCCCAGTATCCAATTGATTACCTCCTAGTTGTCATGCTTAGGAACAATCATACAAAGTATACGTCTCCAATCAAGACTATGTGCAAAATCACTTTTGCTTTGTCTTGATTTAATGTAACATGTTAACGTATCTACAAACAGTATACAACAAATAAGGTTCTTTTCAGAACGTTAGCCCTTGGTTCAATGAGAAGGAGTATAAAGATGAAAGACATTCAAGAAAAGCTGGACCGCAAAGATATTGCGGGTTTTCAGCATGATTTAATTGATTGGTATGAAAAGGAACAACGGACACTGCCATGGCGTGAAAATCAAGATCCATACCGCGTCTGGGTATCAGAAGTGATGCTTCAGCAAACGAGAGTGGATACGGTGATTCCGTACTTCAACCGGTTTATGGAGCAATTCCCGACGGTGAAAGATCTTGCTTTAGCTGATGAAGAAAAGGTCATGAAAGCATGGGAAGGTCTTGGCTACTACTCACGAGTGCGTAATTTACAGGCAGCTGTGAAAGAAGTCTATGAATCCTACGGGGGCGTTGTCCCTGATACGAAAGAACAATTTTCAAAACTGAAAGGTGTAGGCCCGTATACGAGCGGCGCAGTGCTGAGTATCGCCTATAACAAGCCTTATCCTGCGGTAGACGGCAACGTCATGAGGGTCATTTCCCGTATCTTGTCCATATGGGACGATATTGCAAAACCAAAAACGAGAAACATTTTCGAATTTGCGGTCGATCAGCTCATTTCCCGGGAAAAGCCGTCAGAATTCAATCAAGGGCTGATGGAGCTTGGTGCGCTCATTTGCACCCCAACATCGCCTGCCTGCCTCATTTGCCCTGTAAACATGCATTGCTCGGCACTCGAGGAAGGGGTTCAGCATGAGCTCCCAGTGAAAAGCAAAAAGAAAAAGCCGACTGCCAAATCAATGGCAGCAGCGGTGTTATTTGATGACGCAGGCAACCTCTATATTCATAAGCGGCCAAGTACAGGCCTTCTTGCGAATTTATGGGAATTCCCTAACTTGGAAACGATGAAGGGAAGAAAAACGGAAAAAGAGCAGCTAATGGATTTCTTAAAAGAGGAGGCGGGTGTACAAGCCGAGCTTGGTGATTTAGAAGGCACCATTCAGCATGTATTTACCCACCTCATCTGGAATATTTCTGTTTTCTTTGGACGAGTTACCTCTATATCTGATGACACGATGCTGAAGAAAGTCACAACAGAAGAATTTGAGGCATATGCTTTGCCCGTCTCACACCAAAAAATTTGGAAGATGACACTTGAAGAGCCTAGTCGTATTTAACCGTTGTACCGTGGGTATAATCGGCTTCATTTCGGTGCAGACCCCCGCGGTTTTCAATTTCAGAAATGATTTCTCGATACTTAGATTGCCCTTCTTCGTTTAAATAAGGTAAAATTTGTTGGAAAGCATGATGAAAAAAAGCAAGCTCAGTATCTTTCCATTGATCCTTGGACATCATGCCAAGCTGGCTTAAATCGCGTCCGACATACATGAATGTAACCTCCTAATAGGAATTTTCCTATTAGTGTGAAGCGAATGGACGAAAACTATTCAAATCAGGAGATGAACCATAATGAGTCAACGTAAATGTGCATTAATTACAGGCAGCAGCAGAGGTGTAGGGAAAGAAGTGGCCCTTCGTCTAGCTGAAAAAGGATATGACATTGTCATTAACTATGCGAGAAGCAAAAAAGCCGCACTTGAAACAGCGGAAGAAATTGAAGCGATGGGTGTTAAAACATTGGTCGTCAAAGCCAACGTAGGTCAGCCAGAGAAAATAAAAGATATGTTTCAGCAAATCGACGAAACCTTTGGCCGTTTAGACGTATTTGTGAACAATGCGGCATCTGGCGTTCAGCGTCCAATCATGGATCTTGAAGAAAATCATTGGGACTGGACCATGAATATCAATGCGAAAGCGTTATTATTCTGCGGACAAGAAGCGGCGAAACTAATGGAGAAAAACGGGGGCGGACATATCGTCAGCATTAGCTCACTAGGCTCTATCCGCTACCTTGAAAATTACACGGTGGTCGGCGTATCAAAAGCGGCACTAGAAGCTTTAACGCGTTACCTTTCTGTTGAGCTGTCACAAAAAAATATCGTCGTCAATGCTGTATCAGGCGGCGCGATCGATACCGATGCACTCAAGCACTTCCCGAACCGAGAAGAGCTTTTAGAAGATGCGAAGAAAAACACTCCTGCTGGCCGAATGGTAGAAATTAAAGACATGGTCGACAGCGTGGAATTCCTTGTATCAGGCAAGGCAGACATGATTAGAGGACAAACCATCATTGTAGATGGCGGACGTTCTTTGCTTGTTTAAAAAATCATGAATAGGAAGTACACCTTCTGCACAAATTAATGTGCGTGGAGGTGATAATGATGGATAAACAACAAAACAAAACAAACGCACAACAAGTGAAAAAACAAAACCAAGCTTCTGCTCAAGGTCAATATGGTACTGAATTTGCTAGCGAGACTGACGCACAGCAAGTAAAAAAATACAACCAAAAAGCTGAGCAAAACAAACAACAAAACAGCTAATCACTGAAACAGAGGAAGGCACTTCATCTACGAATGAAGTGCTTTTCTTTTTGCCTGTCACCACCATCCGACAAAACCTGTAAAACCTCTACATAAACAGTCAAAGGACTTCTTCATTCTTTCAAGAAATGGTATAGATACAAAAAGTGGATTCGATTGAAAGGGAGGAGTTAGATGTCTGATTTTGATCAGCTTGTGAGAGAACAAATGCAGCTCATGGATCAGCTGCTTGATGTCCAAGGGGAGCTCGATATGTGCTTAGAGACAGAGAAACGATTGCTGCAGGATGAAAAAAAGGAAGAGTGGCATAGGCTTCATCATCAAATCAAACAGAAACGGGAAGAACTAAAAAGAGTCCAAACATTATTTACAAAACAGACAGAACAGGTGATTAAGTCATATAAACAGATTGAGCAGAGTTCAACCTTGATGTAATGAAGTGTGCCGTTCAATTGGGTTGAATGGCTTTTTCATTTCATTTTTTAACTATGTAACGGTATAATATAATAGAGACATGTTTAGTTGGGAAATTAGGTCTTTGGACTGTTAGGTTTGTTTGTTATAGAAAGTAGGGGAGAAAATATGGGCTATCCCAAGGAAGGAGAAACCATCCAAATTCAAAGCTATAAACATAATGGCTTGATCCACAGGATTTGGAATGAAACCACCATTCTGAAAGCAACGGAATTGTGTATCATTGGTGCAAACGATCGTACAATGGTGACTGAATCCGATGGCCGGACATGGATGACGAGAGAACCGGCTATTTGCTATTTTCATGCAAAACATTGGTTTAATGTAATTGGGATGCTTAGAGATGATGGGGTATATTATTACTGCAACATTAGCTCTCCTTTTGCGACAGACGAAGAGGCAATTAAGTATATTGATTACGATTTAGATGTCAAAGTCTTTCCAGACATGACGTACAATATTTTGGATGAGGATGAATATGCAGACCATAAGAGGCAAATGAATTATCCAAAAGAAATCGATAGTATCTTAAGAGAGCATTTGAATACATTACTGCATTGGATTCACCAGCGGAAAGGTCCGTTTGCTCCTGAATTTGTGGATATGTGGTATGAACGTTTTTTACATTATACAAAATAAGCAAGAGCAGCAAAAACCTGTTTGGCTTTACATAAGCTAACAGGTTTTTGACTGCGTACGGATAAGAGGCGCTGATAGATTGGGAAGGAGATTTACATGGGGGTCATTAAACGCTACATGGCTTTTGTTACACCGTATAAAAAACAGATTGCATTGACAATGGTCATCGGAATGATCAAGTTCTCGATTCCCTTAACCTTGCCTCTGCTTTTAAAGTATGTCATTGATGATGTCATCCAAGGCTCGGGGTCGCCTGAAGAAAAGACATCATCTCTACTCATGATTATGGGCATCATGCTCGTTATATTTTTAGTCATGAGGCCGCCTGTCGAATACTATAGACAATATTATGCACAGTGGACTGGCAGTAAGGTATTGTTTGATATTCGTGAAAAGCTGTTCTCGCATATTCAAAAGCTAAGCCTTCGTTATTATGCCAACACGAGAACAGGCGAAATTATTTCAAGAGTGATCAACGATGTTGAGCAGACGAAGGAATTTGTCATTACAGGATTGATGAACATTTGGCTTGATTTGATGACAGTCCTTATTGTCATTGCCATTATGTGTACACTGGATATCAAGCTCACCATCGTATCTGTCATTATTTTTCCGCTTTATGCGATAGCTGTGAAGTATTTTTATGGACGGCTTCGCAAGCTGACAAAAGAGCGGTCACAGGCACTGGCTGAAGTGCAAGGACATCTCCATGAACGAGTACAAGGAATGCCTGTTATTCGCAGCTTTGCGATTGAAGAGTATGAACAAGAGAATTTTCACGGTGAAAACAAGAATTTTTTAAACAAAGCAATCAATCACACGAATTGGAATGCCAAAACATTTGCAGTCGTCAATACCATCACAGACATTGCACCGCTGCTCATCATTGCTTTTGCAGGTTATACGGTAATTAATGGATCGCTTTCGATTGGGACAATGATTGCCTTTGTCGGCTACATTGACCGGATGTATAATCCGATTCGCCGTCTCATTAACTCATCGACGACTTTAACCCAGTCGGTTGCGTCAATGGATCGTATTTTTGAGTTTATCGATGAGCCTTATGAGGTAACAGATCGGCCAAATGCAAAAGAAGCCAACGATTTAAAAGGAGAGGTAGAATTTAAAAATGTGTCGTTTCGCTATGAACATACACAGGAAGAGATTTTACATAATATCTCCTTAAAAGTAGAAAAAGGACAAACGATTGCGCTTGTAGGAATGAGCGGTGGAGGGAAGTCAACGCTCGTCAGCTTAATTCCAAGATTTTATGATGTCACAAACGGGTCACTTGAAATTGACGGCATTGATATTAAAGAATACAAAGCAAGAAGCCTCCGAAATCAAGTCGGAATGGTGCTGCAAGATACGTTCTTATTCAGCGACACGATTAAAGAAAATATTGCTGTTGGAGACCCGGAAGCGTCTTTTGAAAAAATCGTATCGGCTGCCAAAGCGGCAAATGCCCATGAATTTATCATGTCTCTTCCTGAAGGGTATGACACAAAGGTAGGAGAACGGGGCGTGAAGCTGTCAGGCGGTCAAAAACAAAGGATTTCGATTGCAAGGGTTTTTCTCAAAAATCCACCGCTCCTCATTTTAGACGAAGCGACGTCTGCACTTGATTTAGAAAGTGAGCATTATATTCAAGAAGCGATGCAAAAGCTAGCTAAGGACCGGACAACCTTTATTGTCGCGCACCGCTTAACGACCATTACCCATGCCGACCAAATTGTCGTCATGGAACAAGGTGAAATTGTGGAAAAAGGAACACACGAAGAATTAATGAACCGAGACAGTCACTATCGCCATCTATTTACCATTCAAACATTAAATTAGTAGAAGCCTATCCGATTCTAGCGGATAGGCTTTTTTATGCTTGTCAAAAACATGACATATTTCCCAGCTTGTCTCAATACAATTTTAAAAAGTATGACGGGGTGGTGAATATGTGAAAGAACAAGACGTATTACTAGATGTCAAACAGCTATCCATTGCGTTTCAGCAAAAAAAGCAGAGAGTCCCGATCGTCCATCACATATCGTTCTCGATTCAAAAAGGAGAAACCTTAGGCATTGTTGGCGAATCTGGTTGCGGGAAAAGTATCACGTCGATGTCATTAATGGGATTGAATCAGCAAACAGAAACAACGGGTGAGATTCAATTCGAAGGTCAAAACCTGCTTTCACTTTCGGAGAAACAGTGGCGAGAGGTGAGGGGAAATGACATTTCGATGATTTTCCAGGAGCCAATGACCTCTTTGAATCCATTAATGACCATTGGCAAGCAAATGACCGAAGCTCTTTTCACACATCAAGCAATCGGCCAAAAAGAAGCAAAGGTCAAGACGGTCAATCTACTTCAAACGGTTGGATTGAAACAAGCAGAATCGTTACTCAAAAAATATCCACATGAATTATCAGGCGGCATGCGCCAGCGTGTGATGATTGCAATGGCCATGCTGTGTCACCCAAAGCTCATGATTGCAGATGAACCGACGACTGCACTTGATGTCACCATCCAAGCACAAATTCTTCGTTTGCTCAAAAAGTTAAACGAAGAGATGGACACCGCTATTTTATTTATTACCCACGATCTAGGTGTCGTACGGCAAATATGCCAGCGTGTCATGATTATGTATGCCGGTCGAATCGTAGAAGAAGGAACCGTTGACCGTATTTTTCAAAAACCACTGCATCCCTACACAAAAGGCCTTTTCGCCTCTGTTCCATCATTTAAAGAGAAAAAAGAAAAGCTCATCTCTATAGCGGGTCACGTACCTAAGCCCGGGGCCATCCAGTCCGGCTGTCAATTTGCACCACGCTGTCCGTATCAAATGCCGCAATGTCTAGAAAAAGACCCAGCCTTACAATCCATTGAACAGAATCATCGCGTGTCATGTTTTCTAATGGAAGGAGGAGAAGACACTGAGTCACCCACTCTTGCAAGTGAATCAGCTGACAAAACGTTATGAGACATCAGCTTTTTTTTCTAAAAATAAACACACGACCTTGGCGTTAAATCAAGTGTCCTTTCATTTGAAGGAAGGGGAAACGCTTGGCATTGTTGGCGAATCTGGCTGCGGAAAATCAACGCTTGGCAAAAGCTTAATGAGATTGACTGAACCGACTTCAGGCTCTATTCAACTGAAAGGGCAAGAAGTGACACTTCTGAAAGAACGAGACATGCGTTCCTTAAGAAAAGACATTCAAATGATCTTTCAAGATCCATACGCTTCCTTAAATCCACGTATGAAAATCAAAGATATTTTAGAGGAACCGCTTCTTGTTCATAAACACGGGACGAAAGCAGAAAGGCAGAAGCGGGTAAAAGAGATGCTGCACATTGTTGGGTTTGATCCATCCTATGGAGACCGTTATGCACACCAATTCAGCGGCGGCCAAAGGCAGCGTATCGGCATTGCCAGAGCACTCATCACTCATCCAAGCCTTGTGATTGCCGATGAACCAGTCTCGGCTTTAGATGTATCCGTTCAAGCGCAAATTTTGAATTTGATGCTCGAATTGCAAAAGACGCTTTCTCTGACGTATTTGTTTATTTCTCACGATCTTGGTGTTGTCAGGTATATGAGTGACCGAATTGCCGTGATGTATGCTGGCCGAATTGTCGAGATGGGTCCTGCCGAAGACGTGTTTCACAAGCCGCTCCATCCCTATACCTCGCTGCTTCTGAAATCCATTCCACATATGGATCACGTGCTAGAGTCGCAAGATGTGGCAGCTGAAGAGTCCACTATGGCGGTAGAAGGCGGCTGTCCTTTCTACAAAAGGTGTCCGAAAAGATGGGCGCAATGCCTGCAAGCTGTTCCTTCTTTGTATGAGGAGGAAACTGGACACGCAGCTGCCTGCTATTTATATCAAAAGGAGGAACACAATGAAGAAGACAAGGTTATTCAGTAGTTTCATTTTTGTGCTGGCACTTGCGTTATTTTTAGGAGGATGTTCGTCCGCACCAACATCAGAAGAAAAGGCAACAAAAGACACCCTCGTATTTGGCAGAGGAGGAGACTCCACTTCACTTGATCCGATTACAACGACAGAAGGTGAAACCTTCAAGGTCACCGAGAATATGTTTGAAAAGCTGCTGAATTACGGTGAGAAAGACACGACCATCCATCCTGGCCTAGCTACAGAATGGGATGTTGCAAAGGACGGAAAATCGTACACGTTCTACTTAAGAGAAGGTGTGAAATTTCACGATGGCACAAACTTTAACGCAGAAGCAGTCAAATTCAACTTTGACCGCTGGATGAATGGCGATGCAGAGAAATTTCCTTACTACGGCATGTTTGGCGGCTATAAAAAAGATAAGGGACATGTCATTAAAGACATCATCGTCAAAGGTGAGCATGAGATTGAATTTCAACTAAAGCGCCCGCAGGCAACGTTTCTGAAAAACATTGCCATGTCTCCATTCGGGATCGCAAGTCCTGCGGCTGTTGAAAAAAGTGGCGATTCATTTAGAGAAAATCCAGTTGGTACAGGACCATTCAAGTTTAAAGAGTGGAAGCAAAACGACCGCATTGTCTTAGAAAAGAACGAAAATTACTGGCAAAAGGATAAACCAAAACTTAATCAAATCATCTTCCGCTCCATTCCTGAAAACTCAGCCCGTTTAAATGCGCTGAAAACAGGAGAAATCGATTTAATGGATGGCGTGAATCCGTCAGATTTAGATGGCATTAAAACCGACAAAGCGCTCCAGCTCATTGAAAGACCATCGATGAACGTAGGCTATATCGGACTGACAGTGACGAGAAAGCCGCTTGATAACAAGCTGGTTCGTCAGGCGCTCAATTATGCGGTCGATAAAGAATCCATCATTGAGTCATTTTATGGCGGACTAGCTGAATCAGCGAAAAACCCGCTTCCACCCTCTTTAGAAGGCTACAATGACGACATAGAGCCATATCCATATGATCCAGAAAAGGCGAAAGAGCTATTGAAAGAAGCAGGCTTCCCTGACGGCTTTCGCATCAAGCTTTGGGCAATGCCTGTGCCGCGTCCATATATGCCTGATGGGATGAAGGTAGCAGAAGTCATTCAGTCAAACTTTGAAAAGGTTGGCGTCAAAGCAGAAATTGTGACATATGACTGGGCGACTTATTTAGATAAAGCAAGTAAAGGGGAAGCGGATGTGTTCTTGTTAGGCTGGACAGGAGACAATGGCGATCCTGATAACTTCATCTACACACTACTGGACGAAGACAGCATCGGCGGCAACAACTATACATTCTTTCAAAATGATAAAATGCATGACATTTTAATTGAAGCGCAAACAGACATAGATCAAAAGAAACGAAATGAACTGTATAAAAAAGCTCAAGAGATCATTCATGACGAAGCGCCTTGGATTCCATTGGTGCATTCAATTCCAATGCTCGCAGCAACTAGTGATTTAAAAGGATACCAGCCGCACCCAACTGGTTCAGAAGCTTTGACTGACGTGTATTTCGAATAAGCAAATAAGGGGGAGAATTTTATCCCCCTTATTCAAACAAATCAAAAGGCGGTGAAAGCTGTTTGTTTGCTTATTGTATGAAACGAGCAGGGATGCTCATCCCAGTACTGATCGGAATGACATTGGTCGTGTTTTCGATTATTCGGTTTATACCGGGGAATCCAGCGCAGGTCATCTTAGGGCAGCGGGCAACAAAAGAAGCAGTAGAGCAATTAACGATCCAGCTTGGTTTGAATCAGCCGTGGCACGTTCAATACGGTCATTACATGCTGGGCCTTTTAAAAGGTGATTTAGGGACTTCCATTCGAACAGGAGCGGCTATTGCCCAGGAAATGAAGCCTTACTTATTTGCGACGTTAGAACTGACATTTTTTGCAATGGTGCTGGCGATTTTCGTGGGAGTGAATGCTGGAATCATTAGTGCTTGGTTTAAACATTCTTTCTTTGATTATATCGCGATGTTAATTGCTCTCATTGGGGTGTCCATGCCTATCTTCTGGTTAGGTTTAATGGGGCAGTGGCTGTTCTCGATCGAATTAGGTATTTTGCCGACAACAGGCCGAGAAAACGTCAGGAATCCAGTGGAGTCGATTACGTATATTCATACGCTAGATACGCTTTTGCAAGGCCGGTTTGATCAATTCATTGACAGCATCAAACATTTGATTTTACCAAGTACAGCTCTTGCAACCATTCCTGCTGCGATCATTGCTAGGATTACGAGGGCAAGTATGCTGGAAGTGCTTCATTCCGATTTTATTCGAACGGCAAAAGCAAAAGGTGTCCGTTCGTTTTTCATCATTTATCAGCATGGGCTGAAAAATGCGCTCATTCCAATTTTGACGATTATTGGTCTTCAGACAGGTCTTTTGCTTGGCGGAGCGATTTTAACCGAAACCATTTTTGCTTGGCCGGGAATTGGGCGGTATATATACGATGCGATCAGCTATCGTGATTACCCTGTCATTCAAACTGGCATTCTTGTTGTTGCGCTCATATTTGTGCTCATCAATTTCATTGTGGACATATTGTATGCGGTCATTGATCCAAGAATTAAATACTAGAGAAGGGAGAGTGACAACATGGAAGCGCAAAAAGAGTTTCATGCACCTCAGCTAAAAAAAGAACGCTCTCAATCACTGATTCTTGAATCGACGAAGCAGTTCTTTCAGCACAAACTGGCGGTCATTGGCAGTGTGATTGTCTTTTTATTTCTCATCCTAGCGATCTTCGCACCGCTCATTGCTCCTTATGGAATCAACGAACAATCACTGGGTGAGCGGTTTAGTGCACCTTCAGCCGCGCACTGGTTTGGTACGGATGATTTCGGCAGAGATATATTTTCAAGAGTTGTGCATGGAGCACGGATTTCATTATGGGTTGGTTTCTTCTCGGTGCTCGGATCAGTCATTTTAGGCACATTGCTTGGATTGATGGCAGGTTATGGGGGAAGAGTTCTGGATGCTGTGATCTCGAGACTATTTGATATTTTACTCGCCTTTCCTAGCATTCTATTAGCCATTGCTATCGTCTCCATCTTAGGCCCTTCCTTACAAAATGCCCTTATTGCCATAGCGATTATTAACGTCCCGACCTTTGGGCGGCTGGTTCGTTCAAAGGTGCTAAGCATTAAACAAGAAGAATATGTGCTAGCAGCCAAGGCAGTTGGGATGTCCCACCGCCGCATCGTGCTGCGTCACATCCTGCCAAATAGTATGGTGCCGGTCATCGTACAGGCGACGCTTGCGATCGGAACGGCGATTATCGAAGCGGCAGCTTTAGGCTTTTTAGGATTGGGTGCACAGGCGCCAAGTCCCGAGTGGGGGAAAATGCTCGCCGATGCAAGGCCTTATCTCGTTCAAGCCCCATGGACTTTATTCTTCCCAGGCATCGCCATCATGCTGACGGTTCTTGGCTTTAATTTGATGGGAGATGGATTAAGAGACACACTTGATCCTAAAATGAAGAAAATAAAATAAGACCGATTCTCGGGAATCGGTCCTTCTTCTAACATAGCGCCAAGCTGATCAAGACGCTCGTAGACTCCGTCTTCTTTTAACAATTCCAAGCATGCAATACCAGAAAGAATGGACGCAGGATTTCCTGCCATCGTGCCAGCTTGATAGGCTGGTCCAAGCGGGGCGACTTGCTCCATAATTTCTTTTTTTCCGCCGTAAGCGCCGATGGGAAGACCGCCGCCAATAATTTTACCTAATGCAGTGAGGGTGCTCACGAATGTCAAATTCGCTCCGCAAAAGTAGCTGTCTTACCTAGACTTCAAGGGTTTTCATATCACGCTGAAAAGAAGACAAAGAGCTAAAATGAAGATCATTTTAGCTCTTTGTCAATCTGAGACCGATTCCAAGAATCGGTCTTTTCTGTTTATGCTTCTTTTTCTTCCGTCTCAATTTCACTATCCTTTGGGTGATACGTTTGGAAGCTTGTAATCAATGTATCTAAATGCTGCAATTCATCACGGTATTCGATGATGCTGGACATCACATTCAGCATATTGTAATCGAGCAAGTCGTTTTCTTGGTTTTGCTGATGCTGAATAAATGATTTCGTTAATGTTTCAAGGCGAAGCGAGCATTCATTTTGAAAGTCATCGTCCTGCGGCTTCATTTTTCCGACAAACTTCATCAAGGTGCGCTCGTGCCAATAGAGTAAATAATCAATTTCATCAGTTAAGCTTTCCCTGAAATGCTCTGGCATCAAATGAATTTCATTTTCTAATTTATGAAGCTTTTTCAGTAAGTACAGAGCTCGATTCGACGTCATAATCGCCTGTCTGAACAAAACCAGCTTTCTTGATTTTACATACGTGGTTTTCTTTAAATAGCTTCGTTCCTCTTTGTATAACAAGTAAATGTGATCTAATTTGATCATACGTTCTTTTATTTGATCGATGTCATCCTTTAAAGTGGAATGATCAGTAGACTGTCTGGAGCTCAGACGGATCCATTTTAAAATCTCCTCCGTATTCTCCATAATGTGATGAACCAGCTTTGTTTCATACTTTGGCGGCAGGAAGATTAAATTCACTAAAAATGAAGAAAGAACCCCTAGCACCACAGTAGCTGTTCGAATTAAGGCAAAGGAAAGGAAATGATCCCCCGCACTTTCTAAAATCGCGATGACGGTTACAAGTGCAATCGGAATCGTGTGTTCAATCTTCAGCTTTAAATTAATGGCGATGACCATGACGGCGGTTAAACCGATAATGACGGGTCCTGTGCCGAAAAGCAGACCGAACGTAATGGCAAGTGCTGCTCCAATAATATTCGCTTGCACTTGATCAACAATCGTTAAAAATGATCGATAAATAGATGGCTGGATAGCAAATACAGCTGCAATTCCCGCGAAGACGGGCGTTGGCAACCCAAGCCATGTTGCCAGGTAAAGCGCGAGTACAATGGCAATACCGGTTTTTAAAATACGGGCTCCAAGTTTCATTGGTTTTGTCCCTGCATTCCTTTCTTTTTGATAATAGATGATCACTTGTCATTTATTATAAATATTTTGATGAAACAACTAAGTAATATACAGCGGTCTTCCGAAATATTCAAGTGATTTTTGAAAGTTCATGAAAACATCAAAAGAAGGTATTGAGAAAAAATGTAACAGATTCACTCGCTTTTGACAATCAAGAGCTGATCAATAAAAAAACAGACGCATGGATTTACGTCTGTTTTTGACTCGATTATGATTTTTTCAGCTGTTCAAACGCATGATCTACCGCTTGTAATGTCTCAGAAATATCTTTTTCAGTATGTGAGATGGTTAAGAACCAAGCTTCATATTTAGAAGGGGCGAGGTTAATACCTTGCGTGAGCATCAATTTGAAGAAGCGCGCGAACATCTCGCCATCCGTATTTTCAGCCTGCTCGTAGTTCACAATTGTTTCTTTTGTAAAATAAATCGTGAGCGCACCCTTTAAACGATTCACTGTAATATCTACTTGATGTTTTTTGGCATGGGCTAAAATTCCTTCTTCTAACATAGCGCCAAGCTGATCAAGACGCTCGTAGACTCCGTCTTCTTTTAACAATTCCAAGCATGCAATACCAGAAAGAATGGACGCAGGATTTCCTGCCATCGTGCCAGCTTGATAGGCTGGTCCAAGCGGGGCGACTTGCTCCATAATTTCTTTTTTTCCGCCGTAAGCGCCGATGGGAAGACCGCCGCCAATAATTTTACCTAATGCAGTGAGGTCAGGTTTTACTTGAAGCAAGTCCTGTGCACCGCCATACATAAAGCGGAAAGCTGTAATCACTTCATCATAGATCACCAGTGCGCCTTTTTCATGAGTGAGGTCATTGACCTGCTGCAAGAAACCATCCTTAGGCTCCACAATCCCAAAGTTGCCGACAATCGGCTCAACAAGGACAGCCGCTACTTCATCGCCCCAGCGATCTAATGCTTCTTTGTAGCTGTCAATATCATTAAATGGAACGGTAATGACTTCGTTGGCGATGCTCTTAGGTACGCCCGCTGAATCAGGCGTTCCTAAAGTGGAAGGACCAGAGCCAGCTGCCACTAGCACAAGATCAGAGTGACCGTGGTAGCACCCGGCAAATTTAATGATCTTTGTTCTGCCTGTATAAGCGCGAGCTACACGAATCGTGGTCATCACAGCTTCCGTACCTGAATTGACAAAACGAACTTTATCCAAAGCAGGCATAGCTTCCTTTAGCATTTTCGCAAATGTGACTTCATGCTTCGTTGGGGTTCCATAAAGGACACCACTTTCAGCCGCTTTCGTGATGGCTTTTGTAATATGAGGATGAGCATGGCCTGTAATAATTGGTCCGTATGCTGCCAGATAGTCGATATATCGATTTCCGTCAACATCCCAAAAATATGCGCCTTCTCCTCTTTCCATTGCAACGGGTGATCCGCCGCCTACTGCCTTATATGAACGAGATGGGCTGTTAACCCCTCCTACAATATGTTCCAGCGCCTCTTGATGTAATTTTTCTGATTCTGTGAATTTCATAAATAGCCTCCTATCTCAACGTATCACGTCGTCTATCATTATTTTAACATGCCGATGCAAGCGTCCTTAGTTGAATATCTTATCGAAATTGGATAGGCTAATTAAAAAATAGGTAGGAGGGATTGTGTCATGACAATCGAAGTGGGGCAGCAAGTACCTGATATTGAATTAACCGGTGACAATGGGGAGAAAATAAAGCTTTCTGATTTTAAAGGAAAACATATTGTCCTTTATTTCTATCCAAAAGATATGACACCAGGCTGTACAACAGAAGCATGCGATTTCCGCGACCGTCATCAAAGCTTTGCAGAATTAGATGCCGTCATAATTGGCGTAAGCCCAGACAGTCAGGACAAGCACCAAAAGTTTAAAGAAAAACATGATTTACCTTTCCTGCTTCTTGTAGACAATGAACAGAAATTGTCTGAAGCCTTCGGGGTATGGAAGTTGAAAAAGAACTTTGGCAAAGAATACATGGGAATCGAACGATCAACGTTTCTTATTAATAAAGAAGGAACGCTTGTGAAAGAATGGCGAAAAGTAAAGGTGAAAGACCACGTAGAAGAAGCGTTAGAGGAATTGAAAGCTCACGCTTAATCACATCACAGGATGAGATCGGCAGACATGCCGATCTTTTTTATAAAGAAGAATAGGTAAAAAAGAGGATTGTAATTGACAAAGTTTCGGCTCTGGGGGTACACTATTTATAAAGATTATAATATAAGAATATTTTTGAAGAGAGGTGCATGATGAAATGGCTGCTCACGAACTAAAAGACGCTTTAGATGCTCTAAAAGAAACCGGTGTTCGAATTACTCCGCAGCGCCATGCCATCTTGGAGTTTCTCGTAAATTCTATGACTCACCCAACCGCGGACGATATATATAAAGCACTTGAAGGGAAATTTCCAAATATGAGTGTAGCAACGGTTTACAACAATTTACGAGTCTTCAGGGAATCTGGATTAGTAAAGGAATTAACGTATGGTGATTCCTCAAGCCGATTTGATTTTGCGACATCTGACCATTACCATGCGATTTGTGAAAATTGCGGAAAAATCGTTGACTTTCACTATCCTGGCCTTGATGAAGTTGAACAGCTTGCATCCCATGTGACGGGCTTTAAAGTCAGTCATCATCGCTTGGAGATCTATGGAACTTGTCAAGAATGTGCGAAAAAAGAAAATCATTAATGAAAAAGCTGACCATTTGAATGGTCAGCTTATTTTTATGACTTTTTTCGATTGTAGGATTCATCAAACTCTTTACCCTCTAATGCTGGATCGAGAGTAAGCGGCTCTCTGCAATGCATGCACATATCCACTCGTCCGAGCACCTTTGTTTCCTTCTCACAGCTTGGACAAACAACTCGTACCGCCTTCGTAGAAAGCATGCCAATCCAAAAGTAAACGGCTGTACTTAATCCGATTGATAAGACGCCAAGCAGCATAAAAAAAGTCGACAGCCAGATCGATTCCTTAAAGAACACACCGATATACATGATCAGAAAGCCGACAAAAACCAAGCTAAGTGCAAATGTTCTGATTTTATTAATCTTACTGGAGTATTTCGCCATCCCTAGCCCCCCTTATCTCCAATATAGCACATTTTACCTTTCCGTTTGAATTAGTTATAGAGTTTTGTGAATAAATTGCTTATAATGATTCAATGATCTTTTTTCATGTATTGAAGGAATTTTGATTCTATGAGGAGAAATACATAGCATTAGAGAAGAACCCTACACCCGAGTATTGGAGGAATCACTATGGAAAATCTTCTCCGTCCTATTTATCAAGAGAGAGCAAGCCATCCAGATACATTAGCTGTGATTATAGTAGAAAGAAGACATAAAGTATCTTCTGAGACGGATAACTTTGATGCAGCACTTCTTGTCATTGTAAAAGAAGCGGAAGAGCCATTATTTATCAAACACTATGAATCCGATCACCAAACAGCTTCTTTAAATGTTGTCACAGATGATCAGTTGAAGGAATGGATTACCCTCGGCACTAACCGCCGAATCATTGATTGGATTTTGAATGGAAAAGTCCTATTTGATCGTAATGAATATATTTTCAACTTGATTGATGAACTGAGTACATTCCCGTTCTCACACCGTAAGCTCAAAATCGGTTTAGAATATGGTAAGCTCATTCGTAGATATATAGAAGGAAAAGCATTTTTTGAATCAAATCAATTCCTTGATGCATATAATTCCATTGTGCATGCCCTGCATCATCTGGCACGTATTGAAGTGATTGATAAAGGCTTCCACCCAGAAGTGACGGTTTGGAACCAAGTGCGTCATATGGAGCCTGAAGTGTATAAACTTTATTCAGAACTGATTGAAAGCCACGAAAGTCTGCATAAACGTTTAGAACTGTTATTTTTAGCGAATGATTTTTTGATCCATTCAAAAGCAGAAATTGGTGCCGCTCATTTACGTCATGTCATGGAGCAGCAGGATATTTGGCTTTTTGGCGAGCTTCTTGCACATCCTGACCTTAAGCATTTCACGCCTGACCTTAGCGTCATGATTGATTTCTTTGTGGAAAAAGGAATTGTTCAAGTGGAGCCAATTGAGACAAAGGGACAAAAAATCTATCATCGAGGATATTTTGTGAAAAAAGATATTGACGCATGAATATTATGATGGTATATTATTAAACGTCGCTAATGAGCAACCGAGTTGCTTTGAAAGAAAAGCTGACAAAAAGAAATTCTAAAAAACACTTGACGCACAAGGTGCTCAAATGTTATATTAAGAAAGTCGCCTCTGAGCGATAACGAACATGATCTTTGAAAACTAAACAAG
>NZ_JOTP01000015.1 GCF_000715205.1 Bacillus zhangzhouensis | reverse complement strand
CATAATAAAAAGAATTTGTAGTTTTTAAGATTAGAAAAACACCTTCCTTAAGTATTCTTTTCTCTATTATAAAACGGGGGAATGGAAACTTTAAGGAAAAAAATAAAGCTGTCGAGATTTTCTCGACAGCCTGAAAAGTGAGCATTTGCTCACTTTTTTATTTTTGCCATAAATAATGGGTTTTTTCAGTGAAAAAAGTCATAAAAAAAGCTGAAAAACCTTCCTTTTATCATTGAAACAACGCCTTTCAAATCCGATAAGAAAGAAGTAAGGATGATAAAAGGAGTGTGTTTTTGGATGAAAGTGAAGATCTCAATACTTCTGATGGCAGCCATGCTCATGGTACTCGCCTCATGCAGCAATCAACAGGGAGGACCACCGAAGTCAAATGTGAAGCATATTGGCGTCATGCTGACAGACGATGGTCTTGGTGATCAATCATTTAACGATTCTTCATTTAAAGGTTTAGAAAAAGCACGTGACGGGCTTGGCATTGAATTTGATTATAGAGAAATTGCAGAAACGGATACATACGAAAAAGGGCTGACAGAGCTCGTAAAAGATGGCAATGACCTGATCATCGGTGTAGGCTTCAGTATGCAAGAAGACTTAGAAAAAGTCGCAAAAACATATCCGAAGAAGCAATTCTTGCTGATCGATGCCGTATCTGAGCTGAAAAATGTGACCTCCGTGACATTTAAAGAAGAGCAAGGCAGCTATTTAGCAGGAGCACTTGCTGCCATGACAACGAAAAGTGATGTCATTGGATTTGTTGGCGGTGTCGATGCGGATCTCATTCATCGTTTTGAAAAAGGATTTCAGAAAGGCGCCAAATCTGTGAATCCGAAAATCAACATCCTGTCCACCTATGCAGGTACATTTAGTGACGCAGGCAAAGGTAGTAAAATTGCTAAAGAAATGATCAAAAAGAAAGCAGATGTTTTATACGCCGCAGCCGGCTATACGGGTGTTGGTGTATTAAAAGAAGCGCAATCACAAGGCAAATATGCAATTGGCGTAGACAGCGATCAGTACTATACAGCTGAAAAAGCTGTGATTTCGTCCATGGTCAAAAAAGTCGATGAAGTGGTCTATCAATTCAGCGAACAGCTCGTAAAGAACAATCAAATCAAAAGCGGGCATATCGTCTATGACTTAAGCAATGACGGAATTGATATGGCAAGAATCCGAGTGCTCAAGGATGCTGAGAAATTGACCAAAAAAATAAATGGACTGAAGCAGACGCTTCTGAAAGAAGAGGGGGCAGCATCATGAGCTTACGCGTTAAAATTTTGCTCAACTCACTCATCTCACTTCTTTTAGCGGTTGGTGTCATCGCCTTTATCATTGTCAGCATGACAAAGATCCAATCATCGAATGAAACAGAAGTTCAAACTTTACTCAACGTACAAAAAACGAAGGCGAGCTTTGAAAGTGTTGAACAAGCCATGACCAACTATTCCATGACACTTTCAGATGAACAGCTAGAGGTCGTTCAAAACGATATCTCTACAGCAAAAAAACAGCTGCAAGCGTTAAACAAAAACGCAGGAAATATGAACAAAGAAGCATTAACGAGGTTAAATTCAAAGTTTGACACGTGGACCAAGGAAGCCAACAATGCCATTGGTGAAAAAAATGCATCTGATGCAAGACGTGTGGCAGCAAGAATTGATGGTGTCTTAAACGACGTGCATACGATGAATAAAAGAGCACAAGAAGCGTATGAACAAAATCTAGAGAATGCAGCAGAAAATGTGCAGTGGATCATCACAAGTGCACTCGTCGCAGCATTCACACTGATTGTCATCTCCGTCTTTTTAAATATTGGTTTAACGAGATCCATCGTGACACCAATCAAATCACTATCCTACCGGGCCAAGCAGATTGCAGAAGGAAACCTTGCTGTGGAGCGGATGGACATCCAGCGTAAGGATGAGATCGGCGGCTTAAATGAATCATTCAATCAAATGACAGATCAGCTGATTAGTCTAATTAAAGAAATCAGCAATGTCTCAAGTCAAGTGGAGACTTTCTCGATCCAGTTAGATGATGAAAACAAAAAGCTGATGGAATCTGCGAATCAAGTGTCTGTTTCGACAGACGAGATGGCAAATGGTTCACAAGCAATTTCAGAAGACCTCCAGCATGGCGTTAGTTTAATTGAGAAAATGGATCAGCATGGACGTAAAAATTCCGAACGATCACAAACGGTCATCCGCAGTACAGAGGATGCCATTGAAGCAGTGGAAAGTGGAAAGCACACGTTAACAGAAACAAAAGCAGCGATCGAAAAAAATACACATGCAACAAGGCAAATCGAGCAGTCAGCAGGAGAATTCACTCAATACGCCAGCGGAATCTCGGCAATGGCCAAAACGGTTTCTGACATTGCGGACCAGACCAACCTACTCTCGCTAAATGCGGCGATTGAAGCGGCTAGAGCAGGGGAAGCTGGAAAAGGCTTTGCCGTTGTAGCAGATGAAATTCGTAAGCTTGCAGATGAATCATCTAACGCAACAAGACAAATCTTTGACATGGTCAGTCATATTGAAAGAGGCATTCAGTCCATTAGTCAAACCGTGCAAGAAGGGGTTAAGCTTTCTCTTCAGCAGCAGGATGCGATGGACAAAACCTCACACTCCTTTGAAAATATAGAAACAAAAGCACAGCATATTAAAGAAGAAATGGCATTTTTAAATGACCAAATTATTCAATCGACAGAGCTTGGCGGACAAGTGCTGCACTCGATTGAAAATATTAGTGCAGTTGTAGAAGAAACAGCAGCAGGCAGCGAAGAAATTTCTGCCTCGGCCAATGAACAGCTACAATCGTTCCATCAAATGAACAAACAGGTAGAAGAACTGATGAGTATGACGGCGAGGTTAAATGAAACCGTTCATCGATTTAAACTTTCATAAGAAAAGCACCCTTCCCTACATGTTGAGGGAAGGGTGCTTTTTATGAGGGTTTGCCTGTAAAGAAGATCGCAAGCGTGCTAGGACCTGAATGGGACCCAACAGCAGCACCGATGATATGAATATCTATTTCTTTTGGATGAAATTCTGTTTCGATCAATTGCCTCATGTCTTCTGCAAGTGCAGGATCATCACCATGACTAATGCCGACTGTTTGGTTCGACCAGTCCGTTCCGCGCTCTTTCATCAGTTCAATAATGCGTTTCAGCAGTTTTTTACGTCCGCGTATTTTTTCAAGCGGTATCAGTTTTCCATCCTCGACGTGTAAAATGGGTTTAATGCTTAACAAACCGCCAACAAATGCAGACGCTTTACTGATTCTTCCACCTCTTGCTAAATACGATAAATCGTCTACAGTAAAAATATGTTGTAAAGATTCACAAAAATGCTTTACAGACGTTTCAATTTCTTGTATTGTATTTCCGTCACTGGCAAGTGATTGAGCGTGTTTGACAGCAAGTCCATAGCCAAGTGAAGCACATTTAGAATCAATGATTCGCAAATCGAAATCAGGGTATTCTTCCTTTACTTCGTTTGCCATCATCACAGCGGTTTGGTATGTACCTGAAAGCTCTGATGAAAAAGCGACATAAAGTGCGGATGTATGAGTTTTTGCTAAAGAAACAAAGGCTTCCTTGATTCGGTTTGGTGAAGGTTGTGACGTTTTGGGACTTGCACCTTGTCTCATCGCATCAAATACTTGTTTTGGTTCAATGGTGAGTAAATCCTCAAATTCCTGCTCCCCAAGTAACACACGCAGCGGAATGAGTGTCATGTGATGTTCATCATAATAAGAAAGAGGCAGATCAGCAGCACTGTCTGCTATGATATGAACAGTCATATAAATCCCTTCTTTCTAAAAGAAATTAGCCATATTTTACATCTTTTTAGCCTAACTATATCATAGAAATCATCTTTTCGTGTTCAAATTCTAAATTTTAGGGAAAACCATAGAGAGAATGGTAAGTGGAGGAATGACAACATGTTCATTGGAGAAGCAAAAAAACTCATTGTCGTCGTCATTGGTGCATTACTCAATGCGATTGGACTGAATTTATTCTTAATCCCAGCTGACGTATATGCGAGCGGTTTTACAGGGGTAGCCCAGCTGTTATCCAGTTTAATCGATCAATATGCGCCATTTTATTTATCAACAGGGATCCTATTATTTATTTTAAACATTCCAGTCGGCATTTTAGGCTGGATGAAGGTTGGCCGTTCCTTTACTTTGTATAGCATTATCAGTGTAGCACTGACAACCATTTTCCTTGGCATTTTACCAGAGACGAGCGTTTCTGAAGATATCTTATTAAATGCTGTGTTTGGCGGTGTGATCTCTGCACTTGGGATTGGAATCACGCTGAAATACGGGGCATCAACCGGCGGTCTCGACATCCTTGCGATGATTTTAGCGAAATGGAAGGATAAGCCAGTCGGCACGTATTTCTTCATTTTAAACGGAATCATCATTTTTACAGCAGGATTATTACAAGGTTGGGAGAAAGCATTATATACCCTTGTCACATTATATGTGACCACTAGGGTCATTGATGCCATTCATACAAGACACGAGAAGCTGACGGCGATGATTGTGACGAAGAAAGCAGATGAAATCAAAGAAGCCATTTATGGAAAAATGGTCAGAGGCATTACGACTGTACCTGCGAAAGGCGCATTTACCAACGAGAACAAAGAAATGATGGTGATTGTTATTACAAGGTATGAGCTGTATGAACTTGAACAAATTATTAAAGAAGTCGATCCAAAAGCCTTTACGAATATTGTTCAAACAACCAATATTCTTGGATTTTTCAGACGAGATTAAAGGGTGGGTAGAAGATGAAAAAAGGTTTGGTGCTTCTTCTCGTTTTATTGGTTTTAGCAGCTTGTGGACAACAAAAAAAGGATGAACCAGACAAGGAGGTTTCCGGTCAAATGGGAGAAAAAACGGTTGTACTCACAGTAGACCCCGTCCAAAAAGGTTCTTCGGTTCAATTTAACATGTCACTGAAAAATGAATCAGATCGAGATATTGAATTTACTTTTAACACAAGCCAGAAATTCGAGCTAACTGTGTATGACGAAAACGGGAATGAACAATACCGCTATTCGAAAGACCGTATGTTCACACAGGCTATCCAATCTTTTGTGCTGAAAAAAGACGAAACGTATGATTTTCAAGATACGTGGTCAAACGGTGTAAAGCCGGGAACGTACGAAGTGGTCGTAATGTTTAAAGGAAAAGCAGAAGGGCTGAAGCAAATCACGGAAAAGAAAACGTTCCAGGTGAAATAAGCGGGGCCTGCTTGTTGAGAATAAGAAAAAGCTGTCCAAATAGTGGACAGCTTTTTTACGTTAAAGATCATCAAGCAGGTCTTGGAAGGTATGCAGCTGGTTTCTTTCTGCATCTGTCGAGTTAGCAAATGCAGATGATACGGCATTTTTTGCTCGCTTGACAGCCTGTTGACGCTCTAACCCAGATGAAAATGAAGAAGTAAGTGCTTCTTCAGTAAATGATTTGGCTTGATCAAAAAGTTCGTTTCTCACAATGAACCTCCAGAAGCATCAGTCTTCATATTTCCTCGGTCCTCCGCCGCTTCTTCAAGTGTGGAACGATAAGGAAAACGTGCGTCATGTAGACTGACTGAATCTTTACCTTGTTGTATAAAGCGTTTCGATTTGCTTCTTTTACCCATTCGGAATCCGCCCCTTTACACAAGCTGACAGGTCAACCTGTCTAATGGTAGTATGCCCGATTCCTTTGGCTATGTATGAATGGAAAAATTAAAGTGAGAAGTAATTCGTTAGGAATTTTGCAATCCCATCTTGTTCATTCGTATCTGTGACTTCATTTGAGATGCGTTTCACTGCGTCAATCCCGTTGCCCATCGCAACGCCGCATCCAGCAAATTCAAGCATCTCTAAATCATTGTCTTCATCTCCAAATGCCACAATTCGCTCCTTAGGAACACCGTAATAATCACTGATCTTTTGCAGTCCAACGGCTTTGTTCATGCCTGTTTTAATGATTTCAATCACATGCCACGGAGCGGCCCATCGCCGGTGATCAATTACTTCTGCATGAACATCTGTTAAATAGCTCCGAATGGCTCCAACGTCTTCTTCTTTTGCGTGAATTAAGACACTCGTCACATTCTCTCCAAGGTTGTTTCTAAGGTCTCCAACGGTTACTTTATTTGCATTCATATTAAATATATCAATGAGTTTTTCATCATGATAATGGAAATACAAATCGTCTAACACTTCAGCTAACACATTGTGCACTTTATACTCCTCACAGATGTCCACAAGCTGTTTAACAACTTGAAGATCAAGTGACGTGTGAAATCTGCCCCATTTTTCATCAAGAGGATGATGGACAAACGCTCCGTTAAAGTTCACAATCGGTGAATCGAGTTGTAATTGCTGATAATAAGGAGAGCTGGAACGAAATGGCCGGCCTGTTGATATACATACATGATGCCCACTGTCTTTCACTTTTTGAATGACGTCAAGCGTGTGCGTAGAAATGGTTTTATCATCTTTTAATAAGGTGCCATCCAGGTCAAGTGCGATTAGATAAGGTTTGGTCTCCATAAAATCTCCTTTGATCTGTAAGTAATAGGAGGCAAATGGTGCGGATGCCTCTATCTATAGTGTATCTTTATCACATCTTCGTTGTCTACATGTTAAAATAAACAAAGACGGGAATGATAAAGGAGGATTCATAGGCTGTGATCACCATTGATGAGCAAATTGAACACGATATTCCATTTTTACATATCGTAAAAGCTGAAAATAAAGAAAAACCGCTGCCGCTTGTATTTTTCATACACGGGTTTACAAGTGCACGTGAGCACAACTTACACTTCGCCTTTCATTTGGCGGAAAAAGGCATGAGAGTCATTTTGCCTGACTGTGCTTATCATGGTGGAAGATCAGAAAACCTCAGCTTAGAGGAACTAGCATCAAAGTTCTGGGAAATTGTCCTGAACGAAATTCGTGAAATCGACATACTCAAAACACATTTTCAAGAAAAACAATTGATTGAAGCCGATCTGATAGGCGTCGCTGGTACATCGATGGGAGGCATCACCACCTTTGGTGCACTTGCAAAGCATGATTGGATTAAAGCGGGCGTCAGCTTAATGGGCAGTCCAAAATATACGACTTTTCTAAAGGCACAAATCATGGACATGCGTCACAAAGGTTTGATGAAAGACATCACGGACGAAGAGGTCAATCAGCAATTAAACACTTTGCGCCCTTATGATTTAACGCTGCAAACGGATCGATTGAACAAAAGACCGCTGTTATTCTGGCATGCGGAAAATGATCCTGTTGTCCCTTATCGCCACGCTAAAGCATTATATGACGAGTTAGCGGCAACACAATATAAGCAAGACCCGCACCTAATTCGTTTTATCACAGATGAACAAGCAGGCCACAAGGTCTCAAGACAAGCGATGTTTGAAACGGTTGACTGGTTTGTGACACATCTGAAAAGCACAAACGTTTAGTCAAAAGAAAAAGTACGTTATACTAATGGAAAAAGGAGTGGATATCATGGATGAAGCATTGAAAGAAAATATTTTAGGCGCCCTAGAACAGGTGATTGACCCTGAGTTAAATGTCGACATCGTCAATCTTGGACTTGTCTATGATGTCGATCTTGATGAGAATGGAAAAGCAGATGTCACCATGACCTTAACATCAATGGGCTGTCCTCTTGCACCAGTTATCGTCGATGAAGTCAAAAAAGCATTGAGCGACTTGCCTGAAGTGAAGGAAACTGAAGTTCACATCGTCTGGAATCCACCTTGGACACGTGACAAAATGTCAAGATACGCTAAAATTGCGCTTGGTATTCAATAAGCACAAATGAAAATGCCTGGTATGAGTTAACTCGTACCAGGTTTTTTTATGAAAAATTAAGATGTGGGGAGAGAATGGTTTGATATAATGGACGTAATTTCATAGAACGGAGTACCTATAATGAAACGAAAGTGGATATGGATCGTTCTTTTCATGGGATATGCTGCTGCATTTTTTGCATCAATCACCGTACGCGAAGGTCAAGCACACAAAAGGCAAAATCTCGAGGCGTTTACAGATGTCAGCCATCTCATGCCTGTCAAAATAAAAAAAGTTGTTCAAGGTAAAGAAATAGAGACTTTAAAAGAAGCATTGGAAGAAGCAAAGGAGAAACATCTGCCGATTTCAATTGCCGGGAAGCAGCATAGCATGGGCGGCCACACGTATTATGAAAATGGGATCGTGCTTGATATGACTAAATTCCGCCGGATTTTAGCCTTTGATGAAAACAAGCAGACCATTCGTGTCCAAAGCGGCGCCACATGGGATGATATTCAAAAATTTGTGAACCCATACGGTCTTGCAGTGAAGGTGATGCAATCGCAAAATATCTTTACGGTTGGAGGGTCATTAAGCGCAAACGCACATGGACGTGACATTCGCTATGGATCTCTCATTGACACAGTTCGTTCCTTCAGACTGTTAAAAGCAGATGGCGAGATCATCACAGTTAAGCCAGGCGATGACTTATTTACGGCCGTCATTGGAGGATACGGTTTGTTCGGCGTGATTTTAGATGTTGAACTTTCATTAACAAAGGATGAATTATATGAAATGGAAACAACCTCTCTTGATTATCGTGAATACACCGAGTATTTTCAAAAGCATGTAAAAGACAATAAAGAGGTACGCATGCATCTTGCAAGAATCTCAACAGCGAAAAAACACTTTTTGAAAGAGATGTATGTCACCAATTACAGCCTCTCTTCTGATCAAGAGATAGAATCATATCGGGAGCTCAAAGAAGATCAGCTTGTCATGCCTTTAAAATTTATGCTCGGCCTTTCGAGAAGATTTGATATGGGGAAAGATCTGCTATGGAATGTGCAAAAGAAATATTTCCAAAGTCAAAATGGACAGTTGATCACAAGAAACAATGTGATGCGGTCTGATTCTGCATTTTTAGAATATGAAAATGAGTCGGACACTGATGTGCTGCAAGAATATTTTGTTCCAGTTGATCGTTTTCGTGCGTATATAGATGAAATGAGAGACCTATTACAACATGAAGAGTTGAATTTAATGAATATCACGATACGCTATGTACAAAAAAATGAAAAAGCGGATCTTTCATATGCAAAACAAGATATGTTTGCACTTGTTCTTCTTGTGAATTACGGTTTTAAGAAAGAAGAAAAGGCAGAAGCGGAGCGGCTTATCCGGCAAATGACAGATGTCACCCTGCGGCACCATGGAAGCTATTACTTACCGTACATGAATTATCAAACAAAGGCACAAATGAAACGGGCGTATCCTAAAGCCAATGTATTCTTTCAAAAGAAAAAGCAGGCAGATCCAGATGGCAGGTTTATCAACTATTTTTATGAAAGGTACAATACACAATGAATGCAAAAGCAATGAAATGGTTCGTCTACTCACAAAGCCTGCTGTTTTTCGCCAGCAGTCTGATCTTCCCTTTTTACATTCTGTTTATTAAAAATGTTGGATCAAGTTATTCTCAGTTTGGTCTTGCGTATGGTCTGTTTGGTTTAAGCGGCGCGTTTATTCATTTACTCTTAGGAAAACTGCCTGAAACAACCGACAGGCGGCTCTTTTTAATCATTCATTCGTTCGGTATGGCTTTTCTTTTGCTGCTTTTTCCGCATATTACAGAAGTGGAGCAAGTGTATATGATACAGCTTGCACTAGGTGCGCTCGGTGGTTTTCAAAAGCACGGGGAGAAACTGCTCGTTACTGAACTGACAACTGAGAAGAAAAGAATGAAAGAAGTCGGGCACTATCATTTTTGGACAGCTCTTTTTTCATCCATCGCCATTATGCTTGGAGGCCTGTTTGCCGATTTCTTTACCGTCCATTTCATTTTTTATGCAAGCTCCTTATTATATTTATGCAGTGCGCTCATGGTCATCAATATGAAAAACGAAAGATAAATCCGCATGTCTCACGAAGATATGTGGATTTTTTTATGAAAAAAAATGAAAACAAATATTAAATATACAATTGAATTAATTTTTATACATGTTATAATGTTAAATAATTTCACAAAGATCAAGAGGGTGTATTGACGTTGAAAATAGGTATTATAGGTGCTACAGGGTACGGTGGTGCGGAATTGGTTCGTATCTTCAAGCACCATCCACATGTGGAGGAATGTATATTGTATTCATCAAGTGGTGATGGGCAATCATACAGTCAATCTTATCCGCATCTGACAAACATTGCAGATCAAACATTAAAAGCCATTGATCCGGCTGCCATTGTGCGAGAAACAGATGCTGTGTTTTTAGCAACACCAGCAGGCGTATCAAGTGAACTTTCGCCGAAGCTCATGAATCAAGGGGTGCCAATCATTGATTTATCAGGTGACCTGCGCATTCAAGATGGAGCAACTTACGAAGCTTGGTATAAACGAAGGGCAGCAGATGAAGCATCCGTCCAACAAGCTGTGTACGGTTTATCTGAACTGAATCGTGAAAAAATTGAGCAGGCTGAAGTGATTGCAAACCCCGGCTGCTTTCCTACCGCAGTTCTTCTCGGCTTAGCACCACTGATGAAACAGAATTTAATTGATGAATCTATGATCATTGTAGATGCGAAAACAGGGGTGTCCGGTGCCGGACGATCTGCCTCACTAGGAACGCATTTTTCAGAACTGAATGACAACTTTAAAATTTATAAGGTGAATGAGCATCAACACACACCTGAAATAGAACAAGTATTAAGAGAATGGAATCCACAAACGGCAAATATCACATTTTCAACGCATCTTGTCCCGATGACAAGAGGGATTATGGCGACGATGTATACACAATTGAAATCAGATGTCACAAAAGATGAATTGATGAAGCGTATGAAAGGCTTTTATGAAGATTCCTATTTTGTCAGAGTGAGAGATCACGGGGTTTATCCGCAAACAAAAGAAGTATACGGCAGTAACTTCTGTGACATCGGCTTTCATTTAGATGAGCGAACAGGCAGACTGACGATCGTGTCGGTCATAGACAATCTAATGAAAGGCGCCGCCGGCCAAGCGGTTCAAAACTTCAACATCATCAAAGGCTTACATGAAGAGGCGGGCCTCACAATGACACCTCTTTATCCATAAGAACAGGGGAGACAACAAACATGATTGAATTAAATGAAAAAAGCATTGTCAAAATAGACGGTGATGTATCATCACCAAAAGGCTTTGAAGCGAAGGGAATTCACATTGGATTACGCTATTCAAAAAAAGACCTTGGCTTGATCATCAGTGAAGTACCAGCAGCGAGTGCAGCGGTATACACACAAAGTCACTTTCAAGCTGCGCCTCTACAAGTCACTCAAAAAAGCTTAAAAAAGACAGGACAATTAAAAGGTGTGATTGTCAATAGTGCTATCGCCAATGCTTGTACCGGTGAGCAGGGATTAAAAGATGCATACGAAATGCAGGCAGCCTGTGCAGACATGTTAGGGATAGCGCCTGATTACATTGCAGTTTCTTCTACTGGTGTCATTGGAGAATGTCTGGATATGGATAAAATCAAAAAAGGCATCACCCAGCTGAAAGAAGCAAAAGCAGAAAAAGGCCATTTTGAAGAGGCGATTTTAACGACAGATACGGTCATTAAAAATACAACATACACCCTTACGATAGACGGAAAAGAGATTCTCATTTCAGGCGCAGCGAAAGGCTCTGGCATGATTCATCCGAACATGGCGACAATGCTTGGCTTTGTCACAACAGATGCAAATGTCGAGCAGGAAGCTTTGCAAAATGCGCTTCGTGACATTACGGATGTGACCTTTAATCAAATTACCGTCGATGGAGAAACATCGACAAACGATATGGTACTTGTGATGGCAAATGGCATGGCAGAAAATGATGCGCTGAATGAAGAGCATCCAGAATGGCCATTGTTTAAAGAAGGCTTAAAACTAGCTTGTGAGGATTTAGCCAAAGAGATTGCTAGAGATGGAGAAGGCGCAACCAAATTAATCGAAGCGAAAGTGGTTGGAGCTAAAAATAACTTGGAAGCTGGCATCATTGCGAAAAAAATCGTTGGTTCAAGTCTTGTGAAAACAGCCGTATACGGTACGGATGCAAACTGGGGCCGGATTGTCGGAGCCATCGGTCATAGCGCAGCTTCCGTTACACCAGAAGAGGTTGAAGTCTATTTAGGCGGACAATGTCTGTTTAAGCATAATGAACCGCAGCTTTTCTCAGAAGAGGAAGCAAAAGCGTATTTAGAGCAGGATGAGATTACGATTTTGATTCAAATGAATGAAGGAAATGGTGAAGCGGCAGCGTGGGGCTGTGACCTTACCTATGATTACGTGAAAATTAACGCGAGCTATCGCACATAATGAAGGGGATAGACATGGATAAAACGATCGTGTTCAAGTGTGGAGGCAGTGTCATTCGAGAACTTTCAGATACCTTTTATGAAAATGTCCGCTCACTTCAAGCTGCTGGATTTAAGCTAGCTATCGTACATGGCGGAGGACCTGAAATCACCAACATGCTGCAAAGATTAGAGGTGAAAACAGAATTCGTTGATGGACAGCGTAAAACAACGAAGCCTGTGTTAGAGGTAGCCGAAATGGTTCTTTCAGGAACGGTGAATAAATACTTTGTTTCAGAGCTCGCAAAACATGATATATCATCTGTCGGCGTTTCTGGTAAAGATGGTCAGATGCTTGTCGCTGAATTTCTCGATCAAGATGTTTATGGGTACGTTGGCGAAATCAAAGAAGTCAATCCTGAAATGGCAGAAGCATTAATGGATAAACAATTCATTCCTGTCATTGCTCCGTTATCTATGACGGAAGAATGTCAAACCTTAAATGTGAATGCCGATTTAGCAGCATCAGCTGTCGCAGGAGCCATGAAAGCCGATAAGCTCATGTTTGTCACAGATGTTGAAGGCATTTTGAAAAATGGTGAGTTGTTAGATGTCGTCACCGAACAAGAAGCTCTTTCACTGATTGATGAAGGCATTATTTCCGGGGGAATGATTCCAAAAGTACAATCTGCTTTAAGTGCTTTATCAGGAGATGTGAATGAAGTCATGATCGTGAATGGCAAAGGCAGTATATTTACAGGGGAAACCTTTAAAGGAACACGAATTGTGAAACAAAAGGAGGCGGTCCTGTGAGTCATCTCTTTCAAACATATGGCCGGTGGAATGTTGAAATTAAAGAGGCAGCAGGTTCTTGGGCAGTCGATACAAACGGGAAAAAATATTTAGACTTTATTCAAGGCATTGCGGTCACGAATTTAGGCCACAATCACCCAAATGTGAATCAAGCCATCAAGGAACAACTAGATCACGTTTGGCATGTATCGAATCTATTTGAAAATGGACTGCAAGAAAAAGCAGCAGAAAAGCTGACAGCAAATAGTTCAGGGGATCTCGTATTTTTCTGCAATAGCGGGGCTGAGGCAAATGAAGGTGCGATTAAATTAGCGCGTAAAGCCACAGGGAAAACAAATATCGTGACATTTTTGGACTCTTTCCATGGGCGTACCTATGCTGGAATGGCTGCCACAGGTCAAGATAAAATCAAAACCGGTTTCGGACCCATGCTAGCAGGCTTTCACTATGTACCATTTAATGACCCTGACGCTATGTCAGCGTGTGAAGTCGATGATGTGGCAGCGGTGATGCTGGAAGTTGTGCAAGGTGAAGGTGGAGTGAATCCAGCTACAGCAGAATTTCTAGAGGCAGTTCAAGCGTTTTGCAAAAAGCATCAAGCACTGCTCATCGTAGATGAAATTCAAACGGGCATTGGGCGCACAGGAACAGCATTTGCATACGAGCAAGTGGGACTTGATCCTGATATTATCTCAGCTGCAAAAGGTCTAGGAAATGGCTTCCCGGTCGGTGCGATCATAGGGAAAAAAGCATTAGGAGACGCTTTCTCACCAGGTTCTCACGGAACCACATTTGGTGGCAACATGCTCGCCATGGCAGCTGTGAATGCGACACTTGATGTCATATTCAAAGAAGACTTTCTTTTAGAAGTCAAAGAAAAAGGTGCTTACCTTTTAGAAAAACTGCAAGATGTCAAACAGCTGAACATCGTCAAAGAAGTACGTGGAAAAGGATTGATGGCAGGCATTGAGTGTCATCAGCCAGTAGGTGACTACATCACAGCTCTTAGAGAACAAGGTTTACTGGTGCTTCCAGCTGGTCCGAATGTCATTCGTTTATTGCCTCCACTGAATGTGGAGAAAGCAGAATTGGATCAAGCGATAGAAGCGATCATTCAAGTGTTAGCAAATGAATCGGTGACGGTATAAATTTTTTTACACCAGTACGCATAAAAATGCATTTATATAATTAATTATTCAATTTGGGGTGACACAAGCATGAAAGGTTATTTAAATTTAGAAGATGGAGCCTCTTTTGAAGGAGATCTGACAGGAGAAGCTGGCATCACTGGTGAAGTGGTCTTTTTTACAGGCATGACAGGTTATCAAGAGGTGCTCACAGATCCTTCCTATAAAGGTCAAATCATTGTTTTCACCTATCCACTGATCGGAAATTACGGCATCAATCATGAAGATTTTGAGAGCAAAAAGCCACAAGTAAAAGCTGTGGTTGTCTATGAGGCAGCCGAGCATTTTTCTCACCATCTTGCTGCGATAAGCTTAAAGGATTATTTACAGAAGTGGAACATTCCACTTCTGACACACACAGATACTCGTGCAGTCGTGCAAAACATCCGGGCAAATGGCACAATGAACGCTGTATTAAGTTTAGACGAAAACGAAACGCCGCCGGCCATGAAGCAAGACAATGTTGTCGAGCAGGTAGCAGAGAATGAGATCTACACACAGGGCAGCGGCGAGGAACATGTGGCGCTCATTGATTTTGGCTTTAAAAAGTCAATTGCAGATTCACTTGAGGCGCGCGGCTGTAAAGTAACAGTCATTCCTTATAAACAAATGGAAAAGGTGTTTGAGATCAAGCCAGATGCGGTTCTTCTGTCAAACGGACCTGGAGATCCCAAAACAATGAAACCATATTTAAAGACCATACATGACATCATGATGACCTTCCCGACACTTGGTATCTGCTTAGGTCATCAATTAATCGCTCTTGCACTGGGCGGGGATACGTATAAGCTTCCTTTTGGCCACCGCGGGGCGAACCATCCCGTACAAGATACAGAATCAAAACGTGTCTTCATGACAAGTCAAAATCACAGCTATGTTGTGAATGAAAAAAGCATGAATGACAAAGAAGTGGATGTGAAATTCCTTCACGTCAATGATGGATCTGTAGAAGGATTCATTCATAAAGAGAAGCTGATTATGTCCGTTCAATTTCATCCAGAAGCACACCCAGGGCCTGCTGAAAGTGAATGGGTATTCGATGATTTTATTGAGAAAGTGAAACAAGCAAGGAGAGAAGTCGCACATGCCTAAAGATCAAAGCATACAAACCATCCTAGTCATCGGGTCTGGTCCAATCATCATTGGTCAGGCAGCAGAATTTGATTACTCAGGAACACAAGGATGTATGGCCTTAAAAGAAGAGGGCTACAAAGTCATCTTAGTGAATAACAACCCAGCAACCATTATGACAGATGAGTCATTTGCTGATGAAATCTATTTTGAACCGCTTTCAGTTGATTCAGTGACAAGAATCATTGAAAAGGAAAAACCAGATGGTCTTTTAGCTAACCTTGGCGGACAGACCGCTTTAAACCTTGCTGTCGAGTTAGAAAAAGCCGGTGTGCTGAAAAAGCATGGGGTGACACTGCTCGGAACGTCAGTTGAAACAATTGAAAACGGTGAAGATCGTGAGAAATTCCGTGCTCTCATGAAACATTTGAACGAACCTGTGCCAGATAGTGAAATTGTGGATAATGCGAAAGATGGCCTTCAATTTGCAAAAGAAGTAGGCTTCCCAGTCATTCTTCGACCAGCGTACACACTTGGCGGTAAAGGTGGAGGAATCGCTTTAACAGAAGAGGCGTTTAAACCGCTCATTGAAGGAGCCCTTTTAGCTAGTCCAATTCATCAGTGTTTAGTTGAAAAAAGCATTGCTGGCTTCAAAGAAGTCGAGTATGAGGTCATGAGAGATCGTCAAAATACGTGTATCACTGTATGTAATATGGAAAATATCGATCCGGTTGGTGTGCATACAGGGGACTCAATTGTCGTTGCACCATCCCAAACTTTAACGGATCAGGATTATCAAATGCTCCGTTCAGCGAGCCTGAAAATTATTTCAGCGCTGGATGTAGTCGGCGGTTGCAACATTCAATTTGCTCTTGATCCACTCAGTAAAGAATACTTTGTCATCGAGGTAAATCCACGGGTCAGTCGTTCTTCAGCTCTTGCATCAAAAGCAACAGGCTATCCGATTGCAAAAATGGCTGCAAAGCTTGCGGTGGGCTATACACTAGACGAATTGAAAAACCCGCTCACAGGCACAACTTATGCTAGCTTTGAGCCGGCACTTGATTATGTCGTCGTGAAATTCCCGCGCTGGCCGTTTGATAAATTTAAACATGCAGATCGTAAATTAGGCACAAAAATGAAGGCTACTGGTGAAGTCATGGCCATTGACCGTAATTTAGAGTCTGCCATTCAAAAAGCAGTCGCATCACTTGAAATCAAAACAAAGGGCTTTCATTTGCCAGAACTGAAAGAGCAATCGACTGAACAATTATTTGAATTAATCAAAACGCCAGACGATCGTCGTTTTTTCGCTGTCATGGAGCTTCTTTCTAGACAAGAAACGGTTGAAACGATTCATCAAATGACGCAAATCGATCTATTTTTCTTACATGTGTTCAAACATATGATCACACTCGAGCAAGAACTGAAGAATCATAAGGGAACTCTATCCAAAGACACCTTGAAAAAGGTAAAGGAAAAAGGCTTCCTTGATGAAACGATCGCTTCTCTCACGGGAAGCAGTGAAGAGGCGATTAGACAGCTTCGCCTGAAATATGGCATTGCGGCTTCATTTAAAATTGTCGATACTTGTGCTGCGGAATTTGATGCGAAAACGAATTACTTCTATTCCACGTACTTTGGCAAAAGTGATGGAGAGCATCAGGAGAAAACAAAGCAGCGTGCATTGATCATTGGCTCTGGTCCGATTCGAATTGGGCAAGGAGTCGAGTTTGATTATAGTGCAGTACATGGGGTTCTCACCTTGCAAAAGCTTGGATTTGAAACCATCATGATGAACAACAATCCAGAAACGGTAAGTACCGATTATGAGATTGCTGATCGTTTATATTTTGAACCTATTACATTAGAGCATATCTTAAACGTTGTGGAAGCGGAACAAATTGATTTCGTCATCGTCCAATTTGGTGGGCAGACAGCGATCAACGTAGCAGAAGGCTTGGAAAAAGCCGGTGTCACTTTGTTAGGTACGTCCTTTGACACACTAGATGCGCTAGAAGATCGTGATTTGTTCTATCAGCTTCTTGATGAACTAAAGCTTCCTCATGCAAAAGGAGAAACTGCTCACTCAAAAGAAGAAGCACTCGCGCATGCTGCAAGCATCGGTTACCCTGTGTTAATTCGCCCATCGTATGTCATAGGCGGAATGGGAATGATCGTTGTTCAATCTGAAGCACATTTGACATCACTGCTTGATCAGCCTGATCATTTGCCATATCCGATCTTAATTGATGAATACGTCACTGGAAAAGAAGTTGAAGTGGATCTCATTTCTGACGGAAAAGCGATCTTCATTCCAACGATCGTTGAGCATATTGAGAAAGCGGGCGTGCACTCAGGTGACAGCTTTGCTATTTTACCGAGTGTCTCCATCAGCGAGGAGATCAAACAGCAGGTGTATAACGCATCTGAACAAATAGCGAAGAAATTAGCCTTCAAAGGCATTATGAATATCCAATTTGTGATCAAAGGCGATCAGGCGCTTGTATTAGAGGTGAACCCTCGGGCAAGCCGGACTGTCCCAGTAGTCAGTAAGGTAATGGGGATTGAAATGATTCCGCTGGCAACACAGTTATTAGCTGGTGCGACGCTTGAAGAATTGAATCCTTCAACGAAAAACAAAGGGGGAACAGCTGTCAAATTCCCAGTTTTCTCATCACATGCCATTCAAGATATCGATTTAAAGCTGACACCAGAAATGAAAGCAACAGGTGAAGGAATGTGTGTAGGCAAAAACGTCGAAAGCGCCTTGAAAAAAGTGTTTGCGTCGATCTGGCATCAAAAAGGCAGCCTCTTTATACAAGGCAGTGAGCTATTAATAGAGGAAGCGAAACATGCAGGCTTTGATGTCTGGACTGGCAGCTTTGAATCTTGGCTGCAACAAGGCGATAAATCCCTCCACATTCATTTGGCGGATGATGAAGAGGCAAAAGAGCAGCGTGTAAAAGCTCTCACACATGGTGTTCAAGTATTAACCGAATATGAAACAGTTCAAGCATTCCTGCAAGGGAAAGAGGGAGATGTGTCGCCCGTATCTCTCCATGAATTATATAAAAAGGAAGTGACGGCATGAGTCAAGTCGACGTGCAACCGGCATTATACGGAAAAGACTTTTTATCGTTAAAGGATTTTTCTATCAATGACATTGCGTACTTAATTGAAAAAGCGGAAGAAATGAAACAGCATCCATATCAGGATTTATTCAAAGGGAAAACGTTAGCGATGATCTTTGAAAAGTCCTCTACTAGAACCCGTGTATCGTTTGAAGCGGGAATGACGCAGCTAGGAGGGCACGCACTCTTTCTTAGCTCAAATGATTTGCAAATTGGCAGAGGAGAATCCATTAGTGATACGGCGCAGGTGCTGTCTGGCTATGTAGATGGCATTATGATTCGGACCTTTGAACATGAGAAGGTGGAGGAGCTTGCAAAATACGCGTCTATTCCAGTGATCAACGGACTGACTGACTACTCACATCCATGTCAGGCACTTGCTGATTTATTGACGATTAAAGAAGCAAAAGGGACATTAAAAGGAGTCAAAGTGGCGTATATCGGAGATGGAAATAATGTGGCTCACTCCTTGATGGTCGGCTGTGCGCAGCTAGGCTGTGATATTGCGGTTGCATCACCAAAAGGCTATGAACCACTCCAAGAAGTGACAAATACTGCACGTGAGTTTGCAAAACAATCAGGCGCAGAAGTGATTGTTACGACAGACCCTGTAGCAGCTGTTCAAGATGCTGATGTCATTTATTCAGATGTGTTTACAAGCATGGGGCAGGAGGCGGAAACAGAGAAACGTCTTGCTGAATTTAAAGAATATCAAGTCAATGATGAACTGATGGGTCATGCAGCAAAGGATTATATCTTCCTTCATTGTTTGCCGGCACACCGCGGAGAAGAAGTAACAGCAGACATTATTGATGGGTCGCACTCAAAAGTATTTCAACAGGCAGAAAATCGCCTGCATGTGCAAAAAGCGTTAATCAAAGAGCTCATGTATCAACAAACCAAATAAACCACATAAGTCCCTGACTCGTAGGAGCAGGGACTTTTTGCATAGAGGATTGGAGAGGCAAGTGACGGGACATAATAACATCAATCGAGAAAGGAGGATGGAAATGGGTCAACAGCATCAGTTTAAATCAGGGAATAAAGCACCGAATAATGGTGTCTATATCGAGATCGGTGAAACCGGAAGTATGGTGAAAGATCCTTTAAAGATTAAGCTCAAAGCAGGCGACGTCTTTCCGGATAACTCGAACCATAACCGTGTTTGGACCTACCAAAGAAAGCCGTAAGCAATTGACTAAGAGTCCATATGAATAAGTCTTTAGAGGCATGTGTCATGCCTCTTTTTTCTTTATAATAAAAAACAATTAAGTTCAAATTTTCAAATAAATAGTATGAAAAAAAGAGAATGTAAGGTAAAATATGTAATTATTAATAGAGATGTTGAAAGGATTTGTGTGATGGAAATGACGAATCTCAGTGAAAGTGTTTGGAATAAACGCTTCACCTCATTATTCATATCAAGACTCATTAAAAATACAGGGGAAAGTTTTGCTTTTACATCCGTTCTTTGGCTATTGATTTTAAGAGGGGATGGAGCGCTTGGTACAGGACTTCTTCTAGCAGTTACAGTTCTTCCTTCATCTTTGTTAGCCCCAATACTAGGACCTCTTATGAAAAAGCACCATTTGTCTAAATGGATGTTCGCTTCAGACGTCGTTCGAGCAACAATTGTACTCATTATTCCACTACTGCACTTTTCGCATCTATTGCCCCTATGGTTATTGATCTCATTAATGGTGATTCAATCGGCAACAGGTGCAGCATATAACCCAGCTTCTGTGGCTATCTTACCGCAGATTGTTCCGAAGCATCTCATTCAAAAAGCAAATGCGATCCTGCAATCTTCTTTTGAAATTGTCGCACTTGCAGCAGTGATGGTAGCGGGTCTCTTGGTCAAATTAATTGGACCTGCAGATACACTGCTGATCACAACTGCCTTATTTATCATATCTGGCCTGTTTATTATTGGCGTCAAACTAAAGAAGACAGACGAAGAAAAAGCAGCAGGCATTAAACAAGCAAAGAATACATATCTGTATAACTTAAAAAGAGGCTTCCTTGTCGTCAAAAATCATCACATTTTATTTGCGCTAACGCTGTATTGTATTTTAATGAATGTCGCAGCAGCCCCGTGGCAGGCACTGTCGGCTGTATACGTAGCAGAAGCGCTGCAAAGTGATTCAATGGTGTATTCCATTTTAAGAGGCGTTGCCGCAGTGGGCGCGTTTATGATGGGCTTTGCACTGGCAAAGGTGAAAATTAAAAGATTTGGTTTGTTCTTTATTGTCGCTGGAATGATTGAAGGGGCTGCGTTCTTTATCACAGGGATGAGCACATGGCTGCCAGTCGTTCTTCTTGCTTCCTTTATTTTTGGCGCCGCCGTCAGTGCGATTAATGTACCGGAAATGGTCATTATTCAAACGTCAGTGGACCAGGAGGATCAGCCACAAGTATATGCTGTGATCAATGCATCATCAAATGTCTTTCTCCCGTTTGCAGCTGTCGTATCGGGCGTCCTCGCAGAAAGATTTGGAGCGGGACCTGTTATTGCTGGCGGGGGGGTGCTTGAAATTTTATCAGGCATCGCGATCTTCCTGTTTACAGGGCTTGCGAAAAGCCATTTGACAGCAGACAAACAGAACTCTGAAACGGTTGAGGTGTAAACCAATAAAAAACCCCCTGTATTCAAGACAGGGGGTTTTAACGTGAAGACAAACCTCTTTCATTCACGCTGAAAAGAAGAAAAAGAGCTAAAATCATCATTTTAGCTCTTTTTCAGCAATCGTTTCTTACGTATTAAGAGTGTTTTGTTGAACTTTCCGTTTCTTTCATTGGACTTACTTCAGCAAAGATGAATAAAATAACCGTAAACACAATGGCAAGAATGGAAGTCAAAGTAAAATCATAAGCAGCTCCATTCATAGATGCAACGATGTAACCAGCCATATGTGTCAGCAGAAAAGTCCAAATGAGGGTGATAATATAATGCATAATCCCACCGTCCTTTATGTAACAATCTATTGATTATCATACCATAGATACGAGTTAAGGGAAAAGACTGTTTTCCGCCTTTATGTGACCATTTTTAGACCTTCTGCTATAAAATTGAAAAGAATTCTTAGTCTTTAGGGGATTTCCTTATTCCTACAAGAGTTGTTGTTCATATCATAGAAAGCAGAATCACTGAAAGGAGGCTGGCCATATGGGTGTAAGCGAACGGTTTTTTCAGCTTGGTTCCCAGTGGAACGTCATTCACCTTCCTCAAAAACCAAATGGCTTTGGCATTCTTATCCTCGGTGACCGAAATCACTTTGTGCAGGAAAATACATCATTCTGGCTTCAGCATTATGGAAGAAACCAGCTTTTAACTGCCTTAAAGGATGAAGGATATACATTGTTTAATAGTCATCTTCATGGGAATCACTGGGGATGCGAAGATGCCGTATTTAGTGCAAAGCAGCTTGTTCATCACACATTAAAACAAGAAATATTAAACCGGGAAATTCATGTGCTGGCGGAGGGGATGGGGTCACTTGTCGCCATGAGCCTTGCCGAAGAGATGCCAGAAGTGCTAAGGTCCATTGCGATGGTGAATCCTTGTTTGCATCTGCATGCACAAAGAGAAAGAGAAAAGGAACACAAATTCTTTTACAAACAGCTGATCAAAGAGTTAGCGCAGAGCTATGGCTGCACTGAAAAGGAAGCTGAAACGTTTCCACTGCCTTCTTGCCCCGTTCATTCAGCTCATGTACCGATTCATATATGGCAAAGACTAAGCGGCGCGCCGTATTCATATGAACTTCACGCAAAGCCCTTTATCGATCAGCATATGAGAAATCCAGAACATTGTCAGGTCGATCTCACCTTGCATATGTTTGATCATCCAAGAAGAATCTTTCAATCCATTCACAAGTTTTATAAATCGCATGAAAGAGAATTGTAATGAATAGGATGATAACAGCCCTTCATGGAAAGGGCTCTTCTTTTTATTCGATATGCTAAAAAAGGGGACATGAACATGGAAACAGGACTGATCATAGGTGCAGATGAATTTTTTGGCCTGACACTTTGTGAATATATGATGAAAGAGGGCATTCAAGTGGATATCACGTGTCCTCACGATCATACAGAAGAGCAAAAGTTACTATTAGAAGAGCGGATGATGTGGCTCGGCCGGAATGACCTCGTCCGTGTCATTGACCTTCAGGATGGCAAAGAGACGTATGACCTGATCTTTATTCAATCAGAGGAACCCAATAAAAGAGAAACAGACATCAAAGCGCAGCAGGGCATGTACCGAATACTGTTCGAAGAACCTGAAGACGAACCGTCCAAACAGAACGTGCCAGCTGTTATCCTTCCTCGCATGTTCGGACCGTGGACACTCGATGAAGAAAGAAGAACAAAGAATGACCACTCATTTTTTGTAGAAGATGTCGCAAAGGATCTTTTGAAATGGGCGTCGCGCACAAACCAAAGACAGGATATGACGCATCAATTGAAGGTAGAAAGCCAAACAGATGACAAACAAGCAGAAGAAATGATCGCAGAATGGAAAAGACAAAACTCAACATTTTTCGACAAAAAGCAAGAATGATCTTCCATCTTATCTTTTTTCAGTATAAAATAAACCTATATTTAACATACAGGTTCATGCCTGCATGTTGCAAAGGGAGTTGAACATGGCATGAAGTACCAACGGCTTGTCATGATCTTTTCGTTCCTTCTCCTATTATCTGCCTGCTCGCAGGCGCCTTTAAAAGGACATATTGAGAAGGTGGGTTTACTCGTCCCCGATACGATTAATGATCAAGTTTGGGGAACGAAAGGTTATAAAGGCTTATTAAGTATTCAATCGACATTTGGTGTAGATGTTTATTATAAGGAAGGGATGGTCGACAAGGAGAAGATCGTTGATGCCATTGAAGAATTCCATAAAAAAGGAGTCAATTTGATTATTGGCCATGGCAATGAATACAGCGAAATTTTTAACTTGATCAGTGAAGATTATCCCAAAACACAATTTATTACGGTTAATGGAAACAAGCCTCAGGCTGACAATGTCACAAATGTGACGTTTAAAGGAGAAGCCATGGGCTTTTTCGGAGGCATGACAGCAGCACATATGTCAAAAACCAAAAAGATTGGTATTCTTGCTACATACGATTGGCAAAGTGAAGTAGACGGCTTTATCAAAGGCGCAAAATATCAAGATGAACATGTGCAAGTACTAGCGGAATTTGTCGAAAACTGGGACGATGCTGACAAAGCTGTGGATCTCTATCAAAAATTGAAAAAACAAGGCGTAGATGTTGTGTATCCAGCAGGTGATGGTTATAATATCCCTGTCATTGAACAAATCAAAGCCGATAATTTATCAGCTATCGGGTATGTCACCGATCAATCCAACCTCGGAAGTCATACCGTCTTAACGAGCACAGTACAGCATGTCGATAAAGCGTACAGTATCATTGCGAAGAAATTTAATGAAGGCAAGCTAAATGAACAAGATGAGTACTCCTTTGACTTTAAAGAAGGAGTGATCGAAATGGGGAAATTTAGCTCAACCATTGACCGCGCTTTCGTGAAAGACATTGAGAGTGATATTGCGTATTACAAAAAAACTGGCAAACTGCCAAATGAAAAGTGAGGACTTTGAACATGCAGCACGAAAAATCGATGGAGTTTTTACAAATTGCCATGAAGTATTTCCCGCAGGCAAAAGAAGAATTAGATAAAGCAGGGATTCAGCTTGAGCCTGAAGCTCTTCAGCCGCTACTATCATTGTTTACATCGGTCATGCAAGAGGCATATGAGCTTGGAAAAGCAGATGCAGAATCAGAAAAAGCCACAAAATAGTGGCTTTTTTTTATGATAATTTTTTCTTGAAGGCACTAATCATAGGACCAACATCTTTAAACACAGGCTTCAGCTCGTCGATCGAGTTCATGATGTTCCCGATCTGATTCATGACATGCACATAGTCAATTGAGTCATCATTTGAAGATGTTTCCGCACGATCCTCCTTTGCTTCTGTCTTGCTTTTCTCCTTTTCAAGTGGCTGACCAAACATCATTGCCGAGAAAATATCTTTTTGCGCCATATCACATGTTCCTTTCTACTATTGGTATACATTAATCTATGAAAAAAGTGAAAGGAAAGGTTAGACGTTTGTATTGCCAAGGAGAAAAAAATAAGGTAAAATTAGTACCAGATACTAATATAAGATCACAATATTACATGCTCGTATGAGTAAAAGGAGTCTTAATCAATGAATGCTGGAATTATTGGCCTTGGCCGCTATATACCTGAAAAAGTATTAACAAATCATGATTTAGAAAAAATGGTTGAAACTTCTGACGAGTGGATTCGTACTAGAACAGGTATAGAAGAAAGAAGAATTGCATCTGATGATGTCAATACATCTCATATGGCGCTTGCTGCTGCAAAAAAAGCATTAGCTGACGCAGATGTGGCTGCAGAAGATATTGATATGATTCTTGTGGCGACAGTCACGCCAGATCAAGCATTTCCGACAGTCGCTTGTATGATTCAAGAACAGCTCGGTGCACATAAAGCATGTGCAATGGATATTAGCGCTGCTTGTGCTGGCTTTATGTATGGGCTTGTTACTGGAAAACAATTTATCGAATCAGGAACTTTCAAGCACGTGCTCGTCGTTGGCGTTGAAAAGCTTTCTCGCATTACCGACTGGGATGACCGCAATACAGCTGTTTTGTTTGGAGATGGAGCAGGTGCTGCAGTGTTAGGAACAGTCAGCGAAGGCAAAGGAATTCTATCATTTGAGCTTGGAGCCGATGGAAGCGGCGGGAAGCACTTGTACTTAGATGAAAAAGATCATACAATCATGAATGGACGAGAAGTATTTAAATTTGCTGTAAGACAAATGGGCGAGTCAAGTGTAAACGTCATCGAAAAAGCTGGACTATCAAAAGAAGACGTTGATTTCTTGATCCCGCATCAAGCAAATATTCGCATTATGGAAGCAGCCCGCGAACGCTTAGAGCTGCCAGTCGAAAAAATGTCGAAGACTGTCCATAAATATGGAAACACATCAGCAGCATCCATTCCAATTTCATTATGTGAAGAAATCGAAGCCGGAAAAATTCATGACGGCGATGTGATTGTAATGGTTGGTTTTGGTGGCGGATTAACGTGGGGCGCAATCGCTATGCGATGGGGCCGATAAAAGAGTGAGGTGCACAAATTAATGGATAAAAAGCGAGTAGTTGTTACAGGATTAGGTGCTTTGACACCTCTTGGCAACGATGTAGAGACAACATGGAAAAATGCTGTAGCAGGTGTATCAGGTGTTGGACCGATCACACGTGTCGATTCAAGTGAATATACCGCAAAAGTAGCTGCAGAACTAAAGGATTTTAACATCGAAGATTACATGGAGAAAAAAGAAGCGAGAAAAATGGCGCGCTTCACTCAATATGCAGTCGTTGCTGCTCAAAAGGCTTTAGAAGATTCACGCCTTGAAATCACAGATGAAATCGCACCGCGTGTTGGTGTATGGGTTGGGTCTGGTATTGGTGGACTTGAAACATTTGAAGAGCAGTTTGAAGTGTATTCAAATAAAGGGGCAAGACGTGTCAGCCCATTCTTTGTCCCAATGATGATTCCAGATATGGCGACAGGACAAATTTCTATTGCACTTGGCGCAAAAGGAGTTAACTCCTGTACAGTCACAGCATGTGCAACAGGTACAAACTCAATTGGTGATGCATTTAAAGTCATTCAGCGTGGAGATGCTGATGCCATGATCACAGGCGGAACAGAAGCGCCGTTAACAAAAATGTCGTTTGCAGGTTTCTGTGCGAACAAAGCCCTTTCGACAAATCCTGATCCAGACACAGCAAGCCGTCCATTTGATAAAAACCGTGACGGATTTGTCATGGGCGAGGGAGCTGGGGTTATTGTTCTTGAAGAACTAGAGCATGCGTTAAAACGTGGTGCGACCATTTATGCAGAAATTGTTGGATACGGTTCAACTGGTGATGCATACCATATTACAGCACCTGCTCCAAACGGAGAAGGCGGCGTTCGCGCGATGAAAGAAGCGATTCGAGACGCAGGTTTGTCTGTGGAAGAAATTGATTATATCAATGCCCACGGAACAAGCACACCTTACAATGATAAATTTGAAACAATGGCCATTAAAGAAGTGTTCGGAGAGCATGCAAATCAGCTTGCAATCAGTTCAACAAAATCAATGACAGGTCACTTACTTGGCGCAGCAGGCGGAGTAGAAGCGATTTTCTCTGTTCTTGCGATTAAAGACAGCGTCATTCCTCCAACGATTAACCTTGAAACACCGGATGAAGAATGTGACCTTGATTATGTAGCAAATGAAGCACGTTCTAAAGAAGTACAAGTTGCTTTGAGTAACTCACTTGGCTTTGGCGGGCATAATGCGACAATTATTTTCAAAAAATACGAAGCGTAATACTTCCTGAGAAGGCGGTGATCTATAAACAGATCGCCGCCTTTTTGCATATGATAAAAATGGAGGTGTAAACGGTATGGGTCTGATCAATACACAATATCTCATCCATCAATCATCATCATTTCAGGAGCTTGCGGTGCGCTTTGTCCCTTATTTTAAAGGAGCAGCGGAAAAGGAATGGTCCTCTATTCTGTCCCATTTACAGCATCACGGGATGGTGCGATCTTGGAACCCGTGCCAGGAAATGATCGATAAGCTCAAAGAAAAAGGATACTTCAAGCTCGTCATGAAAGAATATCAAAAGCTGCAAAAACAGTGGGGAGGCCCTGACATCCCTGTGTTTATTTTACCTGTCAATGAGAGCAGTAAAGAAATCAGAGAGCAATTTTATTATCAATCCGGCATGGCATTTGACGACAAGGTTTTTCTCTTTTTATCGCCAAATACCCCGAAAGAACGTATCGGTACATTACTGACACATGAATATCACCATGTATGCAGGTTGCATTTTCTCACGAAAGAAGAAAAAGATTTTACATTCCTTGATACAATCATGATGGAAGGGTTGGCTGAATATGCTGTGTATCATAGATACGGAGAAAGCTATACAGCCAAATGGACCAGATTATATGACGAAGCGCAGCTTCAGCGCATGTACAAGAAATGGGTATCCAGTCACCTTCATAAGAAAGTCCAGGACGACGAAAGACTGATACAGAACCTCCTTTATGGAAAAGGGAACTACCCCAAAATGCTTGGTTACGCCACTGGGTTTTATATCGTGAAAAAGTATTTCAGTGAGCATCGAATCAGCGAGGAGTCTATGATTGCAGAGCCAGCCGAAACCTTTTTAAAGGCGATAGAATCACAAAGTGAATAAATAACATAAAAAGAGACATATACCAAATTTACTAAATACTTCTTGATTTCGTCATGCTGATGTAATAATATACAAATATAAATTTTGATAATTCTTTTTATTCAAAAAAGACTGAATCTTTTGATTCCGTTTTATTGATCTATGGAGAAAGGAGCGAATGAATGAGCACGCTACTTGAAGTGCAAAACTTAAAAACATATTTTTTTCGAAAAAAGGAACCGATTCCCGCTGTTGATGGCGTTGATTTTAGCATCAACAGAGGAGAAACTGTCGCATTAGTCGGTGAGTCTGGATCTGGCAAAAGCATTACGTCCTTATCCATTATGGGTCTGATTAATGGGACTGGTGGAAAAATTATGGACGGTTCCATTAAGCTTGATGGAAAAGACCTTGTTACATATGGTGAAAAGGAATTATGCAGTATTCGCGGAAATGACGTATCCATGATCTTTCAGGAACCCATGACCTCACTTAATCCCGTTTTAACCATCGGGGAACAAATAACTGAAATCCTCATCTATCACAAAAAACTTTCAAAAAAAGAAGCCACCAGAAAAGCGATTGACCTGCTGAAGCTTGTTGGTTTTTCTCGCCCAGAACAAATCATCAAAGATTATCCGCACCGTTTATCCGGCGGCATGCGTCAACGAGTCATGATTGCCATTGCGCTAAGCTGCGACCCAAAGCTTCTCATTGCAGATGAACCGACAACGGCACTAGATGTGACCATTCAAGCGCAGGTGCTTACCTTGATGAAAGATTTATGTTCTACATTTGGTACATCCATTCTCCTCATAACACACGATTTAGGTGTCGTATCTGAAGTAGCAGATCGAGTGATTGTCATGTACTGCGGACAGGTTGTTGAAAATGGGACCGTCGAAGAGTTATTTGATCAGCCGCTTCATCCTTACACGGAAGGGTTGCTTGAATCAATTCCTGTCATTGACGGAGAGATACAGCCATTAACGGCGATAAAAGGGAATGTTCCTGCGCCAGATCAGCTTCCAGCCGGCTGCCGCTTTGCTCCTAGATGTCCGAGTGTGAAGGATCGCTGCCTAGGAGAGTTGCCCAAGCTGAGAACATTTGAAAATGGCAGAAGCGTCAGGTGCTTCTTATATGAGGAGGCAGACCAAACATGACCCTTGCTGAAAATCAATCACAGACAACAGATCTTCCAGAGAAAGAAACCATTCTTGAACTGAAACATATTCGAAAACACTTTCCGATTAAAGCGGGAGTATTGCAGAAGAAAGTAGGTGCGGTCAAAGCTGTTGACGGCATAGACCTGAAGATTTATAAAGGTGAAACGTTAGGCATTGTTGGGGAGTCAGGATGCGGTAAATCCACATTAGGACGGACAATGATTCGCTTATATGAACCAACAGACGGTCAAATCCTATTTAAAGGGCAAGATATCTCGCGCGTATCTGAATCAAAGCTAAGACAATCAACACGAAAAAACATCCAAATGGTTTTTCAAGATCCCTTTGCATCACTCAACCCTAGAAAAACACTTCGAAGCATCATCAAAGAACCCTACAAAACACATCACTTATATTCCTTCAAAGAAAGAAATGAAAAAGTGGAACAGCTTTTGTCAAAGGTGGGCCTTCATCCAAGCTTTGCGAATCGCTACCCCCATGAATTTTCTGGCGGGCAGAGGCAGCGGATCGGCATCGCTCGAGCCCTTGCCATGAATCCCGAAATGATCATCGCAGATGAGCCGGTTTCAGCACTCGACGTATCCATTCAGGCGCAGGTGATTAATCTGATGGAGGAGCTCCAGGAGGAATTTGACCTGACCTATCTATTTATCTCTCATGATCTAAGTGTGGTCAGACACATTAGTGATAGAGTCGGCGTCATGTATCTTGGCAAAATGATGGAGCTTGCCGATAAGCACAGCCTGTACGATGAACCGCTCCATCCGTATACACAGGCACTGCTTTCTTCCGTTCCAATCACCCGTAAAAAAGGGCAGGTGAAAAGAGAACGCATTATGTTGCAAGGTGACTTGCCGAGCCCTGCGAATCCGCCAAAAGGCTGCGTGTTTCACACAAGATGCCCGCATGCGAAGGAAATCTGTAAACAGCAAGTACCTGAATTTCAGGAATTAAGAACGAACCACTTTGTTGCCTGCCACCTCTATGACGCTTAATCAGCTTGTATGATCTCATCTTTGAGAGGGGGGATGAAGCAGCATCTGTCGTCATTTCTAAAAAAGAATAGGGGGAATTGTACATGAAAAATAGAAATAAAAAGTCCATTTTGGTCAGTTTACTGCTGATCTTTACACTGATCCTTGCGGCTTGCTCTGGTGGGAATAAAACTTCTGGAGACAGTGAAAAGAAATCCACTGGTAAACCTGTACAAGGCGGAGATCTTGTCATCGGTTCAATTGCAGAGCCTACGTTATTTAACTCGCTGTATTCAACAGATGTGGCAAGCTCTGATATTGAGGAAAGAATCTACAGCTTCTTACTTCAAACAGACGGAAAACTCAACCCGCAGCTAGCGCTGGCAGAAGATATTAAAGAATCTGATGACGGCAAGCAGTTTGATGTGACCATTAGAAAAGGTGTGAAGTTTCATGATGGTAAAGAACTGACTGCTGATGATGTTGTGTTTACATACAGCATTCCGATCAATAAGGACTACAACGGAGAGCGTGGATCAGGCTTTGAAGTCTTAGATTCTGTCAAGAAGACAGGAGATTACTCTATTGAATTCAAGCTCAATAAAAAAGATCCGTATTTTTATAATGTCACTCTAGGAAGCTATGGTATTTTGCCTAAGCATATTTTAGGTGATGTGCCTGTAAAGGATCTCGGTGAAAATGAATTTAACCGAAAAAAACCAATCGGTTCAGGTCCATTTAAATTTGCAGAGTGGAAAGAAGGAGACTATGTCAAACTAGAAGCCTTTGACGATTATTGGGATGGACGTCCATACCTTGATACCGTCACGATTAAAACGATTCCTGATCAGAATGCAGCCATTGCCCAGCTATCAGCAGGTGATATTGACTTCTTTGCTGTACCGGGAGCAGAGCTGCAAACAGCTGAAAAAGTCAGCAACGTTAAAATTGAATCTGATCTAGGACTCAATTATTCATATATTGGCTGGAACCAGAAAAATGATCTCTTTAAAAGTAAAAAGGTCCGCCAAGCGCTTACGCATGCCATTGATCGTCAAACGATTGTCGATCAAGTGTTAGATGGAGACGGGAAAGTAGCCAACATTCCGGAAAGTCCGCTGTCATGGAACTATCCAAAGAGTGAAAATGTCCCAGTGTTCGAATTTGACCAAGAAAAAGCGAAAAAGATGCTGAAAGAAGAGGGCTGGGAGGATACAGATGGAGACGGCTATCTTGATAAGGATGGCAAAAAGTTCTCCTTTGTTTTGAAGACGAACCAAGGAAACAAAGTCCGTGAAGATATCGCTGTTGTTGTTCAGCAGCAGCTCAAAGAAATTGGGGTTGAAGCAAAGCCGCAAATTGTGGAATTCAGTGCATTAATTGAACAGACGACACCGCCTAAATGGGATTATGATGCTCTATTACTCGGCTGGAGCCTTGCGACATTCCCTGATCAATACAGCATCTTCCATTCAAGTCAGTCGGAAAAAGGCTTAAATAACATTTGGTATAAAAATGAAGAGGTGGATCAGCTGCTAGTTGATGCGAAGAACTTGAGCGATAGAAAAGAATATTCGAAGGCGTATGAAAAAATTTATAAGCTGATCGCAGAAGACCAACCGTATACGTTCCTTTATTATGCCAACTCACATCGTGCAATGCCATCTAATCTCCAAGGCTACTCTTACCACCCGAAAGATGAGTATTACAAAATCGAAAAATGGTGGATTGAACAGTAGGCTACTTGTGAAGAAGGGGAGTTTACTCCCCTTTCAGCGTGAAGACAAACCCTCGCATTCGGTGTCAGTTCTGCGTGCTGGTGCTCACGAATATCAAATTCGCTCCGCTCCAGTACTCGGCCTTCCTAGACTTCAAGGGTTTTCATATCACGCTGAAAAAAAGACAAAGAGCTAAAATAAAGATCATTTTAGCCCTTTGTCATCAATCTGGAAGGGGAGTTTACTCCCCTTTTTATATCACGGTATGGTCATTCGATGAAAAAGGAGTTGTGCATATGGTTACATATATCATTCGAAGGACATTGCTTTCCATTCCTATCTTGCTTGGTATTACGATTTTGTCCTTTGCTATTATGAAAGCAGCACCAGGCGATCCGATGTCACTCATGATGGACCCTACCATTAGTGCCGCAGACCGGGAAGCCTTTATTGATAAGTACGGCTTGAATGATCCCGAATATGTGCAATACATGAAATGGCTTGGCAATATGCTTCAAGGTGACTTTGGCACATCCATTGTAAAAAAGGGGACCCCCGTGGCTGATTTGATTTTTGCCCGGCTGCCAAATACCCTCATCCTCATGATTTTTTCTACATTAGTTGCCCTGATCATCGCCATCCCATTTGGTGTCCTTTCAGCAAAACGTCCGTATACAAAGCTTGACTATGGCATTACGGTTACATCATTTATCGGACTGGCTATTCCGAATTTTTGGTTTGGTCTGATCCTCATTATGGTTTTATCTGTGAATCTAGGATGGTTCCCAACTGGTGGAGTCTCTACCTTGAATACCGATTTTAATGTGTTTGACCGGCTCCATCACATCATTTTACCAGCCTTTGTGTTAGCAACTGCTGATATGGCAGGGCTTACGCGTTACACAAGGTCGAGTATGCTTGATGTCATGCGGCAGGATTACATTCGCACTGCAAGAGCGAAAGGCTTTAGAGAAAACAAAGTCATTTTCAAGCATGGCTTAAGAAATGGTTTGATGCCTGTCATTACGATTTTTGGCCTCATGATTCCATCCTTTATTGGCGGCGCGGTCGTGGTAGAACAAATATTCACATGGCCTGGTCTTGGAAAGCTGTTTATCGATTCTGCTTTTTCAAGAGATTATCCGGTGATTATGGCGATGACCGTTATTTCCGCAGTGCTAGTGGTTGTTGGAAACTTAATAGCGGATATTTTATATGCGATCGTTGATCCGCGTATTGAGTATTAGAAGGGAGCTGAAGCACAATTGGCACAGCCTAATATGGGAACACCTCCTGTTGATCTCAAATTAAAGGAAGGCCTTCCGCCAAAACCTGAGACGATGCTGCGTTTATTTTGTGAGAAATTTTTCAAAAATAAATTGGCGGTTGTCGGCTCTGTTATTTTATTGGTGATCATCTTTTCGGCCATTTTTGCTCCAGTGATCGCCCCTTACGCACCAGAGCAGCAAGATTTATTGAAGCGGCTCCAGCCACCAAGTGCAGAGCATTTTATGGGAACTGACAAGTTTGGCCGCGATATTTTCTCAAGAGTGCTTTATGGAGCGCGTGTCTCTCTGTTAGTTGGTTTCGTCTCAGTGGTCGGAGCGATCACCATTGGCACCGTCGTTGGAGCGGTAGCAGGCTACTTTAAAGGATTTGTTGATTCTGTATTAATGAGGTTTGTTGATGTCGTGTTGTCTATTCCGGACATCTTTCTATTGATCACGCTAGTGACGATTTTCAAACCAGGCATTGATAAATTGATTTTGATCTTTGCTTTGACCGGTTGGACAACAACTGCCAGACTGATCCGCAGTGAATTCTTATCACTTCGAACAAGGGAATTCGTATTGGCGGCAAGAACGATTGGAACAAAAAACCATGTCATCATCTTTTCGCATATTTTACCGAACTGTATCGGTCCTATTATCGTGTCAGCTACATTGAAAGTAGGTTCCGTCATTTTAGCTGAATCAACGCTGAGTTATCTAGGGTTTGGCATTCAGCCCCCAACGGCAAGCTGGGGCAACATGCTGCAAGATGCACAAAATTTCTCGATTATGGTGCAAGCATGGTGGTATCCGCTATTCCCGGGTTTACTGATCCTGCTCACCGTACTATGCTTTAATTTCTTAGGAGATGGGCTGAGAGATGCGCTGGACCCTAAAAAGCTGAAGTGAGGTTTAAACTTTCATAACAAGTTGAATGAGACTCTGTGATACGTTCTCCGTTTCCTTGATAAAATAAAGAAATGCAAACCGTCATTCGCTTCGCTTGAAGTTTTGATAAAGTTGGAATAATTTCTCTATCCCTTGCCCATACTGTGGACAACAGTTTTTAAAAAGTGAGGGATTGGTTATGTTATTTCTTCATGACGTATGGGTGAATTGGTTTGAAGGGGAAGAAAATGGTTACAATGTGTGCCATTTTCATGAGTGGCGTAAGGAGGACAGTGTCGAGTTGTTAGATCAAGTGCCTTTACTCAAGGTGCAGAGTCCTTTGTTTGATTACATAGAGAATGATCTATCAGAGCTGCCGAAAACGCTGCTAGAATCTGTATTTGAGAAATCATATATTCGAAAAAATCATGAACGGCGAAAATTAGAGTATTGCTTTGTCGTAACGGACGGCATCCGAATCATTGCCGTGGATACAATTGGGTATTCCATTCCTGTGAGAAAGAGCCGTTTGATTCCAAGACAGGAGCAATTGGTGTACGAAATGGTGAAAGATGTAAAGGCAGAGGAATATGAATTCTCTAAAGACAGTCTTGAGTCGACGAAAGAGTATCATATTTTGTCATTGCCGCCGCAGCACATCAGTGGATTAACGAGAAAAGAAAGACAGCTGAAGCAGCTCATGTTTATGGCGCTCGATCAATTAAAAGGACTTCAAAATAGGGCGGAAATTGCATATTGGTATACGGAATGGAATCCGCGAATGTACAACCAAATCAAACGAATGTCATTCGAGGAGATTTGGAACATGCTTTACAATGAAACAGTTGACGGGTGGTCTGAAAACCATTTAGCATTCTGTGAAAAAATGATTAAAGGACAGCCGTTTTTCGAAAAGCTTTGGGAAATGGAGAACGAATCAAAAGTGAATTAGAAAAAGCTTGCAGCATATGAAGCTGCAAGCTTTTTTATTTGCGTTTTCTGCCAAGACCCATCGCATTCTCCATTTTTTTCAGCATTTTGTTTGCCGCGCGGTTTGCCTTTTCAGCGCCTTCGTCTAGAATGCGGTCAAGCTCGTCTGACTCAATGAGTTCATAGTATCGATCTTGTATTGGTTTTAAAGCATCAACCACAACGTTCGCAAGATCTCCCTTAAACTCACCATAGCCCTTGCCTTCATACTTTTGTTCAAGCTCCTCAATAGATACGTTACCTAATACAGAATAAATCGTCAGCAAGTTGGCGATTCCAGGCTTGTTTTCTTTGTCATACTTGACGACGCCCTCCGAATCAGTGACTGCACTTTTAATTTTCTTTTCAAGCTGCTTTGGCTCATCTAATAAGGTAATGAAGGATTTTTGGTTCGGATCGGATTTGCTCATTTTTTTCGTTGGGTCTGTTAAAGACATGATCCGAGCGCCTTCTTTTGGAATTTTCACTTCTGGTACGGTAAAGATATCGTTATACTTTCTGTTAAAGCGCTCAGCAAGCGTTCTTGTCAATTCAAGATGCTGCTTTTGATCCTCGCCAACAGGTACTAAGTCAGTACCGTATAATAAGATATCGCCAGCCATTAATGGTGGATAGGTTAACAAGCCTGAAACAACAGCTTCCTTACCAGCGGATTTGTCCTTAAATTGAGTCATTCTTTCTAATTCCCCAATATAAGCGACACATTGCAGCATCCAGCCTGCCTGGGCGTGGGCAGGTACCTCTGATTGGATAAACAATGTCGCCTTCTCTGGATCAAGTCCTACTGCCAAATAAAGAGCCGCTAAGCTTCTAATATTTTGACGAAGAGCTAAGCGATCCTGACTCACTGTAATCGCATGCTGATCCACCACACAAAAATAGCCATGATAGTCATGCTGCAAATCAACAAATTGCTTCATTGCCCCAATGTAGTTCCCTAATGTCACAGAACCGCTAGGCTGAATGCCTGAGAAAATTGTCTTCTTTGTCATACTAAAACCTCTTTTCTTCAATATAAAAAGGCCCACCCATCACTTTTCAACAGAAAAGGGACGAATGAACCGCGGTACCACCCTTGTTATTTCAATCAGAAATCACTCAAGACGTTGATATCGGAGACTGCTCCGTCTAAGCCTACTCACTTTTCAGAAGTGTTCGGTTAGCTGCTCCAAAGCCCATTCCATACATGCCATTATCTGCTTACACCAGCCGCAGACTCTCTGTAAATGGTGAATATATGTACTCTTCTTTTTCATCGCAACAGTATGTCTATCTATTATAAAGGATGACCATGAAAATGTCACGAAGCCCTTATGTGACCTTCTCATCATGTCGTTTGACACTTAAAATTTTAGATAAAATAGCAACTATCTGTCAGAATTTTTAAAAAAGGATGATTAATTATATGTATAAAACATTATTCCTGCTGAATTTGTTAAATTATTTTAATCAATTTCCGCTTTAATTTGTTGAAGTGCTTGAGACTTTAGTTTATAAAAATCCCTCTTTATCCCCATTTACGTTTTTAAAAAATATATGAAATTGATATTGCAATAAATTATTCTATTCATTATAATGAATTTGTTCACACGTTTGTGCTAGGCTCTTTACATAATGAAAATTCAGAAAAAACAAAAGAAATAGAAAGTAAGTTATTTAGGGACTTTTTTACGCTATTTCTTAAATCTGAATCTCATCTTCTATCGAGACCTTTGAACTAAAACATATTATAAGGGGGAATACAGTTGAAAAAGCGTTGGTCTGTTGTTACTTTAATGCTTATTTTCACACTTGTATTAAGCGCTTGTGGTTTCAGCGGAAACAAATCAGGCGACAGCACGAGCAGTTCTGGAGAGGCTAAAACAACATTAAATGTGAATATCTCCACTGAGCCTTTTTCTCTACATCCGGGATTGGCAAATGATTCAACTTCAGGAAGTGTCATCCGTCAGACTTTTGAGGGATTAACTAGAATTAACGCTGAAGGCAAGCCAGAAAATGCAATGGCTTCTGACATCAAAACAAGTGCTGATGGTAAAACATACACATTCACACTTCGTGATGCAAAATGGTCTAATGGTGACCCTGTCACAGCAAAAGATTTCGAATATGCTTGGAAATGGGCATTAGATCCTAAAAATGAATCTCAATATGCTTATCAGCTTTACTATATTAAAGGTGCTGAAGCAGCTAACAAAGGGAAAGCGAAAGTTGCTGATGTTGGCATTAAAGCAAAAGACGACAAAACGCTTGTAGTTGAGCTAGAGAACCCAACACCGTTCTTTACTGAACTCACTGCATTCTATACGTATATGCCAGTCAACCAAAAAGTGGCTGAAAAGAATAAAAACTGGTTCACAAATGCTGGTGAAAACTACGTATCTAACGGACCATTCGTTCTTTCTCAATGGAAACATGGCGGTTCTATCACGCTTGAAAAGAACAATGAATACTGGGATAAAGACACTGTAAAACTGAAAAAGATTAACATGTCTATGATCAAAGATACAAACACTGAGCTTAGCATGTTCAAAAAAGGCGAGCTTGACTGGGCTGGTTCTCCAACTGGAAGCCTTCCAACTGAATCTTTACAAACATTGAAAAAAGATGGCGGTCTTAAAATTCAAACGATCGCTGGTATCTATAACTACAAATTCAACACAGAAGTAAAACCTTTAAACAATGCAAACATCCGTAAGGCTCTTGCATACTCAATCAACCGCCAAGCGATTGTTGACAAAATTACGCAAGGTGAACAAGTTCCAGCAATGGCAATTGTGCCTCCAACAATGGAAGGATTTACTGATAACAAAACTGGCTACTTTAAAGATCACGATGTAGCAACTGCTAAAGAACTTCTTGAAAAAGGTGCGAAAGAATTAGGCTATAAGTCAGTTTCTGATCTTCCAGCATTGAAATTGTCTTACAATACTGATGAAGGCCACCAAAAGATTGCACAAGCAATTCAAGAAATGTGGAAGAAAGATCTAGGCATTAAAGTTGAACTTGATAACTCTGAGTGGAACGTATACATCGACAAAATCCACAGCGGAGATTACCAAATCGGACGTATGGGCTGGTTAGGTGACTTCAACGACCCAGTGAACTTCCTTGAGCTTTACAAAGATAAAGACGGTGGAAACAACGACACTGGCTGGGAAAACAAAGAGTACAAACAATTATTGAATGATTCTGCGAAAGAAACAGATAAAACAAAACGTGAAGAAATGCTGAAAAAAGCAGAAGAAATTCTCATCAACGATATGCCTGTAGCACCAATCTACTTCTACACTCAGCTTTGGGTACAAGATCCAAAACTAAAAGGTGTAGTCGTATCTGGACTTGGTGATGTTCAATACAAATGGGCACATTTCGAAAAGTAAGATTATAGTGTAAGAGATCTATGGCAAGGATCTTAAGGTATATGGAGGATGTCTCTCCATATACCTTTCTTGCTGATTAGAGAAATTGTTGTAAAATCATGGAGGTGCAATTCCGTTGCTTAAATATATCGGTAAGCGATTAATATATATTTTAATCACACTGTTTGTTATTGTAACTGCAACTTTCTTTCTCATGCAGGCAGCACCTGGTGGTCCATTCTCTGGAGAGAAGAAACTTCCTGCTGAAATTGAAGCAAACCTAAACGAGCACTACGGGTTGGACAAGCCCTTATTTGTTCAATATGTAAGCTATTTAGGTTCAGTTGCAAAATTAGATTTTGGTCCCTCATTTAAATATAAAGGACAAACTGTAAATGACTTAATCAGTTCTGGATTCCCCGTTTCCTTTACCCTCGGAATTGAGGCAATTCTCCTCGCATTAGCATTTGGTGTATTGTTTGGGGTCCTTGCAGCGCTCTATCATAATAAGTGGCAAGACTACACGATTGCCATTTTAACGATCTTTGGAATCTCGGTTCCGAGTTTCATTTTAGCGGCGCTACTACAATATGTATTTGCATCTGAGGCAAGCTTTTTAGCGATTTTCCCGGTTGCAGGATGGGAGACTTGGGCAAGCACCGTACTACCTTCTATTGCACTTTCCTTCATGCCAATGGCATTTATCGCTAGACTTTCACGGTCAAGTATGCTTGAAGTGCTAAACAGTGACTACATTAGAACGGCTAGAGCGAAAGGATTAACGAAATCAGCTGTTACGATCAAACACGCGATTCGAAACGCATTGTTACCTGTCATCACATACATGGGACCAATGGCTGCTTCGGTTTTAACAGGTAGTTTTGTCGTTGAGAAGATTTTTGGTATTCCTGGCTTAGGCTCTCACTTTGTCACAAGCATTACAAACCGTGATTACACCGTCATCATGGGTGTCACTGTCTTCTACAGTATTATTCTATTAATCAGTATTCTAGTCGTTGACGTTCTATATGGCATCATCGATCCAAGAATTAAACTGACGAAGGCGAAGAAAGGGGTCTAACACATGGAAGAAATGAGAAAAGACTTATTTGTGCCGGCGACGGCTGACGCAGCAGAATCTGAAAAAATTTCTAAACCAAGTCTATCTTTATGGAAGGATGCCATGCTTCGCTTCCGTGCAAATAAACTTGCAATGGTTGGGCTTACAATTATTTTCATTATTGTGATGCTGGCGATTTTCGTTCCGGTGTTTTCTAAATATGATTACTCTACGACAGATTTGCTTAATGCAGACCAGCCACCATCAAAAGAGCACTGGTTCGGTACGGATGATTTAGGCCGAGACATGTTTGTTCGTACATGGGTGGGTGCAAGAATTTCGATCTTTATCGGTCTTGCTGCAGCCATTCTTGACGTGATCATCGGTATTATCTGGGGAAGTATTGCTGCATTCAAAGGCGGCCGTACAGATGAAGTCATGATGCGTATTGCAGACGTTTTATGGGCAATTCCAACATTATTAATGGTCATCTTAATGATGGTTGTTCTCCCAAAAGGATTATTAACGATTATCCTCGCCATGACCGTTGTAGGCTGGATTAACATGGCACGTATTGTACGGGGACAAGTTTTACAATTGAAAAGTCAAGAGTACGTTCTTGCAGCACAAACATTAGGTGCGAAAACGTCTAGACTTTTATTTAAACACTTGATTCCAAACTCAATGGGACCAATTCTTGTGACGATGACGCTAACGATTCCTTCTGCTATTTTCACAGAGGCCTTCTTAAGCTATTTAGGGCTTGGTGTACCTCAGCCTTTAGCAAGTTGGGGAACAATGGCGTCTGACGGGATCCCGGCCATGACGTACTATCCGTGGAGATTATGGTTCCCAGCCGCATTTATTTGTATAACAATGTTTGGTTTTAACGTGGTTGGAGACGGACTAAGAGACGCTTTAGATCCGAAGTTGCGTAAATAAGGAGTGATGAGGATGGAACGTGAACGTATTCTAGAGGTGAAAGACCTTGCAATCTCATTTAAAACATATGGTGGAGAGGTTCAAGCCATCCGTGGTGTGAACTTCCACTTAAATAAAGGCGAGACACTTGCGATTGTAGGTGAGTCTGGCTCTGGTAAAAGTGTCACATCACAGGCTATCATGAGATTAATCCCGATGCCGCCAGGTTATTTCAAGCGCGGAGAGATCCTGTTTGATGGACAAGATATTGTCAAGAAAACGGAAAAACAAATGCAAACCATTAGAGGAAAAGACATTGCTATGATCTTCCAGGATCCAATGACTTCTCTGAACCCAACCATGAAGGTCGGGAAACAAATTACAGAAGTGCTATTCAAGCACGAACAAATTTCAAAAGAAGCGGCTGAAAAAAGAGCCATTGAATTATTAGAGCTTGTTGGGATTCCGATGCCTGAAAAAAGAATCAAGCAATATCCGCACGAGTTTAGTGGCGGGATGAGACAGAGGGTTGTCATCGCGATGGCACTCGCAGCAGATCCAAAGCTATTGATTGCTGATGAACCAACAACCGCACTTGATGTAACGATCCAGGCACAAATATTAGAATTAATGAAAGAAATTCAGCAAAAGATTGAAACATCGATTATCTTTATTACCCACGATCTAGGTGTTGTCGCCAATGTTGCTGATCGTGTAGCCGTCATGTATGCAGGACAGATTGTGGAAACAGGGACTGTCGATGAAATCTTCTACAACCCGAAACATCCATATACATGGGGACTTTTAGCATCAATGCCGAGTTTAGATACAGATGGTGGAGATGAAGGGAAGCTGACAGCGATCCCAGGAACACCGCCAGATCTAACAAACCCGCCGAAAGGAGATGCATTTGCACTCCGAAGCGATTATGCAATGAAAATTGACTTTGAACAAGAACCGCCAATGTTCAAAGTATCAGATACGCATTATGTGAAATCATGGCTACTTCATCCGAATGCACCTAAAGTTGAACCGCCTGCTGCTGTAAAGGCGAGAATGCGTGAACTAGAAGGTAGCTACGAAAAACCTGTATTAGTAAAAGAGGGTGAATAGCATGGCAGAAAAACTGGTAGAAATTAAAAATTTGAAGCAGCATTTCCATACAGCAAGAGGAACTGTGAAAGCAGTTGACGGTGTCTCATTTGATATTTATAAAGGTGAAACACTTGGACTTGTAGGTGAATCTGGATGTGGTAAGTCTACAACCGGACGTTCCATCATTAGACTTTATGATGCGACAGATGGCGAGGTTCTCTATAAAGGAGAGAGCGTACACGGGAAGAAATCAAGACAAAAAATGCTTGAATTCAACCGACAAATGCAGATGATCTTCCAAGATCCGTATGCGTCACTTAACCCTAGAATGACAGTCCTTGATATCATTGCAGAGGGCATAGACATTCATGGGCTTGCGAAATCTAAGCAAGCGCGTAAAGAGCGTGTGTACCAATTGCTTGAAACTGTTGGCTTGAACAAAGAGCATGCGAACAGATATCCACATGAATTTTCAGGTGGTCAAAGACAGCGAATTGGAATTGCTCGTGCATTAGCAGTTGAGCCAGACTTTATCATTGCGGACGAACCAATCTCTGCACTTGATGTGTCCATTCAAGCGCAGGTCGTCAATTTAATGAAAGAACTGCAAGAAGAAAAAGGCTTAACGTATTTATTCATTGCGCATGACCTTTCCATGGTGAAATACATTAGCGATCGTATCGGTGTGATGTATTTTGGGAAATTGGTTGAACTCGCACCAGCGAATGAATTATACGAAAACCCGCTTCATCCATATACAAAATCATTGCTATCTGCGATTCCGCTTCCAGATCCTGATTACGAGCGTAACCGCAAGCGAATGAAGTATGATCCATCCGTTCATAAAGGGACGAACACGGAGTTCCGTGAAGTGAAGCCAGGCCACTTTGTGAGCTGTACAGAGGAAGAGTTCAAAGAGCTCCAGGCTAAACAATAAGATCAGAACAGAGAAGAAGCACTGCTAGGTCAGTGCTTCTTTTTTTATTTTACAAAAAAACAATATTATGGTAATTTTCGATTAACAAAGAGAGAAGTCTAGGAGGAAATAAGATGTCAAGATGGAGGAATTTTCGCTATTCATTACTTCATTTTCTGATCGTGTTCATGCTTTTCTCAACGTCATTTTTGGCGGAAACAAACGGAGGACCGTGGTTGATCGCGTTTATGGTACTCATTGGCAGCATTTCGTTTTCGGTGGAATATATGCTTGACCGTCATACGAACAACCAGAAGCCAGAAGCACAGCGCGTGAAGTATCTTTATTTCATCATGTTTCAAATCGCGATGACACTCATTCTGTTTGTTTGTTTTCACATGCTCATGAATCGTTCGATATAAAACTTTTTTTGCATTGTTTGAAAAAAAGTGAAACCACCTCATACTTTTTAGCGTCTTACTAGTACAGGCGTTTAAATAGCAGGAAATCGGGAATATATAAGGAAGTGGTTCTTCACTATATCATAAGGAGCGGATCCATGAATTGGTATGAAAAGCTCAGTAAATACTTCCCGATAGAAGAAATGAAGTCAAAAGAGCATATGGAAGCTTTATTAAAGGAAAGAAGTGAAATTTATCATAAGAAAGAAGGGCCTCATCATGTAATGATGTACGCTGAATTTGATTCTTTCATCTTTATTGATTATTTATTTGTTTCCAAAGATGCAAGAGGTGAAGGCCTCGGCTCAAAGCTCATTCATAAGCTGAAGGAAAAAAAGAAACCGATCTTGCTTGAGGTCGAGCCTGTAGATGAAGATGATGCAGATACTGCAAAACGCCTAAAGTTTTACCAAAGAGAGCACTTCAAGCATGCCGAATCAATCGGTTATAAACGCAGGTCACTTGCAACCAATGAAGTGAGCCGCATGGAAATCCTTTATTGGTCGCCTCTTACAGATAATGAGGAAGAAATAATGGAGGCCATGAGGAAGACATATGAAAGAATCCATACGTATAAAGATGAAGAATGGTATGGGCAATCGTATGAGGATGTTGATGATGTGTTGAAGGTCATCGAAAATAAAAAACAAAAAAACATTTTCGATCATCTCGACTAAATGAGAATGTTCAGACATCAACCATCACCAAAATGAACGAAATTGTCTAGTTTTTGTCACAAAAATTGCAAGAAAACCTGTTCACACTTACTTTTTTATAGTATAATCACTATAAAGATTACTAATTTAGAACAATTTTAATTTAAGAATACAGATCAATATTCATTCTACAAATTGAGGAGTGAAGATTTATGGTAACATTATACACATCACCAAGCTGTACATCATGTAGAAAAGCAAGAGCGTGGTTAGAAGAGCACAATATTCCATATCAAGAGAGAAACATTTTTTCTGAGCCTCTTTCAATCGATGAAATCAAAGAAATTCTTCGAATGACAGAAGACGGTACAGATGAAATCATCTCAACACGTTCTAAAGTATTCCAAAAGCTAAATGTGAATGTTGAGACAATGCCGCTTCAACAATTGTATAAACTAATCAACGAGCATCCTGGTCTTTTAAGACGTCCAATTATCTTGGATGAAAAAAGATTACAAGTTGGGTACAACGAAGATGAAATTAGACGTTTCCTTCCAAGAACGGTTCGTACATTCCAACTGAGAGAAGCTCAGCGACTTGCTAACTAATAGAAAAGCGAAAAGCTGCCGATTATCCGGCAGCTTTTTTTATTTGTTTTCAGTTGTTTTCAGCCGTTTGTTCATAAAAGAGGCTGGCTAAAATGACGGTTGCGACTGTTAAAAAAGGAAGCAAAAATTCAAGGGTTGCATGCTGCGCCATAAATTCATTCAATTTCACATCACGGACAATCATTTCACCGCCTGTAAAAGCTAAAAGGGCACTTCCTCCGTATAAAAGAAACGGAAATTTGGTTAATGCTGTATGAATGAGCTTACTTCCCCAAATGATAATAGGTACTGAAATCATTAAGCCAAAAGCGGTAAGCACCATGTTACCTTTTGCGGCTCCTGCAACCGCGATCACATTATCAAGCGACATAAAGAGGTCCGCAATCACAATGGTTTGAACCGCACGCCAAAGGGAGCCGCTGCTTTTAATCCGAATGGATTCTTTCTTTTGTTCAATTAACAGATTGTATCCTATATAAAGGAGAAAGAGCCCACCGATAAATTGCAAATAAGGGATGGTCAATAAATAAACTGCTGCACCTGTCATTGTAATTCTCATCAGCACTGCCAAAAGTGTGCCGATCCATATGGCTTTATTGCGTTTATCATTTGATAAGCTTCGACTGGCCATCGCAATGATCAACGCATTATCTCCGCCTAAAATTAGGTCTATGCCAATAATCATCAGTAAGGATACGATCCACTCTGTTTCCACCCATTTCACCTCACGTCACTAATAGAGCTCGTACAACCAATATATGAGGACAATTGAAATATATGTTTCTGTAAGTTTTCTCTGCAAAAAATGCGTTTTTATTTCTTTTATTCATGTTTTATCATAAAATAGACAGTACAAAGCAATACCTCAATTCTTTAAACGGTTAACATGTAGACGGAACGGGTAAAGTGTAGTAAAGTACTATTAATTGGGAGCTTGTATGTCCCTTCAACATCTTATATAGAAGGGAAGGTTGGCAAAATGGAAATTGAAAGAATAAATGAACATACAGTCAAATTTTATATTTCCTACGGTGATATTGAAGATCGCGGTTTTGACCGTGAAGAGATTTGGTATAATCGTGAACGCAGTGAAGAGCTGTTCTGGGAAGTAATGGACGAAGTACACGAAGAAGAAGAGTTTGCAGTAGAGGGACCGCTTTGGATTCAAGTACAGGCACTTGATAAAGGTCTTGAAATTGTCGTGACAAAAGCCCAACTTTCTAAAGATGGACAAAAGCTCGAATTGCCGATTCCAGAAGATAAAAAAGGTCAAACAGATGAAAGTCTAGATGCACTGCTTGATGATTTTCATAAAGAAGAGCAGGATCAAGAAGAACATAATGAGAAGGACAAAAAGCTTCAACTTCAATTCGTATTGAAATTGGATGACTTTGAAGATTTGATTGCACTTTCTCAATTAAATATGCAGGATTTTACCACAAGTTTATATTCGTTTGAAAACCGTTATTATCTATATGTTGACTTCCTCGAGGAATTGTCAGATGAGCAAGTGGAGAATAAGCTCAGCATTCTGCTTGAATATGCCCATGAATCAGTGGTCAGCATCTACAGACTGCAAGAATACGGTCAGCTGATTGTGAAAGGGAATGCCCTTGAAACGATTCAACAGCACTTCTCGTAAACAACAAAAAGTCGATTTCTATAGAGGAATCGGCTTTTTTATCTGAATGAATAGTTAAACAAAGAGATCGGCAAGGAGAAAATGAAATGAGAAATTTAGTTAAGGTTCTATTTTTTCTTATCATTACGATAGGTGCTTATTTAATTATTCAAATTTTTGCCGGTGATTTAGCGGTCAGTGTACTCAGTTCCGTCAGCGTTCTATTCACTTTATCGATTATCTTCATTGGATTTGTCATTTTCTTAGAGAACCGAAATCCGTCCCAAACGATTACATGGCTTGTCCTGCTTGGCAGCTTTCCGTTGTTCGGATTTTTGTTCTATATTTTCTTTGGACGCAATATTAAAAAGCGCCGGCTGTTTGAAAAGAAAGCGGCGCTGGATGAGCAGTTAATCCAGGAAGATGAACGCATTCACAGAGAAGCAATTGAAAAAATGACACATATGGGTGACCATCAGCAGCTTTTATTTAAGCTGGCCCACAGACTTGGACATACCCCTATTACGTATCGAACGTCCTCTAAAGTGCTAACAAATGGAGAAGAAACGTTCTCTCATATTTTTGAAGAGATCAAAAAGGCAAAACATCACATTCACCTAGAATACTATATTCTCCGCCACGATGACCTTGGCCAAGAATTAAAGGACATTTTAATTGAAAAAGCGAAAAATGGCGTCATTGTCCGTTTTTTATATGACGATGTAGGCAGCTTAAAGCTCTCTCGTCAATATATTGCTGACCTAGAAAAAGCTGGCGTTCAGATCGTTCCGTTTTTACCAGTAAGGCTACCCTTGTTAAATAATAAAATCAACTTCCGTAATCACCGGAAAATTGTGGTGATTGATGGGGAAGTAGGATTTGTCGGCGGTCTTAACATTGGAGACGAATATATGGGCAGAAGCAGGCAATATGGATTCTGGCGTGATACGCACCTGATGATTAAAGGTGAGGCTGTTCGCGATTTGCAGCAAATTTTTATGCAGGATTGGTATTATATGACCAATGAAAGATGCTCAGGCGAGGACTATTTTAAAGATTTCAGCCATCTTGAGAGTACAACAGAAGGCGTACAAATGATTGCTGGCGGTCCTGATAAACAGTGGGAGGTCATTAAAAATCTCTTTTTCTCCATGATCATCTCCGCCAAAAAATCAATTTGGATCGCTTCACCGTATTTTGTACCTGATGATGATATTTTGTCAGCTTTGAAAATTGCTTCTTTGAGTGGAGTAGATGTACGGATTATTGCACCGAAGAATCCAGATAAACGGATCGTCTTCCATGCGTCTCGTTCATACTTCCCGGAGCTTCTTGAAGCAGGGGCGAAGGTGTATGAATATGATCAAGGCTTTATGCATAGTAAGTTTATTATTGTAGATAGTGAACTGGCTTCGATTGGTACGGCCAACATGGATATGAGAAGCTTTCATTTGAACTTTGAAGTGAATGCCTTCCTCTATAAAACGAAAAGCACAGAGAAGCTGGTCAACGACTTCTTAGGTGATTTAGAGCAGTCGCATGAAATTGTCCCGGAAGAATTTGCAAAGAGGCCTTTGAGGGTGAGGCTGTTTGAATCTACCGCAAGATTATTATCACCACTTTTATAAAAATTGTATTTCTCCCTTTTTCTAAAAGGGGGATTTTTTATTTTAACGAGGAAAAGCTCGGTGAAATCATATTTTGAATCGATAAAAGTCCATTTTCGATATTCGCTTCCTCTGATGAAAACAAGCTATCATATGGTCATCAAAGAGCAAGGAGCGAAATGAATGAACGAAGCGATCATGGATAATGGGAAGCTTATCAGAATTACACATCATCTAACGAAAAGTCGGTTAGAGCATGTAAGGGCTACATGCAAGTTTTATTGCCCTGAATGCAGGCAGGAGGTGCAATTAAAGCTAGGTGAGCATCGTGTCTATCATTTTGCACATAAACAGCTGACAGCATGTCCATTAGCTGCTTCAGGCGAAACGGCTTATCATCAGGCGGGGAAGGCAGCCATCAAGGCTTGGCTCACTAGGCTTGGACATGAACCGGTGCTGGAGAAGTATGTTTCAAAGGTTCAGCAGCGTCCTGATGTGACCGTCGCTATAGGAGATGCAGACTATGCGCTCGAATTTCAATGTGCGAATATTTCGCAGCAAGAGCTGCAAAAAAGAACAGAAGGTCTCCGTGCAGCAGGGCTCTATCCTTTATGGATCATAGGTGCAAATCGTTTAAAACGAAAATCTACACAGCTCTTTTCTTTCTCCTCCATTCATTGGGGAATCTTAAGGCAAACGAAGAAAAGGAGACTGATTTTTTACTGTCCGATTCAGCAAATGTTCATCCATCTTGATCAAATCCTCGTGTTTCAGCCAACAAAAATATGTGCCACAATAACCGTCAGACCGCCTTCAGCATACCGTCAACTTTCGGCGATTCTATCTCCTCCCTCGAGCAAGCATCGATTAAACAAGCAATGGCTTAGGTGTATACAACAATTTAGGCAGAGGCCTCCTCGCATTTTATCAAATGAAAGTAAGCGTTTGAGACACATTTTTTATGAGCATCACCAAATGGCATTTCCGTTTTTGCCATCTGAATTATTTATCCCACTGACAGAAGCGTATATCTTTACAAGTCCCGTTTATGTCTGGCAGGGATGTCTTTATGATTGGATGGTTAGGAAAAGAGGAAGAGGGCCAATGACCATTCAACACTTAATAAAAGAAATCTATCGGTGTGTGCAGGCAAAAGAAGTGAAGGTCCGATATGCAGATGTCTCAATAGAAGAAGTCAAAGAGGTGATCACCGCATATGTAAAAGCACTCGTCTACAAAGGGTTTTTACATATGACGAAAGAGGGTAATTATGAAGTAACGTCGAATCAAATGCCAATACAAACATTAGATGAAGTGTTAAAACGAGATGCTTTCTTATTTCATTAGCATGTTTCATGCCCACTTTGATCATGATAAGAAAAAGGTGGTGCTGCTATTGAATAGAAAGAAACGCTTTTTTCTCATTTTATTAGTCGGTTTGGTATTTATTTCTGCATATGATTTGACAAATATAGCTCAAAACAAAGAAGATAAATACAACACCAATTTCTTTCACTTTCCGAAAGGTTGGTTCAACACAACTCATGCAAGGGGGATTCATATGACTTCACAAAGTAAAAACAACCATCTACCAGACAGAAGCGAAGTAAAAGAAGAAAACAAATGGCGTCTTGAAGATATTTTTGAAAGCGTCGATTCATGGAACAAGGAATTTGAAGCTGTAAAAAAAGAAATTCCTAAGCTAGCCCAATTTAAAGGCAAGCTGGCTCATTCTGCTGATGTCCTGTATGAAGCCCTAACATTTCAGGATCAACTTTCTGAAAAGCTTGGCAAGCTTTATACATATGCGCATATGAAATACGATGAAGATACAACAAACTCATCATTTCAGGCATTAAATGATAAGGCGTCCAATTTATTTACACAACTGTCTAGTACATCTGCGTATATTGTTCCAGAGATTTTATCGATTCAAGAAGATAAACTGCAACAATTTATTCTGGAAAAAGAAGAGTTAAAACTTTATTCTCACGCTCTCGAAGAAATTAACAAAGAGCGCCCACATATTTTAAGTGAGGAGCAAGAAGCTTTATTAGCTGAAGCCTCTGAACCTCTTTCATCTGCATCCACTACTTTTAGTATGTTTAACAATGCCGATATTTCGTTCCCTTCTGTAAAGGATGAGGATGGGGAAGAAAAGAAAATTACTCACGGCAACTTCATCACATTTTTAAACAGTGATGATCGTGAAGTGAGAAAGAATGCCTTCAAAGCCGTTTATAAAACATATGATCAGTATAAGAATACACTTGCTTCTACACTGAGCGGTTCGATTAAAAAAGATAATTTTTATGCGAAAGTACGAAATTACAAATCCGCAAGAGAAGCAGCATTATCAAGAAATAGCATTCCGGAAGAAGTGTATGACAATCTAATTGATACAGTTCATCAATACTTACCGTTATTACACCGTTATATTGAATTACGTAAAAAGGTATTAAAGCTTGATGAAGTGCACAATTATGACTTGTATACACCACTTGTGAAAGATGCTGGCATGAAGTTAACCTACGATGAAGCAAAGAATTATATGCTGAAGGGATTAGCGCCATTAGGAGAAGAATATGTGTCCGTGTTAAAAGAAGGACTCGACAATCGCTGGGTAGACGTTTATGAGAATAAAGGGAAACGAAGCGGTGCGTATTCATCAGGAAGCTATGGTACCAATCCATATATATTAATGAACTGGCAAAATAATATTGATAATTTATTTACACTGGCTCATGAATTTGGGCACTCTGTCCACAGCTACTATACAAGAAAGCACCAGCCTTATCCGTATGGCAACTATAGTATTTTTGTAGCTGAAGTGGCTTCCACAACAAATGAAGCGTTACTAGGCGAATACTTGCTCAATCATTTAGAGGATAAAAAGCAGCGTTTGTATGTGTTAAATCACTTGTTAGAAGGGTTTAGAGGAACAGTATTCAGACAAACGATGTTTGCTGAGTTTGAGCACCTTATTCATGTGAAAGCACAAGAAGGAGAGGCATTAACGCCAGAGTTTATGACGAACCTTTATTACGACCTGAATAAGAAATATTTTGGCGACGGCATGGTTGTTGATAAGGAAATCGGATTAGAATGGACGAGAATCCCTCATTTCTATTACAACTATTATGTGTACCAATATGCGACAGGCTATAGTGCGGCGCAGGCATTAAGCAAGCAAATATTAACAGAAGGTAAACCTGCGGTGGAGCGTTATACAGATTTCCTTAAAGCAGGAAGCTCCGATTACCCAATCAATGTGCTGAAAAAAGCAGGTGTTGATATGGCATCTAAAGAACCAATTGAAGCGGCATGTCAATTGTTCGAAGAAAAACTCAAAGAAATGGAAGAACTCATCTCCACAACGGGTGAGTAATGAAAAGACTTCTGTCAGACGTGTGAGTGTAAGCTCATCTTTTGACAGGAGTTTTTTTCTGATCACAAAAAACGACCTCTTCTCATGACGAGGTCGTTCTTGCAAATCATCAACCTTTAAATCCTTTAAAGGTCTTACGGTGGTTCATTCGATAGAGCACAAAGAGAATGGAAGCAAATAAGAGCGGAGACGTCAGATAAAGAGGCAGCAACTTCATTAAGCCTAATATATTTAAAAAGAAACATAAGCCAATGGCAACAAGTCCAATGGTTGTGCTGCGCATGCAAATCCCTCCATTTTTTCGTTACTTTCACTATATGAAAGTGACAACCCTCTTATGTTTTGTGACAAAAATATGAACATATAGCATATCGGTTGTCATAAGTCGACAAAATTTGATATACTACAGATGTGAAATTAATCACATACAAACATTACCCCTTTGTTTGACCGTGAAAAATTTCTCCCATCCCCTTTGTTGTCGTTAAGACATAGTGAAACCGCGCTTATCCCGGCGCGGTTTCTTCGTGTTAAAAAACAGAACGAATGTTCCTATTAAAGGTAAAGAAAAAACATGGGTCAGCACCCATGTTCATTCTCACAGCGGTAGACATCAAGCTCTGAATGATTTTCATCTTCTTTATAGCGCCAAAACATTTCTTGATGTACTTGTACACGTTCTACCTTTTTGGCGAAAGCCAGCTTCTTCATTTCTCGTTCAACTTCTTCAAGCGTCAGGTCGTATACTACGGCAATCTCTTTTGCAGAGGCAAATTGAAAGTAAGCAATAAACCATTCAATCGGAGGCCGTTCTGAAGGTGTAGGTTTTTCACCAATCATTTCAAAGAGAATTTCCTCGTATATATCATAAGAGTATGCACCTGAAATCTTTAATCCTTCATCTCCGTTTACCGTATTAAAAAAGGCGAAGGTAGGAAGTTCAGATACGTCCATTTCAGCTGCAATTTTCATATCACATTTTAGTGCTTTGACAGCACTTTGAGAATGGATGTCCCGCTGAAATTCCTCTATGTCCAGTCCAGCACTTTTTGCATTTTCCAGCAAGACATGTTCACTTGTGACATCCTGCTGATGGCAAAAAAGTGATTCTTGAATGAGACGTAAAAATTTCATTCCGCATTTTCTACCTTGAAGCTCAGCTGCTTTTAGTGCGAGCGAGGCGAGGTAGGGTGATGTTACAATTTGTTCAGACAGCATTTGTTCTTTTTTGGTCTGAGTTTTGGTAGCAAATTTCCCCCATGCTTCTGTCAGCAAATGCTTTTTTCTTTTCCGGTTCAATGCATTAATACTCGAACTTGTGACCGTTCGTAAAGTGAAGAAACGGCCATACTTCATCTTCAATTTTTTAATTGAAGGCTCCAATAACCAGCAGTCTGGGCTGAGAGGATCAATGAATACATAGATTTCAATCGGCTTTTGAGGATGTCCGTGACAGTGTGAGAAATATTGATCGTGCTGATTGCAGCTCAAGATCGTCCGTCCTTTTCAGGTGTTTGATTCACCATATGACGAGCCGTCAGAGAAAGCCGCTCAAATAAAAAGTCACGAATATCGCCGGTTAGTCCTACTTGATCCATTGCATCCTCCATGCATTCAAGCCATGCGTCAGCCCGCTCCTCAGTAATCGGAAAAGGGAGATGTCTCGCCCGCAGCATGGGGTGACCATGCTCCTCTGTATAAAGCGGGGGGCCGCCTAAATATTGAGTTAGAAACTGTTTTTGTTTTCTTGCTGTTTCTTTTAAGTCATCCGGGAAAATAGGATGAAGCAAGGGATGACACTTTACATTTTCATAAAAAGTATCAACAAGTTGCGATAGAAGTTCCTCTCCAACCGCTTCGTAAGGTGCGTTAAACGATTGTACCATGTTGACTACTCCTTTTACTCGTAGCTAATAGGATGACTCACCCTATTGCGAAGTTCATGTATTTCAAAAATGATATTCAGTCTGTTCTATTTTATTGTTTCTATTGTTGTATACTTATTTTAACAACCTCAACTCAATTCCACAAACAAACCGCTTTGGCCTATTGGAAATACAGAGAGAGGCGGGTTCCGTGATCAATTGACCATATCATAACACATTCGGTCAAAAAAGGGTGAAAAGCGACATACAAAAAACCGAAGAGGTTATTCTCTTCGGTTTAGGCATAATATTGTGCTGTGATTTTCTTTACATAATTTTGTGTCTCTTTAAATGGTGGAATGCCTCCATATTTATCTACATTTCCTGAGCCTGCGTTATAAGCAGCTAAGGCGAGTGAGACATTTCCATTATATTTCTGAAGCATTTGTTTTAAATACTTCGTTCCGCCTTCAATGTTTTGGGCCGCATCAAAGGCATTACTCACGCCAAGTGATTTAGCAGTAGACGGCATGAGCTGCATGAGCCCGAGCGCACCTGCATGACTGACAGCATTCGAGCGATAGCCGGATTCTTGCTTGATGACCGCGTGGATCAGCTTCTCTGGGACGCCATGCTTTTCAGCCATTTGTGACACGATCTGATTAATCTCTTTTGATGAACCGCTTGAGACCGCTTTTTGAAGCGGCGGCGTATAATTGTTGTTTAAGACGTTTCCAATGCCATTCGCCGTATTTAATTGACCGTCATCAGCATATAAAGACTGAGATTGAAGCTGTTCACTGCCGGCGATGGCAGATAGGTATGGATTCGTACGCGCATATTGTGTGTTCGGAGCCGTTGATGGATCCGTTCCCATAAGAGCAGAGATTGAGAGCGGGAGACGTGATAGTTCTGATCCGCCTAAAAAATCTTGCAACAGCGACTGGAATGAAGCTTGAGCACTCGATTCTTGGCCGGTCTGCATTTGCGATTGTCCGTTATCCGATTGTAACGTTTTGAGCGCTTGAAGCTGCATAAAGGATTGAAGTTGATTGACGTTCATCATGTTCCTCCTTCAAGGAATTCATCTATTTTGTGTTTTCATTTTCTCTTCATAAAAACGAACCACTTTGTTTTTCGTGTTTCGTGCTGGGATCTGAAATTGATGGAGCAGTGCGGAGAATGCGGCTTGTCCGATTTCTAAGTCACTCACTTCAAATTCAAGTTCATAGTCCTCTACTGTTAAATATCGGCTGTGATCCAAAACAATTAAGCCTTCTTCGATCATTTTTTCTGCTCTTGATGTTTCAAGCGAACCAAAATACACAATTTGATCCCTTTGAATGTTCAGGTGGTCTAACCGGTCCGCCACCTCACCTTCTGGCAGCTCAAAATCGTCAACGCGAGTAGGAGGAGCTATCGTTTGATGGGTTTCGAGCAAGCCTATCTCGTGTGGTTCTTTTAACGTGAGAACCCACTGACCGTCTTTTTCTCTCATTCTTAATGCAGCTAATTGAGATTTTATATCAAAGTGAGGTGTATCAAAGTAATAATTGGTTTGAGTGCGGAAATCCGCATCCTTCAATTGAAAATATTGTTTTAGCTGTTCAAATTCTTCTTTCATTAATAATTGCTTTAGTTCGATTTCAATTTCCTGTGCCATCTTGACATCAACCTTTCATTTAGAGGAAATATTCATATTGTACATGATGTGTGTTCTCAATGTAAAAATCTATTTTTTTCTTTAATTAGTCCTTTAACAAGTACTAACATTTAAGCTGAATCATGTGAAATGATCATATAAAAGAAGAAAACGGTATTTTCGCAAAAAGTTCGGTTTATCAATATTGAACTTGATATGATAAAATAAAGCTGTACTTTGTTGTAAAGGAGATCATGATGCAAAACAGAATTGAAATCACAGAAGCAACTTTAAAAGAAGACAGGCTGATTTTGACGATCCAGTCAGAGGAGCTCATTCAAAAAGCAAAAGCATCAGGACAAATGCTTGTTGATTCTGATCACTTTGCGTTCGTTTACATACTCGAAACCGAGGAGTCTTTTATGTATCTTATTTTAGGGGAACATACATGGGCTCCAATAAAAGAAGCAATGAATCTTGACATCCCTGTCTATTTGGCGGCGGAAGAACAATCGTTAGAACTCATTCAACTTCATCAGGAATTAAACTATTTAATCGACAATATTAAAGACAATGCCAATTACGGAGATATGGAAGAGAAAGTGAAGAGCACATTCCTCTGAAATAATTAGGTATTTGGAATTGGGGGAAGTTTCATGGACAAAAAACAATGGGATCAATTCCTCGCACCGTATAAACAAGCAGTTGAAGAACTAAAAGTGAAACTAAAAGGCATTCGAAAGCTGTACGAATTTGAGGATGACCATTCACCAGTAGAATTTGTCACAGGCCGAGTGAAACCCGTTGCTAGCATATTAGAAAAGGCAAAGCGTAAAAACATCCCGATGCATGAGATTGAAACAATGCAGGATATTGCTGGGCTTCGCATTATGTGCCAGTTTGTAGAAGATATACAAGTTGTAAAAAAAATGCTCCAGTCACGAAAAGACTTTGTGGTTGTAGATAAACGCGACTATATTGCAGAACATAAAGAAAGCGGATACCGCTCGTACCACCTTGTTGTGTTATATCCGCTGCAAACAGTCAATGGAGAGAAGCAGCTTCTGGTCGAAATCCAAATTCGTACGCTTGCCATGAACTTTTGGGCGACCATCGAGCATTCTCTGAATTATAAATATAGCGGGAATATCCCGGAGAAGGTCAAGCAGCGCCTTCAAAGAGCTTCTGAGGCAGCATCTCTTCTTGATGATGAGATGTCTGAAATCAGAGGGGAAATTCAAGAAGCACAAGTGGCGTTTTCCCGGAAAAAGAAAAACGATAGCTGAGCCTCAGCTTGATCAAATATGATGCTGCCCTCTCATAGCAGCAAGGTGAAAAAGGAGAAGAATTCATGAAATTTGCAGTTTCTTCGAAAGGGAATTCTGTATCTGACACACTCAAAAATAAAATTCAGACCTACTTATTGGATTTTGGAATGGAATTAAATGAAGAGGAACCGGATCTTGTCATTACTGTTGGAGGAGACGGAACCCTTTTATATGCCTTTCACCGCTATAGCAACCGCTTAAATGAAACAGCTTTTGTCGGTGTTCATACAGGTCATCTTGGTTTTTATGCTGATTGGGTGCCAAGTGAAATCGAAAAGCTTGTCCTAGCAATTGCCAAAACGCCTTATCATATTGTGGAATATCCGATTCTTGAAGTCATCGTTAGATACAACGACGGAGGCCGGGAAGAGAAATATTTAGCAATGAATGAATGTACGATTAAAAGTATGGAAGGCACGCTTGTGGCAGATGTTGAAATTAGGGGTCAACTTTTTGAAACTTTCAGAGGTGACGGTCTTTGTCTGTCTACGCCATCTGGCAGTACGGCCTATAATAAAGCACTTGGGGGCGCCATTATCCACCCTTCCATTAGAGCCATTCAGCTGGCAGAAATGGCCTCAATCAACAACAGAGTATTCCGGACGGTCGGTTCACCGCTGATTTTGCCAGACCACCATACTTGTGTGATCAAACCAATTAATGATGTTGATTTTCAGGTAACAATTGATCATTTGTCGCTGCTTCATAAAGATGTTAAATCTATTCAATGTCGAGTGGCAGACGAGAATGTTCGTTTTGCCCGATTTAGACCATTTCCATTTTGGAAAAGGGTGCAAGATTCCTTTATCGGAAAAGGAGAATAAGAAAGAGGTCGTTCTCGCTGGAATACTTTACGCTAACCAAAACCATGACAGCCAAAGAAAAGGGGCTGTCCTTAAAGGACTATTTAATTGATCTTGGTATTTCGAAAAGAATGCTGACTGATATTAAATTTGATGGCGGTGATCTGCTGATTAATGGAGAGCATGTCACCGTGAGATATGAGCTGCACGGGGGAGACAGGCTCACCATTTTATTTCCTGAGGAAAAAGTGAGTGAAGGGCTCAAACCAGCTCCGATTCCGCTGGATATAATATTTGAGGATGAGCATGTGCTTGTGCTGAATAAGAAGCCATATATCCCATCTATTCCTTCTAGAGAGCACCCTGAGCATAGTATTGCGAATGGTCTGCTTTACCATTATGCTGAGCAGTCTGTTCGGCTGACGGTTCATTTGGTGAGCCGTCTTGATCGTGATACATCTGGTGTGATGCTTGTCGCCAAACATCGCTTTGCACACAGCCTTTTATCAAAAGCGCAAAAAAAAGGGGAAGTCAAGCGAACATACAGAGCTTTTACACAGGGCATAATTGCACAAAAGCATGGAACCATTCGTGCAAAAATTGCCCGAAAAGGGGATAGTATCATTGAACGCATGGTCGATGAGGATGGTCAAGAGGCAGTGACGCATTATACAGTGCGACAGGTAGACGCTGATTTGAACATGTCGGATGTGTCTCTTGTACTTGAAACTGGAAGAACACATCAAATTCGTGTGCATATGCAATATCTTGGTCATCCGCTCATCGGTGATACGCTGTATGGCGGAATGAGCGAGAGAATGGATCGGCAGGCGCTGCATAGTGAAACCCTTGTCTTTCCTCATCCGATGACAGGTGAGCAAATGACATTTTCGGCTCCATTGCCAGCTGACATGAAGGCATTGCTTCTTTAAAGAATGAAAACCCGGTCACCTGCAAAGCAGGGCCGGGTTTTTTATGATGTGAAATGCTGGAACCTAGAATCATCATATGGCATAGATGAAGGGACAGAGACAGTTACAAGCTCAGGATATTTAAGAGCTGACAGCTGATTGCCAAAAACACAGCCTGTATCAATATTGACTGTTCTGCCAACAAATCGAGGTTCTTTCACTGGTGTATGACCGTAAACAATCCATGGTTTCCCTTCATATTCCTTTGCCCAGTCCTTCCGCACAGGTCGTCCATCCGGCCAAATCTCTCCTGTGACAGCACCGAATAATAGATAAGATCGCATCTGTTTATTTGGCTTCTTTCCAATATCCTTTTCCTTCATCGCTGCGTGTGCAATGATCAGCTCATCTGGAATCAGCACATCATAAAGCGGAGCCTTCTCAAATAACTGTTTAAATTCATATGATAATTTGTTTTTTTCATGAAGCGGCAGTTTTTTTATTTCGTTCACTGTTGTTTCAATGCCATGCAGTAATTTAACGGGATTTCCTTTTAAATAGCGATAAAGCTTAAAGCAATGGTTTCCAGGTACGTAACGGATCGCTCCATGCGAATAGGCATGTATGACAAATTGCATCACGTTTACTGATTGAGGCCCTCGATCTGTTAAATCACCGACAAGTGCTAGTGTTCTCTTATCAGGATGGACGGGTAATCCATGTTTGAGTTCGTATCCTAGTTTGTATATGAGGGTAAGTAGCTCTTCGTAGCAGCCATGGATATCACCAATGATATCGAATTTCATAAGGTTTCCTCCTGATCTATCTCATCAATTCATCGGGTGTAAAGAAGTTTGAATTTTAGAAAATATAACGAATGGCTTTCATTTCATTTAGGCAATTGTTAGAATCAATGCTTTAACGTAAGACTTAAAAAATTAAATATGAATGTTAGGAGGCTTTAGCCAATGGAGCATACATCTGTTTCATCACTCGTTGTCGTTATTATCGTAGCCTTTTTCACCCCCATTTTATTGCACCGATTTAAGCTGACCATTCCGGTCGTTGTCGCTGAAATTATCATGGGGCTCATCATTGGAAAAAGCGGGTTTCAACTAGTTGTCGAACATGACGCATGGCTAGATACGTTATCCATGCTTGGTTTTATTTTTCTGATGTTTTTAAGTGGACTTGAAATAGATTTTTCTTCTTTTGAATCAAAGAAGAAAGCAAGAGAACTTCCAAATGGTCTAAAAGAACCAAATACGTTTAAAGCAGCCACCATTATTTTTCTTGGGGTATTTTGTATTTCCTTTATCCTGTCCTATGCGTTTGTACTCGCAGGGTTTATCGAAAATGCCTTTTTAATGACGCTCATCATTTCCACCATCTCATTAGGTGTAGTGGTTCCAACCTTAAAAGAGGAAAAGTTGATGCAGACGAATATTGGTCAAATCATTCTGCTTGTGGCCGTTATTGCTGATTTGGTGACGCTGATTTTACTTGCTGTGTTTTCCTCCATTTATGGCGATGGAACAGGGAACATGTGGCTGCTGTTATTATTATTTGCAGCGGGCATTCTTCTTTATTTATTTGGCCGAGTCTTTAAGACAAAATCCATTTTTCAGTCCATGTCAAAAGGGACGGTGCAAATTGGGACAAGGGCAATCTTTACTCTCATTATAGTCTTAGTTGCCTTATCTGAATCACTCGGTGCTGAAAATATTCTTGGGGCGTTTTTAGCAGGCGTGCTCGTGTCCCTCCTTTCGCCAAATAAAGAGCTTGTCCAGCAGCTCGACTCATTTGGTTACGGATTTTTAATCCCGATCTTTTTTGTGATGGTCGGTGTGGACCTAAATATATGGGCACTGTTCAAGGACCCAACCATTATGATCATGATTCCGCTATTGTTTATTGCATTACTGCTTAGTAAGCTAATTCCCATTCTTTATTTGAAAAAATGGTATGACATGAAAAAAGTCATCGGCTCCGGCTTTTTATTAACATCGACGTTATCACTTGTCATTGCAGCTGCGACGATTGGGGAGCGGCTTGGTGTCATTGATCATAAAATGTCAGGCGCATTGATTTTAGTCGCTGTGTTGACGAGTATTTTAACGCCTGTTTGGTTTAAAGCGCTGTTTAAAAAAGAACAAGAAACGAATCAAAAAAAGCGTGTGACCTTTATTGGGGCAAACCAGCTGACTTTACCCGTAACACTTGATTTGCATCAGGATGAATATGACATCCGTATTTTGCATGTGTTTCAAGAAAATAAAGAAGCACAGCTTGCTGCCGATTCGATCTTTGAAGTTGAAGCGATTGAGCAATACGACGATGAGACGCTGAGAAAGGCAGGCATCGGCCAGGAGGATGTTCTAGTTGTAGCAACAGGCAGTGAGACAAAAAATAAGGAAATTGCTTTATTTGCAAAAGAAGAAGGGGCGAAACAAGTCATTGCAAGTGTTAACAAAGCGGAAGCAGAGCTGACGCTGAAGGAAGCGGGCATTGATACTTTTTCTAATTTCCTATCATCTAAAACGGTGCTGAGAGCGTTAATTGAAGCGCCTGATGCGATTCGATTGTTAACAAATGAGGATTCTTCTTTGTATCAAATTCAAATGAACAATCATCGGTATCACAATGTCATGCTGCGGGAATTCCCTTTTACCGGCGATTTGGTGTTTGTCCGTATTTTTAGAGGGATAGACAGCTTAGTGCCGCATGGAGATACGACGCTCAGAAGCGGAGACCGCGTGCTTGTGTCAGGTTCCCGGGAATATGTGGCAGGACTTAGAGCCCAATTAGAGTTGCAATGAACCCTTGACCAATGAACAATTCCTGATTAAGATAGAGGTACAACATCATATGTTTGATCCACTAGGGGAGTCCTTTAAAAGGGCTGAGATAAAAGTGTCGACTTTTAGACCCTCATTACCTGAACAGGTTCATACCTGCGTAGGGAAGTGGTGCGGTTTTTGACTATGCTTTTTACAAATTCCAAGCCACTTTCCACGCGGAAAGTGGCTTTTTTATATGAAGAAACAGGAGGAGAGAGGAACATGACATTTTCAAAGGAATGTAAAGAGGCAGCAGCAACATGGTGGAATGGAAGCTTTACGCATCCTTTTGTGAAAGGAATTGGAGATGGCACACTTTCACTCGATCGGTTCACCTATTACGTGATGCAGGATTCGTATTATTTAACTCATTTCGCAAAGATGCAAGCATATGGAGCTGCCATTAGTGAGGACTTACATACGACGGGCAGAATGGCGTATCATGCGCAGGGCACGTATGAAGCAGAGCTATCCCTGCATAGAAAGTTCACAGAGCTTCTTCAGATCTCTGACGAAGCACTCGACAGCTTTAAGCCTTCACCCACTGCTTATGCGTATACCTCACATATGTACAGGTCTGTGAAAAGCGGACGATTTGAAGAAATTTTAGCCACGTTATTGCCGTGCTACTGGCTCTATTATGAGGTGGGGGAAAAGCTGAAACAAACGACACCTGACCATCCGATTTACCAAGAATGGATTTTGACATATGGAGGGGATTGGTTTAAAGAGCTTGTCTTTGAACAGGTCAACCGCTTTGATGAACTCGCGGAAAAAGCACCAGATCACGTGCGGGCCAATATGAAAGAAAATTTTGTGATTTCAAGCTATTACGAATACCATTTCTGGGAGATGGCGTATAAAAAAGAAACGTGGCAAACAGCATGCTTAGATGGAGTTGGTGCAAATGGAACTCCACGCAGTGACAAATGATTCGTTTCCTGTTAATGAGCTGATCAAGCAAATAAAAGCCATTGAATCTGAAGTGGACTTTATTCATATCCGGGAACGGTCTAAAACAGCAAGTGAGCTTGTTGATCTCGTGAAACAACTCCTTTCAGAAGGTGTACCGAAAGAGAAACTCGTCATCAATGACCGAGTAGACGTCGCACTGCTCACCAATATTCACCGGGTACATCTCCCAGGCCACAGCTTTTCGCCAAAGGAGCTGCGACAAAAATTTCCTCACCTTCATGCGGGTATGTCTGTTCATTCGATAGAAGAAGCCAAAGCGGCCGAGGAAAACGGTGCAGAGTATGTCATGTTTGGGCACGTATATGACACCTCATGTAAACCAGGACTTAAGGCGAGAGGCGTAAAGCTTGTGGAAGAACTGACTTCTGCGCTGTCTATTCCGGTGGTGGTCATTGGAGGGGTGACGCCTGATCGAATCCCAGAATTGCTGCACGTGAATGTGAAAGGGATTGCTGTCATGTCAGGAATTTTCACTCACCATCAGCCGCGCATCATGGCCCAAGCATTTTCTAAAAAGCTAAAGGAGAATCCTTATGAAAAAGCATTATGACGTTGCAATCATTGGCGGTGGAATCATAGGGATGTCCATTGCGTATCACGTTGCAAAAGCAGGAAAGCAGACTCTTTTACTTGAGGCGAATGAGATAGGGAAGCAAACGACGAGTGCGGCTGCTGGGATGCTCGGTGCACATGCTGAAGGAGAGGGTCATGAGGATATTTTCTTTCAGGTAGGCAGAGCAAGCCAGGCATTATATGAAAAATTAAAAGTTGATCTTCAGCATGAATCAGGCATTGATATTCGAAAATCAGTGGGCGGTATTATGAAGGTAGCCTTTACAGAAGAAGAAAAACGTGCACTTTGCCGGATGCAGCATTTGTCTACGTTTCAGTGGCTTGAGGCAAGTTGTGTGAAAAAACGTATGCCGCAAATCGCAAATGACATCATGGGAGCAGGTTTAATTGAAGAGGATGTTCATGTTGAGCCTTATGCGGTATGCAGGGCATTGTGGCAGGCAGCTGTTCGGTACGGGGCAGATGTGAAGGAGTTTACACCTGTGATCGAAGTCATACGGGACAAAGAAGCAATCACTGTCAGAACAGCTAATGGCACATTCACATGTGATGACCTTACGATAGCAAGTGGTGTATGGTCTGGACGCTTTTTTGAAGAGCTAGGGTTATCTTATTCTCTTTATCCAGTAAAAGGAGAATGTGTGTCTGTATGGAATAGCGGTCCAGCGCTCGCACACACCATTTACCATGATCATTGTTATATCGTTCAAAGAGATAGCGGAAAGCTCGTAATTGGTGCAACGATGAAGCAAAATGATTGGCAGGCTGTTCCGACACTTGGCGGCATTGAAGCTGTGATTCAAAAAGCGTCTCAGCTCATGCCTTCTATAAAGGAGATGCAGATTGATCAATGCTGGGCAGGACTTCGCCCGGCGACAAGCGACCGGCATCCTTATATCGGAAGACACCCGGAAGATGAGCGTATTCTTTTTGCAACGGGACATTATCGGAATGGCATTTTACTTGCGCCAATTACTGGAGAAATCATTCGCGACCTGATATTAGGCAAGCCTGTCCAAGAAGAATGGCTTCATGCGTTTCGCATTGGCCGAAAGGAGGCACTGTTTATATGAAAATTCAATTGAATGGCAGAGTTGTTGATTTCGATAAAGAGAATGGAACGATCTATGATCTGCTATCAGCCTATCAGCTTGAAAATCGTGTAGTGATCGTCGAAAAGAACCAAGAAATTATTGATAAAGAAGCGTTTCAACAAGTAGAAATTCAACCAAATGACACGATCGAAATCGTTCACTTTGTAGGAGGAGGATGACAAAATGCTACACATTGGCGGAAAAACATTCACATCAAGACTATTACTTGGTACAGGAAAGTATCCATCATTTGAGGTTCAAAAGGAAGCAGTGAACGTATCAGAAGCTGAAATTTTGACCTTTGCTGTGCGAAGAATGAACATTTTTGAAGCATCTCAACCGAATTTTTTAGAGCAGCTTGATTTATCAAAATATACATTACTTCCAAATACAGCAGGCGCAAGTACAGCGGAAGAAGCGGTGCGTATTGCCCGTTTAGCGAAGGCTTCGGGGCTGTGTGACATGATCAAGGTAGAAGTGATTGGCTGTTCAAGATCTCTTCTACCTGATCCAGTCGAAACGCTAAAAGCATCTGAAATGCTATTGGAAGAAGGTTTTATCGTGCTGCCGTATACATCAGATGATGTGGTACTGGCAAGAAAATTAGAAGAACTCGGTGTCCACGCCATCATGCCAGGGGCCTCTCCAATCGGTTCAGGTCAAGGCTTACTAAACCCTCTGAATCTCTCATTTATTATCGAGCAGGCGAAGGTGCCGGTCATTATTGATGCGGGTGTAGGCTCTCCTAAGGATGCTGCTTATGCGATGGAACTAGGGGCTGACGCTGTATTACTAAATACCGCCGTGTCTGGTGCAAAGGACCCTGTGAAAATGGCAAAAGCGATGAAGCTGGCCATTGAATCAGGAAGATTAGGTTTTGAGGCAGGACGTATTCCGCTGAAAAACTATGGTACAGCCAGCAGTCCGCAGGAAGGGATGCCAGCGTTTTGAGCACACGTTATTCACGTCAAGAGCTTTTTTCGCCGATTGGAACAGATGGACAAAAGCAGTTAAACGCCTCAAAGGCTGTCATTATTGGAGCGGGAGCACTTGGAACAGCCAGTGCTGAAATGCTTGTTCGTGCTGGCGTGGGATCTGTCACCATTTTGGATAGAGATTATATTGAATGGAGCAACCTTCAGCGTCAGCAGCTTTACACAGAGCAAGATGTGCAAGACCGGCTACCAAAGGCTGTGGCGGCTAAAAAAAGACTCAAGCAGGTGAACAGTGAAGTCTGCGTAAGAGGAATCGTCATTGATGTGACCGCTCAAAATATTGATGAACTTGTCAGCGGGGCTTCGATCATCGTGGATGCAGCTGATAATTTTGAGGTGCGAATGATCGCAAATGATGCAGCCATCAAACATCAAATTCCTTTCTTTTATGGAGCCTGTGTAGCCAGCTATGGCATTCAATTCACTGTCATTCCGGGAGAGACGCCGTGTTTACACTGCTTGCTTGAGCATTTACCTGCACAAGGCATGACATGTGATACAGCAGGTATTATTAGTCCGGTTGTGCAGCAGGTGGCGGCATATCAAGTGGCAGATGCTCTTAAAAGTTTAACAGGACATCAAGTGACTCCGATATTAAGATCCTTTGATTTATGGACAAATGAACGGTCTGACATTCGGTCCGTCTCGTCTTTAAAGAAGGAGCAATGTCCAAGCTGTGGATTGAAGACATATCCATTTCTCTCATATGACCAGAGAGCGAAGGCAGACGTACTTTGTGGCCGCAATACGGTGCAAATCCGCAGTGCAGCAGGGACGCCACCGCCTTTACATGAAGTAGCCCTTCGGCTAAAGAAAGCAGGGATGGATGTGCTTGAAAATCCGTATTTGCTTTCTTGTCAAAAGGACGAGTTCAAGCTCGTCCTATTCAAAGATGGCAGGGCACTTGTACACGGTACAAGTGATATTGCCAAAGCGAGAACCATTTATCATCAATGGATTGGCTAATGAGAGGGTGTGATGAAATGACGATTAAAAAGGCATTAACCATCGCGGGTTCTGATTCTGGCGGCGGAGCAGGCATTCAAGCAGATTTGAAAACCTTTCAGGAGCTTGGTGTGTATGGAATGTCTGCGATCACAGCGATTACAGCGCAAAACACACTTGGCGTTCATGGTATATTTCCGCTTTCTATCGAGGCGTTAATCAGTCAAATAGATGCAGTGGCAGAAGACTTACTGCCAGATGCCGTCAAAACAGGGATGCTGTGGAGTGCTGAAATGATCAAAACGGTTGCTGAAAAAACGGTTCAGTATCAGCTGAAGCTGATTGTAGATCCGGTCATGATTGCAAAAGGCGGGGCTTCTTTATTAAATGAGGATGCTGTCTCTGCAATGAAAACACACTTACTGCCAGTCAGCTATGCAGTAACGCCCAATCTTCCTGAGGCAGAAGTGCTGACAGGCATACGCATTCAAACAAAAGAGGATCGCTACCTAGCAGCAGAACGTCTTTATGAGCTCGGCGCGAAATACGTAGTGATCAAAGGCGGACACGGTCCATCTGACGGCCTGATCACAGACCTGTTGTATGATGGAAAAGGCTTTATTGAAGTCACAAATGAACATATTGATACACCACATACACATGGCACAGGCTGTACTTTTGCAGCGGCATTAACAGCAGAAATAGCCAAAGGATGTTCCATGAAGGAAGCCTTTGAAACAGCGGAAATTTTTGTCCATGAAGCGATTAAATATCCTTTGCATATTGGCGCTGGTCACGGGCCTACCAACCATTTTGCTTATCAGCAAAACAGGATCAAAGGATAAAAATTGGACCGTCTTCACTTGCGAGGGCGGTCTCAGCGTGTAGACAAACTCTCACATTCTTTGTCAGTCCTGCGTGCTGGTGCTCACGAATGTCAAATTCGCTCCGCGCCAGTACTCGTCTTTCATAGACTTCAAGGGCTTTCTATCACGCTGAAAAAAAGACATAGGGCTAAAAAGAAACTTTCTTCGAGCGAAAATTGTCATTATCTCATGATCTGTGATAATATTATGATCAGGTACTAATACTATGTCTTGAAAAAATGGGAGGCTTTAATACATATGAACTTTTCTTTAGAAGGCCGTAATATCGTGGTCATGGGTGTTGCCAATAAACGAAGCATCGCTTGGGGAATTGCTCGTTCACTACACGAAGCAGGAGCTCGTTTGATTTTTACTTATGTTGGAGACCGTCTTGCTGAATCTGTGAAAGAGATTGCAAGCACACTTGAGCGTGATGATTCAATTATTCTTCCTTGTGACGTGACAAGTGATGAAGAAATCGAAAAATGCTTTGCTACAATTAAAGAAAAAGTACAAGTCATTCATGGTGTTGCACATGCCATTGCGTTTGCAAACAAGGAAGAGCTTGTCGGTGAATATTTGAACACGAACCGTGAAGGGTTCCTTTTGGCGCACAACATTAGCGCATACTCATTAACAGCAGTAGCAAAAGCTGCACGTCCATTGATGACAGAGGGCGGAAGCATTGTGACGCTTACATACCTAGGCGGAGAGCGTGTTGTATCTAACTACAATGTAATGGGTGTAGCGAAAGCAGCACTTGAAGCAAGTGTGAAATATTTAGCAGCTGATCTAGGAGCAGAAGGTATCCGCGTGAACAGTATTTCTGCTGGACCAATTCGTACTCTATCTGCAAAAGGCATCAGCGGATTTAATACGATCCTGAAGGATATTGAAGAGCGTGCACCGCTTCGCCGTACAACGACTCCTGAAGAAGTTGGCGATACAGCATTATTCTTATTCAGTGATCTATCTCGCGGCATGACAGGTGAGAATCTGCATGTTGATTCTGGCTTCCATATCATTGCCCGCTAAACGAATAAATGACTTGCAGCATACCAATGACTGGTATGCTGTTTTTTTATTTTTCTTCTGATTTGAAGCATCCTTTCATATATATAAGGAATGAATCATTCGGGAGGGATTAGTATGTCAAATAAAGGTGATGAGAATCAAAAGCCGCTTATGTATATTGTTCAGCCGAGCTATGATGAATCAAAGCCGGCCATGCAAGATATTGTAAGAAAGCGAAAGAAGTCAGAAAAACCGCCAGAAAACAAAAAAAGCGCTAAAGACACGATCGAAGAAAGTGCTCAGGAACCTGTATCACAGGAAGTAGAGCAGAAAAAAGAAGCAGAGCCGCCTGCACTTCAGCAAGAACAAAAGATCACACAAGAGGCAGAGCTTATACAAGAACGAGAGCCTCTGAAAGAAGAGGAAAAGCAGCCAGAAGGCGTATTTCATGAAACAAAACAAGAACCAAGAAGAAAACGAGTGAAAAAGCCTTTAAGTCAAATGAGCATTGACGAGAAGGTCGATTTTCTAACAAGTCTGCCTCATAATATGCCAAGAGCACTTTGCCTGATTGAAGCCGATGGTAAAACATACAGAGGGATTATAATGGATAGGAAGGAAAATACGGTGATCATTCGTACAGCAGGTGGCGGAAATCCAGTTGAATTAGCGATTGATGAGATCACTTCCATTCATCCGCTTGGCTTTTAAAGTATATGAAAAAAAGTCCCATTTAGGGACTCAGATTGTAGAGAAACTCATGTTTTTCTACAATCTTTTTTATTTTCATCGTAATGATGATGGA
>NZ_JOTP01000014.1 GCF_000715205.1 Bacillus zhangzhouensis | reverse complement strand
TAAAATAAAAAAAAAATATCAAAAAAATTTATGATTTGATTTTCTGTTTCAACAAGAACCCAAAAATCATATTCCAGATCACTGAACAAACGAACATTCCGTTTTAATTTAGGACTGTATGCTTCCCAATAGTTATTGCCAAATTTACTGCTTCTTTTAATGTTAATGGGCGAATACATGTATACACCTCTTTTAACAAGATATTTCTATAAAATTTCGACAATGTTCTACAATACCCTTCTATGAATATTCAAAATATCTCAGTAGTAGTGGTTCAGTCTTTCAGAATGAATATTAAAAATAACACATTATTAGTGTTTCATTCTTTCAGAATGGATCTATGTTGACTTCCCTAAATAATAATGGATCCACTTTTACTTCCTGTAAAGGGAACATAAAAGTGGATCCATTAAAAGATAAAGTACTTATTTAACTAGGTTGACAACGCATATAATGGATCAATGTTTACTTCGTTGCACAATTACCCGATAATTAAAATGTGCGGTTCTTTCTAACTCGGCAATTTCAAAGACGTTGAATTTTTCTCAACTGATTTAGCGTTCAAAATTCACTTCCGGACCTAACTGCCCTTCCCAACCCCTGTAATCGTCTGAGCAGTTTGTGTATACCCCTCTCGCACAATAGAATTATATTGTTCTCTTACTGTGTATGAGCTAGGCTTACCATCAAGCACGAGGATTCTGCAAGAATCCCCTGCCAGATCTACTCCATGTCATATACAAATTATCCAGTCCAATATAAACTAGACGTACTTCACATGGGACGTCTATCCTGGAAACAGCTGCACTCTTTAATTTGCTTTCTGATACCACGCTTTGGAACTGGCAGCGTATCATGGAAACACAAGGAGAAGACGCCCTCAAATCAATGAAAAAGGGGCGTCCGTCTATGAAAAAGAAAACAGGAAAGCAAGCACCAGCTAAAGGATCGATGGAACTTTGATTTAAGGCATAAATACCCGGTGAAAGTACTGCTTAAGATCGCAGGTATTCCGCGTAGTACCTACTACTATTTGGTGAAACATTGGAATCTTCATAACCGAGATGTCCATCTGAAAAAATGATTCAAAATATTTACTAAGAACATCATGGCCGATACGGATACCGCCGTATTCGTGATGAACTAGTCAATCAGAGACAAAAAGTCAATCACAAAAAAGTACAGCGCATCATGAAATCACTAGGTCTAAATGCATGGTTCGAATGAAGAAATATCGTTCATACAAAGGCTTAGTTGGCAAAGTAGCGCCTAATATTTTAGCTCGTCACTTTCAAGCTGATAAGCCAAATGAGAAATGGGTCACAGATATGACAGAGTTCAAATTATTTGGGCAGAAGCTCTACCTTTCGCTCATATTAGATCTATTTAATTAATATGTTTTATTTTTTTATCGCATGAATGTAATGAATCGTTTCAAAAGCAGATAAGTAATCGTTACGATTCTTAAAATAAAGTTCATGAATTTGAGCCGGTGATAGGTGTTCGTAAATTAATAAACCGGATTTCTCTAACATCTTCTCAATTTCAAAGTAAGAAAAACATGATTTCATTGGTTCCCCGCCCATTGAAGCCATTTTCAACATATTTTCAACTCTATTAGAGGTTCCTTTTTCTTCGAATAGTTTCTCGTCTGCATAATCAAAAACGATCGAACTTCCTGATGGAACCTTGGTGAATAAATAATCTATTAAGCTTGAAACTTCCTCTTTCGTTAAATAGTAAGAAACACCTAAAAGACTAAAGAATGTCTTTTTGTTATCAAATCCTTTACCTATTAGGTTTTGATAGGACAGATTTTTGGTGAAGTCCATTGAAACAAAATGAAGATTACTTGGGATTTTTAATTTAGCCTCGTCCAATCTTTGCTTTTTAAATTCCTGTGTAGTGGGATGATCAATTTCGAATATTTCTAAGCTGTTTTCCAATTCTGGATGTCGTAAACTAAAAGTATCTAATCCAGCGCCAAGTATGACATATTGTCTTAATCCTAACGCTACCTCATTAAGCAATACTTTTTCGCAATACGCAGCACGTGATAAGGTTATTGGAGAAAGTTGTACTTGTGTAATCCATTTTAATATTTCTTCTGTATTTCCCTCGAATTTTTGTGCGATATCTTTGTTGAAGAAATGTATACCTTGAACCATATTCTCTTTGATGTCATTAAATTCTTTTACAGAAATTAAGTCTTTAGCTAAATAATCATTAAAGATTTTAGGGGTATCATCAAATTGACTATGATAGGATCTGCCAAAAGCTGATATTAACGAAGTTACACTTGACTCATCTTTCTTCATACAAACACTCTCCTTTATTATAGAACAAAAAAATAGGGTTCCCCTGGCCAGGAGAACCCTATTATATAACCGAAAAAAACAAAAGTAAATTATAGCACAAATAAAAATTTTTGTCAAGTGGAAATCGAATTCTTTCTGTTTTATTTCGTATCCTTAAATGCTTTAACAAACTCAATACAACTTTTCGAAATATTGTTTTATTGAAGGAAAGCTACCTTTTGGAGCACCTAATAGTTTTTCATAAATCTCGTCAATCGCATCTAGTTTGGCAATGAGCTGTTCGTGAGTCAATGAGAAAAGGCTTGGATCAAGCATAAAATGGAGTCCGACTAATAAGAATTCAGTAATTTCATCTGGAAAATCCGTGTGAAATACCCCTTCTTCTACTCCTTGCTTCAAAACAGATGAAATAATTGGTACATATTCTTTTATCATGCAAACTTTCATTTTCTGATGTAGAAGAACGTTATCTTTGTGATGTAAATGAGTCATTAATCCATCACTGAAATGATTTGATGTTTCCTGTGAAAAAAACTGAATAATATTTATTAACTTCTCTATTGCTTTTAAATCGGAGTTATTATTAATTTGTTTAAACACTTGAACACTTGAATCAATAGAGTCTTGAATTACTGCGTCCGCAATTTCATCTTTTGACTTGAAATAATGATAAAAAGTGCCTTTTGCAACTCCGATTTTTTTAATAATATCGCTAATCGTAGTATTCTCGTACCCATTAGATGAAAACAAATCTTTTGCGACGGAAATAATCTCGCTTCTTCTTTCTTCGGGTTTTTTGACAATTCTTTTCATGGAACTTCCCCCTTGAGACTTATAATTGTCTTTTAAAGATACATCATTGACCGACCGACGGTCAATGATGTATTATTTATTTACTTAACATCTTTAAGGAGTGTGAAGAGGTGAAGAATGGAAACCAAGTGCGAAAGTATGAAGAGGAGCGCATTCGTATTGTTTTAAGAGAAATTGAAAAAAAAGTCGTTAAATTGGATCATGATTCTGGTGGATTAAAGAAGGATGTCATTCATCTAAAGAAAACCTTTTGGGATGATGTAAAAATAAATCTAGATAATCCTGAGGATGCTGGTGAAACCTTATCAAGTATTAGACAGCAGGCGGAGATGCTGTCCGAGAGGGAAAGAACGCACCGTCAACTAGATAAGCAGAGGAAGACCTTATCTCGATTAAAAGATTCTCCATATTTCGCCCGTGTTGATTTTCTCGAAAATGGTAAGGAGACAACAAATAACGTGTACCTCGGAGTTGCGAGTTTAATGGATGAAAATGAGGAAACATTTCTTATTTATGATTGGAGAGCCCCTATTTCCAGTATTTATTATGATTACTCTCCAGGATCAGCCCAATACGAAACAGTAGAAGGGATAATTCAAGGAGAAATAGAGTTAAAGCGTCAGTTTATCACGAGAGATGGGCAAATCAAAACGATGTTTGATACGGATGTTACCATTGGCGATGAACTTTTGAAAGAAGTACTTGGCAATAACGCGAGTACCAATATGAAAAGCATTGTTGCTACCATTCAGAAAGAGCAAAATCAGATTATTCGTAACGTGAAAAGCAAGTATTTAGTTGTACAAGGGGTTGCTGGAAGTGGGAAAACCTCTGCAGCTCTTCAAAGAGTTGCTTATTTGCTGTATCACTACCAGAATGAGATCACGGCTGAAAATATTATGCTTTTTTCACCTAATTCTTTATTTAATCGCTATATTGCTTCTGTCCTCCCTGATTTAGGGGAGGAGAATATGCAGCAGCTCACATTCCAAGAATATGTGGAGAAGCGTCTTGGAAAACAATTTGATGTTGAACATCCGTTTACGCAAATGGAATATATGCTTACATGTCAGGAACATAAAAAGTATCCTGCAAGAAGAAAAGGAATTCGGTATAAAGCGAGTAGCGATTTTAAAGCTTTGATTGATTCCTATGTTGTTGTTCTCTCGAGTGAAGAGCTTATCTTTAAAAATATTTCTTTCCGAGGAGAAATGTTGATTAGAGCTGAACAAATTAAAAACTATTTTTATTCACTAGATGCATCTATCTCCATTCCAAATCGCATGCAGTTAGTAAAGGAATGGCTTCTAAAAGAGTTAGGAAAGAAAGAAAAATTAGAAAGAACCAAAGATTGGGTAATAGAAGAGAGTGACCTGTTAGAACTTGAAGAGTATACAAAAGTTTATAGTGAGCTACTGAAGGAAGGAAGATTTTCTGAGAATACGTTCGACGATTTTGAACAGGAGCAAAAGAAAATAGCTAAAATGATTGTCAAAAAACACTTTAAACCAATACGAATAGCTGTAAAGAAACTAAAGTTTATTAATGTAGCGGCGATTTACTGTCAACTGTTTAAACAGAAAGACAACATCCTTCAAAAGCTTAAAGATACACTTCCTGAAAGTTGGGAAGAAATTTGTTCATATACATTAAAAAAGCTACAAAGAAAAGAAATGACGTATGAAGATGCAGCGCCTTATTTGTATCTCCAAGATAAACTTGAGGGAAAAAGAATAAACACAAGAATACGCCATTTATTAATTGATGAAGCACAGGATTATTCACCCTTTCAGTTTTTTGTTCTTAAGCAGCTTTTTCCTTATTGCCGAATGACGATTCTAGGTGATTTTAATCAGGCGATTTATGCCCATACTCTAAATGCACCAACCTTACTATCAAGCGAATTATATGTAAAAGAAAATTTTGAGAGAGTAGAGTTAACGAAAAGCTACCGTTCAACTCGTCAAATCGTTGAATTCACAAAGGGAATTATAGAAGAAGGAGAAACTATTGAAGCTTTTAACAGAGATGGTCAGAAGCCTACTTTTACAAAGGTTGAGGATCTTGACACCCTTCAATCTCGAATAACACAGAAGATTCTTCAACTGCAGTCAGCAAATTATGAAACAATCGCTGTGATATGTAAAACGGGAAAAGAATGCAAGGAATCCTATGAGCAATTGAGTAAGCAAATGGATCTCAAGATGATTGAACAAAGTACGATTTCCTATCAAAAAGGTATCTTAATTCTCCCTGCTTATTTGGCAAAGGGAATCGAATTTGATGCTGTGATCATATACGATGCTTCTAATATAAAATATGGAAGAGAATTTGAAAGGAAACTCTTTTATACTGCATGTACGAGGGCTATGCACGAGCTTCATCTTTTCTCCGTAGGGGAGATGAGCACGTTTATGAATAAGATTCCTGAAAATTCGTATGAGATTACAGTTTGAGTATAATTTCAATGAAGAATTGCTAAGCGTTTAAAAGCCTCCCTACCACTTCAATTCCTACCAGATTTGCGGATGCTTCTTATAGTCGTTCATTATGGATCCACTTTTAACTTCTGTGAAAAGAGTATAAAAGTGGATCCATTAAATGATAGAATCCTTATTTCAGTGGTGTTAATAGAGCATTCAATGGATCTATATTTACCTTCTTGCACACTTCCTCTTTATCTTCATCTTTCCCTTATGTATGTCATATCAAAATCCTCTACGTCCTCAATAAATTAAAACGGTCATAAAGGTTTCTGAATTAAAGTGAATTTAATGAGCCGCCATATGACAACATTTCCTACTCTTATATAAATCCCAATGGCTCTTTTTGTTGATGAGCTAATTCCATTCCCTCTGCCAGATAGAGAGCGTTCTTTTTATCTATATCATCATCAGGCCAATTGTGGATCAGTTGACGTAATCTAACTGCAACGGTCTTACAAACATCTGGCATTAAGTAACTATCAGAATCTGAAATATCCAGCAATGGAATGATGTCATCTTGATAGTTTTCACATGGTATTTCCCCCCGCCAAACCCCCCCATTTCATCTAAATTCATGCCAATACATGCTGCTAACTTGCATCTAAAATCATGGAAGTCGGTGTAAGACCAATGTGCTTCGCAATGAGTGAAATCCAATGCCACGAATCATTCCTCCATTTTCAACCTGATTGATCATATAATAGGTCAACGAGGCACGCAACTCTCTGTTCTACCTGAGTCCTGCGTGATTTTTCTCTAAGGTTATTTTGATTTAATCCCTGCACCACAAAGAGGTATGACAATGGTCTCTTCTGGTTCCTTTTGATATTTCATGTAGCCAGCCAAATTGACTGCAGATGTCACTTCTACATAAAACCCTTTCTCACTCAGTTTAGATCGTGCATTTAGGATCTCATCTTCTTCAATTTCAATAAACGTACCATTGGTAACTTGTACAGCTTCTAAAATTTGTTTGGAGCGTGCTGGAGCAGCAATGGCAATCCCTTCTGCTAAGGTCCCTTTATTCGTCACAGGTGATGCTGATCCCTCCGCATTTTGATAAGCTTTCACAAGGGGTGCACAGTTTTTCGCTTGTACGGCAACGATTTTAGGTATGTTATGAATGAGACCATTTTCAAATAACTCTTTAAAGCCATAATACGCACCTAGGAGGAGAGTACCGTTTCCAACCGGAATAATTAAAGCATCAGGTGCTCCTTTTAGTTGCTCATAGATTTCATAGGCGTATGTTTTTGTACCTTCGAAAAAGTAGGGATTATAGACATGGCTTGCATAAAAAACGTTTTCATTGTCTACTGCCTTTTGTGCCGCAGCTGCAATGTCCTCTCGCGTCCCGTGAATTTCTTTAATCGTTGCTCCATGTGCTTTTATTTGAGCGACCTTTTTAGGTGAAGTGTCATCGCTTAGATAGATGTCACAGGCAATACCACAACGTGCTGCATAAGCTGCAATCGCTGTTCCTGCATTCCCACTACTATCAGCTATGACTTTTGATACCCCTAATTCCTTTGCTTTTGTCATCAAAACAGCGGCTCCTCGGTCTTTAAAGGATAATGTCGGCATCATATAGTCAACTTTGACATAAGTGTTTGGCTCATTAGGATCCAGAACGATTAAAGGAGATTGACCCTCCCCCATTGTCACAGTTTCCCAAGTCTTAGAACCTTTTGAAAATGGCATGGTTTCAACATAACGCCATAATGAATTTGGATAGTGATCCCAAGCTGCGATATCTATTTTCAGGGTATCTTTCACCAGGTTTAATACTCCACCACAATCACATTTCCATAGAGTTGGTGTCATCTCATATTTTTTCCCGCAATGGTTACAAATCAATTGATTCATCAATCATCAACCCCTTCAAATATTTTTTTATACGAAATATAATTTTTTATATAGAGTAGGCAAAAAAATATCTTAAATATATGCAATGGCATCAATTTCAATTTTGAAACCAAAATGTAATTCATTCGTTGGTACAACAGTACGTGCTGGTTTATGTTCACCGAAAAAGTCAGTATAAACCGCATCTACTTTGTCCCATAATTCAATATCTGAAATGTATAATGTCATGCGCAAGATCTTCTCTTTTTTACTTCCAGCAGTCTCTACAACCATCTCCACATTCTTAAGCGCTTGTAATGTCTCTTCTTCAATGGTGCCGAATTCTTTTTCTCTCGTTTCGGGATTGATGGCAAATTGTCCTGATACATATACTGTATTTTGGTGAATGGTTGCGAATGCATAGTGTCCGTTTGATTTTAGATTTCCCACCTCAAGGATGCTTTTCATTTCGTTTCCCCTTCATTCGATTTATTTTTGATTTCATCCAAATAGCTATAGACGGTTACTTTGGAAATGCCTAACATAGATGCGACCTTCTCAACAGATCCTTTCATTAAAAAAATTCCCTTTTCATCCATAAATCTTATTAATTCAATTTTTTCATGACGTTTCATGACTGGATGAACACTGTTTTGAATGATCTGTTGAATCAATTGATCTACTATTCCTTCCACATTTTCAAGGTCATCGTTTGATTTTGTTTCATCCTCTTGAACTTCAATTTGTGTAGAAAGAAAAGTATCCATAAATTGCTGCATTTGATTCAGTGCTTCAACGTCAAAATTGATACAGAAAGCACCAATCACTTTTTGCTTCGAATCACGTATTAATGTAGTCGAAGAACGAATCGTACGCTTATCTTCTGTTACAAATGTATAACCAGCAAGATAATCTTCTTTAAAATCTTCTGATTGTAATACAGTCTTTACTAGATGATCAAAGGATTGACCGATTTCTCTTCCTGTCACATGGTTATTTACTGTAAACATGACAGATGCTTGAGGGTTCGTTAAATCATGAATAATTACTTCACAATTTGATCCAAACATTTTTGCAGTAGATTTTGCTAAAGGAATATAACTCGCTAATAACTTTTTAATTTGTTCCATGCCTAAGCACCCCATTTTTTATTCCACTAGATTATATAATTTTTTATATATAAAAACAATATATAGATTTATTTATATATCATGATGCTCACAAGATCAAACATATAAAAAAAGCAGCCATAGACTGCTTTTTGCTTGTGCTCCTTTCTAATTGATTTCTTTCTGGATTCCATACAAAATGACGTCAATTCCCCATCGGAACCGTTCCATTGATACGGTATCACCTGCAAACATTTCTTCTTTCACACGATGAATGAAAGGAAACCGCGTTTTGTCTGCATCATCAAATGTTTTTTTAATGTCTGAAATCTGCGAAGAGTCATGTTTCTTCCAAGAGACCTTTTCGTATGCTACGGAAGATACGTATAACAGTAACAGGTCTACTCCCCATGCAGCGGATGTAGATTTGATCCCGCCTTCATGCAATGCAGCGAGAATATGTTCGGTCAACTGAAGAAAGTTCGTTCCTTGTGGAATGGTGGAAAGAGAAATTTCAGCAAGACCAGGTTTTTCGAATAGCAGTAGGAAATAAGTATGCAATATGTCAAATAACTGTTCTTTCCATGTGCTATCCGCTGAATCTGGATAAACCATTTGGCCGAGACCATAATCCAATACGTAAGCACTGAGTTCTTGAAAATTGTTCACGTAGACATACAAGGATGCAGGTCCCGTATCCAATGCTTTAGCCACCTTACGCATACTCATGCCCTCTATCCCTTGCTCCTTAAGAAGCTCATGGGCCGTTTTCACAATGAGCTCACGGCTTAAGGGCTCTTTAGCCGGCCGAGACCGGCGACTTATAATGCGACGATTTGAATTGTTCATACTCTCTTTATAACATGTCAAAGTAAAATAGTAAATTGAGCATCAATCACCGTTTTCTTGGAAAGAATTCATCATATCTGCAAGCTTGACCGCAGCGTCTTTTGAAAAACACAGTTTTAAACTATTCTCCGATTCATGAGCTTTCTTCGATGAATATTCGTACATCATGTCTTCGTATTCTTCAATAGCCTTTTCAATATCATGAGGATGTCGGACAATAGCAAGTGCAAGCTCCATTGCATCAAACATCGCCATGTTTACACCTTCACCTGCGAATGGTGACATGACATGAGCTGCATCACCGATAAGCGTTACTCCTTTATGACGGTTCCATTTAAAACCGACAGGAAGCGTATAAATCCGTCTTGGAATGATGGCATCTTCTGCATAACGAATATAATTTTTCAGCTGATCATCCCAATCACTAAATAACGCTAATAATTGTTCTTTTGCTTCTTTCGCTTGGTGAAACGGTATACCACAAGTCTCGATCCAGTTGCGTTCTACCATAAGGCTTGCATACACTTTGATTCGTCCATCTCCGTTTAACTGACCAATCAGTCCTTTATGGTCTGCTAAAGCAAACATCTTACCACGTTTATTAAATTCAGCTAAATCAGGGTGGTTCCCCTCTACGCTTAGGACATTTAGTTCCAGCATCGTGAGCCCAGAGTATTCAATATCCATATCTGTTAACAGAGGACGTACACGAGAAAAAGCACCATCAGCCCCAATCAAAAGGTCAACTGTCTCGACAACCCCGTTTTCAAAATGAATCTCCGTCATGCCATTTTCTAATGAAACGCATCTTTCTAGTTTATATCCATATTTGATGTTTTCAGCATCAATTTGATCTAACAGCAGTTCACACAACACACCACGATCAATTTCTGGGCGAGTGCCTTTTTGATCTGATTCCGTTTCTTCATCTAAATAAATTCTTCCTGATTTATCAAGTAATCTGAAATCTTCTCCTTCATAACGGGCGTTCCTTTGAAATTTCTCATAAACTCCTGCTTCTTTTAAGGCTTTTTGACCTGTTTCTTCATGAATATCCAGTGACCCTCCTCTTTCAAGACTCTTGTCATACATCTCCCGTTCATAGATGGTTGTTTGTATACCGTAATTTTGCAAAATTAAGGCGAGTGTTAGCCCCCCAGGTCCTCCTCCAATGATAGCAATTTGCTTTGGGTCTTTAGATAATGACGTCATCGTATGCATCTCCTCTTCCTTTATGAGAATCGTTTAAAAATACATCTCATTTATATTATAACGAACATCGTTCGTAAAGAACAGTGTTCGTTTAAAATCGTTTGTTTCACGATTGTGTTTTAATGAAAAGAAACCAATCGCCCGCCATCATATGATACACTCCATCTAGGAATGTTAAAGGTTTCTATTTTTAAAATTCTGAGTGTAAGAGGTGTTTCTATGAATAAATTATTGGCAATGTTGATATTAGGATTGGGCTTTAGTGGTGCCGTGCTCATTCTTTCTGTCCCTTTGTTATTCAAATCCAACCCAGAACAATCTGAGCTGATGTTTGCTGCTGGATCAGCGGGCGCTTTCACAGTATTTGCTGTCTCATGCCTAATTCTTCGAAAACGATTCAATCGCTTGACTAAATGATATCTAAATGAACCTTCTTGATAATTTATGGGCGTCATATTTTCAAGCTGTGACACCTAGAACTGCGGGTTTTAATTCTCTTGATATAGGACATATGCATGAGAGTTCTTTAACGTTTATGATGCTACTTATGTTTATTGGTGCTGGGAGTGCGTCAACAGGAAGTGGTATTAAATTAACAACGTTGATGATCATTTTGATTTCTGTTTTCTGAAAGGAAATAAAGAACCGGTGATATATAGACGTACTATTAAGCATGATGTTGTCATGAAAGCTTTAGCAATCAGTTTTATCAGTTTATGTTTTGTGTTTATCACCATTTTTTATTGACAATGACTGAAAAAGCTCCTTTCATTGATATTGTTTTTGAGACCTTCTCAGCATTTGGGACGGTAGGGCTTTCTATGGGATTAACACCGGATTTAACGTTTTTAGGTAAGGTGATTCTTTCGATTCATATGTTTATTGGCAGAGTAGGTTCTCTGACCATTGTATTTATCTTTATGAAACGAACCAGAAGCTCAATACGTTATCCGGAGGGAGAAGGATTTGTAGGCTAATATGAGCAATAATTGAAATGGATTCCCTTTTAATTTAATCATCAAGATGATGGATTGACCCACTTTACATTTTCTCTTTATTCACTACAAGCTTTTTGGAATACAGATCTGCTGGTACGGTCTCTTCTTTGCCAAACAATCAGCATTCGGTATTTAACGGAAAAGCTGAGATATTCAACTTTAAGCTGACTCTTGAAAAGGCTTTGATCAGCAGCTTCTCCGTTATCTCACTTGTTGCTGGTTTTCTTGATTAAGTCTACGCCATCATATGAAAGGCTTTCCACACGTGCAGCCTTTTGCAGGATGTAATGATCAAAAAAAGTCTTCGTATAGTCCGTCACAAGATTTCGCATTTCTACCGCATCCCTTGTGCCTCTCAGTTCCTCATCTACACCGGTAAACACGATGTCGCAGTAATCTAAATGTGCAGCACGATTAACGGTGAAATAATAGGTTTCCATGCTGTTGTTAGCGCCAATAATCGCATTCATATAATAATTCGGTTCAGAAAACAGTAGCAAAAAGGGTTTATTGAGGTCGCTGTCGAGAAGACCAAACGCACCACTATCCAAGCCAACCCCGCAGGTAAACCGGTCGTCATCTCGGCAAACAACCCCCGCCGTAGGCCCGCCATAAGAATGTCCGACGATGCCCATGCCGATGTCGAGCAACAGTCTGTCATGAAAGATGGACTTTAATTCTCCAGAGTCTAGTTTGTGAAGATAATCGGCTACGTACCTTACATCTTCTGCCTGTTGTTCACTATATCTTGTTAACTGGTTAATTATTGGTAGGGTAAGCACGTTGCGGCACATCTCAATAGCCGTTTCATCGTCAGGCCGCATCTTCATCTTACCAGCCAGCGCCACCATCTCCGGATCTTCAGAAAACGCCATAATGACATCCGAAAAATCCTTTGATACATTCAACAGCTTCCCATCTTTCCGTTTATACATTGTGCTATTCTGATGGCCGATACTGACGACAACATACCCCAGGCTTGCCAGGTCTGTACAAATTGCTGTCCCCCATTCCGGTGAACCACCCCCGCCGCAAACATAGAATAACACTGGATAGCGCTTTTCTTTCCCGGAAAGAGAAAGGTCGTCGTAACAATGAGTCTTGATATCGATAGAGAAAAAATTCTTCTCTTTCAGATACTCAGTGACAAGTGGCTGCTCATGAAGCATCTCGTAGACTTCAGGAAACATGTACGCTGATGCAGTCTTCCTTTCGCTGCTATCGGACGGATAGTACATAAACGCGGTCAATTTTCTTTTTGAGTGATCTGATGCCGTATACTCAAAATCCATCTGGGTGCGTCCGGCGATATAGTCGCCGATTGGTTCAGGGAATATGTCATACCTTTTCATCCTTTTGTTCCTCCTTCATGAATGAAAGTGATGGCGAATGTAAAAATACGCATGCCTATAAGTGCTTTCAAAACTTTGCAGGTTAGAGGCATTACTATCAAATTTCCTAAAAAATGTCGAGATCGTCCCTTGTGTTGAAATATTGTTATTGAGGGACAAGACTTGTACTGATGCCATCCTCTATATGTATATATCTTTATGATATCATCATGAACAAGATCAAATGCCAAGTGAAATTAGAATGAACTTGCTGAAAGGTATTCATCATTGTAAAAAATTCTGAAGGGTGATAGCGATGAGAAGACTTGAGTCTGGTATATCAGTAGACAACGAATAATTTTTTGATGTTATCAGGTATGAACACGAAATGATAAGCAGAACGACGATCATCAACTCGAATGTTCGTTCACCTATATTTTGGAGCTGTCACCTGCATCATCTTGTATTTGATTCGTGTGACCTGACGAATGCGAGATTTTTTGCGGGTAGCACGATTGATCATTGTACTTTTATTCGATCTGACTTGCGCTCTGTTGGTATTGCTAGAGACGAAGCTGTTTTTACCAATTTGGAATTTTCCTCCTGTGATATGAGAGGAATGACATTGGAGAATGCTACGTTTATCGACTGTACTTTTTATAAATGTAGATTCAATGACCGCGTGTTACAAACATCGAATATCGTCAATTGTACCTTTACCGGCAAGCTAGTGGATATTACGTTTGAGGGAAATGGCAAACAAAAGCTGATCGCCAATTTTGAAAAATGCACCCTTGACGGTGTTCGTTTTACAGGCTGTGACCTGACGCAATGTATTCCGCCAACATCCAAAAACCATCTATATGTTGAAAAGGTATCTGCACGTGTGAAAAATGCCTTGGAAAAGATAGACGATGATCCTGCTCTTTCTGACGATGATCGGAAAATACTGGTGCGTAGTCTGCGCAAGCCTGAGCATATGGAACAATATATTTTTAATACGGCGCATATCAAGAAAATATATGGGACTGCTTTTGTTGAGTGATTTTTCAGTAGTTTGGAATATAACAAAGACAATGGATGACGTTTGCTACATCCCTATTGCTACTTCATGTCTATGGTACATCAACTTCGAGTATATTTGAGTGGAATCAGCTCACTGATTTTCAATTTGACTAGTTCGTCATCCATCTCTATAATGACGAAACATTCTGGTCCGAAATCTGAAATGAGCTCTCTGCAGATGCCGCAAGGACTTACTACCCTAATTCTCCTATCTTCTTCATCTGAATATGGATGTCTAACAGCGACAATCGTCTCAAAATCCTTATGTCCATTCGATAAAGCGCTGCCAATCGCAATGGCCTCTGCGCATAAAGTTACTCGTCCGATATAGGCTTCAATGTGGACAGCCGATATCATTTCTCCTGTTTTCATGCGAACGGCTGCCCCTACATGGTGTTTATCATCTTCATAAAGGCTGATAATCTTCTTTTTTGCTTCGTCTATTAATTCTACATCTTTTTGAGTAAGATCAAATGTTTGCATCGTGTTCCCCTTCACTTATGGTCGTTTTTCATATGTTGATCTATTATACCAAACATGAGGTAATGAATTGTTCTTGAAGAAGAAATGAATAGATACAAAAATAAAGCTTATGTTTGTGGACATAAGCTTGTTGATTATGCTGTTTTATAGCGATTATACATATATCGTATGATTTTTGTGATGACAGAGGTACACATGCATAGAAAGGTCATAGCGATGACCCAATACATATTCGAGATGTCAAACCCCGTATAGGCAAAGATAAAAACGGTTGAAGCTACAAATGTGATCATTAGAACGATGTAGACCCGCTTAAAGATGATATAGCCTACAATCCCCCATATTAAAAATAACAAAGGCAATGTAAATAAGATCAGAGCCATAGGTTGAAGAAAAGAAACACTCATCATTCACTCTCCTTTACTAACCAGCCATTTGTTTAATCCCAATGAAAAAGCGAACAATCATTATATTAATGGGAAATACGCTCTTTGTAAACATAAATTGGAGTTTAAGGAAAGTTTAATCTGTAGTGAATTGATATTGTGATTGTATTTACTGCTTACAAGTAAGCAGTGTGTGAACTGAATCCCTAACGATTGATCACCTGAATGATTTTCTCCTGAGCATCTTGAGCCTCAGGGATTGGCATGAGAACAAACACATGCAGCATTTCAGGATAAACAAAGGTTTTTATGTCCATTCCTTGTTCTGTTAGGTTTTCATCGAGCTTCATGGCATCTGGATATAACATATCATGTGTTCCAATGAAATGAGTAATCTTCCCAAGCCCTTTGAAGTCACCGTAAATGGGACTGATCAATGGGTCAGTTACATGTTGATCAGCTGTCCAAATCTTTGCAATGACTTCCATTCCTTCATGTTTGCATATTCAAACATGAGAGGATTGCTTAAGCTCATATCAACACATGCAGATAATAAAATAATATCCTTCGGCTGCGGCAGATCCTCCTTCTTTAAAAGGTGCGCCAGACCGAGTGCGATGTTTCCGCCAGCTGAATCTCCCATGAGCGTTAATTGATGAGGACTTTCAACTGTATCAAGCAATACTTTATAGACATTTAAAATTTTCGGATACGTATCTTTGTAGCTATAATGAGGAACTTTCGGATAAATAGGAGCGACCACCTTCGCTTGAAGGGCTTGAGCCATTTTATCCATGAACCACCAGTGTAAATTCAAAGGCTGGTTTGTCCATGCGCCCCCGTGTAGATATAAAATCACTTTTTGTGTAGGAGACTTTTGGTCATTTAAAGTGAAAACTTGCATCCCCTCGAATGTCTGCTCCTTCAGCTCACTTAATAGTTCAACGTCATCCGGTATCACATAAGGCTTCGTGTTTTCAGTTCCTTTTTGATCAAGAAAATGCTTGGTTTTTCGATACTTGAAAAACTTTCTTTATGCCCTTCAGAAGAGATCAATGCTTCAAATTGAATGCTTTCTTTAGAACGCTTTCCTTGATACATGTCTACACTCATTTTTTACCGCTCCTTTAATCGCTTTTTTTGCTCATCCTATTTAGTTTTGCGAAATGATTTAAGATAATCTTGTATGTCTTGATCAGAGGTCTCTAACAGGTTAGATAATAGGCTTTGCATAAATCGAAAGCTTTGGATTTTTTCTTCAATCTCTTCAAGTTTATGCTGAACAATCTTTCTTAACGTATCAGGGTTCACTTCTCGACTGAGCATGTCCAAAATCTCTTTTATTTCTTTTAACGAATAACCTAACGATTTAGCCTCTTTTACGAATTCAATTTTTAAAAGGGCATCTTCTGTATATAATCGATAACCGTTAGAACTTCGTTTTGGGAGAGGCAAAATGTCGTGTCCTTCATAATACCGAATGGCAGCGGTGCTTATTCCTGTTCTTTTTGAAAGTTCACCTCTAGTCATCAGCTCCATTTTCATTCTCCTCTGTTCTTTATTTTCATGAATTGGTCAGTCATCTGTTGCTAGTTCTATTATAAAGGTTGAACTATACTTCAAGGTCAAGAATAGAATCATGTTGTTTTTCACGAGATGCCGCTTTTCATTCATTTTTAAGGTTGCTGTAAGGTTTGGATTAATACAGGTTAAGGTTGAGGTAGTACAATGGATTTGTAGTTAAGTGAGGGCTGAGTCAAATGATTCCGCCTTTTAATAAAACATAGAGGTGAAAAGGTTTGAGAGAAAATAAAATTTTGTCTTCATTATGTTACTTCAGTATCTTTTTTGCGCCGTTTCTGTTTCCGATTATCGTCTATTTCTTAGGTCAGGACGAAGTGAAATATCATGCGAAAAAATCGTTGTGGACGCATCTGATTCCTTATTTGATTTTCGGCATTGGCATCATCGGTTCAGGTTTACTTGGCATGAACGATATTAGACATGCTGGGCCATTCCTAATTGCGACGTACGCTGTGACTTTCCTTGTGGCAATCTATTTTTTCATTTGGAACATTGTCAAAGGAATCAAAGTGTTTTCAGAATAATAGGTGAAAAAAACGGTTCTGTTGTTGATCAGAACCGTTTTTCTGTATGTTTTCATGCTGGTATGTGGATATCAATTGTTGTTCCTTTCCCTACACTACTGCGGATCGTGATATCCCCGCCGTGCTTGACGATAATATCCTTTGCAATGGCCATCCCAAGACCAGAGCCTGCATGCGTTACTCCTGTATTTGTCCCTCTGTAATAGCGGTCAAACACTTTTTCTAGCTCTTTATCGCCTATTCCTTTGCCGTTGTCTTTAATCGTGATATGGGTTTGTTCTTTTTGTTCAAGCTGTACAATGATCTTTACATCAGGATCATTATGAACGAGGGCATTTAAAATGAGATTGGTGACCGCTCTTCGAATGAGGATTTTATCAATATTCAGCATGAGCTTGTCTACATTCGTTTGAAGCTCAATCGTCTGATTCGCATATCTTGAATCGTTTAAAATATCAATTAACGTTTCCCGCAGCAGTGACACAATATTAACTAGCTCTTTATTTAGCATGACGCCATTATTTTTCAGCCTTGTCGTTAAATTAAGATCCTCCATGACATCTTTGATATACAGTGATTTATTCTCAATAATGTCGGCGTAATGTCTGATGTCTTGTTCTGAAAGAGGATAGTTTGGATCTTTGATGATTTCTGCATAGCCTTGAATAGAAGCTAGTGGTGTTTTAATGTCATGAGAAATATGACTGATCCATTCTTCACGCATTTGCTCTAATTTGTCTTTTTCTTTTTTGCTTGAAGCTAGTTGCTCTGATAAGTGATTGACGTTATAGAAGACATCTTTATATATCCCCTTAGCTGGCAGATTTGTTGTGTAATCTCCGTTTGCTAGCCGCTGGATTCCATGAATGACACGGCCGAGCGGTTTTATGAGCTGCCGGCTGAATAAGTAACCAATGAGTAACGCAATGATGGCATCTATTGATAATAAAATCATCGTCCCGATATTGAATCTTGTCACTAAGTCCTTCGTGTCGAACGAGAATAGGTATTTTCCGATGGAAGGATCCTTAAATCCGATAAAGTAGCTGTATTCTTTGCCCTTCCCTTTTTTTTCGCCAGCATAAATGGTCGATAATAATTGCTTATCCTTATATTTATGTAAGTTCACTATTTCTATAGGTGTATATTTGTTCTTTAATCCTTTAGGTGCTTGCGCATGATACACGTCTTGTCCATTTTCGTCTAAAATTTGAATCCATGCATTTTGTTGTTCTAAAGCTTTTTGCCCTTCTTTGTTTACGGTGATTCCGTGATCAGAAAAAGAGACGTATTGTGCAAATGATCTTGTGAAGGTTTCGGGCGTATTTTCTTCGTTTTGCTGGCTGCTTGCTTGTAGTACAAGCCAAATCATGAATCCAAATAAGTTGATAAAGACCGTGATAATGGTCACGATAATGACAGAGACCATATATCTGCCTGTTAATCGCCATTTCATCCTTACGCATCCTTTACAACAAATTTATAGCCAAGCCCTTTGACCGTCACGAGAAACTCTGGTGTTGACGGGGAATTCTCTATTTTTTCCCGAAGTCTTCGTATATGAACCATCACCGTATTGTCAGAACCGAAGAAGTCTTCTCCCCATACGGTTTGATAAAGCGTTTCTTTACTGATCACACGGTTCGGGTGCTGCAAGAAATAGGTCATCAGCATAAGCTCTTTCGGTGTGAGCTCAATCACCGCTCCATTTTTGGTGAGTTCTGCTTGCTGCTCGTTTAACTCAAACGGCCCTTTTTTGATCACGGGATCGGTTTGAGATGGCTGTAAGTAAGATGATCTCCTCAGCTGCGCTTTGACCCGGTAGGCGACTTCTTTAGGGCTGAACGGTTTTGTAATGTAGTCATCCCCACCGATAGCAAGTCCTACAATTTTATCGGTTTCCTCTCCCTTTGCCGACAAAAAGATAATCGGAACATGGGAGATTTCTCTTATTTTTTTGCAGATATCATAGCCTTCTCCATCTGGCAACATGATATCTAATATGATCAAATCGGGATGTTCTTGATGAAATTGTGTGAGTCCATCACGGGCAGTTGAAGCTGTTATGACGCGATCAATGCCTTCTCTTGTTAATACCGTGTTGATTAATTCCAAAATTTCTTTTTCGTCATCTATGATTAATACTTTGCTTTGAAGCTGTGACATACATTGATCACTCCTCTGAAGTCATTGTCATTATTATACCCAATGTTTATGCATAGTGAAAAATCAACACCGTTTAACGACAGAAAAAAAGCCAATTTTCTTTTTTGAGTGAGAAAATTGGCTTTTTGCGATGCAGGTGACTTTATCGTTTTACAACAAATGTTGTCACACTTTGAGCCGGGAGATGGGCCCAAAATTGATTGCCTGATATATTTAAATCTGTTCCAGGCTGAAGGTTGCTGTTGCTGCTCGTGACCCATCTTGACGCTTGTGAAGCAGTTCCATTCTGCATCACAAAGTGTTGATTGACTCCTGTATTGTTTTTGTTAATCGCCACAATGACGACTCTATTGTCGCCTTTATAGGCTGATACGAAAACATTCGGTTCAGGACTTTTCGTAGCATCAATCCTTACATAGCCAGGGCGCACAAATTTGGAGAAATGCGCCATGTTGTATCCACGTTTGCTGATCATTCCATCTTCCTTCATAGGGCCATAGGATCTACGGATGTACCACCAAACATACGCCTGGAAATCTCCTTCTACCATTGAATGGTGAATATGCTCTGAAACCCCTAATGCCTCAGGCCAGCGATCCGCTGAATTGTTGTCACTATTCGGATAGTATACTTCTGTCATCCATAGCTCCTTCCCTCCTCCTTTTTGTTTGAAAAGAGGATACGGAAGCTGGCTGATTTGGGTCCCGTACAGGTGGGCACCGAGAATGTCCATATTTCTAAGCGCCTGCGGATCGTTTAGAATAGGATCGGATATATTTTTCAGGTACTGAAAGGATTCTGGCGCAATCACGCGGGCATTAATGGAACCGGCATTTTCTCTCATGAAACGCAGGATTTCCTGCGGGGTCCACCATGTCCATTCATGTGCATAATCGGGCTCATTTTGCACAGAAATGGCATAAAGATTCACTCCATTATTCTTCATGTACGTGACAAAGTCATTGAGATGCTGTGCATATGCTGCGTATTGATTGTATCTAAGCCGCTTTGCAGATGCGCCATTGCGGTTAAAGGTCTCAACCATATGGCTTGGAGGATTCCAAGGCGAAGCAATGACGAAAGCTCCATGCTCTATCGCCCTTTTGGCTGTTGCGACTTCTCTGTGCCAATTATTTCTGTTCTCGTCTACATAAATTCTAAGAATTGAAAATCCTAACTGATTCTGTCCATTGCCAAAGGCAGTTTCCCTTTGTGGTGCAGTCAAATCACCAATCCAAGCTGGGTGGTTCATTCCGCCAAAGCCGCGAATCACTTGTCTTTCTGCATTCATATTAATATTTGCATCACTTGCTGCTGAAACCTCAGTCACTCCAGGTCCTATGAACATAACAGACAGCATGGTAAAGCAGACCAATAATGTACAGATTGGTTTTTTTACAATTGACATCAAATTTTCCCCACTCCCCCATCAAACATTTATGGAACTAGCAGCATCCGTTTTTGTCTTCCGCTACTACCTTTGAGTAAACTGCCAGGAATCAAATTGAAATAGGTTTCCGGCGCCTGTTCCGGTAAAGACAAAAAATACGTTGTGCACGCCTGTTGCGCCGTTTACTGCCGTTTCTATTTCTCTCCAGTTGTGCGTACCGCCTGTGGATGGGACATTTAGTGTTCCGACAAGCCTGCCGTCTGCACTGCCAAGGCGGACTTCTATTTTTCCACCACCTGTAGCGGCTGCGACATTGGCTTTAAAGGTTCTGGCACCGCTTGATCCAAAGTCTACATTCCCTACAGCCACCCAATCTCCGTTTTGAATATTGGTGACATGCTGATTATTAACCGGTCCTCCGGGTGCTGAGGAGGCTTCTGTCAAAATGCGTCCATTCCAAGCGAATGTTTCAGCTTCAACCCGCTGATATGGATGCAGATTGGATAGCTGTTTCACCCCTTCATAATTGGCTGCTACTTCTCGAAGGGAACCGTCTGCATTATGCACAAGCTTATTAATATGTGGGGAACGGTAGCCTTTGCCAGCACCATATAATGCGGAACTGACAGTTTGCGTATGATACACCACATACCATTCGTTTTTAAAATTGAACACAGCATGATGGTTGTTACCGCCGCCACCGAAAAACGCGCCCGGATTTTTCAGGAAGTGTCCTTTATACGTAAAGGGGCCCATAGGACTTGAGCTCGTCATATAGCCGATTTCACCAGGTGGTTTATCTGCTGGGTGGGAGCCGCCAAAATTGATGCAATAGGAATAGTAATAGGTTCCGTTATATTTATGCATCCCCGAATCTTCAAACATAAAAGGGGCATCAATGGTCGATGCACTGCTGGCAACACTTGTCATATCAGGCCCTAATTTCAGGACTCTTGCTGTTTTAGGATTGGCCCATTGTCCCTGCGTTGGATTTGACCCGCCTGGAACGCCTCCGCCTGCATATAGATAACCTGTACCATCATCATCTACAAATACAGCGGGATCAAAAAGCCATACAACACCGGACATGCCTGGCGTACTTGGCGTGACAAGCGCTTTTCCGATTGGATCGGTCCATGGACCGATTGGACTGTCTGCTGTAAGGACTCCGATCCCTCCGCCACTGTTTGCGAAATAAAGGAAAAACTTATCCTTCCCATTGATCTTTTTCACCGCTGCTGCTGGGGCCCATGAAGCACCTGCCCATTTGGCAATACCCCGTCCGCCATTTGCTCCATTTGCGCCCGCTACTGGAATTGCGCCGTGATCTGTCCAGTTCACCATATCCGCCGAAGAGATGACGAATACCCTATTCAAATTTGCAAATGAATTATCTTTAATTGTTCCGTTACTATGATATTCATAGTCATCACTTGACATATAAATGTACACTCTTCCGTTATAGGTGAGAGCATACGGATCTGCCCCCAAGTGGTGGTCTATGAGCGGGTTTGCATTCCCTACTCGTTTTGCAATTGGGGTGCTTGCCGCACTCGCATCATATACCGGTATAAAGCTCAGTACCAAAGCAAGAATCAATAAACCTACGCTGCACTTCATCCTCGTCCTCATCGTTTCATTTCCTCCTGTTTTCTTCTTCCTCATATTGGGGTTTACGCCCAATTCCAAAATATGTTGATATGTGGTGATGAAGAATGAATACAAAGGATGATTTCTAGTGCAAATCACTGTAAACATCATGATGAAAACCCTTACTTTCCGACTAGAAGACAACAAAAAAATGCAGTCATCCATTCTGGAGCTGCATTTTTTCCTCTTTATTCAATGAATGTAGACTACATATAACGAGCGGTTACCATTTTCTTTCTTGTGTAAAACTCCACTCCATCTGTTCCATTGGCATGCAAGTCGCCGTAGAAAGAATCTTTCCAACCGGAAAAAGGGAAGAAGGCCATTGGTGCGGGAACACCGATGTTAACGCCGAGCATACCTGCTTCTATATTTTCGCGGAATTCTCTAATGCTTGATGCACTATCCGTGTATAGGCAGGCACCGTTAGCAAATTTTGATTGATTGGACAGGTCGATCGCTTCTGTTAGTGAAGAAACACGGACAATTGATAAGACTGGGGCGAAAATCTCGTCCTGCCAAATTTTCATTTGATGTGTGACATGATCAAAGATCGTTGGTCCAACAAAATAACCTTTTCCATTTGTTTCATTGTCTTGTCGGCCATCACGAATGAGGCTTGCCCCTTCCTCAATCCCTGATTGGATGTATTGAAGCGTTCGCTCCTTGTGCTCCTTTCGAATGACTGGACCAAGAAAGACATCTTCATCGATTCCGTTTCCAATCACGAGCTGATTTGATTCATCAACTAATTTTTGAATCAAATCGTCCGCCACTTCTTCTTCAACTGCGACAACGGCTGCGGCCATGCAGCGCTCTCCTGCTGATCCAAAAGCAGCCCCAATGATTTGTTTTGTTGCTGCATCTAAGTCGGCGTCTTTCAAGACAATGGAGTGATTCTTTGCACCGGCAAGTGCTTGGACACGTTTGCCATGCTCTGTTCCTTTTTTATAGACATATTCTGCGACTGGCTGAGAGCCGACAAACGAAATGGCTTTGACCTTTTGATGTTCAAGCAGGCCGTTTACGACATCGTGAGCACCATTTACAATGTTGAGAACACCTTTTGGTAGTCCCGCTTCTTCAAATAGTTCTGCTAGCCGTGCAGCGAGAATGGGCGTTCGCTCTGAAGGTTTTAAGACAAATGTATTTCCGCAGGCAATGGCAAGCGGGAACATCCAGCATGGGACCATCATCGGAAAGTTAAATGGTGTAATACCACCGATGACGCCAATTGGATAGCGGTACATGCCAGACTCGAGTCCTGTTGCGATATCTGGCAATTGTTTTCCCATCATTAAGGTCGGTGCGCCAGCGGCAAATTCCACACATTCAATCCCGCGCTGCACTTCTCCTTTTGCTTCTGTTAAACTTTTTCCGTTTTCAATTGTGACCAGCTCTGCTAGCTCATCCCATTTCTCAACGAGTAACTGTTGGTATTTAAATAAAATACGTGCACGCCTAGGGACAGCTGTTTTAGACCATGTGGTAAACGCTTCTTGTGCTGCTTGTACTGCACGTTCTACATCCGTTTTCGTTGAAAGTGGTACTTCTGCAATGACTTCGCCAGTAGCCGGGTTATAAACAGCCTCTGTTTGACTTGTTTCTGCCTCAATCCATTGTCCGCCAATATAATTTTTCAACGTTTGTACATCTGTTCTGGTCATGTTCCCTCTCTCCTCTTTGTTCAGATTGTCATGCTATAAGACGTTTATTTATCGTCATTGTCTCATCTAACGGGAGCTCATCTGTATACACTCTTTGTCAAATCAAACCGCTGTTTTGGTTTACGTTGTGATAAACAGCATTCTCTATGATGAAAGGTCAATTGCTGTCAGCTCTTTTTTGCCGCAGATTCGTCCCCATTTTAGATCAGTTTGTCTGTGTGTCATATGACATCACGATGCAACCATTTTTTGATGCATTATTGGTTAAATGTTGGTGAACTTTAGAGAATCATAATATTAAAAACGCTTACAGTCAATGATCTTTTTTGCTCGATTTCCTGCTTGTTACATAAAAAACCTGATGCGTGGTGCATCAGGTAGAGGCTCGTTCATTTCAGTTATGTGGAGGATGCGACATATTGGTTCGGTTCTTTATAATCTGGCAACATCTCTCCATGTGCTTCAATTAATTCATCACATAATTTGATGGTGTCATCAATCGAAAGTTCAGCGCTTGTATGTGGGTCTAGTAAAGCCGCTTGATAAATATGCTCTTTTTTGCCGCTGATCGCTGCTTCGATCGTCATGAGCTGTGAACTGATGTTGGTCCGATTGAGTCCAGCCAATTGTTCAGGTATCTCACCGACATAACATGGCATGATGCCGCTTCGATCTGCAACACATGGCACTTCTACACAGGCTTTTTCAGGCAGGTTGTGAATGAGTCCTCCTGTGTTCAGTACATTCCCGCCAAATTTAAAGGGAATGTTGGTTTCAATGGCTTCAATAATACGTGAACCATATTCTTTAGAGCGAGTATGGGTGATTTGTGTATTCCCCACAAGATCATGCTTCATTGTATTCCAATTATTGATTTGCTCCTCGCAGCGCCTCGGATATTCATCGAGCGGAATGTTAAACTGACCGATCAGTTCTGGATAGCGTGATTTGATGAAATAAGGATGGTATTCGGCATTATGCTCTGAGGACTCTGTGACATAGTAGCCGAATTTATCCATTAGCTCAAATCGAACCATATCATGATGCCTCGATTGCTGCTTTTCTTTTGCTCTTTTTTTGATTTCTGGATATAAGTCTTTTCCGTTTCGTTTCACCTCTAATAACCAAGCCATGTGATTAATGCCGGCAATTTTTTCTTCAATACCTTCATGGTCCATTTCAAGTGAGTCAAACAGATCCTTTGTACACACTTGCACGCTATGGCAAAGACCAACCGTTTGGATTGGCGTATAACGCAGCATGGCGCCTGTCAGAGTGGCCATTGGATTTGTGTAATTTAACAATAAGGCATTTGGACAAACCTCTTCCATATCCTTTGCAAAATCAAGCATAACAGGAATAGTTCGAAGTGAACGAAAGATGCCGCCGATACCAACCGTATCAGCAATCGTTTGTCTTAACCCATATTTTTTCGGAATCTCAAAATCAATGACAGTGCTTGGCTGATAGCCGCCAACCTGGATGGCATTGATGACATATTTCGCATCCTTTAAGGCTTCTTTACGATTGTGATAGGACTGGATCGTCACATTTGCAGCGTAGTTTTCTTTTAAGTGCCGCAGCATCGTTTCTGATTCTTTCAGCCGGTTGTGGTCGATATCATATAACGCGAATTCAAAGCCGGCAAGTGCAGGGACAAACAGACAATCTCCTAATATATTTTTAGCAAAGACGGTACTCCCAGCACCGATAAACGTAATTTTTGACATAGACGACTCTCCTTTTTACAGCAATGTAGGATTACCCTTTGACAGAGCCTTGTGAAAGCCCTGCGATAAAATATTTTTGCAAAAGTAAAAACATCGTGACCATTGGCAGCATCGCGATAAGAGCAGCGGCGCCAACGAGCTGGAGCTGATGCTGATTTTGACCAAAAAAATTGGATAAGGCGACCGTGAGTGTATGCATCTCTTTATCTTGCAAAAAGAAGATGGCAAATTGATAGTCGTTCCAAATATACACACAGGCAATAATTAAAACAGAAGCGGTAATCGGCTTCAGCAGCGGAAAAACGACGGTGAAAAAGACTCTAAATGTTCCCGCGCCATCAATACGAGCGGCTTCTTCAAGCTCCTTTGGAATCGTTGAACGGATAAAGCCTGCGTATAAAAAAATCGTCAGCGGCAAAAAGGCGGCCACATTGTTTAAAATAGCGATTTGATACGTATTCATCATTCCGATTTGAACGACCATTTTATATAGCGGGACAAGAGCTGTGAGCGGTGGAATGACCATAATGGCAATGAATAACACATAAACCGCTTTATTGAGCTTTGTGACCCTTCTTGCGAGCGGATAGGCTGCAAGAGATCCAAGAATGATGAGTAAGACAGCGGAGCTGAACGTAATGATCACTGTATTCAAAAAGGACTGGCCAAGCTGAGCCTCTGTCCATGCCTTGCGAAAATTTTCAAGGTGAAGCGTTGTCGGAAACAGCCATTTTGAACTGAAATCTCCTATCCCCTTTAGCGATGTCGTCACTAAGATATAAAATGGGATGAGGTGAAGCAATGTAATCAAAAGTGCGAGTAAGGAGTACCATCTTTTCTTGCGTTTATAGGCGTTATCCATCACACCTCGGTCTCCTTTCGTTTGAAATAAATCAACGCTGCGACACTTATCACAAGAATGATGACAGCCATGAAGACACCTTGTGTCGCGGCATAGCCTGCATCCTGACGTTTGAAATATAGATCATACATAAAGGTCGACATCGATTGCGAAGAATCTCCAGGTCCGCCGCCAGTGAGTGCCACAATGACATCAAACAGCTTGAGTCCGCCAATGACATTGAGCACTATATTAATGGTGATGGACGGCATTAAAAGCGGCAATGTGATCCGCCTGAATTGCTGGAGGCTTGATGCGCCGTCTAATTGTGCCGCTTCATAATAATCCTGAGGAATACTTTGAAGTCCTGCTAAATAAATGATCATTGCAATTCCGACGAATTGATACGTGTTGACAAGCACAATGATCCATGTGTTTAATTGCGGATTGCCAAGCGCATTTATTTGGTCAAATCCAAAAAGCGTCACCACATCGTTTAAGGCACCGCCTTGATAAGCAAACACAAAATACCAAATATAGCCCATAGCAATCGGACTGATCATGACGGGTAAATAGATCACAGTCCTTGTGATGGCTCTCATCTTTAAGCTTTGATGTAACAAAAGAGCATACCCAAGTCCAATGATATTTTGTAAGATGGTGCTCCCAATTCCGTAAAGAAGTGTGTTTTTGACAACAAGCCATGTGGTAGGGTCTTGAAGCAGCCGTTTGTATTGATCAAGCCCAATCCACTCATAGTTTTGTGAAAAACCGTTCCAATTTGTAAAAGAAAGCTGAATCCCGTTAAAAAAGGGATAAATGATAAAGGTACTGACCACGAGAACAGCTGGCATGTACATCCACCAAAGTGATGAATTTTGGCTTCTTTTCATTTTCTGTTTTGGAAAAGAGGTGAATGCGGTCGCCTGTTTTGCTTTTGTGGTGTCACTCATTGGCTTCACTCCTGTTTCAGCATCAGTCGGCTATTGTTTTTTCAAGCGCTTATATTCCTCTTCCATTTTCTTTGATAATTGTTCTGGTGTGATGGAGCCTGCTAATAATTCTTGACCGGTTGTTGCCATGACAGCCCACATTCCGCTTGGTAAGTATTTTCGGTCAAAATATGGTTCAATCTTGATATGTTCGTATTGATCGTAAAACGTAGAGTAATAGTTTTTGGCTTTCACTTGCTTTAAGGCCGTTTCAGAGGATGTGCCCTCTGCGATTTTCTTCACATTTTCTGGTTTTGCTAAAAAGTCGATGAATTGTTTTGCTTCTTTTAGATGTTTAGAGTCCTTCCAGGCAGCGACAGTGAATCGTTCTCCGCCAATCCAGCTTTGCTTATCTCCTTCATGAATGGCTGGAACAGGCATCGTACCTACTTTGATCGATTGATTGAGCTCTGTCGCTTCAGGACCTAGAGATCCTCCGACAAAAGTGAAAGCGATTTTGTTTTGCGCCATCAGCTCAGGTGCCTGAGACAGTTTCGCTGTGAGGACATCTTTGTTTAAAAGGTCTTGATCCTTTAGCTCCTTCATGAACTGTGCAAGCGGAGTATAGTGAGACCAATCAAACGTTCCGTTTTCAAGTTCTTTTCCGTATTGATGTTTTTGATCGGTGATTAATAAAGGTGTGGCTAGTTCGTCAAAGATCTGGGCGATATTTGAATTATCTCCTCCTGGTATCCAGAGCGGCACAACATCTCCCTTACTCCTTTCTTTGACCGTTTGTAAAGCACTTTTGAGTTCATCAAGTGTTCTAGGTACTTCAATGCCATATTTTTTTAATAGATTGGCATTGAAACTAAGCCCATCCTTCGCTTGATTCAGCGGATAGGCGTACACTTTGCCATCTTTGTCCTTTAAAATCTGGTCGAGTGAAGGATCAAGCTGTTTGACCCAGTCCATCTCCTTTAAATCAGCCACATACTCGCTATATCGCAGTTTGGCCCAGCCATGTGTATCAAATAGGTCAGGCATATCGTTCGCTCCCATTTTGACACGTATCATATCTTCATAGCTGTTGCCAGGGAAATTGGCGTCGATTCGAATATGTTGATGCTCCTTTTCAAAATCACGAATCACTTCTTCAAACGCTTTTCTTTCTCCGCTGTTACTCATCGTCGAAAATAGAGTCAGGGTGACCTTTCCGTTTGCTTCAGAAGCGCCGTTATTGCTGCAAGCAGACAAAATCATGGTCAAAACAAAGGCTACAGTCATCAGCAGCATGCTTTTTTTATTCATGGTTTCCTCCTTTTGATCACTGAAAATTCAGACGATTGTTGATAGAATTCATGCAGTTGCGGAAACAAAAGAAGTCCATTATACTGGAATTCTATTCTTTTCAAAGAGATAAGAGAGCATATCGGTAAGCTGCCTTGTGTTCAGCATGATCTGGCCATCATGCTCAGCAGCTTCCTTTCTGCTTTTTTGTCTCTTTTTTGTTTGCTGAAATGCTGTTTCACCCCCTTTCATGGATTAAGCATGTGCTGCCTCTTTCAATGAGCTTCGTGGGCACGACGACTTTTAGAGGGAGTTTTCTTCCGTGTATCCGCTCAAGTAACAGCTTCAGACCGACTTCCCCCATTTCTTCTGTATACACTTTGACTGTTGTGAGCGGCGGGCTTGAAAATGAAGCGGCTTCAATGTCATTAAACCCAACAATGGATACATCGAGAGGCACACGGAGACCCGCTTCATGTAGAGCACGCATAGCACCAATCGCCATAGAGTCACTTCCGATAAAAAAGGCTTCTGGAAGATTTCCTTTTTCGATGGCTTGTTGCATAAGCGTATAGCCTTCTTGCATGGAGTATTCACCAATGTGGATATCATCCAAATGAAGACCTCCCGCCTCTTGCATTCTTTTCACAAAAGTTGTTTGTCTTTCGTCTTCAATGACAGCGTTCCCTTCGAAAAAATGTTCTCGTTCTTTCCCGCCGATATAGCCTAGGTGTGTATAGCCGAGAGATTGCAAGTGTCGAATAGCGCGATCAGCCGCTCTTACAAAGTCCACATGTACGCAATCATACAAATCTTCATCTGCATAATGATTGATAAAAACAATGTGCTTCATGCGATTTGTCATTTTTTCAACAGTATCGGGGCTGATTCGTCCAATGACGATCAAACCGTCTATCTCTTTTAGCATCGCACCTTTGTCTATGCTTCTCAGGCGAAATGTATGGAGGGTGGACAGGCCTTGTTTGGCATATTCTTTTTCGATTCCTTTTCGAATGGATGAAAAAAAGGGATCATTTAATTCTTCATCAATGGATTGTGCGACAACGACACCGATGACTGGGGATTCAGATGGGCTTTTTCCTTCTGCTTGATCGGCTTTTCTTGCTCTCACTGGGGTATAGTTTAACTTTTTAGCAATGTCGAGGATGTTTTGTCTTGTTGCGTGTGAAACGGCTAGCGTTTGGTCGCCATTTAACACACGAGATACAGTGGAAACGGATACTTTTGCATCATGAGCAATATCTTTGAGTGTGGTCATAGGCAAACTCCTCATGGCTTTTTTGACTAAATGTTTACTAAAGATATTTGAAGAATAACACATAAATAAAGCGCTTTCAATTATAAATTTTCGCTTTTTTTCATGTTTTTGAGTATGTGTTGGTGGATGTGCAGTGATTTTAGTAAATTTACGTAAAAAAAGAGGATGGATTTCATCCTCTCGTTTCCTAAGGTGATTTCATTGCGGCTGTTTCTTTTGCAAACAATTGCTTCATTGTTTCCCACGCGATGTCGAGTTGTTCGTGAAGTCCAAATAAACCTGAAGTGCCGATGATATAGATCTCATTTCCAGCCTCAGCAAGTAGTCGGAACGTGCTTTCATTACAAGAGCCGTCTACTTCGATTGAAAACGAGTACCCTCCCTTCTCTTTTACATCCTTCACCTCTTTGATTTTCTGAAGCATTTCCTCAATAAAAGGCTGTCCGGCAAACCCTGGATCGATCGTCATGATCGTCACTCGGTCTATTAAATGAATAAAAGCATCTAATGCCGCAACTGGTGTGGCGGGATTTAGGACAAAGCCGACCTCACACTTTCTTTGGTGGATATGCCGGATGATTCGAAAGACGTCTTTTTGCACAACTTCCGGGTGTAAACAAATCATCGTTGCGCCTGCATCAATACACGCATCGATTAAAAATTCCTGGGGATGTTCGGCCATAAGGTGAACATCAATCGGTACATCTGTCAGCTTTCGAAGCTGTTCAATGAAAAAGGGTGATAAGGTGATATTTTTCACGTAATGTCCATCCATGACGTCGACATGATACCGATCTGCTCTCGTGTTAAGAAGATGAATTTGTTCACGGAAGTGCGTTAAATCCATGCACATCAGTGAAGGTGAAAAAATGGCTTTCATTCTCAGCCTCCTCCTTTTTTAAAGATGAAATAAAAACTTGATCAATCCAATCAAGATTCCGATGATCCCGAAGTCTGTATCTCCAAAAGTTGTCCCTTCAAAGCCAAGAGTTCCTAACACAGGGAGTAAACAAGCAGGTAAGAATGAAAGAAGTAATCCATTCACAAATGCCCCTGCGACAGCACCTCTCACCCCTCCTGTTGCATTGCCATACACTCCTGCTGTAGCACCGCAAAAAAAGTGCGGGACAAGACCAGGGACAATGACAGTTAAACCAAACAAAGGTAAAAGAAAAATGGATACGATCCCTCCTGCAAAGCTGCATAAAAAACCGATAATAACCGCATTTGGAGCAAAAGGGAAAACGGTTGGTGCATCAAGTGCCGGCTTTGCACCTTTCACAAACCGATCAGCAATCCCTTTAAATGCAGGCACGATCTCGCCAATTGCCATTCGCACCCCTGCTAAAATAATGTATACACCAGCTGCAAAGGTAATGGCCTGGATGAGAATAAAGACGGCGAAATTCGTGCCTCCGCTAATCTGTTCTATAAAGGAAATCCCTGCAAACGGTGCAATCGCAAAAAACAGCAAAGCCATTGTGATCGAAATCGCAACCGATGTATCTCTTAGAAAGCCGAGTGATTTAGGTACTTGAATGGTTTCTGTTGATTTCTCTGGACGGCCTACCCATTTGCCGATCATTCCCGCTGTAAAATAACCGAAGGTACTGAAGTGGCCGAGCGCGAGATCATCGCTTCCGGTGACTTTCCTTGTAAATGGCTGTAGGATAGCGGGTGCTATGACCATAGCTGCTCCTAATATCATGGAACCGGTGGCGATAAGAAGTGCCCCTCCCATGCCGGCTGTTGAGAGAACGACTGCGAGCATAGCAGCCATATACAACGTATGATGACCTGTTAAAAAAACGTATTTAAATGGTGTGAATTTTGCCAGTAACAGATTGACCAGCATGCCAAAAATCATAATGAGAGCTGTCTGTGTACCGAATTCCTTTTGAGCAATCGCAGCCATGGCATCTGTATTTGGGACAACTCCTTGAATGTGAAAGGCTGCTTCAAACATCTTTCGAAAAACACCAAGTGAATCAGACACGACTGTGGCGCCGGCTCCTAATATTAAGAATCCCATAGTTGTTTTCAAGGTGCCTGACACGGTATCTGCGGCTGATTTTTTCTGCAAAAGTAAACCAGCTAGTGCAAACAAACCGATGAGAATGGCAGGTGTGCCCAATATATCGTTCATGATCAGTTCTATCATGATGTGAATCCCCCTTTTTCCTGACCTATATGTGTTTGCGAAGGACGTCTTTAATGGCTTCCTGGTCTAACAAGTTATTTAATCCAGCAACCTTTCTTGTGCCGTCATCCAGTTGATCAATAATGTCTTTTGCTCCGATATACAGATCGGCTTTTTCATTTTTACTTGTACTGAGATCGGTATGATCCACTTCAGCTAAAAGGCCTAACTCTTCTAAAGCTTTTTTGACATTCATTTCTACAATAAAGCTGCTTCCTAATCCGTTTCCACACACAACAAGAATTTTTTTCATTGTCTTTTTCCTCCTTTATACTTTTGAAAATTGATCAATTAGTTCTTGAATCGTTGCTAATTCCTCTGCTTCAATTAATTGTTGGATTCGTTTTTCATCACTCAACAGCATGGTCAGTTGTTTGAGTGCTTTCAGGTGAGTCATACTGTCAATGGCAGCTAGCACAATGACGAGCCGAACCTGCTTTTTTTCATCCTTTGAAAAGTAAACAGGCTGTTTGAATGACATGAGTGACATGCTTAATGTGTTCACGCCGTCCTCCGGTCTGGCATGCGGAATCGCCACTTGTGGTGCAATCACAATATAAGGCCCATTTTGATGAACGGACTGAATCATGGCTTCCACATAACCTCCCTGAATGGCATTTTGATCGAGTAAAGGCTGCGCTGCTTTTGCGAGGGCCTCTTGCCACGTTTCTGCTGTTTGCTGGAGCTGAATGGTTTTTTCTGTTAATAAATCGTTTAACACTGGTTTCCACCCTTTCTGATGGGATACATATGCGGGATGAAGCAGCTCCTTAAGATCACGAAGCAGTGCTTTTTCATTTTGTACGATGGTATGCTGCTGAATGATGTTGAATAAATCGTTTACCCTTTGCTCATCAAGCCTGTTTTTTCCGCCTTCCCCATATTGGAGTAATATTTTTTTCTCATAGGCGGTAAGAATGGGGTGAACGATGTGAACGGGTTTTCCTTTAAACGAAATAGGTGTTGTTGATACAACAAAGTCGGCATCGATGGATGACAATTCTTCATATGAACGCTTAGATAACAGACCGCGTACCTCGATGTAGCCGATTAATTCAAGTAACTGTGTTTTCAGCATGTAACTTGTGCCAATTCCTTCGCCGCACACAATGTATACAGAACGCCTCTCGATCGGTGAAATCCCTTCTCTTCTCATCCAGCCGCCAAAATGCATCGCAACATACGCAATTTCATGGTCGCTCATCTTTGAACAGGTCACCTTTTCTAAATGGCCTGCGACCTTTTGAGTGATTTCAAACACCTCTGGCTGTGTTTTTTTCATAGAATCTGTTAATTCATTGATGATACCAACGTGATAGATGAGCCTGTAATAGGCCGGAATTAAATGCATTGTTAAGTTTTGCTCCAAGGCTTCTGGCTCTTGAAAGGAAATACAAGCATACCGCTGAAAGTCAAATATCATTTGTCTGGCGATGGTACGAATGAGATGCTCTACAGGTTTTTTACTTGAAGGAAACTTTTGTTTCTTTGCGCTGAGCCATAGCGTGCTAAGAAAATAGATTTCATCATCATGAACATGAAGACTGGTTTCTTTTTGTATCTGTGTCATGAAACGAATAGCGGACAAGCATTCATCTGTTTCCTGCAATGTACGCTTTTCTTCGTTTGAAATGTATACAGCGCGTCCTAGCTTCATCCGCTTAAAGTAGAAAAAGAGATCCAAAGACAGCTGATCCAGCATGTCATCTGCAAACTCGAGCTTTAGTTCTTGTTCTGAGTGCTGGAGGAGAAGGTGTAACCGCTTATATGAAATAGGGCCCTTTAACCAAAAAGATGGAAACTCTTTTTCGTTTTTTATCATGGTGCGAATGGAATGAATATAAGGTTTCAGCGCCAATCGAATCATTCTTTCTTCTCCTGAAATCAAATAGCCGCAGGCTGCCTGATAGTGAAGCGTGAGCTGCTGCTTTGAAAGTGCTTCTTTTAGCTGTTTCATATCTTCAAGCAATGTATTTCGGCTCACTTTGGTCAGCTTCATAAAATCATCAATTTTTAGACGTTTCTCACTGCATGCAATGGATAAGAGCAGGATCGCCCTTCTTTCCTTTACACATGGTTCATAATCAGAACCAACGAGAATAGTGTTCGCTTTTTGAATAATGACTTCTTTTTCATGTGTGAGTAAGTAGTAGCCAAGTTGATCTTTTCGCTGAACGCCACTAAGCTCATGAGTTTTCAGCCAGCTATTCATTCGTTTGATGTCAGAGTAGACGGTTCGAGTAGAGACATTCAGTCGATTCTGTAAATCTTCAATTGATAAATAAGATGTCGTGTGAAGCAGCATCGATAATAAAGTGGTGCCCCTTTTGGTTAAGTGCAGTTCGAATTCCTCCCTTCTTCCCTTTGGTTATAAGTCTAATCGACTGACATACGGCAAAGAAGTCCAAATGTCTTCAGCTTTTGATGTGCAGGTTTTTGGGTGTTCTTTTGCTATAAGAAAAAGCACACCCGCTTGAGTGTGCTTTTAGACTTGTATACAAAGGCTAAATTTATCCTTTGGTCTTCTTTTATGTAATAGAAAACCTTTGTAATGAGGTTAGGAATCTTCTGAAAAATTTCGAGCCTTTTATTACTTCATTTTCACTTTTTCTTTCATTTTCTCTATTATTTTATTAAGCCACTGTAGCGGGTATAATGAGATCTCTGGAAAATTGATTTCTACATTATTAACGATAAAGCTTTCTTTTTCCTGTAAATTTAAAGTACTATTCAAAAAATCCTGACAATCTTTTATAGTAGACAGCAGACATTCTTCGCTAGCTAAATGAATAAACTCATTTAACGCTTCTTCTCGTGAATGAATATCCTGATGAAATGTCCCACCTAAAAAATCTTCTAACTCCTCTAAATAACTGTAGCTTTCATTCATTGAATCACCTCTACAATGTAATATAATTAAAATCACCAATTATATTAGACAAGTGAAACCTTGATTCCATTAAAATCAAAGTAGTGGTGATGGTTATTCTATTTATTGTTAACTCAGTTGCCACAATAGAAACTCGACTTTTTCTATTAATTCGCCTTTTTGGTTCGTTTCAAATGATGTGACTGGATTTTCCCAATTAAAGTCTTCTACTACATCCAAACCATAAACCCCTTCCGGATCAGCTTCCGGATACCATCCAACATCTAGCAGTATATTTTTCTTAATATTCTTGATTTGCAATAAATCTTCTGTTAAATTTAACCATTTATCTTGTTCATCTTTATTTAGTAATGCCGGATCTAACTCTGTTAAAGAATTGTAACTAATTTACCAGCCTGAAGGTATTCTAATTGGCTGAAGTTTATATTTAGGAAGTTTTTTCTCAATTTTCATTTTAAATACTTACGCTCCTGATGATCTTGGTTTAGCTATTTTTAAATACTCTTGTAATCGATTACCTGCTATTGGATGACCATGAAAAACCCCACTTGAAGTTAGTTCCGCTCTAACCCAAGACGTTTTTTAAGAAACTCACTTTTCTCTGATCAAATAGAAGCTGTTTTTGTATCTATATTCCTATTTAAGACTAATATGTTATACCCTTTCTTCTTAAACTAACGCACCTGTTAGCATAACAAGAAAATGATTATTTTATTTTTTTTAGCATTTTAAAATTAGCCAACTTAACCCCCTTTTTTTCCACAGTTTGTGAACAAACAATTTTGTAACCTAGATGTTCAAAAAATGGCTTAGCTGTAATACTTGCTTCGGTATCAATTTCTAAAAGATTTAGTTTCTTTGCCTCAGATTCGAGCATATCAACTAAAGCTGTGGCTATACCTTGTCCTTGATAATCTTTATGAACGAATAGTCTATCTAAGTACCCGGTATGCGTTAAATCGCTAAAACCAACAACTTTACCATTAACTTTAGCAACAAATGTGATATTTTGACTCAATGATTCCTTCCAAGAATTAATTTTAGATTCTTTTTCATCTCTTGGTGCCCAAGCATCCAATTGTACTTGGGAATAATCTTTTGAATTTACGGAATGAACTGTTTCATAAAACAATGAAACAATCTCTTTTGTATCAGTTTCCTTAAACCTTATAATTTCCACTTTCTGTATACCTCCCCTTATTTGGATAAGCATCCTATGTTGTTATTCTCAATGAGAACTTCTTGCACCCTCATAACACATCTCTCATAAAAGATATTACCGCTTCGTCTAAAGACCTCACAGTGTCCTTTCTTACGATTTAGACTTAAGCAATTGCAGCTCTTGATCCATGATTTCAGCGGCTTTGGAAATAAATTGAATGATTAAATCCAATTCTTCAGGCTTGTATTCATTTGTGAGTTTTTTGGTGGATGCCGATAAGGATAGAAAGAGTTCCTTCACCTGTGATTTCCCCGCTGTTAGTGGAACAATGATGACCCTTCGCTTGTCTTTTGGGTCCTTCTCCCTTTTGGCGTAGCCTGCTTTTTCAAGCCGGTCAATAAGAGCCGTGACGGCACCTGAGCTAAGACCTGTTTTTTCACTTAATTCACCTGCTGTGAGTGGTCCGAGTTCGTTTAATAAATCAGCTGATTTGAGATCTGTTGGAAAAAGGCCGAGCGATTGAGCAGCTGCTTGGTGGAACAAAACCGTTCGTGTGGCAAGGCGCCTCATCGTATGAATGATCAGGTCTGCTCGGTCTTCTGACTCGTTCTTTATTGACAACTTGTTATCCTCCCTTTAAAATCAATTTATCTTGATCATCAAGATAAATGTTCTCTTACTTTATCATTAAGTTGATCATAGCAAAAAAGAGAAGAGAACGTAAGCAGGAGGTAAATGAAATGAATAACGTGGATAAAGGCAAGGCATCCACTCGCTTTGTTGTCATCGGTTTGCTGTTAGGTATTTTTATGGCAGCGATGGACAATACCATTGTTGCAACAGCGATGGGAAGCATCGTAGCAGATTTGGGGAATTTTGATAAATTTGCTTGGGTGACCGCTTCTTATATGGTGGCAGTGATGGCCGGAATGCCGATTTATGGAAAGCTTTCTGATATGTATGGTCGAAAGCGTTTTTTTCTGTTTGGACTTATTTTCTTTTTAATTGGATCTGCGCTGTGCGGTATCGCACAAACGATGGATCAGCTCATTATTTATCGAGCCATTCAAGGGCTTGGAGGCGGTGCACTTCTTCCGATCGCATTTACGATTATCTTTGATATCTTCCCGCCTGAAAAGCGCGGAAAAATGTCAGGTATGTTCGGTGCAGTATTTGGTTTATCAAGCGTACTAGGACCGCTATTAGGCGCCATTATTACGGATTCGATCGGCTGGCATTGGGTTTTCTATATTAACGTGCCAATCGGTATCGTCAGTGTGTTCTTCATCGCCCGATACTATCAGGAATCGCTTGAACATCGCAAGCAAAAAATTGACTGGGCAGGTGCCATTACTCTAGTCGTTGCGGTTGTGAGCTTAATGTTCGCACTTGAGCTTGGCGGTAAATCTTATGCTTGGGATTCCGTACAAATCCTGACACTATTTGCTGTGTTTGTTGTCTTCGGTACCATTTTCTTTATCGTTGAGCGTAAAGCTGAGGAACCAATTATTTCATTTTGGATGTTTAAAAACCGCTTATTTGCGACATCTCAAATTTTAGCGTTTTTATATGGCGGGACGTTTATTATTCTTGCCGTCTTTATCCCTATTTTCGTACAGGCGGTGTACGGTGAATCTGCGACAAGTGCAGGCTTCATTTTAACACCAATGATGATAGGCTCAGTAATTGGCAGTATGATTGGCGGAACGATGCAGACGAAGGTGCCTTTTAGACGGCTTATGACCATCTCTGTGATTTCATTTTTCGCTGGGATGCTGCTGCTTGCCAACATGTCACCAGACACAGCAAGACTGTGGCTCACACTCTTTATGATGATATCAGGCTTTGGTGTAGGATTTAGCTTCTCCCTTCTGCCATCTGCTTCAATGAATGATCTCTCTCCGCGCTACCGCGGCAGTGCAAACTCAACCAATTCATTTATGAGATCACTTGGGATGACGTTAGGTGTGACGATTTTCGGGACGATTCAAACCAATGTCCTGACAAATCGTTTAGCAGATGCTTTTAGTGGAATGAAAGGAGCCTCCTCTCAAGTTGGTGATCCGCAAGCCATTTTCCAAGAGGGGGCACGCTCACAAATTCCACCGGATATTTTAAATAAGATCATTGATGCGATGTCACAAAGTATTACGTATGTATTTATGATTGCTTTATTCCCGATTGTACTTGCGGCGATTACAGTCGTATTTATGGGAAATGCACGAGTACGTACTTCAAATGAAATGAAAGAAAGCAAATAATGTGAAAAAGCAGAGCGACGCGGCTCTGCTTTTTTTCTTTTTATTGATATAAAAGATGCGCTTTGCCTTCACTGCCAACGATTCGTATTTTAGATGTGACCATGTCTTTTGCTGCTTGCTTGGCTTTTTGTAAATACATACGCGGATCTAAGCTTTCGGGTTCGTTTGAGAAATGATCACGAATGGCTTCAGAGTATGCGTTTTTCAGTTCAGTTGAGACATTGACCTTTGCCATACCAAGTGTGACACATCTTCTGACATCCTCTTCTGGTACAGCTGAACCTCCGTGCAGGACAAGTGGTACATCGACAAGCGCTGCAATTTGTTCAATGCGGTCAAAATCAATATCCGGCACTCCTTTATAAATGCCATGGGCGGTGCCGATCGCAGGCGCTAAAGTAGGTACCCCAGTTTCTTCTACAAATTGACGGCACTCTGATGGAATGGCTTTTTCAGCATCCTTTTCATCTACCACGATGTCATCTTCTACGCCGCCTACCTTGCCAAGCTCAGCCTCTACATTCACACCTACTTTTAATGCGAGGTCAACGACTTCTTTTGTACGGCGTACATTTTCTTCATACGAATGCATGGATGCATCGATCATAACGGATGTATAGCCAGCCCTGATACAGGTGAGAATCACATCAAAGTCAGTACAATGATCCAGATGAAGACCAATTGGGATTTGATATTGGTCAGCTGCCGCCTTTACTGTATCTGCAATGGCTTTTGCTCCAAGAGATTGAACCGTTCCGACCGTCGTTTGCAAAATAACAGGTGACTTTAATTCAGCGGCAGTTTCGAGCACCCAATAGATACTGTCAAAGGAGTGTACATTGAATGCCACAATTCCGTATTTTTCTTTTTTGGCAGCCTCAAGCATCGGTGTTGTTGAAAGTAAAGGCATGGTCAAACATCCTCTCTAGTCAAAATATCTTTATTTAATACAGCGAGCATTTCTTCATTTGTTCTTGTTTCAAGCAGCTTTTGACGTTTCGCTTCATCCATTAAGCCTCGTGAAAGGGCAGAAAGTGCTTTTAAATGAGTGGTCCCTGCTTCATTTTTGGGGATGAGTAAGGATAAGAAGAAAAAGCAAGGCTTTCCATCAAAAGCGTCCCATTCAATTCCGGTTTCAGTGCGGACGATCACTAGTGCTGGTTTCGTGATGGCGTCTGTCTGTGTATGCGGAATGGCAAATCCATCTTGAAAGCCTGTTGTACTAAGAGCTTCCCTTTCAGCTAAGCCTTTTTTGACATCCTCTTGTGATGTGCAAATACCTGCTTTGTAGGCAATGTCAGCAATGGCTGCGAAAACGCCAGCCTGTGAAGAAGCTGTTTCATGAAGATTCATATAGATATGTTCCATCATTTTTCTTCCCCCCTATTAAACTGCGGCTTTGTCTATTTTTTTACGATAAAGTCCGTATAGAATCGCACCGATCAAAGATCCGATCAGTATTGAAAGCACCCACTGAAATGCGCCTGTGACGACTGGCAGGACAAGGAATCCGCCATGTGGTGCAGGAACCTGTACGCCAAACAGATAAGTCAAAATAGCAGAGATGGCCGAACCGAACATGATAATTGGTAGCACAACCACTGGGTTTTTAGCCGCAAACGGGATGGCCCCTTCGGTAATATGTGTAGCCCCAAGAATATAGTTGATCGCCCCTGCATTTCGTTCTTGTGGTGTGAAATGTTTCCGGAAAATCGTTGTCGCAATTGCAATGATGAGTGGCGGTGTAATACATGCTGCAGACACACCTGCCATGAAATAAAGATTGCCTTCTGCAAGCAAAGCTGTTCCTGTCACATAGGCTGCTTTGTTAAATGGTCCACCCATATCAAATCCACACATCGCCCCAACAATTAAGCCTAGGAGCAGCGGATTCGTGGATTGAACGGATGAGAGAAAATCCATTAATGAATTATTTAACCCTGTGATTGGAACTAATAGAGGAGTCATTACAGCCCCTATCAAGAAAATACCGATGACGGGATAGATGAAGATCGACTTTAATCCATCAAGTGATGCAGGTAATTTTTGAAGCAGCAATTGAAGTAAAAGAATGATATACCCTGCTGCAAAACCTGCGATAATACCGCCTAGGAAACCGGCACCTCCATCGTTTGCAAGCAGGCCTCCTATAAATCCAACAACCATCCCTGGGCGTCTTGCGATCGAATCAGCGATAAATGCTGCTAAAATAGGCACCATTAAGCTAAAGGCCAGTCCGCCAATACTTTTCAAATAGGCAGCAAACGGGTGATACGTTTCATGCTGAGGATCAGCAGAGTAGATGCCGAATAGAAAAGAAAGGGCAATTAAGACCCCGCCTCCTACGACAAATGGAAGCATGTGTGATACACCGTTCATTAAATGCTTATAGATGGTGTGTATCCATTTATTTGACGTCTTTTGTTGAGTGGGTGAAGGAGCTGTTGTTTTCTCGGTAACAGCGGCCCTTCCTTTCACTTGATGAATAGGTGCATCACCATTTAAAATGCTCTGGATCAGATCAGCTGGTGTGCGAATCCCTTTAGATACAGGCACTTCTATGAGTGGTTTTCCATGAAAGCGCTCTGTGTGCACATCCTTGTCAGCTGCAACAATGACCCCATCTGCTTCCATAATGTCTTGATCGGTTAAAGCGTTTTCAATTCCTACTTGACCATGCGTTTCGACTTTGATGTCGACCCCTAATTGCTCAGCAGCTATTTTTAATGCCTCAGCTGCCATAAATGTGTGCGCAATGCCTGTTGGACACCCAGTTGCAGCGACAATTTTTTTGCGGCTCATGTTTACTCCCCCTTATATGCTGTGAATGTGGATTTGCTCGATTAACGACTTCATATCATGTAAATCACTTAATCCTTTAGAAAAGGCTGTAGATGCTCCTGTTGCTATGCCATAACGTAAGCATTCTTCAGCTGAATGTCCTTCAAGCTGTTTACTAATAAATGCTGCAAGCATGGCATCTCCTGAACAAGCTGTGTTTACCACCGTGCCTGTTGGTGCGTTTCCTTTTAATATGTCTTCTTTTGTGATGAATAGAGCCCCTTCTCCTCCGCGGGAAATGAGTACTTGCTCTGCACCCATCTCGATGAGTTTTTCACCGGATTGAATGAGTTCTGTTTCTGATAAATGATGTGTTTTGCCGAAAAAAGCGGCCATTTCTTCTTCATTTGGTTTTAATAAATACGGTTTGTACTGAAGTGTCTCAAGAACCGCTACAGAGCTTGTATCTAAAATGAATTTGACGTTGTTTTGATGACAAATTGCAGCTACTTCTGAAAAAATGCTGGCAGGTACGCCCTTTGGCAGGCTGCCTGACATAATGAGAATACCGCCCTGCGGGATTGCTGAAATTTTCTCACGAAAGGCGTGAAGTGCTTTTGCCTGAATGGCAGGACCTTGATTCACGAGCTTGTATTCTTCTGTTGTATTGATAAAAACGTTAATGCGCGTAATACCTTCAACCGGGATAAAATCTGTTTGAATGGAAAGATCTTTTAAAGATTGCTCAATATAAGAACCAGAAAACCCGGCAATAAAGCCTAATGCAGTGCTGTTAACGCCGTATTTTTTCAGCATAATTGAGACATTGACGCCTTTTCCATTAGGCTGATAATCCTCATCTTCCGTGCGGTTCACTGTATTTGCCCGCATTTCTTTCAATGCAATATATAGGTCTATAGCAGGATTTAAGGTACAGGTATAAATCAATTGGTTTCACCTTCTTTCTTTTCTCTAAGGAAAGTATCTCATACGATTCAGTGAAAATGTTTTCAGATTGTGTAAAGGTTTTCATGAGGAAAAGCCTTCCAGCACAAAGTCTAGAAGGCTTTCTTATCGGTTATTTCATTCGGATCACGTAGGCATCTAGTAAAATACGGGCAATGACATGTAGAGACAGCCGGGAGCGGACTTCATAATCTGGGAAGAAAGATTGTTCGCCTTTATATCCGACTAGTGTCATGTCTGATATTTTACTTAAAGTAGAATCAATTCTTGTTGTGACGGTAATGGTTGTGACCTGCTTCATGCTTAAATTTTGACAGGCTTCAACGAGTTCTGCTGTTTCTCCATTTAATGAAACGAAGATGGCAAGTTCGTTTTTATCAATGTCACGCGATTTTAGTCGAATGATATTCGGATCGTCGTGCACTTCACATGTTTTCCCGATGAGCTGTAATTTGATGGTCATCTCTTTGGCAATCATCTCAGAGAAGCCTCTGCCAAAAATATAAATTTTATCTGCATCATGTATTTTTTGAACGGCATCTTCAATTTGCCCTATACTTTGCAGTTGTATCGTCTTTAAAACCTCTTCTTCATTTTTACGAATCGCCAGCTTGATGTCTTCATCAATATTTTTTAGCTGGTCACTGTCATCTGTCATTTTTTTTTCTTGTTTCAATCGATATTTAAAGGATGTATAGCCATTGTAACCAATTTTTTTCATCAGTCTGACAATAGTGGCTGTCGACACATTGGCTCGTTCACTTAATGTGACGATGGATAAGGTGGAGATATCCTCTAAATGCTGGTGAATATAATGGAGTAAATAACGTTCTGTTTCACTTAACGTTTGATACACATCACTTGGAATGTTAAATAATGGTTCATTCAATGCGATTCCCCCTTACTTATTTCATACTATAATTAAATGCCCTATGAAAACAAGTTGATTCTTTTGTCCTGTATTTTTTATTAGAAGCCCAAATGAGTGAAATTTTATTTTTAACATAAACTAAGGAAAAGTAGTGCCTGTTTGAAAGGAGCTGATCACCATGCTTCATCTTTTATTTTTTCTGATCCTTCTGTATGTGGTGTATGTATTTTTGACTGCATTTGTATTGTTTTATTTCCCGTTTCAAAAAACATGCAAGGAGCATTGTATCTATAAAGCCTCTTCTATCTCAGGAGACGACCAAGGCACAAATCAAGTCATGCTTCTTGACGACGGGTTTGAGTCGGGTCAGGTCAGAATCCAAATGATTCGCGAGGCTAAAAAGATGATTCGTCTGAGTTATTATTCCATTCAAAAGGGGAAAACAGCCGAATGGTTACTTGGTGCTTTAATTGATGCCGCTGATCGAGGAGTGAAAGTTCAGCTATTATTAGATGGCATTTGCCACAGCCTGCGTGGGCCGCTGAAGCATTTGCGCTATGCCGTAGCAAATCATCCGAATATGGCGATTCGTTTTTATGAGCCTTTTCGTTTGTTCAAGCCATGGACGTGGCATAACCGCCTTCATGATAAGCTGCTTTTGGCAGATGGAAGAGTCGCTGTGATGGGTGGAAGAAATATCGGTGATAAATACTTTGCAGATCAGCCGCCGAAAGACTTTGCTTATGACCGTGATGTGCTGCTCTATAACGCCAAAAAGGGAAAAGTATTAGATGAAATGGAGCAATATTTCGTTTATCTATGGAATCATGACTTTACGAAAAGAACGAAAGATGTGTTCTCTAAGCAAAAAGCGAAAAAAGGGTTGAAACTGAGAAAGAAGCTGCTCAGGTCCTATCAAGAAGCGATGCGCACGAAAGAACCTTTTGTCATGTCCTCCTTTGATTGGGCAACAGATGCCACTTCTGTGAAACAGATTGCATTTTTCACAAATCCAGTGGAGCGCTTTAATAAACGTCCTCTCGTGCTGAAAAAGTTAAACGATCTAGCTCACCGGGCAAAGCGTTCTGTTCTCATACAGACGCCTTATGTGATACCAACACGGCCCATGAAGGATGGACTTACTCCCTTACCTGAAGATATTCAAACGACAGTTGTCACGAATTCTCTTACAGCCACACCAAATCCTTTAGCATTTGCAGGATATTTAAGCACGAAAAAAGAGCTGATGAAAACAGGTGTGCATTTATATGAATATGAAGGTCCGTATTCTATTCATGGGAAATCGATGGTCATTGATGATTATTTAAGTATTATCGGGACATATAATTTAGATGCAAGGTCCAGTTTTTTAAATACAGAATCGATTTTGGTCATTGATAGCGCACCGTTTGCGTTATCTCTTACACAGGCAATCGAGCGAAAAATTGCCTATAGTGTCCTCGTGGCTAAAGACCGAACAGAATATAAAGCGAGCACCTATGGGCAGAAAAAAAAGCCTTTGATGAAAAGGCTCCTTTTAAATGGTTTATCGACGATAACCGTTCTTTGGCGGCGATTGATCTGAACAAGGGCAGCTATTTTTGTGGCAGCCCTTGTTCTTGCGATTGATGCTCGTCTGCTTGCTCTAATTTGGTCAGCTTAAACACCAAGATTCCGGCAACGATGACAAGAACACCTAATAGTTTTGTAAAAGAAAATTCCACTTTCTCTAACCCAAGCCAGCCGAGCGAATCAAACAAAAGCGCGCAGCCTAGCTGTGAGATAAGGACAATCGAGATCCCATAAGTCGGACCAAGACGTTTGATGCTCTGAACAAGACAGATGACAACCCCTACCCCAATGGCTCCGCTTACCCAGTACCAGGCTTCCATATGCCTTAATTGAAACATGCCAGTTCCTTCTAACATAAGACCCATAAAGAGTGAAGCAATAAAGCCCATTCCAAGAACAAGTGTCGTTGTTGACCAAGAGCCTGTATGCTCATTGACTTTACTATTAAAAATGGTTTGTAAGCTGACAAGTGCACCAGCTGTGATCGCTAATATTATTCCTATAATCATATATAAATCCCTTCGTTTCTTCTATTCATAAATGTTGTGCTCTGCTATTTCTAAAAGCCCTTTCCGGTCACGAATCGTAATCTTGCCTCTTCGCCTTTCAATCAGACCTTTTTCCCTGAATTGCTGAATCACACGGTTAATATGACGGTAGCTCGTTCCAATTAGGCTCGCCGCATCAGTGAGACGAAGCGGGCGCGGGCGCGTGGTGTCGTCATCTGTTAAAACAGATAATAAATAGCTTGCGAGCCTGACCTCCACTGGATATAAAAGGTGGAAGCTTAAATCGTTTGATTTTGTATAAAATTTGTTTGTGATGCCTTTTAGCAAAAAGGTTAAAACATGAGGATCATCCTTCGCATCGTGCATGAGCGCTTGATGAGAAATCCTTAGCATATGTACTTCTGTGACAGCTTCGACTGTATTGACCATATCCGTCTGCTGGACATATTCAATATCTCCAATCGCTTCAAGAGGATTTTTAAAGCAAAGAATAAAGGTTTTCCCTTCCTTTGTGGTGGTGAAGATCTTTAATTTTCCTTTCACTAACAAGTACATGTACTCCCTCTTATCCCCTTTTGAACAAATCAGCTCACCTTGTTCATAGCGCCATAACGTCACATGTGACATCAAGTTCTGATGAAAGACGTTTTGTAAATGATGCGCCTTGATATAAGAAGAAAAAAGAGATTCATCGTGAAGCTCCTCCATCTGACTACCTCCTTTATAGCTTTAAAATGATCACGCCCGCAATCATCAAAAGAATTCCTGCATAATGAGGCCATTTCATTTTCTTCTTCTGTACACCAAACCATCCTTTTGCATCAATTGCAAAGGTAAACGCAAGCTGGGCTATCAGTAAAGCAGCGATGGTGAGGGTCACACCGATTATTTGAATTGCGGTGACTTCATTAAAGATAATAATGGCTGCAAATGCACCGCCAATTAAATAGAGTGGCTGCACCTTTTGATACTCCCTGAAGTGCCCATCCCGTACGATGAGTAAAATGAATAAAGAGATGATAAAACCGGTCAGCTGGGTGATGGTTGCTGCCTGCCATGTACCGATATCTTGACTAATTCTTGCGTTGGCTACGCCTTGCAGTGTAATACAAGCGCCTCCTAATAATGCGAAAATAACACCTTTCATTCTTTCAAATGCTCCTTCTTTTTCAGTCTAGTTCTATTAAATGATAGATGCCCTGATGTTGAAAAGGACATATGTCCCACTTTGCGTATTATATCAGAAACTTTTTCTTTTGCAGTTTCTTCGTTTTAGATTTTTCACAGTGGGTACAGTTTTATATCAGCTGAAAACAGAATATCGAATTGAATCACATATAAAAAGGAGACATGTCAGAATGAGAAATCAAGAGAAACATTTTATGAATGGAGAATGGGTCGCATCAACAGGAAACGAAACGACGGAAGTCATTAACCCCGCTACAGAGGAAGTCATTGGCACAATTAGCTTAGGAACAAAAGAAGATTTAGATAAGGCCGTCAAAGCAGCTCGAGCCGCCTTCCCTTCTTTCTCAAAAACGTCTCGGAATGAACGAGTAGAGATGCTGGAAAACATTGTGCGCGGGTATGAAAAGCGCAAGGATGAACTTGTAGAAGTCATGACACAAGAGCTTGGTGCACCGCTAAAAGTATCAGAAGAGGTTCATTACAAAATGGGCTATGAACATTTTTCTAAAGCAGCGGAAGCACTTAAATCTTATACATTTACCGAGGACCGCGGAGGACATACTATTATAAAAGAAGCGATTGGCGTCAGCGGATTGATTACACCGTGGAACTTCCCAACAAACCAAACATCACTTAAAATCGCGGGTGCCATTGCGGCAGGCTCACCAGTTGTCTTAAAGCCAGCGGAAATTACACCTTTTGCTGCGATGATTCTTGCAGAAATCATTGATGAAGCAGGCGTACCGAAAGGAGTCTTCAACTTAGTAAACGGAACTGGTAACGTTATTGGTGACGGCATTAGCTCACATCCTGATATTGACTTTGTTTCATTTACTGGATCAGGTGCTGTTGGCTCTAAAATTATGGAAAACGCGGCGGACAATGTGAAGAAAGTGGCTCTTGAGCTTGGCGGGAAATCCCCTCTTATTGTCTTAGATGATGCAGATGTGGATGAGGCAGCCGAAACCGCCGTTCATCATATTGCGATGAATACAGGTCAAGTGTGTTCGGCAGCCACACGTGTGCTCATTCCAGAATCAATGAAAGATGCGTTTGAAAAAGCGCTGCTGAACGCCCTGCCAAAGTTTACAGTTGGTGATCCGAGAGAAGATCACGCCACTGGTCCGCTCGTATCCAAAAAACAATGGGATACCGTGCAATCTTATATTGAAAAAGGAATCGAAGAAGGTGCTACCCTGCTTGCTGGGGGAACTGGAAAGCCGGACGGAATTGATAAAGGATATTTTGCGAAGCATACGATTTTCACAAATGTGAAAAATGATATGACCATTGCGCAAGAAGAAATATTCGGACCCGTCATGAGTGTGATCACTTATCAGGACCTAAATCATGCCCTTGAGATCGCCAATGATACAGTATACGGTCTTGCTGGCTATGTGGTTGGAAAAGATGAAAAGACATTAAAATATGTCGCTGAACACATTCGCGCTGGACAAATCACCATTAACAATGCCGAAACAGATTACTTTGCCCCATTTGGCGGCTTTAAGCAATCTGGTATCGGCAGAGAATGGGGAGATTTCGGTATCGAAGAATATTTAGAAGTGAAAGCTGTGATGGGGCTTCCAACTGCATAAGTCAGATAAAAAAGGAAAACGGTAATCCGTTTTCCTTTTTTATGCCCTCTCCCCTATTTGCGCAAACTTTGTCATTAGAAATCTTAATCATGACAATCAATATTATATATTTTACTTAATGGCAAACTTTCGGTAAAGTTCAAATTGAACCTATATATATAATTCCTATCGAATTAATCTATGTTTATATTCCTTGTGAGGTGGATATCGTTGCAACTTCAGGTATTGAACAGTCCGTTTAGTCAGCAGCAGGCAGAGTTACTCAATCAGCTGCTTCCGACTTTAACAGATCAACAAAAAATTTGGCTTACCGGTTATTTATCAGCACAGGCAGCTCTAGCCGGATCAGAAACTGCCACTCTGGCTCCTTCTCCTTCTGCCGTAGCACCTGCGCAGCCTGTCAGCAAAGATGTGACCGTACTTTACGGGTCTCAAACAGGCAATTCCGAAGGTTTAGCGAAAAAGACAGCGCAGCATCTTGAAGAGAAAGGCTTTCAAGTGACGCTCTCTTCTATGCCAGATTTCAAACCAAATAGTCTGAAAAAAATAAACAATTTACTGGTGATCGTCAGTACACATGGTGAGGGAGATCCGCCTGATAATGCCCTTTCTTTCCATGAATATGTCCACGGCAGACGTGCGCCAAAGCTCGATCATTTAAGCTATTCTGTCCTCTCACTAGGTGACAGCTCATACGAATTCTTCTGTCAGACGGGGAAAGAATTTGACGAGCGCTTAAAAGAACTGGGCGGGACACGTCTTTTCGACCGGATCGACTGTGACCTTGATTATGATGAGCCGTTCTCTGAATGGCTTCAAGGGGTTGCATCATCTCTTAGCGAAGGTGAAGCCGCAGCAAACCCGCAAGAATCAGCGGGAGCAACCAATCAAGCAGCTGCATCTGAATACTCAAGAACAAATCCTTTTTATGCGGAAGTGCTTGAAAATATTAATTTAAATGGCCGCGGCTCTAACAAAGAAACCCGCCACCTAGAGCTTTCTCTTGAAGGATCAGGACTTGTTTATGAGCCGGGAGACAGCCTTGGTATTTATCCGACAAATGATCCTGCGCTTGTTGATGAACTGCTCACGACATGCGGATGGAAGGCAGACGAAGCCGTAACCGTTCATAAAAACGGCGACACGCTTCCTTTAAAAGAAGCACTTACCTCTCATTTTGAGATTACAGTATTAACAAAACCTCTTCTTCAAAAGATTGCGTCCTTTACAAAAAATGAAGACTTGCATGCCCTTTTAGAAGAAGGAAATGAAGAAAAGTTAAAAGCGTATATAGCGGGAAGAGATTTAGTAGATGCTGCTCGCGATTTCGGTCCTTTTGAAGGAACAGCGGCAGACTTCACTGCTATCTTAAGAAAAATTCCTGCACGTCTTTATTCGATTGCAAGCAGCCTGAAAGCCAATGAAGAAGAAGTTCATTTGACAATAGGTGCTGTGAGATATGATGCACACGGGAGAGAACGTCAAGGTGTCTGCTCGATCTTATGTGCAGAGCGCTTAGAACCAGGTGATACACTGCCTGTTTATATTCAGCACAACCAAAATTTTAAGCTTCCTGAAAACCCTGATGCACCGATCATTATGGTAGGACCAGGCACAGGCATCGCTCCTTTCCGTTCATTTATGCAGGAGCGCGAGGAAGTCGGTGCAAATGGAAAGTCATGGCTATTCTTCGGTGATCAGCACTTTGTAACAGATTTCTTATATCAAACCGAATGGCAAAAGTGGTTAAAGGATGGCGTCTTAACAAAAATGGATGTGGCTTTTTCAAGAGATTCAGAGGAAAAGGTATATGTCCAGCACCAAATGAAGAAACAAAGTAAAGAATTATTCGAATGGCTGGAACAAGGTGCCTATGTCTATGTTTGCGGAGATGAAAAACATATGGCGCATGATGTTCATGGTACCCTTCTATCGATTATTCAAGAAGAAGGTGCGATGAGCAAAGAGAAAGCAGAAAGCTATCTTGCCAATTTGCAGCAGCAAAAACGCTATCAGCGTGACGTCTATTGATTTGATGCTTGAAAGAAAGGAGCTTTTACGACATGGTGAAGACAGCATTCACAGCGCCGGATGGACCTCCGAGCGACGTAGAGGAAATCAAAGAAAAAAGTGATTATTTACGAGGTACGTTAAAAGAAGTGATGCTTGATCCGATTTCAGCGGGAATTCCTGATGATGACAACCGCCTGATGAAGCATCACGGCAGCTACTTACAGGATGATCGTGACCTTAGAAATGAACGACAAAAACAAAAGCTTGAGCCTGCCTATCAATTTATGCTGCGTGTACGTCTGCCTGGCGGAATCGCCACATCAAAGCAGTGGCTTGTCATGGATGAGCTTGCTCACAAATACGGCAATGGCACGTTAAAGCTGACAACTCGTGAAACCTTTCAGCTTCACGGTATTTTAAAATGGAACATGAAAAAGACCATTCAAGACATTCATTCCACTATGCTTGATACGATCGCTGCTTGCGGGGATGTGAATCGGAATGTGATGTGTACATCGAATCCTTATCAATCGGAAGTGCACCATGATGTGTACGAGCTGGCAAAAAAATTAAGTGATGACCTGCTTCCTCAAACAAGAGCGTATCATGAGATTTGGCTTGATGAGGAAAAGGTAGCGGCAACGCCTGATACGGAGGTTGAGCCGATGTATGGGCCGCTTTATTTGCCAAGAAAATTCAAGATTGGTGTTGCGGTCCCTCCTGCTAACGATATTGATGTTTTTTCGCAGGATCTAGGCTTCATTGCTATTATCGAACAAGATCAATTAGTCGGCTTTAATGTCGCGATTGGCGGCGGAATGGGTATGACTCACGGTGATACAGCGACATATCCTCAGCTTGCAAAGGTCATCGGTTTTTGTACACCTGAGCAGGTCGTGGAGATTGCTAAACAAGTCATCACCATTCAGCGTGACTATGGAAACCGTTCAGTGCGAAAAAATGCCCGCTTTAAATATACAGTGGACCGCCTCGGCCTTGAGAATGTAAAAGAAGAGCTTGAGCGCCGCCTTGGGTTTACTCTTTTAGACGCACGGGATTATCACTTTGATCATAACGGTGACCGCTATGGCTGGGTAAAAGGCATCAATGGCAGATGGCATTATACGATGTTTGTAGAAGGCGGCCGTATCACGGATTACGATGATTACCCGCTGATGACAGGTATTCGTGAAATCGCAAAGATTCATACAGGTGACTTCCGCTTAACAGCGAATCAAAATTTAATCATTGGAAATGTCACATCTCATAAAAAGAAACAAATCGAGCAGCTCATTCAGGAGTTCGGTTTATCAGCTGGCCAGCAGCACTCTGCACTGCGCCGCAGTTCAATGGCTTGCGTTTCTCTTCCAACCTGCGGCTTAGCGATGGCAGAAGCAGAACGCTACCTTCCTCGCTTGATTGATAGAATTGAAGAGATTGTAGAAGATAACGGCTTAAGTGATAAAGAAATCACCATTCGAATGACTGGATGTCCAAATGGATGTGCCCGTCATGCTTTAGGTGAAATTGGCTTTATCGGAAAATCACCCGGCAAATACAACATGTATCTTGGCGCTGCGTTTGATGGCAGTAGGTTAAGTAAACTGTACCGAGAAAACGTGGGTGAAGAAGACATTTTAAACGAGCTTGGCTCTCTGCTCCCTCGCTACGCAAAAGAACGAGAAGAAAATGAACATTTCGGTGATTTTGTGATACGGGCAGGTATTGTCAAAGAAACAACCGATGGAACGAATTTTCATGTGCAATAAAAAAAGACAGGGGTCCTTCCTGTCTTTTTTCTATTGATTCTGTTTCCTTTTCAGGTATGCAGAAATGCTGTTATACACATTTGGGTTTTCTAATGAAGAAAGGTCTGGTGAAGGCTTCTGTTCATACGCCCCTTTTAGTAAACGCCGGACGATTTTTCCGTTTCTTGTTTTCGGTAAAGCTGAAATAAGATGAATCTCTTTTGGTGTGAGCGCTTTTCCTGCATGTGAACCAACGTGTGCTTTGAGTTCTTGAATGAGCATTTCTTCTTCAAAAGAGTGTGAACTGGTCACTATGAAACACACGAGCGCCTCTCCCTTCACCTCATCTTTTACCCCAATCACAGCGGCTTCGTGCACGGCCGGATGTCCCACAAGGATGGATTCAATTTCAGCTGGACCGATGCGTTTGCCTGCTGTATTAATGACATCATCCGATCTGCCCGTGATATGGAATGCTCCGTCCTCTGTTTGCATGACCCAATCACCGTGTGTCCACACCCCGTCAAATCGTTTGAAATACGTGTCTTCATAACGCTCAGGCTCATTCCAAAAACCACATGTCATGCCGACCCATGGCTTTTTCACAACAAGCTCCCCTACTTCATTCATGACGCTCTGACCTGATTCATTATACACATCTGCCGCCATTCCTAAGATCGCCGCATTGAAGAGAATCGGTTTGATCGGACGAAGCAAAGTACTTCCTACAATGCCACCAGACACTTCGGTCCCCCCTGAATAGTTTAAGATAGGGATGTTCTTTTGACCGATTGTGTCAAAAAGCCATTGCCACGGTGCTTCATTCCAAGGTTCACCGGTAGAAATGATGGCTTTGACATGCGGAATTTCAATTTCTGCAAGGTTCTGCTGCATTGCAGAACGAACAAATGTAGGCGAAAGCCCAAAATGGGTCACTTTCTGTTGATGGATGAATGACCAGAGATGCTGTTCATCTGGATAATCGGGTGCGCCGTCATATAGAACAATCGCGGCTCCATTGATCAAGCCGCCAAAGACTAGAAACGGTCCCATCATCCAGCCCATGTCTGTGAGCCAAAACAGCCGGTCTCCTATTTTGACATCCATACAAAGACCAGCATCAAAAGCCGCTTTTACAGGAAAGCCTGCGTGTGTATGGACAGCTCCTTTTGGCGTACCAGTTGTTCCAGAGGTGTACAAGATCATGAGAGGGTCTTCATTTGTAACATAGGTCGTGTCGTCGTTCATCGGCTGTTCTTTTAATACATCATTTAGTCTTTCATCATCTTGATATCCAGTATCAGAGGAAGCATGCACAATGACTGTTTTGACGGTATTTGTTTTTTTGATCGCATCAGCGACACATGCTCGCATGTTGATGGTCTTTCCCCGCCTTGTCATTTCATGCCCTGTGACGACAATGGTTGCACCTGAAGCACGAATGCGTACGGCAAGAGGCTCGCTTCCATAGCCCGAGAAGACCGGACTAAAGATCACGCCAATCTTTGCAAAGGCAAGCATGACAGCAACCGTTTCAGGAAGCATCGGCATATAGATGATCGCCACATCCCCTTTTTGAAGCCCTTTCTTCAAAAAACCAGTTGCGAGACGATTGACTTTTTCCTGAAGATGGAGGTAGGACCAACTCTTTTCTTCCCCAGCTTCATTTCCCCAAATCACCGCTGGTTGATGTTTCGTCTCTTCTTTCTCCGTCCATTTGTCCACGGCCGTTTCGGTGATGTTTAATTGACCGCCTTTATACCACTTTGGCCACATGAATGAATCTTGACCTAATGCGGCTTCATACGGCACCTTCCACTGAATGCCGATGGCTTTTTCAGCTTCTTTCCAAAACCATTCTGTGCGCTCGATACTAGCTTGATAGAATGCGTCATAAGTAGAAAAACCAAGTGAGTGCATCCACTTGTAAAGACGTGTTGTTTTGATCATCTGCTCTCCCGGTATCCATGCTGGTTTCAGGTTCATCATAAGGAAGCCCCCTTTAGACCGGATAAACCGGATGTTTTCGTCTCGTAAATGTCATCTCTTTAGAGGTATAAGCTTGTAATCTATTGCACAGTTCCGCTCTTAAACGGTCAAATGGGATGACGCCGTCGACAATCATTTCAGAGGCAAGCTCGTATATATTCATATCTTCCTGGTATTCCTTGCGTTTCTCTTGTATAAATGCGGCTCTCTCTTCGGCAGGCAGTGCGGCAATTTTATTCGCATAGACAGCATTTACTGCGGCTTCTGGTCCCATCACAGCGATTTGCGCCGATGGAAGAGCAAGGCAGCAATCCGGCTCAAAGGCAGGCCCTGCCATTGCATATAATCCTGCACCGTATGCTTTACGCACGATGACGGATATTTTCGGAACAGTTGCCTCTGACATAGCAGAGATCATTTTCGCCCCGTGCCGAATAATGCCAGCTTGTTCCACTTTTGTTCCAATCATAAAACCCGGTATATCCGCAAGAAAGAGAAGTGGAAGATGAAAGGCGTCACATAGCTGAATAAACTTGGCAGCTTTGTCAGCCGAGTCATGAAATAAGACGCCGCCTTTCACCCTCGGCTGGTTGGCGATAAGACCAACAGGCTGACCATTCATGCGGCCAAAGCCTGTGATCAGCTCTGCGGCAAACAGCTTTTTGATTTCAAAAAATGATCCTTCATCGATGAGTAAATCAATGAGTTGATACATATCGAAAGGTGTATTCTGACCTTTAGGGATGAGGTCTTGGATGGATATCTCAGATGATTTAGGTGCTTTTGCAGCTTTCGTTTTTGGTCTTTCCGTATAGTTGGCAGGCATGTAGGTTAAATAATCACGCGCGATTTGAATGGCCTCTTCCTCTGTTTTCGCTAATATATCTCCGCATCCAGAAATGCTGCAATGCATTTTTGCCCCGCCCATTTCTTCGAGTGATACTTTTTCTCCAATCACCATTTCGGCCATTCGTGGAGAGCCTAAATACATGGAGGCATTTCCTTCGACCATGACGACGATATCACAAAAAGCAGGGATGTAAGCACCGCCAGCCGCAGAAGGACCAAATAGTAAACAAATTTGCGGGATACGTCCAGACAGCTTGACTTGGTTATAAAAAATGCGCCCTGCCCCCCTTCTGCCTGGAAACATGGCGATTTGATCGGTGATTCTAGCACCCGCAGAGTCGACTAAATACAGCATCGGACAGTTGAGCTTCTCGGCTGTTTCTTGGATTCTAATGATTTTCTCGACCGTTTTGACGCCCCATGAGCCAGCTTTTACGGTAGAGTCATTCGCCATGACGCAAACTGTCTGTCCATTCATACGCCCCGTCCCTGTGACGACACCATCTGCTGGTAAATGTTCATCTTTACACTCTGCAAACATAGCATCTTCAATAAAAGAATCCTGATCCAATAATAACTGGAGCCGATCACGGACGAACAATTTTCCTTTTTCTTTGTTTTTTTGATGATATCGCTCGGACCCGCCTTTAAGAATTCGCTGTTTATTTAATTCATATTCCTCGATCATGCCCATTCCCCTTTCTTGCTAATTGCCTCTATAATGAGGCGTTCGTTTTTCTTGAAAAGCCTGAAGACCTTCTATTCGATCTTTTGTATGAATGAGACGCAAATAGGCTTCGTATTCTTTCATGAGACCTGTGTGTATATTGTGATCAAGACTAGAATGAATGGCTTGTTTTGCTTCTTTTAAGGCGATAGGTCCATTTTGAGCGATTTGTTTTGCGAGGGTGATGGCATCATTCATGAGTGAATCTGCTAAAGAGATGTGTTCAATTAATCCGATTTGTAAGGCTTCATCTGCTTGTAAGGAAGCGCCTGTGAAAATGAGCTCTTTTGCTTTACCGAGCCCGATCAGGCGCGGAAGTCTTTGCGTACCCCCGGCCCCTGGAATGATAGCTAGTCCTGTTTCTGGCAGGCCGAGTCTTGCTCCAGCTCTTGCAATGCGAAGATCACAAGCCAGTGCAAGCTCAAGGCCTCCGCCAAGTGCGTGTCCGTTCATGACTGCAATGACAGGTATAGGCAGGGATTCAATCTCGGTAAAGGTTTGCTGAATCGTAAGAACGGCTTCTTTGGCTTCTTCTTCTGTCATCAAGCGTCGTTCTTTTAAATCTGCTCCTGCGCAAAAGACTTTAGAACCAGCTCCTGTTATGAGCAAACAGCGGATGCTTTCATCTTGTTTGATTTCTTGAATGGTTTGGTTGATCTCCTCCAGCATCCCAGCAGATAGGGAATTCACTTGTTCTGGTCTGTTTAAGGTCATGATGCCAATCTGCTCATCTTGTATCGAAAAATTGACCAATGATGTCATGTCATTCATCCTTTATTAAGTAGTATGAGAGTGAAAAGCACGTAAGCAGTGACTAGGCAGGGTTCGCTCTACTTTTGTTTCAATCCATTCTGCCGCTTTGATCAATGCAGGAAGGTCGATATTTGTTTCAATCCCCAGTTTTTGAAGCATATGCACCACATCTTCTGTCGCCACATTCCCGCTAGAGCCAGGTGCATATGGACAGCCGCCAAGCCCGCCGCTAGAGGAATCAAATATTGTGATTCCAGCTTTTAATGCCGTGTATATATTCGCAAGCCCCATCCCCTTCGTGTCATGAAAATGAAGAGCGATTTTATCAGCAGGAAAGCGTTCAAGTAAAATGTCTAATCGTCTTTCTACTTGCAGCGGATGGGCTTCTCCGATGGTATCACCGAGTGATATTTCATCGATGCCGTAGGAGAGCAGAATATCCGTTAACCGCAGCACTTGATCCATTGATACTTGTTTTTCATAGGGGCAGCCAAACACGGTAGAAATATACGCGCGAGTGTTCCTTCCTTCTGCTTTTAAATCTGCTGTCATTTGTTTGATGACTGGAAGGGTTTCATGTATAGATTGATTCATATTCTTCTTGTTATGTGTTTCACTCGAAGAGATAAACATAGCACCTACGTCAAGATTTGCTTCAAAAAAATGGGCTAAGCCTTTTTCGTTAGGAATGAGTGCTGCATAGGTGGTATCGTCTTTTTTGTTTAAGGATTGGGCTAATTGTTTGGCGTCCTTTAAGGCTGGAACCCATTTAGGATGGACAAATGATGTGACTTCAATATAAGGAAGACGGGATGCTGCTAGTAAATCGATCCATGCTCGCTTCTCGTTTGTGTCCAGCCAAGCTGATTCATTTTGCAGTCCGTCCCGCGGGCCGACCTCTCTGATAAGCACACGTTTTGGTAATGCCATTTGGCTTCCCTCCTATTCTGTCAGCTCCAGTAGCACCTCTCCTTCATCGACAAATTCACCCTCTGCCTTATACACTTTGCTAATCACACCTGCCTCTTCTGCAACGATTGGAATCTCCATTTTCATCGATTCTAAGATGGCGACTTCCTGCCCTTTTTGCACTTCATCCCCTTGTTTTACAAGAAGCTTCCATAAGTTCCCGGCCATTTGTATCGTGACGGTTTTCATGAACGGTTTTCCTCCCTTTTTTTCATCAGAAAATCGGTTGTGATCCTTCCATGTAAGAAATCAGATGATCCGGCCATTTCCCTTAAAAGTGGTAAATTCGTTTTGATCCCTTCTATTTTATATGCTTGTAATGCCGCTTTTAATCGTTCTATTGCGAGTTTTCGTGTATCGCCGTAAACAATCATTTTGGCAATCATTGGATCGTAAAATGGAGTAATAACGCTCCCGTTTGTCACACTTGACTCATGGCGTATATACGGGGCGACAGGTGTAGAAAGTGTAGTGATTGTACCTGGTGATGGATAAAATGTGACTGGATCTTCAGCATAGATTCGCACTTCGATGGCATGCCCAATTTGATGAATATCCTCCTGATTAAAGGAAAGCGGCTCTGATGCAGCGATTTTCAGCTGCTCCTCGACAAGGTCAATTCCTGTGATTTCTTCTGTGACAGGGTGCTCTACTTGCAATCTCGTGTTCATTTCTAGGAAATAAAACTGTTGATTTTGATCAACTAAACATTCAATCGTACCAGCATTTTCATAGCCAATCGCTTTGGCTGCTTTGACGGCCATTTGCCCCATCTGATGTCTCACCGATTCATCGAGACAGGCGGCTGGTGCTTCTTCAATGATTTTCTGATGTCTTCTCTGGAGTGAACAGTCTCGTTCAAATAAGTGAACCCCGTGGCCGAAGGAATCAAAGAGGACTTGAATTTCAATGTGCCGCGCGTGTTCAATCACCTTTTCCATATACAAAGTACCGTCGTTGAAAAAGCTTTGTGCTCTTTTTTGATTTCCTTCAAACGCTCTGTACAGCTCCTCGTCACTTCGAACGAGCTGCATGCCAATTCCCCCGCCTCCGCTTGATGCCTTTAGCATGACCGGATAACCGAGCGAATGCGCTTTATTAACCCCTTCGTCTGCGTCATGCAGTGGGGCTGATACACCTGGAACGATTAGGATGCCCGCTTGTTCCATCGTTTTTCTCGCTTCAATTTTATTCCCCATTTGCTGAATGACTTGTGCAGTTGGTCCAATAAAGGCCATTCCTTCGTTTCGACAACGATCAGCAAAATCGGCGTTCTCTGATAAAAGACCATATCCAGGATGGATGGCATCTGTATTTGTTTGTTTGGCCACCTTGATGATCGCTTCCACATTTAAATAGCTTTCAGATACTTTTGCGCCTCCGATTGGAAATGCGCTATCTGCTTCTTGCACATGAAGGGCATGCTTATCTGCCTCTGAATAAACGGCGACTGTTTTGATCCCGAGCCGTTTACAGGTCCGAATAATTCTACGAGCGATTTCGCCTCGATTGGCAATCAGTACTTGTTGAAACATCGCTACCTTCACTCCTTTATTAGATCAAGCGCCTGCTTTTTCAGTCGAAATTTTTGAATCTTTCCTGATGCGGTCATTGGATACTCATCTGTAATGAAAAAATATTTCGGGATTTTGTAGCGTGCCATTTGGGACTGACAATAGCTGGTTAATGTCTCAATCGTGACCGTACTCCCCTGTTTGAGCCGAATAAATGCGGCTACTTCTTCTCCGTATGTCTCGTCAGGAATACCAACGACCTGTGCGTCAAGAATGGCCGGATGAGTGTAAAGAACATCTTCAATCTCTTTTGGGTAAACATTCTCTCCGCCTCTGATGATCATATCTTTCAGCCGGCCTGTAATTTTCACATAGCCGTCATGATCCATCTCAGCTAAATCCCCCGTATGAAGCCACCCGTCCTTATCAATGACTTCATTTGTTGCTTCTTCATTTTTATAGTAGCCTTTCATGACATGATAGCCTCTTGTACACAGTTCCCCCTGCTCTCCTCTCGGCACCTCACTCGATGTGCCTGGTGCGACGATTTTCACTTCGATGTGAGGAAGCGCCCGCCCGACTGTTTGAACCCGTCTTTCAAATGGATCATCGGTTCTTGTTTGAGTAATGACAGGTGAGCTTTCGGTCTGACCATAGGCAATCGTGAGCTCCCTCAAACCCATTTTTTCAATAACTGCCTTCATCACATGAGATGGGCAAAGTGAACCGGCCATAATACCCGTTCGTAATGTGGACAGATCATAATGGAGAAAATTCGGATGATCAAGCTCTGCGTTGAACATCGTCGGGACGCCGTGAAGAACGGTGCACTTTTCTTTTTCAACTGTTTGAAGTACTCGCTCTGGATGGAAAGATTCAACTGGGATGATCGTTCCCCCTTTTGTCAGACAAGCAAGCACCCCAAGAACAGAGCCAAAGCAATGAAAGAAGGGTACTGGGATACACATTCGGTCTTGTTGGGTGAGTTTCATACAATCAGCGATTTGACTGGCATTGCAGACGATGTTGGTATGACTGAGCATGACTCCTTTTGGATAGCCGGTTGTACCTGAGGTATATTGCATATTAATGACATCATCAGGGGACAGCTGATTCATTCGTTTTTCCCATTCATGCGCCTCCGTTCTTTTGGCAGCAACTTGTATGCTGTCCCAGCTACGCATGCCGTTTGGTACGTTCTGGCCAATATATACGACACTTTTTAAATAAGGAAATGATGCCGATGATATCTCATCTTGATTAGCTGTTTGAAGCTCTGGGATCAGTTCTTCAATCATTCTGACATAGGATGTCTCTTTGAACCCGTCTACGATAAACAGCATTTTGCTATCAGAGTGCTTTAGTAAATAAGCGAGTTCCTGTGATTGAAAATTCGTATTCACGGTGACAAGAACAGCTCCGATGGAGGCAGAGGCGAATTGTAGAATGAGCCATTCAGGTACATTTGGTGCCATGATGGCGATATGATCCCCCTTTTGAACCCCTAATGCCATTAGACCTTTACCTGTTTCCTTGACCTTTCTATAAAACGCTTCGTATGAATAACGTAAAGAACGTTTTGGATAAACAATGGCTTCATGTGCTGGGTGCTGCTCCTTTTTCTCTCTTAATAGGGAGCCGATCGTCTGTGGTTGAATCGACATCATTGCTTTCCTCCTTCACAAATAGTAAGCGTTTTCATTGCAAGATTACGCTAACAGTTGTCTTGCGATGACTAGCCGCTGAATTTCAGATGTCCCTTCTCCGATTTCCATCAACTTCGCATCTCTCACGAGTCGTTCAACACCACATTCTTTCATGTAGCCAGTTCCGCCGTGAATTTGGACTGCATCAAGACTTGCTTTTGTCGCCATTTCAGAAGCGAAAAGCTTAGCATAGGCTGCTTCCTTTGTAAACGGCTTGCCGTTATCTTTCAGCCAAGCGGCTTTCCATACCATTTGTCTTGCGAGCTCTATTTGCATCGCCATATCCGCCAGCTTAAACTGAATGGCTTGAAAGGATGAGAGGGTCTGCCCAAATTGCTTTCTTTCTTTTGCATAGGATAGCGAGGCGTCAAGTGCCGCTTGCGCGATTCCAACAGATAGGGCGGCAATCGAAATTCGTCCCCCGTCTAATGTATATAAAAACTGCTTGAAGCCTTTGTTTGGGTCCCCTAATATATGATGCGCTGGTACACGTACGCCGTCTAAAATGATTTCAGCAGTATCTGATCCGCGCACCCCCATTTTGTCATATGGATTTGTAATTGATAGCCCTTTTTGTCCTTTCTCGACAATGAAGGCTGAGATGACCGGGCGGCCGTGCTCATCATGATCCGTAACAGCGGTAACGATAATGGTTCTGGCAAAATTGGCATTTGTGATCCAGCACTTCTCCCCGCTGATGATGTATTCTTGTCCGTCTTTAATCGCTTTTGTTTTCGTTCCTTTTGCATCTGATCCTGCGTTTGGTTCAGTTAATCCGAAGGAACCGAGTGCTGTTCCAGATGCTAGCGGGACAAGGTGATCCATCTTTTGCTCCTCTGTACCGAAATAATAAAGCGGGCTTGCACCTAAGGAGACAGCAGCGGCATAGCTAAGACCTGTACTTGCACACTGTTTTCCGATTTCTTCTACAGCCAGCGCATATGATATCGTATCTCCACCCGAGCCTCCATATTTTTCTGGAAAGGGTATGCCCATAAAGCCGAGCTCCCCCATTTTTTGAAATGTTTTGATAGGAAATACTGCCTGTTCATCAATCGTTTGAGCGAGCGGTGCAATTTCTGCTTTTGCGAATTCTTTGACCATTTGACGGATCATTTGTTGTTCTTTCGTTAATTCAAAGTCCATCTTGCTTCCCCCTTTGTCTCTTCTCTATCATATTTATTAATCAAGTCGCTGCTTCATGCCAAGCTTGATTGAATTCAGAAAATTAAAATAAAAATAGTAGAAAAAAAGGAAATGAAAAAAGCATAAATGAAAGAAACTTCTCATTCATGCTTTTTTCATTATTTTACTGTTTTTGTAGAAGGCTTGCTTTCATGATGAAGGCGATTAAGAGCCGTTACTTTGTAGGTAGCACTCTTCTTTTGGTTCACTGAAATGTCTTTGACGGGTGTCATTGCGCCTTTTTCTTTTCTGACCGTTTGCAGTAATTCATATGTTCCTTTATTCGTCAATCGATAGACCGCATAATAGGATGCAGTAGAATGTGGGTCATTTTTGATCTGTAAAGCCGCGCCACCCGCTGTTTTTTTCACAGATTGGATGATTGGTTTTTTTGGAGCTTTCTGATGAAGCCACGGCATTTCTGGGATGAGAGCCGGTTTGCTATATGTCTCCTCTATTAATCGATCCTTTACATTCAAAGGGTTACGATTGATATCTTTTAGACTAAAATGCATGCTTCCCTGCACGAGTGGAGACTCCCTGTTCAGCTTGATTTGGCGAAAATATTCCTCGGGATCAGACCAAGCGGGGTCACTGTTTTGATTGATTTTATAAGTCGCTTGACCAATGTATAGGTGAACGGGCTCTCCCTTCACTTCATTTGACCACCATTTCGTCAATACATCATAGGCGGCTGCCTGAAAGCCGATGCTCCAGTAAATTTGTGGAGTGACATAATCGATATTGTGCTGCTGAATCCACTCTCTTGTATCAGCATACAAATCATCGTAGTTGGTCATCCCCGCTGTGGTGTTTGAACCAGTTGGATCGTCTTTTATATTGCGCCATACCCCAAACGGGCTAATGCCAAATTTCACATACGGCTTTTCTTTCTTAATAGTTTCGTTGATTTGCTGCACCAATTGATTCACATTATCTCTTCGCCAATCTTCTATACGCGTGAATGTCTTTTTTCCATATGTTTCATACGTTTCTTGATCTGGAAATGGCACACCTGCAATTTTATACGGGTAAAAATAATCATCCATATGCACCGCATCAATATCATAGTTCTTCACGACTTCTTCTATGCCGCCTACAATGAAGTCCTGAGCCTCAGGAATGCCTGGATTATAATAAAGCTGATTTCCGTACGCAATCGTCCAATCAGGATGTTTTTTTGCAGGGTGATCGGCTGATAACCGGCTGAGGTCTGTATGGTTCATTGTGATTCGATAAGGGTTAAACCAAGCATGAAACTCCAGGCCTCGTCTATGTGCTTCTTCTATCATGAATTCAAGCGGGTCATACCCAGGATCTTTCCCTTGCGTTCCGGTCAAATATTCTGACCACGGTCCGTATGCCGAAGGATAAAAGGCATCTGCTGTTGGTTTAATTTGCATGATGATGGCGTTCATATTCATCGCTTTGATCTCATCTAACAAATGAATGAACTCTTGTTTCTGGTCTGCGGCAGACAGCCCTTTCTTTGAAGGCCAATCCAAATTATAAACCGATGCGACCCAAACTGCACGCATCTCCCTGCTGCTTTCAAGCTTCCCTTTTGGCATGGGACGGGCTAGACTACTAGATGGAATCAATAAGAATACAAACATCAAAATTAGCGTCAGAAACATCATACTGATCTTTTTCAGCATATTTTGCATCACCTCATATCAAGTTTATTCTGCGATTTGTGATGGAATGCCAGCAGATGGTGTAAGCAGGATGTTTTTCATTTCATTGAGCTGCGCTTCAGGTACTTCGCACGCTTCGATTAAATACCGCTCTGCACTCCCGTATGTCTCCATCATCTCGCTTAGCACATCTTCAAGGTAATCTTGCTGCACACCAAGAAGCGGCTGAATTTGTTCTTTTGATACCCGGTATAAACTCATCATTCGGACAAATCGTTCCTGCCTTCTGACTAGCATTTGCACTCCTTCATTGGAGCGCATGTATTCACTTAAAACGGTATGCACCGGTACACCGGCTGCTAATTGAATAAGGGCAGATAAAAACCCCGTACGGTCCTTTCCGCTCGTACAGTGAAGCATAAGCGGATAATTTTTCTCTTCTGACAGTAGTGTAAACAACTGCTGAATCTCTTCTTTACGCTCGGTGAGCATGCTTTGATATAAATCTTTCATGATCGGCGTAAATGAGAGAGACTCCCCTTCTGCTACCAGCATACGAAGCATAGCCCATTTACTAGGCATCTTACTGTCAGGCTGCATGGGGATATGGATGATTTTGTCGTGTTCCCTGATCTTTGGCGGATGTGATTTACGTTCTGAGGTTGTACGGAGGTCGCAAACGGTTTGAATCCCAAGCTTCGAGAACATCGCAATATCTTGTTTCGTGAGGCGGGATAAATCTGCGGATCGATAAATCATTCCCTGCTTGATCAACATCTCATCTGCTGTTTGAAGTCCCCCTACTTCTCTAAAATTTGCAAGCTTTGAAAATGGGTTGTTTGACTGATTCATAGAAGTTAAAGTCCTTTCCTTCATTTTTCCTTTCTCTATCATACGCTTTTATAGAAAAGGAGAAAAGAGAAGCACACGACCCGATCATCATGTAAAAGGAATTATTGGTATAATGAAAAAAAGACATTCGGATTGATTGGAGATTGTAGCATGATAAAAACAAAACGGATCCAGCAAATCAAAGAGTATGTGTTTGACCGGGAATCTGCCTCACTTGATGAGCTTGTAGCGTATTTTGGCGTCTCCAAAAACACGATACGCCGAGATGTACAAGTATTGGTTGAATCCGGCGTGCTAAAGAAAGTATATGGCGGTGTGGCTGTGAACCACTCAACGCTAGTGGTGTATCAAGAGCGTAAAACACGTCAGCTGAGTAAAAAACAACTGATCGGTCAGACCGCTGCCGCTTTAGTCGAAAATGGGGATATGATTTTTGTTGATTCTGGTACGACAACCCTGGAGATGCTTCCCTATTTGACTGAGAAACAGGTAACCGTTGTGACAAATAATGTGGACTTCATCACACAGGCGATGCCTTATGAAAATCTCACCATCTTTTCCACCGGCGGGATGCTTGAGCGAAAAACGAATTCTTTCGTTGGCTATCAAAGTGTAGAGCGTCTAAAAGCATACAATGTGAATAAAGCGTTTATTGCGTCAACTGGTTTATCCATTGATCACGGCGTCACGAATTCTTCCCCGCTTGAAACGGATATTAAAAAAACACTCGTTCAAAAAAGTGCAAAAACGTTTTTATTAGTCGATGATAGTAAATTTGATCATTATGCTCTGACCACGTTTTGTGACTTACAAGATATTGATGTCGTCGTGACCAATAAAGAGCCAAATGAAGAGTATCTTCAATATGGAAAAGAGCATGATGTGCGGTTTGTCACGCCTTCATCTTAGGAGACACGAAAGCTTGTAACCGTTTTCCAACGGTTCAAAACAGAGGAAAGAAAAAAACGGCTCAGGAATTTGAGCCGTTTTTTGAATCATTCATCTCAAGCTGCATGATTAAGTGGAATAAATATCGGTACATTGCCGAGATCACGTCTATGAAAGGCGTATCTTCTTGGATGTCATCAAGCTCAAGAAGCTGTAAATTCACATCGAACAAGCCGTCTTGTCCATTAAATTGAAGCTGAGCACCATTAAATGGCGACAGCATTTCCTTTAGAATACCCGTGTCTTTTTTAGGCCGTTTTAATCCGAATAACACAGTATACGTTTGAAACACTTCGTCCCATTCAACGGCTAATCCATCGACCTTCACCACATCAAACCACTTCGATTCGATATAAATGAATTCTTTTTGTTGTTTTTTTACATATGTAAGCGGTGTGTTTAAAAATGAGGAGGCTTCCGTTTGAATCATTTCCTCTGTTTCCTTGTCCACACGCTCTATATATACATCGGCAAAGCGTGCTTCTTCCTTTATTCTTGCACCTTCTAACGGCCAATTGTGACGCGCCGCTTCGTCATATTCAAAGTCCGTCAGCGCCTGCCCTTCTTTCAATACATCTTGTAAGCGATTTTTAAGCGACATGGCTTTGTCTCCTTTCATCTACTTCATTTGCGTTTATTATTTTAGCATAACACACGAAAAGAAAGATATGTCCCAGTATATGATGGTATCATAGTGTAAAAAGAAATATCTCGGAGGGGTACGTTTTGCTCACAATGACACTGGCAGAAAAAATCGTAGACGAGGTCAAAAAAGTGCTGACTGAGGAAGTCATCATCGCACAAACAAACGGTACCATCATTGCGGCAACAGATCCCGCACGTATTGGTCAATTTCATGAAGGGGCATACCTTACGTCCTTTGAAGGACAGAAACGAATCCTTACAAAAGACGACGAAAAGCATATGAAAGGTGTCAAAGCTGGTATCAATCTGCCCATTTACTTTGAGCAAGAAGTCATTGGTGTGATTGGGATGACAGGAGATCCTGTACATGTGTCCCCTTTTGGCGAAATATTACGAAAAATGACTGAGCTGCTCATACAAGAACATGAATTTTTTCAAGAGTCTGAAACAGATGAACGGCAGCTTGAAGCGTTTGTGTTCGACTGGCTTCATTTGCCGGAGACATCCATTGATATCATTGAAAAAGCGCAGCGGCTTCAGCTTGATGTCCAAAAGCAGCGTGCAGTTGTCCTGATCGATTGTCAGGATGAATCATTTATGAAGCAGGAGCAATATAAAGCAATGAAGGCTGTGCTTCATCTCACCAAGCAGGAGATCATCGTGCGCTGGGGACATGCGCGTTTTTTGCTGATGCTGCAAACAACTGCGGAAGGTCGTGACGCTTTGCAGCAGCGCCTTTTTCACATGCATGCCTCGCTCTCAGCGCTATCCACGTCGAAAATATTGATTGGTACGGGGAAACCAGCGGCTTCTCATTTGATGAAGCAATCTTTTCATCAAGCCTTTCGTGCATTAAAATTGGCGCATGCTGATACACCGATTGTGTTTGATGAAGATTTGACGCTTGAGCTTTTTATCGAAGAAGTTAGTCAGGAAACAAAAGAAGTGTTTCTTGATCGAACGATTGCGCCCCTTCTCCCCTATCCTGAACTGGTGAAAACATTGCGGATACTCATGACATCAGATTACTCATTGAAATACACCGCAGAAGCGATGCATGTACATATCAATACACTGCATTACAGGTTAAAACGAATCCAAGATTTAACGACACTTGATCCAAAACGCATGCAAGATGCGATGCTCTTTTATTTAGCATTGATGCTGCTAGATCATGATACAAAAAAACCAACAAAACAGCCAGATATTTTGTAGAATCGTCCATAGGCATGAGGCGGTTCTTTTTTTATACTGGAAGAAACGATACGTCAAATCAGTGGGAGTGAATGTACATGTTAGATTCTGAATTTTCAAATCAATTAAAAGAGATTGCAGGTGCGTCTTATGTACAAGACAGCAAGGCGGATCGTCTTGCCTACTCTTATGATGCGACACCAAATTTTCAGCATATGCCAGATGCCATCGTGAGCCCTCACACAGTCGAGGAAGTGCAGCAAATTGTTCGGCTTTGCGCCTTATACAAGGTGCCGATCGTGCCAAGAGGATCAGGAACCAATCTTTGTGCAGGAACTTGTCCCACACAAGGCGGCCTTGTGATGCTGTTTACAAGAATGAACCAATTAATAGAAATAGACGAAGAAAACCTCACCGCAATTGTGCAGCCTGGCTTGATTACCCAGGAGCTCATTCGCCAAGTAGAGGAAAGAGGTCTTTTCTATCCACCTGATCCAAGCTCTATGAAAATCTCTACGTTAGGCGGAAATATTAATGAAAATTCAGGTGGTCTAAGAGGCTTAAAGTATGGTGTGACAAGAGATTATGTCCTTGGACTTGAAGTGGTTTTGCCAAACGGTGACATCATCAAAACAGGCGGCAAGCTCGCAAAGGACGTAGCTGGATATGATTTGACCCGTTTATTCGTTGGTTCAGAAGGAACGCTCGGGATTGTCACAGAAGCAACGCTGAAGCTTTTGCCGCTTCCAGAAACAAAACAAACGATGCTTTGCTTATACGAAAGCCTAGAGGAAGCCGCTACTTCTGTCTCGGCCATTATTGCAGAGCGGATCATCCCCGCCACATTAGAATTTATGGATCAGCCAACCCTAGAAGTCGTTGAGGATTTTGCGAAAATTGGTCTGCCTACTGACGTTCAAGCGGTGCTATTAATTGAACAGGACGGCAATCCTGAAGCAGTTTCCCGTGATATGCAAACCATCGCAGCAGTTTGCCTGGAGCATGGTGCAAAAAGCGTCAATATCGCACATTCTGAAGAAGAGGCAAGTGCGCTCTTAACAGCGAGACGGTCCGCTTTATCTGCTCTTGCCCGGTTAAGCCCGACAACCATTTTAGAAGATGCTACAGTACCCCGGTCTGAGATTGCCAATATGGTGCGGGCGATCGAAGACATTGCGAGGGAATACGAAGTGAAAATATGTACGTTTGGTCATGCAGGTGATGGGAACTTACATCCTACTTGTGCAACAGATGCAAGAAATGAAGAAGAAATGAAGCGGGTGGAAGAAGCGTTTCAGGCTATTTTTGAAAAAGCGGTCTCACTTGGCGGCACCATTACTGGTGAACATGGCGTGGGCCTTATGAAAGCCCCTTATTTGGAGCTGAAGGTCAAAAAAGAAGGAATCGCGGCAATGAAAGCCATTAAAGAAGCACTTGACCCGGAAAATATCATGAACCCCGATAAAGTGTTTGGAAAATCAACAAGAAAGCGGGTGGTGGTCTCATGAATTCCTCTAAACAAAAAGAGATTCAGCAAAAGTTCCAGCAGCAAATGGATGAAAAGGAGCTGCTCAATTGTATGCGCTGCGGATTCTGCCTCCCTTCCTGCCCTACCTATATTGAATCCGGTCAACAAGAAACGCACTCTCCCCGCGGCCGAATTGCTTTAATGAAGGCGGTAAGGGACGGTGTGATTGAACCAGATGAAGATGTCGAACATTCACTTAATCTTTGTCTTGGCTGCCGTGCATGTGAACCGGTCTGCCCTTCTGGTGTCAAGTATGGGCGATTACTTGAAGATGCCAGAGACATCATTCAGCAGCATAAAAAACAATCGTTTCCTGTTAAATGGATGAGGCGTGCTGTTTTTAAAGGTCTCTTTCCTTCACAAAGCCGTATGCGACAAACCGCAAGTCTTCTTAGATTTTATCAAACATCTGGTTTGCAAACTGCTGCACGTAAGACTGGGATGCTGAAGGTGCTTCCCTCGCATTTACAGCTCATGGAACAGGCACTCCCAAAGGTGCCGCGTCAAAAGAAAAGCCGTTTGACTGAATACAAAGCCACCAGCCCAGCAAGAAAACGTGTCGCATTTTTTTCTGGCTGTTTAATGGACACGGTTTTTTCCAGTACAAACGAAGCGACAATCCAGCTACTGCAGCTGTCAGGCTGTGACGTTGTCGTCCCTCCTATTCAGACGTGCTGCGGAGCACTTCATGGTCATAGTGGAGAAAAAGAGCAAGCGAAACAGTTAGCAAAGCAGAATATTGAAGCCTTTGAGGAGGCGGATGTAGATGCAATTGTTATGAATGCAGGCGGATGTGGTGCCTTTTTAAGTGATTACGATCATTTGCTTCAGGATGATCCAGCTTTTCAAAAGCGAAGTGAAGCCTTCTCAAAGAAAATCACGGATATATCAGACATTCTAGTGGAGCTGGAATTTCATCGCCGCATTCCTTTGGCTTTGCCTGAACAAGTCATCACCTATCAAGACTCTTGTCATTTACGGAATGGAATGGGTGTACAAGGCGCGCCAAGGGTGCTTATGAAGGCGATTCATGGTGTTTCGTTCAAAGAAATGAAGGATGCCGATCGCTGCTGCGGCTCGGCAGGGATTTACAACATCTTGCAGCCAAAAATGTCGATGCAAATTTTAGATCATAAAATGACGGAAGCAAGTCTATCAACGGCTGCTGCCATTGTCACATCTAATCCTGGCTGTCAATTGCAAATGGTGGCAGGGATCAAACGCTCAGGGCACTCATCGAGCATGCGAGCCGTTCATCTCGCTGACTTTTTATTAGAAGCCGTCCAATATGGAAAAGAAGCGTCCAGCTCATGAAGCTGAACGCTTTTTTCATGCATATCTTCAGACAATTGGTTGGATAATAGAGGAAAATCGCGGAAGGAGACGGTTCAAGTGCTGAAGAAAAACAAACAACATCAGAAGGACCCGAATTCAGTGTTTGAGGCATTATCACGTTCAGCAGATTTCACCAATGAACTGTCTCATATTGAAGATCTCTACTACCGGATTTCATTTTTCCGCTCTTTAATTAACGGAAACCTTCTACATGAACAGATTCTTCCTTGTATCAAACAAAGAAGTGCTCTTCAAACATTAGAAGAATTAAGAGAGCTGATTCCAATTGAACAAGCTGTCATCACTAGCGAGCATCAGAAAATAAGCAACAGTCTCCAACGTGGATATATCGCCATTCGTTTTAGCTCTGATTGGAGCAAAGCGCTTCTCCTCCCAATCGAAGAAAAAAAAGGCAGGCCGGTCGGTCCGCCTGAACTTGAATTTGGCATCATCAGTGCACAGGAAGCCTTTGTCGAAGTTCTTGACACAAATTTAAATTTAATTAGACGAAGACTCCCAACACCAGATTTAAGAGTTGTGGAAAAGACTGTCGGATCGTTATCTCAAACAAAGGTCGCGATCCTTTATATTGATCAAGTGGCGAATCCCGATAACGTCGAGACGGTTATTCAGCGAATTGAAGATGTCAATTATGATCAAATTTTAGATGCGAATTATCTTGTTCAAATGCTCTATGACGTGTCTAATACCATTTTTCCGCTTTTTTTAAATACAGAACGACCAGATCGTGTTTCTTCAGGGTTAACCGAAGGGAAAATTGCGATCATGGTCGATGGTTCACCGCATAGCTTGCTTGCACCGACCATTCTGTTAGAGTATTTTTCAACAATGGAAGACTATAACATGTCTTGGATCGCAGCTTCTTGCTTCCGCCTTTTACGTATGTTTGCCGTCATTTTTTCTATTTTTGCCACGCCTTTATATGTTGCGGTTTTAACATTTCATTATGAACTGATCCCGACTGATTTATTGGAAACCATTGTTGCATCACGATATCTTGTTCCTTTTCCGCCCATTATCGAAGCGCTGTTTTTAGAGATTTCAATTGAATTGTTAAGAGAAGCTGGCTCCCGCCTGCCAACAAAGGTAGGTCAGACGTTAGGTATTGTTGGAGGGATTGTCATTGGACAAGCGGCCGTTGCAGCAGGGTTAACGAGTAATATTTTACTCATTATCGTGGCATTATCAGCCCTTGCCTCTTTCGTTACACCTATTTACAAAATGGGTAGCGCCATTCGGCTTCTACGCTTTCCTTTCCTATTTGCAGCACAGATTTGGGGTGCACTTGGTATCAGTTTAATGGCCTCATTCCTCATCACCCATTTAATGAAATTGACATCGATTGGTCAGCCATATTTAGAGCCGATTTATCCGCTTCGCTTAGCAGACTTAAAAGACAGTTTTATTCGTCCGCAGCTCCGCTTTCTAAAAAACAGACCGAAAAATTTACGTGGACAAAATGAAACCATTCATCGCCAAAAGCCTAAGCAGGGACGCAAGGGGAAAAACGATTTTTATGAATAAGGAAGTGACATCATGAGCTCATCTTCTGTCAAAGAGAAATTTCAATTGTCCCCTTTTTTTGTATTGTTTTTAATCAATGCCAACCAAACAGGTGTTGGCGCCTTAAGCTTTCAGGCGAACCTTGTGCGATCCGTGAATAATGATGGATGGATAGCCATTCTGATCGCAGGTTTAAGCGTGAACTTGATGATTTTTCTCATTTATTTTATGTTTCGACAATCTCCTACCTCAGAATTTAGTGAAATTACTCAATTTGTGTTAGGTAAATGGCTCGGACAGTTTTTCAATGTGCTTTATATTCTCTATTTTTCTTCGTTATCTTTGATCGTACTTGTTCATTATATGGATGTCGTTCACGTATGGCTTTTTAAAGACATCCCTGGCCTGCTATTTGCAGGTGTCTTGCTTTTACTCGTTTATTATATTCATACAGGCGGATTCAGAACGGTGGCTGGATGGGCTTTTTTTAGTATTGTCCTGACGTACTGGCTGACGTTTGTTTGTTTTTATGTCATGAAATATAGTCACATTCGCTTGATGTTTCCAATGTTTGATCATTCGATGTCAGAGATGCTCGTCGGCGTCAAGGATGCCTCTATGACGATGTTTGGCTTTGAAACACTGCTTGTTTATTATCCTTTTATCAAAAAAGCTCAAACCTCACAAAAGTATGCCCAGATTAGTGCAGCAGCTACAACCGTTTTAAGTATGTTTCTTTTTTTAATTTCCATTGCTTATTACTCAAGTGCACAAATTAAATTAACGAAATGGCCGACACTCACGTTAACAAGCATTGTCAAGCTCCCTTTTATCCAGCGATTTGAATTTATTGAAATATCAATGTGGCTATTGATCATTATCCCAAATGTTGCAATCCCCTTATGGGCAGCTAGTAGAATGGCAAAACAGGTTTTTCACACAAAACAGTCGATCACTTTACTCGTACTCAGTGTCATTGTTTTAACGATGTTCACATTTTTTATAGATGCCACAAGCTTTGAAACCTTTAATGAATGGATTGAATATAGTGGGTTTGTCCTTATTTATGGTTTTATTACATTACTTGCAATTGCCTTATTGCTCAAAAAAAGGCTGGTGAAAAAAAGAGCATGAAACGTTATCTTCTTATCAGTCTCATGTTAGTCAGTATCACGTTATCTAGCTGCGCGCAGCCGCGACTTTTAGATGAATTGAACATTGCTCAAGCAGCAGGATTTGATTTGTTAGAAGAAGGAGAAATGAAGGGGTTTTTTGTCTTCCCTGTATTTAAGCGTGAACAGCAAGGCAGTTATCAAATATTAAGTGCACGATCCAACACGCTGAGCAACATTCAATTTCTCGTATCAGAAAAATCTCCTTTTCCTGTCGTCATGGGTCAGGTGCAGGTGATTTTGATTAGTGAAAAGCTAGCGACAGAAGTCGGTATGATTGACTTAATGAATTACATTTACCGTGATCCCATTATCGGAGCAAGACAGGTTTTTGCGATAGTCGGCGGTGAAGTGGAAGATCTTTTATACACAAAAATGAATCAAACCAACTTAAATATTGGGGTGTATATCGCTGACCTTCTCTCGCAAAATATGCGTAACGGCAATGAGCCATTGACGAATCAGCACATTTTTATGAATCAGATGCTTGCAAAAGGTGTGGATGCATACCTTCCTTATATCAAAAAAACAAGCAATGCCATACATGTCACAGGGGTTGCCTTATTTGATAATGAAAAAATGGTTGACCAAATTCCAGGGGACAAAGCCTTTACATTTAAAGCGATGATTGAGAACCATAAAAATGGTATTTATGAGTTTAGGTTAGGTGATCATGCGAAAACGCATGTTGTGATTGAAAACATCAAATCACATGTGTCCTATCAAATACGGAAAACAGAGCATTTGAGAAGGAAACCTAAGGTGACGATCACCATCAAACTTAAGGGTGAATTAAAAGAATTCATGAAATACAAAAGAATTGATTCCCCCTCGATCTTACAGCATGTCGAAAAAGAAGTGGAAAAACGTATTGCTCAGCAAGGAAAAGACCTTGTTCAATCATTTAAAAAGCAAAAAATAGATCCGCTTGGACTAGGCTTGAGATATCGGTCAAAGGACAAAGCAATGACACCAGAAAAATGGGAGGAAATTTATCCTGATGTAGATGTTCACATCAAATGCCAGATGAAAATTGTTCAAACCGGCGTGAGCCAATAATTGAAAAAGACTGCATATGAAAAGGGCTTAGCCATTTTTCAAGGGCAGTCTTTTTTTAATCTTCATCTTTTACATCCGGATCTTCAGGAATCGGTTCATTTAAGATCTCTTGGACGAGCTCTTTATATTGTTCAAGCTGCTTCAAATGTGTTTGAAACTGTCCTTGATAAATCAGGTAAGATTCTCCGTCAAATACGTAGCGAATCTTTTTTTGCTGGATTAATTTTTCAATATACGCTTCTGATACTTCTAAGTATTCAGCTGTTTCTGTGATTGTTAAATACATGCATGTGCACCACCCGTTCGTTTCATCTCACAAATTATATCACGAGCTGTTCAAAAAACGGATACCGCCTGTTCATGTTTTTTTCATCTTTTCTTCATTGATTCGTCAACTCCCTTATGTACAGTATTCATACACACAATTTTTAGGAGGTGACCATTCTTCACATGACAAGGAAAAGAATTCGAACGTATGCTGCTTTTTCAATTGTGGGTGCAAGTAACACACTGATTGACTTCATGATCTTTTTTCTTCTGACCGCCTGCTTTGTCCCCTATTTTCTTGCGCAGTGCCTTTCCTACAGTGCAGGGATGATGAACAGCTATTTTTGGAATCGAAAATGGACGTTTCAAGTAAAAAAGAAAGCCGACAAGTGGGAATGGATCAAATGGATGACCGTCAATGGAGCAGCGTGCCTCCTTACCTATCTTGTCCTATATGTCATGCAGCAATTAGGTTGTACATTATTATTAAGTAAAGTGATCGCTACCTTTGCAGGTTTCATGATCACATTTACTGGAAGCCGTGTGTGGGTCTTTCAATCAGTCAATAAAAAAGCAGAAATGGAGCGTTGATCTCATGAACATAAAAAAAGCCGTTATACCAGCAGCCGGATTAGGAACACGTTTTTTACCAGCTACCAAAGCACAGCCAAAGGAAATGCTGCCTATCGTAGACAAACCCGCCATTCAATATATAGTAGAAGAGGCTGTTGAATCAGGGATTGAAGATATTCTCATCATCACTGGGAGAAATAAGAAATCAATTGAAGATCACTTCGATCGGTCGATCGAGCTAGAACAAAATTTACTCGAAAAAGGAAAGAATGAACAGCTGGCTGAAATCAGACATATTGCGGAAATGGCCAATATTCATTATATTCGTCAGAAGGAACCTCTAGGTCTCGGACATGCAGTGTTATGTGCACGTCATTTTACCGGAAATGATCCTTTTGCTGTTCTTTTAGGTGATGATGTGATGGTATCAGACAAACCCGCCCTCTCTCAGCTCATGGAAGTCTATGAAGACAAACAAACAGAGGTAATTGGTGTTCAGCAAGTCGATCGTCTAGATGTCAGTAAGTATGGTATGATAAGACCAGCTAGACTAGAAGGTCATGTGTTTGAAGTCACAGACTTGGTGGAAAAGCCAGCCATTCATGAGGCGCCTTCCGATTTAGCCGTGATGGGCAGGTATCTTTTAACCCCATCGATTTTTTCTGTGTTAGAAAGAATCGGCAGAGGCGCTGGCAACGAAATACAGCTGACAGACGCTCTGAAAGAGATTGCACATCAATCACCCATTTATGCAAAACGATTAGATGGTTTGAGATTTGATGTTGGAGATAAGCTTGGCTGTTTTAAGGCAGCGACTGAAATTGGATTAATGCGTCATGATATGAGGCCAGCCATGCTAGCATATATAGAAAGCATACTCATGAGAGAAGCAAAACAAGCATAAGCTCTTATAAGAATGCTTGAAGAAAATCGTATTTAAAGGCAGTGTGAAATGAATGGGAACCTTTTTTAATGAAATTTTAACCTGGCTGACAAGCCTCGGTTACGTAGGTGTTGCACTTGGACTCATGATTGAAATCATTCCGAGTGAAATTGTTCTGGCCTATGGCGGATATATGGTATCAACAGGAACCATTGGTTTTGTTGGGGCTGTCATTGCTGGGGTCATTGGAGGCACGCTTGCGCAGTGCTTTATTTATTGGATTGGTCTTTACGGCGGAAGACCTTTTTTAACAAAGTACGGAAAATATTTATTCATCCATGAGCATCATATTGCCACTGCAGAGCGCTGGTTTGACCGATATGGAACAGGTGTCGTGTTTACAGCGCGCTTTATCCCTGTTGTGCGCCATGCCATCTCGATCCCAGCCGGTATTGCCAAGATGCCATTTTTAAAATTTGTCCTCTTGACTGGATTAGCCGCCATCCCTTGGTCCATCTTATTTATCTATCTCGGGATGCAGCTCGGGACAAAGTGGGATCACATTCAAAGTGTTGCCCACACTTATACAACACCTATTATGGCTATTGCCATCGTCCTTATCGTTCTGTATTTCGTGCTAAAAAAAATGCGTACGAATCGAAAACGGACAATCTAACGAAAACGCCTTTCACTGATGTTGTGAAAGGCGTTTTTTTCTGTTAGTGTGTCGATTGTTTTTTCATATATTTGGATAATTCCATAATCATTGCACCCATTCTCTCAAAAGACGGGGCAAGAATGCGGTCTACTCCCTCCTCTTTTAAAGCTTCAGCCGTTACTTTTCCGACAGCTACAGCCAGTACATGCTGCTCAAATAGGTCTTGCAGTTCTTCTTTTCTGCCCCATTCTGATGCTAGTTTGAAAAAGGCATGAACCTGAACTGCGGTCGTAAAGCAGACGGCCTGGACTTTCCCATCTTTCATTTCTTGAAGCAATGTTTCAGCAGCCTCTGGTTCAGGAGGCGTGTGCTGATATGGTAATAGCGGCAAAACGTCTGCCCCTTTATCATGTAAAAATTGCATGAGAGCTGGCGCATTTTCGCCGTGAAGCTGAACCATGACCCGTTTGCCTTGAAACTCTTTGTCTTCAAGCTTTGAGATGAGATCACGAATGGTTCCATCTTCATCAGAAACATCTGGCTGAATTCCGTGTTTTTTGAGAGCAGCAAAGGTTTTGTACCCTCTTGAAGCGATGTGGGCTTTTGATAAAATGTTCATAAATGCTTCTCCGAGAGTTAGTTCTTCTGCACTCTCAATTAATGTATTTGTGCCGATGCCTGTTGTTAAAATCACCCAGTCAGCCCCTTGTTTCACAAAGGTTTCGATGCCTGGTTTTAACTCCTCTTTGGCTAAAAACACTGTTCCTTGAAGGGAGCGAATAACGGCTTGTCCTCCTTGCTTTTCAACAAGTGTACGCATTTCTTCTGTTTTTCTCGTTCCACAAATGGCAATCGTTTTTCCTGCTAAGCCTTTACTCATTCTATCCCTCTTTTTCTATCACATATTATATGTATTAAATATAGATTTATTTGGAAGAGGTTGCAAGTGTCTACTAAAAAAGAGCTTGACGTTTCTGTGGAATTCGAGTATCTTTTGTAAGTGCAAATTGTAGGAGGTCATTATGGAAAAACAGAATGTTCAAGCAATTCGATTATCAATTGCAGACCCAACACCACTTGGTTTGTTTGGTTTAGCAATGGTGACGCTCGTTGCGTCCTCACAAAAACTAGGAATCACAGATGGCACTTCCCTTATCTTACCTTGGGCTATCTTCCTTGGAGGAATCGCGCAGCTTATTGCGTCCATACAAGATTCAAAGCATCATAATATTTTTGGTGCCACTGCCTTTGGCGCATTCGGTCTTTTTTGGATGGGCGTTGGAACCACTTGGCTCATTCAAGCTGGCGTTTTTGGGAAAACGCTTGCGGGAGCTGCGGATCCAAAACAACTAGGTTTTGCTTTTATTGGTTATTTGATTTTCAGCTTGTTTATGACGATCGGTGCAATGGAAACACATAAAGTGTTATTTATGATTTTCGTCTTTATTGATTTCTTATTCATTGGCCTTTCCCTTAGCTCGTTTGGTGTGATGTACGATGTGACCCATACCATTGCAGGCGTATCAGAGTTGATCATTTCCCTGCTTTCATTCTATGGTTCTGCAGCGGTTGTGCTCAATACACATTTTGGTCGTACTGTGCTGCCAGTTGGACAACCATTTCGCGTTTTTACAAAAGAATAAATAAAAAAAGAACTGCTCTGTGCAGTTCTCAGGCTGTCGAGAAAATCTCGACAGATTTATTTTTATAATTAAAGTTTACATTCTACAGTTTTTTTTTTGTTATTATCATA